>NZ_BHYK01000168.1 GCF_003865095.1 Clostridium tagluense | reverse complement strand
CGAAAGTAGGTCGCAGAGAATAGGCCCAAGCAACTGTTTAGCAAAAACACAGGTCTCTGCTAAAGCGAAAGCTGATGTATAGGGGCTGACGCCTGCCCGGTGCTGGAAGGTTAAGGGGATTACTTAGTCG
>NZ_BHYK01000167.1 GCF_003865095.1 Clostridium tagluense | reverse complement strand
CGCAAGTAGGTCGCAGAGAATAGGCCCAAGCAACTGTTTAGCAAAAACACAGGTCTCTGCTAAAGCGAAAGCTGATGTATAGGGGCTGACGCCTGCCCGGTGCTGGAAGGTTAAGGGGATTACTTAGTCG
>NZ_BHYK01000166.1 GCF_003865095.1 Clostridium tagluense | reverse complement strand
GCGCTAAGTAATCCCCTTAACCTTCCAGCACCGGGCAGGCGTCAGCCCCTATACATCAGCTTTCGCTTTAGCAGAGACCTGTGTTTTTGCTAAACAGTTGCTTGGGCCTATTCTCTGCGACCTACTTTCG
>NZ_BHYK01000165.1 GCF_003865095.1 Clostridium tagluense | reverse complement strand
TTTACATAAACGTTTTAATTCATTTTGCGAAATTGTATTAAATTCATCTATACACCATTTACATGGCTTTAACTTATTAAAACAACTTTAATTTCACTGTGCAATTTTCAAAGAACATTTTTAGAAAGATTA
>NZ_BHYK01000164.1 GCF_003865095.1 Clostridium tagluense | reverse complement strand
TTCGGCTCCTAGTGCCAAGGCATTCGCCATGCGCCCTTTGTAGCTTAACCTTTATCTTTATCTACTTGCGTAGATAATTTCGTCTATTTACATAAACGTTTTAATTCATTTTGCGAAATTGTATTAATTTCAT
>NZ_BHYK01000163.1 GCF_003865095.1 Clostridium tagluense | reverse complement strand
TTCGGCTCCTAGTGCCAAGGCATTCGCCATGCGCACTTTGTAGCTTAACCTTTATCTTTATCTACTTGCGTAGATAATTTCGTCTATTTACATAAACGTTTTAATTCATTTTGCGAAATTGTATTAAATTCAT
>NZ_BHYK01000162.1 GCF_003865095.1 Clostridium tagluense | reverse complement strand
ACTAAAATTAGTCTCTCAAAATTAAACAGAGAATAGGTTACGAGTAATTACAGTAGATGTTTTGAAGAATAATTAAATTCTTCTTGTTGCATTGACCGAAGTCTTTGCATCTACTCCCTAGAAAGGAGGTGAT
>NZ_BHYK01000161.1 GCF_003865095.1 Clostridium tagluense | reverse complement strand
ATCACCTCCTTTCTAGGGAGTAGATGCAAAGACTTCGGTCAATGCAACAAGAAGAATTTAATTATTCTTCAAAACATCTACTGTAATTACTCGTAACCTATTCTCTGTTTAATTTTGAGAGACTAATCTTAGT
>NZ_BHYK01000160.1 GCF_003865095.1 Clostridium tagluense | reverse complement strand
AAATTGTATTAATTTCATATATACACCATTTACATGGCTTTAACTTATTAAAACAACTTTAATTTCACTGTGCAATTTTCAAAGAACATTTTTAGAAAGATTAAATTTTTAGTTAACGCCTAAGAGTCAATTTAAACTCAGAGAGT
>NZ_BHYK01000159.1 GCF_003865095.1 Clostridium tagluense | reverse complement strand
TTGACTCTTTGGAGTTGACTAATAGATAATCTTTCTAAAAATGTTCTTTGAAAATTGCACAGTGAAATTAAAGTTGTTTTAATAAGTTAAAGCCATGTAAATGGTGTATAGATGAATTTAATACAATTTCGCAAAATGAATTAAAACGTTTAT
>NZ_BHYK01000158.1 GCF_003865095.1 Clostridium tagluense | reverse complement strand
TATCTATTAGTCAACTCCAAAGAGTCAACTAAGATTAGTCTCTCAAAATTAAACAGAGAATAGGTTACGAGTAATTACAGTAGATGTTTTGAAGAATAATTAAATTCTTCTTGTTGCATTGACCGAAGTCTTTGCATCTACTCCCTAGAAAGGA
>NZ_BHYK01000157.1 GCF_003865095.1 Clostridium tagluense | reverse complement strand
ATAAACGTTTTAATTCATTTTGCGAAATTGTATTAATTTCATATATACACCATTTACATGGCTTTAACTTATTAAAACAACTTTAATTTCACTGTGCAATTTTCAAAGAACATTTTTAGAAAGATTAAATTTTTAGTTAACGCCTAAGAGTCAATTTAAACTCAGAGAGT
>NZ_BHYK01000156.1 GCF_003865095.1 Clostridium tagluense | reverse complement strand
TGAGAGACTAATCTTAGTTGACTCTTTGGAGTTGACTAATAGATAGTTTTTCTAAAAATGTTCTTTGAAAATTGCACAGTGAAATTAAAGTTGTTTTAATAAGTTAAAGCCATGTAAATGGTGTATAGATGAATTTAATACAATTTCGCAAAATGAATTAAAACGTTTATGTAAA
>NZ_BHYK01000155.1 GCF_003865095.1 Clostridium tagluense | reverse complement strand
CGCTTCCCTTCAACCTGAAATATTTCGTTCATTTTCTTTAATGCTTTTTCAAAAGGAAACAAGCATTACCAACTGGGTTAAAAAGCTTCATGCAAGTGAGTTACTTTCAACCTGTATAGGCTGCACTGAAAATAATGTCCCATCACTTGGTGCTCATTATGATTTTATCTCTAGATTATGGCTCTC
>NZ_BHYK01000154.1 GCF_003865095.1 Clostridium tagluense | reverse complement strand
TTAATTTTAGATGGTTTCTTCTTGTAAGAATACGTATTTTTTAGTTTGACCCTGTCGGTAGACAGATTTGAGAGCCATAATCTAGAGATAAAATCATAATGAGCACCAAGTGATGGGACATTATTTTCAGTGCAGCCTATACAGGTTGAAAGTAACTCACTTGCATGAAGCTTTTTAACCCAGTTGGTAATGCTTG
>NZ_BHYK01000153.1 GCF_003865095.1 Clostridium tagluense | reverse complement strand
TTAATTTTAGAGGGTTTCTTCTTGTAAGAATACGTATTTTTTAGTTTGACCCTGTCGGTAGACAGATTGGAGAGCCATAATCTAGAGATAAAATCATAATGAGCACCAAGTGATGGGACATTATTTTCAGTGCAGCCTATACAGGTTGAAAGTAACTCACTTGCATGAAGCTTTTTAACCCAGTTGGTAATGCTTG
>NZ_BHYK01000152.1 GCF_003865095.1 Clostridium tagluense | reverse complement strand
TTAATTTTAGATGGTTTCTTCTTGTAAGAATACGTATTTTTTAGTTTGACCCTGTCGGTAGACAGATTTGAGAGCCATAATCTAGAGATAAAATCATAATGAGCACCAAGTGATGGGACATTATTTTTAGTGCAGCCTATACAGGTTGAAAGTAACTCACTTGCATGAAGCTTTTTAACCCAGTTGGTAATGCTTG
>NZ_BHYK01000151.1 GCF_003865095.1 Clostridium tagluense | reverse complement strand
TTTCTAAAAATGTTCTTTGAAAATTGCACAGTGAAATTAAAGTTGTTTTAATAAGTTAAAGCCATGTAAATGGTGTATAGATGAATTTAATACAATTTCGCAAAATGAATTAAAACGTTTATGTAAATAGACGAAATTATCTACGCAAGTAGATAAAGATAAAGGTTAAGCTACAAAGGGCGCATGGCGAATGCCTTGGCACTAGGA
>NZ_BHYK01000150.1 GCF_003865095.1 Clostridium tagluense | reverse complement strand
TTCGGTCAATGCAACAAGAAGAATTTAATTATTCTTCAAAACATCTACTGTAATTACTCGTAACCTATTCTCTGTTTAATTTTGAGAGACTAATCTTAGTTGACTCTTTGGAGTTGACTAATAGATAGTTTTTCTAAAAATGTTCTTTGAAAATTGCACAGTGAAATTAAAGTTGTTTTAATAAGTTAAAGCCATGTAAATGGTGTATA
>NZ_BHYK01000149.1 GCF_003865095.1 Clostridium tagluense | reverse complement strand
CCTCTCAGGTCGGCTACGCATCGTTGCCTTGGTGGGCCGTTACCTCACCAACTAGCTAATGCGCCGCGGGTCCATCTCAAAGTGGAATTCTCTAAAAGAAAAATCCTTTGATGTTTCAATCATGCGATCAAAACATATTATGCGGTATTAATCTCCCTTTCGGGAGGCTATTCCCCTCTTTGAGGCAGGTTACCCACGTGTTACTCACCCGTCCGCCGCTAA
>NZ_BHYK01000148.1 GCF_003865095.1 Clostridium tagluense | reverse complement strand
ATTGTATTAATTTCATATATACACCATTTACATGGCTTTAACTTATTAAAACAACTTTAATTTCACTGTGCAATTTTCAAAGAACATTTTTAGAAAAACTATCTATTAGTCAACTCCAAAGAGTCAACTAAGATTAGTCTCTCAAAATTAAACAGAGAATAGGTTACGAGTAATTACAGTAGATGTTTTGAAGAATAATTAAATTCTTCTTGTTGCATTGACCGAA
>NZ_BHYK01000147.1 GCF_003865095.1 Clostridium tagluense | reverse complement strand
GGCCGATCACCCTCTCAGGTCGGCTACGCATCGTTGCCTTGGTGGGCCGTTACCTCACCAACTAGCTAATGCGCCGCGGGTCCATCTCAAAGTGGAATCTTCTAAAAGAAAAATCCTTTGATGTTTCGATCATGCGATCAAAACATATTATGCGGTATTAATCTCCCTTTCGGGAGGCTATTCCCCTCTTTGAGGCAGGTTACCCACGTGTTACTCACCCGTCCGC
>NZ_BHYK01000146.1 GCF_003865095.1 Clostridium tagluense | reverse complement strand
GGCCGATCACCCTCTCAGGTCGGCTACGCATCGTTGCCTTGGTGGGCCGTTACCTCACCAACTAGCTAATGCGCCGCGGGTCCATCTCAAAGTGGAATTCTCTAAAAGAAAAATCCTTTGATGTTTCGATCATGCGATCAAAACATATTATGCGGTATTAATCTCCCTTTCGGGAGGCTATTCCCCTCTTTGAGGCAGGTTACCCACGTGTTACTCACCCGTCCGCC
>NZ_BHYK01000145.1 GCF_003865095.1 Clostridium tagluense | reverse complement strand
ACTCTTAGGCGTTAACTAAAAATTTAATCTTTCTAAAAATGTTCTTTGAAAATTGCACAGTGAAATTAAAGTTGTTTTAATAAGTTAAAGCCATGTAAATGGTGTATATATGAAATTAATACAATTTCGCAAAATGAATTAAAACGTTTATGTAAATAGACGAAATTATCTACGCAAGTAGATAAAGATAAAGGTTAAGCTACAAAGGGCGCATGGCGAATGCCTTGGCACTAGGA
>NZ_BHYK01000144.1 GCF_003865095.1 Clostridium tagluense | reverse complement strand
AAAATAATGTCCCATCACTTGGTGCTCATTATGATTTTATCTCTAGATTATGGCTCTCAAATCTGTCTACCGACAGGGTCAAACTAAAAAATACGTATTCTTACAAGAAGAAACCATCTAAAATTAAGGCACCAGGAAAAAATAAAAAGCTTCCTAATAAAAAAACAGGTATTGTTAAGAGAATTTCAGATTTTTTTGAAGCTGGTCGCTCATTTTCCCTAAGAGCCGAAAGGCTGCTTCAAA
>NZ_BHYK01000143.1 GCF_003865095.1 Clostridium tagluense | reverse complement strand
GCGATGAAACCCTTCGGGGTGAATTAGCGGCGGACGGGTGAGTAACACGTGGGTAACCTGCCTCAAAGAGGGGAATAGCCTCCCGAAAGGGAGATTAATACCGCATAATATGTTTTGGTCGCATGATCGAAACATCAAAGGATTTTTCTTTTAGAAAATTCCACTTTGAGATGGACCCGCGGCGCATTAGCTAGTTGGTGAGGTAACGGCCCACCAAGGCAACGATGCGTAGCCGACCTGAGAGG
>NZ_BHYK01000142.1 GCF_003865095.1 Clostridium tagluense | reverse complement strand
ACTAATCTTAGTTGACTCTTTGGAGTTGACTAATAGATAGTTTTTCTAAAAATGTTCTTTGAAAATTGCACAGTGAAATTAAAGTTGTTTTAATAAGTTAAAGCCATGTAAATGGTGTATAGATGAAATTAATACAATTTCGCAAAATGAATTAAAACGTTTATGTAAATAGACGAAATTATCTACGCAAGTAGATAAAGATAAAGGTTAAGCTACAAAGGGCGCATGGCGAATGCCTTGGCACTAGGA
>NZ_BHYK01000141.1 GCF_003865095.1 Clostridium tagluense | reverse complement strand
TTAATACAATTTCGCAAAATGAATTAAAACGTTTATGTAAATAGACGAAATTATCTACGCAAGTAGATAAAGATAAAGGTTAAGCTACAAAGGGCGCATGGCGAATGCCTTGGCACTAGGAGCCGAAGAAGGACGCGTTAAGCTGCGATAAGCTTTGGGTAGGCGCAAATAGCCAGTGATCCAAAGATTTCCGAATGGGGGAACCCACATAGTAACAACTATGTACTGCATACTGAATAAATAGGTATGCA
>NZ_BHYK01000140.1 GCF_003865095.1 Clostridium tagluense | reverse complement strand
GGATATTGGTGCCCGTACCGCAAACCGACACAGGTAGGTGAGGAGAGAATCCTAAGACCATCGGAAGAATTGCTGTTAAGGAACTCGGCAAATTGACCCCGTAACTTCGGGAGAAGGGGTGCCTACGAAAGTAGGTCGCAGAGAATAGGCCCAAGCAACTGTTTAGCAAAAACACAGGTCTCTGCTAAAGCGAAAGCTGATGTATAGGGGCTGACGCCTGCCCGGTGCTGGAAGGTTAAGGGGATTACTTAG
>NZ_BHYK01000139.1 GCF_003865095.1 Clostridium tagluense | reverse complement strand
TCCTAGTGCCAAGGCATTCGCCATGCGCCCTTTGTAGCTTAACCTTTATCTTTATCTACTTGCGTAGATAATTTCGTCTATTTACATAAACGTTTTAATTCATTTTGCGAAATTGTATTAAATTCATATATACACCATTTACATGGCTTTAACTTATTAAAACAACTTTAATTTCACTGTGCAATTTTCAAAGAACATTTTTAGAAAAACTATCTATTAGTCAACTCCAAAGAGTCAACTAAGATTAGTCTCTCA
>NZ_BHYK01000138.1 GCF_003865095.1 Clostridium tagluense | reverse complement strand
TCCTTTCTAGGGAGTAGATGCAAAGACTTCGGTCAATGCAACAAGAAGAATTTAATTATTCTTCAAAACATCTACTGTAATTACTCGTAACCTATTCTCTGTTTAATTTTGAGAGACTAATTTTAGTTAACTCTTAGGCGTTAACTAAAAATTTAATCTTTCTAAAAATGTTCTTTGAAAATTGCACAGTGAAATTAAAGTTGTTTTAATAAGTTAAAGCCATGTAAATGGTGTATATATGAAATTAATACAATTT
>NZ_BHYK01000137.1 GCF_003865095.1 Clostridium tagluense | reverse complement strand
CTGGACCGTGTCTCAGTTCCAATGTGGCCGATCACCCTCTCAGGTCGGCTACGCATCGTTGCCTTGGTGGGCCGTTACCTCACCAACTAGCTAATGCGCCGCGGGTCCATCTCAAAGTGGAATTCTCCGAAGAAAAATCCTTTGATGTTTCAATCATGCGATTAAAACATATTATGCGGTATTAATCTCCCTTTCGGGAGGCTATTCCCCTCTTTGAGGCAGGTTACCCACGTGTTACTCACCCGTCCGCCGCTAA
>NZ_BHYK01000136.1 GCF_003865095.1 Clostridium tagluense | reverse complement strand
TCCTTTCTAGGGAGTAGATGCAAAGACTTCGGTCAATGCAACAAGAAGAATTTAATTATTCTTCAAAACATCTACTGTAATTACTCGTAACCTATTCTCTGTTTAATTTTGAGAGACTAATTTTAGTAAACTCTCTGAGTTTAAATTGACTCTTAGGCGTTAACTAAAAATTTAATCTTTCTAAAAATGTTCTTTGAAAATTGCACAGTGAAATTAAAGTTGTTTTAATAAGTTAAAGCCATGTAAATGGTGTATA
>NZ_BHYK01000135.1 GCF_003865095.1 Clostridium tagluense | reverse complement strand
TGTTGAGACAGTGCCCAAATCATTACGCCATTCGTGCGGGTCGGAACTTACCCGACAAGGAATTTCGCTACCTTAGGACCGTTATAGTTACGGCCGCCGTTTACTGGGGCTTAAGTTCATACCTTCGGCGGGAACGAATTCCCGACTAAGTAATCCCCTTAACCTTCCAGCACCGGGCAGGCGTCAGCCCCTATACATCAGCTTTCGCTTTAGCAGAGACCTGTGTTTTTGCTAAACAGTTGCTTGGGCCTATTCTCTGCGACCTACTT
>NZ_BHYK01000134.1 GCF_003865095.1 Clostridium tagluense | reverse complement strand
GTTGGTCTTTGAAAATTAAACAGAGAAATAGGTAAAATAGCGAAATAACATTTCGCTTGACCAGTTAATTACTTTAGATAAAAAAGTAATTTTAGTCGTAAGACTAAAAAGTATGTAATGAGCTTGCTAACCAGCTTAACAGTGGTTGCAGATTATTCATTTCAAATAAAAAGTGTAAACTTTTAAATTGAGAGTTTGATCCTGGCTCAGGACGAACGCTGGCGGCGTGCCTAACACATGCAAGTCGAGCGATGAAACCCTTCGGGGTG
>NZ_BHYK01000133.1 GCF_003865095.1 Clostridium tagluense | reverse complement strand
ATTGTATTAAATTCATCTATACACCATTTACATGGCTTTAACTTATTAAAACAACTTTAATTTCACTGTGCAATTTTCAAAGAACATTTTTAGAAAGATTATCTATTAGTCAACTCCAAAGAGTCAATTTAAACTCAGAGAGTTTACTAAGATTAGTCTCTCAAAATTAAACAGAGAATAGGTTACGAGTAATTACAGTAGATGTTTTGAAGAATAATTAAATTCTTCTTGTTGCATTGACCGAAGTCTTTGCATCTACTCCCTAGAAAGGA
>NZ_BHYK01000132.1 GCF_003865095.1 Clostridium tagluense | reverse complement strand
CCAATGGAGCTTAATGTCTTTAGAAATCACAAACAATATAATAATATTTCTCGTTGTTCTTTAGTTTCAATCTCCAATGGAGCTTAATGTCTTTAGAAATTGATAAGAGAAATATAAAGGGGGTGATTTATATTGTGTTTCAATCTCCAATGGAGCTTAATGTCTTTAGAAATCATACTCCAATCAGTTGTTTGAACAGTAATTTCTAGTTTCAATCGCCAATGGAGCTTAATGTCTTTAGAAATCACAAACAATATAATAATATTTCTCGTTGTTCTTTAGTTTCAATCTCCAATGGAGCTTAATGTCTTTAGAAATTGATAAGAGAAATATAAAGGGGGTGAT
>NZ_BHYK01000131.1 GCF_003865095.1 Clostridium tagluense | reverse complement strand
TTTTCTTTGATTATATTTATATCTCCATTGGCACTAATCAATATGCTTTGTGCCTCCTGGTCTGTTATTTCTTCTTTTATAATCTCTTTTACAAGTTTAATATGGTCAATGTTTTGTTGTGGCTTTGGTTTAGGCTCTGCCAGGGTAGCTGCTATTTCACTTTTACAAGTATTTTTATTACTGGTTATGTAAAATTTAATTGAAGTTACTTTTCTACCGGTCTTTACTTCTTCATAGTCAAAATTAATATCTGTTTTTTCTGCAAGTTCTTTCTGTGCCTTGGTTATTATTCTATTTTTAAAATTATTATAAATATTATATGCTTTCTCTTTAGATCCTACCATGTTTTTAAGTTCTTC
>NZ_BHYK01000130.1 GCF_003865095.1 Clostridium tagluense | reverse complement strand
TTTTGATCACATCCTCTAAGAAAATAATATTATTTTTTTATGATATAGAAAAAGATATATATTGATAGAAATGAGTTTGTGGCGGTAGGGAATTCAAAAATATTTGTAAATAGATAAATGTTATAAATATAGTAAAATGTTGACACATATGATAAAAAGTAAATATGATATTAAAATAATGTGAAAAGGGGGATTTAATGTTCTGTCATAATTGTAGTGCCCAAAATGATGATGGATCTAATTTTTGCAAAACCTGTGGTATTAATTTATTAATTCAACACAGTAAGAACGAAGTAAGGACTATTAGTGAAAAAACTGGTTAGTTGCATTACTCCTTTGCATTTTTATTGGACCGCTTGGTATTCATAGATTTTATGTAGGGAAAACAGGTACAGGAATTTTAATGATCTTAACCTTTGG
>NZ_BHYK01000129.1 GCF_003865095.1 Clostridium tagluense | reverse complement strand
CATTAGTTGGTTCATGTTTAGGAGTAACAACGGTACTCACTGGAGCCTGATCACGTGCATTAATTGGTTCATGTTTAGGAGTAACAACTGCACTCACTGGAACCTTATCACATACATTAGTTGGTTCATGTTTAGGAGTAACAACTGCACTCACTGGAACCTTATCATATACATTAGTTGGTTCATGTTTAGGAGTAACAACTGCACTCACTGGGACCTGATCACATACATTAGTTGGTTCATGTTTAGGAGTAACAACGGTACTCACTGGAGCCTGATCACATACATTAATTGGTTCATGTTTAGGAGTAACAACGGTACTCACTGGAACCTGATAACATACATTAATTGGTTCATGTTTAGGGGTAACAACTGTACTCACTGGAACCTGATCACTTACATTAGTTGGTTCATGTTTAGGAGTAACAACGGTACTTACTGTAGCCTGGTAACTTGCATTAGTTGGTTCATGTTTAGGAGTAAC
>NZ_BHYK01000128.1 GCF_003865095.1 Clostridium tagluense | reverse complement strand
TGTTTTTGGCAAGCTAAAAACCATGCATTGCGGAACTTAATTTTTCCAGCACCCTATTTCCATTATTGGGTATTCATGGTTGAGTGTGTTAAGCGGTAGCTTGGGCCACTAAAAACTAATAAATGGCTATGATGAACTAGTCGATCAATGATAGCACTGGTAAGCTTTTCGTCATAAAAAATACCATTCCATTTGCTAAATTCTAAGTTAGTGGTTATAATTATACTTCGTTTTTCATAACATTCCGAGATTACTTGAAATAGTAACTGAGCTCCCTCTTTTTCAAAAGGGACATACCCCCACTCATCACAAATCAACAAGTCAACTTTCTCTATCTGACGCATAAATCGTTTCAAATCTCCTTTAGCTTTTGCTTCGCTCAATTGATTAACTAGTGCTGCTGTACGAAAGAACTTTACTCTTTTACCTCTAGAACAAGCAGCTACTCCTATGGCAGTGGCCATGTGACTTTTTCCGGTCCCAACAGGGCCATATA
>NZ_BHYK01000127.1 GCF_003865095.1 Clostridium tagluense | reverse complement strand
TTTGCTTCGCTCAATTGATTAACTAGTGCTGCTGTACGAAAGAACTTTACTCTTTTACCTCTAGAACAAGCAGCTACTCCTATGGCAGTGGCCATGTGACTTTTTCCGGTCCCAACAGGGCCATATAGGGGTACGGCAACGATTCGTGCAAAAAACAGCCATAAGACATTTATTACCATATATATCACGTTGCCGTTCTTCCCTAATGTAGTAAATTGCTCATTTATGCCATAGCAAAAGATAAATTGTAGTCTATGTTCGGTGGCTTACGATTTAAATCTAAATTATAACGCCCAAAACGATTAATATGCTGGGTTATATATGGGCTTAATGCTGCTATAGTATCTTCTTCAATTTTATGACCTTCCATTATTAGATCCTGAAGAATTTGAGTTATATGAAAAACGTTATGAAATATAATGCAATTGGAAACCAAATGATTATACTTTATTATTTTTCTTTGTTCATCTCTATTATTTTCTGCGATAATTCCATCGCCACCAA
>NZ_BHYK01000126.1 GCF_003865095.1 Clostridium tagluense | reverse complement strand
ACAACTTAGAAACCTCAGAAGCGATAGTATCAAGAATGTATGAAATGTGTCAGGGTGTGAATATGCAAGAATGTAAAGATTATAGAAGGGAAATTTAATAATGAATAAGGATATATTTACATTAAAAAATAAAATTTCTAAGTTGGAAATTAAGGTAACAGAATTAAAAAATAAATATAGTACTAAATATGCAGTAGCGTTAGAGCAAGAGTTAAAATGCAAGCAAGTAACTATAGATAGTCTGGAATTTGATGTAGATAGAATTGGTAAAAGATATAAAAATGCAACTGAAATTATAATTAAATTAAATAATGATATTAGGAGTTCTGAAGATAAAAAAATTAAAAATAAAATAAAGAAATTGTTTATTGTTTAAGTCGGACTTGCTAAATAGTCTGTAATAAAAAATTGAAAATTGAGAGGGGTAAATTATTATGAATTTAGAAAATAGTATCAAAGATATAATTAGCATTAAATTAGAGGATGGAAGTATTGAAAAAATGGTTTCAGA
>NZ_BHYK01000125.1 GCF_003865095.1 Clostridium tagluense | reverse complement strand
TGCATACCTATTTATTCAGTATGCAGTACATAGTTGTTACTATGTGGGTTCCCCCATTCGGAAATCTTTGGATCACTGGCTATTTGCGCCTACCCAAAGCTTATCGCAGCTTAACGCGTCCTTCTTCGGCTCCTAGTGCCAAGGCATTCGCCATGCGCCCTTTGTAGCTTAACCTTTATCTTTATCTACTTGCGTAGATAATTTCGTCTATTTACATAAACGTTTTAATTCATTTTGCGAAATTGTATTAATTTCATCTATACACCATTTACATGGCTTTAACTTATTAAAACAACTTTAATTTCACTGTGCAATTTTCAAAGAACATTTCTAGAAAGATTAAATTAATAATTAACTCCAAAGAGTTTACTAAGATTAGTCTCTCAAAATTAAACAGAGAATAGGTTACGAGTAATTACAGTAGATGTTTTGAAGAATAATTAAATTCTTCTTGTTGCATTGACCGAAGTCTTTGCATCTACTCCCTAGAAAGGAGGTGATCCAGCCGCAGGTTCTCCTACGGCTACCTTGTTACGACTTCACCCCAATCATCA
>NZ_BHYK01000124.1 GCF_003865095.1 Clostridium tagluense | reverse complement strand
ACAACTTAGAAACCTCAGAAGCGATAGTATCAAGAATGTATGAAATGTGTCAGGGTGTGAATATGCAAGAATGTAAAGATTATAGAAGGGAAATTTAATAATGAATAAGGATATATTTACATTAAAAGAAAAAATAAATATTGGAGGTATTAAATTATGAGCAGCAGAATAAGTGCTTTAAAAAATAAAATTAATAGATTGGAAAATACAATTTCTTTTAAAAATATAAAAGCTAAAGAAAAAGAAATAATGGAATTAAAGCAAAAAGTTAATTGCAAAGAAGAAGATATAGCTAATTTAGTAGATGGGATACGTAGAACTAGCAGAGAACTAAAAGATGCCAATGAAAGCATAGTTACATTAAATACAAATATTAAGAGTTCCGAGGATAAAAAAATCAAAAATAAGATTAAGAAACTGTTTGTTAGTTAAGTCGCAACTGCTAAATAGTCTGTAATAAAAAATTGAAAATTGAGAGGGGTAAATTATTATGAATTTAGAAAATAGTATCAAAGATATAATTAGCATTAAATTAGAGGATGGAAGTATTGAAAAAATGGTTTCAGA
>NZ_BHYK01000123.1 GCF_003865095.1 Clostridium tagluense | reverse complement strand
ATAATGCCATTTTAGCTGCATACAGAAGCTGTACTGGTTCTATAAGACGTCTAAATATGATATTAACAAAGGCTTTAATAATAGGTGCACAGCACGAAAAAACAGTGATTGACACTGACACAATAATGGCTGCCGCCAATGAATTATCGCTTCGGTAATCGTAGATTAGTTTTTAGGAGGATTGTCTATGCTAATTAAATTTGAGTGTACAATGAAAACGGGCAAAAAAATAGAAAATTGGTCTGGGATGATAACTAAATTAACTGAATTTGGAAGTCATTATGAGCTTAAGATTGAAAGTAGAAGTGGCTTTATTGTAGTTATAGGCAAAACAAATTATGGCAATTTTGCTTGTATCCCTGATTATGATGTAGGCTGTCATCTTTCTACCTTAAACGATTTATTTTGGAACTCTGAACGCTTATGTGAAATTATGAACAAAGTAGATGCGATAACGGTGGCTCATGCCTTACAATCTATAGCCGAACATATTAATTTAAACTAACATACTTGGGTAGCTATTATTGCTACTCATTTTTTATATAAAAGTAGCCTGCCGGCTAAAAGAAAT
>NZ_BHYK01000122.1 GCF_003865095.1 Clostridium tagluense | reverse complement strand
CGGCTTGTCAATTTCCTTAAGCCAGGAGCTTGTCCACCCGCCCCTCAAGGAAAGGACTAGCTGTTGAAGTGGAACAGCCAAGGACGGCTAGTACACTTCGAGTGCTTGTCCTTTCCTTGAGGACCCCAGCGCACTACCCCAGCAAATACCACTTGTGGTAAAAACCCCAGAACATCTGCATAATAAAGCTCGCGTTTTCATTAAAATAGCGTATCTAAATTCAATCATTAGTATAAAACCTACGAATAGCTATTTTATGAGAAAACCGTTAGCTGGCTTAAGGAAACCTCTGTACTTAAGACAGCCACTACTCCATCTTTATTTCCGAGGAAAGAAAAAACGCTTGTACTATGAAAAATTAGTATGCTAGTAAAGATATAAAGGTAAGTATCTTATTATTAAAAACCAAAACTAGAACTAAAACTATTTTAAAACATAACTAGAAGTAAAGTGTTTGTAACAAATGTAATTTTTTTTTAAATAAATCGAATAGAGGCTAACAATTAAAATGTTTCGCCCCTTTCACAACACCGTACGTACCGTTCGGTATACGGCGTTTCATTAGTTTACGGTTTAACGTGGCTATAATAATCCGAAAAGAATATGTA
>NZ_BHYK01000121.1 GCF_003865095.1 Clostridium tagluense | reverse complement strand
TAGGAAGTGTGTATTATAATAAAGAAGTATCTTAATCAAATAGGATACTTCTTTATATTTTATTTAAGTAAAAATTAAATTAATATGATTAGCACTCGTCTGCCACCGTTTTTAGCGGTTTAGTTCTAGTATACAATTGTGACGCAACTTATGTATAGATTATACCATTTAATACTTTATTGTAAAATATATATATATTTATATGTCATATTCCATTACTTGTTAGCGTCTCAAAAATCTATAGTTAATTGCAACAACAATAATTCATAATAAAACATTATATTTTTGCACGAATCGTTTCCGTACTTTTACTCTGTACGTATATTTAAAAATCTAGCCACCTTGTGCAAGTTGTAGGTTCATCACAACTTGTTCAAGGTGGACCAGCCCTGGGCTTGTCCACCGGCAATGTACGTTTTTAGATTTAACGATATGATTAAACTATATATGCGTGCGTATACTCAATTTGTTAAAATTAACGATTATTTTAGATTAATTGAAGGCGGGTGGACAAGCTTGTGGCCAAGGAAATGGACTAGCCAAGGACGGCTTGTCAATTTCCTTAAGCCAGGAGCTTGTCCACCCGCCCCTCAAGGAAAGGACTAGCTGTTGAAGTGGAACAGCCAAGGACGGCTAGTACACTTCGAGTGCTTGTC
>NZ_BHYK01000120.1 GCF_003865095.1 Clostridium tagluense | reverse complement strand
GGAATGTAAATATTATAATACAAAAGAAAGAAGGGATTAATTTGAAAAGTAGAGCTGCTGTTGCATTTAAGCCAGGAGAACCACTTAAAATTGTAGAAATAGATGTAGAAGAGCCAAAAGCAAAAGAAGTATTAGTAAAAATTCTATACACTTCAGTCTGTCATACAGATGCTTTTACATTATCAGGTAATGATCCAGAAGGCGTATTTCCTGCTGTACTAGGTCATGAAGGTGCTGGTATTGTAATTTCTGTAGGTGATGAAGTTACTTTAGTAAAACCAGGGGACCATGTTATTCCACTATATACGGCTGAATGTGGAGAATGTAAATTCTGTCGTTCTGGTAAAACAAACTTATGTAGTGCCATACGAGAAACTCAAGGTAAGGGTTTAATGCCTGATGGAACAACTCGTTTCTCTTATAAGGGAGAGCCCATTTATCATTATATGGGAACAAGCACATTTAGCGAATACACAGTAGTTCCTGAAATCGCATTAGTAAAAGTTAATCCAGATGCACCACTTGATAAAGTTTGTCTATTTGGATGCGGTGTTACTACAGGTATTGGCGCTGTACACAACACAGCAAAAGTTGAAGAAGGAGCTGTGGCAGCCGTATTTGGTTTAGGAGCTATTGGATTAGCTGCTATTCAAGGATTGGCTCAAGCAAAAGCAGGCCGAATTATCGCTGTAGACTTAAATGAAGATAAGTTTGAATTGGCTAAAAAAATGGGAGCAAC
>NZ_BHYK01000119.1 GCF_003865095.1 Clostridium tagluense | reverse complement strand
ATTATTGTGTCAGTGTCAATCACTGTTTTTTCGTGCTGTGCACCTATTATTAAAGCCTTTGTTAATATCATATTTAGACGTCTTATAGAACCAGTACAGCTTCTGTATGCAGCTAAAATGGCATTATTATCAATTATTTCAGAAGAAGCACTTGCCAATGATAGTCTCGAATGAATGTATTCTACAGCCTCGGTCTCTGAAAACCCTTCAAAATCATAATTTATTATGATCCTTTGCTTTAATGCTTCATGTATCTGTTTTTCTAAGATATTATTAAGTATAGGTTGACCTATTAAAACCAGTGAAAAACAGTCCTTTGAGTCCATAGAAAAATTCATGAGTAATTTTAAATCTTTCAATATATCATTACTTAAATACTGTGCTTCATCCCATACAAGTATGTAATGGACACCCTTATCACTGCTCATGTTTTCCATATAGTCTTTTATATTTTTAAACATGTCTGACTTGCGAGAGCAAGGTTCGAGTCCTAGTGAGATACAAAACTGACGATAAAACTCAGCAGTAGTTACGGTAGTAAAGCAAAGATAAATAACCTTTGTTAAATTTGGATTAACTTTTTTCGCAAAACATCTTAGAGCAAAAGTTTTTCCTGATCCAGGCGAAGCCGTAAATAATCCAATGCCTCTAGTTTCATTAAGATAATCAAGTCTTGATATCATTTCTTTTAAATCCCTTGAGATATATGCATCTTTTTCTTTAATACCTTTTTCAAAAGGGTTTAAGGTCATACCATAAAACTGCTTAAACATATTTAACACCATCCTTTGAATAA
>NZ_BHYK01000118.1 GCF_003865095.1 Clostridium tagluense | reverse complement strand
ATTATTGTGTCAGTGTCAATCACTGTTTTTTCGTGCTGTGCACCTATTATTAAAGCCTTTGTTAATATCATATTTAGACGTCTTATAGAACCAGTACAGCTTCTGTATGCAGCTAAAATGGCATTATCATCAATTATTTCAGAAGAAGCACTTGCCAATGAGAGTCTAGAACGAATGTATTCTATAGCCTCAGTCTCTGAAAGCCCTTCAAAATCATAATTTATTATGATCCTTTGCTTTAATGCTTCATGTATCTGTTTTTCTAAGATGTTATTAAGTATAGGTTGACCTATCAAAACTAGTGAAAAACAGTCCTTTGAGTCCATAGAGAAATTCATGAGTAGTTTTAAATCCTTCAATATATCATTACTCAAATACTGTGCTTCATCCCATACAAGTATGTAATGGACGCCCTTATCACTGCTCATGTTTTCCATATAGTCTTTTATATTTTTAAACATGTCTGACTTGCGAGAGCAAGGTTCGAGTCCGAGGGAGATACAAAACTGACGATAAAACTCAGCAGTAGTTACTGTAGTAAAGCAAAGATAAATAACCTTTGTTAAATTTGGATTAACTTTCTTCGCGAAACATCTTAGAGCAAAAGTTTTTCCACTACCAGGCGAAGCCGTAAATAATCCTATGCCTCTAGTTTCATTAAGATAATCGAGTCTTGATATCATTTCTTTTAAATCCCTTGAGATATATGCATCTTTTTCTTTAATACCTTTTTCAAAAGGGTTTAAGGTCATACCATAAAACTGCTTAAACATATTTAACACCATCCTTTGAATAA
>NZ_BHYK01000117.1 GCF_003865095.1 Clostridium tagluense | reverse complement strand
TAGCAATAGCTTTATACCCTACGCTTAAGTAATGGTTAGCATCTGCCGTATCAATGAAGCATACCTCTATCAACATAGATTTTGCTTTAGTTCTTCTGACTACATAAAGACCTTTACCATCTTTTATGCCTCTGTTTTTAAATCCTAATTTAGAAATGTTATTGCATACGTCTATTGCATCTTGATATTGCCTGCCCTCATATGTGTAGACTTCTACACCTTCTCCGCCACCAGCATTAAAATGTATAGATATAAACCAATCCAAATCTTGTCTATTTGCTTGATCCATAATCAAAGATAAACTTTGATTTACGGAATTTGCATAATCGACTGTACAATTTATTGCGTTATGGCCATATGCTTTAATTAACCTTCTTACTTCTGCACCAACTAGCCTTGTATGTTCTCCCTCTTTTATAATTCCTACTGCTCCACTACCGAACCCACTAATTGTGTGACCATCATTTACCCCGATATTCATAATTATTTTCTCCCCTTTTATTTCTCCATTTTGTCTATTAATTTATCCAATTTTACATTAACTGTACTGGTCAATTCTTCGATTATTGATTGATATTTTGTTTCTCTTAATTCACTATTTGCATCCCTTGTTTCTTGTTTCTTTAATACATAAAAAAGTAAAAAGCAGAACAAAGCATATCCTAATCCCTGTGAAATTGCTTTTGTCATGATAGCTTCCATAGATTCCTCCTTTATTTTTTTACATTAAAAAGACACCCTCTCAGGTGTCTTAATTGCATTATTTTATTTTATAGTTACGTCGTCATATTTTCCTACGTCGTAGCAACTGGTTCTTTTATTGCTCCCATATCTTTTAATACTTCTCCTACCATTTCTCTTAAATTGAATAATTTTGGGACTTGCTCAAATGTATAAGTACCTCCAATTATTAA
>NZ_BHYK01000116.1 GCF_003865095.1 Clostridium tagluense | reverse complement strand
TAGCAATAGCTTTATACCCTACGCTTAAGTAATGGTTAGCATCTGCCGTATCAATGAAGCATACCTCTATCAACATAGATTTTGCTTTAGTTCTTCTGACTACATAAAGACCTTTACCATCTTTTATTCCTCTGTTTTTAAATCCTAATTTAGAAATGTTATTACATACGTCTATTGCATCTTGATATTGCCTGCCCTCATACGTGTAGACTTCTACACCTTCTCCGCCACCAGCATTAAAATGTATAGATATAAACCAATCCAAATCTTGTCTATTTGCTTGATCCATAATTAAAGATAAACTTTGATTTACGGAATTTGCATAATCGACTGTACAATTTATTGCGTTATGGCCATATGCTTTAATTAACCTTCTTACTTCTGCACCAACTAGCCTTGTATGTTCTCCCTCTGATATTATGCCTACTGCTCCTGAACCAAACCCCTTGATTGTATGACCGTCATTTACTCCAATATTCATATTACATCACTCCTTTATATCTTAATGCCAAGCTTATTACTAGCATTACAACCGCGGTTATAACACCAACTGCAACTTTTTCAAGCAGCACGTTGGGTTTTGCTTCAATAACATCCATTTTAGTCGATATTTTTTCTATACTTGTTTTTATTTCAGAAAGAATTTTAAATACCATCTTAGTTTGTTCCTCATTTCTGCCAGCTCTTTCTTTTACATTATTTATTTCAGTTTCTAGTTTATCAATTTTTGTTTTTACTTCTAAAATATCTTCTTTTACATTTTTAATTTGGATGCAGTCTATGCAGTTTTCGCTCATGTTTTAAGCCTCCGTTCATTTTTTTACATTGAAAAAGACACCCTCTCAGGTGCCCATTACTTTATTATTTTATTTTATAGTTACGTCGCATTATTTTCCTACGTCGTAGCAACTGGTTCTTTTATTGCTCCCATATCTTTTAATACTTCTCCTACCATTTCTCTTAAATTGAATAATTTTGGGACTTGCTCAAATGTATAAGTACCTCCAATTATTAA
>NZ_BHYK01000115.1 GCF_003865095.1 Clostridium tagluense | reverse complement strand
ATAAAAGATGGTAAAGGTCTTTATGTAGTCAGAAGAACTAAAGCAAAATCTATGTTGATAGAGGTATGCTTCATTGATACGGCAGATGCTAACCATTACTTAAGCGTAGGGTATAAAGCTATTGCTAAAGCTATCGTAGAAGCTATTATAGGACAACTATCAACAAAGCCTTCAATAGTTACACCTAAAGTTTCAGCCTTTCCAAAAACTGGTGTAGTTAAGGCGACAAGTTTAAATGTACGCAGTGGTCCTGGCGTTGGTTATAGTTCAATAGGTATGCTAGAGAATGGTACCAAGGTTACTATGGCATCCGAAAAAAATGGATGGTATGATATTTTTTTTGGTAATCATGGTGGATATGTAAGTGCAGAATTTATAAAATAATAAAATTTTAGGAGGAATATTAATGCAAAATTTATTAAATGTAGGTACAATATTAGCGGTAGCGTTTGGGATAGGAGCTGCAACATTATTTTTATTACCATTACTAAAAAAGAAAGGTGTAAAAATAGATGAGGTGCTTGAAAAGGCAGAGATAGTGCTTGGTGGAGGCCAAGCAATTATTAATGCAGCGGATAAACTTTTACCTGGCAATCCAACTGTAGATATTTTAAATTTAGCAGAAAAATATGCAATAATTGGTGTGCATCAAGCGGAACAATTATATATAAAAAGTAAATTAGGCAAAAATGAAAGAAATACAAAATCTAAAGAAACTATAGCTGCAGCATTAAAATTATTAAATATAGAAGTCACAGCAGATGTGGAAACAGTAATAAATGGAGTTATAGAAGCTGAATGCTTAGCTCTTGGCCATAAAGACTTGACAGAGACAGAAAAACAATCACAATTGCAACAATTCCAAGTCCAGGCAAGTCAATTACAAGCAGAAAATACACAACTTAAACAGACCATAGCAACCATACAAGGGGCTGTACAAGTAGCAGCACAATAATTCAAACCTCAGGGACTAATCTCCTTGGGGTCTTTTTTATTTTTTGTTAATTTATATATA
>NZ_BHYK01000114.1 GCF_003865095.1 Clostridium tagluense | reverse complement strand
TCTAAAATTAAGGCACCAGGAAAAAATAAAAAGCTTCCTAATAAAAAAACAGGTGTTGTTAAGAGAATTTCAGATTTTTTTGAAGCTGGTCGCTCATTTTCCCTAAGAGCCGAAAGGCTGCTTCAAAAAATATTCTCATTAGTTGCTGTAGAGCCCTCTTTTAATCTTAACTTAATAGAAAAAGATAAGCTCACAGTTGCTGGTGATGGTACTTGTGTTCACTGTAAGTCTTCTTACTATGGTTCTAAAGTTTGTGACTGCCGTCAAAATGGAATTTATGATTGCAAATGCCCTCGTAGACTTTCTGACACAAATGCTAATTGGGGTTGGGACAGTCATGAAAATCGTTGGTTTTACGGCTACACTCTCTATGCTTTATCTTCCTACAATAAAAAATATAAGATAGATCTACCTATTTATCTACGATTTGTAGAAGCAAGCAGACACGACAGTGTCACTGGAATAGTTGCATTAGCTGAATTTAGAGAACTGTTGCCGCAGTTCAATATATCAAGTTATGTTCTTGACTCAGCTAATGATAACTATCCTACATATGAATTATGCTCCAAATGGAACATTAATCCCTTTATTGATTTGAACTCCAAAAACAAAGGAAATTCAAAATATCCAACTACTTTAGATATTAATGAAAAAGGAGTTCCTATCTGCATTGGTGGCCATGAAATGATATATAACGGTTTTGAAAAAAGTCGTTCACGCCTTAAATGGCGTTGCCCTTTAGTTTTAAAAAAGGTTGATAGTTGCTCTTGTTGTGAACAGTGCTCACCTTCACCTTATGGGCGTGTAATCTATACTAAACCATCATGGGATTTGCGGTTGTTTACGCCTGTGCCTCGCGGCACAAAACAATGGAAAACTATTTATAAAACTAGAACCTGCTCAGAACGTATAAATAATCGTATTCTTAATGATTATAGAATTCATTCTTTACGAATACATGGTAAAAAACGTTATTCATTTATGACTATGATTGCTGGAATTAATATTCATCTAGATGCAAGGCTTAAAGTTT
>NZ_BHYK01000112.1 GCF_003865095.1 Clostridium tagluense | reverse complement strand
ACATATATCATTATTAAATAAAATTAAATATTGTAGAGTAGTTAGAAAGTTCATTCGAGGCAAATATAAATATTTTATTCAACTAATTTTAGAAGGAATTCCACCTGAAAAATATAATAAAGAAACTGGAGAGGTTAGGCATAAAATAGGAGAAGGAAATGTAGGTATTGATATTGGAACTAGAACTATTGCTTTTAGTAGTAAAAACGAAGTAAAATTATTAGAATTATGTCCAGAAGTTGAAAATATTGAACATGAAAAAATGATATTGCAAAGAAAATTAGATAGACAACGTAGGACTAATAATCCTAATAACTTTAATGAAAATGGAACTATTAAAAAAGCTATTAAATTAATATGGATTAAGTCTAATAAATATATTAAAACTCAAAATGAATTAAGAGAAATACAAAGAAAACAAGCTTGTATAAGAAAGCAAAGTCATGAGAAATTAGCTAATCAAATTATCAGTTTAGGCGATAGAATATTAGTAGAAACTATGAGCTATAGTGGGCTACAAAAGAGAGCTAAGAATACAACAATAAATGATAAGACAGGTAAAATAAATAAGAAAAAGAGATTTGGTAAAAGTCTCGCAAGTAAAGCACCTAGCATGTTTTTAACTATATTAGATAATAAATTAGAATGGTATGGTAAAGAGCTTTTAAAAATAAACACTACTAAAATAAAAGCTTCACAATACAACCATTTTGATGATAAGTATAATAAAAAAGAATTATCGGAAAGGTGGAACAATTTCGAAGAATTTAAAATACAAAGGGATTGTTATAGTG
This sequence comes from Clostridium tagluense, assembly GCF_003865095.1. GTDB lineage: Bacteria > Bacillota > Clostridia > Clostridiales > Clostridiaceae > Clostridium_AD > Clostridium_AD tagluense. The sequence continues at coordinate 304 of NZ_BHYK01000112.1, read as the reverse complement.
CATTTCTTATAATGAATATTAAGGATAATTTAGAAGAAATAGATAGAGATTTATGTTTTAAGGAGTTTGATAATTTTAAAGTGCTACACGATAAGGAAATAGTAACAATACAAAATAGCAACAATAAAGCAATAAGTAGTATGGGATTATAAATTAAGGCTAAAGAGGTTTTGATATGAGCCATATGCTATCGTTAATTCATTCATTGGAATGATTGATAGTGAAAGTTTTAGAGAAATTAATTAGTTCTTATATGTTGTAATTTATTTGATTTTTAAATAAATGAGAGTATAGGAGAAGTTAA
>NZ_BHYK01000111.1 GCF_003865095.1 Clostridium tagluense | reverse complement strand
CTTGCACCGTGCAGGCTTGTTTGCTATGCCTGTTTTTATTACAAACCGCTCTAATATCATAAATTTTATAGTTCTATACAACTCAATACAAATTCAAGTTTTATTTATTAGTTTCCGTGAGTACTCTAATTAGATTTGACAATGCAGTTGATTTATAATTAACATTATTTAGCCGAACACCATCTCTTGTATAAGGTTTCATTTTTTGTGGTAATAATTCCATTTCGATTGTGTCCTCGTCATTAACATCAACATACTCTGGATAACCTACTATTCTAAGTCCATCGTAATATCTTGAAATTGGAGTATTAGAATTAAGCGGTAATCCTTTGTGTTTTGAGTAATGATAAATGTCTGTAATATATATAGTCAGTAATTCTTCTACATCATTTACAGTTAATTTAGCCTGTTCATCTGGTTTATAATCACCTAATTTTGTAGGATTACTTTTTCTTGTCCCATCCAATCTGTGTATGAGCTGAGAATTAATCGTTCCAAAATATCGCTCAATAACACCTCCATATCTTGGAGTTCTGACTGGTCTGAACTTCAACGTAGACCTTAACGTTTCGTTAACCATTCTTCTTACTTCAATTGATTTAAAATCTGGTCCATTATCTAACTGAATAATTGAAGGTACTCCAAAAATATCCCACTCATTTATCGTATTATATTTTTCCTTTGCTTTTTTAAAGAAAACGCCCTGCTGTAACGCCTTTCTAACTTTATTTGCAGATGGTGGTTCAAATGATACATGCAAACACCATACCATTCTGGTAAATAAATCAATCCCTACTGTAATCCATGGTCTACCAATGACAAAACCTGATTTGTCATCTATTACATCAATATCCAACTCAGTATGGTCAATAGCTACAATATGAAGAGGATATTTAGCTTCATTCTTTGTATACCCACGCTCAATATCATCAATCATCTCAGAAGCTTTTTTTCCACCTCTTAATCTTGTCTTTATCCGAGAGTCCAACCTATTGTTTTTGGCAAGCTAAAAACCATGCATTGCGGAACTTAATTTTTCCAGCACCCTATTTCCATTATTGGGTATTCATGGTTGAGTGTGTTAAGCGGTAGCTTGGGCCACTAAAAACTAATAAATGGC
>NZ_BHYK01000110.1 GCF_003865095.1 Clostridium tagluense | reverse complement strand
TTTTAGTCTTACGACTAAAATTACTTTTTTATCTAAAGTAATTAACTGGTCAAGCGAAATGTTATTTCGCTATTTTACCTATTTCTCTGTTTAATTTTCAAAGACCAACTTGCTTTGCCATCATGTGACGACAAGTAGTATCTTACCATAACAAACTTATTGTATAATGAAGTTATAGTTCGTATAGTGAATTTATCTTTATTTTTCTCCACTATTCATAATTAATACTACCCATATCTCCTATTGATACACTAGGATAAGTATATAGTTTCTTGTACCTAATTTAAAATTTTTATTATACTATACTTTCTTGTTAATAACTACTAAATATCTCTTTAACTGTTATACTGTAATAAAGGAGCTGATATTATGAGTTATGAACTATTAAAAACAATTATAAAAAATACTACTAATATGGTTTTTTTTGGAGGCGCAGGGGTATCTACAGAAAGTTGTATTCCTGATTTTCGTTCCAAAAATGGTTTGTATAGTATAAAAACTGATTTAAAATTTCCTCCTGAAGTTATTTTAAGTCATTCCTTTTTTATAAATAATACTGAGGATTTTTTTCAATTTTACAAATCTAATATGATTTTTTTAAATGTAATACCTAATGATGCACATATTACATTAGCTAAACTGGAAGAAAAAAATAAATTAAAAGCTATAATCACCCAAAACATTGATGGTTTACATCAAATGGCAGGCTCTAAAAATGTATATGAACTTCATGGATCTGTACATAGAAATTACTGTATGCAATGCAATCATTTTTTTGATTCAACTTATATATTAAATAGTAAAACCATAATTCCTAGGTGTGATAGTTGTGGTGGAATTATTAAACCTGATGTAGTTCTTTATGAAGAAAATTTAGATATGAATATATTAGAACGTTCTATTAAAGCAATAAGTATTGCTGATACATTAATTGTGGGTGGCACTTCTCTTGTGGTATACCCTGCTGCAAATTTGATAAAATATTTTAAAGGAAATAACTTAATTCTCATCAACAAATCCTCCACCCCTTATGATAATCAAGCAACCCTAGTTATTCATGACAGTATAGGAAAAGTTTTAAGTACTGTATACAAATTTTAATTTATACTCTTAACGCAAAATAAAAACCACTAAGTTAGACTTAGTGGTTTTTTGTTACCTGGCGACGACCTACTCTCCCACAAAGTTACCCCTGCAGTACCATTGGCGCATTGAAGCTTAACCGACCTGTTCGGTATGGGAAGGGGTGTTACCTTCATGCCATAATCACCAGATTGAGAAA
>NZ_BHYK01000109.1 GCF_003865095.1 Clostridium tagluense | reverse complement strand
AGGCTTTATAACCTTAACTGAAAAATTTATGATTAGGTAATTCTTATTGAACCGCCGTGTACCGAACGGTACGCACGGTGGTGTGAGAGGTCGCTAAATAAATTAATTATTTAGCTCCTACTCGATTGAGATTTTTAGCAGTATTTCAGTTGGTAAGGTGATATTTTAAGGAGGGGAAATATGATTTGGATTAAAGGAGTAAGAAAAGTTTATGTAAATAAACAGGGAACAGTTGAAGCATTAAAAGAAATCAATTTGCATGTTGAAAAGGGTAAAATTTTTGGAATAATAGGGTACAGTGGAGCAGGAAAAAGCACATTAGTACGCTGTATAAACTTATTGGAGAAGCCCACTAGTGGACAGGTTATGGTTAACAATAAAGAATTAACTAAGTTACCTGAAAGAGAGCTGAGAAAAAGCAGGAAAAAAATTGGTATGATTTTTCAACATTTTAACTTAATGAGCAGTAGAAACGTATTTCAAAATGTTGCATATCCACTTAAGGGAAATAGCTATACCAAGGAAGAAAAAAAACAGAAAGTTTTAAGCCTGCTAGAATTAGTTGGGCTTAGTGATAAGATTTTAGCATATCCATCTCAATTAAGTGGAGGACAAAAACAGAGAGTTGCTATAGCTAGGGCACTAGCAAACGATCCACAGGTTTTATTGTGTGACGAAGCAACATCTGCAATAGATCCTCAGACAACAGCATCAATTTTAAAATTGTTAAAGGAAATTAATGAAAAGCTAGGGTTAACCATAGTAATCATTACTCATCAAATGGAAGTGGTAAAAGAAATTTGTCACGAAGTTGCGGTAATGGAAGCCGGACAAATAGTTGAAAGTGGAGGGATAATTGATATTTTTACGAATCCAAAAGCTGAAATAACCAAAGAATTTATATCTACTGTTTTTAACTATGATAAGATATATGATTTCCTATGCCATGAAGAATTTGCAGAAGGAGAAACTGTAGCTAAAATATCATTTGTGGGACAAAAGACGGGTCAAGCCTTTATTTCTAAACTTTCAAGAAAATTTAAAATAGATGCCAGTATTTTGTTCGGGAATATTGAAATTATCCAGCATATACCTATTGGAAATTTAATTGTAAAGTTTAGTGGTGCTAAGGAGGGAATAGTAGAATCAATAAAATATCTAGAAGAAAATAATATGAGTAGTCACGGAAAGTAACATGTAAAACTTGATTTTGTATAGAGTCATTATAAGGCTATAAATTTTATGTTCAGAGAGCAGTTAGGAATAAAAATAGGCATAGCAAACAAGCCTACACGATGCAGG
>NZ_BHYK01000108.1 GCF_003865095.1 Clostridium tagluense | reverse complement strand
TTTCTCAATCTGGTGATTATGGCATGAAGGTAACACCCCTTCCCATACCGAACAGGTCGGTTAAGCTTCAATGCGCCAATGGTACTGCAGGGGTAACTTTGTGGGAGAGTAGGTCGTCGCCAGGTAACAAAAAACCACTAAGTTAGACTTAGTGGTTTTTATTTTGGTATGCCCTAAATTTGTTGACGTATGTCAACACAATAAAAACATTAAATAATATATTTAGTAAGCTCATTTATAAACCCCATATGTAGAAATACATATGGGGTAATTTTTATGTTAAGAAATTATTTTTATAAAGATGGGACTAATATTATTGAGTTATCAGCAGTTACAGGAATTAAATATATAGCTAGTATTGCGGTCAGTTATAAGCAAACTAATTTATAAAAAAGAAATCAACCTCTCCACAGATGCGTTAGTTTCTTTTATGACATTATGCAGAGGAAGGTAAAATTTTGTACGAAAAGTTTAAATTCAACGTTTTGATTATAAAAATATAGTATACTAATCCTAGTGTATCACTATAGAATAAAGTTAATAATTAGTAGTAACATAGAGAATAGTGAATATAATTGTCGTATTTCAAGAGTTAGCATAAATGCCTTATATGTGTATATGATAGAATACTCCTTGTAGTCACGAAAGAGTGGCTCAGAAAGTTAGATGTTAATTACGATTTAATAAATTTTTATATGAAAATTAATTTTAAAAAGTTATTGACAAAACAAGCAATACCAAGTAAAATAGTAGAAGTCGTCACATGATGACAAAGCAAATTGGTCTTTGAAAATTAAACAGAGAAATAGGTAAAATAGCGAAATAACATTTTGCTAGACCAGTTAATTACTTTAGATAAAAAAGTAATTTTAGTCGTAAGACTAAAAAGTATGTAATGAGCTTGCTAACCAGCTTAACAGTTGGCGCAGATTATTCATTTCAAATAAAAAGTGTAAACTTTTAAATTGAGAGTTTGATCCTGGCTCAGGACGAACGCTGGCGGCGTGCCTAACACATGCAAGTCGAGCGATGAAACCCTTCGGGGTGGATTAGCGGCGGACGGGTGAGTAACACGTGGGTAACCTGCCTCAAAGAGGGGAATAGCCTCCCGAAAGGGAGATTAATACCGCATAATATGTTTTGATCGCATGATCGAAACATCAAAGGATTTTTCTTTTAGAAAATTCCACTTTGAGATGGACCCGCGGCGCATTAGCTAGTTGGTGAGGTAACGGCCCACCAAGGCAACGATGCGTAGCCGACCTGAGAGGGTGATCGGCCACATTGGAACTGAGACACGGTCCAGACTC
>NZ_BHYK01000107.1 GCF_003865095.1 Clostridium tagluense | reverse complement strand
TATACTTAGATGGATTAACAGCTACTGAGATTGCTAGAAAATTAAAGTTCAATAAAGACACTGTAAAAAAATGCATTCAGAGAAATTTTAATGATTTAAAACATAAGCATGAAATTGCTGTTATACGAAGACGAGAATGCGTAAGAACAGTTAATTATGAGGCAAATAGATATATAGGGGATAGTGCATTTATAAAAAAGAATAGGTCTATATATAAAACAAATCATAATGGGGATATAGTAATAAATAAAGAAGTTGCACCAGTAGTTACATGGGACACACCTAGAAGATTAGTAAATGAAAATAAAATTAAATAGAAATTATAAAGAGTTGTTATATTAGAAATGATATAGCAGCTCTTTTTAATTATAAATTTTAGGAGGGAGCTTATGAAAATAAAAGATATTCTAATTGAAAGTGATAGCAGTAGTTATATCAAACTTGTGTCAATAAAAAGTGAAAAGAAAAGTGAAAAATTGAGCGAATGCGATATAAAAGAATTAATGTCTCACTCTTGTTATAGAAGGCATAAAGGAGCGATGAAGCAGGTGAAGTAATGGAAGAAAGAATTAGGGACTGGGAAAAAGGAGTATCTAATCCTATTCCATCTCAAAAATATGAAAAATTTAAAGAAAAATTAGCTGAATATAGTGACAGGAATAAAGAAAGAAATATCATGCTTTTTATTTTAGGAAGAACAACTGGATATAGATTGGGAGATATCGTTGGGCTTACAATTGGACAAATAAAAGATGCTTTAGACAATGAACGTTTTATTATTCAGGAGAGTAAGCAATATGAGCAGTGGAAAACTAACTTAAAAAACAAGCCTAACAAAAAGAAACCTCTAGTAAGAGAATCTCCAATTGGAAAAAATCTAGAAAGATATTTAAGACAGTATTGCAAAGATAAAAAGAGATCTGAATATGCTTTTAAATCCAACAAAGGTAATGGGAATGAATATATAAGTCAAAAAGCCTTCAGTGCTTTATTAACAGAGGTAGGGAAAAGTATGGGACTAAAAAATATTTCTGGACATAGCTTAAGAAAAACATATGCAACAAAAATTTATGAGGAATCAAATAACAATTTAGAGCAAGTAAGAGTTGCATTAAATCATCAAAGCATAGAAGAAACTAAAAGATATTTAGGAATAAAAGAAAAGATGAAAATGAATGCAGCACTAATAGCAGATGCAGACATTTGATTTTTATTTAAAGCATTTTAGGTAATAAATAAAATGGTGCTTTTTATATAATTTATAAAAAATAATTACTAATATAAGAGGCATAAAAATAGTATGAGTAATCAACCACGTTATTACCGATT
>NZ_BHYK01000106.1 GCF_003865095.1 Clostridium tagluense | reverse complement strand
TTTCTCAATCTGGTGATTATGGCATGAAGGTAACACCCCTTCCCATACCGAACAGGTCGGTTAAGCTTCAATGCGCCAATGGTACTGCAGGGGTAACTTTGTGGGAGAGTAGGTCGTCGCCAGGTAAAAAATGGATCTTTAGCTCAGCTGGTTAGAGCTACCGGCTCATAACCGGTCGGTCCGGGGTTCGAGTCCCTGAAGGTCCACCAAAAGACAGTTCTATTAGAACTGTCTTTTTATTTTCGTTATGTATTGTAGTTTAAAAACTATATGCTATGTAAGTTGTAGTAATACATTTTTTTATTAACATAAATCATGCGAATATGTGGGGATAATGTGGATACATTTTGTATAAATTATAATAAAATATACTTTTAATATAAATATACTTACAAAAGCAAAACTGTAAAGTTAGGTTTTATATTTACTCACATATATTAAAGAAGGGTTGGCATAATTATTTATGTTAATTTTTTTATTTAAAAGTGTTTTATTTTAAATAACATTAAAATTATTAAGACTTTGCATATAAATTCTAAATAATTAAAGAATAAGATAAAGCATTAACATGTATTGTATGAAGTAAAATTTAATAATAATTGCTTTTATAAAGGAAAGCTAACAAGAAACATATGTACACTTATTCAGGCGTGTCAGTATAGTTAATTCTTAGTATTTTCGAGTAATATAGAGTAAATGAATACTAATGTCATTATATAAACATTAGTTTAAATACAAAACTATATTCTTATGATAAGATATTCCTTGTCGTTACGAATAATTAACGATAAAGACAAATTGGTCTTTGAAAATTAAACAGAGAAATAGGTAAAATAGCGAAATAATATTTCGTTAGACCAGTTAATTACTTTAGATAAAAAAGTAATTTTAGTCGTAAGACTAAAAAGTATGTAATGAGCTTGCGTAACAACTTAACAGTTGGCGCAGATTATTCATTTCAAATAAAAAGTGTAAACTTTTAAATTGAGAGTTTGATCCTGGCTCAGGACGAACGCTGGCGGCGTGCCTAACACATGCAAGTCGAGCGATGAAACCCTTCGGGGTGGATTAGCGGCGGACGGGTGAGTAACACGTGGGTAACCTGCCTCAAAGAGGGGAATAGCCTCCCGAAAGGGAGATTAATACCGCATAATATGTTTTGATCGCATGATTGAAACATCAAAGGAATTTTCTTTTAGAGAATTCCACTTTGAGATGGACCCGCGGCGCATTAGCTAGTTGGTGAGGTAACGGCCCACCAAGGCAACGATGCGTAGCCGACCTGAGAGGGTGATCGGCCACATTGGAACTGAGACACGGTCCAGACTC
>NZ_BHYK01000105.1 GCF_003865095.1 Clostridium tagluense | reverse complement strand
CGTATAACAGCAATTTCATGCTTATGTTTTAAATCATTAAAATTTCTCTGAATGCATTTTTTTACAGTGTCTTTATTGAACTTTAATTTTCTAGCAATCTCAGTAGCTGTTAATCCATCTAAGTATAGTTTTTTAACCTGTTCTTTATTTAATTTAGCCTGCAGCTCCATCAACTCCTCAAAAGTATATAGTTCACCCAAACCATCAAAGGGGACATTCCTTATCTTTATTTTAAAAAATAAGGAATATAATTTACCCATCAATGTTTATTACTTATTTATATAATTATATTAACATTGTTCAAATGACAAATGGGGGAAATTTTTAGGAAATTTTCCCTACAAAAAGATGCAAAATTAAACCAAAAACAACGCAAAATTAAACTAAAAATATACCACCTTTAATCTATAAAATGCTTTGAGATACTCTTTAGTGCTTTGTTTATGCTATAATTTATTTGTCTTTCTGTCCTGTCTAATTCTTTAGTTACTTTCTTTTTTTCTTCTCCATTTAAATAAATAAGACTAACAATTTTATAATCCTTATCTGATAATAATTTTAATATGTTCTCTATTTTTTTATTTTCTAATTCCATTTTTCTTATTTGTATCCTTAATTCTTTTATTTGTTCATCATTATCATTTGCACCATTTATAATTAGTTTTTCTATTTCAATAAACTTGTTTTCTATATTGCAAACTCTTTCTCTATATAAATTAAGTTTGTTTTTAATATTTCCCATTTTATCACCTATCCTTTTCTTAGCTCCTTCATGATAATTACTACTTCCTTTATTGGAAATTATTTTTGGAGTTCGACACTAATCGTAAAACCTTTTTTTATTCCAGTTCTTAATCTCATTTTCAATTCTGGATTCAAAATTAATTGGTTGCAAATGCTTAGCAAGCTCCTTGCATTGTTCAGCAAGCGATTCTATAGGTGAACTCATTATCGCTCTTAGCTGTTCCACTGCTATTCTTAATCTATTACATGCGTTCTTTTGTTCCTCAGATAAATTAATTGTACTAATCTTCATCTATAATAATGTGAATATAAGCATGACTATCTTCACTATTAAATCCAAAATCTAAAGACAGTGTAAACCAAACATCTTTAGTGAAATTTTTTTTATACAAAGTCACCATTTTATCATTCATTTATATTTCCTACCTTTCTCCACCATATTCTCAAAGAGCCGCGGCCCTAGATTCAATTATTTTTGTATTGCGACACATCTTAGTTAATAATATTTTTTAAAACTTATATAAATACTATAACCACTATACACAGTTACAAAAGGAGAAAATTCCTTAAATTCTCTTTCTTTTTTCCAACCATGCT
>NZ_BHYK01000103.1 GCF_003865095.1 Clostridium tagluense | reverse complement strand
TATGTTAAAGCTTTTAAAATTAAAAATGTTTACGATGGCAAATACAACAAAGGCAAGACTTGGCATGTAAGTGGTGGAGAGTATAGGCTTACACACTTATTAGAAAAAGGACACGCTACTAGAAATGGCGGGAGAACACAAGCGTTTCCTCATATTATTTTTGGAGAAGAACTTGCACAAAGAAGGATGGTAGAACTATCAGAGGAGGCGGTAAGAAATGCTGGACATTAAAACTTGGTTGGAAACCATAGGATTGAAGGTCGCAGAAGAACGATTCATAAAACCTCCTCCACTTCCTTATATTATTTTTACAGATAAACCTGATGTAAGCGGTGCTGATGATAGGAATTGCATAGCAGATAGAAGTATTAGCGTTGAATTATATTCATCAAAAGTAAATAAGGTAAGCGAAAAAGCAATTGAAGATTTATTAAATGAAAAAGCAATAAATTATAAAAAAGATCGTATGTGGATTGACACAGAAATGTGGTTCGAGACTACATACGATTTTAATTTAATAGAAAAATTTTAGGAGGTAATTATATATGGCAATGGAAAATGAAAAGATAACACTAGGTAGTGGGAAATTATACACAGCTGTATTTGCTGGCACAATCCCAACTGACAAAGAGCTTGAAGTTGAAACTAATTTACTAGGATTAATTGAAGGAGGTGCAGCACTAGAGTATAAACCAAAATTTGTCGAAGTATCTGACGATTTAGGACTTGTAGCTAAAACAATTTTAACAGAAGAAGAGGTTACTCTTAAAAGTGGCATTATGACCTGGAATGGTAAAACTCTTGCGAAACTATGTACTACTGCAAGAGTAACTGAAGCAGCAGGCAAAAGAACTGTAAAAATCGGTGGCGTAGGTAATCAAGATGGCAAAAAATATGTAATCAGATTTGTACACAATGACCCTGTAGATGGTGATATAAGAGTAACGATTGTCGGAAGCAATCAAGCTGGATTTAAAATGGCATTTACAAAAGATAAAGCAACAATAGTAGATGCAGAATTTAAAGCAGCACCGCTTGACGATGTGGGAACTAAAATTATCTATGAAGAATCTATCCCCTTGGAAATGGAAGCTTTAATATTAACGTCAGTTGCTGGTACATTAAGCGGAGCAACTAGGGTAGCAGTAACACCAACATTAACAGCGGGTAATAGTTATATGTATAAAACCGCTACTACTGTTACACTTCCAGAACTAAATAATATTTGCAACACTGAAACAGGATATACAACTTGGAATGGAGCAATTGATATTACAGCAGTTACAGGAAATGAAATAGAAATTATTGAAGTTGATGGTACATTTAAAGCAATCAAAGCAGGTAAGGCTACAGTTACAGCAAAGGTATAAAATAATGGGGCT
>NZ_BHYK01000102.1 GCF_003865095.1 Clostridium tagluense | reverse complement strand
TTTCTCAATCTGGTGATTATGGCATGAAGGTAACACCCCTTCCCATACCGAACAGGTCGGTTAAGCTTCAATGCGCCAATGGTACTGCAGGGGTAACTTTGTGGGAGAGTAGGTCGTCGCCAGGTAAACAAAAAACCACTAAGTCTAACTTAGTGGTTTTTATTTTGCGTAAATATGTAGGAATAAAACTACCTAAATAGAATTCTATGTATTACATTGATATTCATAAATATTATCTTAAGGATTTCATTTCTATAAATGGATCTATTTATAAACTTTTTCTCTAGTAAGTTTGCATTTAATATGCCGTTTTGCGAGTTCTGAGTTTTTTTATGTATCGAACACCAGTCTATTGGAAATATAATATTCAAAATAGTATATAGTCAAATTGAAATACTAGATATTGCTTGCAAACGTACTTCTAAAAGACCATATCCTAGTAATAATAAAAGATATTGTTGACTATGAACCTAATGGCATAAGCCTTATCAGAGATAGCAAAATCACATCAACTTATATTATAGAGATTATAAGAAACATTTAATCTATGCTATTATGCGGGATAAATAAGATTATGCTATTTGATAGGGGTGTGGTATCATCGATGCAAGCTACATGATTTACATCAATATTGAAAATACTTATCCATGCGTATCAGAGTGCGAAATACTGAATTATTAAGACCTACATGTAGTAATATGAAGATAATTTACCTAGAATATATGTGAGCTGAAATTATGATATTATTTATGTGATACAATACTCCTTGTCGTCACGAAGTAGTGGCGCAGTAAGTTAAATGTTAATTACTATTTAATATGTTTTCAAATGAAAATTAGTTTTAAAAAGTTGTTGACAAAACAAGAAAAACCTAGTATTATAGTAGAAGTCGTCACATGATGACAAAGCAAATTGGTCTTTGAAAATTAAACAGAGAAATAGGTAAAATAGCGAAATAACATTTTGCTAGACCAGTTAATTACTTTAGATAAAAAAGTAATTTTAGTCGTAAGACTAAAAAGTATGTAATGAGCTTGCGTAACAACTTAACAGTTGTCGCAGATTATTCATTTCAAATAAAAAGTGTAAACTTTTAAATTGAGAGTTTGATCCTGGCTCAGGACGAACGCTGGCGGCGTGCCTAACACATGCAAGTCGAGCGATGAAACCCTTCGGGGTGAATTAGCGGCGGACGGGTGAGTAACACGTGGGTAACCTGCCTCAAAGAGGGGAATAGCCTCCCGAAAGGGAGATTAATACCGCATAATATGTTTTAATCGCATGATTGAAACATCAAAGGAATTTTCTTTTAGAGAATTCCACTTTGAGATGGACCCGCGGCGCATTAGCTAGTTGGTGAGGTAACGGCCCACCAAGGCAACGATGCGTAGCCGACCTGAGAGGGTGATCGGCCACATTGGAACTGAGACACGGTCCAGACTC
>NZ_BHYK01000101.1 GCF_003865095.1 Clostridium tagluense | reverse complement strand
ACATATTTACCCAGGGGCCTGACCCCTTCTTAATAAATGTCAACTATCTTACCATCGACACCTAAAACTAAGGTTTTAAAATCTTTAATATTAACATTAGTTAAAAAATTCTCTATACTGCCATCATAATTATTAAGTCTAGCTTTATTGAAATACTTACTAAAGGTATAGTTTACATTATTTATTGTTAATCCTGTTGGATTAAGCATATCTGGTGTGAAGGCTGAAATAGTTCCAAGCACAACCCTATCATTTACATAAATGAAAGTGTTTTTATTCCAGATATCTGATACAAAATAAACTACATCATAAGCATTTAAATTAGATTCTTGTATATTAGCACCTCTATAAATATGAGAATATCTTGTATTTTTAATCTGCTGCAAAAGTTTCACATTATCAGCTTTATAAATCTGTGGTACACCAAAATTAGGATCCACAACAACTGCATAATCATAGCCTGAATTATCATCCTTCTTTGTTAAAACAATTGAAGAATAAGCTCTAATGGCTTTTGCTGCAACTTCATAATCTACAGATACTCCATGATAGTAGTATAAATTAGCTTTTGGTAGCGTCATAGTTTTGGCTAGGTTATTTTCATCCTTATAAACTATTATTGAACCTGCTACACTGGTTACCGCATAATTTTCTACTGAATTTTCTTTTTTATCAATTTCAGTAATTACATTATTATTAATATACAATTTGTACTTTCCACCGATTTCAAGAGGCGCAACACCCGTTTTATAGGTCAGCGTTCCTTTATCCGTAAGAATTTGATTATCTGCTAGATTATCTGAGGTCTTAGAATTCCCAAGTATTGTATATTCTGCAATAATTCCAGTCTTATCATCTATACTTCTTATATCAACTACCTTGCCATCATGGCCTAGTATTATAGATACTAAATCACCTTTGCTAAAGGAGGAAAGCTTAGTAATATCCATATCATCACTGTAATTATAAGTAACATTATCTATTTTAATACCATTTGAACTATATGCATCAGCAAGTAAAGCTGTAATATTGCCCTCTACATAATTTTCAACTACAAGGATATACCTATTATCATTATTTATATCCGTAATACTATAAACTACATCCCTATCTTTAATATCACCTTTTGTTATAGGCTGACCTTCTTTTATAATCTTTGTATTTTCATCAAAGGTTATATCGCCTAGTTTATCTAGCTTAGAATCAAAACCTAAAGCCAGCTGTGGCTTACTATAAGTAGCCTCTGTTATTACTGCATAACTAGATGCCACTTTATCATTATAATCAAATATTATTGACATATTCGCTAATAAAAGACTACTTAAGCTAGCATAATCTTTTTTTACACCATGATAATAGTAAGTAATACTAGAGGGTAGCGTCATACTTTTTTCTTTGCCACTTTCCTCATAATAAACAATATTACCAACTATGCTGTTTACAGTTACGGTCACTGGTTGTCTTACCTT
>NZ_BHYK01000100.1 GCF_003865095.1 Clostridium tagluense | reverse complement strand
AGTCTTGATATCATTTCTTTTAAATCCCTTGAGATATATGCATCTTTTTCTTTAATACCTTTTTCAAAAGGGTTTAAGGTCATACCATAAAACTGCTTAAACATATTTAACACCATCCTTTGAATAATCTATATTAAGTGGGTTTTTACGTTTGGTTTTACCATTTTCAACCTTGTTTGTTTTTCTAATGCTATATTTAATCTTTTCATAATAGATATAAGCACTGTCCATGTCATCAGGTAGATACCGCACTTCAACCTTCTGTTTTATAAATTGCATAGGTACATCATAAGATATTTTATCAATGCTTATAGTTGCATCATTATTTACTTTCCGTTGTACGCGATTCATAAAACAATTATCTAGCCATTCACTGTCAGAGGCTACTTTTACATGAGCTAAATCGCTCTTATACCTATCAATAGGACGCTGCTTTGTAGATGAATGAATAGTTATGTTATGCTTATTAATATAAGTGAATAATTCATCATTTAGCTCCGCTAAGGAGGAAATAGATTCTACATCTAAAGTGTTTAGCCATCTGCTTTTTAATGTCCTGAAATTTCTTTCTACCTTTCCTTTAGATGCTCCGTCCCTTACCATTGTATGGAGCTCTACTATTCCAAGAGAGCCGCATATAAGACTTAATTGCTCATTTCTGTACGGAGAACCATTATCCAAATAAATTTTTTTGGGAATTCCATACCTGGCTACAGCCTCTTTAAGTACCTTTTGAAAGTTATAAGAATTATCATTGTAAAAGAATCTACCGCCTACTATTAATCTAGATTTATCATCTATTAACATAATTACGTACGTTCGTTTGCGCTCACCATTTTCAGTTATAAATGGACCGTAACAGGTGTCGCCTTGAAACATTCCAGTTGCAAATTCTTCTTCAAAAGCTTTTCTATCTTTCATGTTGATACATCTAGCAGATCTAATATCGTTATTTTTTATAAACCGTTGAACAGTTGAAATTGACACATCCTTTTCTTTAATAAAGCCATCTTCGATGAGTTTATAATATATAAGCGTAGCATTAATTTTAGGAAAGTTGTTTTTTAAAGTGTATATCTGCTCTATGGCTACATTACTTAGTTTTCTGGTTTGACCTATATCGCTACGCGTCTTCGGAAGAAGGGAATCAAAACCAAATCTATTATATTCTGATTCCCAATTAGAAAGTGTTCCTGGGCTATACAAAACTGAATTACCGTTAGGTAATTTTACAGGGTTAATAGAAACACGTCTATAATAAGCAATTTTAGATTGCTCAGTAAAAGTATTATTTATAGCAGGGGCTATTAGTGCTAATCTAATAGATGCTATTTCGATTATTTCTTTGTTATTCATTTATTATCACCTCTAGAAAAATGTTATCATATAGGTATTTCAATGACCATTATCGTATTAAGTGGTCTGCCTAAATTAAAATTAAAAATATATGATTATAGCTAAACTATGACGTTCCTTGAAAAAACGATGAACCATTTTG
>NZ_BHYK01000099.1 GCF_003865095.1 Clostridium tagluense | reverse complement strand
GGGCGTGTAAAT
Organism: Clostridium tagluense; assembly: GCF_003865095.1. Lineage (GTDB taxonomy): Bacteria > Bacillota > Clostridia > Clostridiales > Clostridiaceae > Clostridium_AD > Clostridium_AD tagluense. Next base: position 1,610 of record NZ_BHYK01000099.1, on the reverse strand, counting down.
AATTTTGTGTATTCTCTCTCTTAGGCAAAAAATTGATTTTTAAGTTTTTGTAAAAAAATGTTAATTAAAGTCGATGAATACTTTTAATTCATCATCCTTATATAGTATATTATTCCCACTTTTAGTCAATAATATACATGTTTAATAACAGGACAGGGCAATGCTGAGGAGCAACCCGAGCGGTTATTGATCTTCTATACAGGAACGGGTAGCCTTTTGGTGGCCCGTTTTGCATGTTCCTGTTAGAACTAAAGCGATAAACCTCAGGGGTTTGGGGACAGAGTCCCTAAGCTACGCTCCTGAATTTAGGATTTCATTAAATAATATATTGAGTTGGCTAATAACAAGATCCCAATTGGCGTATACTCGAGTCCATTTTTTGCTTACTTTTTCAGTAGCCAAATACAGCATTTTCATAAGACTCTCATCACTCGGAAATATAAGCTTTGTCTTAGTTACTTTTCTGAATTGACTATTAAGGCTTTCTATAGCATTTGTGGTATATATAATTCTACGAATATAATCTGGGAATACAAAGAAAGTTATAAGATTATCCCAATTATCTTCCCAACTCTTTATTGCATTTGGATATTTATTCCCCCACTTTTCCTTTGCAGAAATTAAATTTTCAAGCGCAACATCCTCGTTTAATGCACTGTAAACAGCCTTTAGATCTTTGGCAAAAGCCTTTTTGTCTTTATGTGGTATATATTTCATGCTTGCTCTCAATTGATGAATTATACAACGCTGTATCTTTGCAAAGGGATATACGGATCCTATCGCTTCCTTAAATCCATTTAATCCATCTACGCAGAACAACAAAACGTTCTGTAAGCCTCTATTTCTAAGGTCATTAAGCACTGAAAGCCAGAACTTACTGCTTTCATTTGCACCTACCCATATACCAAGAACCTCTTTTTCTCCGTCCATATTTACGCCTAATACAACATAAGCTGCTTTGATTACAATATGCTTATCATCTCGTACTTTGTAATGGATTGCATCCATAAATACAAATGAATATGTTTTCTCAAGTGGTCTATTTTGCCACTCGTTAACTACAGGAATAATCCTATTTGTTATATTTGATACCATTTCGGCAGATATCTCAACATCATACAAATTTTTTACCTGTTCTGATATGTCTCTTGTAGTCATTCCAGCTGCATACAAAGCCATTATCTTATCTTCAATACCAGTTATATTTCTTTGATATTTAGGTAAAATTTTAGGTTCAAATTCACCATTTCTATCACGTGGTATATTAAGTTCTACTGGTCCAAGTTCAGATTTCACAGTTTTTTTAGAGTAACCATTTCTGCTGTTTATAGTTTGTTTTTCTGATATAGCATACTTGTTATATCCAAGTTGTAAATCCATCTCTGCTTCTAATGCCTCCTGAAGAACGTCTCTGAACATACCCTTCATAGCAGTTAAAACTTCATCTGGGCTTGTAAACTTTTGCTCATTGATATAATCCCTTAAAATCTCTTTAGAAATATCTGACATAAAAATACTCCTCCTTACAATATTTGATAATTAGCTTATCTCAATTATTGCCAAGAAAGAGTACTTTTTATTCTAGTTACACAAAATTATTTATAGGCTCT
>NZ_BHYK01000098.1 GCF_003865095.1 Clostridium tagluense | reverse complement strand
CGTGCGTAAGCACGGTGTTAGTAAGACTCCTGGAAGAACACCAGGTTGATAGGTTAGAGGTGTAAGCATGGTAACATGTTCAGCTGACTAATACTAATAAGTCGAGGGCTTGACCTTAATATATATAAGCGAAAAATTTCACTATGCAATTTTGAGAGAATATAAATTTTCTCAATCTAGTGATTATGGCATGAAGGTAACACCCGTTCCCATACCGAACACGAAGGTTAAGCTTCAATGCGCTAATGGTACTGCAGGGGCAACCTTGTGGGAGAGTAAGTCGTCGCTAGGTAATGTTCCGCGATAGCTCAACGGTGGAGCACTCGGCTGTTAACCGATAGGTTGAAGGTTCAAATCCTTTTCGCGGAGCCATTTTTAAAAATTTAATAGTATATTGGTGATATTAGCCAATCTGGTGATTATGGCATGAAGGTAACACCCGTTTCCATACCGAACACGAAGGTTAAGCTTCAATGCGCTAATGGTACTGCAGGGGCAACCTTGTGGGAGAGTAAGTCGTCGCCAGGTAATTTATGGATCTTTAGCTCAGCTGGTTAGAGCTACCGGCTCATAACCGGTCGGTCCGGGGTTCGAGTCCCTGAAGGTCCACCATAAGGGGATATAGCTCAGCTGGGAGAGCACCTGCCTTGCACGCAGGGGGTCAAGGGTTCGATTCCCTTTATCTCCACCAAAAAAACAGTTCATATTGGACTGTTTTTTTATTTTTTTGCATAATTAATTCTAAAATTCATTAAAGGTTTTCGTAAATAAAATTTTATTCACTTTCAGGTCTTACTTTTATACCTGTCTGGGTATGATTTTAAATTGATACATAGTAAAACTTATAATATTTTTCCTGGCATTTTAATTGTGTATATACCATTTGTTGAATTTATAATATGGGGAGCATGTTAGTTTTTCTTTGTAGGAAATTATATTTAAATTACTTTTTATCATTATCGTTTTTAAACTTCTTAGGGTAGTGAATTTTTAACGTCATTTCAGAAAGAAAGACTCCCACTTCTATAAGTTGGAGTCATATACTACAATTTATAGAAAACTTCAGTGGGGGATAACAATTGAGAATTATTATCTGCTCAACAGGTCTACAATGGGGGAATCTCATTCTGAAGTCTTCAATTGTAAGATGATTTAATGTAATAGACTTAGAGCTTGTTAATTAATCTTATAACATTTGCAATGAATTCTGAAAAAAAATGCATAATATGCTTAAATATAGACAAATTATTATATACCTAGCCATGTGTGTCAATACAACTAAAACAAAGTAATATGTAGAAATATCTAGGAAATGAAGGATAATATTGATATATAAGAATAAATCTAAATATACTATTTTATTATTATGATAGAATACTCCTTGTCGCTACTAGTGAGTAACGATAAAGGTAAACATTGATAAGTTAACATTTAATATTTAAAAAATATATTTAAAAAATATTAAAAAAAGTTGTTGACAAAATAAGAAATGCCTAGTATAATAGTAAAAGTCGTCACATGATGACAAAACAAGTTGGTCTTTGAAAATTAAACAGAGAAATAGGTAAAATAGCGAAATAATATTTCGTTAGACCAGTTAATTACTTTAGATAAAAAAGTAATTTTAGTCGTAAG
>NZ_BHYK01000097.1 GCF_003865095.1 Clostridium tagluense | reverse complement strand
TTATGATTCATTTATGATAATGTCTTATTATACCGTTTTTGATTATGTCCCAAACAGACAAAAATATAGTGTAGAATATACCTCATAACAATGTATAAATGAGGTGTTCATAATCAGAAAGGTAGATTTAAATATGAAAGAAGATTTTAAATATCAAATTATCAAAAAAACAGTAGAGACTAATGGCAATAAAAAGGCTGCGGCCCTTCGTATTGGATGCACTGTTAGACATTTAAATCGTATGATTAAGGGCTACCTTTCTAATGGTAAAGAATTCTTTATCCATGGGAATAAAGGTATCAAACCTATTCATACCATTTCAGAAGATATTAGGCGTATGATTATTGATCTCTATAAAACTAAATATCATCAAGCAAACTTTACCCATTATGCTGAACTTCTCGCTACTCATGAGGGCATTTCTGTCTCGCCTAGTACCGTTAACACAATCCTTATGGCTGAACACATCTTATCTCCTAAAGCCTGTCGTGTTACAAAAAAAAGGGTAAAAAAAGAATTGTTAGAGCAGCTCAAAACTTCGCCTCTATCAACTCATAACCAAGAATATATTGAACGAAGTATTATAGCAATTGAAGATGCTCATCCAAGAAGGTCTCGTTGTGCTTATTTCGGCGAAATGCTTCAGATGGATGCGTCGCTACATCTATGGTTTGGAGGCACAAAATCCCAACTACACATAGCTATTGATGATTCAACCGGAGCTATTGTTGGTGCCTACTTTGATCACCAAGAAACTTTAAAGGGATACTACAATGTATTTCATCAGATTCTTTTAAAATACGGTATTCCATATATGTTTTTTACAGATCGTCGAACTGTATTTGAGTACAAACAAAAAAAAGCTCCAACCACAGAGGAGGATACCTTCACACAATTTGGCTACGCCTGTAAACAGCTAGGTGTTGAAATTAGAACTAGTAGTGTTCCTCAAGCAAAAGGTCGTGTAGAACGTCTTTTTCAGACATTACAATCACGCCTGCCCCTAGAACTTAGGATAGCAGGCGTAACAACCATAGAGCAAGCAAATGAATTCTTAAACCACTACGTAAAAAAATTCAATGCTAAGTTTGCTCTTAATATCAATAGTACCAAATCTGTATTTGAAACACAACCTACGGTTGAAAAAATTAATTTAACTCTTGCTGTTTTAGCAGACCGAAAGGTTGATTGTGGACATTGTGTACGCTTTGAATCCAAATACTATAAGCCTATTGATACTGATAGTAATCCTACTTATTTTAGAAAAGGTACAGATGCTTTGGTTATAAAAGCTTTTGATGGTGAATTTTACGTTAGTATAGGAAATAAAATATATGGTTTAGAAGAAATACCGGATCACAAAGCTACTTCAAAGAACTTTGATTATCCAAAAGATAATCCACAAAAAAGCAAACGATACTTGCCACCGATGAGTCATCCTTGGAAACAAGCATCATTTCAAGCATATTTGGATAAGCAACAACATAGAGCAAGTTAATATAAAATCAATTTAATATATTGATAAAATCTAATGAATGTTTCTTTTGAAAAAAATAAAGCATTTAGTAGGGGTGTATTAAACTTACCCAAAATTATGGTTTTAGAAAAATAAAGCACCAACGGTTAGTTGGTGCTAATGTTTCACTTATTTTGGGACATTTTCAAAAATGCTTGACA
>NZ_BHYK01000096.1 GCF_003865095.1 Clostridium tagluense | reverse complement strand
GAGTCTGGACCGTGTCTCAGTTCCAATGTGGCCGATCACCCTCTCAGGTCGGCTACGCATCGTTGCCTTGGTGGGCCGTTACCTCACCAACTAGCTAATGCGCCGCGGGTCCATCTCAAAGTGGAATCTTCTAAAAGAAAAATCCTTTGATGTTTCAATCATGCGATTAAAACATATTATGCGGTATTAATCTCCCTTTCGGGAGGCTATTCCCCTCTTTGAGGCAGGTTACCCACGTGTTACTCACCCGTCCGCCGCTAATCCACCCCGAAGGGTTTCATCGCTCGACTTGCATGTGTTAGGCACGCCGCCAGCGTTCGTCCTGAGCCAGGATCAAACTCTCAATTTAAAAGTTTACACTTTTTATTTGAAATGAATAATCTGCGCCAACTGTTAAGCTGGTTAGCAAGCTCATTACATACTTTTTAGTCTTACGACTAAAATTACTTTTTTATCTAAAGTAATTAACTGGTCTAGCAAAATGTTATTTCGCTATTTTACCTATTTCTCTGTTTAATTTTCAAAGACCAATTTGCTTTGTCATCATGTGACGACTTCTACTATTATACTAGGCATATTTTAATTTGTCAACACTTTTATATTCTAATTCAAACTTTTATATTCTAATTCAAACTTTTTCTATAATCCTTTAAATTTAAATACTACAAATATTTCTCTATAGTATTAATAAAAACCAATATTAGTAATAATATTGGTTTTTATATTAAAAATAATATATACTTTTATTTTAATTCTACAGCATATTTGTTTTTTAATTCTGTTACAGAACTTATATATTTCTCATTTTGTTTTTGATGTAAAATATTTTTTACAATCACATTCCTAGATTCTTCCAAAGATTTCACATCTTGTGAACTTTTCTCATCTAATTGTATTAAATGATATCCGAATTGAGTTTTAACAGGCTCACTTATTTCTCCAACTTGTAATTCAAAGGCCGCCTTTTCAAATTCAGGAACCATTCTACCTCTAGTAAAACTACCTAAACTTCCACCTTGAGCTGCTGATGGACATTTAGAATATTTTTGAGCAGCTTCTTCAAAAGACATTCCATTAGCTATTTCTAATTTAATTTCTTGCGTTTGCTCCAAGGTATCTACTAATATATGTTTAGCTGATGCAGTCTCTTCACTTTTAAACATTTCACTATTAGTTTCATAGTATTTTTGAATTTCTTCTTCAGTTATATCTACATCAGCCATTATATTTTTTACACCTATTTGTATTAAAATATCCTTTTCTATCAACTTTACTTGTTCTATATACTCTGGATCCTTTTTCATATCATTATCAAGAGCATAATTATATATTAATTCAAAATTTATTATCTGCTCTAAGAATTGTTTTTTACCTTCTTCTGTTTTGTAGTGCTCTCGTGTTTCATTTGGAAACCTTAATAATGATCTTTCCATATCTTTTTCAGTGATTTCGCTTCCATTTACTATAGCTAAAACTTTATTCTCCATAATTACTCTCCTTTAAAATTATATATTTTTATTAATATGATAACATAAATTTAGTTAAAAACAAAATCAATAAGTGTAATTTCTTTAAATATAAATATATCTAACATAGAATTTAATTTGACCAAGATATATTACTTCAAAAATCTCGAAATTTACCTAAATATCAAGAATAAAAAAAGCACTTCATAAAGAAGTGCTTTTTTTGGTGGCTTACCGGGGAATCGAACCCCGGACACCATGATTAAAAGTCATGTGCTCTACCAACTGAGCTAGTAAACCATGTTACCTGGCGACGACC
>NZ_BHYK01000095.1 GCF_003865095.1 Clostridium tagluense | reverse complement strand
AGAGTACTCACGGAAACTAATAAATAAAACTTGAATTTGTATTGAGTTGTATAGAACTATAAAATTTATGATATTAGAGCGGTTTGTAATAAAAACAGGCATAGCAAACAAGCCTGCACGGTGCAAGAATTTTCAAAAAAAATATTTAGTTGTTAAATAGCTACACTAATAAATTTAAAATACTAAAAACAGAAACTTTAAGTCTGGCATCTAGATGAATATTAATTCCAGCAATCATAGTCATAAATGAATAACGTTTTTTACCATGTGTTCGTAAAGAATGAATTCTATAATCATTTAGAATACGATTGTTTATACGTTCTGAGCACGTTCTAGTTTTATAAATAGTTTTCCATTGTTTTGAGCCACGAGGAACAGGAGTAAACAATCTTAAATCCCATGATGGTTTAGTGTGGATTACTCGCCCGTAGGGTGAAGGCGAGCACTTTTCACAACAAGAGCAACTATCAACCTTTTTTAAAACTAAAGGGCAGCGCCATTTAAGGCGTGAACGACTTTTTTCATAACCGTTATAGATCATTTCATGGCCACCTATACAGATAGGAACTCCTTTTTCATTAATATTTAAAGCAGTTGGATATTTTGAATTTCCTTTATTTTTGGAGTTCAAATCAATAAAGGGATTAATGTTCCATTTGGAACATAATTCATATGTAGGATAGTTATCATTAGCTGAGTCAAGAACATAATTTGATATATTGAACTGTGGCAACAGTTCTCTAAATTCAGCTAATGCTACTATTCCAGTGACACTGTCGTGTCTGCTTGCTTGTACAAATCGTAGATAAATAGGTAGATCTATCTTATGTTTTTTATTATAGGCAGATAAAGCATAGAGAGTGTAGCCGTAAAACCAACGAGTTTCATGACTGTCCCAACCCCAATTAGCATCTATGTCAGAAAGTCTACGAGGGCATTTGCAGTCGTAAATTCCATTTTGACGACAGTCACAAACTTTAGAGCCATAGTAAGAAGATTTACAGTGAACACAGGTACCATCACCGCCAACTGTAAGATTGTTTTTTTCTATTAAGTTAAGATTAAAAGAGGGTTCTACAGCAACTAATGAGAATATTTTTTGAAGCAGCCTTTCGGCTCTTAGAGAAAATGAGCGACCAGCTTCAAAAAAATCTGAAATTCTCTTAACAACACCCGGTTTTTTATTAGGAAGTTTTTTATTCTTCCCGGGCGCCTTAATTTTAGCTGGCTTCTTCTTATAATAATATATTTTTTTTAGTTTGAACCTGTCGGTAGACAGATTTGATAGCCATAATCTAGAGATAAAATCATAATGCGCACCAAGTGATGGGACATTATTTTTAGTGCAGCCTATGCAGGTTGCAAATAATTCACTGGCATTAAGCTTTTTAACCCAGTTGGTAATGCTTGTTTCCTTTTGGAAAAGCATTAAAGAAAATGAACGAAATATTTCAGGTTGAAGAGTTGCAGGTCTACCAATATTAGAATAATAAGGTTTTAATATCTCCCCAAGAATATCTAAGTCTAAGCAATACAACTTGGATATAGATGGTTCAAATTGTATAATCTTTTTAGGAAAAGCTTTGTACAAACATGAGAGATTTGAAATAATAAATTGCTGATAATCAGCATGAGTGCTCCAATTTTTAAGCATAAAATAATCCTCCTTTTAAAACATGTCTTTAGGAGGTATTTTTCAAATTTTTACAGACTTGTCAAGTGTTTTATGCAGAAAAAATGGGGGAATCAACAAAAATTAATGATACTAGAAATGAGTAATCATAGGAGCTAATGAGTTTCCGTGAAAGCTC
>NZ_BHYK01000094.1 GCF_003865095.1 Clostridium tagluense | reverse complement strand
TGGCTATAATAATCCGAAAAGAATATGTAGTTACGTCTCTTTAAAGTATCATTTGTTAATGAGCGAGTCATAATTGGGCTGTTGGAAATTCTCCAATAGCCTTTTCTTGTGTTTGCGAATTCCAATGCTTTACTTTTCTCAATGCCAAGAGAAATTAGTTGACTAAATCTAGTTCTAACTTTCTTCCATTGCTTCCAATAAACCATGCGTATTCGTCGTCGCATCCATTGGTCTACTGTTTTAAGTAATGATTTTATGTCTGCAATTTTAAAATAATTAATCCATCCCATAATGTATCGTCTTAACTTTATTGGTCTTTCTTCATTACTTAATCCATAACTTCTTCCAGTAAGAACCTTAACTTTGGCTCTCATCTTGATAATAGACTTTGGATGTATTCTCACTCTAACTTCACCCTTGGTTTTATAAAATGAAAACCCAAGGAACTTTAACTTCCATACTAGGTCTACCTTTGTCTTTTCTCTATTTACTTTTAGAAATAGTTTCTTTTCTACAAATGATACAGTATTATCCATAATACGCATTGCACTTCTTTTGCTTTTACAATAAATCATAAGGTCGTCTGCGTACCTTGCAAAGCTGTGACCTCTTGCCTCTAATACTTTGTCTAATTCATTTAACATAACATTCCCAAGAAGCGGACTAAGTGGTCCACCTTGCATAACACCCTCAATTGTTTCTTCAAAGGTTCCTCCTATTACTACTCCAGCCCTAAGATATTTATGGATAAGGGAGATTACTCTTCCATCCTTAATTGTCCTAGATAGGATTTCAATAAGTTTACTATGGTCGATTGTATCGAAGTACTTCTCTAAATCCATGTCTACTGCGTAGGTATACCCTTCTTGGATATACTGTTGGCATTTCCGAATGGCTTGATGCGCACTTCGATTTGGTCTAAACCCGTAACTGCTATCTGAAAATTGAACTTCGTACATAGGGCTTAAAATTTGCGCAATTGCTTGTTGGATAACTCTATCAACTGTAGTTGGTATTCCTAACTTTCTTTTCTTAATCCCGTCTTCCTTAAGTATTTCCACTCTCCGAGCGGGATTGGGACGGAATTTTCCGTCCATAACTGATTGTTTCAAAGTAATCCAATTTTCGTTGAGATAAGCACGAAGTTCATCGACTTTCATCCCATCTATTCCATGGCTTCCTTTATTTGAAATAACTCGTTTTAAGGCAACTCTTACGTTTTCCTTATCCATAATTTTCTCTAACAATCTGTCATTTACCACGAATCCATTGGTGATGTTGTTTTCAGTTATCTTTAAAGAAGCATACACTCCTGCATTGCTTTCATGTTCCGCATTATCCTCTTGCATAGAGTCTTCAAAATTAATTTGAAGTTGGCTGTATTTAATTTCTTTATTAGTAACATTCATTTACTTTCACCTCCTAATGTTCAGTCCTTCCCAAATATCATTAATATATCTGGTACTATGACCTCTGCTGACTTCTCATGGCAAACCGTTTTCGACCATGCTTTCAAATTCATCTCCGCATGTCCATGAGACCTCCCAGGGTAAGACAATTCACTTTCATTCCATGAACCCACATTCTTTACACCTATTCGTTCTATGTAGTTATTGGACTTTGTCTTGTTCAGCAGACTCATCCACAAATAGCTTGCCTGAAAATGTTCGTATTCCTTGGGTCGGAACTTTGCCTAAGACTTCCTTCAGTTCACACCTCACGGTGGATACCTTGTCTTCAGCTAGTGGTTGGTAACTACAGACCCCCACAGTGGACTTTCACCACCTAGTTAATTGCCATGCCTGGCACAC
>NZ_BHYK01000093.1 GCF_003865095.1 Clostridium tagluense | reverse complement strand
GATAGTGTTAACACTATCTTTATTTTATTTATTTAAATCCTTGCTATTGCAAGGGTTTGTGCTATTTTAAACGTAAAAAAGCAATGACCCCCTCTTTTCTGATATAATTGTTGTATCTAACTCAACAAAAATCCCAAAAGGAAGGTGTCATTGTGAGTACAATTATATCAATATTAGTTACATATAATCAACTACTACTTTCGCAGATAAATCAATTACTTATTTTCATTGCTAAAAATATACCTTTAAAGGCTCCAAAATATGATATGACAAGCCCTAAATATAAAAAACTTACTGTAGATAAATTACCTATTATTAAAACCTTTAAAAAGCTTGATTACAAACAAATGTTAAAAGAGTACAAAATTGCTGATGGTAAGGATAAAAAGCCAGTTAATCCTCGTGGTAAAAACCCAGTGGCACCTGATACTGTCTGCCCTCGCTGTGATGCTCCACATAACTATATCTACGATAATGCAGGTGGCCGTGGGCAGCTTTGTTGTAAGGTTTGTGATTTGCATTTCAGCAAAAACAAAGTTGATTTAAAGACTGAGCTCTTCATTTGCCCTTTTTGTGGACATGCTCTCAGTAAAAAGAAAGATCGCAAGCATTTCTTTGTCCATAAATGCGTTAATAAAAAATGTGATTTCTACCTAAATTCTCTTGCAAAACTTTCGTTAGAAGACCTTGAGGAATACAAGAAAGATAAGCATAAATTTAAACTGCATTACATTTACCGTGAGTTCACCACTGATTTCTTTGATGTAGATTTATATTCTATGCCTAAGGGTGCTACTAGCCTCAAATTCAGGAATTTTTCTTCACATGTAATGGGACTTTGCTTAACATATAATGTTAATTTAGGTTTATCTACACGCCGTACGGCGCTTGCTCTGTGGGAAATCCATGGAGTTAAAATATCTCATGTCATGGTTAGCAGATACGCCATCACAGCTGCCGCTATGGTTAAACCCTTTGTAGATAATTATGACTATAAACCTACTAATTATCTTTCTGCTGATGAAACCTATACTAAAGTTAAAGGAGTTCATCAATATATCTGGTTTGTTATGGACGCCATCAAAAAATCAATTTTAGGGTACCAAGCGTCTTTTACCCGTGATACTGGACCTTGTATTTTAACTATGCGTATGGCGTTTGATAAATTTAAAGAATTTCCTGGTAAGTCCCTTAAATTCATTGCTGACGGTTATACCGCATACAAGCTTGCGCAGCAACAGTTTAATCTTAATGGCTTTGACTTCGATGTAACCCAGGTAATTGGACTTACTAACAGTGATCCTGTCTCAACTGAATATCGCTGGGTTAAACAAATAATTGAACGCCTCAACAGAACATTTAAATTCTCTTATAGGGTTACAAATGGCTTTGGTAGTGAGGAAGGCTCCAATACGCACTTGGCCTTATTTGTAGCCTATTACAACTTTCTCCGCCCACATAGCTACGCTTATTGGGGACCGTTGAACTCTATCCCTGAGATCGAAAAGATTTCCACAATGCCTGGTAAATGGCAAAAATTGATTCAACTTTCACAACATCTTATATTGGAAAAACAACTTGCATAGCTAAATTTATAGTTCATTTTTTTGCTTTAATCAAAGTTTACTTTCCTGCCAAGTTTCTGTAAAAAAGAAACAGTCTGAGAAGGTTTATTTTTGTTACCCTTTTTTCCTTTTGTAAGAACAAAAACATTAAATTCCATAAGTTTAAGGCTAAAAAGACAACGACCTTATTTCTTAAAGTTGTAATTGACATACAAATATTCCTATGTGCTTTTTTCATAAGTCAGTTAACACTATC
>NZ_BHYK01000092.1 GCF_003865095.1 Clostridium tagluense | reverse complement strand
TGTGCGCCCGGCATGGACGCAATCTAATGGGTGAAAGTCCCTAGCACGGGTTAATAGTGCCAAGTGCATAGCTTAAGACAAGGGTGTCCATGGTGACGTGGAATCTGAAGGAAGTCGGCGGCAAAACTCTGGTCTGACGAATAGAAACTACATATAAGGCATGTGCTTGTGGGTAAGTTTGCATAACATAACGAAGCCCAAAACTATTCGAAACAAGTGGTGTAAATGTAGCAGATAGATGGAGTGAAAGATTGTGTTCTTACCCGGGGAGATCTTAGGTAAATGTTATAGAGATGAATTTTGAAATAACAACCTTTGCAGTGATGTAAAGTTGAAATCTAAGAAGTCAGCAGACGTCATAGTAGCAGAAGGTTCATGAGCCTTCGGTGAAGGACTGAACGATAGGAGGTTTTGAAACTTTGAAAAACACAAAGAAATGTGATAAAAGCAGACAACTTCATAATGAAGGTTACCTACAAAAGGATAGAGTGGAACTCGAAGAGTATGTAGGAGCGCCGAGCATTTCATTGACGATAGAAAAGAGACAGAACGCCGAAAATAAATACACCAATGGACTGTTTGAAAGGATTATTGACAGAAACAACTTAAATCAAGCATTTAAGAAAGTTAGAGCTAATAAAGGTAGTCATGGAGTTGATGGTATGAAGGTAGATGAACTTCTACAATACTTGAAAGAAAATGGCGCCAGCCTTCGGCAATTACTATTGGAAGGTAGGTATAAACCTAATCCAGTAAGGCGAGTAGAAATACCTAAGCCTGATGGAAAGAAACGACCACTAGGAATACCAACTGCTGTAGACAGAGTAATACAACAAGCTATCGCTCAAGTTCTAAATCCAATATTTGAAGAGAAATTTTCGGATAATAGTTATGGATTTAGACCAAATAGAAGTGCACACCAAGCAATTGGAAAATGCAAAGAATACATGGATAAAGGTTACAAGTGGGCAGTAGATATTGATTTGGAGAAATACTTCGATACTGTAAATCATGACAAATTAATAGGATTCGTTTATAAAGAAGTAAAGGATGTTAGGGTAATATCCCTTATAAGAAAATATCTTCAAGCGGGAGTAATGGAAAGAGGAATTTTTAATACCTCTCAAAAAGGTGTACCGCAAGGTGGCAATCTTTCACCATTACTTAGTAATGTCATGTTAAATGAGCTGGATAAAGAGTTAGAAAAGCGAGGATTGCACTTCAGTCGGTATGCTGACGACTGTAATATTTATTTAAAATCAAAGAAGTCAGCATACCGTGTAATGGCAAGTATAACAAGGTTTATAGAAGAGGATTTGAAACTCAAAGTCAATAAAGACAAGAGCAAGGTCGACAGACCGTGGAAGTTGAAGTATTTGGGATTTACATTTTATCCAAAGAAAGGTGAAATGGGAATAAGAGTACACCAAAATTCTGTTAAGAAACTTAAAAGTAAGCTCAAAGAAATAACAGGAAGAAGTAATGCTATGAGTATGGAACTTCGTGCTATTAAACTAAGACAAGTTATAGTTGGATGGGTAAATTATTTTAAATTAGCAGATATGAAAAGTATACTTAAAACCTTAGACGAGTGGCTAAGACGAAGGATTCGCTTATGTTATTGGAAACAATGGAAGAGAATTAAAACAAAACATGATAATCTCAAAAGGCTTGGTATTGATGAATACAAAGCTTGGGAATATGCGAATACAAGAAAAGGCTATTGGAGAATATCCCATAGCCCAGTCTTAACAAGAACTCTAACTAATAAATACCTTAAAGAACAAGGCTTTATAACCTTAACTGAAAAATTTATGATTAGGTAATTCTTATTGAACCGCCGTGTACCGAACGGTACGCACGGTGGTGTGAGAGGTCGCTAAATAAATTAATTATTTAGCTCCTACTCGATT
>NZ_BHYK01000091.1 GCF_003865095.1 Clostridium tagluense | reverse complement strand
TACTCACTCGCTGTCCCTCCACCTATCTCTTTCTTTTTTTTTTTTAATGATACGGCGACCACCGAGATCTACACTCTTTCCCTACACGACGCTCTTCCGATCTCCATGAATACCCAATAATGGAAATAGGGTGCTGGAAAAATTAAGTTCCGCAATGCATGGTTTTTAGCTTGCCAAAAACACAAAAACACCCTAAAATAAGATTGATTGCTAATCAATAACATCATCCTTATATAGTGTCACCTGACACAATAGTATTATACGATAGAATTATTATAGAAAGATTATCCGAGTAATTTTCTTAAAATGCGCTTGTTTGAAGTTGACTTTGGATTTTGTTAGGATAATTGTTTTACTCGGATAATTCAGATTCCACGTCACCATGGACACCCTTGTCTTAAGCTATGCACTTGGCACTATTACCCCGTGATAGGGACTTGCACCCTTTAGAGTGCGCCCATGCTGGGCGCACTACAAAAGCACTTACTCTGAAATAGAGTAAGTGCTTATATATAATCTTTTCGATCTGTAAAGTTGCTTAAAATGTGTTAAATTGAAGCTAAACTAGACTTAAAAAACTCTTGATGACAATGTTTTTTATAAACCAAAGATTTTACCATTAATCAACAACCGCTAGTTTATTATTTCTTAATTACTACAGTTAAATATAACTTTTATTTCTGTAATGTGCCATTCAGTTCAGCAGTTTTAGCAGAAATTAAATCCATTAACTCAGGTGATAGGACATCATAGGTAGGTAATCCAAGATTATTTAAATCTTTTCGGATATCAGCCATTTTTGAAACCGGTGTACCTGTTTCGATTACAGATGAAACAAATGCTGCAAATTGTGGTGCAGACCACCCTTTATCCTCTGATAATTCTGTATGAACAAAGTCTAAACCATAAAACGCATGATCTTTGTTTTCTATACGACCAAATAAATGTACTTTACATTCTTTACAAAAATGTCTTTGAATTGTAGCTGTTTCATCAACTATTTCTACCTTATCAGCATTACTAATGACATTAACTTTGTCACGAGATACTACAGCTACTAAAGAAAATTCAGCGCCTTCTGGTTTCCAACACTTAGAACAACCACATGCATGGTTGTGCACTGTTTGTGAATCTACCTTGACCTCTACTTTATTTGATTTACAAAGACACTTTAATGTCCCTCCTACAAATCCTTTTACTTCTGGATAATCATTAATACCGTTATCTAATCTTGGATGTAATTTAGTGGTAATCATATGTTTTCCTCCTTGAATATATTTATTTTTTTTATTTTTTCTAATTCCTTAACATGAAACTGTAAGTGTTGTTCTATAAATGTCACGATCGTAAAATAACTATGATCATATCCTTTTTCTAACCGGTATATGACATCTTTATTTTTAATACGTTAAAATAGTACGGATTGACTCACCTTTATGAAGCAAATCAAATGCCTCATTGATATCCATAAAGTCTAAATGATGTGTAATAAACGAATCTAAATCAATTTTACCATTCATATAATCTTCAATCATTCCTGGCAGTTCAGTTCTTCCTTTAACTCCACCAAAGGCTGATCCACGCCATACTCGACCAGTTACCAATTGGAATGGACGCGTATGAATCTCTTTACCTGCGCCTGCTACACCGATAATAATACTTTCGCCCCAACCTTTATGACAACTTTCAAGAGCAGACCTCATTACTTCAACATTACCAATACACTCGAAGCTATAATCTACTCCTCCATCCGTCATTTCAACCAAGACTTCTTGGATTGGTTTATCAAACTTGGAAGGATTTACAACATCAGTTGCTCCCATTTTTTTAGCCAATTCAAACTTATCTTCATTTAAGTCTACAGCGATAATTCGGCCTGCTTTTGCTTGAGCCAATCCTTGAATAGCAGCTAATCCAATAGCTCCTAAACCAAATACGG
>NZ_BHYK01000090.1 GCF_003865095.1 Clostridium tagluense | reverse complement strand
AGTGGAAACGCGGCATCGTTCTTTAGCTTGTTTCAGAAATTGAGCAACTTTAGTGGCTATCATCATTTAAGTATATACTTATGGTGATAGTTTTTATCGGCTCAACATCTGAATCCAAACCTATTCAAATTGCGTATTAATAATTATTAATTTTATGTCAAGTATATAGGGGGGGTAATATGGAACAGATATGGGAAAAACTTTACAACGAAGCAATGCGAGTAATAAATCCACATGAAGTTTCAAATGCCATGTGGGTTGGAAGCGTTGCATCAGCAATATTAACAAAAAAAGGAAATATCTATACAGGTATTTGTATTGATACAAATGGTTCTTTAGGAATGTGTGCAGAGAGAAATGCTTTGTCTACAATGCTCACGCATGGAGAAAGTGAAGTCGATAAAGTTGTTTCTGTATATAAGGATGGTAAAGTAATACCATCCTGTGGTGCTTGCAGAGAGTTCATGATGCACTTAGGGAAAGAAGCAGGTAATATCGAGATGTTACTGGATAATGAAGGAAAATCAATTAAGTTAATAGAATTGCTACCCGAATACCCAAGATATAAATAAGTGTTGAATCTTTTAGTTCAGAATCATCTAAAGATGTGACGGAACTGTAAAATATTACGGAAGAAGGGATTTTAGCATGAATAACCTTACTATAGCAGAGGATTTACTTTCACAAGTAAAGTTGCCAAAAGACATTTTGATTAGACAATTTGTTGAAAAAGATTTTCCGTCAGTTCAAAGATTATATGAAAAAGAAGGCTGGATGACCTTTATAGAAAGGTCAGATGAGGGGTTGGAAGCATGGAAAAACTCAACTATTACTCTAGTTGCTGTTGAAGGGGAGTTAGTTGTTGGACTAGTTCGTGCATTAACAGATGGAAAAATCACAACTTATATCGCAGAAATTATAGTTGATATTAATTATAGAGCAAAAGACATAGGAAAAGCATTGATTGATGTATGTCATAATTTATATCCTCATACAAGGTTAGATTTACTTTCAACCGAGGGTGCAGATAAATTTTATGAAAGAAACAAATTTAGGAAGACTACAGGTTTCAGAAAGAGTTATTACTAAAATAACCAAGGACATAATGTTCATTTAATGTGTCACAATCGACTAAGGGCAATAGCCCTTTTTTAATGCTATTTTCTAGGAGGTTATTTTTACATTAGTCGTTGCCGTACCCCAATAGTAATTTGGTAATTTTAAAAAATAAGTTGAAATACATTTTAAAGCATTATATGATGAATTCAGGCATCGATGTACTCTATTAAAAAAGAAGGTAAGTTATGGATATTAATATTGAAATGATATCATCATATAAAATTGCTTATATACGAAGAACAGGTCCTTACGGTTCAGAAAATGTGCAAATAATGGAGCAATTAAAAAGTTGGGCTAGAGAAAAAAACTTATTTAATGAAAATTCAATTATATTAGGAATAGCCCAAGATAACCCTCAATTCACAGAATCTAAAGATTGTCGTTATGATACATGTTTAGTTGTTTCGGATGAATTTAAGGTTGAGTATAAGTATATTAATTTTGGAAAAATTATCGGTGGAAAACATTGCGTATTTAAAATAAGTCATACGGTAGATGCTATGCAAAAAGCATGGATGGAGATATTTTCGGAGTTATCAAAAAGAAATTATGAATTTGATGATAAAAGACCTATTCTTGAACGCTATGCAATGCAGACGATAAATAAGCATTATTGTGAAATTTGCGTACCAATATTATAAAAGAATATTAATACAAATTCCAATTTGTAGATTTGAATTAACATAATTTTAGACTCAGTTGTTTCGCATTTTGAATAGGTTTGGATTCAGATGTTGAGCCGATAAAAACTATCACCATAAGTATATACTTAAATGATGATAGCCACTAAAGTTGCTCAATTTCTGAAACAAGCTAAAGAACGATGCCGCGTTTCCA
>NZ_BHYK01000089.1 GCF_003865095.1 Clostridium tagluense | reverse complement strand
GAAGAAGGACGCGTTAAGCTGCGATAAGCTTTGGGTAGGCGCAAATAGCCAGTGATCCAAAGATTTCCGAATGGGGGAACCCACATAGTAACAACTATGTACTGCATACTGAATAAATAGGTATGCAGAGGTAGACCCGGGGAACTGAAACATCTAAGTACCCGGAGGAAGAGAAAGAAACATCGATTTCCTAAGTAGCGGCGAGCGAAAGGGAAAGAGCCCAAACCTAGGTCTTTGACCTAGGGGTTGAGGATAGATCATAAATACTGCAATTCCTTAATTGAAGATAGCTGGAAAGCTGCTCCGCAGAAGGTAATAGGCCTGTAAATGAAAAGGAAAAACAGTCAGATCTAATCCAGAGTACCACGAGACACGTGAAACCTTGTGGGAAGCAGGGAGGACCACCTCCCAAGGCTAAATACTACCTAGTGACCGATAGTGAAGAAGTACCGTGAGGGAAAGGTGAAAAGAACCCCGGAAGGGGAGTGAAATAGAACCTGAAACCGTGTGCCTACAACCGGTCGGAGCACTTTTTATGTGTGACGGCGTGCTTTTTGTAGAACGAGCCAACGAGTTACGATATGTAGCAAGGTTAAGTACTTAAGGTACGGAGCCGAAGGGAAACCAAGTCTGAATAGGGCGCTATAGTTGCATGTCGTAGACCCGAAACCGGGTGACCTATCCATGGCCAGGATGAAGCGGAAGTAAAATTCCGTGGAGGTCCGAACCACGTTGGTGTTGAAAAACCATGGGATGAGCTGTGGATAGCGGAGAAATTCCAATCGAACTCGGAGATAGCTGGTTCTCCTCGAAATAGCTTTAGGGCTAGCGTCGATTAATTGAGTAATGGAGGTAGAGCACTGAATGGGCTAGGGGCTGACAACAGTTACTGAACCCTATCAAACTCCGAATGCCATATACTTTTATTTCGGCAGTCAGACTGCGAATGATAAGATCCGTAGTCAAAAGGGAAACAGCCCAGACCATCAGCTAAGGTCCCAAAGTGTAAGTTAAGTGGAAAAGGATGTGGGATTTCTAAGACAACTAGGATGTTGGCTCAGAAGCAGCCACTCATTCAAAGAGTGCGTAATAGCTCACTAGTCAAGAGATCCTGCGCCGAAGATGTCCGGGGCTAAAACTTACCACCGAAGCTATGGGTGTACACTATGTGTACGCGGTAGAGGAGCTTTCTGTACTGGCTGAAGTCATACCGTAAGGAGTGGTGGACGGTACAGAAGTGAGAATGTTGGCATAAGTAGCGAGAGTTAAGTGAGAATCTTAACGGTCGAAAACCTAAGGTTTCCTGAGGAAGGCTCGTCCTCTCAGGGTTAGTCGGGACCTAAGCCGAGGCCGAAAGGCGTAGGTGATGGACAATCGGTTGATATTCCGATACCACCAATGGACGTTATTAGAAATGGGATGACGCAGGAGGATAAGATGTGCACACTATTGGATGTGTGTCTAAGCATTTAGGCGGAGCAAGCAGGCAAATCCGTTTGCTCTTAACGCTGAGATGTTATGGGGAAGGGAATTTATTCCTGAAGTATCTGATTCCACGCTGCCAAGAAAAGTCTCTATCGAGGATATTGGTGCCCGTACCGCAAACCGACACAGGTAGGTGAGGAGAGAATCCTAAGACCATCGGAAGAATTGCTGTTAAGGAACTCGGCAAATTGACCCCGTAACTTCGGGAGAAGGGGTGCCTACGAAAGTAGGTCGCAGAGAATAGGCCCAAGCAACTGTTTAGCAAAAACACAGGTCTCTGCTAAAGCGAAAGCTGATGTATAGGGGCTGACGCCTGCCCGGTGCTGGAAGGTTAAGGGGATTACTTAGCGCAAGCGAAGGTATGAACTTAAGCCCCAGTAAACGGCGGCCGTAACTATAACGGTCCTAAGGTAGCGAAATTCCTTGTCGGGTAAGTTCCGACCCGCACGAATGGCGTAATGATTTGGGCACTGTCTCAACA
>NZ_BHYK01000088.1 GCF_003865095.1 Clostridium tagluense | reverse complement strand
TATTTTCCTACGTCGTAGCAACTGGTTCTTTTATTGCTCCCATATCTTTTAATACTTCTCCTACCATTTCTCTTAAATTGAATAATTTTGGGACTTGCTCAAATGTATAAGTACCTCCAATTATTAAAGTAATCCATACCTTTGTACAACCAGAATTTTTAGTGAAATTAAACATATTAATCATCCTTTCTCTTATATATTTTATTTTTTTAGACATAAAAATAACACCTATACTTTAGGTGTTGCCATTGTCGCTATCATAGCCATCATTTCTGCATTAGATTGCTCTAGTGATTGCATTCTCTCTTGAATTGTTCGCTCTTGAGTTTTTGGAATATCAATATACTCATACCAAAATTCCTTTGTCTTTATATTATAATACAATACTTCTGTTTTTCCGTTTTGTGGTATAGGTTCTGGAATTTTTTCTACTAGAACACCATTTTGCATTATTTCATCTGATAATATAGATGGATTATAATGAATTAACGTTACCATAGACCTTGTATCAGTTCCTAATTCGTATTTAATAAAAATCATATTATTTACCTCCCTTATTCCTTATTTTATACTTGTTTACTAAATGCACCAACTAAACCTCTATCTCCTACAACCGTTGGATAATTAAATTGGTCTGGGGTGTTAACTAGATTTATCCCAATTCCCATGCTTTTATATCCTCCTGTGGTTGGGTCTACGATTAGTATATCTTCGGAAGAACCTGCATTACCATATGTTGTTACCGTTATTTTATTATCTTGAGTAAGGGCTATACTACCTATATTATTAGTAAATATTACACTCCATAAAAGTGTTCCAATATTAGAATATTTTGATAGTTTTTTATCACTATCTATTAAATAAATATTATCACTATCATCAATGCAAGGTCTAGCCATTTGAGGAAAAGCATTTCCTTTTAAAGTTGTTTGGGTTGATAAGTTTGAATCTACCTTCATTAAGTCATTATTACTCCCTTCATATTTAGTAAAAATTAATTCATTTAATGAATTAGTTGCCATAAACCAAACTTTGGTATAAACATAAGCATTAAAATCGGAACTTCCATATTCATTTACTCCATATAATGAACTGTAAGAACTTCCACCAGTCAATAAAGAATATGATTTACCTGTTCTACTAACAGTAATTTGACTTGTTTTACCACTGTTTTGAGTACTTTTTTTCCAAATTTCTTTAAAATCCAAGTCTGTACAACGAATATAATTATTTTCTTCGTCGTTCCAATATATTCTCCCACCGCCATATTCTGACAAATCAAAATATGTTGTGTTCAACATTGGTGAGGATGCTTTTATAAAACTGCCTGTTAGTGCATCATATACTTTGAATATAGACCTACTAGTATACGTATCATATACTAATACGTATATTCTTTTGTGTACTGGGTCATATCTAGAACAATGATAAATTTCATCGCTTGCTATAACAGTAGAATTACTCCATTCTAATTTATTTTCCACCAAAGAATAACAATAGAGTGTACGATTTGTTATTCTGAAAATACGAGGTGTATAATAACCAATAAAATCTTTCCATAGCCCACTTATATTTCCTTTTGGAATTACTTTTTGTTTCCAAACGCCACCAATATTTTCCCAGATATTTTTAGCTTGTTTCCAAACTCCACCAATATTTAACCATGTTGCTTTGCTCATATAACATCACCTCTATTCATATTGGAAATAAATATCACCATCGGCCCCTCCTGTTGGGATTGCTGTTCCAGATGTTATTTTTCTCTTTCTTTCTATGGGAAGCACTGATTCATAAGTTCCTGTATGCAAATGGTCTGTAGGAGATTTAGTTGCTAGTTGTTTCACATTTTCAGCCAAGTGTGACTCAACTGAACTTCCATCTAATGCTAAAACGTTACTAGCAGTTGTTTTTGGATTTACATTGTCCCACGCGGTATTATTCGCATTTCTTTGTTGCATTTGTATATTTATATC
>NZ_BHYK01000087.1 GCF_003865095.1 Clostridium tagluense | reverse complement strand
CGTATAACAGCAATTTCATGCTTATGTTTTAAATCATTAAAATTTCTCTGAATGCATTTTTTTACAGTGTCTTTATTGAACTTTAATTTTCTAGCAATCTCAGTAGCTGTTAATCCATCTAAGTATAATTTTTTAACCTGTTCTTTATTTAATTTAGCCTGCAGCTCCATCAACTCCTCAAAAGTATATAGTTCACCCAAACCATCAAAGGGGACATTCCTTATCTTTATTAAAAAAATAAGGAATATAATTTACCCATCAACGTTTATTACTTATTTATATATTTATATTAACATAATTCAAACGACAATTGAGGGAAATTTTAAGGAAATTTTCCCTACAAAAAAGATACAAAATTAAACCAAAAACAACACAAAATTAAACTAAAAACATATCATCTTTAATCTATAAAAAGCTTTGCAATGCTCTTTAGTGCTTTGTTTATGCTATAATTTATTTGTCTTTCTGTCTTGTCTAATTCTTTAGTTACTTTCTTTTTTCCTTCTCCATTTAAATAAATAAGACTAACAATTTTACAATCCTTTTCTGATAATAATTTTAATATGTTCTCTATTTTTTTATTTTCTAATTCCATTTTTCTTATTTGTAGCCTTAATTCTTTTATTTGTTCATCATCATCATCATCATTTGCACCATTTATAATTAATTTTTCTATTTCAAGAAGTTTATTTTCTATATTGCAAACTCTTTCTCTATATAATTTAAGTTTATTTTTAATCTTTTCCATTTTATCACCTATCCCTAAGAAATTCTTTTATATTCATATACAACATTCTCTAGGCTTGTTTCTGCGTAAATTTGAGTTGTTTTTGGGTCACTATGGCCTAGCAATGCTTGTACATTATGCAATGCCATTCCTGCCGCTAGCAAATGTGTGGCTATGCTATGTCTCAACAGATGTGGGTATATTGATTTCCCTAAATCCGCTCTTGTAGCAATATTTTTAATTTCTCTTTCAATAGATCTACCACCTAGCCTATTATGATTGCCTTTACTAGCAACAAATAATGCTGCGTTATCATCTGCTCTCGACAATATATACTCTTTCATTAGGTATCTAGCTTTTGTATTAAAACAAACTATTCTTTCTTTATTACCTTTTCCAATTACTTTTAATGTTTTATTATGCCAATCTATATCCTCTTTATTTATATCAACTATTTCACTTAAACGGCACCCACTGGAGTATGTAAACTCAAGCAATGCTTTCTCACGTATGCTTTTACATTTTTGTCTTAATATCTCTACTTCGTCTACAGTTAATGCATGTCTAAGTCTTCCTGGTTCTTTGGTTGCCTTTATTATTAACATAGGATTTTTAGGTATATATTCTTCTGCTAATAACCAACTAAAAAATGATCTAAGTATATACATTTGTGTATTGGTTGTCCCAGGCTTAAGGTTCTTGCATCTTTGAGCTAAATACATTCGAAGGTCCATACTTGTTACAGTGGCAAGAGGTTTTCTAAGATAATTAGCAAACTTTAGTATCTCACGATTGTAGTTTTTTAATGTTTCTATACTTAGTCCTTCTAGCTTTTTAACCACTAAATAAATTTGTAGTTTATCTTCTGTATCGCCACTTGTTGTAAGCCCTGTTTCTTTAGGTACCACATCATACTTATACAATACTTCCTCTATTATTTTTCTAACTTTTAGCTGGTCTATATCAGTAAATTCTAATGTTAATTTACCCACCATTCTAATTATTACTTCATCATTTGCTAATCCCATGTTCATTTACCTCCTAAATTTTTCATTTGTTTTAAAGGAGATATAGGATATAATATCTATATCTCCTAGTTGAGATTTAAGAGAGCCTTGAAGTTGTCCAGACTGCGGCTCTCTTTTTATTTATTTTTTTGTTTCAATATTTTTGTATTGCGACACATCTTAGTTAATAATATTTTTTAAAACTTATATAAATACTATAACCACTATACACAGTTACAAAAGGAGAAAATTCCTTAAATTCTCTTTCTTTTTTCCAACCATGCT
>NZ_BHYK01000086.1 GCF_003865095.1 Clostridium tagluense | reverse complement strand
GTTTTGCCGCCGACTTCCTTCAGATTCCACGTCACCATGGACACCCTTGTCTTAAGCTATGCACTTGGCACTATTAACCCGTGCTAGGGACTTTCACCCATTAGATTGCGTCCATGCCGGGCGCACATAAAAAATACCGTAGAATTAACATTCTACGGTATTTTTATTTACTTTTATTTACTTTTATTAATTTTAATTTCCTTGCTTCATTCCTAAGCCGCATCCACCACCATTGCCCTGTCCTGAACCTTTACCCATTCCTTTTCCTTCTCCTTGTCCAAATCCTACACCATTCATCTTACCTATAGACGCGCTACCTGTTCCATCGCAATTTGCCTGATTAGTTTTAATAGAATTATAAATTTCATCTGCTTTAGCCTGAGTTAATTTACCATCCTTTACCCTTTGATCAAGAACTGCTTTTTTCTGCTTAAGACTCTCTATTTTAAATTCATCTAATTTACCTGCCTCGCCTGCCATTGCTCCATATGTTTTTCCAGCTGCTTTATCTTTTGTAACTTGCTCTACTGTCTTTCCTGTCAATCCAGCTAGTATATCCGCTGGCGTCTTAGTAGTTACAGCAGCAAAAACCATGCTTGAACTAAGTACGCTTACCACTGCAATTGCTAGAGCGAATGTCTTAATATTTTTCATAAAATACACTCTCCTTCTAATTTCTTTATTTAATCTATGTCTTTAGTATAGAGTGCAATTGTGATAGAAGTATGATGAAATAAAGAATTAATGGTGAATGTGGTTAAATCATAACCTACAAAGATTTACTTACCCTAAATATATGGTAATATTTGTAATTATGTATTATAATAATTATTGTATTACATAATTAAATCAACTATCTATAAGCTTATTTTATGTAACGCAAATATTATGAGGTGATATTATGAGGTGATATTATGACAAGAGGCAGAAAGAAAATTGAAAACTCTAAAAGTGAATTGATCCATATAAGAATAAGTGAGGAATTATCTAAATCCTTAGAAAGCTTCAAAAATGCTAACAACATAACTAAAAGTGAAGCCGTAAGACTTCTCCTGGACAATGTTCTTAAATAATAAAAAAGATCCCACCAAGGTTAATCCCTTAGTGAAATCTTTTTACTATGCTATCTCAACTTCATTAGTATCAGTAACAACTATCTTAGCATCTTTCTTGCCAGTTAATTTGCCACTAGCAGATGCGAATATATCCTTTGCAATAACTAGATCCATAAGAGCATTTGTTTGCGCAGAAGTTACAGTTGGAACTCCTTTTTCATCAACTTTAATGTCATCTACAGCTAAAGTAAAATACTTACCTTCTACAGATGTTAAAAATCTCATAACTAATTTATTCATATCACTTTTCCTCCTTTTAATTAATTAACCCAATGGTTTTGAGTTTAGGCCTTTCTCTTTTCAGCTACGAGCTAAGCATTAACTAAGCTGAACTCGTCTTCTCTGTCTATTCCCACTAATGGATAATTTTTAATGTTAGAAATAGCTTGTCCTACAGCAAAAAGGTCCTCGTCCACTGCAGTAGTTTTTATATTACCCAATTTTTTTGTTCCATGTTTCTCTTTGCCTTTCTTGTCAATACCCACTATCACAGTAAGCTTTAAGGAACTTGCTACCTTTGTTGATTTAACTGCCATGTTAATCACTCCTTTCAATTTGTTTTCACTGAATATATATGCTCTTCCAGAAGTTTTGCGTTTTTTTTGAAAATAAAAATAAAAACAAAAAAGGTATAGCTAACATATAGCTACACCCTTCATTATTCTAGACTACTTATACACCATTCGTTTATTCCCATCCAAGTAATTTCTTCTCCAATTTATCAAAATCATATTCCCTTTGCGCGTAATCATTGAATTTATCAACTTTACCTATAGGCGACTGATAGTCTTTTTTTATTGCATCAATAAGCCAACCAACCATATTTGTAATTTTAGCTGCTCTTTGAGAGCATCTATACTTTTCTTTGATTATATTTATATCTCCATTGGCACTAATCAATATGCTTTGTGCCTCCTGGTCTGTTATTTCTTCTTTTATAATCTCTTTTACAAGTTTAATATGGTCAATGTTTTGTTGTGGCTTTG
>NZ_BHYK01000085.1 GCF_003865095.1 Clostridium tagluense | reverse complement strand
TGAGTTAGATACAACAATTATATCAGAAAAGAGGGGGTCATTGCTTTTTTACGTTTAAAATAGCACAAACCCTTGCAATAGCAAGGATTTAAATAAATAAAATAAAGATAGTGTTAACACTATCAAAAATTAGACGGGGGTTATTTTATGAAAAAAAAAATATTCGACAAAAATGATTTAAAACAACCAAAAGGAAAAAAATTAAAGATTCAGTTAATATCATTGCTTATTTTGGCATCATTTTTACCTATAGTATCAATTTCTTTAGGGACATATTATAGTTTATCAAAAAATTTAAAGGGTGAATTCGATAGCGTAGCAAATCAAAGTATATCAAGAGTTGATGAGGCCATAGGCTCATTATATAAAGCAAACTTTGAATCCACAAATATGTTATCTAATGATCCGAATGCTTTGATGATCAAAACAAATCCAAGTTTTGCACAATGGTTAAACAAAAGCTTTGAAGAGTTTTCAAAATCACATCCTGACACATTAAGCATATATCTAGGGACTTCAGACAAAAAAATGTATATTGAACCTAAACCAAATCCTCCATTACCGTCCACTTATGATCCAACTTCAAGAAGTTGGTATAAGGATGCAATAAGTAATGAAGGCAAAGTAATTTCTACTAACCCATATGTGGATGCTGTTACTAAAAAATATGTAATGACTTTTGCAAAAACAGTTAAAGATAAGCAAACTAAACTAGTAGGTGTAATTGGTATAGATATAGACTTAGAAGTAATCTCTAATATGGTTGCAGGTATTAAACTGGGTAGTGGCGGTTTCTCAGCTATATTAGATAGTAAAGGTACAATTATAGCTCATAAAAACAAAGATATATTAGGAAAAAATTCAACACAAGAATCTTGGATAAAAAGTATTATGGACTCTAAAGAAAATAAACTTGTATTAAATATAAATGGAGAAAAATTTTTATCTTATAAGTCTCTAGATGAAAAAACTAATTTAATTATAGTAGGATTTATTCCTTTATCTGAATTAACATCAAAAATAGTAGAAGGTTTAACAATACCCATTATTGTTTTAGTTTTATCACTTATATTTGTAATTGCTGTTGGAACTATATTTTCAGGTAAAATAACAAAGCCTATGGAAAAATTAATTAGTGTTTTAGCAAAGATTAAGCAAGGTGATTTCACTCAAAGGGTGAATGAAGATAAAAATGCTAGCTTAGAAATACAACAAATTATTGAATCTGTAAATAATATGATAGATGATATGGTTATAGTTTTAGGAAATGTAATAGAAGGCTCTAATAAAGTTAAGGAATCAGCAGAGTCACTAGCCGCTACTACTGAGGAATCTAATGCTGTGGGGGATGAGGTTGCAAGAGCAGTGCAACAAATTGCACAAGGAGCAAATGAGCAGTCTCAAATTTTAGAGGAAAGTGTTAATTATTCCACCACATTAGGGGTGGAAGTAAATAAAAGTACTATTAATGCTAAAAATATGATAAAAGCATCCTTAGAGGTTAAACAATCAACAGAACAAGGCATTATAGTAGTTAACAATTTAAGACAAGTATTTGAGGAAAACACTAAAGCTAATGATGAGGTCGCTAGGAAGGTAGAAATTTTAGCTGTGAATTCCAATAAGATTAGTGATATAACTGATACTATAAAAGCAATAACAGAGCAAACGAATTTATTAGCCTTAAATGCTAGTATAGAGGCAGCAAGAGCTGGAGAAGCAGGAAAAGGCTTTGCAGTTGTTGCAGATGAAGTTAGAAAACTTGCAGAGCAATCTTCAGTTTCAGCTTCTGAAATTGATAAGGTAACAAGTATAATAAGAACAAGTGTAAATGAAGTATTAGAGCAAATAATGTACTCCAAAGAGTTAAACACTAAAACTGATAAAAGTGTTCAAACTACTAATGAAACCTTCAAAAAGATTGAAGGAGCAATGGAATTACTTCAAAAGGACATGAACACTGTAGATAATTCACTAAAAGAAATAAATAATTATAAAGATAAAGTAAGTGAAAAAATTGAAAATGCAGCATCTGTATCACAAGAGACGGCAGCAACTTCAGAAGAGGTAAGTGCCTCTACGGAGCAGCAAGCTGCAGGCCTTCAAGAAATAGTAGGTGCGGCAGAAAACTTAAACATTCTTGCTGAAAAATTAAGAGAAAGTATAAGCAAATTTAAAATATAATAAATTTTTTATTTTAAAAAGCACCTAGTTCATCATGAACTAGGTGCTTTTATCAGTGTGCCAGGCATGGCAATTAACTAGGTGGTGAAAGTCCACTGTGGGGGTCTGTAGTTACCAACCACTAGCTGAAGACAAGGTATCCACCGTGAGGTGTGAACTGAAGGAAGTCTTAGG
>NZ_BHYK01000084.1 GCF_003865095.1 Clostridium tagluense | reverse complement strand
AGAACTAAACCGCTAAAAACGGTGGCAGACGAGTGCTAATCATATTAATTTAATTTTTACTTAAATAAAATATAAAGAAGTATCCTATTTGATTAAGATACTTCTTTATTATAATACACACTTCCTATAAACTTTTATTGTCGAAATAAAAAATAAGGAAGTGTTATTATTTATGTCAGAATTAAGAGAAAAAATGAAAATGGATATGGAACTAAGGGGTTATAGTCCAATGACTATAAAAAGCTATATCAATCACGTTAGTAACTTTGCTAAATTTTACAACAAATCACCAAAGTATTTAGGCGAAAAAGAAATTTGTGACTACCTACATTATTGTATCATTAAAAAAAAATTAAGTGAAGGAACAGTTAATTATATTAATTCAAGCCTTAAATTTTTTTATACTAAAACTCTAAATAGATATTGGAATTCTGACAAAATTGCAAGGATGAAAGAACCATCAAAATTACCTCCTGTATTATCTCCAGATGAGGTTAAATCTATCTTTGATGTTACTGAAAATCTTAAGCATAAGGCAATTCTCATGACGGTCTACTCCGCAGGATTAAGAGTTAGTGAAGTTTGTAACCTAAAAATAACAGATATTGATAGTAAAAACATGCAAATATTAATTAGAGAGGGCAAAGGTAAAAAAGATAGATATTCATTGTTGTCTAAATCAAATTTAGAAATCCTCAGAGAGTATTGGAGCAGATATCATCCTACGGAATATTTATTTTCTGGAAAGGGTCGTACAGATTCTATAAGTCCACGTAGTGTTCAGAAAATGCTCGAGAAATCTATAAAAAAAACTAAAATCACTAAGCATGCAACTGTCCATACGCTTCGCCATAGCTTTGCAACTCACTTATTGGATGCTGGTACGGATATCTGCTACATTCAAAGACTTTTAGGACATACCCGAATTACTACTACCACTATCTATTTACATCTTAGAAGGATGGATTTACTTAATATAAAGAGTCCGTTGGATATTCTTTTAGGAGAGAACGATGATTGAGATTCAAGATATATTCAATCAATATGGTGATGAATATAGGAGGAATCATCAGCTTCCGCTGAATATTTTAAAAACTATGATAGATATTGAAGCTTGTAGAACAGCAGAGCTTGGTGGTCATGTAGACGAATGTGATGAATGTGGGCACGTTAGGGTTTCTTATAATTCCTGCCGAAACAGGCATTGTCCTAAATGCCAAACTTTAGCCAAGGAAAGATGGCTTGAAAAAAGAAAAGAGGATTTATTATCCGTAGGGTATTTTCATGTAGTTTTCACTATTCCTGAAGAGCTTAACTATATAACATTAACAAACCAAAAGGAAATGTATTCTATTCTATTTAAATCTGTTTCTGAAACACTACTTGAACTTTCAAGTGATAAAAAATATTTAGGCGCAGAAATTGGATTTATGGCAATTTTGCATACTTGGGGTCAGAATCTTATGAATCATCCACACATACATTGTATAGTTCCAAGTGGTGGACTAACGTTAGATGGTAACAGATGGATAAGTTCGAAAAAAGATTTTTTTATCCCGGTGAAAGTGCTTTCAAGAAAGTTTAGAGGTAAATTCTTATTTTACCTTAAAAAAGCTTATTATAGTAATGCTCTTAAATATACTACAGGAATTGAGAAACTAACAGAAAAACATGTATTTCAGAGCTTCATAGATAAGTTATATAAAAAAGAATGGATTGTATATTGTAGACCTCCTTTTGGGAGTGCGGAGTACGTACTTGAATACCTTGGTAGATACACTCATAGAGTAGCGATATCTAATCATCGAATTGTAAATTTAGAAAATGGATATGTAACATTTAAATGGAGAGATTATAAAGACCATAATAAAGAAAAGTTTATGACACTTACAGTAGATGAATTTATTAGAAGATTTCTCATGCATGTTTTACCAAGAAAGTTTGTTAAAATTAGACATTATGGAATATTAAGCAACAGAAATAGGTCAACTAAGCTTCAAAAATGCAAAGAACTTACAGGAGCAGTAGAAAATAAAAATCAAAATTTAGAAGTTAACTTAAGTGCAGCGGAGCTTCTTTTAAAGCTGACAGGGATAGATATAAATATCTGTTCTTGCTGTCGTAAAGGTAAAATGATTACAAAAGAGAAATTAAATCGCCAAAATTATTCGCCACCAGGAGGAATAAATAAAATAGCATAACGTCTTTATTTAGGGGAGGGGGAAATTACGTCTATTTTTAGAAAATAATCAAGACTTAGAAGGATTTAAGATGCATTTGTGGAAATTAAAGTTAATATTCTTAGTGTTAAAGCAAATTTCAGAAAGAGGGAAAAGATTGAATCCCCATAGTAGTGGAAACGCGGCATCGTTCTTTAGCTTGTTTCAGAAATTGAGCAACTTTAGTGGCTATCATCATTTAAGTATATACTTATGGTGATAGTTTTTATCGGCTCAACATCTGAATCCAAACCTATTCA
>NZ_BHYK01000083.1 GCF_003865095.1 Clostridium tagluense | reverse complement strand
AGTGGAAACGCGGCATCGTTCTTTAGCTTGTTTCAGAAATTGAGCAACTTTAGTGGCTATCATCATTTAAGTATATACTTATGGTGATAGTTTTTATCGGCTCAACATCTGAATCCAAACCTATTCATATTGCGAATCAATTCATTCATCTTTGTCCATCAATTTTTGATTTGGCAAACCCCATAAATGTAAGCGTGTCACTTTTTTCTGAATTAGGAATGTCAAATCCACATTTTCTATAAAAATCATAGTTTTCAGGTGTAGTATGTGCCCACCAATTTCCATGAGGTAGTTTCTGCAAACATAGTTCAACTAATTTTTTTCCGATTCCTTGTCTATGATATTTCTTATCAACAATCAAATCCTGAATAGTTGCAGTCATAACCTTATCTGATACTACCCTTACCATTGCTATCATTTCTTCATTATGCCATACAGTATATACCCATGTTGAATTCTTAAAGCAAATTTCGTATTTTTCGTCTTGCCACTTCGGTTGAGAAGGTATTATCCACCCTGCATCATAAAACAAATTCTTAATGTAATTTCCATTAAGACCATCAGCCCCTTCCCTTATAATCATTCCATGAAAATACTCATACATAAAAAGCCTCCTAAAATTTATTTGCAAACTTAATCATATCTTGCTAGTCGGGTAGGTAGGGAGCTTTACAGCTCCTTTCCCCCCTAAGAACCGTACTTGTGTGTCACCACACATACGGCTCAAGCCCCCATTTACCTCAAACAATTTGATTATAAACCCCTATTTGTTTGGCACGAAAAATCCGTTGGTGTAGTTTCCTCACATATTTTCATATTAGCAGCCGACTGATATCAATACCAGTTTTCATAACTGAACTTCTCTTTTACGAAGAAATTGCTTTCCGTTTTCTTTCATGTTGGGGACCATGTGGAAGTCTGCTCTCTTTCGAGTGAGTTATCAAACTCTATCCAGCGGGTTATTTTTTTCCCTGAACTTTCGTCCTACTGGCATTCGCTTTCTCCACAATCCCTTACCCTCTTGTATTGTAGTTTTCTTACAATTGCCCTACCTCTATCGAGGAACACAAAGGGTTTACCAAGTTCCACTAATAATAGATTCAAATGGGTAAGCATCCTTCTATACTCCGATGGATATATGGGTTACTTCACGATTGGATTGCGATACAATCTTTCCTATCCATATTAAGCTTGTAACACCGCAGTACACTTATCGTAGATGACGAAGATTACAAAGGTTCAACTTTCGTTTATACTCTCCCACTTTTCCCCTAACCCAGTGTCGCTTCTGCGTAAAGCAATAACATTAGGTACTTAACTCTCATGCAACCCACAATCCAATTACTTGGAATGCAGTTTCAAGCGGGGATATGTTTAGTAACTAACATAGTTTCTAATGAAACACTACTAATTAGCGACTTCTTGTCGCACCGCAATATTCTACAATTGTGACGCAACTTATGTATAGATTATACCATTTAATACTTTATTGTAAAAAATATATATATTTACATGTCATATTCCATTACTTGTTAGCGTCTCAAAAATCTATAGGTTTCTGAGGCACGAAAAAGTAATGGTATAATTAAATAAATGTTTTGTGTCGCAACAGTAAAAAAATGGCGAATTAAAGATTGTTTATTTTTTTATGAGGAGGATATAATGGAAATGCAAGAGTTATTAGATAAATTGGTTGAATATAGTTGTCATATTTTCGAGAAGAATCTGGGTGGAATATATCTACATGGGTCTATAGCCATGGGATGCTT
Source organism: Clostridium tagluense (assembly GCF_003865095.1). GTDB lineage: Bacteria > Bacillota > Clostridia > Clostridiales > Clostridiaceae > Clostridium_AD > Clostridium_AD tagluense. The sequence continues at coordinate 1,229 of NZ_BHYK01000083.1, read as the reverse complement.
TAATCCGATGAAAAGCGATTTGGATATTTTGGTTGTAGTAGAAAATACAATTACAGACCTGCAAAAGAAAAAATTTATGGATGTTATTGTTGCCTTGAATGATAATGCACCAGCCAAAGGAATAGAAATGAGTTTAGTTAGGAGTGAGTATTGTAAAAATTTTGTTTATCCAACACCGTTTGATTTACATTTTTCAAATATGCATCTAAACTGGTATAAAAGTAATCCTAATGAATATATTGAAAAAATGAATGGTACAGATCATGATTTAGCCGCTCATTTCGTCATTACTAAGAATCGGGGAATTGTTCTATATGGGAAATCAATCAGTGATGTTTTTGGAGAGATATCATCAGAAGCATATTTAGATAGTATTAAGAGTGATATTATCGAGTCACAAGATGAAGTAATAGATAATCCAATTTATATTATTTTGAATCTTTGCAGAGTTTTGGCGTATGTGCAAGATAAACTGGTGCTTTCTAAAAAAGAAGGTGGAGAATGGGGAATAAAAAATATTAATGGTAAATATCAAGGATTAATAAAAGAAGCACTTATATGTTATACTTCAGACCAAAATATGATACTGAATCATTCACTTGCATTGGAATACTGTAAATATATGAAAAACAAGATAGGATTAAAAGAATAATTATAAAGACAGTACAATTCGCAGTTTTCTTCTATTCCGTCGCAATCGACTAAGGGCAATAGCCCTTTTTTCTAGGAGGTTATTTTTACATTAGTAGTTGTCGTCACCCTTCTACAGATGTTAAAAATCTCATAACTAATTTGTTTTCACTGAATATATATGCTCTTCCAAAAGTTTTGCGGTTTTTTTGAAAATAAAAATAAAAACAAAAAAGGTATAGCTAACATATGGCTACACCCCTCATTACTCTAAAATAAATATATAACATTCATCTATTCCCATCCGAGTAATTTCTTCTCCAATTTATCAAAATCATATTCCCTTTGATCGTAATCATTGAATTTACCAACTTTAACCTTGCTTATAGGAGGATTGTAATCTTTTTTTATTGCATCAATAAGCCAGCCAACCATATTTGTAATTTTAGCTGCTCTTTGAGAACATCTATATTTTTCTTTGATTATATTTATATCTCCATTGGCACTAATCAATATGCTTTGTGCCTCCTGGTCTGTTATTTCTTCTTTTATAATCTCTTTTACAAGTTTAATATGGTCAATGTTTTGTTGTGGCTTTG
>NZ_BHYK01000082.1 GCF_003865095.1 Clostridium tagluense | reverse complement strand
GAGGTATTTTTCAAATTTTTACAGACTTGTCAAGTGTTTTATGCAGAAAAAATGGGGGAATCAACAAAAATTAATGATACTAGAAATGAGTAATCATAGGAGCTAATGAGTTTCCGTGAAAGCTCAATTAATAAAAGGGAGGTGAAATATAAAGTTAAATATGATTTAGATGATATTTCAAAAATTTATATTAAACAATCAGATTCATCAGAATACATTCAAATTCTTGCTTATAATCCTCCTGCTGATGAACTTATAGGTGTCAATTTATACACATATAAAAAAATATTAGAGATTGCAAAAGAAGAAGGTATTCAAAAGAATAATGCAATAATTGGTACGAAGCAATTAAAGAAAGCAAAAATGAAATTAAAGGATATTGTGTTAAAGAAGTATAAGAAAAGTAGAACAATACGAAAACAAGCAGAAAGAATGGGTGCGGAAATAACTTTTTCAAATATACAGGAGAAAAACGTGGTTATTGAAAAGCTTTCTATTGGAGAGTTAATTAATATTGCAAAAGAAAAGGAGTAATATGAAATGATTAATAGCAATAACCAATATAAAGACTTTACTAAACGTGTTTCAAACATTCATGTTATTCACAAAAAGATTGAAAGAATATGGAGCATGTTAGATTCTATGCGTGACAATCATAATATAGGAGACAAACAGAACTCGCCAAGACATTTGTTTATAATGGGAATATCAGGGGTAGGTAAGAGCAGGATGATGGAGAAATATGCTGACATTAATCCAGGAGTTATTTATAAAGACCAAGATGATACTGAAATTGATATTAAGCCAGTTGTGTATATGGAAATGCCACACCCGTTCACTATACTTGAATTTTATCAAAGTATAATAACTGCTTTAAATGCACCAAATTTACCTGGTAGACCGACAATTGGAAGAGTTAAAAGACAGGCATTTCATTTACTGGAATTTCAAAAGGTGGAAATGCTGATTTTTGATGAATTAGATTATATTATGGAATCGAAGTCTGTAAAACCTATGGAAGCTATGGAGGCAATAAAACATGTTTCAAATATGGCAAAAGTGTCAGTGGTATGTGTGGGTTCTCTTAAAATTGAAGAATTACTTATGTTAGATTTTCAGTATTTTAGGAGGTATCCAAAAGTGAAATTAGAAGGATTTTCCGAATGTGATGAAGAATTTTGCCTATTGTTAAAGGGCATTGAAAATCAGATAAACTCCCCGATTCAATTAGGGTTAGATAACTTAGAAAAAGGAATACCTCAGTTGTTGTTTGCGATGTGTAAAGGGTTCGTAGGGATATTGACACCAATATTACAGGAAGCATTTAGAATTTCAGGAGTTTATTTAGACGATTTTGATGATTATACAAAAGCAAAGGTAACTGTGGAGAATTTATCAAAGGCTTATGAAAATATTGTAGGTGATATAAATGAAGAGGAATTTATGAAAATTGTTGGCTCTACATTAAAGTAGTACCATTTATATTGACACAAAGGTATTGTTCTCCCTATATAAGGCAATAATTATAATGATTGTTTTATATTAGGGAGGGAAGTTATGCCGATTAATAAGTTTACTATAAGAGTCAAACCATTTTTAGGAGAGTCGTTATTCAGTTTTATGTTAAGATTTTCAAAGCAAAATGGAATAAGTTTTTTAGATTTATGGAGCATATCTAAAAAGCATAGGTCTCATTTTATTCAGACTAACGATATTGGAGTGTTAAATTATGCACCAATAAATATAATAGACCCAACTATGATAGCTAAAGTTTGTGGTTTAGAAGTTAATCAAATATACCAAATGTCCTTTTACTATATTTTAAAAAGGTTTTGTGGAGAAAGCGAAGTAGAAAGGTCCAGATTTATGTCTGGTTTATTAGAAACAGAGTATTGCTACTGCCCAGTATGCCTAAAAGATAAATCTTACCATAGATTGTTATGGGAAGTAAAAGAAATAAGAGTATGTCATAAGCATAAGATAAGATTATTAAATAAATGTAATTCGTGTCATAAAATCATAGTTATGAAAGACTTAAATGAATTAAATACTTGCCCTTATTGCAATTCTAAACTTGATAAAGAAATTGGTTCATTTAATTATGTAGACAACCCTACTGTAGTTCAGCAAACGTGGTATTATAAGGCACTTGAACAACTAATATTGCCATTTGATTTCAAAATGGAACCAGAAGAAATTGTTTTAAAGGTACTCTATATATTGAATAACTACAATTCAATATTTAACAGGAGCAATATTAAAGTAGCATTAAAAAATAGAGGTAATAAGTTGCCAACGTTATTACAAAATGTTAGAAAAACAATATACCACAAAAGAACATTATATGTTGAATACTTATTAAAAATATTATATGAAAATGACATTACTGTATCAGAATTCTTGGAATTAAAAGTACCACGAACATTTATTGACTCTATACAACAAAAGGCAATTTTAAAGAAGGATAAAGCCTATTGTATTGCTCCATGGTGTGCTAATTATAAGAAAATTGGCGGCCTTATAAAGACTGGGACATCTTTTAAAAGAAAAATTAATGGAGACATCTATAAATATTATTTGGTATGTCCTAATTGTGGATGTGAATATGGGTTTGATAAAGAAGAGATTTTAACAGAAAGAACTTACTTTATTAAAACATTTAATATATTAAAGGAGTATTCAAATAGAGAAATAAGTTTAAGAGAACTATCATGCAAATCTGAGCTATCTGTAGACAAGCTAAAAAGGGGGTTAGCATACTTTGATTCAAGAGAAATTTATTTTGAAATATATAATTGTAAGGACTTTAAATATGAACAGATAATATTGCAAAAGGTAATTAATGCAGTAATAGCAAATGATAGTATTAAAGTGTTAAACGTCAAATTATAACTAATTGAAACGTCATTTTATTTCTATTATTAGTAGGTGATTTACGTCAGATTATCCCTATAAAATCACTTTATCAGTAAGAAAAAAGCATTTTATTAATATAATTT
>NZ_BHYK01000081.1 GCF_003865095.1 Clostridium tagluense | reverse complement strand
CACCCCGAAGGGTTTCATCGCTCGACTTGCATGTGTTAGGCACGCCGCCAGCGTTCGTCCTGAGCCAGGATCAAACTCTCAATTTAAAAGTTTACACTTTTTATTTGAAATGAATAATCTGCGACAACTGTTAAGTTGTTACGCAAGCTCATTACATACTTTTTAGTCTTACGACTAAAATTACTTTTTTATCTAAAGTAATTAACTGGTCTAGCAAAATGTTATTTCGCTATTTTACCTATTTCTCTGTTTAATTTTCAAAGACCAATTTGCTTTGTCATCAAGTGACGACTTCTACTATTTTACTAGGTATTTTTTGTTTTGTCAATAACTTTTTTTAATATTTTTTAAGTATATTAAATGTTAATTTATCAATGTTTTCATTTATCGTTACTACTAGTAGCGACAAGAAGTATTTTATCATGCGCCAACATAATGTGTTTATACTAATTCCTCCAATAGAGCAATAATCGGTAGTATTATTCATAATACTACTGATTATTGCGTTTTTTTCACACTGATACGCTAGGGCTCGTATACTTTATTTTTATCAATAACACTCTCAACTTACTACAGTTTATAGCTAAACTTCTAAGAATTTTATCCTCATTAACTAACTACTTAATAGGCGACACTAATACTTTTAATAAATTACTTCATATTTATATTGGTACCCGGTATCATTATGGCTTTATGAAAAAAAAACAATTTATTAAGCTGTTCGTCAATATTGTAGGATTACGGTGAACTAAAACTAAAACTAAATAAATATATCCTTAAAAAGAAATATTTGTTGAAAATTGCGAAAATTCAGTGTACAATTAAATAAATTTATTATCTAATTAAAAAGGACGGTGAAATTATGAAAGGCCTAAAAACTATTACTGGTAAAGTTATTTTAAATTTCATGACAATTACTACCATCACTTTCATTGCTTCTATGGTTATCCTAACCATATTCATTAAACAAAATATAATTAAAATCGAAGAAAAGTCCTTAAGTAATGAGGTACAATTAGTAACAGAAAAAATTAATACCTCGCTCGCACAAAAAGGCATGCTTGTAAAACAGCTTGCCAATCAACAGTCTATTATAAACTTCATGTCTACTTTACCTTCACGAAAAGCAATAAAAACCAACCCTGCATACCCTGATGTAATAAAAACCTTGCAAAATACAAAAAACTCCAACGGTTCAGATATTGATTTAGTTTTCTTTGTATCTGAATCTGGAAATGCCATTATAAAACATAATGAACAAGGTGTACCTGCTGACTGGGACTTGCTTAAAAAGCCTTGGTATTTAGATACTAAAGCAAAGGCAACTACTTTTTTTACTGCACCTTATACCGATGCTACAACGGGTAAGATGGTTATAAGTGTAACCCAACCAGTTATTAAAGACGGAAAGACTTTGGGCGCCACTGGAATTGACATCACCCTTGATGAAATCATAAATACCGTTTCTCAGTATAAAATAGGACAATCCGGATATTTATCATTAATATCTAGAGATGGAACTGTGCTTTCGCATCCAGATAAAGCACAGTTATTAAAAAAAATGCCTGATCAATTTAAAGATATAACTGCCAATATGCTTGCTGGAAAAAAAGCTGTAACTCGCTATACCTATAACAATGAGAAAAAAATCGCATCATATGCACCTATTTCTTCAAGTGGCTGGTCTTTACTTGCAGTTCAACCCGAATCAGAAATATTAACAAATGTAAATAAAATTAGAAATCTAATTATTTTAATATATATTATTTCACTTTTACTTCTACTTACTGCTACTTTTTTAAGAATGAAGCATACCTTAAAGGAGATACCAGGAATTTTAGTAGCAATGAATTCAGTTAAAAATGGAAATTTAAATGTTTCATTAACTGTAAATTCTGAAGATGAAATTGGCCAAATTCAAGGTAATTTTAATGATATGACGAAAACTATTAAAAATTTAATTTTCAATACGCAAGATGTTAGCGAAAAAATCTCAGTTTTTTCCTCTGAATTATCCGACATAACCAAAACCGTAAATATTTCTTCTATAGAAACAGTACGAGCCGTAGACGAGATTTCCATTGGTGCAACAGCTCAAGCAAAAGACATTGATGATGCAGCTCGGGTTGCCATGGATTTAGACTCAAAATTCGGTAAAATGCTAAAAAATAGTGAAGTACTAAATCTTTCGATTAAAGATGCTGAATCTATTAACAAACTAGGATTAAATGTAGTTGAAATTTTGAAAGAAAAAAACAATTTTACAAATAAAGCTGCCCAATCTATTGAAAGAACAGTAAAACAATTAGCAGTAAAATCCGATAATATCCGTACTATACTAGATACTATTAATTCCATATCTCAACAAACCAATTTACTTGCTTTAAATGCAAGCATAGAAGCTGCAAGAGCTGGTGAGGCAGGAAGAGGCTTTGCAGTAGTTGCAGATGAAATTAGAAAATTAGCGGAAGGTTCCTCTAAATCTGTAGACGAAATTAAAACCATAGTACTTTCCATTCAATCTGAAGTAAAGGATGCAGTAACCAAAACTTCTGAAACTCTCACCGTTATAGATGAGCAAAGCAAGAGTGTATTAGATGTAAATGATGCTTTTAATAAAATTTCTACAAATATACAAAGCATGATCTTTGAAATTGATGAATCTAGCAAATCTATCAATGAATTGAGTAATTTTAAAGATACTATTGTAGCTGACATAACTAATATATCCGCTGTTTCAGAAGAAACTGCTGCTGCTACAGAAGAAGTTGCAGCAACAATACAAGAACAATCTCAATCCTTCTCGAAAGTTTATGAAAGTATACTTACACTTGACGAATTGACCAAAGAGCTAAATAATAAAATAAATCAATTTCAAATTTAACAAATCACTCCCCTACACAAAAAAAATAAAACTAGCATTTTGCTGGTTTTATTTTTTTTATAGAGTAGTGAAAAATTTTATATGTATTATAGTGCCATAACGATAAAAAAACGTTGTATTATAAAATACAACGTTTTTTGTTACCTGGCGACGACCTACTCTCCCACAAAGTTACCCCTGCAGTACCATTGGCGCATTGAAGCTTAACCGACCTGTTCGGTATGGGAAGGGGTGTTACCTTCATGCCATAATCACCAGATTGAGAAA
>NZ_BHYK01000080.1 GCF_003865095.1 Clostridium tagluense | reverse complement strand
GAGTCTGGACCGTGTCTCAGTTCCAATGTGGCCGATCACCCTCTCAGGTCGGCTACGCATCGTTGCCTTGGTGGGCCGTTACCTCACCAACTAGCTAATGCGCCGCGGGTCCATCTCAAAGTGGAATCTTCTAAAAGAAAAATCCTTTGATGTAAAGGTCATGCGACCAAAACATATTATGCGGTATTAATCTCCCTTTCGGGAGGCTATTCCCCTCTTTGAGGCAGGTTACCCACGTGTTACTCACCCGTCCGCCGCTAATTCACCCCGAAGGGTTTCATCGCTCGACTTGCATGTGTTAGGCACGCCGCCAGCGTTCGTCCTGAGCCAGGATCAAACTCTCAATTTAAAAGTTTACACTTTTTATTTGAAATGAATAATCTGCGCCAACTGTTAAGCTGGTTAGCAAGCTCATTACATACTTTTTAGTCTTACGACTAAAATTACTTTTTTATCTAAAGTAATTAACTGGTCTAACGAAATATTATTTCGCTATTTTACCTATTTCTCTGTTTAATTTTCAAAGACCAACTTGTTTTGTCATCATGTGACGACTTTTACTATTATACTAGGCATTTCTTATTTTGTCAACATTTTTATTAATATTTTTTAAATATATTTCAAAATATTAATTATTAACTTATCAATCTCTACCTTTGCCGTTACTCATTAGCAGCGACAAGTAATATATTATCATCTTTGCCTATCACCATTTTTATTACTTTTCTTATATACTACAATTATATACAATATTCTCTATAATACTACTATATAGTGAGTATTCTTTATGTTGACACACTAGGAATAGTATACCTCATTAAAATCAATAATATACCTATCTTCTGATAATATATGTAATTATTTATACATAAGCCTTAAGTCATCTACATTTATAAAGCACTCAATGAAGAAGACTTAAGGCTTTTATATTAAATCATCTTCTTAGAAGCTACAATATATTAACGACTTCACAAGGAGATTTCCCCCTTGTAGACCTCCAAATCAGATAACAATTCTCAATGTCATCCCCCCACTGAAGTTTTCTCTTTGTTATAATATATGCCTTCCACTTATAGAGGTGGTGGCCTTCCTTATGGAATGTGGTTAAAAAATAGGAAGATTATCTAAATTATCTTCTGCGGTACTATTAGGTGAAGACTTTATAATATCATTTCCATTTCTATTTTTACCAACAACCACTGATTGGACAGTTCCTATTTTTGCCAAAGCTACAGCCTTACTAACATCTAATTCCTCCCCTGTATTAGTTAATACATTTGTAATATCTCCCTCTGCATTTTTTCTTACTTTAACTATCTTCATATAATTATCGCTCCTCGTTAATTAATATAACTCAAATTTCTTTAATAGTAACACTCCCTACATTAATCTTCCCACTCTATATTTAGTATTTCCCTTTTTATCATTATTTTATTACTAAGTTGCTACAAATTATATAAATATATAAGAATGATTAAATAATCACTTAAAGGATGCACCTATTGCCTGTCATATAAATTCAATAAAAAAAAAACACTAATAACTTAAAACATGAAGTTATTAGTGTTTTTTCTAATTTTGTTACCCTTAACCTAAAGGACTTTTAAATCCGTTACCTTGAACCTCCGCTATATCAATTATAGAGATAAAAACTTCTTTATCTATAGCTTTTATTACTCTCTTGATTTGTGGTAGTTGTCCTAACGAAACAACGCAGTACATTACATTTTTTCTATGGTTAGTATAAGCCCCTTCTCCATATAAAATAGTTACTCCCCTATTAAAGTTATTTAATATTGCATCACTTACTTCTTTTTCTTTTTCAGATACAATTAAAAGCATTTTACGTCTATTCAATCCATTAATTACTTTTTCCATAACAGCAGAAGTAATATACATAGCAATCAGCGTATATAATCCTACTTTAAAATCAAATAATACAGATCCAACAGCTACAATTAAGAAATTTATTATAAAGCTTACTATACCTACTTCTATACCGTACTTTTTTTTAACATATATAGCTATAATATCCATACCGCCAGTAGATCCTTCATTAGAAAAAACAATTCCACTACCTATACCTGAAAGTACTCCTCCATATATACAATAAAGAAGTCTATAGGATTCTTCCACAGGAGCAAGAATATTTTTTAAAGGTGAGGTAATAATTAAAAAAAACGATAAGGAAATGGTTCCTATTATGGTAAATGCAGTGAATCTTGTGTTTATCTTTAATATACTTAATATAAGAAGTGGAATATTAAGTACTAATATTGTAACGCCCATTGGCATATTAAAAATATACTGTAACATTAATCCTATTCCTGAAAGACCTCCACTAAGAAGCTTATTTGGAACTATAAATAAATTGATTGAAAAAGCTAAAATAAAACTACCTAACATAATAAGAACTATTTTCTGAAATAAATCTTTAAAATCAGTGGTGAATACCTTTTTCATGAACTGCCTCCATTTTTTTATATTACAAAATAATTATTGATTATTTTATATCCTATATTTGTTTTTGTGTATATTATGATTATATACCATTTAACACTTAAAACATCATGTATTTTAATACTTTATATTATAAAAGTAAATACTTGTTTTATGAGAGCAAACGCATTTATGGTATAATTAAGTGAGGTGATTTTATGAATAACTTAACAAATGATTGGAATGAACTCTTATTAGAAGAATTTAATAAGGATTATTTTTTAAAATTAAGAAACTTTTTAAAGCAAGAATATGAAACTAAGTTAATATATCCTGAAATACAAAACATCTTTAATGCTCTTAACTATACCGCATATAAAGATGTAAAAGTTATCATACTTGGTCAAGATCCTTATCATGGTGCTAGTCAAGCTCATGGTTTAAGTTTTTCTGTAAATGCAGGTGTATCAACACCCCCATCTTTATTGAATATATACAAGGAATTGTATAATGATATAGGGTGTTACGTACCTAATAATGGGTATTTAAAAAAATGGTGTGATGAAGGGGTTTTACTTTTAAATACTGTTCTTACCGTTAGAGCTGACCAGGCTAATTCTCATAAAAATAAAGGATGGGAACATTTTACTAATAAGATCATTGCACTATTAAATGATAAAACGGATCCTATAGTTTTTATTTTATGGGGAAATAATGCCCAGGCTAAACAATCTCTAATAACAAATCCAATACACTACATAATAAAATCTGTTCATCCAAGCCCATTATCAGCTTATAGAGGTTTTTTCAATAGTAAACCATTTTCTATTACTAATAATTTTTTAATTTCAAAAGGCATATCTCCCATTGATTGGCAAATTAAAAATTTATAATATATTATTTTGAACATAAAAAAACGTCTTAGAATTATCTAAGACGTTTTTTGGTGGCTAGACCAGGAATCGAACCAGGGACACGAGGATTTTCAGTCCTCTGCTCTACCGACTGAGCTATCCAGCCACATTACCTGGCGACGACCTACTCTCCCACAAAGTTGCCCCTGCAGTACCATTGGCGCATTGAAGCTTAACCGACCTGTTCGGTATGGGAAGGGGTGTTACCTTCATGCCATAATCACCAGATTGAGAAAATTATATTCTCTCAAAATTGCACAGTGAAATTTT
>NZ_BHYK01000079.1 GCF_003865095.1 Clostridium tagluense | reverse complement strand
GCTATTTTACCTATTTCTCTGTTTAATTTTCAAAGACCAACTTGCTTGCCATCATGTGACGACAAGGAGTATTCTATCATATAAATAATAGCATGATTTCAGCCAATAAGTTATCTAACTAGATTATACTAATCCTCTCAATAAGATACTCATTAGTAGCATTCTTCATAATACTACTAATAAGCAAGTTTCTTTTACACTGATACACTAGGATTAGTGTATTATGTTTTACAAGCAGTACCTTGAATTTAATTGTACATTGCTTCTGATACCTTTATTCTTTAACCGCCTCTAATATTTCTATTCCTGATTGGGATTTTCTTTCAATAGCTTTAATAACATTATCTATAAGAACAAATATTTCTTTAGATAGTTTTTCTGTTTGCAAGTAAAAACTATTGGCCTGTATGGAATTATTAATATTAATTACGTCTATTACCTTTGTGCCCATACTATGCAATTCGTTATGTACTTTATCAATGGCTGTCCACTCTTTAGCTATATCAGAATGGGTTAAATTAATAGAGTGGTAAAAATGACCAAAAGCACATTTTTTTGAATTAGTTTGAATAGGGTAAACCTTCATTTCATCTACCATTCGTTTTAAATTTTTTATCCAAGAGCCATGTGCTTCTTTGGCTTTTGAGAGATTGCTAAGCAATTCCTCATTTGTTATTGCATTCTTCCCACCATTTAAAGATGAGAGCATCTCTCTTACAATGTCACTAAGTTCTTCATCAATTTTTGATATTTGTTTAGCACTTTCTTTGCTTTGTATTGCATCAGCATGAATAACCTGTGTCATATCATTAAGTTTTTCTACATCTTTAGTAGATTCGTCCATTGCTTGATTTATCTGCTCAGCTGCTCCACTTATATCTCCCAATGATTCTGTTATTTTGTCCACATCTTTAATTGTAGTTTTTAACATAGATACATTGTCTTTAATTGTATGAGATATAGCATCTAGTTTTAAATTCATGTTATTAGTAGAATCTATTGTGTTATTCATACTTTCTTGACCGCCAATGGCTGCTTTCTGTATATTATCTACAAAGCTTCTCATATCTTTTAAATTTGTTTTAGTGTTATCCGCAAGCTTTCTAATTTCGTCGGCAACCACTGCAAAACCTCTTCCAGCTTCCCCTGCTCTAGCAGCTTCAATTGCAGCATTTAATGCTAGCAAATTTGTTTGATCTGCTATAGATTCTACTCCACCTACTATCTCATTTACTTTAGTAGCCATGTCAACTAACAGTTTGATTTGTTCACTCATTATTGTGGCATCCTTTATAACATCTTCTTTTAATAAATTAACTTCATTCAATTGAAATATACTTTCATCATTCTTTTGAACTAAATCTTTAGAAGATTTATGAAGCCGACTCATTGTTTCAGTGGTATTTATAATTGTTTCATTTACCTCACTCATATTTGCAGTAATCTGTTCTACCACAGATAAATTAGATTCACTTATAGCCGACATATCATTTGCAAATCTAATTAACTTATATGAAGAATGTGCCATTTCAACATCGAAATTACTTAAAGATGATGTAATATTAATCATCTTTTTAGAGCTTTTTGACATTCTCTCTTCACTTACTAAAAGCTTATCAAAGGTTTTAAACAATTTTTTGTGAATTGGATAATCTACCTTAATAGGTTCCACTATTTTTCCATTAATCCTATCTTCAACATGTTTAATTATACAAATCGCTTCATCACAAGGTGCCTTTTTAAAAAAATTCATAGTAATCTGCCTCCATTTTTATAAAATTTAATATACTTAAAATAAATTTAATTCATTATATTAATCCTAAATCCAATCTACTATTTTTATATTTTTCAACTTGATTATTAAGTTCTTCATACTCAAATAGTGTATCTTCATGTGCTTTTTCTCTAACCATATCTAGTTCATCAAAATTTTTTTTCACTATTTCAACCAGATTGTTATCGATCTCACGAGAATTAGACATTGCAATTAAAATATTTATTGTATTTTCTTTTGTCATGGGATCTCTATAGGGTCTTTTTTCCCTTATAGCAGTGAATATATCCGCAACCGCAATAATTCTTGAACCCAAAGGAATTTCTTCACACTTTAATCCAAAAGGATATCCCTTTCCATTTAATTTTTCATGATGAAGTGCACCCCATATCCTTATAGTTTCAAAAGCAGTTACATTTTCTAAAGCTCTGTTAGTATGATAAGCATGTGTTCTCATTAAATCAAATTCTTCTTTTGAAAGCGCCCCTGGCTTTTCAAGTATTTCAGTTGGGATAGCCAATTTTCCTAAATCATGAATATAGCCTGCGTATTTTATAACTTTAGTCTCACTTTCAGTAAATCCCACATATTTAGCAATAATTTCAGCGCAAGCAGCTACTGATGATGAATGTGATGCTGTAAATCGGCTTTTAAAATCTACCAACCGACTCATAAATATCATAAAATCTTCAAAGTCGCTATGGCTAAAATCACCAAAACCAATAATATTCTTTTGCGTTATAAAATTTGGAGTACGAATATACTGAGTTCCTAGCCAAAAACTATCTTTTTTTGATATTTCCATGAACGCATCAACTATTTCAGGATGAAATATAGCTCCTTTTCTTTTAATTATTTTTTCGCGTATTTCATCAACTGAATTTAGGATATTTTTATCTTTTTCCTTAATTAGCACAGAAACACGGTCAGCTAAATTTAATACATGGCTTCCAAATGGAATTTTTTCATTATTAACACCTACACAATTTCCATTAATCCAACTATTATGGTGATAGCGTATTATTTGTGCAATACCTAAACATGGTTTTAATCCATTTAATAATAAATATCCTTTTTCAGCGTGGAAGTCTAAATCCTTATATTCAAATTCAGTGGGTTTAAGTCTTTCTTTAAGTGTTAATCCCCCAATATCATGTAATGATCCAGCAATTTCTAATTTAATCTGTTCACCAATAGGTAGTCCTAATTGTTTTGCTAAACAATAGGAGATATATGCTACTAATTTGTGGTGATTAGAGACAACTGGACTTATTAAATCTATGGTATCAGTTATACTAACCACCAATTCTGAAAATTGAAATGTTAAATTCATTATGCCAAAACCTTTCTTTTATATTTAATGCTTTTAATAAATCACTAGCCCTCTTTAGCTCTTAGTCATATTATACCATTTTATGAGCTTTTCTAACAAGAATTTTCCTCTATTATTCCATAATTCATGTTATACCTAGTATCATAACAACAAAAGGGGCTGTCTCAAAATAGATTTTAATGAATTTATTGTTTGAGATAATTCAAAGTAAATAATATAAACAAATAAAAGCTATGGAATTTAGGTTTAATACCTTCATTTCATAGCTTTTTACATTATAAATGCATATTAAATTTTATATAATTCATAATTTAGACTTTTGAGACATCCTCTTTTCAACCTGGCGATGACTTAATCTCCCATAGAGTTACCTTTAGAGTACAATTAAGCTTAATACAAAATAAAAACCACTAAGTTAGACTTAGTAGTTTTTTCTTACCTGGCGACGACCTACTCTCCCACAAAGTTACCCCTGCAGTACCATTGGCGCATTGAAGCTTAACCGACCTGTTCGGTATGGGAAGGGGTGTTACCTTCATGCCATAATCACCAGATTGAGAAA
>NZ_BHYK01000078.1 GCF_003865095.1 Clostridium tagluense | reverse complement strand
AGGCTTTATAACCTTAACTGAAAAATTTATGATTAGGTAATTCTTATTGAACCGCCGTGTACCGAACGGTACGCACGGTGGTGTGAGAGGTCGCTAAATAAATTAATTATTTAGCTCCTACTCGATTAAAGAGAATTAGATTATAATTGTTAGTAATATTGCAAATACCTAAAAAATGCACAAGGTGGCAAGTTAATGAGCATTTTAGTGAAAAAGGGAATACTATAGTTTAATAATAATATAAAACAAAAGATACCGTTTAGATTAAAGTATAGTTTAATCTAAACGGTATCTTTTGAGTTTATTGAAAGAACTATTTAATAAAGTGGTTATTTCTTAAACTTTAAAATACTAGAGGTCAATAAGAATGCAATTAAACTTTAGTTATGTTTACTAATTCTATTTTGTAATTTTCATCAGGAGATTCTACCTCTACTATAGCTCCAATGGACATCCCAAACAATACTCGCCCTATTGGAGACTCTATACTAAACTTTCCATTTGCTATATCCACTTGCAATGTTGTTACAAGTTCAATTTCTTCTATGTCATCAGTGCCAACAAATTTTATCAGCAATTTATCACCTACATTTGCGCCGCTAGTATTAACAATAACATCATCTATAATTTCAGCAGTTCTAATCATTTTTATTAAGTAACCCATTCTTCTGTAGTTCTCGTACATATTTGTTTTGGCAGCTTTATATTCAGCATTTTCACTTCTATCACCATGAGCTGCAGCTATCATTTTTTCATGGGCAATTTCCATTGTTAAAGGACCTTTGCGATAATCAAATTCTTTTTGAAGTTCTTCAACATCTTTTTTAGTAAGTTTATTATTAATTTTGTCACCTTCTTTAATTTATAGTATTACTGAGTTAGTTATTAGATAATCTTTGAATCATGCCACTATATCAAAATAAGTTTTATTATAATTTTAGACCATTACTAAGTGTAAAACAAGTGATATTTATATTCCGTGTAGTATAAAGAACATTTTTTTATGTTGTGTTAATTTGTAGCTACACCAACATTAGATAAATTTATTGCCTTGACAATATTTTAACTATGAAATATAATTTAATTATTAGGGCAAACGTTTGCATAAACTAAAATAAGTATAAAATTATCCAATAAATCATTTTTAACTAAAGAAAATTTAATATGGATGCATTGCTTCATAGTTGAATAAAATCATCATACAATATATTTAAAATATATTGTATGATTACAAATCTAAAAATTCAAGTGATACAGAGCTGTTAAATTAATAATGGAGGTAATTGAATATGGTTAAGAGTAAATCAAAAATAATTTCGTTTGATTTTTGGCAAAAATTTGGTAAGGCACTATTAGTAGTAGTTGCAGTTATGCCAGCAGGTGGACTAATGATTTCATTAGGAGCAGTTATAGGAATAGTGGCACCTAATTCCTCATTTATGCAAACCTTATCACGAGTTGTAGGAGGTATAGGTTGGGCAATAATAGTTAATTTGGGGCTGTTATTTGCTGTAGCTATCGGTGGATCTTGGGCTAAAGAACGTGCTGGTGGAGCATTTGCAGCACTTATTGCATTCATTTTAATAAATAAAATTACTGGCAATGTATTTAATATTACAAACGAGATGCTTACAGATGTACATGCAACGGTAACCTCGTTAACCGGTCAACAACTTTTGGTTAAGGATTACTTTATTTCTGTTCTTGGATCTCCAGCATTAAATATGGGAGTATTTGTTGGTATTATTTCAGGTTTTCTTGGGGCGGTTTTATTTAATAAATATTATAATTATAATAAATTACCAAATGCGCTTGCATTTTTTAATGGTAAACGTTTTGTACCATTTGTTGTTATTGCAGGTTCCGCAGTTACTGCATTTGCATTTGTTATAGTTTGGCCATTTGCTCAATCAGTTATAAATGGATTTGGCATGTGGATTGCAACATCACAAGATACTGCACCATTTATTTCACCATTTATATATGGTACACTTGAGCGTCTATTATTACCTTTTGGGCTTCATCATATGATTACAATACCAATAAACTATACAGATCTTGGTGGGTCATATAAAGTATTAACTGGTGCTAATATAGGCAAGTATATACTGGGACAAGATCCACTTTGGCTTGCATGGGTTACTGACTTAGGTAACTTAAAGGCGGCTGGAGATATGGGCACATATAGTAACTTACTTGCAACAGTTCATCCAGCAAGGTTCAAGGTTGGACAAATGATTGGAGGAGCCGGATCATTAATGGGTGTTGCGCTTGCTATGTATAAAAGTGTAGCTAAGGAAAAACGAGCAAAATATAAATCAGTGTTTTTTTCAGCAGCCATCGCGGTTTTCTTAACAGGTGTAACTGAACCTTTAGAATTTATGTTTATGTTTGTTTCACCAATATTATATGCCACTTATGCAGTTATACAAGGATTTGCATTTATGTGCGCAGATATATTTAATTTAAGAGTTCATAGTTTTGGTGTTATAGAGCTTGTGGCACGTATACCTATGATTGTAAAAGCAGGAATTATAGGTGATTTGATAAGATATGTATTAGTTACAGTTATATTTTTCTGCATAAACTATTTCGTATTTAAATTTATGATTAGTAAATTTAATATAGCAACTCCGGGTCGTAATGGAAATGAAATTGACATGGGAGATGATTTAACAGAGTCTACTGAAAGGCAAGAGGTTGATGCTAGTAAAAAAGGGAGTCAAGCTGTAGCTATTATTGAATTACTCGGAGGGAAAGAGAATATTGTAGATGTGGATGCATGTATGACCCGTCTTCGAGTAACGGTTAAAGATAGCTTATTGGTAAAGGAAGAAAAGGAATGGAAAAATAACCAAGCATTAGCTTTAATAATTAAAGGAAATGGTGTACAGGCTGTATATGGACCAAAGGCAGATGTTTTAAAATCAGATATTATAGATATACTAGGAGTTTAAAATGAAATTATTAACTTTGAATTGTCATTCCTGGATAGAAGAAAATCAATATGAAAAGATAAAAATTATTGCAAATACCATAAAAGAAAAAAAATATGATGTAATTGCACTACAGGAAGTAAGTCAATCTATAAACGAAAATTTAGCTTATGATAACATAAAAAAAGATAACTTTGCTTTGATTTTGCTAAAAGAGTTAGAGAAATTAGGATGTAAAGAATACACAATGCTGTGGGGATTTTCACATATAGGTTATGATATATATGAAGAAGGAGTAAGTATTATAACTAAACATAAAATAGAAGAAGGTGGCGAAAATTCAATTTTCATAAGTAACAGCACGAATCGGGAGTTTTGGAAAACTAGAGTGGTTGTAGGAGCCTCAATTAAAATAAATAGTGAAATGGTAGATTTTTACTCCTGTCATTTAGGATGGTGGCAGGATGAAGAGGAACCTTTTAGAGAACAAGTAGGCAAATTACTTAATAATATAAAAAAAAATAGACTAACGTTTTTTATGGGAGATTTTAATAATAATGCTTTTATAAGAAATGAGGGCTATGATTATTTAATGGGAAAAGGAATAAGAGATACTTTTACACTTGCTAGTGAAAAAGATTGTGGGGTAACTGTAAAGGGTAAAATAGATGGATGGGATTTAAATAAAAATGATTTAAGGCTAGACCTCATTTTAGTAAATGAAGATATAGATGTTAAATATTCTAAAGTAATATTTAACGACGAAAATGGTTCAGTAGTATCAGATCATTATGGAGTGGAAATAGATTCGTCCTTATAGGAAAATTCCAAAGATAAGAATACCTAATTTGGTATTCTTATTTTTTAACTATATAGCTCTGAAAATATAAAACCATTGTGGTACGTCTAAGGCTAAAATAAATATGTATGAAACTAATAATGATAATTAGCCATGCGTATCGGAATGAGATATATTGAATCAATTAAACATATAGGTAGGATTATGAAGATAATCTAGCTAGAGTGTATATTCGCTGGAATTGTGCACTTATTTATGTGATAGAATATTTCTTGTAGCCACAAAGCAATGGCGCAGAAAGCTAGATGTTAATTACGATTTAATAAATTTTTATATGAAAATTAATTTTAAAAAGTTATTGACAAAGCAAGCAATATAAAGTAGAATAGTAAAAGTAGTCACATGATGGCAAAGCAAATTGGTCTTTGAAAATTAAACAGAGAAATAGGTAAAATAGCGAAATAACATTTTGCTAGACCAGTTAATTACTTTAGATAAAAAAGTAATTTTAGTCGTAAGACTAAAAAGTATGTAATGAGCTTGCG
>NZ_BHYK01000077.1 GCF_003865095.1 Clostridium tagluense | reverse complement strand
GAGCCATATGCTATCGTTAATTCATTCATTGGAATGATTGATAGTGAAAGTTTTAGAGAAATTAATTAGTTCTTATATGTTGTAATTTATTTGATTTTTAAATAAATGAGAGTATAGGAGAAGTTAAGCAATCTAAGAACCCTTTGCCTTTAGGCATGGGAGTATCAGGAATCGTATGTACTTCAAGAAGGGTAAGTATATTAAAAAGATATATAGTAGCCGTTATGGTCTTTATTCCAATTATAAATATTTTTATAATGTTGTATGCTTGTCATATTGCAAAAATAGAATATGATCATGAGTGTTATAAGGTAATTAATAATGAAGCACGTGTTGACTTAGATGTATGTAAAACAAAATATCCTCTTGTGTTAGTCCATGGTGTTGGATTTAGAGATTTAAAATACATTAATTATTGGGGAAGAATACCTAAGGAATTGATTCGTAATGGAGCAACAGTTTATTATGGAAATCAAGAAGCTTGGGGAACAGTGGAATGTAATGCGCAGGACATTAAAAATAAAATTGTTGATATTGTTAAAGCAACAGGATGTGAAAAGGTAAATATTATAGCACATTCAAAAGGAGGACTCGACGCACGTTATATGATTAGTAAGTTAGAGATGGGGGAATATGTTGCATCGCTAACAATGGTGTCATCACCTCATAGAGGATGTAAGTTTGTTGATATTGCTTGTAATATGCCTGATAAGCTTTATAAAGCTATCGCAAGATTATCTGATAAATATTTTAAGATTTTGGGTGATAAAAACCCTGACTTTTATACTGCAAGTAGACAGTTTTCAACGTATCATAGTAAAAAATTTAATGAAGGCGTGAAAGATGTAGATGGAGTGTATTATCAAAGTTATGCAACAGCAGTAAAGCATATGTTTAGTGATTATATAGTGACCATTCCTTATATTTTAGTGAAGTTAACGGAAGGTGAAAATGATGGTTTAGTATCTATTAATTCTGCTAAATGGGGAGAATTTCAAGGTGTGCTACAAAATAAATATAGGCGTGGAATTTCTCATGGAGATATTATAGATTTAAGAAGAGATGATTATAAAGGATTTGATGTAATAGAAAAATATGTAGAGATTGTATCAAAGCTTAAAAATAAAGGCTATTAAATAATCGCTTTATATAATAAATTGTAATTTAGAATTTTTGTGGATTAGCTTTACTTTAGAAAAAAATATATTTGACAATTAGTCTAATTAGACTATAATATCTAAGTGTTAATAGTCTAATTAGACTATGTCTGTAATGGCTAAAAAAATTAAATAAGTAACTATTTAACATTTATTGAGAACTGGAAACATTTCTTCATAAATATTAAATAAAAAGAAAGGATGAAAAAAATGGTTAAATCATTTTTAATGTTAGGACAGTCGAATATGGCTGGAAGAGGGTTTATTCATGAAGTAACCCCGATTTATAATGAAAGAATACAAATGTTGCGCAATGGTAGATGGCAAATGATGACTGAGCCCATCAATTATGACCGTCCTGTTTCAGGAATAAGTCTGGCCGGTTCATTTGCGGATGCATGGTGTCGTCAAAATCAAGAAGATAATATTGGCTTAATTCCTTGTGCTGAAGGTGGAAGCTCACTGGATGAATGGGCTGTAGACGAAGCACTTTTTAGACATGCAATAACTGAATCTAAATTTGCTATGCAAAGTAGTGAGTTAACAGGAATTCTATGGCATCAAGGAGAAAGTGATAGTATCAATGGTAACTACAAAGTCTATTACAAAAAATTGCTTTTAATTATTGAGACTCTTAGAAAGGAGTTGAATGCTCCAGATATTCCACTCATTATTGGCGGTTTAGGAGATTATTTAGGCAAAGAAGGATTTGGAAAAAGCTGTACTGAATATAAGTTTATTAATCAAGAGTTACAAAAATTTGCTTTTGAACAAGATAATTGTTACTTTGTCACAGCATCAGATTTAACTTCTAATCCTGATGGTATTCATATTGATGCAATTTCTCAAAGAAAATTTGGTTTACGATATTTTGAAGCCTTTTCTAATAAGCAACATTTATTGAAGCCATTAATTAATGAAAATGAGTTGATAAATCTTAATCATGCTAGAACACATACCAAAGCAGAAAAGATGTATATAAAAATTATGGATTTGGCATTAGGGAAAATATCATATGATGAATTTGAATCTAAACTCATACAAATCAAAAATAGTTAAACTTTATAATTATGGAACAGCTATTAGCATAATTTTGATGAAGAATATAAAGGAGGTGGGTTTTTGATACCATTACTAATTTTAGGTTTATTAAAACAAAACCCAGGTTCTTACGGATACGAATTATTAGCCTTAATGGAAGAGAGACACTATAAATATATAGTAAATTTCACTAAAGGGTCATTCTATTATAATCTTCAACAATTAGAAGAAAAACAGCACATTGAAAAAGTTGACAAATTAGAAAATATTAGAGATACACATAATTATATTATCACTGAACTAGGGGATAAAGAATTTGAAAAATTGATGTACAAGTATGGCTCTAAGACAGAGTATATAAATTTGTCTTTTTATGCAGCAATGCTATTTACTAATGAATATAAAAGTGAGGAGCTAACAAAACTAATAGAAATACAAATCGAACAAACTAAAAAGAAAATTTTTTTATTAGAACAATCTCTTGAGCATTATGAAACTACCCTTACTTATTTTAGAAAAATGTTGGAAAATTCACTTTCTCATCATTTAGTAAATGTTCAATGGTTTGAAGGACTGTTAAAAGATATAAGAAATGAAAATTAATGAAAAAAATAATATATCTTAATCAATATATTACAATAAAATGAATAGATGATGACGATAATAAGGAGATGTATTTAATTGGCTAAAGATAAAAAAGTTTATATTTGTAAAGGCTGTGGGTCACAATCACCAAAATGGATGGGGAAATGTAACGATTGTGGTGACTGGAATACATATGAAGAAAAAATAGTTAAGGCAAGCTCTATTAAATCTAACTCAAGTAGAATGGTAATAACAACTAACCCAACAAAACTAAGAGCAATTGTACAATCTAACAGCGACAGGATAGTTACAGGAGTTTCAGAATTTGATAGAGTTATGGGTGGCGGAATAGTTAGAGATAGTATAAGCATAATTTCAGCACCTCCTGGGATGGGCAAGTCAACCCTTTTACTGCAACTCGCAAATTCTCTGTCCTTAAAAGGATATAAAATTTTATATGCATCTGGAGAGGAAAGCAATAGTCAAATTAAAAATAGAGCTGACCGTACGGTAAAAGAAATAGCTGATAATTTCTGGGTAGTTTCTGATAGTAAGTTAGATGAAATATTACAACATATAGAAACAGTTGATGCAGACTTAATAATACTTGACAGTATTCAAACATTTACGTTAGAAGAATATTCAAGTTCGAGAGCGGGATCTCCTACTCAAGTAATTGAATGTGCCACAGCTTTAAAGGATAAAGCAAAGAATCCAGATAGGCCAAGAGCTGTATTTCTCGTTGGCCAAATGACAAAGGCTGATGAGATGGCGGGTCCTCGAATATTAGAGCATTTAGTGGATACCGTATTGTACATAGAGGGAGAAGATGGAGAAGAACTGAAACATTTAATTAGCAAAAAGAATAGATATGGTGACACTTCTGAGAGTGGACTATTTCGCATGTCAGAAATAGGGATGGAAGAAATAGCTGACCCGTCCGAGTTTTTTATGACCAAAAGGGAAGAGGCAGTTCCAGGGAGTGCTTTAGCCGTTATAAAGGATGGTACAAGACCAATTGTTGTAGAGGTAGAGAGCCTTGTATCTAAGTCTTTTACTCCTTATCCAAGTAGACTAAGCGAGTGTTTTGCAAGGAAGGAACAACTAGGGACTCTTATATCAATTCTTGAGGAAAGGGGAGGAGTAGGACTTTATGATAAAAATGTTATTATAAAAGCAACAGGTGGTCTTAAGTTAACTGAAACATCAGTAAATCTTGCTGTAGTGATGAGTATTGCATCCTCCGCATTAAACCATGGAATATCTACTGATACAGTTTTTATAGGAGAGCTTGGTCTTACTGGTGAATTAAAAAAAGTACCATCATTAGAGCAAAGACTAAAAGAAGTAGATAGAATGGGTTTTAAAAAGGCATATATACCGATGAATTGTTTAAAAACAGGAGTTAAATTTAAGAATATAAAGGTTATTCCTTGTAAGAAATTAATAGATGTTATTGAAAAGGAAATCAAATAATAGTAGCAAATATAGTGTGGTTAATTAGATAGTATTCTACAATGCATTTCTATATAGATATAAAACGATGAGTAAAGTTAAAGTATCCTGTCTAGAGGTGTAATATGTATATTATATTTCTCTTACTGATTAGCTTTAGCTAATTTAAAGTGGAGACTTGTGAGGTTTTTTAAATATATGAAGTGCAAATAGATGATAATTACTTAACCACGAGTATCGTAATGCGAAATATTGAATTATTTGTACGTATATGTAGGGATATGAAGATAATCTAGCTAGATAACTTATTGGGTGAAATCATGCTATTATTTATATGATAGAATACTCCTTGTCGTCACATGATGGCAAGCAAGTTGGTCTTTGAAAATTAAACAGAGAAATAGGTAAAATAGCGAAATAACATTT
>NZ_BHYK01000076.1 GCF_003865095.1 Clostridium tagluense | reverse complement strand
AGACTATAATTTATCTTTGGCTATGGCATAAATGAGCAATTTACTACATTAGGGAAGAACGGCAACGTGATATATATGGTAATAACTGTCTTGTGGCTGTTTTTTGCACGAATCGTTGCCCTACCCCACTTTCGCTAAATTTTCTTTTGACCATCCTTTATCTGATTTTAGTTTGTCACTTGCATATTCAATATAATCATCTAATGTGTATAACCAATCTTTATTTTTATTGACTTTTTTTATTAAACTATCGAAAATATTTATATTAATATCTTTTATATTATTAAAACACCAATCGTTAATATTAGTTCTAACATATTTTAATAAAGCACATAAATAATTCATTGAATCCGTTGGGTAATCATATTCAAAACAATTGCTTATATTTATATAAACATTTAGTTTATTTAGATCTATTAAATGCCGTAAATCTACTAAGTACTTTTCTTCCATAATAGTTTCCTCCTAATTTAAATTTTAACGATTTGTAAGTTTATACATTAATCTTTTTTCTAGCATAGTTTTTATAGTCTCTATATTTCTAAAATAAGTACCTACATTTCTAAAACAAGTACCTATATTACCTTCTGAAATAGACCATTTGGCTATATTTTCATATGATTCTTGAAGTTTTTCTAAGATTTTATAAAAAATAATTAGCTCTTCAAGTGTAATGACAAAAGAAGCTTGAGGTAATCCTACTTTTAAAGCGTCACCTTCTAGTAACCCCTTATCAAGTTTTAATTTATTATTTGCAAATAGTATATACTTATTTAGTTCAAGTAACATATTCTTATTATCTTCTATTTTATTCATAAAACTATAAAAAACAGTTTTATCGGTAATGTCAAACCTAAATGTAGCTAGATTCTCTTTAGCATATCTTAATAAGGAATATAACATATCCATTCCATTCGTTGGGTACTGATATTCAAAACAATCAGAAACATCAATGTAAGTTGTGAGTTTATTAAAATCTATTAGATGACGTAAGTCTACTAAATACTTTTCTTCCATAATTAACCTCCTAATTTAAATTTAAAATAATATTATCATTATAAAATGAAATTTGATAGAGGTTCTAATAAATTCAGGTGTAGAAGATTATTTTATTTTTAGAGGAATTAATATATTTAGCTAGAATATACAAAAGCATAAGTTATATATAAGTATAATAATTGTATAAGAGGTGGAATAATGATAAAGGAAGATTTCAATAAGTTAGAAGTATTGGAGCAACTTGAATATATAAATAAGGAACTTTTAAAAGATAAAAGTTTAAGAATTATTAGCAGTGATCTAAAAATGAGTAAGACTACATTTAGAGATAGATTTATTAAAATAGGGTATATTTATAATGCTGAAACAAAGCAATATTATAGAGATAAGACTATAACGCTGCAACACCAAATTACATTAGAAGAGCATGCAAGAACCATAGAACAAGCTACAGAGCCAATCGATAAAGTTATACAAAAGGATAATAAAAGTATAAGTGAGGTAGCTATAATTAAAAATCAAAATAATGTTTCAATGGAGCTTCAGGAATTTGCAGAGTTAAAAACCACATTAGCTGAGGTTAAAGAATTAATAGAAATGAAAGAGCAATTAAAAGAAGTTATACTATTGTATAACAAAAATATAAATATAATCGATGTACCCGAACTTCAAGAATTGAAAATTGATAAGAGTAAATTTGATGGAGATCTAAAAGGTAGATTGATAAAAGTTTACGACAATGTAAATGATGCCTGGATAGAATTTTGTAAAAGTAATAATCAATTTAAGATGCAAGATCTATATTCTATAGCATTACTGGAATGTATTGAAAAATATAAAAAATAAATTAAGTATTTTAATATATTATCCTATTAATTTATATATTTATTCTTCAGAACAACAACATTTTTTTTAGTTTTTTACAGTTGTTGTTTAAAGATGTTTAACAGTACTTTGTTTAAGATGTTTAGGGGGTACTACAAATCCAGTTATATCAATGGGTTCAAAAATCTATTATTCCTTTTACGTACCTAACTATTCCTTTTACGTACCCAAAACAAAATCTACTATTCCTTTTACGTACCTAACTATTCCTTTTACGTACCTAACTATTCCTTTGAGGTTGTAATAGTAATAATACTATGATAATATATTACCTGGGGTGAGAGTATGGAGAAAGATTACATAGTAACCAAAAGTAATAAATTAATTGCTTGTAATTATGATTTGAGTTTACAGGAACAAAAAATAATATTAACGTTAGCTTCAATGGTACAACCACAGGACACAGAATTTAAAGAATATGAGTTCAAAATAAAAGACTTTATAGAACTTTTGGGCATTGAAAGTAAAACAAAATATACTGAAGTACCTAAGATTACAAAAGAACTCATGAAAAAAGTGTTTGAAATAAGAGAAGGCAAAGATATAATTCAACTAAGTTGGTTAAGTAGTGCAAGATATAGGACTGGTGAAGGGATTGTTGTTTTAAAGTTTGATTCAAATTTAAAGCCTTATATGTTAGAACTTAAAGAACTATATACCAGTTATAAATTAGATAATGTATTAAGTTTAAAAAGTAAATATTCAATAAGGCTCTATGAAATATTAAAAAGTAATTCATTTAAAAAACAGGTAACTATTGAACTTGAAGAACTTAAAAATATGATAGGGGCCAAAGAGAAAGCATATAAACTTTACTCTAATGTTAAGAACAAAGTTATTATAAAAGCTCAAAAGGAACTTGAAGCAAAGACCGATATATCCTTTACCTATGATGAAATAAAAACAGGTCGAAAAGTAACTTCGATTAAATTTTGCATATTCAGTAATAAAGATACTTGTAAGAATGAAATTGCAGCAACATCATCAGCCGATCGAGAAGATATTGGAGAAGAGCAACAACAAAACATTAAAGATATAAACTTTGTAAAAGAAATTATCCAGGAAACAATAACAGACCTTGAAGCCTTAAAAATATATAGTGCTGCACATGGAGATATTGAAAAAATAAAAGAAAAATATAACATAGTGGCCCAGTTGAATAATGTAAAAAATGTAGTTGGTACTGTTATAACTGCAATAAAACAGGGGTGGTCAATCCCTAAAGGTAAAACAAAAGTAAGTGTCTTTAATGATTATGAACAAAGGCAATACGATTTTGTTGAATTAGAAAAGAAGCTTTTAGGGTGGGACAACAACTAATATATTAATAGCATTTAAACTCACATACAAGCCATTTTAAGCACAAAAAGAACGGAAGACGTACAAATATTGCATAACAACTTTAAAATTGAATACGGAGGGAATAGGGCTATTAAAAAGGTGTATTCAGCTTAGAATATATCTTTTTTATTTATGTTAAATTATTGACTATTATTATCCATGATGATACAATAACGTTAACAAAACATAGTTAACAATTGTTAACGCAGTAATAACAACGTTTAAAACAAATATTTTCGTTAACATAAAATAAATATTTAAATAAATAGGGAGGTATTTTGTAATGGCAGAAGAGAATAAAGTATTAGGCATTAGATTAGACATAGAAGAGCGTAAGAGGTTCGACGAGTTTGTAAGTGAAGAGGGTAAGAATAACAAAGAGTTTTTGAATACGCTGCTAAACCTCTATGAGTTGAACAAGGGCAAGGTTAAAAACATAAACCTAGTTGGTGATATTGAAACACTGGAAGGTTACACAAACAAAATTCATCAGACTTTCATTAATATCATTGATAAGTTGGAGAACCAAAAGGGTGACATTGCAGAGCATGGGCAAAAGGATTTGCAAATATATAAAGATAAGGTTAACAATTCTCAACTTGAAATGGATAGAATGAAGTCAATAAATTCAATGAATAATGAAAAGTTAACTATCGTAAACAATGATAACTCAACATTGAAAAAACAAAACAACCAATTTCAAGAAAATTTACAAGATAAATTGACCATTATTGAAGAGTATAAAGGCAAAAATGATACCCTCACAGGTATACTGGAAGAGTACAAAGGATATAAAACGGAGATAGAAGAATATAAAAAGTTACTGGCAGATGCTCAGGCAAGGAATATTGATAAAGAAAATATCATCAAAGATAATGAATATAATATTAATAATCTGAATATGGGCCTAAAAACAAAAGATGAGGCCATTTCAGATTTAAATGCAAAACATAATGCAGAAATTGAAGTATTAAAAAAAGATAATCAAAAGGAACTTGATCAATTAAAAAAAGAAAGTGAATTAAATATTAAGTTAGCAGTTGCAGAGGTCAAAGAGGATTTAAATAATAGATTAAACCAGGAGCAGTTGAAACATAATGCAGAGATTGAAAAATACCAGGAAAAATATAAATCACTATTAGATGATTTAGAGAAGGTAAAAATCACACCAAAGGCTACTAAGAAAGATAATAAAGTAGTTCAAAACAAATAACATTTCAAAAGATATTTATACAGCTATTTTTCAGTACCGCAGCTCTAAAATGTATTTTATATGACATAGAGTTACGCCTCAACTCTAGAAAGATTAATAATTAAAGGGAATATAATTTTCCCCAAAAAATAAAAAACCAGAGCCTATAAATAATTTTGTGTAACTAGAATAAAAAGTACTCTTTCTTGGCAATAATTGAGATAAGCTAATTATCAAATATTGTAAGGAGGAGTATTTTTATGTCAGATATTTCTAAAGAGATTTT
>NZ_BHYK01000075.1 GCF_003865095.1 Clostridium tagluense | reverse complement strand
GTGAAATTTGCGTACCAATATTATAAAAGAATATTAATACAAATTCCAATTTGTAGATTTGAATTAACATAATTTTAGACTCAGTTGTTTCGCATTTTGAATAGGTTTGGATTCAGATGTTGAGCCGATAAAAACTATCACCATAAGTATATACTTAAATGATGATAGCCACTAAAGTTGCTCAATTTCTGAAACAAGCTAAAGAACGATGCCGCGTTTCCACTACTATGGGGATTCAATCTTTTCCATCTTTCTGAAATTTGCTTTAACACTAAGAATATTAACTTTAATTTCTCTTTTGTAATCAGTTTACCTTTACCACAGCAAGAACAGATATTTATATCTATCCCTGTAAGCTTTAAAAGAAGCTCCGCTGCACTTAACTTAACTTCTAAATTTTGATTTTTATTTTCTACTGCTCCTGTAAGTTCTTTGCATTTTTGAAGCTTAGTTGACCTATTTCTGTTGCTTAATATTCCATAATGTCTAATTTTAACAAACTTTCTTGATAAAACATGCATGAGAAATCTTATAATAAATTCATCTAATGTAAGTGTCATAAACTTTTCTTTATTATGGTCTTTATAATCTCTCCATTTAAATGTTACATACCCTAGTATTGTTTACATCTAATACGCATCCTACTAGTAGTATTTGCTAGTGATATTTTAAAATCAAACAAATTTTATATTTAAAAACATTACCAATATAAAATAAGCTATAATTAAAAAAACAAATACATTTTGTTATCATAAAATCTAAATAGTTTTTATATTAAATTATATAGTGAAACTATAGTTTCACTATAGTTGTTATAATAGGGGTGAAAGCATATGGGAGAACCGAAGAAGTTGGAATTAACAATAGAAGAGCTTATAGAAATAGCAATAGCATTAAATGAAAATACTATTGCTAATAGAACTAGATCTAAGGAGGATAAAATCCCAACAGATAAACTTATAAAAGGGTTCGGCATAAACAGAAAAAATTTTTCGGTTACTATACAAGATACTGATATAAAATATAATAAATCAACTTTTCTTTATGACATACCTGGTGAGTTTATTACAAAAAACAAAAATAAAAAAATAGTATCACTAAGTGAAACTGATAAAAACAACAATAGTGATACAAAAGTAAAACTTAAAAGTGAAACTTTAGTTATCAAAAGTGAAACTGTGGAAAGCTTAGTAAGTAAGCCAAACAACGAAAGTGAAACTTTAGAATCACTTAATATTAATGATGGTAAATATGAAAGTGCTTCTATAGTAAAACTCAAAAATGAAACTCAGAAAAATAAAGTAGACAAGACTAATAAAGAAAATGAAATTATGATTCCGCCACTTAGTGAAACTTTTGTATCACTAAGCGAAACGGCCTTAGCGAGCTTTGATAAGAGAATTAAATCTATTGAAGAAATGAGATATGAAATTGAGGAAATGAGTAGTTGGTATAAGGAGCAAAGAAAGAAAGAAAACATTATTGATATTGAGATTTCTGAAATAAAGATTGATAAAGAAAGGTTAAATGAAGAACCTAGTACAAGGGGATTCAAGGTATATCCAAGTGTTATAGCTGAATTTAAGAAGTTTAGTAAGACATACAGTCAGTACACAATGCAAGACCTTATGGCTATGGCCATGATTGAATACATTGATAAATATAAAAAATAAGGTTTATTTAGCACAAATTAATATAAATAATGAAATTATAAGTAAAATATATAAGAAATAAAAACATGGATATAGATTATAAAAACTTGAAATTTTAGGTAATACATAGTAGACTTAAAACAGATAAAATTACAATAAACAAAATAAAATTACAAATATTTACAAATAAAAAAACAATCAGGGTTTATATATATCCAAAAAATAAAACAACTCTTGAATCTGTAAAGTTTGGAGACTTCATTCAAGAGTTTCATAAATCCTGATATCTTCCTCAAATAGGAGAATTATATCTTTAAATATTTTATTTAATTTATATACTTAGTTTAATATACTTATTGTTAATAGTCAATATGCATGTAAATTAAATAAAGTATTTAATAGGTATAATGCAGCACTCTTTATTTGGGTTACAAAAAAATAGGAGGGCTTTTTTATGTTGGCACAAAAAAAGCAGATTGATGAGTTAAGTGAGCTTATAAGAAATTTAACCATAGTGCCAATGGAAGCTTTGGTCAATAGCGAGCGAGTATCACAAGCACAAATGCAAATAGATCTGTTACATAAATATGATGATGGATATATAACTATAGCAAGCAAAAAGGGAAGTAATTGGATACAACATCACTACAAAGTAGACGAGCTTAATGAAAATATACAAAAGTTGATAAGTGTAAATGATGCGAATATATATTTGAGCCCTAATAGTTTTTATAAACCTATGAGGCGTATAGAAAATATAAGAAAATTAAATTCATTATTTATAGATTTGGATTATTACACCTTAGAAGAATATAAAGGATTAACTGCAGACCAGATTATATGGCTCCTTGAGAAGGATTACTTTAAGAAGTCGGTTCCACCACCTAGCTTTATAGTTATATCAGGGCAAGGAATAGTTATTTATTGGCTTATAAAGCCGGTGCCACATATGGCTCTTCCACTTTGGAACGCAGTGCAGAAATTCTTTTTAGAAAAGTTAAAGGAAATAGGTGCTGATGCTAAATCAATTGATGCAGCTAGAGTATCTAGGTTAGCAGGGACTACTAACCAAAAAAATGGACAAGCAACTGAGTTATTGGTTTTTAATGAGCAAAGATATGAGCTTCGTGATATTCAAGAGAATTATCTTCCGGAGCTAAATGACTATGTTAAAAATCCAAATGTAAAGAAATCTGGAAGAAAATCAAAGGTTCTAAAATTATATAATCTTTATAGTCTTCACCATGCAAGACTCATGGATCTTGTAGAGCTTCAGACTTTTAGAAAAGGATATTGCAGAGATGAAAATGGAAACTTAGTAGAAAAAGGGCAAAGAGAGCTAATGTGTTTTTTATATAGATATTGGGCTTGTTGTTTCACTAGTGACCTTAATAAGGCATTAGAGGACACTTTAGAGTTTAACAAGGGATTTGTATGCCCACTACCTGAAAGCGAGGTTAAAAGTCAAACCGCGCAGGCAGAAAAGGCATATAAGGAGTGGCTAGAGAATGAATTTGATAATAAAGAAAAAGAAGATGTAGAGCAATTTAAAATTGAGATTAAAGATGGCGATGATAAAAAGAAAAATAGGTCTGGATATAAATATAAGGGTTACAACTATAAAAATACAACGCTTATAGGGCTCTTAAATATCATTGAAGAAGAGATGAGGCTTCTTAAGACTATTATTAATACGAAAGAAGTTAAGCGAAGAGATAAGGTGTATCAAAAGGTTAAGAGAAGAGATGCAGATGGATTAACAAAAAAACAGCTAGAAAAGTTAAATAAGATAATAGCAGTAAAAGAATTAAAAGATAAAGGGTTAAGTCAAAATGAAATTGCTAAAAGGTTAAACATTAGTATAGCTACAGTTAAGAGATATTACAAGAAAATAAAGGAAGATTTTCAAAATAGTTTGGTATCAAAAAACGTCGGATAAGATTATGGGTGTACCCTGCTTACCTTTTTCTTTTTTTTCCTAGCTTGTGCTATAGAAATTTCTAGGGGGTAACATTATGTTATATAAAGATTTAGAACAAAGGTGGAAGCTTAGTATCAGTGGTAGTATGACTACTAAGTTAAAAGGGATTTCTGAGGATGAGGATTTTGATTCTGTGTTTGACTCCTGGTACACGGATAAATTTGAAATGAACGATGGCAAGCTTCAGTTTGTTAAGAGAATTACTGATGAAAGATTTGATGTAGATGAGGAGCTCTTAGAGGATATTAAAAAAGTGTTTGAAGAGAGGTACTTAAAAAAAATAGATAAGTTAAAGGGGAATACTGTGGAGAGGCTTAAAAAGCAGAAGGTGCAGCCGGCTACAGATAAACAGATGAAGTATGCGAAAAATCTTTACAAAAAGGTTTATGGAGAAGCAAAGGGTTTTGATGATAAAGAATATAGTAAGCATGAGATGGTTTTGATAATTGGGGAGCTGGTGGAAATGGTAGATAATATGAAGGAAGAGAATCGTGGAGAATGCGCGGTTGTGGAGTTGAGTAATTTTAGAAAGTAATAAAAGACATTGAGTTACCGATTTTTGCGTGTGTCTCGATGTCTTTTATTATATACAGGGGTTTTAAAATCACACCAAACGTAGTTTAGGGCATGGTTTTCGCCCTAAATGGAGTGCGGTAGAGTGTTATATTTATATATATAAGGAGGCTATGAAAATATGAAAGATAAAATCAATAAACAATTTTTAAATGATATAAAAAGTATGAAGTATATAGAACCATTATGGGGTAGTGCTCGCAAAACGTGGAAAACATACGTTAAGACAGTTATTACCAAAAATATATTTTATCAAAACATTCTGACTTAGAATTAATAGTTCTAACTGGGGTCTCGCCAACATAAGTCTGAATACCACCATCAGAGACTTTAATACATTTTGGGGTCTCTGTATTAATGGAACAGAAAATCACAACAAATGCCCATTTAATTCCAAATGAGCATTTGTAAGAGATTAATATCAATAAAAAGCTTTTTCTATAGCTTTCTCAATTTCAATTCTAGAAGGGGTACGGCAACGATTCATGCAAAAAACAGCCACAAGACAGCATTTTCCATTTTTAATGAACTGTAAATCAAAAATGGAACTACTATTTTGTGGCTGTTATGACGTACTATGAATAGGTTTGGATT
>NZ_BHYK01000074.1 GCF_003865095.1 Clostridium tagluense | reverse complement strand
CATTGGAATTCGCAAACACAAGAAAAGGCTATTGGAGAATTTCCAACAGCCCAATTATGACTCGCTCATTAACAAATGATACTTTAAAGAGACGTAACTACATATTCTTTTCGGATTATTATAGCCACGTTAAACCGTAAAATAATGAAACGCCGTATACCGAACGGTACGTACGGTGTTGTGAAAGGGGCGAAACATTTTAATTGTTAGCCTCTATTCGATTTTTTAAAGGTATTTTTCTTTGAATTCCAAATATCCTTTTTTTCTTAGTTTACAAGAAGGGCAGTCCCCACAACCATTACCTTTTATTCCATTATAACAAGTTAAGGTATCTTCTTTAACTACAGGGAGTACACCTAAATCATAAGCCATTTTCCAAGTTTCTGCTTTGTTAATCCACATTAAAGGGGTTTCAATTACAAAATCATAGCCCATAGCTAAGTTTAAGGTAACATTCAAGGATTTTATAAACACATCTCTACAATCCGGGTAACCACTAAAATCACTTTGAGATACACCAGTTATAATATTATTTATCCCTCTTTGCTTTGCAAATACCGCTACAAAGGTTAAGAATAATAAGTTTCTTCCATCTACAAAGGAATTAGGGACACCATCACTGGGAGCATCAGTGTCCACGATCATATCTTTTCTTGTTAAGGAATTTGGTGCTAACTGATTTAAAAGATTTAGGTCTAAAGAATGATATTCTACACCATGTTTTTTACATATATCCTTTGCACAATCTAGTTCTAATATATGTTTTTGACTATAATCAAAAGATATAGCTATAACCTCTTTATATTTCTTTAACGCCCAAAACAGGCAAGTTGTGCTATCTTGTCCACCACTGAATACTACTACTGCTTTTTCACTATTCATGACTAATACACCATCCTTTATTTATTATAAAGCATCATCAATTTATTATTCAAAATTACATCCGTGTTAAATCTTCCTCTAAAAGTAGTTGACATTGTTTTAGTGCCTGGTTTTTTTATTCCGCGAGTTGTCATGCAGCCATGTTCACCTTCTATAATAATGGCCACATCTGGGGAGTTAGTTACCTTCTGCATAATATCAGCTATGTCTGTTCCTATTCTTTCTTGAAGTTGCAATCTGCGACCTACCATATCAGCTATTCTTGCTATTTTACTTAGTCCAATAATCTTTTTAGTAGGGACATATGCAACTGAAACTTTCATATTATACATAAGGGCTAAATGGTGTTCACAATGGCTGAATATTTGGATATCTTTCATTATAACTATATCCAGGGAGTCATCATTAACTATTAAATCATCAACAAACGTTGTATTAAACATCTCAGCAATTTCATCATTGCTATAGCACATGCCAGCGAATACTTCTTCATACATTTTAGCTACACGTGCAGGGGTATCTTTAAGTCCCTCACGACATGGGTCATCACCTAAAGCTATTAAAATTCCTCTTATATGTTCTTCTATTGCTTTTGTATCAATTGCCATAATTTTATACACCTCTCTTATTTGGATCCCAGATGATTTTATGAAGTTGAATTTGAAGATTAACACCATTCATTTTATTATCCTTCATAAAGTCTACAATCATCTCTAGGTCAATTTGTCCAAATACTGGACTAATATATACATTGGTTTTATTAGAAAGCTCATATTTATCTATTATGAATTTGGTCTTTTGTAAATCTTCATTGCTACCACACACAAATTTAACAGTATCTTTATAACTTAAAGACGCAAAGTTATCTAAATTCATTTTATCTTCCATATTACTCCAGGGTAATTTATAATCCATATTAAAGCTGGGTGGATTTTCTATAATGCTAAATTCATTTAAAGCAACACTGCCATTAGTTTCAATTTCAATATGAAGCAAGCTATCTTTAGAAAGCATTTCTAACAATTCTATAATTCCTTCTTGAAGTAAGGGCTCGCCACCGGTTAAGGTTACATTTCTAATTTCGGTAGATTTAATATATTTATATATGTCTGTTGCTGTCATGAGGTCATAACACACATCGGGAGTATTAGCCCAAGTGGTATCGCAGTAGCTACAATTTAAATTACAGCCTGCAAATCTTATAAATACTACAAGCTGACCTGAAAGAGGACCTTCTCCGTTGACGCTTGTGAACTTTTCAACTACTTTAAATTTCATTTTAACGTGCCTCGCTTTCTTCATATGTTGCACTGTTAGTTGGTGTTTCATAAACCGTAGTTCTTTTTACATTATAGCCTATATCCTTCATTAGTTTAAAGAAAAACCCTGCAAAGTTTTCTGCTGTTGGTCTAAAATCAACCACAATCACATTAAAGCCATCTTGCTTTATACAATTTAAGGTTTCGAAACGCATGGTGCCTTCTTGCACTATTAAGGCGTGGTCATAACAATCTACCATAGCCTTAACATCTTTTTTTAAATCTCCAAAATCTATTACCATACCATCAAGTTGACCGCCTTTTAGCAAGGTTTCTGATTGTACGTAAACTTCAACCTTCCATCTATGTCCGTGAATATTTGAACATTTTCCCACGTAACCAGAAAGAAAATGTGCACTGTCAAAGCTATGTTCTGCCTTTAAAATATACATATAGGACACTCCCCCTAGAATTTATGTTAATTTAATTATTATTTTTCCCGAAATCTACATAATTTTTATATTTTATAGTTTTTTTATAAATAAAAAAGGGCATAATACACCCTATACAAAAAAAAGCTACCTAAAACGGTAGTTACGTCCTAGTTTTGTTTATAGACAGGATGGTTTAGAACTGTCTTATTAAGTTTTAACATTTTTAATGGTACTATAAATTACTTGCTATGTCAAATTTCAATTACAATTTCAGTTTACTTTAAACTAAAATTGTGTAATAATATTAAGTTGTAAAAGCAAATTTAATTGTATTATTTATGGTAAAATATTGGTTATAAAATATTTGTTATAAAATATCTAAAAAATAACGGTGCAAGTGAGGAGTAATAATGAAAATAGGATTTGATCAGAAAAAATATTTAGAAGAACAATCAAAGTTTATCTTAGAAAGAGTTAATGATTATGATAAGTTATATTTAGAATTTGGTGGGAAACTTTTCAATGATCTTCATGCAAAAAGAGTTTTGCCAGGTTTTGATGAAAATGCAAAAATTAAGTTACTACATAAATTAAAAGAAAAAGTTGAGGTTATTATTTGTGTATATGCAGGAGATATCGAAAGAAACAAAATAAGAGGGGACTATGGTATCACTTATGATGTGGATGTCTTAAGATTAATTGATGATTTACGCGCTTATGAACTTGATGTAAATAGCGTTGTTATCACTAGATATGATGAGCAACCAGCAACTAAGATTTTTATAAATAAGCTTGAACGCAGAGGCATAAAAGTATATAAACATAGGGCAACTAAAGGATATCCTTCAGATGTAGATGCAATTGTAAGTGATGAGGGATATGGTAAAAATCCATTTATTGAAACAACAAAATCTATTGTGGTTGTAACTGCACCAGGACCAGGAAGTGGTAAGCTAGGTACTTGCCTTAGTCAACTTTATCATGAACATAAGCAAGGAAGAGCTGCCGGTTATTCAAAATTTGAAACCTTCCCAGTATGGAATGTTCCACTAAAGCATCCACTAAATATTGCATACGAAGCTGCAACAGCAGATCTTAACGATATAAATATGCTAGATTCCTTCCATTTTGATGCTTATAATAAGATATCTGTAAACTATAATCGTGATATTGAGACTTTTCCTGTACTTAGGAGAATTATAGAAAGAATAACAGGAGAAGAAGCTGTTTATAAATCTCCAACAGATATGGGAGTTAATAGAGTAGGGTTTGGAATTATTGACGATGATGTTATTAAAGAAGCATCTAGGCAAGAGATAATAAGAAGGTATTTCAAAACAGGTTGTGAATATAAAAAAGGTTATATAGATAAAGAAACCTTCGAGAGAGTAAAGCTTCTTATGGAAGAACTTAACTTGAAACAGCAAGATAGAAAAGTTGTTATGCCTGCAAGAGAGCGCTCAGCTAATTTAAAGCAATGTTCCAGCAAAAATGAAGCTTGCCCAGCCCTTGCAATAGAGCTTAATGATGGAACAATATTAACTAGTAAAAGTTCAGATATAATGGATGCAACAGCTGCTATAATTTTAAATGCTGTTAAACATTTTGCAAATATAGATGACGAAATTCATCTTATTTCTCCAGTTATACTTGAGCCAATTATAAATCTAAAATCAAAAATATTGGGAAGTAAGAAACCAGCTTTAGATTGTGAAAATGTACTAATTGCACTTAGTATATGTGCTGCTACTAATCCAACAGCAAAGGTAGCTATGGATAAGTTAGTAATGTTAAAAGGATGTCAAGCTCACTCAACCACAATTGTAAGTACAAATGATGAGCAAACTTTCAGAAAGCTTGGTATAGACATAACATCTGATGCTGAATACGCAACAGAAAGTCTTTACTACATATAGTGCCATCCATGTGGCAAGTGGCATGGTGTAAGTCAAAAAAATGTCATCCGCGTGATAAACGGTAAATTATACAAATAAATAATAGGGATAGTTAATAACTTTAATAAATTATTAACTGTCCCTATTATTTTGTTTTATTATTTGTTTGAAATTATCTTATAGATAGTAGTATAAAATAATAAAAGTAACGACTATAAATGATAGAGTGTTTCTGGTATACTAAAATCAATGCAGACCGGCCTTTAAAAAACCAAGCATAAAATGGAAAAATCCATTGCCAGCACCCTCAAAATATACTATCCTTTTTAGTGACGAAACTGAAAAGGAGAACGA
>NZ_BHYK01000073.1 GCF_003865095.1 Clostridium tagluense | reverse complement strand
CTTGCACCGTGCAGGCTTGTTTGCTATGCCTGTTTTTATTACAAACCGCTCTAATATCATAAATTTTATAGTTCTATACAACTCAATACAAATTCAAGTTTTATTTATTAGTTTCCGTGAGTACTCTATTTAAATTATTAAATACAAGTGAGTATTGCCTTTGTATTAATGATATGTTAAAAGATAAGAAAACTAAATTTTTGAATAAACAAAGTTATTTTGTAGATGAAAATGAAATTTATTGGAATGTTATCTTTGAACCACTCCTTGATGTAAATGGAGAAATTGAGGAAATCTTAATTTTAATAATAGATGTTACTAATGAAATAAAATCTAATATAATCATGGAAAAAGCATTAAAATCACAAGGAGAATTTCTTGTAAACATATCTCATGAACTTAAAACACCACTAAATGTTATATTTGCAACAGCTCAACTATTTAATATGTATTGCGAAAGTGGATCCCTTGATGATAAGAAAGATTCCATTGTTAAATATATAGACTCTATCAAGCAAAACTCCTATAGACTATCTAAAATTATTAACAACATAGTTGATTTATCAAAAATTGAAGCAGGCTTCTACAAATTGAACCTATCTAATAACAATATAGTGGATGTTGTAGAGGAAATAGTAATGTCTGTAACTACTTTTACTGACAGTAAAGATTTAA
The DNA here is from genome assembly GCF_003865095.1 of Clostridium tagluense. Taxonomy (GTDB): domain Bacteria; phylum Bacillota; class Clostridia; order Clostridiales; family Clostridiaceae; genus Clostridium_AD; species Clostridium_AD tagluense. Next base: position 4,965 of record NZ_BHYK01000073.1, on the reverse strand, counting down.
ATATTATTTTTGATACAGATATAGAAGAAAAAATCATTGCCTGTGACTCAGAAAAGATAGAGAGAATAGTATTAAATCTTATATCAAATGCCATAAAATTTTCAGATAAAGGTGATGAAATACTTGTAGCTATTAATGATAAAAATGAATTTGTTGAAATATCAGTAAAGGATAATGGCGTAGGCATCGAACCTGAGTACTTAGATATGATATTTGATAGATTTAAGCAGGTAGATAAATCGCTATCGAGAAATGCAGAAGGTACAGGTATTGGCCTTAGTTTAGTTAAGTCCATTGTGGAATTACACGGTGGTAGTATAAATGTTGAAAGTGAATTTGGAAAAGGAAGTAAGTTTACAGTTATTATTCCTTCAGAAAAGATACTTCATGAAAATAATATATACAGCAGCAAAGTAAAAAACGGAAATGAAAATATAAAAGTGGAACTTTCAGATGTTTATTCTTCATAATAATTCCATAGAAAAAGGCACCTGACGTAAGCAGGTGCCTTTTTCTATATACGCTCTATATAAAACCTGAATTTCTATATCTATCTCCTCACCATTTTTGGTTTTAGCTCTAACATCTAATATCCCTTTTCTATCCTCTGCAAACTCTCTTAATAATTCTGTATTAATGAGTTCTATTTCTTCTAATTCATCCTGTGGTATTTTGAGTATTGCATTTAATAATTCTAGCTGTAGGTTTTAATCGCCAAATACAATCTTGAATAATTGTTATTCTAACTTTGGTAATCCTTTAACATCTATTTTTAATTTACCTTTTTCAATACCATCAATTTTCACCTTATTAATTATCTGAACTAAACTTATTGAATTACTTTCCTTAATATCAGTTACAAATATATACTCAATAATGTAAGTTTTACCTGTTTCAAAAGTGAAATCTTTACCATTAATATCTTTACCTACAAAATCATTATTAGTTATTTTGTTTAGTTTACATAATTTTGTGAAAACTGGTTCTTTACTAATTACTCCATCATTAATTTCATGTACATTTAATTTAGAACCTTTATCATCTAATTTAAGATCTTTATTTTCAGTATCAATTTCAATTTCAATATTAATATCGCTAGTATTAACTTTAATCATAATACCTATGCTTTGTTTTATAGTTCTTACAATATTGATACTGTTTGTCTTTATCTTATTTTCAACTGATTCAGTTCCTCCTAAAATATAATTATTAGTTTTATTATCTTTAACAAATATACCCTGCTTAATAATATTATTTGTTTTAGTTATATTAATAGGTAATTTATTAAAGCTCTTTTCTTCACTCTTATCCTTGCTGTTTTTATTAACAGTATATTTTGCAACGGCTTTATCTAAGTTACAAGATTCTTTACCCTTAAATTTCAATGAAAATTTAATAGGCTCCGCCACAAAATAATCTCCTTGTTTTGTGTAATTTATATTTTTTAAACTACCAGTGATTCTATCTTCATTAATGGTTAACCATTCAGAATTATTTCCAACTACATGCTTTCCATCTTCTCTTGTTACAGCTTCAATATATTGTGCACCTGGAATAGTTTCATCAAAAGAAATTTCAGCTGATACATTCGCCTCTACAACTTTAGCAATTTTATTATAAATTTCTTTAATTTGTTCTTCATTCAATGTATCAAAATAACTTCCTTTTGCACTATTTGCTATTTCTTGATTGCTTGTATTAGCACCCTCACCAAATCCTACCACAAAAGTTTTAATAGCTGATTTCCCTAATAAATTTTCAGCCACTGTATTAGCATATATGCGAGATTTTTCTCTGTAATCATATATTCTACCATTTGAATAATAAATTGTAGAATACGTTTTATATGGTGTACCATTTTGAATCATAAAATTATTGTTATTATTTACACTATATGATTCTGACTTTCCATCAGTCATTATAATAATATATTTATCTGTATCACTATCGCTCTGTTGCATATAATAAGCTCGTCTTAACCCATCTCCTATATTAGTTGAGCCATTAGCACTCAAACTATCAATCGTTGCATTAATACTTTCATTGATAATATCGCTCACCTTGTAAACCTGTTTGTATTGATTATTTATATATAGATAGTAATATCCATTTGCTTTATCATATCTAATTATCACATTAAAGTGTTTAGCAATTTCATCAATATTACCTTCAGTTAATTTTTCATTCTTATCAATTCTACTTTTACTTAATTTATCAAAGGAATATAAACTTCTTGCTTCATTATTGTATTCAATCAAAGCAATATCTACCTTACTATCTTTTTCAAATTTACCCACAAAATTTTTCGCAACATCTTTCATTATATTTAATTTAGATTTCCCATTTATCTTTTCTTCCATACTTCCAGATGTATCTATTACTAATGTAATTTCTTTATTATTAGTATTTTCTATTTTATTAACTGGAATAGGTTGTGGATTTATAGTATATTCAACCTCAAATTCTTTGCCTTGTGAAATATTATTAGATTGCCCTTTAATATTTCTCTGTAAACTTATTAGTTCATTAGGTATTCCTTCTAATAATGACACTTCCACCTGTGGAAATTGAACTTTTTGCCTAATATTACCATCATTAATTGCACTATATTCTAAAACTGCTGGTTTTCTACTAGTTGGATATCGGCCTGGTTTTATCTCATTATTGGCTCTCTTAATTTTATAACTTATAGAAATTCCGTCATTATCACCTGTATTATTAAAATTACATTTTAATATATTTCCTGATTGTTCCATTTCTACTTTTACTTCTCTTGGTTTAGAATTTTTAAATTCTACCGCTTTATAAGAATCTGACTTAATTATAAATTCATCTGCAATCTCATCTTCAATTACGCAATCTTTTAAATTTAATGTTCCGTTATTTTCATTTTTATTATTTTTCTTTATATCTAAAGTTACTTCGTATTCTTCTTCTCCATCCTTGCCTAAGTTATTTCCAACTTTTTTATCTAGATCTACTAAATTATTTAAATTATATATATGTTCTAATTCAAAGTTTAAAATCTTTGTTTCTTTATCAACTATGTCAGTAGGCTTTGTTTGTTCTTTATATTCACCAGCTTTGTAAGATTTAACACTTGCTAATCCTGATACAACATTATCAATTTTATAAGTTCCATTTTTATCTGTAAATGTTTTCCACCTTCCATTTACCTCAACATAAGCTTTTTCAATAGGATTGCTATTTTTATCAGTTACTCTTCCAGTTATACTACCTTCATGAACAAGTTCTTTAGGATTTATTAAAAGTTTTACAAAGTCTACAGCGTATCCATCTCCAGCTCCAGTTTCAGGATCATCAATATTTATTTTCAAATCATTATTATTTCTTAATAAGTCTAAATACCTGGAAGGAATTTCAAAGCTTATTAATTTACCAACTGGTCCCGTTTGGTTAAGATGATTAATTAAATCTTCCAGTTCTGGTATTCTTGTTTCCCTTAAGTCATCATCTATAAACTTAACTTGGTAAATTGCTCCTCCAGCAACAGCGCCACCAGCATTTGGCTGAAAATCATCAACAAACATTTGAAGCATTGCATATTTAATCTGAAAACCCCCCTTTTCTGTGCTACTTTCTTGTAAAATGCTTCTTATATTGTGATTTATATTAATAGTTCCATTAACATCTCTAGGCGTAACCTTCGGCGCCTTTTGTAACGTATTACCAATTCTACTCATTCTATTTGAATAACCATCAGCTCCAATGCCAGATGTATTGGGCTTTACTCCATAACCTGATACTGTTATTATCCTATCTAATCCATTTGGTTCATTTGTATTAATTACTTCCCATTTAAAATTATCATTTCGATCATAACCACTACCCCAATAATGTCCTGTAGTGCTTTTTCCACTAAAAGGGTCAATTTCCTCAAAATTATCCCCAAAGAAATTTTGACTTGTCCACTTCCAACCAACACCAAAATTATCTATGTCTCCCACACGAACAACATAATCAGCCTGTGGTGTTGGATTTCTCCAATTACTTTTAAAACCTTTTTCATTCCACTCTCCATCTGTTATTGTTTTATTATCCTTATTTGTAGTTTCTGCAAATGTAAGAATAGAAATATTAAAAATCATGTTGATTATCATAAAAAGAGTTATTAATTTTTTAAGATTCCTTTTTAAATACGTTTTAATACTAATCACCCCTCTTACTTACTTATTTACATGTATTATAATAATTTTTTATACTTCACAATATTCACTTTTGCTAATATGTATATTAAATAAAACTTTCGTTTATAATACTTTTATTTTCACTTCTTTATTTCTGAAATAAACTTCATTACCAAATACTTTCTCTAGTTTACCTGTTTTATCTGATGCCATAGTTATTTTAATTTTTAATCCAGTGCAATTGCTAAAACTTTCACCTATAGGTAATGTGGTAATCATTATTGACTTAATGCTATTACATACTTTCTCATTAGCTTTTCCATTTATATCAGTTAATGTTCCTTTGCCATAATATAATATTCCATTTCGCAATTCGAAAACAGAAGTATACAACTCCTTTGTCACTGCTAGTTTGCTAATTTCAGTTTCTGGACTACCCTCTATTGCTTTAACTTCAACAACTCCATATCCATCTATAATACTATCCATCATACAATTAATGGCTTTTTCTCCTTTTGACTGCAACTCTAAGTCTTTATTTACTGAATTTAATGCTTTATAATTTGTAAAAAAGAAAGAACCAATTACAGAGAGGACTATAGACAATATTGCAATTGTTATAATTAATTCTATTAATGTTACTCCCTTTTTCTTTGTATACATCATTATTGTCCCCCCTCTGCATTAGTAGAGCTTTCACGGAAACTCATTAGCTCCTATGATTACTCATTTCTAGTATCATTAATTTTTGTTGATTCCCCCATTTTTTCTGCATAAAACACTTGACAAGTCTGTAAAAATTTGAAAAATACCTCCT
>NZ_BHYK01000072.1 GCF_003865095.1 Clostridium tagluense | reverse complement strand
CATAATTACATATTATAATACATTATACAATACTGACTTTTTTGTCACTATAGACATAATATTAACAGAAAGGAGTGAAAATATATGACAATTTATTATAAAGAAAGAGCTTATTTCAATGGCAAAGACTTGGCCTTATCAGTTATAGGTGGACGTTGGAAAATAGCCATTATATGGTGTTTGCTGCATCAATCTCCATTAAGGTTAAGCGAAATACAAAAAAAACTCCCCTCTGCTAATCAACGCATGTTAATTAGGCAATTAAAAGAATTAGAAGATGATAAAATAATTACTAGATATGTATACTCTGTTGTACCTCCTAAAGTTGAGTATCAACTAAGCGAAATTGGTCGTCTCCTAGAACCCGTTGTAACTTCCATCTGTAATTGGGGAGATAATTTTAATGACTTTTTAGAAAAAAATGCTAATAAAACATCAGTTGAATAAAATTTAAGTCGGTAATTTTTTGAGAATTTTTCTAAATCTATGAGTATGGGTGTCCCCGTAGATGTAATAAATGGTTAAAATAAAAGAGATAGAAGCACTATCTTATAATATAGGGAGGTATAACTTATGAATATAAGTAGTTTAAAGTGTGAGACATCTTATAATTCAATGAATGCTATTAAAGATTCTAATCAAAATTTAAGTTCAACTGCAGCCACAACTAAGCCATCTCAAAGCTTTAAAGGTGATAGGTTAGAGCTATCAAGTTCTAAAAGACCTAATATGGGAATTATGATTGACAAAGGTACTGCAGCTAATACAACGGTTTATGTAGATAAATCAACTATATTTCAAATTATGAATTATACAACTGACAATCCAGAATGTTCATGGAGTGAAATGGGAGTTGATGGAGAAAAAAGATGGGTTGTTGTTAATGGGCAAAGATTTGAATGCCCGTTGAGCAAAGAAGAAAAAGAAGCAATTAGAAAAGCACAACATACATTCCTTGATATGTTGGAAGAATATGATAAAAATAAAGAAGAATTAGATTGTAACGGTAAAGAAAATATTAAAGTAGAAATTGATCCTAGTAGTAACGCCGAAGATCTTAGTAAACAAAGTAATAATCCTAAAATCATTAATTTAGCCAATAATGAAAAAGTAATGCCTATGCTTAAAAATATTTCAAAATTAAATGGTGGACATATAACTTTAAGTGTTTAAAGATAAATGGTCTCTAATACTTTTTATAGTTGAGGTTCTAAGCCCAACATCCCACATTTTTTTGAAATTTTAATATCTTGTAAAATTATTATATTATTTCTCAAAAACATTCCCGAAAGTAACATATTTCGGGAATGTTTTAACTTGTGTTTTCTGAAAATACAGGTTTTAAAGGTCTTAATAAACTATATTAAAAGTCAAAAAAAACATTGAGGAATAAAAGAGAATATGTGATTTAATATAAAATATTCACATAAATAGATGTGCCCTTGCTGAAGTTGGATTTATTAATAAATTATTTGGATTGTCCGCATAACCAAAATCCGACAAAGATATTATTCTATCATTTTTTATTTTTAGCACCAGAACCAATACTTTAAAATCATGATATGATTGTAAGGTGCCTAGAATTATATCATAAGAACGGAGATAAATGTTTAATGTGTAAATTTAAAAATTTAAGCTTTAAGTTGTTAGTTGGAAATTTAATATTGATAATTGGGATAATAATATTTGTAAAACTATTCTCAAAATTCTTTGGGGTGGAGAATAGCTTGTTAGGTGTTGGGGTGGTAACTGCCATACTTATGTGTGGTGTTATAGACATGGACTTACCTGTTAAAGATTCTGCTATAGCCATTATAGCATCTTTAATAATTATGGGCTGTTCAGCTTATTTAAGTAGATTAAATCCCTTAGCAGGTATATTGATTGATTTTATAACAGTATTTTTTATAATATATATATTTACTAATAGAGTGGACACGAAAACCTTTCTTCCTTTTATCCTATGCTATATATTTTTGGAGGGTAATCCAGTGACTATAGAAAAGCTACCTCTTAGAATAATAGCAACTGTGGTAGGTGGAATACTTATTGTTTTAGCTTATTATGTACCTCATAAGAAGCAACAGGAGTTTCCATATAATAGTCTATTTGAGCAGTTAACATCAATAAAGAATGATTCCTTACAGTTTAATTTTACTCTTAGGATGGCAGTAGGGGTAACTGTGGCTATGTTTGTGGGAAATTATTTTAGTTTTCAAAAATCCATGTGGATAAGTATTACAGTTATGTCACTGACACAGCCACAGCTTCATCAAACTAATCAAAGAATTAAGTATAGAGTATTTGGAACTATTTTAGGAGCTTTAATTTTTGTAGTATTATTTAATTTCTTAGTACCAAAAAACTTAAGCACCTATGTACTTTTATTTTTAAGCTACATCTATACATTTATTAAGGAATATAAGGTACAAATAGTGTTCATAACTATGAATTCATTAGGGGCTGCTATGATATTATATGATATGTCTGTGTCAGTACCTATGAGAATAAGTTTTATATTAGCAGGTACTGTCATTGCCTTTATTGTCAACAAAGGTTTTTGTGATAAATTTGCTAAGAAAGAAGAAGCAGTTGCTTCAGAAATATAAACCCTTATTATTCGTACGCATAGATAAAAACTTTTGTAACTAACTGAAATACGGGTACGGCAACATAGCCATCAATCGAAGTGAAAAATTTAAAACTGGATGGATATATAAAGCTTTTTGCAAATGAACTTAAACTCTGTTTTTCAAGAGAAGAGATTTCAAATAATACTCGTATACCCAGTATGTGGGATAAATATTTCAAACGAATAAGAATACTTGATTCTACTGCTTTTCAAGTACTAGAAAGCTATAAAAATATTTACCCTGGATCTGGTGGTTCTTCTCAATCTTCAGGTGTAAAAATATATCATAAATAAGCGATTATTAGTTAAATAGTATTTTGTTTGAACTATAAAAATAAAAAACAGATAGAACATTTAGTTTAATTAAATGCTCTATCTGTTTTTTTATATTAAATACTTAAATATTTTATGGTTTATAATTTAACCCATTTAACATCATTTTCAAGAGAATCAAGATACTTCTTTAGATCACCAGTGCTTAGTGTAATTGTAACATTATTAGCACTTGGATGTAAGCCAACTGTTTTGCAGTGTTTTAGCGCAGAGTCTACATAGACAATAACGTGTGCATCAGTATCACTCATTAAGCCAAATGGTGAGACGCTACCAGATGTTACATCCAGATATTTTAGTAGTCTTTTTTCGCTTGCAAAAGACATTTTCTTAAAACCTTGGCTTTCTTCAAATTTTCTTAAGTCGAATGCTTTTTCTTTAGCCATGACAATTAGATAGTGTTGTTTACCTTTTTGGTCTCTTAAAAAAAGGTTTTTACAAACTTGCGCATCCATGTCCGCCGGAAGAACCTTTTCCATTTCTTCTACCGTAAACGCTGCTTCATGTTGAAATATTTCAAAATGAATTGATAATTCATTTAATAGACTATAAACTTGTTCTGCTTTCATTATGAACCCCCTTAGTTGTTGTAATAATATTATAAGCTTTTTTTTACGAATTGGCAAATTTCCGACAATGATTATAGCTAATCCACTATAAAATCTATGAATAATACTGCATCTATTACACCAATATCAACATATTGTAGAATTTTCTTCAACTATTGCTCATTGACCAGGATACCCATCTGGGTATCCTTTTCCCATGGAAGACCTACTTTTACTTTTTCAAGAGCTTTTACTGCTTCACTAAGGAATTTATCATATATATCTTCATGTACAAAGACTCTTGAACCTGCACAGCATACCTGACCTTGATTAAATAGGGGTCTCTGTAGCAATGGTAATCGAATAGAGGCTAACAATTAAAATATTTCGCCCCTTTTACAACACCGTACGTACCGTTCGGTATACGGCGTTTCATTAGTTTACGGTTTAACGTGGCTATAATAATCCGAAAAGAATATGTAGTTACGCCTCTTTAAAGTATCATTTGTTAATGAGCGACTCATGATTGGGCTGTTGGAAATTCTCCAATAGCCTTTTCTTGGTGTGCCAGGCATGGCAATTAACTAGGTGGTGAAAGTCCACTGTGGGGGTCTGTAGTTACCAACCACTAGCTGAAGACAAGGTATCCACCGTGAGGTGTGAACTGGAGGAAGTCCTAGGCAAAGTTCCGACCCAAGGAATACGAACATTTTCAGGCAAACTATTTGTGGATGAGTCTGCCAAACAAGACAAAGTCCAATAACTACATAGACGAATAGGTGTAAAGAATGTGGGTGCATGGTAATGAAAGTGAATTGTCTTACCCTGGGATATCTCATGGACATGCAGAGATGAATTTCAAAACATGGTCGAAAACGGTTTATCATGAGAAGTCAGCAGAGGTCATAGTACCAGATATTGTTAACGATATTTTGGAAGGACTGAACATTAGGAGGTGAAAGTAAATGAAAGTTACTAATGAAGAAATTAAATACAGCCAACTTCAAATTAATTTTGAAGACTCTAGGCAAGAGGATAGTACGGAACATGAAATCAATGCAGGAGTGTATGCTTCTTCAAAGATAACTGAAAACAACATCACCAATGGATTCTTGGTAAAAGACAGATTGTTAGAGAAAATTATGGATAAGGAAAACGTAAGAGTTGCCTTAAATCGAGTTATTTCAAATAAAGGAAGCCATGGAATAGATAGGATGAAAGTCGATGAACTTCGTGCTTATCTCAATGAAAATTGGATTACTTTGAAGCAATCAGCCATGGACTGGAAATTCCGTCCCAATCCAGCTCGGAGAGTGGAAATACTTAAAGAAGACGGGATTAAGAAAAGAAAGTTAGGAATACCAACTACAGTTGATAGGGTTATCCAACAAGCAATTGCGCAGATTTTAAGCCCGATGTACGAAATTCAATTTTCAGATAGCAGTTATGGATTTAGACCAAATCAAAGTGCACATCAATCTATACGGAAATGCAAACAGTATATCCAAGAAGGGTATAACTACGCAGTAGACATGGATTTAGAGAAGTACTTCGATACAATCGACCATAGTGGGGTCTCGCCAACATAATTCTGAATCACACCAGTAGGAACCTTAAAATATCTTCATAAAGGTAAATGTACTTTACGTAGATATTCGTAATTGTTTTGTTATACTTTACACACACAATTTTATAGGGCTTTTGACTCTACGTAATGGTATACCTTTACGTAGAGTCATTTGTTTTAAACTAAACCTATCATATATCAGAGTTGTATAAGTATTGATATTACTTGGTTTAAGGTTATTATTTAGTATGTTGGTGTGATTCAGAAAAATGTTGGCGAGACCCCTAATAGCGGTAACTGTTAAGTGAGTTGGCGCATTATTATAAAAAATATAACTTGTTTTATTCCCTACGACAACTATCTTACAACCTAGGGGCAACTACAACTAAAGGGTGCTATTGTATAACAAATAATGTTATTTTAGGACTGTAACTGGTCCTTTTTTTATTTGATTTCAACAACTTTTTCATTTCTAACCTCGATTAAATTAACCATCTATATCACATACCTTTCCATTAGCGTTATGGTTATAGTGACAAATATATCAGTATTGTAAGATGGATTTTAATATGTAATTATAGAAATGTAAACAGCATAGAGTTTCATCCTCTTATACGTAGTATTACTGTTATAGTGACAAATAAGTCAGTATTGCCTATTAATTAATAATATGTAATTATA
>NZ_BHYK01000071.1 GCF_003865095.1 Clostridium tagluense | reverse complement strand
CTTTCTAAATCAAAAATCAGAACTTGCTACAAAAGCAGATGCTCAGGTGATACAGGATTTGCTTGATACGCTTAAAGCAAATAAAGAAGGCTGTGTAGGGATGGCAGCTAATATGATTGGTGTCAAAAAATTCGGGATTTAAGAAGCGAAGGGGAAAATACTCAGGATGGATTGCTCAAATTATTCAACATGAAGTAGACCATTGTGATGGGATAGTCATATAGAAAAAAGGTAGATTGCTGCTAAAGGTGGAATTACAGCAATTCTTGCACTCCCTAATTTCCACTCATAAATTGAACTATAGATTTCCCTATAATATTTTGTTGCTCATCTCTTGTTATAGTTGCTGTATTGTCACCCTTTTGGAATCCATACCAACCATTTTGAGAATGATTACCTCCATTTATAGGAATCCATTTTGTACTTGTTGGCAATAATTTTTTAGATTCATCAATCTTATCTTTTCCGATGAATCCATCTTTAGTGCCGTACATTGATAAAACCTTTACTCCACTTGATGATAGATTGTTACTTTTTTGCGGATATGATGCTAAGAGTATTAAACCATTAATTTTATATTGGTTTTTGTATGCAAATTGTGCTACCATAACCCCTCCAAGGGAATGACCAGCTATATACCACTGCTTAATTTTTGGATGTTTTTCTATTACCTTTTCAGCTTTATTAGGAGAAAGTACAGCGAGATTCAAGGGCATTGGTACAATTACAACTACAAAACCAGACTCCGCTACTTTCGAGGCTAGTGGTGCATAAGCCTCAGGTGAAACTTTCCCACCTGGATATATAATTAAACCTTTGGTAATTATTTTGTTTTTAGCAGTATATTCAATCCAAGGTGAACCTTTATATTCAACCTTATCATTTGAACGCAACATACTTTTGGCTTCCGGCATAGCTCTATAATAATCCTTTGTATATATTGCAATTATTGTAACTATTATTATTGGAATAATAAACAGACAATATTTCCACTTTTTCTTGATAAAGATTTTCATATTGTAGCCCTCCTAATACATAAATTTCTATTTTATATAATATTCACTACTTTAAGGTGTGTAACAGTTATTCCTAAATCTAAAAAGTAAGAATGATATTTATATTTATGTTATACTTAAGTAAAATAAGAATAAGATTACACATAATAACAAAAGTGGAAGGAGATTTAATAATGTCACAAGAAATACACGTAAAAGTTCTAAAAATTTTCACTGTGCTCAGTTTTATTCTCATGGTTACTGTTAATGCATTAGCAAACATTTTACCCATTAATGGTATAACAACTGGTGGAGTTTCAGATTCATATCCTAATCTATTTGCACCTGCTGGAATTACCTTTGCAATATGGGGACTAATATACCTATTGCTTGCTGGATTTGTAGTTTATCAACTGGGCCTTTTTAAGGGGGCTGATACTAAAGCTATAGTTAATCTTATTTGTGGTTATTTTATTATATCTTCAATAGCCAATATGGCCTGGATATTCAGTTGGCAGTATAAAATCATTCCACTTTCTATGATTTTAATGATTGTAATACTGGTTTGCTTAATTAAAATTAACATTAAAATAAGCTCCACACAACTAACCTCAAAGGAAAAATTATTTGTAAAACTTCCTTTTAGCGTTTATTTTGGGTGGATTACTGTAGCAACAATAGCTAATGCCTGCACATTGCTTGTTAGTTTAGGTTGGAATGGTTGGAGCATATCTGAACAAATTTGGACAATAGTTATTTTATTTGTTGGGCTTATTATTGGTATGATTACAACATTAAAAAATAAAGATATCCCCTATGGCATAGTTATATTTTGGGCTTATTTAGGTATACTCATCAAACACGTTTCCTCAAGTGGGTTTGCAGGTAAGTATCCTGGAATTATAACTACGTTAATCATTTCATTAGTTGTTATTTTCATATGTATAGTATATGTTGCAAAGAAGGTAAGAAATATTGCATAACTGTTTTGACAATATAATAATTTCCAGGATTGACTTTAAAATGGGGGTGAAACGGACAATATTTGTTGCTAGCAATACTTACTCTACTTTTATGAGTGAAGCGAATTTGCTGCTTACTAGTCTTCTTTATAGAAGTTTTTTAGCAAATTCCATATTATCCAGTTTATTTTCTTTTATATAATTTAGCGAATCAACTAAATATGTTGTATGATGTTCTATGGTCTTTGAGAAAGATTGGATAAATTCAACCATACCTTCTTTGTTATCTTGCTTAGTACATAGATATTTCCCAACTAAATAAAATCTAATAAATGAATATCTTACTAAAAGCAAAATATATCCATCAAATATTGATTCTGATTCATTAAATGGGAACATATAGTTATACATAAAATTCACTAAATAATTTTCGAAAATATAGCTATTATTATTTATAAAATTCTCAGTGTAATATTCAAATGCTTTTATATGCAATTCAGAGTATTTGCTAATGGCTTCTCCTTCATCAAACTTGAATCCAATTATAAGTTGATTAGTATATTCCTTAAAAGAAGGACTTTCAACTTCTTTAGATACATTTAAGAAACCCATCATCTTTTTGAAAAAATCCATCTGCATAATATAATTTGATTTATTTTTTTCATAAGAATCATTAACTGAATTCATATTATATTGTTTAATAAATCTAGGTACATCATTATACTTATTTTTAAGTTCTTTTTCTAATGTATTTACAAAATCACCTAATATGTACAGTCTTTCACTTAAATTAAATTCTCTGTTTTGTATTATTTTAATACTCAAATCTCTAATTTCTTTAAAATATTTAAGGGGTGAGTTATTATATTCTGTAGATGTAGTTTCAATATCACTTGATAATATATGTTTTCCTAAAGGTCCTTCACTTTCAGTAAATTCAATTCCTTCTTCTTTTAATAAAAGAATTCTTGCAGCTTCGGGACATGCTACATCAAGGGATATTTCATAATACCTATCTACTTTATTTGTTATTCTAGGAAAAGATGTGCAAACACTTGAAAGATATTTCTCTCCAATTTTAGAATGAATTATACAGTAATTTTCTTCATCTAAAAAGGCACACCGTTTCCCACTTTTCAATTTTATTTTTCCATAATCTACATCAGGGCTTAGGTAATAATCATTAATATGTACATTTTTCTGTAACATGAGCTTCATTTCTTTGTCTTGAACTTTATAATACTGCCTGAAGGTGACCTCATCAATATCTATATCCCATCCAATACAACAGCTATCTGTGCATTTCCCACCTATACATTTAAATTCTTTAAGATATCTTGGATATCGCGTTTTTACATTTTCTCTCATTGTATACTTCCTTTGCATATAAATTATTTCAAGTTTAATAAAAGTGGTTTTTAATATATAATAAACTAACCTATTACGAATTTTAAGTCTGTAATAATTTTCTTAAAATCCGTATTAAGTTCATCAACATAAAGTTCGTCCTCTTTTATATCATATTCATATTTATTCATATCACTATCAAGAAATGCCCTACTAAAAACCTTATTAGAAATTTTATCAATGATTTCTTCATATCTAACATTATCAAAATGATAATCCTTTAATATAAGTAATTCGCTTTTGCTTTTTAATTCTTGACCTACTATTTCTAAATCTGTATATAGTTTATATAACTTATCTGTATCTCTAATGTTACGGGAAATTTTAGCAACATTACTTATCCATTCTTTACTAAAAAACATTCGAGAAGGAATATTCATAAATTCTTTATTCTTGCTATTAATATAAAGCCTTTTTAAATCATTTGAGCCCAAAATTAAATCATAATAAACAATTAAACTATTTTCTCTGAGTTCTGATTCTGCTTGAACATTTCTACTAATATTTAAACTAATTATAACAGCTACAAGAGTTGCTAACCCAGAAATTATACCACCCATATAACTACCTAGAAAAATTAACCAATTAGAACTAGTTATATTGGGTTTATTAAAAACGAAACTTTTCAATATAAATGGAATCGCAATACATAGAATTATACTTGCAATTATGATAACTATAATATGGCCATTTCTTCGTAAAAACTTAAAATCCACAATTTCACCTCAATTATTTACATTATAATGTTTCTTGTATGTAATTTAATTATTATATATTTTATCTATTATAAATTGAAGTCTCCTGTCAACAAAATTAAGCACTCAATGATTATTTAATTATGATAAAGAAAAGATCGAAAAATAACAGATATCCCAAAAGATTGAGATATCTATATTTATATTAGTGCTACATCAGAGATTCAAACACTGGTCACCCTGTATAAGAACCAATCAGATCTGGTAGCAGGTAGTTTTGTTGCTTTTTCCCATGTATTTTTTAAAAAATAAAACTACTAATTACTTTAGTCATCTTACTTTTTATCTAACGTATCATTGAACTTCTCTGTAAGATTCTCCTTGGTTTTATCAACTTTATCCTTTAAATCACCTTTTTGGTACTGAAGTTTCCCTTTAAGCTCCATCTCTTGACTCCCGGTGGCCCTTCCTGCAGCCTCCTTAGTTTTTCCTACAACTTTATCCTTAGAATTCTCAACTTTATTATTTAAATTTGACATTCTGCACCTCCATTTAATTTTATCTTAATTCCAAATTTATTTATTACATTCACAAACGTATAAAAGTACTAACTACAATAGCATATAAATCCATGTAATTATTTTATTTGGTAAAGAGCATTTCGGAAGTGTTTTAATGAGAATTTAATCAACTCCAATATTTCCACCTCTACCATCTTTTAATTTATCTATACATTTTGCTAGTTCATTTTTATTTATTCTCCAATGGCTTCCAATTTTAAAAGCTGGTATCTCCCCATTTTCTACTAATTTAAGAGTAGTATCTTCACTTACTTTAAAATATGCTGCAACTTCTCTTACAGTCATAATTTCATCATCTTTGATGTCTACAATTTTATCTACATTTTCCATACCTTCATCTTTATTAATTTTTTTCACCTCCCTTTCAGTAATTTTAGTAACCTTTAATAGTGTTTTTTATTTAACTTATATTTAGAAGCTGATTGTAGTTATGAATAAAATAGGACTACCAATTATTTTTATCCTTTTATTTTTTATTTAACGTATCATTGTACTTCTCTGTAATCTTCTCCTTGGTTCTATCAAGTTTTTCCTTTAAATCACCTTTTTGGTACTGAAGTTTCCCTTTAAGTTCCATCTCTTGACTACCAGTGGCCCTTCCTACAGACTCCTTAGTTTTTCCTATAACTTTATCCTTTGCATTCTCAACCTTATTATTTAAATTTAACATTTTGCACCTCCATTTTATTTTTTCCTAATTCCAAGTCTATTTATTACATTCCTACTGTTTTTTTATAAAAATATTTACCAGCCTTCATTGGTACTTTTTTACTTGCATCTGGCTCTGTCGTTTTACTATCTTCACGGGTGATCATTTAATATATACTTTTATTAACTCATAATTTCTCTATCTATTAGCTTTTCTGTAACAAAAAAGAAAACAATTATAATTAATGTATAGAATATTACACCATAACCAATTAAGTTTAATAACGACAGGTCAGGGGTCTCTGTAGCAATGAAACAAAAACGGCAATGGTAAATATAATTTATACCAATGCCGTTTAATTAATTAGTTCTTTATCAACATACACATTTACACCGACATATAGTTATATTAAAAAAATGTAGATTCTCGCTCACTGGTTTTAGTGTAAATGTTCATTGAAATTCTCTTCATCGATCCAGTATCCCTGTTGATTATAATGTTGATACAGTCCATTCTCGTAATCTCGGGTTAACAGAACTTCATCTGTGTATTCCGGTGACTGCTTTATGTC
>NZ_BHYK01000070.1 GCF_003865095.1 Clostridium tagluense | reverse complement strand
CACCCCGAAGGGTTTCATCGCTCGACTTGCATGTGTTAGGCACGCCGCCAGCGTTCGTCCTGAGCCAGGATCAAACTCTCAATTTAAAAGTTTACACTTTTTATTTGAAATGAATAATCTGCGACAACTGTTAAGTTGTTACGCAAGCTCATTACATACTTTTTAGTCTTACGACTAAAATTACTTTTTTATCTAAAGTAATTAACTGGTCTAGCAAAATGTTATTTCGCTATTTTACCTATTTCTCTGTTTAATTTTCAAAGACCAATTTGCTTTGTCATCAAGTGACGACTTCTACTATTCTACTAGGTATTTCTTGTTTTGTCAACAGCTTTTTAAAATTAATTTTCATTTGAAAACATTTTAAATAGTAATTAACATTTAGCATACCTCGCCACTGCTTCGTGACGACAAAGAGTATTGTATCATATAAATAAGAGCATAATTTAAGCGCACATATATTCTAACTAGATTACCTTCATATCCCTACATATAAGTATAAATATTTCTATCTTTCGCATTTCGATACGCAAGGCTAAGTATTATAAATAAATCCCTAGCCACTTAATCCAACTTACTAGAGCTTATGTTATTGGCTATCTTATACCTTACTTTGTTATTGCTTATATATAAAAAGACTTACCCTTTCAGGTAAATCTTTTCGTGTGCCTTATTCATTTTCTCTCAATCTTTCAATGATACTGTTTTTAGAAACACTCCCATAACACAACTTGGGAATAAAAATAGCAAAAATCATTAATCCTAAGGAACATACTACAATAGGGGTAATTTTAAAATTATATTTAAAAATTGTAATTCCACTACAAAGTAAGCTTATTCCAAAATGTGTTATAAATATTCCAACAGTCGATACAATAGCAATAGTAATAAGAGCATAGTAAAGTCCTTCAAATATAAGCAT
Organism: Clostridium tagluense; assembly: GCF_003865095.1. Classification (GTDB taxonomy): domain Bacteria; phylum Bacillota; class Clostridia; order Clostridiales; family Clostridiaceae; genus Clostridium_AD; species Clostridium_AD tagluense. Next base: position 5,435 of record NZ_BHYK01000070.1, on the reverse strand, counting down.
TTTCAAAAGCTGTTTTCGAGTCATTCCCACACTTTCAAGTATGGCAAATTCTTGTTTTCTAGCCAAAATGCTTGTAAGCATAGTATTAACAAAATTCATAAGACCTATTATAAATATTACAGCGCTAAGGCTATAGCCTATTATAGAAAAAGTCTTTGTAAAATTTTTATATTCCTTTTCATAATCCTTTTTTGATCGATACTCTAAATCCTTATTGCTGCTCTGAAGTTTTTTAATATGATTTTCTATAGTGCTACTTTTTTCTTTATCAATAAATATTTGCGCTGTCATTATTACTGGTTTTTTAATAAATGAAGTAAATTCCTTTGATGGTATATATGCATTATAACCTGATGGAGTATAAATTTTAAGATCAAATGTACTCACTATTTCTACCAATGCCATAACCTCAAATGTTTTTTCTCCTCCATCTTTTAAATTAAGGGTTATTTTATCTCCTATATCGTAATAATTACATTCATATTTTTGATTTATCAATATGTATTTACCCGTTGAAAATTTTTCAAGGTTAAATTCCCCTTTAATTATAGTGTTTTTATTATACATATCCATACAACCACTATCTAAACCATAAAGCTGAACTTCTACTTCTTTTCTACCCTGCATATTGGCTTTCACACCTTCTTCATTTACAGAAGCTTTTTTCATAACATCAAGCTTATGAGCATCAACCTTATCATGCGCATAGCCAGAATAAATTTTATCTACTTTTTTTACTCCCTGAATATTTTTTAGTCCATTACACATTTTTTCATCAACTGTATTTGCACCATTAAATATATTTTTCCCAAAATTAGAAAAATCACTAATAACAAAATCACCTCTTATGCTATCTTTAAGATATAAATCCATATTAAAACTTCCAATTAAACTAGAAATAAAATTAAACAATATAATGCTTAATGAAAGGGATGCTAGAACAATAATTGCCTTTTTCTTATTTCTAAATATATTTGAAAAAGCCATCTTGTAGAGCTTTGCACCACTTGTAGAATTTTTTATTCCACTTTTATTTTTCATTTCTATTCCTGTATATCTTACCGCTTCAATTGGTGATACCTTAGACGCAATCTTACCTGGCTTATTTGAGCTTAAAAAAACAGTGACTAAAGAAAATAATGCTGAACCTACAAATATAATAGGATTTATTGATATTGTTGTGCTATCACTCATATTTGAAGTACTAAGTGCAATAGGTACAAGAACCACTCCTATAAAATACCCACAAAATAAGCCTATTGGAATACCAATTAAAGATAACATAAATGCTTGTTTTCGTATTATACACTTTAATTGTTTTTTAGTAGTGCCTATGGTTTTTAATAATCCATAATATTTAGTATCCTTCACTACTGAAATATAAAATATATTATAAATCAGGAGGTATCCACTAAACATTATAAGTAATCCTATAATTATAAAAGGAATTATATTTGATAAATCTGTATCATGAGTAGATAAATACCCCCAATTTACAGCATATCTTTCCTCTGAAAAACTTATACCTGTATCTTTAATAACTTTTTTCAAATTATTCTCAGTATCAGAAACCTTATCAAACATAACAGAAAGGTCAGTTAAACCTGTATACTTTCCATCCTTCCTATTTTTAACTAAATCCATATTTTTAAGATTTTTATCTACAAACTCCTTGGAAACTATTGCAAGACCTGCACCTGCAATTGCTTTATCACCTTTCCAAAAACCACTTAAAACAAAGTCCTTTGTATATTTTTTATCCATTATAGTGTACTCTAGTTTGACCTTTTCTCCAATTTTGTGGGGTACATTAAGCATATCAAGTACCCAAGTAGCTGTAGATATTTCATTTTCCACTTCTGGTAACTTTCCTGTGGTTGGCTCACAAAATCCCCATTTTACCCAATTTTCATCCATGTAACGCAGCTCTACAGCATTACTTCGTAACTCTTTATTCTCTACATCTGATATTATAACTGTAGCTCCGTATTCTTTGATAAGTGGATGCTTTTTTAATTTATCTGTTTCTTCTTTTGTAAGGTACTTAAATCCACCGTGAGCTTTTGTACCTACCTGCCTCATAGTTGCATTTTCCATAGACTCAATTAAACTCATACCAATAGTAAACACTGCAGTAAATAATACAGTTGTAAGTACTATAGCTAAAAGCGCAAAAATATTTCTCGTTCTATTTGCCTTAAAGCTCCTTTTGGCAAGCTTAGAGGATATTTTTCTATTATTATTTTTAAACATTTGTAATCTGCCCCCTTGAAGACACAATCTTGCCATCCTCAATTCTTATAATCCTATCTGCAAGCTGTGCTATCTCTTCATTATGGGTTATCATAACAATTGTTTGATTAAACTTTTTACTTGTGATTTTAAGAAGTCCTAAAACCTCCTGACCTGTTTTAGTATCTAAGTTTCCTGTAGGTTCATCTGCAAGTATTATAGAAGGTTTGGCAGCTATTGCTCTTCCAATAGCAACTCTTTGCTGCTGTCCTCCTGAAAGATTATTAGGCAGATTATTAAGCTTGCTACTTAACCCTAAAATACTCGCAATCTCCTCAATATAATCTTTATCAATTTTATTTCCATCAAGTTCTATAGGTAAAACTATATTTTCATATACATTAAGTATAGGTATAAGGTTATAATTTTGAAAAATAAAACCTATATTTCTACGTCTATAAATAGTTAACTGTTCCTCATTCATACTGAATACATCTTTTCCATCAACAATAACTTTACCCTCTGTAGGTCTATCTAATCCACCAAGCATATGTAAAAGTGTACTCTTACCACTTCCAGAAGTTCCTATAATCGCAACAAATTCACCCTTTTCAACTTCAAAATTAACTCCATCTAGTGCTTTTACCAAATTACTATCCTTACCATAATGTTTTTTTAGATTCTCAGTTTTTAAAAGCGACATCTTCCCATCCCCCATATATATATTTTTTAGCCAGATTAAATTTAGTACAATTAAAATTTACGGTAACTATTAATCTAGAAAACCACTATGAATCATGATTTCATACTTAATTACTAAATAATGGCTATAAATATATCCTAACAAAACAATGTAACAAACTCCTCACAAAATATATATTAAATATCACAATATTGTTATATTTAATTCTGCAAAAATACAGAGAACTTACTTCCAATATCTTTTTCAGATTTAACTTTTAAGTATCCGCCTTGCTTACTTATGATTTCTCTGGTTAAATATAGTCCAATACCTACGCCTTCTATTTGTTGCACTTCACGCCCTCTGTGAAATCGTTTAAATATATTGTTTATCTCTTCCTCTAATATTCCAATTCCATCATCACTTATATTAATTTCAGTAAAAATTTCTAAAGGTACAACTTCAATATTTATATTCCCACCATACTCAGTATATTTAACAGCATTTTCTACAATATTAAATATAGCTTCAGTTGTCCATTTTTTATCATGACATAGCATAATAGTCTCATCACATTTTATTTCAATATGTATGTTTTTTTTCTGTGCTTTAAGATATACACTTCCAACTACTTGGGCTATAGTTTCACTAAGCGGTAATTTTTCTTTATTTAAAACTATTATACCCGTTTCAAGTCTAGACATTTTTATAAGAGCTTCTATAAGCCACTGCAGTTTTCCTATTTGAAATTTCATATTTTTCAAAAACTCTTTTTCTTGCGCTTTTGTTAACTCTCTCTCAATTAAAGTTTCATTAATCATAGTTATGTTAGCTAGCGGTGTTTTTACCTGATGAGAAATATCTGATATTATACTTTTAAGCTTGTTTCGTTCGCTGTTAAACTCCGCTCTTTGACTTTCCACCATATCTATTAGCTGCTTAATCTTGTTTTCAAATTTTGATAATAAGGTTTCTTTATCTGTATCAAAAGTCGTATTTTCTTTTTTAGCTATTACATTATCAATAACCTCACAGAGATTATTATAAAATTTCACCACTTTAATGCTTGTAAGCCATATAAAACTTATAGCTATAACTAAAAATATAAACAAAAAAGCTATTATAGAAATTCTAAAATTATTTAAATCATAAACTAAATTAGGATTAATTTTCAGTATTGTATTATATGATCTACCTAAATACAAAAAAAACAAAATACTTATAGAAACAAAAATCAAAATATATATACTATAGATTTTATTCATTGAATTTTTTTTTATATCCCTCACACTATATCACCTGCCCAAATATAACCCATACCATACACAGTTTTAATATACTTAGGTGATGATGGCTCCTCCTCAAGCTTAGCCCTTAATCTATTGATATTAACTGTAAGTGCATGCTCATCAACAAAATTTAAATCCTTATCCCAAAGCTCTTCCATTAACACTCTCCTTGTTAGTACTTGTCCCTTATTAATCAGCAACACCTTTAAAATTTTAAATTCTGTAGGTGTTAATGCAAGATTATTACCACCTTTCAAAATTGCCATCTTTTCAAAATTAAATACCATGTCATCTATTATAAAATCAGTATTCTCCTTTGTTTCTATGTTATATCTCCTAAATATAGCTAAAATTCTTTCTCTCAAAATACCTAAATTAAAAGGTTTTGTAACATAATCGTCCCCACCTAATTTAAACCCTGTAATAATATCAATTTCCATATCACAAGCTGTAAGAAACAATATAGGCACACTTGAAGTTTCTCTCACTTTTATGCAAAAATCAAAACCACTACCATCCGGCAAATTAACATCAAGTATTATCATATCAATTTTATCATTTTTTAATTTTATGTAAGCTTCCTCTAAAGTGAATGCGGATTCGGTTTTGAAACCATCTGCATTAATATTAAAGCATATTCCATTATTCAACATAACATCATCTTCTACAATAAGAATGTTTTGCATATGCACAGTCCCTTCCATTACAAATTAGTTAATTATTACCTCTTATTATTGTATCAAAAGTAAAAGTATTATTCCATACAAGTTATAAGTGAAATTTCCACGCTTTCCTTCTAAAATGTCGCCAAAACTTAAAACCCTACTTTATGCTAAAGTAGGGTTTTAATACAAATCTATTTTATTAAGTATTGTAATTATATTTACGCAAAATAAAAACCACTAAGTTAAACTTAGTGGTTTTTTGCTTACCTGGCGACGACCTACTCTCCCACAAAGTTACCCCTGCAGTACCATTGGCGCATTGAAGCTTAACCGACCTGTTCGGTATGGGAAGGGGTGTTACCTTCATGCCATAATCACCAGATTGAGAAAATTATATTCTCTCAAAATTGCACAGTGAAATTATCTTCTCGCTTACGCTTTATATATATTAAGGTCAAGCCCTCGACTTATTAGTATTAGTCAGCTGAACATGTTACCATGCTTACACCTCTAACCTATCAACCTGGTGTTCTTCCAGGAGTCTTACTAACACCGTGCTTACGCACG
>NZ_BHYK01000069.1 GCF_003865095.1 Clostridium tagluense | reverse complement strand
TTACACCATGATAATAGTAAGTAATACTAGAGGGTAGCGTCATACTTTTTTCTTTGCCACTTTCCTCATAATAAACAATATTACCAACTATGCTGTTTACAGTTACGGTCACTGGTTGTCTTACCTTCCCATAAACCTTTGTAATTTCTGCATCTTCTATTTTAAGTCTATAGGTTGCCCCAACTTGAAGTAATGCTTTATTATCTCCCACAGATAGAACCCCTTTATTTGTTAACACTTCATCTTTTGCTAGATTGTCATAGGACTGCGAATTGTCTTGTATAATGCAATCCGAATATAAATTTACTGAATCAGAAAAGATTACTCCAGTAGTAGCTGTAGCACTCTTTACATTAGTGTCAAGAAGTCTATCAAACATTACTGCTGCGGCCCTTATCGTCGCCTTATCACTTTTTTTAAAGACTAATTTATCTGTGATTTTTAAATTTTGCGCCTTACCCAAATAATTTAACGGCCAAGTTCCTGTTAAATCACTATCTGCATAACCTAATAATTTTACAAGCACAGTACAAATTTCAGAATAAGTTATGGAAGCTTCAGGGTGAAATTTTCCATCTGCCATACCGCTGATTAGTTGTTTATTTAGCAATATATTTACATAACCGCTTAGATCACTATAAGATGCAATATCAGCAAACACAGTGGAACCCTCCATACCAGAGGCTTCATCTAGTAAATTATCCGCTATTACTACAGCTTTAGCAAATTGACCTCTTGTCATATCCTTAGTAACATTAGTTACTGAACTTTCCATTATTCCAAGTTGCTTCATCCTTGAAACTGCTGCTGCGTAGTCAATGGTATCTGCTGCAAAGGCAAAACTTGAGCTTATTGTACTTATTAATATGGTTAGTATTAAAAAAATACTCAATGTAGATTTTCTGATTTTCATTTTTACACCTTCCTTTTTATTATTCACGCATAAATTAGAGCTTGTCCTAGAGTCTGATTTATCCCATATTTCCATATTTCCCCAGGGGCCTGACCCCTATTCATATTTTATAGCTTCTATAATGTTGAGCTTCGAAGCTTTTGAAGCTGGTCCCACTGAAGCTATAATCATAACAAGTGTACCCAATATAAATGCTACAGAAAAAGTTTTTACGGAATAATGCATTGGTAATAAGAAATTCAAAGTAGAATTCATTAAATATTGAGTAGTAGAAACCAATAAAATGCTTGAAATAATTCCTACAATTCCTCCGATAGCTCCTCCTGTAAAGGATTCAATAAAAAGTATTTTTATGTTTTGCCTTTTGCTCATACCTAAGGAACGAAACATAGCTATAGATCGTTTTCTCTCAATAAAACTAATCATGAAATTATTAATTATGCCAAAGCTTCCGATTATCATTGCCATAATTGCAAAGCCGTTTAATAATGTCATATACATAGCATTACCTTCAACATTAGCAATAGTCATAGCCTCAATAGTCTCTGTATACATTCCACTTTTAGAATACTTTTTATCTATGGCTTTTTTTACTCCACTGGCTGCTATATTTGTTTTAACACAAAACTGAGAATACTTTTGTACATTCATATCCTGTTTAAAATATTTATCTGATATAAATGCCATATTTCCATTGTTCCACTGATAATCAACAACTCCAACTACAGTGTATTCTCTTTTGGTTTTATTTAGTTCCAAAGTAAGCTTATTTCCTTTTACTAAATTTAGCCTATCCCCTAAACTTTTTGTTATAATCATATTTCTACCCATGGAAAGATCCGTAAGCATTGCTTCTTTATCCCCTAAAAATTTCATATCATAATAATCTGAAAATTTTCTATTGTTAACCCCGTCTACTTCACCAATAGTTTCTTTGCTGTTATTAATTTTCACTTGAGAAGTTTGGTAAATTCCATAAACACCTTCTACGCCTTTTATATTTCTAATCTTATTTTCAATTTCATTATTTAATTCACTGCCATAAATAAACATTTCAAATTTCATTTGTTTATAAACCCTAGGAATTTCTATAGCCATACTACTACTAATTGTACTTATCATTAGTAAAGCAGACATGCCTATAGCCAAAAGGGCAATATTATTAAGTACACTCTTATTCCCTTTTAAATTTTTAGCTGCAATAACTCCTTCGTTTCCAAAAATATAGCTATACAATTTTTCAAGAACCACTACAAAAATGCTAGTTATATAGGGTACCAAATAAACTGTTCCCACAAATACAAGTAACATAGCTAACCCATCAATTAAACCCGCTAAATTTTTTGGTACAATTCTAGGTGCTATGATAGCAAATAAAATAGCTATTATACCAAAAACCAGTTTCCAATGTTTATTTTTTCCGTTCCTTGTAACATTATTTAATACAATATCTTTTACAGATATTTTAGATATATTTATAATTGGTATCATAGAACTTACAAGGGATAATATAACTGACAGAATAAAGGCACCTATCATTTGACTAGTTGTATAATTAATAGTAGTCTTTATTCCCCCAAACATTTGGGCAAATACAGTTGCCATTAAATACAATACTCCAAATCCTACGATTATCCCTGTTATTCCGCCAATAATCCCATATATTATACTCTCACCTAAAAGTACTAAATTCATCATTTTTTTTGTAGCACCTATACTTCTAAAAGTACCGACTATAGGTATTCTTTCTGCAGTTATTACCTTAAATGCGGAGTAAATTATAAACATACTAATAGCAAAAACAACCATTCCCATCATTTTTAAAGGAACTACTATACCATTAGAAGCATCTGCTAAATCTTTATCAGTTATTGGTTCTTTTACAGAATAATCCTCATAAATCTTTGATAACCTATCTATAGTATTTTGCTTTTGGAGAGGATTTTTAGTTTTAATATACAAAATGGAAACCTTACCGCGTCCCTCCCCCATATTATATAAGACATCCTTTGGAACTATCCCCATAGTATTCTGTTTTTCTGACAAAAAAAGCCCTGCAATTTTTGCTATGCCTACAACTTCGAATCTTGACCGGGCATCCTTTATATCTACATTTATAAAATCCCCCAATTTAAGTTTATATTTCTCTGAGGTATTTTTACTAATAATAATCTTTTTACCAACAAAACTTTCTGGTTTCACCTCATTTTCAAATACTAAGGGACTTAGTACTTCCAGTTCTTTTAAGTCATATCCATTTAAGTTTATATTTACGTTTACGTCCTTATCATTTGTATCCTTAAAAGATCCTGTAAGCTGAATTGCTCCTATAATATAATCCATATCTCCTTTAATAGCATCAGCCTTTTTCGCATACAAAAATGCTGAGGGAGATTTTTCATTTGCTGTTACTATAATTTCTGCACTTCCCACATAGCTGGTTATATAACTTGAAAACATCTCTACTATGGTAGTTGACATAGCACTAGATGCAAAATACAGCGCAGCTGACATCATAATTGAAAATATTATTAGAAAAGTCCTAAATTTCTTTTCTTTTATGTTGTTCCAAAGAAATTTAACAATTATTTTCATTTTACCACTCTCCAGTTAAATATTTTAAACTGTCATACTATATTTTGCTGTATCTTCCCATCCTTAACATATATTATTCGCTTACCATATTCTGCTGCTTCTTTTGAGTGAGTTACTTGAACAATTGTCTTACTATTTTGTATATTTATTTTTTGTAAAAGTTCCATTACATCTGTTCCTGATTTACTATCCAAGTTTCCTATAGGTTCATCCGCAAAGATAACATCCGGTTCATTAATCAATGCTCTTGCTATTGCAACTCTTTGCTGTTGTCCTCCTGAAAGCTCCCTTGGAGTATGTTTTCTTCTACTAGAAAGATCAACAATATCCAATATATCATCTAACCTATCTTTATAGTCTTTCATCCTTTTTCCATCCAGTAATATTGGAAGCATAATATTTTCTTCTACATTTAGATTAGGAATGAGATTATAAAACTGAAATACGAAACCTACATCACGTCTTCTCATTATGCTCTGCTCTTTATCTTTCATATTTGATAGTTCTCTTCCATTTATTTTTATACTCCCTGAACTAGGTTTATCAAGGCCACCAAGGAGATATAGTAGTGTACTCTTGCCAGATCCAGAAGGTCCCATAATGGAAACAAAATCACCTTTATGTATATTTAAGTCTATATTTTTTAGCACTTCTACTTCTATATCCCCTAATTTAAAGCTCTTATATAATCCTGCAGCTTCAATAACCACATCCATTATTTTATAAGCCCCCCTTTATTATTTTTTAATTTTTATTTTTATTTCTATATTTGCATTCATCCCACTTTTTATTTCAGCTACATTGCTAATTGCAAAAGTTACAGGATAAGTAGTTGTACCATTTACTGTAGTTCCTTCGACTGCAATACTTGTAACCGCAAGTTCTAAAGGCTTTGTGGAGGTTTGGGCAAGTGCATCAACCTTAACGCTTGCCTTTTGTCCTACTTTTATCTTTACAATATCAATATCATCAATAGGAACCACAAGTTCCATATGCATTAAATCAGACAAGTAAGAAATTGCCTCTCCAGCTTTTGGTATTTCCCCCACTTTTATATTTTGTTTTGATATTATTCCATCCATAGGTGAATATATTTTATAATCCTCAAGTTGTTTTTTTGCATAATCAAGCTGTGTTTGAAGGTCCTTTATTTTAAGTTCTGATGCATCCTTTGTAGCTACAACAGCTTCATTTGTAAGCGTCATAAGCATAGTACCCTTATTTACAAATTGATCTTCCTTCAAATCTATATTATCTACTTTACCATCAGAATCACATTGTACAACTTGACTACTAGCATAGGATAATAAACCACTTTCCGGACTTGATATAGGCCCTTTAGCGCCCTGAATATCTGCACTAGCTTTCTGTCCATCTTTTATTGCACCAGGGTTGTTTATTAAAATTTCCACACTAAATAATTTACCATTCTGTTCTGTAGAATGTGAGTTAGAATTTATATATGATACTATTCCTGTTACAGACTGACTTGTAGATGTTAAATACACTGTTGCTTTAAGTCCAATTTTAACGTTTTTTATTTGCTCACTATTAAAAGACACCGTTAATTTTAATTTAGTTCTATCAGCAATAGTGACTATAGGAGCGCCCTTTAAAATTATATCCCCCTTTTTTACAAGTATATTTGATACTTGTCCACTAATTGGTGCTGCTGATGCTAATTTTCCTATTAGAGCAGAATTGTTACTTTGCTCTAATTTAGCTTGTTCTATAGCATTCATAAGTTTATCTACATTGGCATCTACTGCTGAACTATCGATTTCAAACATTAAATCCTTTGTTTTCACTTTATCTCCTTCTTTAAAATAAACCTTTTTAATTTTACCGTTCACTGCTGGAGTTACCTCAAATTTGTTAGATGATTTTATAGTTCCTGAAGCAGTAACTATTTCAAATGGCACAACTTTTGTTGTTACTGAGCCCTTTTGATTTGCTGCAAGTTTATTTTTTCTATCCCTCATAACTTTTACTGAAGCTAAACTAACTATTATAATTACAACAATACTACCAATTACTATTTTTCTATTAACTTTTAAACTACTTAGTTTCACAGTTTTCCCCCCTTAAATATATTAGTGAATTCGAAAACCTTTCATAGTTTCCTAGATGTATTTTTTAACTCCTAAAGGTTAAATTTAACATACAATAAATTAACAATTCAGTTAAACTTTAATTCAATTTTCTTTACATGTCAATACATTATTGTAATTACACCGCTGATTTCTCCCAATTAATTTTTAACATATTTACCCAGATGTCTAACATATTTACCCAGGGTTCTGACCCCTTATAGCGCTTTCCACAAACTTTTTATATAATTCTTTTTCTTCTCCTTTGTTGAAATATGAAAGTACTCTTTTGGGTGTTATTAGCTTATCCTCTTTTTCTCCTGTGTACACAGTATAACTACTCCAGCGGTAATCCTCAGGTTTTTCAACCATTTGGGCCCTTACTGGATTGAGGTGCACATATCTACTAACTTCTAGCATGTATTTATCATCTTCAATTAGTTCTGACTTATATCTACCTTGGAATAAATGTCCTATGTAATTATATTTCTTATTAAAATTCCCTGCATATCTGCTATGTGCCCTTCTTATAAAATCAGATATATCACAATCTGTTGTTTCAATTACAAGATGTACGTGATTTGTCATTAAAGCATACGCAATTATGTAATGTTTATTTTCATAATATTCCACAGCCTCTTTTATGTAATTTAAATATAATTTATAATCTGTTTCATCTTTAAATATATTACTTCTATGATTTCCCCTTGCTGTCACATGCAATATAGCACCATCATACCATTTATGTTTTTTTCTAGGCATATTTAGCTCCTTTTGATCTTTTATTTTAGCATTTATAATTATTAACTAATTATTTTTATTTCAAACAAAAAAAAGAGAGCCGCCACAAAAATGACGATTCTCTTTATTACATATTTACATATTTACCCAGGGGCCTGACCCCTTCTTAATAAATGTCAACTATCTTACCATCGACACCTAAAACTAAGGTTTTAAAATCTTTAATATTAACATTAGTTAAAAAATTCTCTATACTGCCATCAT
>NZ_BHYK01000068.1 GCF_003865095.1 Clostridium tagluense | reverse complement strand
GAACTTTGCCTAAGACTTCCTTCAGTTCACACCTCACGGTGGATACCTTGTCTTCAGCTAGTGGTTGGTAACTACAGACCCCCACAGTGGACTTTCACCACCTAGTTAATTGCCATGCCTGGCACACTGATAAAACAAGTCCTGCAGAAGCGCCGCAGGACTTGTTACCCCTGGGGGAAGGGGGGGATTATTTTCTTTGCTTTGGACAAGTTTACTGACTGCTACTCATACTAAATAGAAAGATTCATGTTAACGTACCTTAAAAAAATATTTTACTTTAAAGCAGTGAGTAAGTTTGTCCAAAGCTTCCTTCCAAGCGAAGCGAGGCTTCAAAGACCCTCAGAGACCTACTTCCTGGGTTTGGGGCGGAGCATCCCATTTTCAATTAGTTAGCTGTAGACTAGACTTTTACCTGAGGTACGAAGGTTAAAGGATGGGCTATGGCTTCCTTTATATAATTCTTTATAACTTCTAATATCAAATCAAATTTTTTTGAGTTTAGGCTTACACCCTCATATATTTAATATACTTTTGTCATAAATAAATTTGCATTTTTACATTTAATAATGATACTATATTTTCATTGAAAGAATAAAACCGTAAATACATAATTAAGTATTTAGGTTATTACTTAAAAGAGTAAATACGTAAATAAGTAAAGGGAGGCGTTATGTGGAGATCATATCTATTGTAAACCAAAAGGGAGGCGTGGCAAAAACCACCACCACTCTTAATCTGGGTAGTTGTTTAGTTCAACTTGGGAAGAAAGTTCTTTTGTTAGATTTAGATAGCCAAGCTAATTTAACAAAGAGTATAGAGGTAAAGGAAGAAAAGAAGAAAAACATACACCATTTGCTTATCAAAGAAGCCGCGATAGATGAAGTAATTTGTAATACTAATATTAATAATTTGGATATAATTTGTTCAGATATGGGACTATCGAATTTTGAAGGTGAACTTGCGGAAGTTATAGATAAAGAATTAATGTTAAAACAATCTCTCGCTAAGATAAGCGAATATGACTATATATTAATAGATTGTAGCCCCTCTTTGAATTTACTAACTATAAATGCTCTTGTTGCATCTACCAGCTTATTAATACCACTGGAGCCATCTGTATTTGGATTAGAGGGACTTGCACAACTTATCAACGTGTTAAAGCTTGTAATTAAAAAGTTTAATAGTAAATTAAAAGTTAAAGGCGTGCTGCTAACACGAGTTGATAGTAGAAGCACTATTCCTCAAATGTTTCGTAATCAATTAAAAGATATTTTTGATAAAAAACTTTTTGAAACAATGATCCATCAAAGTGTGAGTGTTGTTAAATCCCAAATGAATCGGGAGCCACTATCAACTTACGATAAATTATCAAGATCATATAAAGAATATTTACAATTAGCAGAGGAGGTCATTAAACGTGGCTAACAAAAAAACTGATATAAAAGGATTAGCGAATATAGGTAAGGGGATTCTATCTAGTTTAGAAGATATAAATAACATGGAAGAAACCAGTAATCAAGTAAAAGAAGAAATGTGTAAACCAGTAATAGAAGAAAAGAAGAAAAAAGAAAAAAAGAATTTTATGTTAACTGAAACCGCTATAGAACAGCTATTCCAGTTAAAATTTAAATACAGGAAAAAAGATTATTCCACTATAGTTGAAGAAGCAATCGCAGCATATTATCAAAAGAATATCTAATAATACAATACACTTTAATTCAAGTACACAAATTGTTTTGTGTACTTGAATTGCTTGCCATTTCCTTTATGGCTCTAGATAATGACCACTTGTGGTCAAAAACTTAGAACATCTCTCATAATAAAGCTCGCGTTTTCATTAAAATAGCTAATCTACAATTTAAACATTAGCCCAAAATTTATGCAAAGCTATTTTATGAGAAAACCGTTAGCTGGCGCAGGAAACCTCTACATTTAAGACAACTACTACACCATCTTTATTTTCCAAGAAAGAAAGATAGATTGTACTACCAAAATCAGTATCTAATTATTAAAAACTAAATCTAAACTTAATATAATATTTAATAAAAATATGAAGTAAGCTAATTAACGTTAACAAATTAATTTAAAAACATAGCGAACACCAATGTGCCTGAAAAAAGTATTGATTTTTTTAAGATAGTGGTATAGATAAGAAGAAAGCAAGACCTGTGGCAACGCCGCAGGTCTTGTTACCCCTGGGGGAAGGGGAATTAATTTCTTTGCTTTGGACAAGTTTACTGACTGCTGGTAAAAATAAATAGAAAGATATATTTTGCGGTATCTAAATAGAATATTATATTTATGGGCAGTGAGTAAGATTGTCCACAGCTTCCTTTTGGACCAGGCGCAGTGAAAGAGCTTGTGCCACATCAGATTTTCGCATGAAGCATGAAGGAGAAAATCTGATGTGGACTAGCCTTTGACTGCGACTCCCTTCTGCTTAATAAGCTTTGGTGTCTATTAAGTTATCACTATTCTAAAAAGTTGTTTTGTCCCTTTTTCTTACTATTCCAATAAAATTACTCAATATAGAATTGATAATTATTTATTTAATTTATACTCTAATAAAATATATCTTTCACTTCTATTTTCATTTATTTTTTGTACCTTTGCTGTAACCATTTCCACTTCATAACCATTTAAATCATCTTTATATCTCTGTTCTGATTTAGCAAAATTTAATGAATAAAAATCATATTGCCAATCAATTTTAGGATTATAATCGGAGGTATGATATTTTTTTGCATAAATATTATATTTCCCATCACCAATATCCTCTATTTTATAAACAACAGAATAATCTATAGGACATTCACCATCACCATGCATTTTATAATAATAGCCATTACTGTATTCATATGAATTATATTTATCTACCTGTATTGTTTGATGATTAATTGTATTTATATTAAAATATTTTTTTACCGAATCATCAATATAATCTTTTTTTAGTTTGTCATGTCCATTCTCCATTTCAAAACGATTAGTTCCATGTAAAACTATTCCCCTATAATAGTTTTTATAATTATTCCAAAAACCAAACAATATTAGTTGCTTATCGGATATATTACCCTCTTCAAATGTCATATCAAATGGAACTTCAGCAAAATTACTCATAAAGATATTAAGATTTCTTTGTAAATCTTGATTAATGACTATCTCCTTAGATTTCACATTATATTTATACGTTGTTTCATTATTTATATCATTGATATTGTTAATTATAATTATTTTTAAAGTTAAATTACCTGTCTTAGATAAGCTAATTTTTTCTTTGTATTTTTGCGAACTTTTATTTGGTTTTGTACCATCCGTAGTGTAATATATACTACAATTTTTAGGAACATTTATTGTTATATAATTACCTGAATAAACTTCTCCACCATTAGGTTTAACAATAGCTACTAGCGTATTTTTAATTTTTTTTTCAACTTCAATCATAAGTTTTTCAGCTTTTTTATCTTTATTTAAATCATAATATTTTTTTATTACTTTATATGCATCCTCTATTCTATTTTGTTTTTTATATAGGTCATAAAGTTCAATATTACCTTCATAGTAATTGGGTTTATTATTTATTAAACTAATAAGTTCTTTTTCTGCATCTTTATAATTATTCATTTTTATATATGTTTTTGCTAAACCATATTTAGCTTCTTCACCTAACTTATCATTATTTTCCAACTTTTTAAATATATTAATAGCTTCAACTGTTTTTCCATTGTTTAAAAATTTATTAGCTTCATTCAATTTTCTTTTATCACCGTTTAAAAAAAATAACAAACTAATAGTAAATAGACATATTATAAAAACGATAATAGTAATAATTTTTTTGTTCATATATTTTCTCCTTTTACACGAATATTTTTATGCTTTAATTTACATATGTAAATAATAACTAATTGCTATATCTCCAAGAAACCTAACATGTGGAGATATATTAATTAAAGCGATACATTATAAATGTATCGCTCAATTAAATGCTTGTTTTATTTATATTTTTATAGTGCTCGATTCTACAATTTTTCCTGTAATGTTGTCTATCCAATTTCCTAAGAAATCTTTAATATATATTAATCCACCTGAAATAATTATAGAAGTTATTTCATTGTTATTTTTGGGGTCATTAGCATAGCTCAATTCAAATACTTTGTCTCCTATCATAACACTACCATTTGATACTTTTGTTAAATCTATCTTAGTTACTACTGGTGGTATAACAACTGTACTATCAAAATTAGTAACAGTATAATTACACTTTGCAAGCTTCCTTCCATCAACTGTTGTTACTGTAATTGTAGCACTACCTTTACTTACTGCTGTTACCTTTCCTATATTATCGACCGTTGCTATATTATTATCTGAGGATGCCCATATTACATCTCTATAGGTTGCATCTAATGGAGCTATACTTTTTATTAAAGTATCTGTCCCACCTACTATCAAACTACCTGTAGTTTTATTTAAACTTATCGTTGTTACTTTTACAATCCCTGTTGTTTTAAGTTGAGCTAGTAAGTACTCTTTTATTGTTTCATTGGGCAATTTTTCAATTTCATTATATGCAGCATTGAAGCTTTCTAATGTTTTATTTTTCAAAGCATCATTTGTCAATAGTGTAGCATTTAAAGAATTTATTTTTATACCGGATAACCCATTTTTTATATTTTTATCATCTATATTTGTTATTACTGTACCATCGCTTTTAATTGCAAAAACATAAGACCAACTACATACAGGTCCTACTGCCACAATATTAACATATTGCCTTAAATCTAAAGGTTCTTCATATTGGATGTTTGTAGCAATTAAAGTCCCATCCTTTTTTAAACCTATGGTTCGCTTTGATCCAATTTCTATCCCTACTATATCTGTCCACTCATCTATTCCTAGCTGACCATACGAATATGCATTTTTACCAGTACCAACGACAGTTCCATTTTCCTTTAGTCCCACTATATACTCTCCATCACTTGATATTTGAACTATGTTTTTCCAATTTCCAATACTAAACGTTCCAAATTGAAGATCTTTTTTACCAGTACCAATAACAGTACCATCTCTTTTTAGGCCTATTGTATAATGGCCCGCATTTGCTACTTGTACTATATCAGTCCAATCACTAACATTGCATTGACCGTATGAATTAGAGCCAGCAAATACTACAGTACCATCTTTTTTTAAACCAACAGTATTGTCATAACTAGTTTGAACCTGAACTATATCAGTCCAATCACTAACATTACATTGACCTTCTGAATTATCTCCAGTAGCTACTACCGTTCCATCTTTTTTTAAACCAACAGTAGAATTACCTCCAGTTGAGATTGCGACTATATCTTTCCACTGATTTACATCTAATTCTCCATGGTCATTTCCATATCCCAAAGCTGTTACTGTACCATTATCTTCTACAATCATCACGTTACCACCATATAAATCTATTCTATCAGAAATTAAACTCATATATCTACTATTAGCTATTGTAGTTGCATAGACTGTTTGATTATTCGTTGACCAATTTAATGAAATGATATTAATTGTTAATACACATATTAGTATTATTGCAAACCTACTTATTTTTTTCATTTTTATTCCCCCTCAATTATTTGAAAGTTTTTCACATAAATTTCTCATTTAATAGTTATATATTATAAATTAATGAAAATTTATATAAATCATGAACTTAGTAATTTCTTCATAAAACCTTATTATCCTCTATTTTTGTATATATAATTTATAATATATACAAAATAAAGGATAATTTATAGACCTTTTTATGAATGTAACATATTATAATTCCAATAGCAGAAACTACTTTTCCCTATATGGTATCCCCCTATAAAAAAAGTGATTTCGAACTTTGAATAAAATTCTTAAAAAACAACGTCTGTTACGTGTAAATCTTAAGCCCCCCCGGTGGAGCTTTTCCAACGTGTACTCCTAATCTTACCAATAAACTCTCTTACCTAAAATAATCTTCTCCAAATCTAAAAAACATTCCCCCTCCTCCATATATATAAGTTAAAAACCACAAAGGAGGAATCACCCATGAACAAAACCCAAATAATAAAATCCCTAATCCCAGGAGCATTACTATCCTATGAAAAATACAACATCCTTCCCTCACTCACCATAGCCCAAGCTATACTCGAAACAGGCTGGCTCCAATATATTAAAGGTAATAACATCTTCGGAATCAAATGGACAAATGGTTGCGGATATGAAGTTCAAGAGCTTAGCACTCATGAATGGATTAATGGAGTCAAAACCCCCATGATGTGCAAATTTAGAAAATATGACTCTCTAGCTGATAGCATCCTCGACCATGGAAAGCTTTTAAGCTTCACTAGGTACAAATCTGTAATAACATCTAAAGACTACAAAGAGGCCTGCCAGAACGTTTATAATTCAGGCTACTGCACGGATAGTGAGTACCCTAAAAAGCTTATTTCTATAATTGAGCAAAATAAACTTTATATTTATGATGCTCCTAGATCTGAAATCGCTAAAAACACTACTTCGAAAGATATTAAGCATTTGCAGCAGTGTTTAAACCTTATGAAAATAAGAGCTACAAATAATACTACTTTATTTATAGATGGATTCATTGGTCCACTAACCGTAAGCGCAATTAAAAAGCTTCAGGACATACTTAATCTTTCTATGTATGGCATATTTGGACCAGAAATATTATCTGCAGTTGAAAGTATTATGGAAAGGCCTCTATGTAGCCTTAAGTCTAATGGATATAAAACAGCTATAAGATATATTCAGTGGAGAACTGGAAGCTCTATTGATGGCATTTATGGAAATGAAACTGCACGCCTGGTTAAGGCCTATCAGCAAAATAATAAATTAGTGGCGGATGGAATTGTAGGAAAAAACACCTGGGATAGATTATTATCCTAAAACAAAAATTTATCAAAACACCTTATCTTTGCTTTCCATTTTCAACTTACAAGCAATCGAGTAGGAGCTAAATAATTAATTTATTTAGCGACCTCTCACACCACCGTGCGTACCGTTCGGTACACGGCGGTTCAATAAGAATTACCTAATCATAAATTTTTCAGTTAAGGTTATAAAGCC
>NZ_BHYK01000067.1 GCF_003865095.1 Clostridium tagluense | reverse complement strand
CATTTCTAGTAGCGTGTCCTTTTTCTAATAAGTGTGTAAGCCTATACTCTCCACCACTTACATGCCAAGTCTTGCCTTTGTTGTATTTGCCATCGTAAACATTTTTAATTTTAAAAGCTTTAACATACTTTTTAGAATGTTGAGTAAAGGTAACATGGCTTTTTATTTCCTCATTAACTTCCTTCGCAACTACGTCAACCGCCTTCTTAATACCCTCTGTGACACCCTCGCTATAGTTTTCAAGTTCCCTCATTATTTCATCTGCTAAGTTATCAATGCTCGTTGTACTCATATAATAGCCTTATCCAACGTTAAGTCAGTACTTAATGGATTGGTATCGTACATCGGTTGTACCATTTTAACCCCATAGATTACCTTGTCAATTTCAACATAATCATAATTATCTATACCAGGTAATTGAGGTATCCTAATAACTCTATTTACATTTATTTGTCTAGCGGATGCTTCAAAATATCTTTTAAAACCTAGAACTCTATTTTCAAAACCTAAGTTAGTATATTTATTCGGTACCCTTTCGTTATCTTCATCTGTGGTAAAAATATTACATACCCCATCATTAAAAGTTGTAAATTCAATATTCCCTATTTTAATTTTCATGGTGTCACCACATCCGGTTCCAAATCAACTTGACTTTGAATGTGCAGGGCCATAAGTTCACTTGCAAAGTTTTTTTCAAACATTTCTAGGGCCTGTGAATTAGCATACCTTACATAATCTAAAAGCAATGATTTAGGAGAATCTTCTTTTTCAAAATCTAAAGGCACCCCTGCAATAGTTTGCAAACGTGCCTTCCCCCTACTTATCATTCCAGTTAAATTTTTATCTGTAACATCATCTGCCCAGGTTATATGCAGATAGCTTTTTACGTCAGTTAATAATGTATCTGACATTTAGATCACCTCTTAAGCTTGTTCTTTAGTCTTGACAATGTTGGTTACAGATACTTCTAACACTGCAGCTGTCATTAAAGTTATATCTGCTAAGATAAATGCGTTATCATCTAATGCTCTGCCATTACCTATTAATTTGCTTAGGTATACTCTTTGGTCCTCTAAAAATTTAAAGTCATCACTATATTCGATTTTTCCATCTTTTGTTCCTGCGCCAATTCCCATAAAATACTTGTCAGCAAGTCCAAAAATAGCACTATTAGCAACTACAGCTGAAGATTGAACTATAGTACAAGGAAAAGGTAGAACATTATAAGAATAGGTACCATCCATTGATCTTACAGTTGTATTAGGAAATATTTTTGTAAAATAATCTAATGGATTAACAACTATTAAGATATTATTTACTGGTCTTTGTTTTCCGTTTGGTGCTTGCACCAATTTACCAGCAATCGCTCCAAATGTAAGCGGGCTAAGATTAGAAACTACCATAGGCGTTTTCTTTGGATATTTTCCACCAGTCACAGTCACTCCATCAGATACATCCCTATCCATTCCAATAGGTTCATCTTTACCAGTACCAGTAATGATTGCAGTCTCTAAAGCTAATGCTATTGCTTCAGATAATGTGCTTCTTACATAAGCATCTATCCATTGTGGTCCAACTTCTAACATATCCTTTGAAATAGGCATAAATGCGGATAACTTGCAAAGTGTTAAGTCTATTGTTCCAATCGTACCTTCTAATTCTTTTGTGATTGCGGAATTAATAGGACCCCACACTGCAAGTTGTACACCTTGTTTATTTACTATCATTTTGCTTAAAATAGTTGTATTTGTGAAATTGATTGCAGCAAGTAATGGATGAGCTGCTTTAATATCTGCAATTACATTATCAATCACTGTTTCAGGATATGCAGATGGTAAAGTTGTAAATGCCTGTCTAGGGTCTGCGGATTGCATAGCTCCTATCATATTTTGATAAAATTTTGTTTCTTCTGCGGTTAATTGATGCACTCCACGTTTAGTTAAAATGTTACTGTCCGCTGTTTGCTGATATGTTTTAAATTCTTCCATGATATTCTCTTGGATTGCCTCCGCGAATGGTGTAAATGCTTGAGCAAATGCTCCTTCGTCAGTGCTCTTGCCTGCTGCCACCAAGTTGTCTTTTAATTCTTGCATGATTAAATCTTTACTTTTTATTCCCATATTATTTTCCTCCTCAAATTTTATTATTCAGTTACTATATTTTCTATCTTAAAAGTGTTTTGAATCGGTGTTAAATATTCAACCACAATGTGCAATTCATCTTTTTTATCTAAAGATAAACCTTTTATAGCTCCTTCTATTACTAGCCCATTGCAGTCCTTTACCTTTATTGTTTGGTTTAATTGATATTCATTCATTTACTTTCCCTCCAAGTTTTTATTTTTATATGATTCCATTAACTTTTCCATGTTTGTTTTTTGCACTGGGACTTTTGGCTCTGCTTTAGGAATTACCACTAACTCTTTTAATTGCGCTGATAATTTTTGATTATAATTTATTCTTTGTTGCATTGCCACGTTCATTTTTTGGACTAGTTCCTCTGCGGTTTTAAGATTAACTTCTTCTGCAATAACCTCATCACATAATCCAATTTCAAGACACTGTGCTGCGGTTAGCCATGTTTCATTATCCAATATTTCCATTAGCTTTTCTTCCGTTAATTTTCCTTTAGCTTTTTCTAGGTAGGCTTGTCTATTTCCGGCCATCATTACATCCATATCGTCAGCGGCCTTCCTTAATTGTTTTGAATTTCCTACTGCTACATTCCACATGTTGTGAAGCATTTGAGTTGTGTTTGAGTACATTTTTACAGTATCACACGCAGTTAAAATAAAACTTGCAGCACTTGCAGCAAAACCATCTACAACACCTACCACTAATGCAGTATGTCTTTTGAGCTGATTTCTAATTGACATTGCTTCAAATACACTGCCACCGAAAGAATTTACAAATACATTAATTTGTTTCGCATCAGGATACTTTGCCAGTTCTTCTTTAAAGTAGTCAGCAGATGTTTCACTAACAATTTCTTCATCATTCCACCAATCATATCCACCAGCTTCAACATTCCCATATAGGTACATGTCTAAAATCGTAGGGTCATTAACTGACTGTTTAAATTCAAATATTTTCTTTGCCATTTGTTTTCACCTCCTTTACTTCTTGTCCTAAAGTTTCAATCTTTTGATAATTTTTAGTGATAATATGTTGGTCTGCCCAAGCTTCATTAATCTTGGTATCGCCAGCTTTTACCCTTAATTCATTTACGGAGTATCCACTGCTTGCAACAAGCTTATCAAAAGCTACCGATATGCTAAATAAATCAATATGCTTAATACAAGTCGTATCAATTCGCATATAGTTGCCTGCCAAATAAGCGCTCTTACCATAACTCTTCCTAATATTTTCCTCGCCTATTAAATCGCATATCGGGTCAACACAAAATGTTAAATAGTTCCCAGTGGTAGCTTCTATGTCTGCTATGTCTCCCCTTAAAAGCGCGGGTGGTATTTTAAAACCCTGTGCAACTCTTTCAAAGATTTCCTTTGTTATAACTGCAATGTCTGCAATCTCACTAGTAGACTTTTTCCCACTTTCTCCGGCCTGCTCGGTGTACACATAACCATTTTCTAACGGCAACACTGCGTTTTCAGCTTCAAAATAAGTCTTAAATCTCTCGGTCATAAGCGTTTCTAATGTTTTTTGATAATTTTTATTACCACTTGCGGTAGAGTTGATGTCAAGAATTCCCTTTCTACCACCACTTTTTTTATACTTGGTCATAGACATATTTAAAAGGTTATTATAGCCCACGATAAGGTTGGATAATAAAGCCCTTATGTCTGTATTCCCTAGTTTGTAATAATAAACGTCTGACATATTGTAGACTTTATTAAAGGGCATAGTTCCTTTTGTTACAGATGAAAAAGTATTTTCTTTTATTGCGAATTCTTCCTGAAAGAAACTGTCCGCGATTATTAGCTGATCCCCTATAGGCAATACCAAAACTTCATTGTTAAATAACAATTTAGTAATAAGCTCCTGTAAAAATTGGCTAGAATTTTGATTTAAATTAGGCTGTATATTCCATTGGTAATAAGTTTCGCCCTTGAATTCTACGCCCTTGGCATAAGTTTTAAACTCACATTTGCTTATGCTACTAGCTATTAAATTAATTGCAGAATGTATTGCAAATATTTCTATGGCTAATTGTTGTTCGGTGGAGGTTGCAGTTGCGGTCATATTTACAGTTGTTCGGCCAACACCTAAAAAGCTTTTCATCCAGTTTATAAAACTATTACTCATATATTTTTAATCACCTCCTTTGTATATATTTGTAAACATTTCGTTGACGCTATGTTTACATTTTTAATATGAATAACATCCTAAATTTAATTCGACCACATCTCCACTATCAACTAAATCTGTACCACCTGCTGCCATCGACGCAATGAATGCTTTAAATCCATCTGTCTTTCTTGACTTAGGTTCTATTTTGCCATACGAAATATTGTCATGTGGCTCTGGTTTCTTGCTTGTATTATTGGTATACCATCTCATAAGGGGTGAATCTCCCCAAACAATATTGTGATTAACAAATAAAGAATTTACAGTAGGGGCTATAAACATTTCATCAGATGGTCTTATAATTTTAATATTATTAGCGCCTTCCTTTTCTACATCAAACCCCACTTCTTTTAGTGCCCTCTTAAGGGTTCCATATCTAAATTTATCCATGCCTAAAGTGGTTATATTATATTTCTGCGCCTGCTCTGCTAACCATTCTGCAGGGATACTTGGGGTTACTTCCACATCATCAACAAATGTTAACAATCCTGCTTTTTCCCATTCCCTTAGAGGTGCTTTAATTCTTTTCAAATCATTACATTTACTGCATACCCACGTATGAGATAACCAATAATATTTGCCTTTAAATAAGAATAATAAGCCAGCACATACAAAGTCTGTAGTCATTGCAAAATCTATTCCAGCAGTACAAGTCATTCCTTCAAGGTTCGGTATTTCTTGATTAGTTGCAAGTATGTTATCCCAGCTTGTAACCTCTACGTCTACATCGCCCTTAGGTATATTCATTCTCTTAATAATAAAACTTGAATTAGAAACTGGGTCCTCTTTGTAATCCACATATTCTCTTTGCATAGTTGCAAATAGTTCTGGAAAATAATGTAGTGAAGGATTAGCCTTGTCCCACATCTTCGGATTGTCTACTTCTTTTTCATCATCCAGCTTGCAAATGAAGACTAATAATCCATTATCGCCTACTGCACCTTTTAAAATATTTTGTGCCCTAGTTATAAGCTTATCAAGTGGACCGTCTCGAACCTCTCCATTAGTTGTGGTAATAGTTGTCCTTGGATTCTTCTTCTTGCCTAGGCCTGTCTTAAATACATTTATAGTTTTATAGTTTTCATATTGATGATACTCGTCGAAGTCGACTTTCCCAGGCCTACCTCCATCTTTAGTTTTTGCGTTTGAAGTTCTGAATTTTAATTCTGAGCCTGTTCTTAAATTCGTAATTAATTCCTTAGTCCAGTCAAAATGTGATTTAAGTCTCTGCTTATTTGCTTCAAGCACATTCCATATATCATCGAATGAGGTCTTAGCTTGCTCCTCACTATTGGCGCATATATCAATGTTATAATTTTTAATTGGGTTATAATCGCTTATAAGACAAAAATCTTCGAAACTTAAATATCCGTTCTTACCAGCTCCACGACCTACCAGTATAAATAAGTCAGGCCATCTTAAAATACCTAGTTTGGAGTATGTGCAATTATGGAGGGTAAAACAAAATACCTCCCACTCATATAATTTGAATGGAAAGTATTTAATCATACTTAAATATTTATGAAGTTGTGATTCATCTACAAACAGATTTTCCTCTCTAAAACATTTTTCTACATAATCCATGAGTTGTAGTTGTTCTTTACAAACTTCTATTGTGCCGCCACGTACAATGTCAATGTAGTCTTGGATTTCTGGGATTAACTTCTTACATTTCATCATCAGCATCATCAGGTATTACATTTTCAATTGTTAATCCTAACTGCTTCAAAATTGCTAGTTTCTGTTTATTAAAAGTTACTGCATTTTTTAAAGACTCATTTTCCTTATCTATTAAATATCCACTTGCTGACTTTGCCCTATAATGTCTACCACGAGCTTTAATATCTTGTTGCATTTCTTTTTCCTGATTAAAATACCAAACATAATCATCAATTAAACCTAAAAAATAATTTGTATTTGCTTTTTTATTTTTAAGTTGATTGATTAATGATTCCTTAATTTCAATTACATTTTTCATATTTTCTAGGCTCTCTCCTTTCCTACAGATTTTTCTCACACGCGCGATATTTCTCCTTTGTCTAATCCCCTTACCGTTTCCCAGTATCCTTGACCGCTTTCCAAATTTTTCGACCGGGGGTAGCTATTGTTACCACTTCTCTTCATTCAATTGCTTTTTATATTTAATAGTATGATGTATCTGATAGTGACACTCGCCACACACACACAAGATGTTGCTCTTAGTTAATGCTAGTTCGGGATGTTGTCTCACTGTCTGCACATGATGTCCTACTGTAGCTGCCTCAAACAATCCATTTGCTTTGCATAACTGACATTCATTGTTCTGTTTCTCCAACATATCCGCCCTTAGTTCTCGCCACACTGGATGCTTATAGAACTTAACCAACTGATTACTTTGCATTAACTTACTTAACCATTGTACTAACTCCTTAGTATCCATTACCTGTTGCGGTATCTCCTCATACATTCACCTAATTGTTTAACTGCTTTATCTGCAGCTTTAACTATGTCTTGCATGTTAGCTGATAACTCCTTAGTAAACTCATCTATATCAAAGCCTATGTGCCTTGGTCCAGCATCTACTTCTATTACCTTTTGCTTCTCTATTATCCTATCGTATGTAGCTTCTAAGTTCCTTAGTTGTTGCTTCATCTTCTCATAACCTTCTAGCTCTATGCCTACTGTTACGGTATTCTTAGTTTTACTATGAGTAGGATTATCAGCATATCTATTTGGTACTAAATGCCCCTTACATTTGCTACATGATTGTCCATCCTTTGTTTTATCTGCTCTCTTTACTAATACTTCATTGCCACAATCTAAACATTTGTATATCATATCTTCCCTCATTAATAATCGTTCCTCCTTATATATCCCCAGTCTTAGCATTAACTTCTATTTCTTTAAGCTTGGTAAGCTTCTTATCATTAGAAACCTTATTAGGATCTTCCTTCCACTTAGCACTTACTCTATTAACTAAGTAAAACTTTTGTGCTCCAAGGTCAGGTAATGAAAACTTCTTAACTTCGTTAACAACTACACTTTCCTTTACTAAAATTATATTAGTCTCTTTATCAAGTACTTCTTCTTTGATTTTAGTTGCTACTTCTTCAGTGTATTTATATCCAATACATTTTTTAAATAAGGCTTTTTCGACCTCTTGATTCTTTTTATCCTTTGCCGTAGCAATTCGACCCTTAAGTGCTACGTTAGTGCTCTTATATTTCCTATATGTGGAATATGCAATTCCAAGCTTATCTGCAATTTCCTTGTCAGTGTTATTACCCTCAACCCAAGCCTCTATCTTGTCTAGGTTGCTTTCTATAATGTCTTCAAAACTATTATTTCTTGCCATTTTATCACCTCATTTATCGTAGCACTTAGAATATAAAGTGCTACGATAATTTGTAGCATTTCCCAACTTTCAAAATACTGTTAAAAATAACTGATTTTAAATGTTTGAAATTATACTATCTTAGCCCTTGATATAACTAACTTTATACCACTTTTATTTTTTATTTGAGAATCGGTAATAACGTGGTTGATTACTCATACTATTTTTATGCCTCTTATATTAGTAATTATTTTTTATAAATTATATAAAAAGCACCATTTTATTTATTACCTAAAATGCTTTAAATAAAAATCAAA
>NZ_BHYK01000066.1 GCF_003865095.1 Clostridium tagluense | reverse complement strand
CATTTCTAGTAGCGTGTCCTTTTTCTAATAAGTGTGTAAGCCTATACTCTCCACCACTTACATGCCAAGTCTTGCCTTTGTTGTATTTGCCATCGTAAACATTTTTAATTTTAAAAGCTTTAACATATTTTTTAGAATGTTGAGTAAAGGTAACATGGCTTTTTATTTCTTCATTAACTTCCTTCGCAACTACGTCAACCGCCTTCTTAATGCCCTCTGTGACGCCCTCACTATAGTTTTCAAGCTCCCTCATTATTTCATCAGCTAAATTATCAATACTTATACCGCTCATATACACGCCTTATCTAGCGTTAAATCCATACTTAAAGGGTTAGTATCGTGAATCGGTTGTACCATTTTAACCCCATAGATTACACTATCAATTTCAACATAATCAAAATTATCTATACCAGGTAATTGAGGTATCCTAATAACTCTATTTACATTTATTTGTCTAGCGGATGCTTCAAAATATCTTTTAAAACCTAGAACTCTATTTGCAAAACCTAAGTTAGTATATTTATTCGGTACCCTTTCGTTATCTTCATCTGTGGTAAAAATATTACATATACCATCACTGAAACTTATGAATTCGGTATCTGTTTTTATTTTCATATGTCCACCACATCAGATTCCGCATCCACTTGGCTTTTAATGTGTAAACTCATAAGTTCACTAGCAAAGTTTTTTTCAAACATTTCAAGGGCTTGGCTATTAATATATCTGCACCTGTCCTTTAATAAGTCCCTTGCTAATCCTTCAACTGTAAAATCAACAGTAGACACCCCAGCGATTTCTCGCAAGCGTGCCATACTACTATTAATTGCATCAGTCAGGTTTTTGTCTGTATTTTCATCAATCCACGTTATATGCAAATAGTTTCTTACAACTTCCAATAAACCTTCTTGCATTTAGATCACCTCTTATACTGCTGCTTTAGTATTTACAGTACCTACTACTGCTACTTCAAGAATAGCTTCCGACATTTTGCTTATATCTGCGAGTATAAATGCATTATCATCGTCCGCTTTACCGTTACCATACAGTTTACTTAGATATACTCTTTGGTCTTCTAAAAATTTAAATTCATCGGAATACTCTATCTTACCACCGTTTGTGCCTGCTCCAATTCCCATAAAGTATTTATCAGCTAGTCCAAATATTGCAGTATCTTTTGCTACTGCTGTGCTTTGTATTACAGTAGTTGGATATGGGAATGAATTATATACATATGAACCATCTAGCGCTCTTACTGTTATTGCTGGGAATATTTTAGTGAAATAATCAGCAGGATTGACTACCATTAAAATATTATTTACTGGTCTAGTTTTATCATTTGGTGCTATTGCAAGTTTGCCTGCTATTGCTCCAAAAGTTTTAGGCTTAAGGTCAGATACTACCATTTTAGTTTTTAATGGATATTTACCGCCAGTTACAGTTACTCCTTCCGATACATTTTTGTCCATGCCTATTGGCATATCTTTGCCATCGCCAGTAATTATTGCAGTTTCTGTAGCAAGTGCGATTGCTTCGGATAATACACTTCTTACATAAGCGTCAACCCATACTGGCCCAACTGCCAACATGTCTTTTGAAATAGGCATAAATGCGGATAACTTACAAAGTGTTAAATCTAGTGTTCCAATTGACCCTTCAAGTTCTTTAGTTATTTCAGAATTAATAGGACCCCATACTGCAAGTTGAGCTCCTTGTTTATTGACTATCATTTTGCTTAGAATAGTTGTATTTGTAAAATTGATTGCAGCAAGAAGAGGATGCGCTGCTTTAATATCTGCAATTACATTATCAATCACTGTTTCAGGATATGCAGATGGCAAAGTTGTAAATGCCTGTCTAGGGTCTGCGGATTGCATAGCTCCTATCACGCTTTGATAAAATTTTGTTTCTTCTGCGGTTAATTGATGCACTCCACGTTTAGTTAAAATGTTACTGTCTGCTGTTTGCTGATATGTTTTAAATTCTTCCATTATATTTTCTTGGATAGCCTCCGCAAATGGTGTAAATGCTTGTGCAAATGCTCCTTCATCAGTACTCTTGCCTGCTGCCACCAAATTGTCTTTTAATTCTTGCATGATTAAATCTTTACTTTTAATTCCCATATTATTTTCCTCCTCGAATTTTATTATTCAGTTACTATATTTTCTATCTTAAAAGTGTTTTGAATCGGTGTTAAATATTCAACCACAATGTGCAATTCATCTTTTTTATCTAAAGATAAACCTTTTATAATTCCTTCTATTACTAGCCCGTTGCAGTCCTTTACCTTTATTGTTTGAGTTAATTGATATTCATTCATATTATTTTGCCTCCAAGTTTTTATTTTTGAATAGATGCATTAATTTTTCTGCATTTGTTTTTTGGACTATTAAGTTTTCAGGTACTTTTAAAACTGGTTCATGTTGTTCTATTTCAAATTTCATAGCTGCGTTAAACCTCTGTTTAGCTTCTGTAACAGTTTTATCTTCTTTGCCTGTTATTTCATCACACAAACCATATTGTAAGCATTGCTCCGCGCTAAGCCACGTTTGTCCATCAAGGAGAACCTTTAAAGTTTCTGCTGTTAATTTGTCCCCAGCTTTTGCAAGGTAACTGGAACAACTAGCATTATCAATAACTTCAACGTCATTGGCGGCCTTTCTAAGTTCTTCCGCATTGCCATAAACGCTCATAGCTGCATGGTGAACCATTACAAGAGTATTAACACCCATTACTACCTTATCACCTGCCATAGCTATGACAGATGCTATACTACATGCAAACCCATCAATAAATACTGTCTTTTGAGCCGTATGCCTTTTGAGTTGGTTGTATATTGCAAGACCTTCTTTAACACTTCCGCCATAACTATTGATGTAAATATTAATTTGCTTAACGTCTTTAGCACCTTCGAGTTGAGCTTTCATATACTTTGCAGATGTTTCACTTATAGTTACTTCGTCTGTCCACCAGTTTGTGCTATCACCTTCAACATCATCATAAATATATAAATCTAATGAATTAGTTTCAGCCATTTGTTTAATTAAAAAATTAGTTTTTGCCATTATATTTCACCTCCCTTCACAGGCCCTTCTAAGTTTTCTATGTCTTGATAATTCTTGGTCATCCAATGTTTCTTACTAAAATCCATATTCAATGCCACATCACCAGCCTTTACCCTTAATTCATCTATGCTATAGCCACCACTAGCCACTAGCTTGTCGAAACTTTCGCTTATATTAAAAAGACTTATATGCTGTATTGTAGTTGTATCAACTTTCATATAGTTGCCAGCTAAGAAAGCGGCTTTTCCATAACTCTTCCTATTATTTTCTTCGCCTATCATATCGACTAGCGGATCAACACAAAATGTTAAATAGTTCCCAGTAGTTGCTCCTATGTCTGCAATGTCACCTCTAAGTAAAGCGGGTGGTATTTTAAAAGCTTGTGCAACTCTTTCAAAGATTTCTTTTGTTATTATTGCAATATCTGCAATTTCACTAGTACTTTTTTTACTACCTTCTCCATTTTTTTCATCGTATTTAAATCCTTTATCTAAGGGTAATACTGCGTTCTCAGCTTCAAAATATCTTTTAAATCTTTGATTCATTAAAGTATCTAATTTTTCTTGAAACTTTTTATCATTACTAGCAGTCGAATCAATGTCAAGTATGCCCTTACGACCGCCACTACGTTTATATTTATTTATAGACATATTAAGCAGCTTGTTATATCCAGCCACCAGTGCAGATAACAAAGCCCTTATATCTGTATTGCCTAATTTATAGTAATAAACATCACTCATGTTGTAGACTTTTTGAAATGTCAAAGTCCCTTTTGTAATATTACTAAATATATTTTCCTTAATTGCAAATTCTTCTTGAAAAAAGCTATCTGCAATTATTAGTTGGTCACCTATGGGTAATACCAAAACCTCATTGTTAAACAGAAGTTTAGTAATTAGTTCTTGCAAAAATTGACTAGAATTTTGATTTAAATTAGGCTGTATATTCCACTGATAATAAGTTTCGCCCTTAACCTCAACACCCTTTGCATAAGTTTTAAATTCACACTTTGAAATGCTACTAGCTATTAAATTAATTGCAGTATGTATTGCAAATATTTCTATTGCTAGTTGCTGTTCGGTAGAAATTGCAGTTGCTGTCATATTTACAGTGGTTTGGCCAACACCTAAAAAGCTTTTCATCCAATTTATAAAACTATTACTCATATATTTTTAATCACCCCCTTTCAATGGATCCTTTAATATGAATAACAATCTAAATTCAACTCGACCACATCGCCACTATCTTCTAAGTCGGTACCACCTGCTGCCATTGCTGCAATAAATGCTTTAAAACCATCCGTTTTTCTGCTCTTAGGTTCTATTTTTCCGTATGAAATATTGTCATGTGGTTCTGGTTTCTTGCTTGTATTGTTTGTGTACCACCTCATTAACGGCGAATCTCCCCAAACAATATTATGATTAACAAATAAAGAATTTACAGTAGGGGCTATAAACATTTCATCAGACGGTCTAGTAATCTTAATATTATTAGCCCCGCCCTTTTCTACATCAAACCCAACTTCTTTTAGTGCCCTTTTAAGTGTTCCATATCTAAATTTATCCATGCCTAAAGTGGTTATATTATATTTCTGTGCCATTTCCGCTAGCCACTCTGCAGGGATACTTGGGGTTACTTCTACGTCATCAACAAATGTTAGCAACCCTAACTTTTCCCATTCTCTTAGTGGTGCTTTAATTCTTTTTAAATCCTTACACTGGCTACATACCCACGTGTGAGATAACCAATAATACTTGCTTTTAAATAAAAATAATAAGCCTGCACATATAAAATCTGTTGTCATTGCAAAATCTAAGCCAGCTGTACATGTGAGCCCTTCAAGGTTTGGAATTTCTTGATTAGTTGCAAGCACATTATCCCAACTTGTAACTTCAACATCTATGTCGCCCTTATGAATATTCATACGTTTAATTATAAAACTTGAATTACTAACGGGATCCTCTTTATAATCTATATATTCCCTTTGCATTGTTGCAAATAGTTCAGGAAAATAATGTAGCGAAGGATTAGCCTTGTCCCACATTTTAGGGTTATCGACTTCTTTTTCATCGTCTAGCTTACAAATGAAAGGCAACATGCCATTGTCGCCTACCGCACCTTTTAAAATGTTTTGTGCCCTACCTATAAGCTTATCAAGTGGACCGTCTCGGACCTCACCATTTGTGGTAGTAATAGTTGTTCTTGGATTTTTCTTTTTACCAAGACCTGTTTTAAATACA
This sequence comes from Clostridium tagluense, assembly GCF_003865095.1. Taxonomy (GTDB): domain Bacteria; phylum Bacillota; class Clostridia; order Clostridiales; family Clostridiaceae; genus Clostridium_AD; species Clostridium_AD tagluense. Next base: position 2,713 of record NZ_BHYK01000066.1, on the reverse strand, counting down.
TTTATAGTTTTATAATTTTCATATTGATGATATTCGTCGAAGTCAACTTTGCCAGGTCTTCCACCATCTTTAGTCTTTGCGTTACTGGTTCGGAATTTTAATTCAGATCCCGTTCTTAAATTCGTAATTAATTCTTTAGTCCAACTAAAATGCGATTTAAGTCTCTGCTCATTTGCTTCAAGCACATTCCACACATCGTCAAAACTCGTCTTAGCTTGCTCCTCACTATTGGCGCATATATCAATGTTATAATTTTTAACTGGGTTGTAATCCGATATTAAGCAAAAATCTTCAAAGGATAAATAACCATTTTTACCAGCTCCACGACCAACTAATATAAATAAGTCGGGCCATCTTAAAATACCTAATTTGGAGTATGTGCAATTATGGAGAGCAAAACAAAATACCTCCCATTCGTAAAGCTTAAACGGAAAGTATTTCTGCATACCTAAATATTTATGAAGTTGTGTTTCATCTACAAATAGATTTTCTTCTCTAAAACATTTCTCTACATATGTCATTAATGATAGTTGCTCTTTACATACCTCAATTGTTTTACTTCTTACTATATCAATATAATTTTGAATTTCTGGAATTAGTTTTTTACATTTCATCATCAGCATCATCAGGTATTACATTTTCAATTGTTAATCCTAACTGTTTCAGAATTGCTAGTTTCTGTTTATTAAAAATTACTGCATTTTTTAAAGACTCATTTTCCTTATCTATTAAATATCCACTTGCTGACTTTGCCCTATAATGTCTACCACGAGCTTTAATATCTTCTTGCATTTCTTTTTCTTGATTAAAATACCAAACATAATCATCAATTAAACCTAAAAAATAATTTGTATTTGCTTTTTTATTTTTCAGTTGATTAATTAATGACTCTTTAATCTCAATTATGCTTTTCATTTTTTTTAAATTTCTCCTTCCGCTCAGATTTTTCTCACACGCGCGATATTTCTCTTTTGTCGCATACCCTTACCGTTTCCCGGTATCTCTGACCGCTTTCCAATTTTTTCGACCGGGGGTAGCCGCATTGTTTTTAATATATAAATTCTAATTGATAATCTAATTTATTATAATGTATCTCTTAATTCTTTCAATGCAGCATCTAATACAATTACTTGTTTGATAGTCTGTGATTGTATTATTTCAATTAATTTTTTAACGGTCTCTTCTAACTGAGTTATTCTTTCTTTATCAGTCATGTTCTTACCACCTCTCTTCATTCAATTGTTTCTTGTACTTAATAGTATGATGTATCTGATAGTGACACTCACCACACACACATAAAATATTACTCTTAGTCAATGCTAACTCTGGATGCTTACGTACTGTCAACACATGATGCCCTACTGTAGCTGCCTCAAACAACCCATTAGCCTTACACATCTGACATTCATTGTGTTGTTCTTCTAAACATGTAGCCCTTAGTTCTCGCCACACTGGATGCTTATAGAACTTAACTAACTGATTGCTTTGTATTAACTTACTTAACCATTGTACTAACTCCTTGGTGTCCACTACTTAATAGTTATTGTCAACAAAGCATCTAACACCATCAATATATATTGAGCCATTGTTACTATGTTGTATCTTATCGCACCCTAACTTTCTAACTATCCTGCCACAATCAGTATCTATCCTCTGTAGTAACTCATGGTCTTTAACCCATCTGCCATCAGCCATTGTTCTCTTCCATTCATCAGCATCATACATTTGTTTACTGCCTTTATCTATTAGCTTTTGCTTCTCCAATATCCTATCGTATGTAGCTTCTAAGTTTCTTAGTTGTTGCTTCATCTTCTTATAGCCTACCATCTCTATACCTACTGTTACAGTGTTCTTAATCTTATTAACTTCCTTATCTATGCCAGCAATATTTCCTACAAGCCTACCATCCATATACAATTTACCCTTGCCTATATTAGTACTCTCACTCATTAATAATCACTCCTTCTTATATATCCCCAGTCTTAGCATTAACTTCTTTTTCTTTAAGTTTAGTAAGCTTCTTATCATTGTCCACCTTGTTAGGATCATCTCTCCATCTAGCCTTTTCTTTATTGTTTAACCAATACTTCTCTGCTGCTAAATCAGGACCCTTATACTTTTCTATACTGCTTATTTGCACGCTTTCTTTAGCTAATATAGTCACACCATCATCTGCTAATTCCTCATTCTTAACCTTAGTAACTATTTCTTCTTTGTAGTAATAACCAATTGCATTCTTATATAGCGCTTGCTCTACTGCCTGGTTTTTTTTAACTTTACCCTGGCTTACTATTGCCTTAAGCTCTACATTTTCTGCTTTATACTTCCTATATGTTGAGTATCCAACGTCTACTGCAGCCGCAATTTCTTTGTCTGTAGCACCTTGTTCAACCATAGTTTCTATAATGGATAAGCCCTCTATTATCTTGTCCTCATTCGACTTCATTTCGACCTCCTAAACATTAAGCACTCACTTCATGACCCCTGCTCAGTGTTTGTTTTTTATATGTTCTTGTATTTAATAAATTTTATACCTTGTAACCATTGAAGCTACTACATTAGCCTTGCTTTTATTTTTTATTTGTAAATCGGTAATAACGTGGTTGATTACTCATACTATTTTTATGCCTCTTATATTAGTAATTATTTTTTATAAATTATATAAAAAGCACCATTTTATTTATTACCTAAAATGCTTTAAATAAAAATCAAA
>NZ_BHYK01000065.1:3953-8256 GCF_003865095.1 Clostridium tagluense | reverse complement strand
CATAGTCTTTCATATGTCCAGTATATCCTTCACTACCGCTACATATCTTACTATCACACCCTAATTCTTTTAGTTCTTTAATTATCTCTTCCATTTCATTTCCTCCATTTTCATAAGTCGTACTTTTTTCATAATCCGTCAAATTACAATTTCAAAATACTCCTCTAAATGTTCTTTAGTTATTTCAACCCAACTAAGATCGTCAGATTCGAGCCTTATTTCTCCACTTATAAATCTATAATTTTCATCCTCTGGAATATGCCAAATTGAACCCTGCTCAACAGTTTCATATTCTTCTTCAATGGTAAATCCATTATCATCACATTTTTCTAATGAAAACCCTTTGATGCATCTATATAGGCCTTTATCATTGCGTTCAATATTTATTTTTACATTTTCAGATAAAGGATATATTTCCTTAACACCTGTGGTGAATGTATTTTCTTCACTCTCTAGCACTCTTATGATAATGATTTCTTTATCAGTTATTTTTATTTCTGTTACGATTAATCTTCCCAATTATAATTTTCCCCTTTCAGTAGCCAAGGATTGCTTGACTACTGCATATTCTTTATTACAATCTTTCTGTCATTTTGCTTAACAATTTTGAAATAGCATTTTTGAATTTCTCATGATTTTGAGGATTAGTATCCTTCATTTCATCAATCAATTCTAACTGTGCTGTAAAGGTGCTTTGGAGATTTTCATAATACCTTTTAAACTTAACAACTGACTGATCACTATTTTGGCTATCTTTTTTTCTAAGCTCTTGTAATTCCTTTTCTATTTCCTCAGGTACCTTTTCAATTATTACTGGTTCAGCGGTTATTACATCGATGGGTTTGGCTTTCAATTCAGCTTCAAGTTCATCAATCTTCAAAGCTGAACTATCTACATCATTTTGCAACTCCTGGAGTGATGCTTGGAGTCTTAAAACTTCTTCATTGTCTCCGGTGCTTTCAGCTTCTCCAATAAATGATTGAAGGTCTGCAATATCTTTTTCAGATTTTTCCTTTTGTTTTCTAAGTGTATCTTGCAAGTTCTTTACATCTTTCTGTGCTTCACGTAGTACTGCATCAGTAGTTCTTCTTTCAGCCTCTGCTTTCACTTTTTCATCAAAAGCCTTCCTAGCTTCCTCTGATTTTTCATTAGCAATTTTTTTAAATTCATCTCTTTCTTTAATTGTTTTTTGCAGTTCTCTAGTTGTCATTTCATCAACTGTTTTTATTTCTCCATTGACTTCATGAGGTGCAGAAACAAATTCTTCTCTTTGTTCTTCTGGCACATCAAGCAAGGCAAATATTTTACTTGACCCCAAATCTTTCAACGCTGAAATATTTGAAAATTCATTTGCAACTCTCATGAATCTTGAAGCTGTTACATTACTAAAATCAACCTTTTCTGCTAGCCATTTTCCCCATTGTCCATGCGGTAAACTTTCCTTTACTGCTACCAATCTCTTGCCAATCTCTATAATGTTTTGTGCTGTCTGCTGCTTTAAAATTAGTATTTCAGTCGTTAATGTATCTATGTTTTGAATCTCATCCATTACGTTTCCCTCCTCCAAATTAAGCCGATATTCTTATTCTATTTTTCTTAGTCTTTTTATTTAATTTTTCTTCTGTAAATATTTTAATAAATTCTTGCACATCTACACTTGGAGATCGATTATCTTTTCCATGTATTTGAATTATAATATCCTTTTTGACTTCTATGGTGTAATAAGACTTATCAGGATCAGATGTTTTACGGATAAAAAATATATTAGTTTCTCCTTTGGCATGTCTATCTGCATAAGTACCTACACAATGACTAAGTGATTTTCCTTCTTCAATAAGTTCATTAGAACTTCTTGCTGCTCTTAGAATCAATCCATTAAATTCAAAATTATAATTGTCTAACAATTCCATCCTTCCTTGCATCTTTAAATTCAACGTTTCGTCAGCCTTTAGTTTTAATTGTTTAATAGTGTTTTGATGTGCAGTATAAAGATTCTTAGGGAAAATAACCTGTTCTTTAGCAATATCCATTCCAAGAGATATGCAATCTCGTATATAATCTTTGAACGTTGTAAGCACACTTCTTTCCATGCGATAATGTTTGTTTTTTTTAACTTTATTATATTTAACATATTGCTTATTGAAGTACTTTAAGAGACTTTTTATTGAACTGTATTCAAGCATATTTTTTAAAGAATCATAACAATCTTGATATTCAGTTGTAACTTTTATAACTTCCTCTGTAGATAGTCCCCATTTCTGTTTTTTAACATCTTGAAAAACTTTTAAAAAATTAAAAGTAACATGTACCTTCTTAGCTTTTATTTCTCTTAACTCTACCTTATTTAACTTTAATATTTGAAATATTGTTTTTCCATTCCAGTTAACAGTCCTATGAGTGGACCTTCGATTTAATTTATCTTCAACAAGATTTTCAAACCCTTCTTTTACTAAATACTCGATACCAGGATATTTTAAATACTCTTCAAAGAGCTTTACTATACTGTAGTGTCCCTGAAATTTTTTGTAGGGAATATATTGATAACTAGTACCTTTTATAGTTTTTCCTATGCTTTTAAAAGAGCAATAGCACATTTTTGTAGCTAGGTACCCTTGGTTAAAGTCAAACACTGAATTTTTCATATCCCAATCATCATCATTCCAGTAATTACTTTTTAACATAATAGCCTTTTTGTCATCAAAAATATAAATTGCACGTAAGTTGTATACTATTTTTGGATTTTTATAATCTACTGCATAATCCTTAGTTACATAATATCCTTTGCACACTACTACATTAATGTCAGCAATTGATTTTTCAAAGAAATAAAAACAAGCTTCATTCAAACAATTTTGTCTTCCATATCTAAGTAACTTAGCCCTTAAGTTAGCTCCACAGGATGGGCATATGCCGTCTTCATTATGTTTTATATCTCCAACATCATATTCATTGCTGCACTTACTACAATATCCTTTATTCACCCCATCTACTTTATTTATAAATAAGTACTCTGAATTTCCAAAAATATCTTCTTTGACAAAATCCTTTATTTCTCTAGATATATCTTTAGATACGTGATTGGTATATTCCTCATACATTTTTTTACCCCCTAAAAATCAAGTTCAACATTAAATTCAATATTTGTTTTTTTATCTTGTGCTATAGGAGCTTGGACTATATGTTCCTGAGGTTTAACTCCAACTGTAGAAACTGCTGCATCAATACCAAAATATTCTAAAACTACTTTAAACCCTTCTTGATCCGTTAACACCGCACAATTTCCAACCTTCTTTTTTTCAGCTGCCTTTTTCATTTCATTTAAACTTTGTCCAATAGTTTTGCCTACTTGAACGACTTTTTCTGCATTACTAGGGTTGTCCTGAAGGTGCTGGAGAAGAAACTCTCCAACTACATGAATGTAAGGATTATTTTTATTTCCATCTATTTCAGCTTTTAATTTTTCTATTGCTTTATTTAACATGGCTTTAACCTCCTCTTAATTAATTGTATGAAGCTTCTGGCTCTGCTTTTGGAGTAACTTCATCATTCTCATAAGTCTTATCAATTTCAATTTTTGTGTAATTCTGTGATAATTTCATCAAGAAAATTTCCATTTCATTTAAATGCTTTAGAGATCTAATATCATGAATGTGCTTGCTTTCATAAGATATGTCCCAACTAGAATTTTTTCGCTCATTATACTTACTCAATTTTATTTCAAAATTCATTTTTTCATCTTTTTCGCATTCAAATGTTAATGTAGCATATGAGAAACTACCCCAACTTTTATTATCATCTTCATCAAAGCTAAGACTAACATCAACATTTTCATAACTAACATCACAATCATATTCAACTTCAAGTTCAGAGGTATCAACATTTTCAGCAACATATTCCATCCATTTTTCATATATTTCGCTTGCTTTAATAGTTTTCATTTCATCATTTGTCATTAGTTCTTTGAAGTTCACTAGTATATTTTTGTTGTCTGCAGCTGCCGATTTTAAAACTTCTACTAAAACACTATCAAGTTTAGTTATATACTCAGAGTAATCGTAATTTTCTAAGTAAGGAATCATAACAGATTTTATTTCTTTTTCAATAACCTTAGTTACATCACCATATGAACCGAATAAGTTATCTAAGGCTTTTAGTACACCTTTTTCTAACTGCTCTGAAACCATTTTTTCAATACTTCCATCCTCTAATTTAATGCTAATTATATCTTTGATACTATTTTCTAAATTCATAATAATTTACCCCTCTCAATTTTCAATTTTTTATTACAGACTATTTAGCAGTT
>NZ_BHYK01000065.1:0-3647 GCF_003865095.1 Clostridium tagluense | reverse complement strand
TTTCTTTTAATGTAAATATATCCTTATTCATTATTAAATTTCCCTTCTATAATCTTTACATTCTTGCATATTCACACCCTGACACATTTCATACATTCTTGATACTATCGCTTCTGAGGTTTCTAAGTTGTCACCTACAGTTAGCCTGTCCATTAATTTTGTATCATTGTAATTGCTAGTTATTACAACAGGTTCATTGTTTTCATATCTGCAATTTAAAACATAGTATAATTTTTCAAGGACCCACTCGGTTGGCTTTTCTTTGCCTAAATCATCAATAATCAGTAAATCACAATTTATATATTTATTAATTATCTGTTCCTCATTTTCTTTAGAATGTGCATCCCCATAGCTTGATTTAATCTTTCCAAGTAAATTTATTAGAGTTCCAAATATAGGCTGATATCCTTGTTTTATTAGCACATGCGCTATTGCCGCAGCTAAGTGTGTTTTGCCTGCGCCATAATTACCTGTTATCAGTAACCCTACTCCTTTGGTTTTTAACTCTTTAAATTTTTCTGTATATCTTTCACAAGTTTTAAACGCTAACTTGTTTTCATTTGATATTTTATAAGTTTGAAATGTCCTTGTCCTGAATCTTTCCCCCAAGTTACTTTGCTTTATCATTCTTTCAAGTCTTTCTTTATACTGCCTTTCCCCTTCTTCATTTTTTTCTTTTTCTACTTTATCCAATTTTGCTTTATCAAATTCTAGCCAATGGTTTATAGCATCTTTACAAGTGCACCTTTCATATTCGCCTCTGGAAAGCCATCCTCTTGAAAACATTGAACTAGACAAGTAAAATCCTGTTTGCTCTAATATATTTTTGCAAAATTCACATTCTATTGTTTCAGTTACAATTGAATGCCTGCCAACTTCTATAGCTTTTGAGTTAGTACAATGAATTATTTCACATTCTTCAGAATTTTTTGTTGGTGTACAGTGTAGAATTTCCGATATTTGTTTCATCAGTTACCTCCTTATTTTGGGTAAATTTATCTATATAATTTCCTTCTAATACTTTTATGAAATTATTAGGTTTTACAAACCAATCAAATGTTATTATCCAACTCTCTTTATTTTGACCTTTCAAGAATTTTGATTGTTTTATACTTTCTATTGCTTGTAATGTTTTTTCTAAACCATAATCTTTTATTCTAGTATTAAGTAATAAAAGCCTATTTCCCTTAATGTTTATAACTTTAGTTAAATTTAAAGAATTCCAACTGTCTATTACAATTTGTAATTTATTGATATTACTATTTTCAGGTTGTTGTTCATCCAATATAACCTTATCTACACTAAACTTATCTACACTAACCTTATCTACACTAACCTGCGTGTCCAAAATGTATCCATCTTGTACACATTTTGTATCCATAAGATTATAAGTGCCATTATCATTCTCAATATTTGCTTTTTCATTGTTATATAAAGTTGCTTGATACCTATCATTTTGTATATAATTGTGTATTCTCCAATGTCTAATTACACATATACCGCTTTCAAAAGGTATTATAAATTTCTTAGCTGTCAATATTTTAAGATCATCACTTGAACAATTAACCATTTTTATAATTTTCTGTGGTGAGCTCACAAATCCATCATCGTCAGCTCGCATATTAAGTTGAAAATATAATAGTTGCGAACTAACTGGCATATCTAAAAATAAATCAGTATCTATAATTTTTAAAGAAAACATTCTTTTTTGTGCCATCTATTGACCCTCCATGTTGATTTATTAATATTTAAATATCCTTGCAAGTTGTTTGTTTCTATACCGTAACTTCCTAATCATTTGAACTTGATTTTTATTACATTGTGCAAGTTCAAAATTTACTTTTATAAGTTTATTATTATGATTCCTTAACACATTGCAATTATTATCTAATGAATCATTATTATCTGTTAATGCCTTGATTCTCTTATGCAAATTATTTTCAATTTCATTCATACTCTCACAACTCTCTTCAAGTTCTAAAATTCTTTTCTTAAAGATTGTATTTTCTAGCGCAATATTAAAAGCTAATATCGCTACTTCTTTGTTTTCTTCCGGAATATCCATTACAAACTCTAGTAAGTCAGTAAATTCTTCTTTAAATGCTACAAACGAATTAGTTGATGTAATTGGTGCTCCACTCTCTTTTAATCGTTCTATGGTCCTTGAATAACTATTTATAACACCAGTGATATATCCTGTTATTTGTTTTTTCATTTACTTACCTCCATATTGTTTTATTTGCCATTGTCATGCTATAATGTCTTTAGATTTGTTTCACCTGGACCCTCGCCAAAGGGTTCTTTTTTATTCTCTTACAGGTAGTTTTCTTTAATGGTTTTTTCATTTTGCCCCCCTTTCGTAGCAGGGTAGCTTTATGCATCACTGATTTAATAGTTCTATCTATTGCAAAACTTATTTCTTCGGGGCCTATAATGTCATACCAGTCAATCAAATATTGAGTATCTTCTTTATACCAGGGCTTTCCATTGTTTTCATGAAATATTGGATTATAACTCATGCGACCATATTTGTCATATTCTATTGGTGCCTCTAATCCTTCCAACACTTTCTCACCTTCTTTCTAAGCACATCTTTTAAATATTGAAGCACTCTTTGCCGCTATATCTAATACATAATTTAGGCTTGTATATTTTTTAAAGCCAATTCTATTAAATTTAATATCATCCGTTGCGATTTCCATTATTATTTTAAATTCTGCATCTGTAATAGTTTGTCCAAGTCTTTGTTCTAATAATTTCTTTGACATCGTATTCACTCCTTAAATAAATTTGTCTGTCCCTTAATCTCAATTCTCTTATGATTTTTATTTTTAGACTTATAAATCTTTTTAGCTTCATTTAAGATTTTCAAACATTTAGGGCCACATTTAATTTTTCTGCTTAGTGGGTCTTTAAGTGGGCGGTTGCAAACTATGCAAATTACCTTGTCCATTTTAGTAGCCTATGATTTCACTTAATAGGCTAGTGTCTTGTTTAACTGCCATTAGTATGCCTACAAGTTCACCGTTGCCATATATCCTTAAGTTAGGGATTTGGGAACTATTATCTGCTGCCTTATATTCAACATTCTTAAATATATCAAGATACCTTTTATCGAAGCCTACGTATTTGTCATTGATTTTAAATATGATGCAAGTTAAATTACCACTTGCTTTTGAATATGATGTTTTAATCGCTTCAAGTTCTTCCTCACATTCTGTAATATCTTTAAAGTCAAACGTTCTTGCTGGTGTCCAGTTTTTATAATTTGCAATCGCTCCAGCTTTGAATAATTTTTGAATAACTAAATCTAAGTCATAAGTGCATCTAGCTATAAACGATCCATTGGAGTATTCAAAGGATTCCTCTTTTAAATTTATAACGTGGCTGCCGCTGCTCTGTATTATTTTTGCTAGATTGCTTTCATTTATATATATTTGTTTTTTAATCATCGTTAATTCAGCTCCTTAAATTTATTAACAAAGTAAACTTGACCTTTGCCAGTTACCTTAGGTGTCTTGGAGATACTTACATGTCCATTACTATGTGCTATAGAAGTTTCCTTGATTTGAAATAGCCCTAGCTCCATCGACCTTTGAGTTGGCATGTTGTAGTCAGTTCCTTTTCTGCATATCAAATATCCCATT
>NZ_BHYK01000064.1 GCF_003865095.1 Clostridium tagluense | reverse complement strand
TAGGAGCTTTGTTATAGGAATAATCTGCTTAGTAAAAAAGCAAATAACCACTAGATAATTATTAGTATTATAGTTATAATTTGACTTAGGAATGCAGTTCCATAAAGCTATATTTTGACGCACTACATCTTGGCTAGTTTTGACTTTATCATTCAAACTTTTAATCTTTTGATCTACTAATGCATCTCTACACTTTTCTTCTCCATGTTGATTATTTGTATACCTAACTAGCTCATTTGCTAAATCAATAATATGATTTGTACTACGCCCCGCCATGAACATTTTGAACGCATTATTTGCCTTACCACAAAATTCTCTAAAAAATTTAGGGTCAGAGGCTGTAAATGTTCCCGTTATACTTTGATTAACATCCCCAACCCTTACTAAATTACCACTTTTTTCAGAAATTGTGCTTAGTATTTTCCCTTGAATTAAATTAGAGTCTTGACATTCATCCTCAAAGACAAAGGTATATTTTTTTTGTAACTTTTCTCTAACTGTGTCATCAGTTTTTAAAAGTTTATACGCAAGAATCAGCAAATCATTGTAATCTATATACCCTTCCCTTTTTAAAATTTTAGTGTAAGTATCATAAATTTCAGATATATGTACTAAGATACTATTTTGATCTAATAATTTAATATCCTCTTTTAATTTTTCAGGAGAAATGTCATTTATCTTTAATTCACCAATAATTGTATCAACTGTTGTAAAAAAATCACTCCACCACTTATCTTGTTTCCCTGTATATTTATTTAGGGCTTTATCCAATATCATCCCCTTAAATACAGACTCTCCTCCCTTCCTTCGCCACATTGATATGCAATTATTTAAATATAAACTCTTATTAACATCATCCAATATTTTAAATTCCTCATTAACCCCCATTACATCTGGTCTATCTTTTAAGATTTTTAGTGCTAAACTATGAATAGTCATGACTTCATAATCGTTACTTGCATTTATTCCCTTATTTTTTAACACCCTGGAAATTCTATGCTTAAAGTTGTTAACTGCACTATTCATAAAAGTTACTATAAGTATTTTACCAGGTTTATGTACCTTATCTTTTATAATTTCACATACTAGATTACATATTATAAAAGTCTTTCCCGCTCCTGGAACCGCTGGTACTGCCATAGTTCCTTCTCGATATCCCATTATAGGCAATTGATCATCTCTATAAATTATTTCTTTAACTTCATTACCTACATCTTCATTATTCATCTCCCTTGTCGATGTTCTCATCTCCTTTATCAATGGTTTCACCTCTTTCACTTAATATTTCTATAAGTATATCTGCAAATATACTTTCTTGCTGGTATCCACTTAAAGAATATTCACTACCATATATGTATAATTCACCCCTGCATTTTCTTAAAAGGCAATTAACAAGGGACATCAGAATTCCATATACATTATTTTTTTCTTTCTTTTCTGTATATATATCATCAATATCCCAATTAGTTTTTAATACATAAGAATTTGATAATTCTCCTGCATTTCTAGGACACCACATATTACTGTTAATATCTGTCCATATCTGAACCTTACTATTTAAATTAGAGGTCAAATAAGTATAAGGAGATGTTAAAACTATACTATTATCTTGTAATAATATTTCCTGAATCTCATTCATGGAATAAAATCCGCTTCCTTCGCATCGAATAAATTCAATAAACCTCTCCTCTGAAGATTTCCCTTTAAATTCTAATTTATCTAAAGTATTTATGAAACTCTCGCAGCTTTCATATAAACTTATATAGTCCTCTATATGTTCTTTAACTTTTGGCAGGATTATAAGAACTTGTGAAAATGCATTTCTAAAAAATTCACCTAGAGAACTCTTGTGCTCCATTAAATTAACTTTATAATTTTCTATCCATTGTTTTAACTCATTATATTTACCTACTGCTGCGAGCCCTACTCTCTCTTCAATTTCCATGCTAAGCTCTTGCAGGCCACTTTCCGCTACAAAAGGATAAAGCAAGGAACCTCGAATTGCATCTAGCCTTAGCATAAAAGAAAAAAAGTTTTTATAATCTTCCTTTGTTAATCTTATACTTTTATAATCATTACACAAGACTGCCAGGACTATTAAAGGGTGCAAATATTCATTGTCTATAAATCTATCCTTTTTTGAAGTCTCCATAACTGATATGCTTAATTCCTTTGCTTTTTTCTGAAGCTCATAGGAAATAATGAAATCATTAAATGGACATATTATTGCTATGTCCTTTGGCTTAAGTCCTTGATTTAATAATTCTTCAACTTTTAGTATTATTTTCTGGACCATTTCCGATCTTAGTTGTGATGACATATCTATAAAGACTGGGACATCTTCATTTATTTTATCTGCCCTATATGGAGTGTGCGCCCTGCCATCTATTACACTAGCAAGCTTAATAAAATCATCATTGTAGCAAAAATGATTATCTAAGGTAAGCTCGTGATACTCAATGTTTAGTTTACTCTTCAAATAATTAGTATTAGCTCCATAATAACTACACAGGCCACCTTTGGGATTATAAAACAAATATGCCTTATCTACATTATTAATAATTTTAAATATCAATTCTTGCTCTGCAGGTGAAGCCTCATCTATATCGTCTACTATAAGATATTTTATATTATTTATACTAGTATATCTTGAATCATGAAGTAAATAATTATTATATAAATAAAAAGATAGTCCATAATCGCAAGCACCATTACACAATAATTTTGAGATATAATAACTAGTTACTTCATCCAATTGATTATATGTTTCTTTAATTAAGAAATCCTTTACCTCTAATGAATTATAAAGCCTAGTTCCTATTTCATCAAAAGGCACTAATGATAGTGCAGCATTATTAATGTTAGAAATTAAATCTGATGCTATTTTTGAAGAAGTTGATGTTATATCTTGAAAGTATCCTTTAGATTTTCTGAAATGCTCTACCAAGGCTTTCATCGCATAATTTGTAGCATCAAAAGATGCGAACTCAGGCTTTAATACATTAATTTTTATTTCCTTGCAATTTTCTACTACATAGGGCCAATAGAGTGATAATTCTCTCCTAATAAATCCATAGTAGGAGCTCTTTCTAATATCAGAAGCAGTATTAAAAATCATATCTTTTGTCCATGTTATATTTTGATATTTATTCATAAACAAGCATAATATATTTGAGCTTTTAATGTTTTCATTTTCTATCATGTTCCTATATTTAGAAACTGCAAGAGTCGTTTTGCCACTTGCTGAATTCCCTTTAACTAAGATACATTTCTGGCTAAATTTATTTTCATTTAATTTATTGTGGACTTCTGTATAGTTTATAATATCAACTCCATGTAATCCATTATTTTTATTTATAATCATTTTGTTGTAATAGCATCAACCTATATATTTTGACTCTCTATTCTACCTTAATTATACAATGAAAAAGAGGCTTATAGTAGATTTTCAACTAAAGCTTTGTTCCTAGTTATTACTCTTGCTTTTCTTATAAATATTGTAAAAAAATTTCCATATTAACCATAAGATTTTTTTTGCACCTATAATAATAAATGGTATACTATATATACATAAAAGCATAGAGGGGAAAAAGGAAATGGATAAAGAATATATCAAGGCAATAAGTACCATTATAGAAAAGACTAAACATGATATTCAAAACTATTATGAAGTAGACCTATCTGAAAAACCAAAATACAATGAGGTAAATAAATCATTAGAAAAGCTCTTAAAACAGCTACAAGATACTAAAAGTACAATTAACAATTATTTAAAAATTACAAATGAAGGGTATTTAGTACTTGAACATGTAAGTTCTAATTATGTAATCAAATTTTTAGATGGTAGTAATTTTCAGCCTTTGGTTTGTGGTTTCTATTTAGAGACTTATATAAACAATAAAGGTTGGAGCGTAGTAAAAGTAGAGTACGACTTAAAAAAGGGCTATTATTTTTACAACCCAGAGATTGGATGCCAAAATTTATACCCAAATATGAAAGTAAGAGTGAGATAAAGAGATTAGAAATGTTAATAGATTTTTTCTCCTTAAACATAGAATAAATAGCCCACACCTTATGATGTAAGCTATTTATTCTATATTACTCCTTTGACTTAGTAAGCTCATTTCGGTCATCCATTTGTGGAGGCTCTTCCAACCATTTATGTTTGATCATTAACTTTCCACCCTCATTTGCATAAGACAATGTATCCTTTTCAACAAATAAAAGTTTTGCTGGTAATTATTTTTTGATATTATATCTCACTATTTATATTATTTGCTTACCTAATAACACTATAGGGTATTTTTAAAATAAAAAATAAAATGTGGGGACTTAAAAGTGCAATAGACCAGGCATATAATGGTTTTTTGTAATGAAGAATTAACATTGGGAACATAATACAATTAAATATGAGAGTATACCATATATTCCAACCATTTAAATATGTGAAATATCCAAATTTAATAGCAATAAATTCTGGAATGGTATATATAGCAACATAAACAGAAATATGGAGAATTATTTTTGTTATTTTCTTTGGTATATGCGGAATAAACATCATTACTGTACATGGATACACTGTTATTGAAATAAACAAATCTGTAAATGTATGATTTATTACTACCGATTTATATAGCCACAATGGTTGATTATAAGTTAAGAAGGCACAAGCAACACTACTTAAAATAAAAAATAGTATAGTAGAATAATACTTCTCCCAATTTTTCCAATCTCCAAATTTATAGCACACATAAATAGAAAATAAAGCCAGAAAGATAATATACATTTATCCACCTCTTTTAAATATAAGTTAAATAGATACATATTTATCTTTTCTCATTAATGAACTTTTAATTCTAATTATTTCTAAATTATCAGGTGATTTTAAAATCAATAATAGTAAAGTGTATCAAGTCATAAAGATTATGAGTATTAACTTATAAGAAAGGGAGATACTAATTTTATTCATTATATGATAAGGAGACTACATTTATGGGAGATACATTAAAAATCCCTTTAATTTCATCAGAAATAACAGGCTTATGGAACTCTTACATGGGAGATACTATGATTGTTTCTGTACTTAAATATTTTTTAAACAGGGTAGATGATATTGAAATTCGTACTATACTGCAACAAACTTCAGATATATCCAATCAACATATTTCAGAATTAACAAATATATTTAATAAGGAGAAACTAACCATTCCAGATGGATTTAATGACAGAGATGTAAATATAGATGCTCCACGTTTATTTACGGATTCTTTCTATTTGCATTATTTAACTTTTATGTCAAGAGTTGCAATGAACAATTACACTCTAATTTTAAATCAGATAGCGCGTTCTGACATTAGAGCTTACTTTTCAAAACGCATTACTGAGAATATTGACCTTTATAACAGTTCAACAGACTTAAGGTTATCACTGGGTATTGCTATAAGAGCGCCCCGTGTAGAAGTTAATAATGGAGTTCAATATGTAAAAAGTCAAAATTTAATAACAGGCTGGTTTGGAGAAAAAAGATCTTTACTCACAGTAGAAATAACACATATTTTCTCTATTATTTTTTCGAATTTAGTTGGTAGAGCAATAACAACAGCATTTGGTCAAGTTTCTAAAGATAAAGCTGTTACCGACTATTGTTTTGAAGGTCAAAATATTGCCACAAAATATATTTACGAACTAACAGGTCTATTAACTAATGAAGGTATTCCAATTCCATCTACATCAGATTCATTTGTAACTAACTCTATACTTTCGCCTTTTTCAGAAAAATTGATGATAAATCATTTAGCGCTGCTATCTTCTTCTGCCATAAGCAGTTTTGGTATGGCTATGGCCAATACCATGAGGACCGACCTTGAGCTTAAGTACATTAAATATACAGCTCAAATTTTAAAGTATAGTAAAAAAGGTGCAAATATTATGATTGATAACGGTTGGCTCCAACAATCGCCTCAGGCAATAAGACATGAAAATTTAAAATAAATTTCAATCAGATTAAAAAGAGCTTACAATAGTTTAAAATTGTAAGCTCTTTTCTATATCTAACTCAATATATATACATTCGATTCTTATAATTTGAAACTTATATTAAATCCTCCCACTAAAGTTTTTTCTTTCTTATAGTATAGTACACACGCTTATAAAAACAGGCGACCTTCCTTCTGAAATGTCATTAAATCAAATAAAATAGTGATGTAATAATATGCGAAATATGCTATAATTTCTTAAACAGTTATGTCGAAATCATAAGAAATTTCGAATTACTTAATAGAATTTATCTCTTTTACTTTTATTTTTACAAAATATACTCTTAAATTTTTACATAAATTACAATATAGAATAAAAAATAAGCATATTATAAATCTATTTGTATTGTGTTTGGTTTATCACCATGAAGTCTATACAAATATGCATTGAAAAATTGGGGTGTACAATGGAAAATACTTTTAATAACATAATAATAGAAGCATCTTTATATTGCTCTGATAACATTATAATAGAGATTAATAAAGAATTTATTGATTTTACAGGCTTTACAATGAATGAATTGTTAGGCAAATCACTTGTAGAACTAGGCGCTATTCTAAAAATCAACTCCCAAATACTTCTTGAAAATATTAGTAGTACATATTCAGGGTATATATTCACAAAATCACTTTCTGCAAGAGAAGTAAATATATCACTTTCTCATAACATGGTCACAAATAAAAAAATGTATACTTTCGTTGAAAAAACAAATTCCCGACTTAGTGACAAGCTTATTTTTGTAGAACACTCATTTATAGATAATATATCCGGTGTAGCCGTTTACAGTATACCTGATTTAATATTGCTTAAAACAAATCAAAAGTATCTTGAATTTATGGCTTCGCCTTTTAATAAAGAGGAAAATAGTCTAGGTAGCCCTATTAACGAAATTATAGCTGGATTTATAGGAAGCCCCTCTGAAGACATTTGGAATACTGTTGTTGAAACACAGAAGACTAGTTATACAAAAGAGTTTGAATTTAATGATCCTATAAAAGGTATAACTTATTGGGATTTTACCAAAATACCTATATTTGAAAATGGAAATATAAAATACATTTATGAAATTTCTATTGAGATTACTGAAAAGATTTTTAAAAACCGCAGTATACATAATCAAGGCAAGATGATAGAGCAGCAAAAGGAGCAGTTAGAAGAACAAAATACACGACTAATTAATATAATTGAAAATTTATCTGAGGGAGTAATGATTGCGGATAATAAAGGTAAAATTATAATGACAAACCTAGAAGCCCAAAGGTTATTTTATCAATCAGACAAAGTAATTGATTTAGGTGAAGCTCTTAAAAACGCTAAAGCATTTGATATGAAAGGAAATGAGATACCATTTAAAAATTTCCCTTCAATTAGAGCGTTAAATGGTGAAGTAGTAAAAAATGCTAAGATCTTCGTAAGCCATCCTAATAAAGAGTATTTTGAGGAAATTAGCTCAATCCCAATTTATAATACCAATGGCGATTTAACTATGGCAGTATCCTGTTTCCATGATATTACTGAAACAATTGAGCAATCTAAAAAAATCGAAGAACAGAAAAATCTCTTAGAAGCTATCATAGAAAATATAGTTGACAGTATTACTATTTTTGATAATAAAGGACAACATATACTACTTAATAAATCAGCAAGAGAACTGTATTTCCCCTCATCTGAACAAATAGGCAAGATTGGTGATGAGTGTACCCAATCTGAGTTTTATAATATTCATGGAGATAAAATTGATTTAGAAAATGCTCCAGCACGTGTTATAAGGGGTGAAAAATTCAAAAATATGAGACTAACAGTAAAATCTCCTAATAAAACATTAGAAATAGATGTTAGTGGTACACCTATTTATGACAGTGAGGGTAAATTTAATTTAGGGGTGCTTTGCAGCCGTGACATGACCGACTATTTTAAGCATGAGGAAACTATAAGAACCCGAAATGAATTCTTAAACAGAATTATAAATACTTTGGGTCTACCTGTTATTAGATTATCATGTCCCGATTTAAAAATCGTTGATATTAATAAAAAAGCATTTAGTTTCATTAAATTGTTGCTACCTAATGTGCAATCAACCAATCAGATAAAAGATGATAGGGCTTTCGATTTATTTGAGCTTTCACGGAAACTCATTAGCTCCTATGATTACTCATTTCTAGTATCATTAATTTTTGTTGATTCCCCCATTTTTTCTGCATAAAACACTTGACAAGTCTGTAAAAATTTGAAAAATACCTCCT
>NZ_BHYK01000063.1 GCF_003865095.1 Clostridium tagluense | reverse complement strand
AGATGCGATAACGGTGGCTCATGCCTTACAAGCTATAGCCGAACATATTAATTTAAACTAACATACTTGGGTAGCTATTATTGCTACTCATTTTTTATATAAAAGTAGCCTGCCGGCTAAAAGAAATTATATTAATAAAATGCTTTTTTCTTACTGATAAAGTGATTTTATAGGGATAATCTGACGTAAATCACCTACTAATAATAGAAATAAAATGACGTTTCAATTAGTTATAATTTGACGTTTAACAGTCAGAATATTTAATTTGTATTTTAATGATAGGATTCTCAATTGTGTTAGTTGCTCCACCTTTATTAGTATATTCTATTGTAAGTTTTGCTCCCTTTAATTCTTTCGTGGCTTCTAAATAAGAAGAATATGAATTACAATAAGCACCTAAATTATTTAAATCTAAATTACTTATACTTGCAAGTTGGCTAAACTGTTCTAGCAATCTTTTCCATTCATTTTTTGCCTTAACATCTCTTAACCATCTTGGTGGTTTTTGTAATTGTTCCATTCCTGTTTGCATAATTTTTTCTTGTAATTCTTTTTCTGTTTGTTGTGCTTTTGTTAAATTTCCTTCTTGCATACTTAATAATTTTTTAGGTCTTGCCATTGTATCACCTTCTTTCTTATTCTAATTAATAATCATTATCCTCTAAGTCTTCATATTTAGAATTTTGCGTGTTAAATATGGGGCAAGGGGTGAATAGCATTTAAGTTTTTTAAGATTAAAGGGTGGGGGTATCATTGTTTTAATATCTCAAACAATATAAACAATTCAACTAATAATAATTGTTAATTAAACTCTTCATTATATCTCTTCATCAATCCCTCAAGCATCTTAACAGTACCCTCATAGTCCTTCTCTAACATCTTATGTATCTTTTCATGGTTATCATGTGTTAGATATACAATCATGTTAGCATTGAGTCTATCATTCCAACCATCTACCTTTAACTCCCTACAATGATGACATATCTTTCCATACTCTATCTTATGTAGTACATAGTAACTGTATATATCTATGTAGTTATACATACTCTTAACTATCTCTACTACCTGTCTCCATTGCTTACTGTGATAGAACTGTGTGTACTGCTTATCCCTTAATTGTCTTACACTCTCATCATATATCTTATTACTCTCAGCCTTATCCTTCTTAACCTTTGCCTTACACTCAGTACAACACTTATCCACATAATCTATTACCTTTCCACATCTGCATAACTTCTTTAGTGCAATAATATTCACCTCCAAATAAAAAAGGTAGCTACATTACATAACTACCTATAAAAACCTATTCAATGCTTTTATGTAAGTCTCAATTATCTCTTCATTGCTTATGAACTCTTCATCATTACACTCCAATTGTGTGTCCATTATATCCTCAAACTCTTTGTCAATATCATCCAACGTTATAGCCTTACACATACTTAAATAGTTTTTTGTTAATAAATCTATTGCCTTATTTGTATTCATTAATTAATCACCCTTCCTATTTTGTCTTATTTTTAAGCAAATAAAAAAGAGCTCTATTATGAACTCTTTAAGTTTTCTATGCCGTTTTTATATTTAATTAACTTAGTATTACTAAGTCTTAGCTTGGTTTCATTAGGTTTATACTTATGCCACTTTTCCTTATTCTCCATTTTAAGTTTTAAAATTTGTTTACTATAAAATTTAAAACATAATTTTTCTAAATTACTAGAAAAATCAATAAAATCCTGTCTTATTATTATCCCCGTTATATATAAATCCTTATCTTTAATTTCATGAACTATATTATACATATTTATCATATAATCTTGAAATAAATTTATTTCTCTTAATAAATCATTATTAAACCACATACTATAATTTGTATAAAGATTAATAAACAGTTCATACCATTCTTCATATATTTGGTGGTTTTCTAATACTCTTGGATATCTAAAAGGTTTATCATATACATCAAAGTCTACTCCCAAATCTTCAACTATTTGATTATTATTTGTAATTTGCATTTCTCTAGTGGTAGAAATAAAATTCATTACATTATCATATGCTAATATCTTTTTATCTATGAGTCTATCAATTATTTTGAATTGAGCTTCCTTTTTCTTTATAATTATATTAGAAAATGAAGTAATAATCCCTGCTGAAACAACGCCAATACAACTACTACCTATAACAATTTTTATAATATCACTTGTCATTAAAATCACCTCAACATGCAGTTTATCGGATGCACAACATATTTACACAGAGATTAGAAAATTACAAACACTTTTTCGTTATGTTTTGCCAAATTTTTATTCCATCATCATAATTTAATTTTTTCTGTGTACTACCTAGTACTACTGTCTTATTAAGTATTACATTAATTTCGCTGGATTTAAATGGTATTGCTAATTTTTTAAATCTGTCTAATTCCATATAATGTTCTTCATCAGTCCCTCCATTAAAATCTTTAATTTCACATATTCCTGAAGCAACGCCCCTTGCTATTATTCCTACCTCATTACTGTAAAGAAATATTAAATCATTTACTTTAATTTTATCAATACCTTCTTTCCAAGGTGTATAATAAGCTGCACATTTTTCACCTTGAATCATTTCTGGTTCACAATTAGTATAGTATTTTTTATTCGTATTGATAATATACACATTAGACATATTAAAATCATCCCCTCACAAATTATTACTCTAATTATACCACTATTTATATAATTATTAAATAATTTGTAAGATAATAAACGAACTACTTATTTTTCTTAAATATTTTACGAACCAATCCACTAGCCATTTCGTTAAAAGTTGGTGCAATATCATTTATAAGACTTTTTATATTAATTAGCTGTTCAATACATTTTTTTATCTCTTTGTCATCAGTTTCTTTTTTTATTCTTGCTTGTTCTTGTTTGTTAATTTATTCTAATTTTTCTAATGCTTTTAAACAAATTTCTGCATAAAATATTTCTTTTAAATATCTTTTTTTATTTATCTCATATAAAATTGTTCCCACAAGTATAAATATTGCATATGTAATTATAAGTGTAATAAAATAAGATGGTTTTACTTTATCGGTGCTTATAGCTATTAAAGAAGATATAGCCATTGCTATTATAATAGAAATAAATGTGGCATATACACAAGTGTAATTAATTTCTATTGTTTTCGATTGAATGATATCGTTCAATTTTATTTTTTCATATTTTATAAATTCAAGATCAATTTTGTATTTACTATAACTATCATAAGCTTTTTTATAATTGATTTTTACAGACTCATTACTTTTATTGTCATTTACTATTTCTTCAATCCCTTTGCTCATTTTTTTCACCTCCTGCCAAATCCATATATTCGACATAAAGGTATAATTTTTCTTCTAAAATTTTCTAAATATAAAAAAGCACCCAATTTAATGGATGCTCTTAGTTATTATAATTTATCTTCCTCATATTCATATTCATATTCATCTTCACAATTAGCATGGTTATAACACCTTTCTTTTGCTAAATTAACAATCATTTCGTCAGACATCTTACCCATATAATACATATTTTCTTCATCTTTATTTAATGATTTTAAAAATTCCTCTTTATCAAATGCTCCGACATCTTCAGCCTTATGACCACTGAACTCACATAAGACTTCATTTAAATTTTGTTCATCACTATTCAAATCTTTTTGTACTTCATTTTCAATAGTTATAATATATCGTGTTATAATTTACACCTCCCTTACAAACTGATATAATCTACTATATTTGTAGTGTAATAAATTATACTATATTTAGATATGGAAGTAAATAAACTAGTCAATAATAAAAGCACCCAAATGGATACTCTAACTCATATAACTTTATATTCAGTTTGGATTTCCCCTTCATTTACCTTTTTTATCAAAATATCAATATCATTTGTTATTCTAACTTTATCATGATTAATTAGATGGATGCCAACATCACATGTGCTACTTACCATTTTAGAATTCAAATAAATTTCTTTGAACATATTAAAAATAGTTTTCAGTATATTTTCTAAGCTTAAATCGAATTCCTCATAATTAAATTTATAATCAAAAATATAACTTTGACTAAAACTTTTCTTTAAATCTATATTATAAAGATATTCATATGGAAATAATATAGATATATTATTATTCAATATCGTTCCCACAGCTTCCGATATATTATGCGATAATATTCCAACTCTACAACACTGTTTTTTTGTATAATAATCAGCACCCGACCATGATAAAACAACAGCAGTTTCGTTAATAAGAAGATTGTTATTTAAATTATTTTGCGATATTTTATTAAACGCTTCTACAAATATATTTTTAAAATCACCAACCTTTTTTATTTCAGTATTGTATATACTATCTTTAAACTTAGTTATCAAATCATCATTTCCAGCACCTGCACACCATCCCATATTATTTACATCAATTAACTTTTCA
Source organism: Clostridium tagluense (assembly GCF_003865095.1). Taxonomy (GTDB): domain Bacteria; phylum Bacillota; class Clostridia; order Clostridiales; family Clostridiaceae; genus Clostridium_AD; species Clostridium_AD tagluense. Next base: position 5,018 of record NZ_BHYK01000063.1, on the reverse strand, counting down.
TTATCATCAGTATGATATAGTATATTGTCAGCATCTGTTGCAAAACAAATTCTGGTGTCAGTCGCTATAATAGATATATATTCAGATACGTAAGATATTACTACGCTCATTCTAAATCACCTCATAAACATAATTCCACATAGAGAGGCAATTTCCTTTATTTTACCACATTTTATAATATTATTTATACATCTTCATATCTAATATATTTCCAGTAACAAAAGCCTTTTTAATTCGAGCAAACGATTTAAATACTAATTTCATTTCGTCATACTCTCCATTATTCCAACCATTAAAAATATTTATAAATCCAACATCATCTTTTCTATATATACAACTATTAAATCCATTGCTATTTATTTTCATATCTATTGGATAAATTGCATTACTTGCCAATACAGAAATTAAATTCAAACTATCGATAACTTCGTACTCAGGTACTGGAAACTCTTCTCTAATTTTATCTATATTCATTTTATTTCCCTCCAATTTAATAAAGGGTATAGCCTTTTTATCCTACACCCCAATATTTATTTTTTCTATGTAACTATGTATAATTTTCTAATTCTATGGTATACTTAATTATAATGATATATTTATGTTTTTATCCGAAATTGAAAGTACGGGAATACTGACGATTTCTTTTTCCATATAATTTAAAGGTTTAATTTCTTCTACATTTATCCATCTATCATTTCCAATTCTACTTACCATAGTTGGTTTACATCCATACATTTCAGCAATATCTATTTGTTTAATCTTACTTTTATTTTTCAACCATAATATTTCTGAAGCCTTTTGTTCTGTTAATACTGTACAATGTCCATTCTTCTCGCCTGAGGTAACTAAACTCCTCTTATTTTTATAATTCTTAGCTTCTCTGCCAGTACGGATTTTCTTGTCCACATTCACTACTCTATTTTTATTATACATAGCACAATCTGCATATTCTTCTAACCAAAATTGTTCCCTTTTAAATAAATCTTTTACATTTAATTCTTCTAATATAACAAAATCAAAGCTTTGAATTCCATAATTATTATAATCTTCCTGCATTAATTTATTACCATTTCCACTTTTTAATCTACTTTTATAATTACTCCAACGTTTTTTTACATTCTTACAACTACCTACTCTACATTTTAAAGTAACATTGTTTTTAATTAAATAAACAGCATCAATTCTTCTTTTGCACACTATTTAAAACCTCCATTCATATTTTTTATATTATAGTTGCTATGTTATTTTTATATTCCCTCACTAATCTGGCTGCGCTCATTTCCTCTGGCCCGACATTCTCTATGTACATCAAACACCCATCTAAATCTGTGAATCGAATATGCCTATGTTCCTTTTGTATCCTCATACGTTCCTTAAATGAATTGTAAGGAAAAATCTCTACTTTACTCAACTGTCGCACCCCCAACTTGATAAAGAGCTAGGCTATTTGTTAAAAATCCTTTTGTAAATTTATTCATAATATAGTCCTCCACAGTTTTGGGTACTGCTAAACCTCCAACGTATAGCTTTAAAGCTACCAATATACATACACACATTTCGCTCCAATATATGGAGGACTAATCTATACATAGAGTATAGTGCGTATATACATATTGCTAATTTCAATTTCTCTATAATTCATTATTATCACATCTCAAAAAGTTTTTTAAATTTCAACTAAATATTTTTTAACTTGTCATAAATATCTATAATATAATAAGAAAAAGGCACCAGTATTTCTCTGTCACCTATCATTTTTTTACTATTCAATATTAGAGTATATATGTTCTTCTAAGTCCTCAAAATTCTCATTCCAAACATCATTTTTAGATAAAAGGACATTTCCCTTATCATCTGTTTTTACATCTTTCATCAAGAGTGATTTCAATGATACTTTGTCATTTCTTAAATCTAAAATACTGTTCATTATTTAACCTCCATTTTTTAAGCATAAATAAAAAAGACTAAGGCAAAATATGCTTTAGTCCAACATTCTATGTACAATTTTCTCGTTATAAATCAATCCTGTTCTACAAACATGACCTATTTTTTCAGAACTCATAAGTAAATTATCATAGAAACTTTCATCGGAATCCACTTCATGTTCATTTAATCCAAAAGTTTCTATGAATAAATCAAATTCTAAATATTCCTCTATTACTCCAAAAGTTTCAATAATTCTTTTATTTAAATAGCACATTTCTTGTTTAATATTCTCTAATCTAACTTTATATTTTTCTTTCATAAACCATAAATTTTCAAATAACTCTTCGTCATTATCTTCATCTATTTCGTCAATTCTATCGTTATACTCATTTATCAATTTTTTATAGCAATACTCTTCATCTGCTAGCCTAATTCCCTGTGTTTGCAAACTTCCTTTTGTATTCATTTCCACGATTGCTTCCATTAATTTATTCATTATTATCTACTCCCTCCATTTATTTTAATTGGGTTAACTCTCATTAGCCTATTAGTTCTAGTTCCTATTACTTTATTTTTATTTTCCAATCTATCCACTCTTCCATTAATTTCTTCTAACAATTTAATAATAACTTTTAGATCGTTACCCATTTACGCCACCTCTTCAATCAAATTATTTTTGATATAATATAATGCACACACGAAATGTTTATAATAATTTACATCATTTTTATATTGCTCTACTAATTTATATCGTTCTACTAATTGTAGATTTATAACATCTACCTTATCGGTATTTCCACGGGACAACCATAATGTTAAGGATTTTACCTTCTGTGCCGAGAATGACTTCCAATTCCTAATCACACTATTTCTCCAGTTTAATTGTTCTTGATAAATGTTATTAATTAGTTGTTTTAGAATCTCTTCCATAGTAATAGTAGTAAAGTCTTCTATAACATCTGTTGTGAATGATATACATTTACTATCTTCGTCTATGAAAATAATCCTTACAACATCTTGAGATTTTCTTAAAACTACTGTATATTCTGTATTCCCCTCAAAATCTGTAAAGTAATACTCTAATTCACCCTGGATGTCTTTTAGTCTACATACGAATAATTTTTCTTGTTGTTGTTTTGTTGAATTTTTCATTAATAAATCCACCTTTCGATTTTAATTTATTTTTATAAAACCTATTGACACTATGTATTTTTAGCAGTATACTATAAACAATACTATACATTTTTAGGTTAAAAAATATAATAAAAATGCCCAAGCGAAAATTCACTTGGCTTAATTATAATGTAAAAAATATTTAATTTATTTTTACAATACGTATTGCATTGTGTGTTTTGGTATGATATAATTAAGGGTTCTGGTGCTTTATCGTTAAAAAGTAAGAATTTAAAAGGGATAGTCATTGTAACCATCCCAATCCTAATTGGACTTGCTTATTTATAACCCGTATTGCCAATAACGACAATAGAAGTTTCCCTCTATCACATACACATTAGCAACACGTCTTTAAATGGGGCTATGTCTAGCCTAAAGATTTAACCATCTAAAAATTAACATCATTCTTGTACTTATTTTTATTTCCATACACTTAAAAATAGTTCTTTATGAGTATTATATAGTATATTCAACATTTTTCTTTTATATTTTTTGCTATCAGATATTTTTTCTTTATCTATATTTACTTCGGCAGTATCTATAGCATTTTTAACTAAGTAATACATACTTTCTTCTGTCAATACTAATCCACTAATTCTACTTACAACACTATCTCTTATTGGAGCAACTTCTGTTTCTATTTTATCTTCTTTCCAGTTATACTTTTTAGCAATTTTGTTTGTATATTTAACTTTTTTATCAAAATTTTGTATTAGGTCTTCTATTTTTTTTATCTGAGGATAATTTGTTTTATTATTTAATGCAATACCGTCTACTAATAAGGTTTCAATTTTTATATTATCTTTATTATTAGTAAGATTTTTAATTTTATCTATAGCTATTTGTAAATATTCCATTGTACAATTACATTCATAAGATTTTAATAATCTACTTTTCTTAACATCCTTTTTAATATATTGCATCCAATTAGGTATTTTACCTTTATATACTTTAATACAATCCAGCTCATTAATTCTTGCTATCTCAGCCTTTACATTGACTGCATATTGTCTTTTGGCATTATCTATACTTACTTGAGCAAGTACGCTCATAATACATACTATGTCCCTTAATTCTTTAGTTTTATCATGCTGATAGTAACTTAAAGCAAGTTGAGCCATATTACTACTAACTCCTATGTCATTTTTACTTTGTGCGAGTAAATTGTCTATCTTCGCAATACTCAAACTATTGTTTAACCATTTCTTACCATTCTCTGGAATATTATTTACTATACAAGCATAATCTTTATTTCTAAATACTGATTTAACTGCTTTAACTGCTGTCTCAGAATTTGTTGTGAGCATGAAATCTGAATCAAAATCCATACTATTAGCAAGGTCTTCACATTCTGTAGACACACAGTTAATTGCCATTACATTTTTACCAAAATCAAAGTATTTCTTTATTAAGTCATGTTTAAATACCTTTGTTAAAATACAATTATTTGGGGCATTATGTGGATTTCTAAAAGATGCTAAGTCTTCATTTTCTAAGAATTTTTCAGTATAACAACTTATATAATCTTTATGTATTGGTAATGTTGGGTCTTCAAATCCCTCTACAACTACATTATTAACATTAGGAACTTCCCCAACCATATGTAATAATAATAAATATGGATTTGAGCAGATTGTTAAATTGTCTCCCTCGACAAGGAGCTTTCCTGTTCTCGTTCTCTTTTTCATACTGCTAATAGTTTCTGTTTTAAATGTTTTATAGAAGTCACTTTCTTTAACATCTATGTTGCTATTATATAAATCTATTATTAAATCATTGTTATTACCTGTTGTAGCAGATTCTTGTAACATTGCTATAAATAATTCATTGCTATCTTTTAACCCTTCTATTGTTTTTGGCAAGCTAAAAACCATGCATTGCGGAACTTAATTTTTCCAGCACCCTATTTCCATTATTGG
>NZ_BHYK01000062.1 GCF_003865095.1 Clostridium tagluense | reverse complement strand
TTTCTCAATCTGGTGATTATGGCATGAAGGTAACACCCCTTCCCATACCGAACAGGTCGGTTAAGCTTCAATGCGCCAATGGTACTGCAGGGGTAACTTTGTGGGAGAGTAGGTCGTCGCCAGGTAAACAAAAAACCACTAAGTCTAACTTAGTGGTTTTTATTTTGCATAAATATAATTTAGGTTTTGGATTATCAATAAAAATAACAATACTGCACCTAGGGGGATCCCAGTGCAGTATTGTTTTCATTAGTTCGTTATTTTTTATATAAAAATGGATGGGTATTTAAATTATAGACTATTCTGCAAATCTTATTCACTTTATTTGAAATTAAAGGAACAAGAGCATTTTAGAGAGTATTTATATGATAAAGCACTGTGCTGGAAGTACCCAGGGAGAAATCCTTGGGGCTTATTTTTTTGTATGAAAATAGCTAGGCGCTTACATAGCTAATTAGGTAGGACTTATAAAAAGTGTTAATCCAAGGATAATTAAGCAGGAAGGCATTCAGGAAGTTATAGAGAGATGTTTAAGGATTCCAAATGCATTTAGAAAGTATTCTTTTTACTGATTTAGGTACTGAATATATAAAGTAATGTTATTGAACTTATGAAGTTATGAACTTAATGTAAGTAATTTGTAGTTCAAATTGAGGAACAATATATTTGAAGTACGACGTAAAAATGCCGTAAAATTCAATTCTGAATAATACGGCATTTTTAAGGGATTATTAGGTTTTATTAGTTGTGACGCTTAATTGGAAGAAAGAGAATTAACGCAACTTCACAATATGCTTATAATCCTTGCTTTTCTTTTTCAATTTTTTTCTTCTTTTCTGATTCTGCTATCATAATATTAAACCAAAACAAAGTAACCATAGACGCCAAAAAGCTAAATGATGCCCCAACTTTCATATTATTGAACGGTCCAAACAAGTAATTAATGCCAAATATCAGAATTCCAATAACAGATACGATAATTCCAATTTTCGAAGCATTTGAATAATTCTTCATTTCTTCAACCTCCTTCGCTATTTATAGATAATATTACTTTCTTTTTTAGGTCATCTAATTTTACGATGTCGTCTTAACTAATGGTAATTATAGCATATTTCTACATAAATAATCACTGTTTTTGTAAAACATAGTAAATATTCTTATTTTTTAATACCGTATTATTAAGTTTTCAAAGACCATTATTCGTGTTTCCCATTCCAATTATTAAGACGTACTTTTTTCAAATTGTCTACCAATAGTTTTGAAGTACGACGTAAAAATACCATAAAATTCAGAAATGAATCATACGGTATTTTAATAAATTATTCGTTTTTTAGTTAAGTCGTTAATTAAGAAGTTTATGAGTTAATTTTTATTATCCAATAGTTTCTGGCATAAGTACATTAAACATCCATTTATTATTGCAAGTATAATATAATTAATTAAATTATTTTTTAGTTTGATAACTTCAAATCCTATAAAAAATGTTAAGACAATACTCAAAAAATTTATTAATACAAATAATTTATTCTTTTTCATATTTTATCCCCTTCATTCGTTAGGATAGTGTTTGCTCCGTCTTAAATTACTAATTCGAATAAACCTGTAGTAGAAGATCTTAAGGCTAGTACAGATAATTCAATATTAGATCCGCGACAATAAACACTGAACACATACACACCTGCGTAATATTCGCCCAATTATTTTTCCAACTGAAATTTTCTTTAAAATATTTGGCATTAATAATGCTCAATGCACTATTAATGCCAATGCCACCCCACATAATAAGCAACCCCATTCCTTTAGATATATCTTTACTGATAAAAAAATAGTAAATACCCATACCTATCACCGCAATGCTAACAATCCACTGAATTATATCAATGATTTTCTTTAATGAAGCTTTGTAAACCATATTTTATCACCTTTCTAATCCATTAAATTTTACAACTTCGACCTAATTCTATAGAAATTATAGCACATTATACATTAAAATATTTCTATAATAGTGAATATTTTCATTTTCAAATACCGTATTATTCAATTTTCAAAGAGTACTATTCGTATTTTCAATTTCAATAGTTACGTCGTCTAATTCTCAAATTGCCTAGCAATAGTTTTGAAAGACGACGTAAAAATGCCGTAAAATCCAATTGAATAATACGGTGTTTTAAGGGGTTATTCGGTTTTAATAGTTGTGACGCTTAATAAGAAAGTTGCGAATTAGGACAATTACAGATTATGTTATAACAACCTGTATATAAGGTATATATTTTTTGTGCAAGTTTCTTTAACTAAAATACCAGCATTATTCACTATGACCTTATTTGAACGTTCATTATTCTTATTTGCCCCAATTTGAACGGTTGATATTTTTAATTTATCACACTCTTTAAGTAGTAATGCCAATAATTCATTACCATAGCCTTTTCCTCTATGAGAAGAGGGTATGGCATAGCCGATATGTCCACTATTAGCTTCTAAATTATCATTAAGAAAATGTCTGATTCGTCCATATCCCACTGGCATTTCACCGATAAACATCCAATATGAAGTCTGCGGAACCATCCACTCTTTTAATCCAATTCCTTCTGACATATCTGCATTTTTCCTAAGCCAAATTTTGCACTCTTCATAAGACATACCTTTTACAGCATTATGAAAACCATTATCATTACTTTCTATTTCCTGCAACATATCATAAATCATTCTTCCGTCATCTGTAGATAACTTTTTTAAATTCAGTTTCATATAAAAACTCCTCCATGTTTTTAAAATATAAGCAGTCTTTACAATTTCAATATCTTACTCATATGAATAATTAATATAATCTAATTACCCAATCATCACCTGATTTGTTGCGTTCATATATAAATTCACTATAACAATCTGAATCAAATACTTTTAATAAATCCATAAAATCATTTACTAACGTATAATCATTTAATGAGTCCCTATCAATCCATCTCATTTCTCCTTCATCAGAAGAAATTAAAGTACCTTCAAATTTATCTGTCTTAAACAACAATACAATATATCGTTCATCTTCATCTGTTTCAAATTGCTTTACTCCACATAATTTAGGCTCTCTTATAGTTAATCCTGTTTCTTCATATATCTCACGAATAACTGCTTGAACGAATGATTCTTCTTTTTCTACATGTCCTCCTGGAAACGTAATTCCACGCCAATCTTTTTTAACCCTGTCTTGAAGTAATATCTTATTACCATTATAAACCATACACAAAACTGTTACTATTGATTTCTCACACTTACTCATTTTTTATCTCCTTACTAAAACAAATTAAAATCTATAGTGAACAATAAACTACGATGTCGTCTTAACTAATGGTAATTATAGCATATTATTATATGGATAATAACTATTTTTGTAAAACATAGCAATTATTCTTATTCTTCAATACCGTATTATTCAATTTTCAAAGACAATTGTTCGTACTTTCAATTTCAATAGTTACGTCGTGTATTTCTCAAATTGCCTAGCAATAGTTTTGGAGTGCGACGTTAAAAACACCGTAAAATTCAATTGAATAATACGGTGTTTTTAAGGGGTTATTCGGTTTTATTAGTTGTGATGCTTAATAAAAATAATGCGAATTAATTAACTAAAAATTATGCTTATACACCATAGTGTATAACATATTTATTTTCAGATATTGCCTTTCTTATCAATATCAATAAATCAATCAGTTGTATTGATGATTTTGATTTCTTATCTTTTGAAACAATGTTATAAAAAGCATCTAATGATTCTGGCGGAATAAGAGTAACTCCCCACCTATCAAGTGCAAAATCTGGTCTACTATAGTAACCGTGGTGAGTTTTAATTAAAATCAATTCATCCCACCAATCGTTCAAAATATCGTCATTAATAGCAACACAATTATATTTTTTAGGTTCATAAGAAGAATAATCTTTATCTTTTTCAAATTCATCTATAATACCGAATTCAGCAACACAAGCCACATTAGCACCTACCTTCTTGATATACAAGTAGTTCTACCGTTTGACGGAATATTTTACAATTTAGACCTACTCTATAGAAATTATAGCACATTATACATATTTATACATAACTATATTTCCATAATAGTAAACATTCTTATTTTTTAATACCGTATTATTCAATTTTCAAAGAGCATTGTTCGTACTTTCAATTTCAATAGTTACGTCGACCTTTTCTCAAATTGCCTAGAAATATATTTGAAGCACGACGTAAAAGTGCCGTAAAATTCCATTCAGAATAATACGGCATTTTAAGGAATTATTCAGCTTTTATAGTTGTGAGGTTTAATGTGAAGAAAGCGAATTAACTTCAACGCTATATTATCGCAAGCCGGATGCTTTTGAAAATTACTTTGGAAAAACCCGCAACTGTACAGATACCCCATTTGGGTCATAAACATAGAAATATCGAGTTTGAATATCAGGGTTCTGGATGGCAGAAGGGTTAAGACCTTTGTCCTGCGCAAGTTTATGCATTACATCTAGTTTATCCGTCTCAAAGCAAATGAACATACCTTTGCCTTCAAACTTCTGACCCTGAGGCATGCAGACAAGTTCAATCTCAGTTTCTCCACTACCATTTGTCAGAAATGCAACTTCTCCAAGTCCTGCTTTAAAGCGGCGGGAAATAGTTAGTTCTGTAATCGTCTCATAAAATTCAATAGATTCTTCAAAATTGTTGACCATTAAGGTCACATGCTGAATATGCATAGTATATCTCCTTTTCTTTGTGTAATCTTAAACAATTATCACACAATAAAATATATAATTCAAGAAGTGTTTTCCTCAATATAACTCATCAAAAAGTCCTTTTCATTGATAAATTATTACTCCATTTTTTTACAATTTTGACCTAGCTCTATAGAAATTATCGCATATTATGCATATTCCTATAATAGTAAATATTTTCATTTTAAAATACCGTATTATTCAATTTCCAAAGACCGTTGTCTGTACTTTCAATTTCAATAGTTACGTCGCCCTTTTCTCAAATTGCCTAGCGATATTTTTGAAGTGAGACGTAAAAATACCGTAAAATTCAATTGAATAATACGGCATTTTTAAGGGATTATTCGGTTTTAATAGTTGTGATGCGTAATTAGAAAAGTCCGAATTAACGATAAATACACCTAATACTTAAACCTTTTATTTGTGCAATTTTATCAATTTCTTCTTTGCTTTCTGTAATTATATAACTTTCAAATTCATGAGAAGTATTAATTAACCAAGGCTTACCATTCTTAATAAAAGATAAATCCTCTGGTAAGTCTGGATGTACCCACGAATGTAATGAGCTTGTAACTGTTTTTATTATTTCCCTTGCCTTCTTGTCAGTATTGTAATAATATATTTGACCAGGCGCTCCACCGGCCAAAAACGTTCCAGGCCAGACCCATTGCTCTTTAACTTCAATTAGTGAATATTTTAATTCTTCCAATAGATAATCTACATTCTGATTAAAAAACATACTCTTTCTAACTACCAAGATGAAAGTATCACAAGCTTCAAAAGCAAAGTCAATTAAATCTCTATAAGCCTTATTTTTAGCATCGTTCTCTATAGATATAAACATAAAATCCCCTCCAATAGCTTAATCATATTTTACTGTTCCGACGCTTTAATATAACGTTATGTTCCAACTATTTCTTATACTTCATAGCATTTATAATCATAAAAGTGCATATTACAATTACTGCACAAAGGAATAGTATAGAAGATACTAATGCCACAATGCCAGAATTAAAAATTGATGATGATAACTCTCCACCACCTGGTTGACCCAAAATTCCAACAAGAAATAGCATTATTAGAAATCCAATTAAAAAAGTTAAAATACCATAACCCATATATCTACCAAATTTCATCTTCTCGTCTCCTTTTTTTATTCATCTACCACTACGTTCTTTTCTACGATTCCGCTCTAACTCTATAGAAATCATAGCATACTATACATATTTATACATAATTATAATTCTATAATAGTAATTTTTTTCATTTTTAAATACCGTATTATTCTATTATCAAAGACCATTGTTCGTACTTTGAATTTTAATAGTTATGTCGACCTTTTCTCATATATAGTTACAACAAAACCCATATCAATCAGAAAAGCATATGAAAATGCTAAAGCTTTGGTTGATGACATGCATGTGGTTCAAAGTGTTGGTAAAGTTAAGAATGGATTTAAGGCTGATGAACTTGAAAATGATAAGCTAGCAGTATTGAGAATGAGGAATCAATGTAATCATCACATATTAATAGTCCGGAAGTGCTCTATCAAAATAAAGAGACTCTATTAGAAATGGGTAATATTATTGATAATTTACCTATAAAATATAAAGAGTTGATTCATATGAAATACATGCTCGGATTAAGTTATGAAGAAATTAGCAAAAAACTGCTTCAAAAAGAGAAAGGAAAACTGAAAGGAAAGGAGTAGTTAGATTATAAAGTGTTTGAGTGTGCAGAAAAAGTTACGTGAGATATTTGCAAAGAAAAAAAGATTGGTGATTGGATCAGGAGGACTTTTTATCTTAATATTCCTTGTATTGTTTAACAAGTATAATGTGTTTTTTAATATATCTAATGCATTGTCAAAAGGGCATCCAGCATACATTATAGAAGAAAAGCATTTCAAAAGCATAGAATCAGCCCAAATATATATAAAGGAGATTCCATTTGTTGTTCCCCAAAACATTAAAACTAGCTATAAGCTTAAGGAAATAACTTATTCCAAAACTAAGGAAAATTCTTGTTCAGTAGTTTTTCAATATAAAGATGATAATAATAACGAGCTTAGGCTAGAATACCATTCAAAGGGAGATAATATTGAAAGTAATTCTGATTTCCGTATTGTAAATCCTGACATTGTTAGAATTGAGACTGAAAAGGGATATGGAATAGCACAAAACGAAACCAAGCAAGTAGGGAATAATATTTTGACTTCGAAATTCTTGTATTTCGAATTACCTAAATATGCTATAACAGCTAATTTATTTTATAGTGAAGAAATTAATACATTTGATAAGTCCGATGATGAAATGTTAGTTGGAATTATTGAAGGATTTTTGCACTCGGAAATATTTTACGCTAAAACTGAGAGTGATATTATATTTGATTCGCTTACCCTTAGGTTCAATAGTTTTTCAGAGTTTAAGCAAAGTGCTCTACTTGATGTTTATATAAATGAGCCTAAGTATATACCAAATGGTTTTAACTTTAAATACATCATATATAAAAGATATAAAGACAACCCGTCACATGTCTTTAACGTTACAGCTATTTATGAAAATGCCGAGGGAATTCAATTATCAATTAACTATATGACGTTTGAAAAAAGTGGAATACATGTTAATAATAATAATACATTTGAACAAAGAAATATTTACAAGATTCAGTGTGATGGAAATGATAAGGGATACTTGATTCCCTATACAGAAAGACAGTTGCGTTATCAGTTCAGTAATTTTGATGTGAATATATACTTGCAGTATAAATCAGGTGAAACCGACTACGACAATAGTTATGATAATGCATTGAGAAAGATAGTGGAAAGTATAGAAGGGTAGATATAAATAGAATTTATTAGACTCCCCCATTAATTTTAGATTTGTATTTTTTCAACTTCAAATAATAGATCAACATATAATTGGCGTAGTTTATTGGTTACATCAAGTATATCTCTGTGTTAGGTCTAAATCGGCTAATTGACTTTGTGATAATACGTTCAATTTTCTTGCATTTACAGTCTGCCAACATTCTTTGAAATTCAGCTCTGCCAGAAATGTTTTTCACAGATTTGATATCTGCATAAATATCGACAAGCACACAATTTATATGGCTGATATCCATCTGCCTATAATACTCTATTTGATTAGACAGGTTTTCAATTTGTTCTGCATGCGCTGTGCTAACTATGCAATGAAGAGGAACATTTGTTTTTCATTTTGTAGATATATGATTAATTATTGTGAATTTTCTCGCATTGCCAATGTAAGAAGAACCTTCCTTTATAAAAGTTCGTAATTAATCTACACATGTAAGTCTATATTTAATTTTTACCAAATATTTTAAAGATATAATCCGGAAATGTACATTTATATGTTTAACTTGCAATTATGCTTTATGAAAAATATAAGATAACATGTAAATCCAATGCTGCGATATTTCATGACGACGAGTAGCTTTGTAACAAGCCATGATAATTTATGCGTATTAGAAATTCTAAAATTAAAAGGTGTTCAATCAGGATTATCATGGGATATAATATTATGAAAGCATCGGTATGGTGGATGACCATATAAGAACATGCTCTCATCATTTTAAAAATAGATAAACAATAAATTTTTATATAAAGAAGAGGATGAAAATGAAAGATATGAACTTTAGTGAAGCAGTTGAACGTTCGGTTCAAATAAGAAAAAGTTACCATTATTTAGAACGGTAGTATTATGAAAAAGAATGGACAGTAGAAGAGGATACGTTAGCTTTTCTGACAGATGCTGGATTGGTCGGTCGTCTCACAATGTCTCAGCAGGGGCGTTGGCCAACAAATAGTGAACCTAAATCTGAATTGGAACATAAACTTGGCGAATGCATATGGTGGGTGATTATTTTAGCAGAACGCATGAATATTGATATCAGTGAAGCATTGGAAAAATTCTTAGCCAAAACTGAAAAACAATTAAGGGATTAAGTTAATAATCATGAATAAGAAGAAGATTAACGAAATCGCTCCAAATCATCACTTGTAGGTACAATAGGATAAACTAAAGAATAGCATCAGTATTTTGCTAGAGGTTTAAAAAAATGGAGTGCGGAAACTATAAATAAGCTTTGCACACGTTTCATTGACGTATGCAAAAATGTATGATAAATTCAGCCACAAAGGAGGTTTTTAAATATATGAAGTACAAATGAGGGATAATTACTTAACCACGAGTATCGTAATGCGAAATATTGAATTATTTGTACGTATATGTAGTTATATGAAGATAATCTAGTTAGATAACTTATTGGCTGAAATCATGCTATTATTTATATGATAGAATACTCCTTGTCGTCACATGATGGCAAGCAAGTTGGTCTTTGAAAATTAAACAGAGAAATAGGTAAAATAGCGAAATAATATTTCGCTTGACCAGTTAATTACTTTAGATAAAAAAAGTAATTTTAGTCGTAAGACTAAAAAGTATGTAATGAGCTTGCTAACCAGCTTAACAGTTGGCGCAGATTATTCATTTCAAATAAAAAGTGTAAACTTTTAAATTGAGAGTTTGATCCTGGCTCAGGACGAACGCTGGCGGCGTGCCTAACACATGCAAGTCGAGCGATGAAACCCTTCGGGGTGGATTAGCGGCGGACGGGTGAGTAACACGTGGGTAACCTGCCTCAAAGAGGGGAATAGCCTCCCGAAAGGGAGATTAATACCGCATAATATGTTTT
>NZ_BHYK01000061.1 GCF_003865095.1 Clostridium tagluense | reverse complement strand
TTTCAGCCAAGTGTGACTCAACTGAACTTCCATCTAATGCTAAAACGTTACTAGCAGTTGTTTTTGGATTTACATTGTCCCACGCGGTATTATTCGCATTTCTTTGTTGCATTTGTATATTTATATCGCTCATTAAATCACCTTCCTTATATAATCTTATACCAAAAGTCACTTGGGCTTGGACTAGTTGGAGATGTTGGGCTTGTAGTTATTTTTATTCCCCCGCCAGCACCTATATCATTAGTCAATTGGGATAACTTTGTTGGTATATCAGTTGATTTAGCAATTTTAAGCCACACGCTCCACGCGCTACCATCCCAATCTCTATACCAAGTATTCCCGTTGTCTGTAAACCCCAGTTCATGTGCTTTCCCACCTGAAACATCACCCCATTGAGTAATGTGAAGAACTCCATGATAAGTTCCACCATCATTTAATCCATCTGTTGCATTTGACTTTAAATGAACAGTAATCCCTTTATAATCAAATCCATTAAAATTTGTGTTTCTACTATCCGTATAATTCATGCCATTCGCTGTTCCACCATTGGCAGGCAAACTACTAGGTTTATTTTCTAAACTATTATAGTTAGTTGTTCCAGGTGCACCTGTTGCTCCAACATCTCCTTTTGCACCTTGTCCGCCAGTATCACCTTTTGCTCCTGTATCTCCTTTAATTCCTTGGATACCCTGTGAACCATTTATTCCGGGTGCTCCTTGACTTCCAGTTAATCCAGTATCTCCTTTTACCCCATTAATACCGGTTTCACCCTTTGCGCCACTAGCTCCAGTTAATCCTGTATCCCCTTTTGGGCCTTGTGTACCAGCATCACCCCTATCTCCTTTAGGTCCTGTTAAACCTGTATCTCCTTTTGCACCCAGTAAATTATTTGCAGTTCCATCACCAATGAAGACTTCTTTTGTGTCTGTACAAAACCCAAATTGTCCCTCTAGTAGGATGGGTAAATCAGCCTTTAACCCTCTTTTTTCTTGTATAGGTAACTCCGTTACAGACATTCACCTCACCTCCTAAACTTGCTTAAACCAAAAATCTATAGATGTTGGGCTTGCTGGAGCAGTAGTTCCTCTATAAATTTTAGGTGTTGCTGTTATTTGAGCTTGTAAATTACCAGCTATATCACCACTAAGTTGTGATTGAATTGCACTAAACCAAGTGTTAAATTGGGATTGAAAATTTAATTCACTTGCTGACATTGAAGTTGTATAACCACTAGTCGTTGTAGCATACCAACTATCATACGCGGTCTTTTTAGCGGTTGTCCATGCTGTAAAATCTCCATTATATTTACTTTGTTGCGTTGTAAACCAATCTAAATATTGATTAAATATTGCCGTAGTATCAGCTTGTATTAAACTATTAACCCACCCACAATAACTTGTGCTCATTCTTAAATCAGTTATGTTGGCTTGAACTATACTTGTAACTCCTCTAGCAATGTATATATCTGCAATTCCTAACTCATAGCCATCAGCATCTCTTTGCAACATTAGTGCAACTGGACTACTTGCAAGCATACCTTTTTTAACTTTAACAGTAATGTTTCTATTAACTGTGTTATATTGTATTGCAACCCTGTCTATCCTATTTAAAATGCCATCAGCTACTGATATAGGTAATATTAAGTCACTATCATTAATATAGCAATAACCATTAACCCAAGCTTTACCTGCTTTAACCGTAACCGTCATATTTCCATTATTAATAACTTGTAAGTTAGTTGATGGATTAGGAAATACACCATTTGTGAGAAGAGAATTAAAAAAATCAGCAAAATCACTGGCTTTGTATTTTCTATCCCCATTTATACTATTAAAGAAACTGCTCTTTTCCAAACTATCACATCCTTTATTTTAAATTAAACAAAACTACCTCCATCAATATTTGTTATAGCATTACCTCCGGTGCCGGTAATTGCTGTACTGAATTGTTGCTTTGCCATATTCTTAATTTTATCGAGAAGATTGGGAATGTTAGTACCAAATATAGCTTCTAAGTTAAATCCATTAACCTCATAAATTTCTTTAAATTCAATAATTCTGCTATTCATTGTCACACCTAGGTTTTTATCTTGAGCTGTAATAATATCGCCTAAGTCATAGTCTAGTTCATAATTAAAAGAGCCGTAAGGTATTATTCCCACCTCAAAGCTCTTTATTTTTTTAAGTTCATCTAATTTTTGATTTCCTATAGTTTTAAGTTCTGTTACATCTTCCGCCTGAGAACAATCTATAAAACTTTCTATTCTGTCAAACCCACTAACTTCCCCTACTTGTTGGATTAATCTGTTTTCATTATCGCCCTTTCCACCACAATATCCAACATTTTTGTGATTTAAACTGCTATCTATATAGTGCCTACTTTTTAAATTTTCAAAATTTACACTAAAAATTACTGGAGGCAATAGCTCTTGATCAGCTGTTAAATTTCTTCCTTGAATAATATCAAATACAAACTTGTTATTATTAAAATCAAGGTTTATATCCCATCCTAAGTTAGCATATTCTCCAATCTCAGTAAGTTTGTCAGCTAGATTTTCATATCTTGAACGCCATTTATCAGCTATTCCTCTATTTTTATTTTCAGCAATTAATAAATTAGAAATTTTTCTTGAAATATCAATTGAATTAACACAATTTTTTTCTACAAAGTATTTCATTATAGCTTCCTGTGAACCTTCAAAACTATCATATCCACCATTAGACGGAACCATGAGCCTTCTATTGCATAAACCTTTTAGAGTAGGGCCTTTAATTAGCAAAGTATCAGTAGGCTCTCCGTTTTGGTCATATGTGTTTTCTCTGTGCATTATAATACCTACTTTATTAAGCTTATTACCTAATAAAATTAGGTTGCCATCTACAAGTTTATCTGTATAAGATTTATTGATATTTATATGTAGTTCAAATTCCCCCACCTTATAAAATCTTCTTATAAATATTAAACTTTCATAGTTATCAATTTCAGCTAATAGATTAAAATCCTTATCTATAATTCTGATAGGCAATGTGTCCATATTACACCCCCACGTATAGAGGCTTATGGTAAATTACTACCTCTAAATTATCAATACCTTGCTCTGCATCATATTTTAAAAGATTATCACCTACATCGAGTTGTAAAAATGTTGTTTGTAAGTCTATATAATTAAATACATTTGTTGCAACACCATTACGAACCATTTCAACCTTCTTATTGCCAAACTCTGTATTAATTACAAGCTTATCGCCTGCAACAAGAGTTCTTTTAATTTTAATATATTCTTTCGTATAGATATTTAAAATACTTGGATTTACTAAAGTAGCAAGTGATGTAAATTCAATTCTCATGCCACATTCAACATCACCTTTATTCAAAATATTAACTATTAAATTACTTTCTCTATGTCCCATTTCTATTCCTTCATCCGTTAATTCTAAAGCAAATTCAAAGTCACCTACCCACAATGCTATTTCTTCTTTAGATTCAATTGTGTTCGTCCAGAATGGGTTATGGCAATATAGTTGTATAAGAAATTCTTGTACTGGTTCAAACCTGGCTTTAGGAGTAGGACCATCTTGCACTATACATTGTATTTCATGTTCACCAGCACCATTTGTATAAGTCAATACGCCCTGTAGTTTAGGATTAAAGATACTATATAAATCTTGCCTTTTTCTGAACATATCTTCACTATTATCACCTAAAATAGCAACCTCTATATTTAATGTTCGTTCCTCTAATAAAGCTCCATGATAGCTTTTACCATCTTGACCAGGAGCTTTTGACGTTAATATTGTACTTTTGGGAGGGCTTGGGTCAAATTTTTGTAATAAAAAAGGGCCAGAATTTTTTAAAACTATACTCCGTCCCCTATCATTTGTAAAGATTAATTTCTGCATATTTCACCTACTTTTTAAGATGTTAAAAAGCTAATTGTCTTAATGTTGTTTCCATTTCACGTCTTTGTTGGCTTGGAGTTTGGGCAATAGGACTTGTTATGGCGACATTGTATTCATTTGTCGTTGACGTTGTGCTACTGCTAAAGCTTGGACTATTAACTCTCGCTGAATTCATGGCGGCTGCAGATGAAGAATTCATCATCATCATTACGCTTATTGCGTTGGCCCTTTGTTGCGATATTTCAGCTGTTATGCTTGCTATCATACTTTTTATACTATTTATTGCCGGTTGGAATCCATCTGCAAGTCTATCACCAAGAGTTTGCCCAGCCGCCTTGTATTGCTCTCCATAACTATTTAATAATTCTACTATTTCTTTTTGGTTGTTATCCATAACCATTTTTTCAGCTTCAGCTTCAAGATTTGCTTCTTTTAATTTGTCTTCATAGAATTTCTTTACATCTTTTATTTTTTTATCAAGTATCTCTTTGCTATCATTGTATTGCTTATCAAAAACTTCTTTAGTTTCGATGTAATTCTTGTCTAATTCTTTTTTTTCATCTTCAAAGTGTTTTTTTGAATCATTAAGTTCATTTTCTAAAGTTTCTTTTTTAGTTATATATATTAAATTAATAGAGTCCTTTTCTTCTTTTTCAGACTTATCAAGCATTTCCTTTTCAATTCTATAATGTTCTTTGCTATCATCAGTTCTCTTTTTAATATCTTCTTTCTTTACATCATAAATAGTTTTTATAGAATCTTTTTCTGCTTTTTCTGCTTTATCAAGCATTTCCTTTTCAATTCTATAATGCTCTTTACTATCCTCAATTCTTTTTTTAATATCTTCTTTCTTTACATCATATTGACTATTGATGCTTATTTTTTGCTCATCTGCATTTTCCTTTACTGCATCTATTTGTTTCTTTAACTCTTCCTTTTTATCAGTTACAATTTGAGTATGCAATCTCTTGTCACGTTCTGCTTGAAGATTATCTACTTCTGCCTGCATTCCAACTTTATTAAATGCGTTATGTTCATACAAAATTGCATTTTTAAGCTTGCTTATTTTGTCTAGTTCTTCCTTGTCCTTGTCTGCTCTATCTTCCGACTTAGTTTGTTCCTCTAATGCATCTATTTGTGATTGTAAAGCCTTAATCTTTGTGTTTGAAACTTCTTCAATACCTTTAAGTTGACTTTCTTTCCACTTATCCAAATTATCTTTTTCAGCTTCAAATGCTTTTTCAGAAGCTCTTTGAGAATCTTCAAATATTTGTTTTTTAGAATCGTAAACATCTTCCATTCCTTTAGTAGTTTCTTCTTTCCAATCATCTAAATTATTGCTTTCTACCTCAAATGCTTTCTCTGAATCTCTTTTGGAATTTTCAAGATATTCTTTTTTGGCTTCATAAGTATTTTCATTGATCTTAAGTTGGCTTTCTTTCCATTTATCTAATATATCAATCTGCGTATGAATACTCTCTTCAGTTCTTTTCTCATCCACTTCCATAAATTCTTTTTTTGCATTATAAGTATCTTCAATATTCTTAATGCTTGCATCTTTTAAATTACCTAGGTTATCTATTTGCTTCTGAATAGATTCTTCTTTCCCTTTTTCTTCTTCTGTATATTTTTCTTTAATGGCATTTTTAATTTGATCGTTAAGAGCATTCACTTTATCTACAAATGTCTTTTTATCAGCTAATTCTTGTTGCAGTGTTTCTTTGTTCATCTTGCCAATACGCTGTATCTGAATAATTTCTTTATCTGCCTGTTCTTTTCTTAATTCAATTTGTTGTTTTACAGCTTTTTTCTTAGCATCATATTCATCTTTAATGGCATATTTTTTATTACTATTTACACCTCTTAGTGCAATAGTTTCGGAAGCACTTAATTTATCAAATTGACTATTTAACTCTTTTATAGCTGTTGCCGTTGTAGATTTAATTTTTTGTATTTCTTTAGAAATTAAGTCAGCAACCTTTTTAGCTGCTTGGGCTGGTTTATCGCTATTTGCATCTATAGAATCTGCCAAAAGTTGCATGAAGTCTCCGCCGTATGTATCAGCATCTGAAAGTGGCCCTTCGTCTGGCACAGTAAAGTGAAGTACTCTTCTAATTTTATCCGCTACATTTACAACAGAATCTACTACATCTTTTATTTTGTTATTTACACCATCAACAAATCCTTTTATCATGTCGGTACCCCATGTTAATGCTTGACCTGGTAAATCTTTTATAAATTTTATAGCTGAATTGAATCCATTCCTTATAGCACTATCAACGCTACCTATAGTACTTGTTACACCGTTTTTCATACTTAAAAACATATTACTACCTACAGTCTTTAATTTCCCTGGCAAAGCACCAAACCATGTTAAAAGTCCATTCCATATTCCTTTTGCTTCGCTTGCTATAGATGTACATATATTTATAACAGAAGTTTTTAAACCATTCCATGCGCTTGCTGCATTGTTTTTAATACCGTCCCACAAGCCACCCATGAAACCTTTAAATCCATTCCAAATACCTTTTGCAATATTAACCATATTATTCCATTCGAGTTTTAAAAACCCACCAATTGCAGTAACTACACCAGTAAATATTAGTTTTATACCATCCCATATTTGTTTAAAGTCCGCCTTTAGTCCATTAAATATTGCTATTGCATCAGTTTTTAATTTTCCGAAATTTCCGGTAACTAAATCACATATTAGTAGTATTGGACCTAAAAAGATTAATTTAATTGCCTTCCAAACCCCTGTAAAATATAATTTTATTCCGTCAAATACTGTTGCTATGCCATCTTTCATACTATTAAATATGTCGATTACAGCTTTTATAAAAGGGTTAATGATTGCCATTACTCCTGTTCCAATTCCATTCCAAACTGAAAAAAAGAAATTTTTAATTCCAGTCCAAAAGTTAGTAAAAAAAGTACCTATTCCATTCAATGTATCTTTCGTGCTTTGCACTATTTCTTTACATTTATTTGATACAGTGCTTTTGATATTACTAAACGCAGTTGATATGTTTTTGCCTATACCATCCATCTTTTGTGCAGTATCTTCTTTCATCATCTGCCACTTAGTCTTAACCTCACCTGTAGTCCAGTTAACCTCTTTTACATGGTCTTTTGCTTGTAGTTTAGCTTGTGCAACTACTTTATTATTCATATCTGTAGCACTTTTAACTGAACCATCTCTTGTTTTGCCTGCATCAGCTATAAGCTTCTGTGCTTGGCTTGCGCTTATGGTTCCTGTTTCATCTCTTTGTTTGATTATAGCTTTTACAGTTTCATTATATTGACTATTGGCGTTTGCAACTGCCTTAGTTTTTTGAGCAACGCTGTTTTTTACAACGTCTACTGCTTGTTGTGCTGTTATATTCCCTGCCTGTGCTTTCATTCTTTCGAGTATAGATTTACTTTCGAGTTCTGTGCTAGATAGAGTTTTTACTGCATTGGTTTTCATTGTATTTTGTATTGTGTTTATTTTAGCCAGTTCATCAGATTTCAATGCTCTTTTTTCCTTTGTAGCAGTATCTAATATAAGCTTTATTGCTTTTTCTCCATCATCAACACTTTTCCTTTTCTTGTCATTATCTGTCTTCATTTTTGCAAGAATACTTGTTTCCTCTGTAGAACTTAATGCGCTACTTTTTGCGAATGTGTCAGTCATAGTTTTTAGAGATTCATTATAATGTTTATCCATTCCAGTTTTTATCTTTGTACCCATATCTACAAAGGTTTTGGTCAATGAAGTAGCAGTGTCTTTGCTTATTTTTGTACCGCTAAAATTCAAGTTCATTAATGATTTTGTTGCATTAGTATCCAAGTCTAAATAGCCTTGTACTGCTTCTTTAGTTCCTTTACTGATACCTTTGCCAAATAAATCTGCCTTTGGAATAGCATCTGACATTGCAAATTGTACACCTTTTATTGCCCCAACTATACCTATAACTATAGCAGTTACTGGATTTAATAATAACAGTGCACCTACAATTTTTTTAATAGGCCCATCAAGTGAATTAAACATACCTTTTAAAGCATCAAAATGTTTATACACTAAAATAACGCCTGCGACTAATGCCACTACTGCTATAATTGCAAGCCCTATTGGGCCAGTTATAAAAGTAATAGCACCCGCTAGTGCGGTCATGGCTGGAGTCGCTACTACCGCTGCACCTGTTGCTGTTACAGTAGCACCTGTTAATATTCCTATCGCTCCGCTAATTGTAGTAAATACTCCGACAACCGCACCAGCTCCGGCTACAATACTGCCTATACTGCTAAATAGAGTTCCTATAAACATAATTAAAGGGCCAAGAACCGCAATAATTAAACCAATACCCACTATGTTTTTGCGTGTACTTTCATCTAAACTATTAAGATAATTACTTGCTTGTTTAATTTTATCCGTAATTGAAGTTATAATCGGAATTAAAGCTTTCACAATTGTATCTCCAAACTCCGCTGCTGCAATTTGTGCTGCATGTGTAGCCTTTGTAATAACTCCAGTACCATTTGCCATTTGATTTGTAGTATTAGTTACTGATCCACCAGATTTTTTCAGAGCTTCTACATACTCCTGGACTTCGAATCTTCCACCTCTAATTGCATCTGCTAGGTCAGGTCCTGATTTTTGACCGAATACATCTATAGCCATAGTTGTTGCCGCTGCTATGCTAGGTGCTTTTTTTATAGCTTCAAGCGTTTTTGAAAATTCAACCGCACTATCTTTACCAGCTGCACCCCAGTTACTAATTGATTTTTTCATACCACCAAACGCTAGCTCTGTCGTGACTCCAGCTTTTTCCCAAGCAGAAAACATTGCTATACTTGTTTCTGCGTCAAACCCAAGTGCTCGCATAGGTGCACCATACTTAGCGAGATCTGTAGTAAGCCCTTCTATTCCTATACCACTTTTTTGTGCTGCTACTGTAAGCATGTCAAGAACTCTACTATAGTCGGTTGCCTTTATACCAGCATCTCCCATAGCTCTACTTACTAAAGCAACAGAAGTTTTAGCATCCATATTATTTATTTTTGCAAACTTAATAAATTGTAATGTACAGTCCTCTGCTGCCTTACCAGTTAAATTGAATCTTACATTTACTTCTCCCAGGGCTTGACCTATCGTAGCAAAATCTGCGGTAGAATTTCTTCCAATGTTTTTATAAGTTACTTCCAGTTCTTTCGCCGCTTGTCCAGTTGCTCCAGTTGCTTTTATTACTTCATCCATTCCAACCTTTACAGCTTTATAATTTACTACAGCTGTAGCTCCCATACCTGTTACTGCGGCAGATGCAATGCTTACTTTTTTGCCTACGTTAGTTACATTGTCGCCTACTTTTTTTATACTATCCCCTGCGGCAACTATAGACCTACTAGCTGCCGTTCCAACACTTGCATATTGTAAAGCTAATCTTTTTAATTCCTGTTCAGTGTTTATTACTTCCCTTTGTAATGCTCGGTATTGGTCTTCCGATATTTTACCTTGTGCAAATTTAGCTTGTGCTTGTTCTTCTGCAGTTTTTAAAGTCCCAAGTTTCTCTTTAGTATTTGTTATGCTTTTAGCAAGCAATTCTTGTTTTTGTTGTAAAAGCACAGTGTTTTTCGGGTCTAACTTTAAAGCTTTTTCAACTTGTTTCAGCTCTTGCTTTAAATCAGAACTTGATTTGTTAACTCCTTTTAACGCTTTGTCTAACGGAGCTGTGTCTCCATTAATTTCTACGGTTATGCCCTTTATATTATTTCCTGCCATCTTATTCCTCCTTTCTTTTTTTTATTTTCCCATTTTTTCTCTAAGCCTTTTTCTATCTGGAGAAGTTTGGCTCATTCTATAACAATTTTCGAGATACTCATTGCCACTTTCTGTCTGCATATAATTGTAGATTACTGCGTCTCTAAGCAATAACCAAAACTCAAATACTTCTAAATCCTCTAGCCTATCAAAATTATACCCAGTATATTTGCAGACTATTTTTTCCTCAATTGTATTTACCGTAAAATGTCCCTCATCACTATTTCCATCATCGTAAAAAGGGATTTTTAGTTTGGGGAATTTTTAGCTTTACTTAGCCATTCAAAAT
Organism: Clostridium tagluense; assembly: GCF_003865095.1. Lineage (GTDB taxonomy): Bacteria > Bacillota > Clostridia > Clostridiales > Clostridiaceae > Clostridium_AD > Clostridium_AD tagluense. The sequence continues at coordinate 407 of NZ_BHYK01000061.1, read as the reverse complement.
AGGCGGTTAATATTTGACTCATTTGGTCAAGATCTAATTCATCAATTAATTCATCAGGCACATTATGTCCTGACTTATTTTTGCTTAAGATCATGCCAACTGCTTCTGCCAATTCATCCATTGTGTCCTCATTTTTTGCCTTGCTTAATGCTGTTATTTTCTTTAATGCTTTGAGCTTTGGTGGCTCAACTTCTAGTACCAATTCACCTATTTTAATAGTAAAGTACCTCTTGCTTACAATATTTAAATCAAACATTTAATAACCTCCAAAGGGGCTTTAAGCCCCATTATTTTATACCTTTGCTGTAACTGTAGCCTTACCTGCTTTGATTGCTTTAAATGTACCATCAACTTCAATAATTTCTATTTCATTTCCTGTAACTGCTGTAATATCAATTGCTCCATTC
>NZ_BHYK01000060.1 GCF_003865095.1 Clostridium tagluense | reverse complement strand
AGTTTCTTTATTATATTTTTCAGGTGGAATTCCTTCTAAAATTAGTTGAATAAAATATTTATATTTGCCTCGAATGAACTTTCTAACTACTCTACAATATTTAATTTTATTTAATAATGATATATGTCCATATTCATCGTTTTTATTTATAATTATATCTATCCAAAGTCCATTCCATATTAATTTATTATCTACAAATCTAAGTCCAGTTTTATTTGATTTACCCTCAACACTACTCAGTTCACCATATTTTTTAAAATAAACTTTATTACATTTATGAAGCATTAATTGCCCAAAAGCATTAAAACATCTTGTCGCTATTTTTTGTGTAGTGAAGCTATCTATATTATCTTTAAAATGTTTCTGTATAAGCTTAACATACTTATGAAGTGAATATTCTGTCAAACCATTATTCTTATTTAATTTGTTAAATTCTTTATTACGTTCTTTGCCTTTTTTCATTTTAACTACTTTTCTATACTCCTTAGATTCTTTCATATAGTTATATCTTTTATATAATTCGCCTAGACAACTATTATAAATATTTCTACCTATTTCTAATCTTTTATCTAATATATCCTCTTGATATATTTCTGTTTCTAATTTTAATGTCAAAATATAACTTGACACAATATTCACCTCTCTTCACATACACATCTCTCCTAATGTTTAAATCTCTTTTCAATATTAGGTATTAAATTTTTTTCTTTTATATCTTGGACAAAATATAAAATTATAATTAATCAAAGATACAGTTGTTTCAGTTGTTCTATATTTATTTTTCATGAATTTATAATAGCATAGTTTATGTATTTTACAAATATATTATACACAAGCTATGCTATCCATCCCACACCTGAAGGAGTGGGCTTTCCGCACAAATATTGTAATTTTAACCCTACTATAACCATCTATTAATTTAACAAATATCTGATTTTTCTTCTTATCATCGTCACCAACTGAACTAAGGTATGCAACATGTCTAGAATCTGGAGACCATAATGGGTGTCTACAATCTATATCTCCAGTTGTTAAATCATTTCTAATTCTTTATGATATTTTCCATATACTAACTTTTCATTACTTACTATTAATTATATAAAACAAAGACTGACATCAGTATGTCAGCCTTTAAGTGAAGGTTTATTATTTTATAAACTCAATAACACTGCTTTTTGCATGATTTCTTTTACCATCCAATTTTTTGTGATTTAAGTCTCAAATTCCAGCTTAAATTTAATCCAAAAAATAACGAAAACCCCTGAATTCAAGGGTTTTACATTGTATCAAAATCATTATTAATAGTATTAAATAAGTTATTATACAACCTCATTGATACATGCTATTTTAAATGAAATTATCACTCAGTGCGTGATAATTTCATTTTAAGATTATTTTAATCCATATCATCATTTAATTTTTTTTGGATTTCAATAAGATTTCGTTCTCTTTCAAGTTCAATTTTCTATTCTTCCTCTAATTTTTTTTCATCTAACAAGTAAAGTTTATCAGCATATTTAGACTCATCTGAAATCTTCAGTTCAGAATTTTTAGCCACTTGTTTAACCTGAGCACCGGATATGTTAGGTTTGACAATACACCCAGCTCCAGCCACACAGCCACCCGGACACGCCATTCCTTCAAGGAGATATCCATCATACTTTCCTTTTATGGCATCATTGCACATCTCCCTACATTCTCTCAGTCCATCCGCAGCTTTAATCTTCACTTCTTGCCCTGGATGTTCTTTTTTTATCAAATCAGCTACAGCCTTAGCGACTCCGCCTGCAACAGCAAAGCCTCTTCCCGAACCAGTTGCTTCATTACTCAGGCTCTTATCTGTACCAATTATTTCTACTTCTTTGGCTTCCAATATTCCAGATAACTCCTCATATGTAATTACAAAATCAACTTCACTTTTTACGCTTTTTCTAGAAGCTTCTAATTTTTTCGCGCTACATGGCCCAACAAAAACAATCTTTGCATCTTTATGTTTTTCTCTCACAAGTCGAGCAGCAAAAACCATTGGAGTCAAAGTCATGGAAATATTTTCAGCATATTCAGGATACAATTTTTTAGCCATAACAGACCATGAAGGGCAACATGAAGTAGCCATAAATGAAAGTTTTTCAGGTACATTTTCTATAAAATCTTTTGCCTCATCAATTGTACAAATATCTGCACCAATTGCAACTTCAACAACATCTTTAAATCCAATTATAATCATTGCTCTTTTAAAATCATTAAATCCAACATTTTTACCAAACTGCCCCACATATGATGGAGCTACAATTGCAATTACTTCTTCCTTTTGATTAATTGCCTGAATTAGTTGAAATATTTGGCTTTTATCAGATATTGCTCCAAAAGGACAATTTACCATACACATTCCACAGCTAACACATTTATTATAATCTATTGATGCCCTGCCATATTCATCCGTATATATTGCATCCACCCCACATGCCATGGCACATGGTCGCTCATGTTTTATTATTGCTGAATACGGACACACTTTAGCACATAAACCACACTTTATACATTTTTCCTGATTAATAACACTTTTCCCATTAACTATACTAACTGCGCTTTTAGGACAAACTTCTACACAAGGGTGTGCTAGGCAGCCACGGCACATATTTGTAACTTCATAGCTATCTGTTGGACAAGAATTACAAGCAAATTTTATAATATTTACAAGTGGCGGTTCATAATATTTTGAAGGTTTTGTTGCCCCCTCTAGTCCCTCCGTAATTGCTCTTGCTTTATCACTTGGTCTTAAATTTAGTCCCATTGCCAAACGGATTCGCTCACTAACTATTGCTCTTTCAAGAAATGTACTTTCTCTATACTTACCCACATCTCCAGGAATAATCTCATATGGGATATTCTCTATTTCTTTTAAATTGTCTTCAAAAGCCATCTTACTTACGGCCGTGAAAACTTTGTGTCTAATATCAGCAAGTGTTTTATATTCGTATTTCATTGTAACTCCTTTTATGTTTTTATATTTATAAAAACTCCAAATATATATATATATATTCTTCGTTAGAATATCATATGGTAACAATTTAGTCAATTTTATTTATGTATTTATTTTACTTATTTAGTCCTCCTCAATTACAAAAGTAATTTCCACCCCCAACACATTCAAAAGTGAAAGATTTGTGATTCAACACATGATTAGGAATTCTTTTTTATTTAAATCAATTGCTAAATAACTTTATCATGACTGTACTTCTATTTCTAAAGAAATTAAAAAGTCCTTCCCAAATATGGTTAACAAGAAGTATTGCCATAAAATAAGATAATCCAATCTCTTTATTGCCATTAGAAAGACTTTTCATTGTATCAATATTATAGTTTATGTATGAGATAATTAGGCTAAACCCAAATTTTGATACAATTTAGCAAGAATAGATAATCAAAACATCAATACATCCTGATCTAATCGTTTTGCATATGTTGAAAAAGCTACGATATGTTAAATCCTGATTCTGGGTTTGATAGTAGTCTATCATTGCATATCCCAATTCCGGTTGATCTGCAATGAGTTGTCTAATGTTTTTTCGAATCTTCACACCAGCACCGGTTCCTTTTTCAACACGGACATAACCTACTACATGAGTTTTTCCTGGTGTTCCTAAATATCTACTCTGCTGATTTGGAAATGTGGGTGGTATAATGATTACATTTCTAGGATTCATGGTGAACTACCCTTTCTACCGCTAGTTTCGGTAGTGTTATGTTCGCTCTTAATAGCATTAATAGCAAGTCATTATAGATATTCAAACAAGATTACTTCCTAATATTAATGCAGATTCCACAAAATCATTGCCACTAAATTGCGCACATACTTTCACAATCCGGTGCCTTGATTTTAGCCTAATCATCATTAAATTTCTCTATAAAAACAACAAAGCCCTTTAAAATCAAAGGTTTTTATGTTAAATAAAGACTCTGTTTAAGAATAATGTTGAAATAGAAAGGCAACCTCTCAAGGCTGCCTTTCTTGCTTCATAGAAGAATTATGCGCAATAGTTACACAAATCTATGGATGTTCACTACAAATTAGAATTTATCAACATATTTATATACTTAAATGATATCTCAATGCATCTTCAGTAGGATTATCATAATACCCTTTAAAAGTTTCTACATTTCTGAAATCAAAATCACTAAATACTTTTTGCATTGGATAGTTTGTAACTCTTGTCTCTCCTCTAAAATCTTTCATTCCTTCTTTTTTCATCTCATTTATCATTGTTTCAAATAATTTATGTGCTAATTTTTCTCCTCTAAAACAACTTTTAGTTCCTATATTAGTAATTTTAACGTAATTTTTTTCTTTTCCCCAATTGAATATCATCAAGTATGCAATTAATTCATTATTTTGTTTCACTAAATAAATAATATTATGTTCTAAATCCCCTAAAATTTCTTGCCATAATTCATTATCCCAGCAATCTACTCCAAAACATTCTTTATCTAACTCTAACAATTCATTTTTATCTTTTAAATTAAACTTTACTATCTCCATAAATTGTTCCCCCTTTAAATTACTATTTATATTACTCAACTTTACACTGGAATTTATGGTTCTAATTCCTTAAATAAAAAGCGTAATGACATTACTGTTTTAGATATTTTATATTTACTTTCTAAAAATACTAACTTAGGATTTTCCACTAAGTTCAATCATAGAAATTAAATTAGACATTTTAGAAAAGTCTTTAGAATTTTCAAATAGTTTTTTTTCATCTTGGCTTAAAATAACTTCTTTTTTTACATCTAATAGTCTTGAAAGCACATCTATATTAAATTTGTATTTTTCAATCAATAGTTGCAACTCTTCCATCACATCTTTTTTAGTTATCATTTTTACATCTTCCATATTGATCACCTTTCTTTCAAAATAAATTACTATTTATCGGTATGATAAACAATTGTTAGTCCGTAATTTTTTACTATTGAACATAAAATTACAAGTCCGAATTAACTCCATTATACAACAAAAGGATAATATTGGCTATAATTGGTGTGTATGATTTTCAACACTACTCTTTGACATAGCCTAAATATAAATCTAATTCCGAAGTGAGATGGTTAGGGTAATTATTTTAAAGGAATGATGCGATTATGAGTAATGAAAGAAAAGTCACAAAAATTGAGAGAATACCTCTCATGCTACAAGTAAAGGTTGCAATATACTTCAGAGTCAGCAGGTTGCATGCTGACCAAATAGAAAGCCTTAACAACCAAATCCACCAATATAAGCAGATGGTTAATCGGCACCTTGATTGGGAACTAGTTGATGTATATGCAGATATTAAATCCTGGAAAAATACTACCGACAGGGTAGAATTCCAAAGAATGCTCTCAGATTGCTATGACCACAAAATTGACTTAATAATTACCAAATCAGTAAGTCGATTTGGACGCAATACAGTGGACATACTCGATGTTATAAATTGCGTAGCCTCCTTGTTGATGTGTACTTTGAGATTGAAAACATTAACACTTCAGAGACAAGTAAGACTTTTCTGTTGTCTATTCTTGAAGCAGTAGCACAAGCTGATAGTAAATCAAGAAGTCAAAATATTAGGTGGGGGATTCGCCGTGGCTTTGAGAGAGGAAACTCAAAATTTTATAATCGCAAGTGTTATGGCTATATTAATGCTTTGTATATACTAATTGAAAACTCCCCCACTTTATAGTTGAAATTTTCCTCCACCCTAATTTGCAATTGATAATTTTAATGTGGGTTGGCGAAGCGTACCATTTACATTGAGAGTGCATGTGGTAGCCTATACCTATTGCTAAGCAATTGTTTGCAATGACTTGGTTAATGGCCTATAACCATATGCACAGAGGCTCAATGTCAATGGCAACCCACATGTGCTATCAATTGATATAAGGGTGGGGGATTTTTTCGATTATAATATGGGGGAGTTTTCAGTTAGAAAATACAAAAGTCTCTTTAATTCCTTTAATTATATATTCATCTAATCTTTTAAAGTCTTTATCCTTTAGTACCCTAAGAACTATAACATATCTATTTTTATCATTAACAAGCACTATAGCTTTTCTCCTATAGACTGTTATTAAATTGGCATGCCACGAAAAAAGAGACTCTTCCTGTGGATGAGCCTCAGATTTAATATTTAATTGTTTTAATATTTTTTTTGTACATTGAATTAACATATATTATGGCTCCTAAAATAATTGTATTCTTTTATTCAGGATATACTTCACTGGTACAAAGACTTGGTGTAGTTCATCACTTGCGGCATAAAGAATACAAATAAGTAATGCAAAAACTACACCCCTATATCCACATACCCCACTTCTTCTCAAAACATTTATCACAAATACTCCAGAAACTAAATAAACAAACAAATGTGCATTTTTTCTTACCATGTGATCAAATTTTGCTATATTAAATTTTGCATTAGGTTTAACTTTCTCTATGGCTTTTATATTAATATTTGTTATTCCTGTACTCAGCTTACCTGACTGCGCTGCTGGCTGGGATGACAGTTTAAATATGAGCGCCATCCATAGGATAACAGCTATATATGATATAAATTTACGCATTTGTTTTATATTCATTTATTATCTATTCCTAACTTAACTTGTTCAAAGTAGCATATATTATCTTTATCCTATTGTCAATTTTATTGGAATTTAAAAGATCATCAATATATTCTATTGATAGTTCATCTTGAATAGATAATACTATGTTATTATAATCAACCTCATAGTCTAGCTTATTTTCCTTAATGTAACTTTGAATTTTTTCTTTTTCTTTATTACCACTATAAGCATAAGTAAAAATTAATCCTTCATTCATATGCCCTAACTTAGATTTAAAATTGTATATGAAAGAATTTTATATAAACACATCTTTATTAAAGAATAAAAAAAAGTCCTCTCCAATTTTATATTTCTTGCTTAAATCCTCTTCTTTAACCTTAAAATTATGGTATCTAGTTAACCATAAATATTTCTGTAACACATTTAGGTCACTCTCATTTCTTAACCTTGATTCTATAAGTTCTTTATGATTTTTCAAAAATTCATCTTCACAATATTCTATCCCTAAGACACTACAGTAATCTAGATAATCTATAAAATTTAAACCATCTAAGTCCCTAGTTATCTTTCCATAAAACTCAAAACTCAATGAACTGTTACCAATATTATTCTTTTTTAGATATTCAATTACAGAATCATCCACTAAAATTCGTGGATACAGTGCTTTTGTACTTTCAAGTTCATATGCTTTCACTAAAGCTTGTGAGAATATTATATTTTCATTTTCAAAATGGTTATCAATGCATATTGCTCCTCTTAAAAATATACCTTCAAGTACTAATTGAGCCTGTATACAAATAATCTGTTCTAAGAAACTTTGGATGTTACATACAATCCTCTCTTTAGATACATTGCTAATATCATAACTTATGCAAATACAATCTGAAAAAATTCTATAGCTAATATCTGATAAAAATCTATTTTCCTCCATAACCATCTCTATACTATTTGTCAATTTGTTTATAATAAGCATAGCATCATCAATACCTTGTTCAGCATTAGTTATTAATTGCTTAAATCCTAAAATATCCATGAAAGCTACTATGTGTTTTCTATACATATTTGTTTCCTCCAACTCAAATTATTAAACTTTTATTATTAAGGAAATTCTTTCTTGTAAAATACTGTCACTACCTCATGCTATCTTATCTAACATTACCTCACCCCATAATACCCAACATATAATTTCTAAGCACTGAACACTCAGGTCTTTTTGCTAGTCTTTGAAATTCATCAGTTATGAAAATATACTTCTATATATTTTCAGTAGTTCCCACACCCTGGCTATCGTTTTTCAATCTCTCACTTTTCTATCCTACTATATCCCTACTTATTCCTCATCAACTTTCCCATCTTTGATGCCCTTCCAGTTCCCTTTTTTAAAGCTTATTACAGAAGTTTCCTACTTAGTCATACTTATATGTAGCGCTAATCTTTACTACTTCTACAAAAGAATGATATTTCCTGCTTTATTTTGTAGGAAAATTCTATCAGAAAAAGGTCATTACTAGCAATTAAACTTCCTACCAGTGATGACCTTTTTCCTTCTGTTAATAACTATATTCACCAAAATCCCCACATAGGCACCAGGACTATCAATGATGACATCCTTAACCTGAGCTCCCTGGCTACCGCCAAGTCTTTTTTGTTTCTATTCTTTTTCAAACCTCTCAACGTTTCTACCGAGCTGCGCATTTATTTTTTTAGCACTTTTGTTTTTACATTCTTTTACAAGTACCTGTCACCCTAGTGTGTCACCCTAGTGAGGATGCTTACCGACGAACTTGAAAGAGTCCTGGAATGCCCGACCTGTAAATCTAATGGGAAATAAGTAAAAGGTGACCGTTGCACTATTTGTGGCACATATATTTTTAATTACTGCTCTAATTATTTAAATAAAAATATTGATGATTGCCCAAATGCTAATCCTGTTAATAGCAGGTTTTGTGAAATATGCGGTAAACCCACGTATTTTTTTGAAAAAGGCTTTTTAGATCCATGGCAAGAGGAATTTGATAATAAATTTATTAATATGCATTCTCAGATACGACATTCATTTTGTTAAAGTTAACATTTTTTGACCAACTCAACAATTATTTTTTAAATTTTCTTCAACTTTATTAAAATGAAAATATTATAACTAAATCCATGGGAATTTATTTTTTCCATGGCTTTAGTTATATTTTTTGATTTAATCTAAAATATACCCGCCAAGCCAATTTCTCAACATAACGAGTACATATCTTTTTATCATATACACTAAAATAGTATAGTCATTAATTATAACACTCATTTAATTTTTTGACAGTACAGGCGAAGCATGGTTTCCAATATGACTATAAATTAATATAATACACATATTTTTTCTCACTCTAACACTCTATCCATTTTTGTATAATAGGATTCAATTTAGAAGGATTAATATTAAGATCAATAACATTCTTTTTGTATAGTTTATCCAACTCATTTATAGTCAAAAATGCTAAATCCGTATCCTCTACACTTTTTAACAGATCTTCAAATTGTCCAATAACACACCACCTATTGTGTGCAAAACCAACTTGTCCTACACAATATAATAATTTTGCCTTTATTTCATTATTATTAATAAGTTGAAAAATTTCTTTACATCTATCTCCAATACTATCGGTATAATTAAATGCCCAACCTTGGCTAGTTGTATTGTCCACGTAAGTTTCAATAATTTTTAGAGTTAAATCCTTTTCTCTGTTATATAACTCTGAAATTGCTTCTAGCGGTATTTTCATTATCATTTCATGAATCCCATCTTGTTCAGTTTTTAAATCTATATTAATAAGTTTATCTATTAGTTGTTTCATGACGCTTTTAAAATCATTAGTTGATACTATTTGGTTTACTATATCCTCTAAATTATTCATATCGACTCCACCAATTAATATATTTATAGCTGAATTAAAAGTATTTCTTACGTCCTTAATATTTTGAAACCTATCATTAAGATTACTTTTTAGACACTTAGATACTACATAGTTTAATCCTTGTGGCAAAATATCTAAATCAACATTAAAGTCTATTGTTCCAGTTACACATTCATATAATATTTTACCTATGCTATATATATCAGTTCTATGGTCTACGTGTTTTGAATCATTCATTTGCTCTGGTGACATATATATAAATGTGCCCATTCCATATCCTGTTTTTGTTAACCTATTTGTCTCAGAATTCAACCTTAATCCTAATCCAAAATCACTAATAACTAAATCCGAATCTGAATTGACGAGAATATTTTCTGGTTTTAAATCCCTATGACAAACACCTTCATTATGAAAATACTCAACTCCATCAAATAATAAATTAAATATAATTTTTATTCTTGCATAATTACCTATTAGTTCATTTAAATGCCCTTTTAAACTTTTTTCATACAAAGGCATAACATAAAAGGGTTTATCTGTCTCTAAATTAGATGCTATGACTTTAACTATCGTTGGGTGATTTAGACTTTTGAGCATTCTTACTTCTTTTTTAAATCTTTTGGTTGAATCCTCGCTAGTATCTTTTAAAATTTTTAGTGCAAAGGATTCTTCACTTTCTATGCCATCAACAACACTTTTGCTTCTAAATACCTCCCCAAATCCACCTGGGTCACCAATTTGCTCATAAATATTATAAGAAGCCATAAACAATCCCCCCTTATTACAATTGAGCGTTCACGGAAACTCCTTAGTTCCTGTGATTACTCATTTTTAGTATCATTAATTTTTGTTGATTCCCCCACTTTTTTCGCATAAAACACTTGACAAGTTTGTAGAATTTTGCGGTCCTTCTCTT
>NZ_BHYK01000059.1 GCF_003865095.1 Clostridium tagluense | reverse complement strand
GAATGGAGCAATTGATATTACAGCAGTTACAGGAAATGAAATAGAAATTATTGAAGTTGATGGTACATTTAAAGCAATCAAAGCAGGTAAGGCTACAGTTACAGCAAAGGTATAAAATAATGGGGCTCAAAGCCCCTTTGGAGGTTATTAAATGTTTGATTTAAATATTGTAAGCAAGAGGTACTTTACTATTAAAATAGGTGAGTTGGTATTAGAAGTTGCAGCACCAAAGCTCAAAGCATTAAAAAAAATAACAGCATTAAGCAAGGCAAAAAATGAGGACACAATGGATGAATTAGCTGAGGCGGTTGGCATGATTTTGAGCAAAAATAAGTCGGGACATAACGTGCCTGATGAACTGATTGATGATTTAGATCTTGACCAAATGAGCCAAATATTAACAGCATATTTTGAATGGCTTAGCAAAACTAAAAATTCCCCAAACTAAAAATCCCTTATTATCCTAATGATGATGGAAATGAGGGACATTTTACGGTAAATACCATAGAAGAGAAAATTGTTTGCAGCTACACAGGGTATGATTTTGACAGGCTAGAGGATTTAGAGGTATTTGAGTATTGGTTATTGCTGCGTGATGCTGTAATTTACAATTACATGCAGACAGAAAGTGGCAATGAGTATCTCGAAAATTGTTACCGAATGAGCCAAACTTCTCCAGATAGAAAAAGGCTTAGAGAAAAAATGGGAAAATAAAAAAAGAAAGGAGGAATAAGATGGCAGGAAATAATATAAAGGGTATAACCGTAGAAATTAATGGAGATACAGCTCCGTTAGACAAAGCGTTAAAAGGAGTTAACAAATCAAGTTCTGATTTAAAGCAAGAGCTGAAACAAGTTGAAAAAGCTTTAAAACTAGATCCGAAAAACACTGTGCTTTTACAACAAAAACAAGAATTGCTTGCTAAAAGCATAACAAATACTAAAGAGAAACTTGGGACTTTAAAAGCTGCAGAAGAACAGGCACAAGCTAAATTTGCACAAGGCAAAATAACTGAAGACCAATACCGGGCATTACAAAGAGAAGTAATAAACACTGAACAGGAATTAAAAAGATTAGCTTTACAATATGCAAGTGTTGGAACGGCAGCTAGTAGGTCTATAGTTGCCGCAGGGGATAGTATAAAAAAAGTAGGCGACAATGTAACTAACGTAGGCAAAAAAGTAAGCATTGCATCTGCCGCAGTAACAGGCATGGGAGCTACAGCTGTAGTAAATTATAAAGCTGTAAAGGTTGGAATGGATGAAGTAATAAAAGCAACTGGAGCAACTGGACAAGCGGCGAAAGAACTGGAAGTAACTTATAAAAACATTGGAAGAAATTCTACCGCAGATTTTGCTACGATAGGTCAAGCCCTGGGAGAAGTAAATACAAGATTTAATTTGACAGGCAAAGCAGCAGAGGACTGTACACTTCAATTTATTAAGTTTGCAAAAATAAATAATATGGATGCTAAAACTTCTGTTGCTTTAGTAAGTAGAGCTATGGGTGATGCTGGAATAAAGGCTTCTGACTACAGCAAAATCCTTGACATGCTTACAGTAGCAGCACAAAAAAGTGGTATAGGAATAGAAGGGCTTACTACAGATCTCGCTAAGTACGGTGCACCTATGCGAGCACTTGGGTTTGACGCAGAAACAAGTATAGCAATGTTTTCCGCTTGGGAAAAAGCTGGTGTTACAACTGAGCTAGCGTTCGGTGGTATGAAAAAATCTATAAGTAACTGGGGTGCAGCTGGTAAAGATAGTGCGGTTGAATTTTCAAAAACGCTTGAAGCTATAAAAAAAGCACCTAATATAGCAGCAGCAACAACTATGGCTATAGATGTATTTGGACAAAAAGCTGGCCCGGATTTAGCTGATGCAATTAGAGGTGGAAGATTCGAAGTTCAAGAGTATGTAGAAGCTTTGAAAAAATCTGGTGGATCAGTAACTAATACTACAAATCAAATGGCAAATGGTACTGGAGTTATTACAAAGGCTACACATGCAGCACAAATTGCTTCAGCGGAATTTGGAGATACAATTGTGAAAGCCTTAATCCCGATTATAACGTCAATTACAGATAAAATTAAACAAGCAAGTAATTATCTTAATAGTTTAGATGAAAGTACACGCAAAAACATAGTTGGTATTGGCTTAATTATTGCGGTTCTCGGCCCTTTAATTATGTTTATAGGAACTCTATTTAGCAGTATAGGCAGTATTGTAGCCGGAGCTGGTGCGGTAATTGGAATATTTACTACAATTAGCGGAGCGATAGGAATATTAACAGGTGCTACTGTAACAGCAACAGGTGCAGCAGTAGTAGCGACTCCAGCCATGACGTCACTAGCAGGTGCTATTACTTTTATAACTGGCCCAGTTGGGATTGCAATAGCCATAATAGCAGCACTAGCAATTGGTTTTACTTATCTGTGGAAACATTGCGAAGGATTTAGAAACTTTTGGAAAGGTTTGTGGGAAGACATAAAAAATACTACCAAGGTTGTAGTAGATGCTCTTGTAGGATTTTTTACAGTTACTATTCCGGGTGCATGGACTTCTTTAGTCGGGTTTTTTACAGGTATACCTGCATGGTTTAGCGATTTATGGAATGGAATCAAAACAACAACCGAAACTATTTGGAATGGAATTAAAACAACTATTGTAAATATTTTTAATGGTATATCTACTTCTGCAACTAATATATTCACTGGCATAAGTGATTTTTTTAGCAATCTTTGGGATGGGATTAAAACTACCACCCAAAATATTTGGAATGGAATTAAAGATTTTTTTGTAACTGTTTGGAATGGGATTGTAACTGTTACGATGGCAATATTAAATCCATTTATAGCAGGCATAACTAACATATTTAACAGTATGAAAGATGGCTTAACAACCATATTTGAAGGAATAAAGTTATATTTTACTGGGGTCTGGAATGCCATTAAATTAATTTTTCTAGGTCCTATATTGTTAATATTAGATTTATGCACTGGAAATTTCGGAAAATTAAAAACGGATACAGAAAATATATTTAATAAATTAAAAGAAGCATTTGCACAAATATGGGCAGGCATAAAATTAATATTTACAGGCGTAGTTACTGCAATTGGTGGATTTTTAAAACTTGAATGGAATGGGATAGTAACTATAGCCAAAACTATTTGGAATGGATTTAAAGACTTTATGTCTGCATTATGGAACGGAATAAAGTCAACTGCAATGAGTTTATGGAACGCTATAAAAACTGGTATAACTGCAATAATAAATGGAATAGTTGTAGGAGCAAAAGCAATCTGGAATGGGTTGCCAATATTTATGAATACGTTATGGACTGGAATAAAAACCACTGCGACAACAGCATGGAATGGATTAAAAACTACTGTTATCAATCTATGTAAAAATATTGTCGAAGGTGCAAAAAATATATGGAACGGACTTTTAACATGGTTTGGTGCTTTGCCAGGGCAATTAAAGACTGTAGGTAGTAATATGTTTTCAAGTATGAAAACCGGTGTAACGAGTACTATTGGTAGTGTTGATAGTGCCATAAGGAATGGATTTAATTCAGCTGTAAAATTTATAAAAGATTTACCAGGTCAAGCATTAACATGGGGTACCGACATGATAAAAGGATTTGTTGATGGTGTAAATAACAAAATAAAAGATGTAGTAGATTCTGTTGTAAATGTAGCGGATAAAATTAGAAGAGTACTTCACTTTACTGTGCCAGACGAAGGGCCACTTTCAGATGCTGATACATACGGCGGAGACTTCATGCAACTTTTGGCAGATTCTATAGATGCAAATAGCGATAAACCAGCCCAAGCAGCTAAAAAGGTTGCTGACTTGATTTCTAAAGAAATACAAAAAATTAAATCTACAACGGCAACAGCTATAAAAGAGTTAAATAGTCAATTTGATAAATTAAGTGCTTCCGAAACTATTGCACTAAGAGGTGTAAATAGTAATAAAAAATATGCCATTAAAGATGAATATGATGCTAAGAAAAAAGCTGTAAAGCAACAAATTGAATTAAGAAAAGAACAGGCAGATAAAGAAATTATGCAGATACAGCGTATTGGCAAAATGAATAAAGAAACACTGCAACAAGAATTAGCTGATAAAAAGACATTTGTAGATAAAGTGAATACTCTTAACGATCAAATTAAAAATGCCCTTAAAGAAAAATATACAGAAGAAGAAAAAGGGAAAGAAGAATCTATTCAAAAGCAAATAGATGACTTAGGTAAGTTAAAAGATGCAAGCATTAAGGATATTGAAGATACTTATAATGCAAAAAAAGAATTTATGGAAGTAGATGAGAAAAGAACTGAAGAGAGTATTCATACACAGATTGATATATTAGATAAGTGGAAAGAAAGTCAACTTAAGAGCATGGAAAATGCTTATGAAATTAAAAAGGAATCTCTTGAAAATACTGAAAGAATTTCCGAAAAAGCATTTGAAACCGAAAAAGATAATTTAGATAAATGGAAAGAAAGCCAACTTAAAAACAATGAAAATACTTATGAAGCAAAAAAAGAATATCTTGAAAACTCCCAAAGAGATTCCGAGAAAGCATTTGAGATAGAAAGCAATAATTTAGATGATTGGAAAGAAGAAACTACCAAAGTAATGGAAGATGTTTACGATTCTAAAAAACAAATATTTGAGGATTCTCAAAGAGCTTCTGAAAAAGCATTTGAAGCTGAAAAAGATAATTTAGATAAGTGGAAAGAAAGCCAACTTAAAGGTATTGAAGAAGTTTCAAGTACAAAGATTAAGGCTTTACAATCACAAATAGATGCGCTTGATGAACAAACTAAGTCGGAAGATAGAGCAGACAAAGACAAGGAAGAATTAGATAAAATAAGCAAGCTTAAGAATGCAATTTCATATGAACATAATGCGTTTAATAAAGTTGGAATGCAAGCAGAACTAGATAAGCTTCAAACAGAACGTGACAAGAGATTGCATACTCAAATTGTAACTGATAAAAAGGAAGAGTTAAAGAAACAAATAGATGCAGTAAAGGAAAATGCAGATGAACAAAAAATAAGTATCAATAGTCAATACGAAGCTAAAAAAGAAGATATTAAAAACAGGATTGAGGATAGTAAAGAGCATTATAGAATTGAAAAGGAAATGCTTGATAAATCAGAAAAAGCAGAAAAAGATTCTATAAAAACTACTTATGATGTAAAGAAAGAAGATATTAAAAAGAGAACTGATGATAGCAAAGAACATTATAGAATTGAAAAGGAAATGCTTGATAAAGCAGAAAAAGCAGAAAAAGATTCTATTAATTCAATTTATGAAGCCAAGAAAGAAGATATTAAAAACAGAATTGAGGATAGTAAAGAGCATTATAGAATTGAAAAGGAAATGCTTGATAAGTCGGAAAAAGAAGAAAAGGACTCTATTAATTTAATATATATAACTAAAAAAGAAACTTTAGAAAATGAACTTAATGATTCAAAAAAACACTTTGAAGATGAAAAGAAAGAATTAGACAAGAATTACAAAGAAACTAAAGAAGTTTTTGATATGCAATACAATGATAGCAAAGAGATACTTGATAAAAAAATAAAAGATGTAAAGAAATTCTATGGAGATAAACTAAAAGAAGCGAATATTGAAGCTGAAGCTGAAAAATTAGTTATGGAAAATAATCAAAAAGAAATAGTAGAATTATTAAATAGCTATGGAGAGCAATACAAGGTAGCTGGGCAAACATTAGGGGATAGACTTGCAGATGGATTCCAACCTGCAATAAATAATATAAAATCCATGATAGCAAGTATAACGGCTGAAATATCACAACAAAGGGCTAACGCAATAAGTGTAATGATGATGATGAATTCTTCATCCGCAGCGGCCATGAATGCTACTAGGATGAATAGTCCAAGCTTTAGCAGTAGCAGTAGCACAACGTCAACGCGGAATGAATATAACGTAGCAATAACAAGCCCAATTGCCCAAACTCCAAGCCAACAAAGACGTGAAATGGAAACAACATTAAGACAATTAGCTTTTTAACATCTTAAAAAGTAGGTGAAATATGCAGAAATTAATCTTTACAAATGATAGGGGACGGAGTATAGTTTTAAAAAATTCTGGCCCTTTTTTATTACAAAAATTTGACCCAAGCCCTCCCAAAAGTACAATATTAACGTCAAAAGCTCCTGGTCAAGATGGTAAAAGCTATCATGGAGCTTTATTAGAGGAACGAACCTTAAATATAGAGGTTGCTATTTTAGGTGATAATAGTGAAGATATGTTCAGAAAAAGGCAAGAATTATATAGTATCTTTAATCCTAAACTACAGGGCGTATTGACTTATACAAATGGTGCTGGTGAACATGAAATACAATGTATAGTGCAAGATGGTCCTACTCCCAAAGCCAGGTTTGAGCCAGTACAAGAATTTCTTATACAACTATATTGCCCAAATCCATTTTGGACAAACATAATTGAAGCTAAAGAAGAAATAGCATTATGGGTAGGCGACTTTGAATTTGCTTTAGAATTAACGGATGAAGGAATAGAAATGGGACATAGAGAAAGTAATTTAATAGTTAATATAAACAATAAAGGCGATGTTGAATGTGGTATGAGAATTGAATTTACCGCACTTGCTACTTTAGTAAATCCAAGTATTTTAAATATCTATACGAAAGAATATATTAAAATTAAAAGAACTCTTGTTGCCGGCGATAAGCTTGTAATTAATACAGATTTTGGAAATAAGAAGGTTGAAATGGTTCGTAATGGTGTTGCAACAAATGTATTTAATTATATAGACTTACAAACAACATTTTTACAACTCGATGTAGGAGATAATCTTTTAAAATATGATGCAGAGCAAGGCATAGATAATCTAGAGGTAGTAATTTACTACAAACCTCTATATGTGGGGGTGTAATGTGGACACCATGCCTATTAGAATAATAGATAAAGATTTCAATTTACTAGCTGAAATTGACAACTATGAAAGTTTGATATTTATAAGAAGATTTTATAAGGTTGGTGAGTTTGAACTACACATAAATATTAATAAAGCTTATACAGATAAGCTTATAGATGGTAACCTAATTTTATTAGGTAATAAACTTAACAAAGTAGGTATTATAATGCACAGAGAGAACACATATGACCAAAACGGAGAGCCTACAGATACACTCTTGATTAAAGGGCCAACTTTAAAAGGCTTATGCAATAGAAGACTTATTATTCCCATTAATGGTGCTTATGATAGTTACACAGGTTCTCAGGAAGCTATCATTAAATACTTTGTAGAAAGTAATTGTATTAATCCAACTGATGTTTCAAGAAAAATTCAAAACTTAGTGGTAGCTCCTAATTTAAACAGAGGATTTCAGGACAAGTGGCGTAGCAGATATGAAGTACTTTCTGATAAACTTACAGAAATAGGGGAGTATGCTAACTTAGGTTGGGATATAGTTCTTAATTTTAATAATAATAAACTTGTATTCGACATAACCCAAGGTAGAGATTTAACAGCGGATCAAGAACTCTTGCCTCCAGTAATTTTTAGTGTAGATTTTGATAATTTAAAAAGTAGACACTATATAGATAGCAGTTTAAATCACAAAAATGTAGGTTACTGTGGTGGAAGAGGAGATGATGAAAATAGGTTAGTACAGCAGGTAGGAGAAGTTAGTGGATTTGATAGAATAGAAAGCTTTATAGATTGTAGCCAAGCCCAAGATATAACAGAATTAAAAACTATGGGGCATCAAAAACTAGATGAACTAAAAAAAATAAAGAGCTTTGAGGTGGGAATAATACCTTATGGGTCTTTTACTTATGAACTAGATTATGATTTAGGCGATATTATTACAGCCCAAGATAGAAAACTAGGTGTGACCATGAATGCAAAAATCATTGAATTAAAAGAAATATATGAGGTTAATGGATTTAACTTAGAAGCTATATTTGGTACTAACATTCCTAATCTGCTTGATAAAATTAAGAATATGGCAAAGCAACAATCTAGTACAGCAATTATTGGCACCGGAGGTAATACTATAACAAATATTGATGGAGGTAGTTTTGTTTAATTTAAAATAAAGGATGTGATAGTTTGGAAAAAAGCAGTTTTTTTAATAGTATAAATGGGGATAGAAAATACAAAGCCAGTGATTTTGCTGAATTTTTTAATTCTCTTCTCACAAATGGTGTATTTCCTAATCCATCAACTAACTTACAAGTTATTAATAATGGAAACATGACGGTTACGGTTAAAGCGGGTAAAGCTTGGGTTAATGGTTATTGCTATATTAATGATAGTGACTTAATACTACCTATATCAGTAGCTGATGGCATTTTAAATAGGATAGACAGGGTTGTAATACAATATAACACAGTTAATAGAAACATTACTGCTAAAGTTAAAAAAGGTATGCTTGCAAGTAGTCCAGTTGCACTAATGTTGCAAAGAGATGCTGATGGCTATGAGTTAGGAATTGCAGATATATACATTGCTAGAGGAGTTACAAGTATAGTTCAAGCTAACATAACAGATTTAAGAATGAGTACAAGTTATTGTGGTTGGGTAAATAGTTTAATACAGGCTGATACTACAGCAATATTTAATCAATATTTAGATTGGTTTACATCCCAACAAAGTAAGTATAACGGAGATTTTACAACGTGGACAACCGCTAAAAAGGCTAGTTATGATGCTTGGTATGCAACAACAACTAGTGGATATACAACATCAATGTCAGCAAGCGAAGCAAGTTTTCAATCCCAATTTAACACTTGGTTCAGGTCAATTCAATCCCAACTTAGCGGTGATATAGCTGGTAATTTACAAGCTCAAATAACAGCAACAACTAAAATTTATAGAGGCACTACTGCTCCAGCAAGCCCAACATCCATAGATTTTTGGTTTAAGCAAGTTTAGGAGGTGAGGTGAATGTCTATAACGGAGTTACCTATACAAGAAAAAAGAGGGTTAAAGGCTGATTTACCCATCCTACTAGAGGGGCAATTTGGGTTTTGTACAGACACAAAAGAAGTCTTCATTGGTGATGGAACTGCAAATAATTTACTGGGTGCAAAAGGTGAGCAAGGCATCCAGGGAATAATGGGTTCAAAGGGTGATATAGGAGCACAAGGGATTAAGGGAGATACAGGATTACAGGGCATACAAGGATTAACAGGTAATACCGGATTAAAAGGTGATACTGGTGTTCAAGGTATAAAAGGTGACATAGGAGCAACAGGCGCACCTGGAACAATAGGTTTAACTGGTTCCAAGGGAGATAAAGGAGAACAAGGACCGAAAGGGACAGATGCTAATAGTAATCCAGAATGTATTACAGTTAGGCAAGAAAGATTTATAGTCCAATCGGGCCAAACTGTATTTAATCTTACAAAAGGGTCATATACACCGAATACAAATTCATTGTTTTGGTATATGTATGGCCAAAAACAGATTAGCGAGGGACTGATTGAAACCTCACCTACAAGCTTTGAAGTATTGGGTGGATTAGCTACAGGAGTGAACATAATGGCAGAATATATTGAAACCATAAATGTTACAATCGGGCTAAAGGGTGACAAAGGCGATACTGGAATTCAAGGTATTAAGGGGAATGTAGGAGCAACGGGATTGCAGGGGATTCAAGGCATCCAAGGTCCTATTGGTGTAACAGGAGCCACAGGGGCAACCGGAGCAACAGGCACAAAGGGTGATATTGGATTAACTGGTTCACAAGGGATACAAGGTATTAAAGGAGACATAGGCTCGCAAGGTGTAATAGGTTTAACTGGAGCAACCGGAGCCACGGGGGCAACAGGCACTGGATTGCGAGGAATACAGGGTATACAAGGGGTTAAAGGAGATACGGGAGCGACTGGGGCTCAAGGTATTCAAGGTCCATCCGGTCCAGGAGTTGGAGATATGCTTAAAAGCCAGTATGATGGTAATGGTAATGGTATAGTCGATATTGCAGAAAAAGTAATATTTCGAGCAATGACCACAGATTTGCATGGTTGGATTCCTTATGGAAGTGAGGGGTTATATGTAGGTCAAGGAAGCGGCATTACAAACGCTCCGACTAGTGAATGGTTTAGATATATTGGGGTATCACATGGCAATGGGACCGGGTATTTAACTATTATTGCTTATAACTTTAATAATAATGATAATTATACAAAAACCTTAACTGGTGGGGTATGGAGTGGTTGGAGTAAAAATGCTAAAATTTCTGATATACCAACGAGTCTTCCCGCTAATGGCGGGACCTCTACAAAAACAAATAATGTAAATTCTCCAGACGGGCCAAGGGACGGTAGCTTACCATTACCTAATACAAATCCGAATAATGTTAGATTTGATTTTATGAATGGCGGAGTTTTAGGGGGGCAAATAGGAAATTATATAGGAGTAATGACCTATTCCCCCTGGGATGGAACTAGTGCCTCTACAGGAGACTGTGCTTATCAATTAGCCTTTGGGTCGACAACTGCAAATGGCGGTAGTCCTCGATTAGCAATAAGAAATGGGATTAATGGTACTTGGAATGCATGGAATGAAATTAATACTAAAAGATGTACAACAAGTGCAACGGCTCCAGCTACCACAAGTGCAGGAGATTTTTGGTATAAAATAGTGTAAGAGGAGATGATTAAATGTCTGATATAAATATACAAATGCAACAAAGAAATGCGAATAATACCGCGTGGGACAATGTAAATCCAAAAACAACTGCTAGTAACGTTTTAGCATTAGATGGAAGTTCAGTTGAGTCACACTTGGCTGAAA
>NZ_BHYK01000058.1 GCF_003865095.1 Clostridium tagluense | reverse complement strand
CATAGTCAAAATTAATATCTGTTTTTTCTGCAAGTTCTTTCTGTGCCTTGGTTATTATTCTATTTTTAAAATTATTATAAATATTATATGCTTTCTCTTTAGATCCTACCATGTTTTTAAGTTCTTCAAGTTCAATATTTACCTGTTTTTTATATGAATTGCATTTTAATATCTCATACAATCTTATAGAATACTTGCTCTTTAAACTCAATATATTGTCAAGTTTATAACTTGTATATAATTCTTTGAGTTCTAACATGTAGGGTTTTAGCTGTGGAGAAAACTCCAAAGCAACTACACCCTCACCAGTTTTATATCTTGCACTACTTAGCCAGGCTAATTGAATTATATCTTTACCCTCTTTAATCTCAAATACTTTTTTCATAAGTTCCTTTGTAATTTTAGGTATTTCAGTATATTTACTTTGGTCTTTAATATCCAATAGTTTTAAAAAATCCTTTATCTTAAAATCATACGTTTTAAACTTTGTATCCTGCGGCTGTACCATGCTCGCTAATGTTAATATTATTTTTTGTTCCTGTACTGATAAATCGTAATTACAAGTAATTAATTTATTGCTTTTAGTCACTATATAATCTTTGTCCAATGTTATCACCCCATGGTATATATTAACATGAGAATACTACTAATACAATATTTGCGTAGTGTAGTAGTTGACTATGAAAATGTAGTATTAGATTTATTTTTCACTATGAAAATGTAGTAGTTGACTATGAAAATGTAGTATTAGATTTGCTTTTCACTATGAAAATGTAGTAGTTAACTATGAAAATGTAGTATTAGATTTTTGAACGCCTTGATATGACTAGCTTAGAAGCCCCTCTTAAACATGTTAAACAAAAAGATTGTTAAACATCTAAAACAACAACAAGGAACCTAACCATAAATAAGTTATATTTGTTGTTGTTTTGAAGGTATATACCAAACTTCTCCACAGATTATCAACAAACATTATGGCAATCTATATTGCCTATAAAAAATAAGAATACCAAAGTCTGGTACCCTTATTTTTTAGATTTTCCTATAACGGTGGATATAGCTGCAGTTAGATCCGCGATAGATTTATTGAGATCCTCAATTTTCTTCTCAAATCGAACAAGCAGATATATCGTCACACTTATAGGGAAGCCAACTGTATTAACCAGTTTAACAAATGCATCATACATGACGCACCACCTCCCTCACCGCTATAGATAATATATATGCTTATTTCAATTGGTTTCTATAATCTTTTAAATATATTTTTTAAGCTTTTTTAAAGCCTTATCTTTAATCTTTCTATAGTGAGCATAACTGTTATCACCATCACAGGCTATTTCCCGAAGACTATCATAGTGTAAGTAAAATCTCGAAACAACCTCACTCTCAACTGGATCTAATTTTTTCAAGGCCTTATAAAGCCTCTGGGCCTCATCGTAAGCCATTACTTCATCCTCTAAGGTGAATTCATACTCGCAAGAGGCACTGCTACTTGTAGGCTGTGGATTTGGAACTTCTCTATAGTGTTTTATTTCTCCCTTTAAAAGAGCTTTAAAATTAGTTCTAATAGCATGTATACAATAACCATCGAAAGTATTGCTACCAAGTTTATAAAGATTAACTGCTTTTATAACAGAAAGATATCCATGCTGCACAAGATCGTCAATTTCATAGGAAGGTATGTGGTAACTTCCAGCTAACTTAATTATCAAAAACTTATACCTTTCAATAATATCCATCAAAGAGTTTCTGTCTCCCTTCTTTGCTTTTTCAACTAAACTCTCCAGTATAAACACCACCCTTTTTATTTCATATATCTATTATACATATTTTGTAATAAATTTTAAACGATTTTTTTAATCTATTTAAAACTACTGTTTTAAAAATAACAATACACAAAAAATACCCTCTAAAAAATAATTCCAATTAATGTATTTACATATATTACAAATATATCAGCACTTTGTAATAAATTTGTAATCTGACACAACCGCGTTGTGTAAGATTATAAATAGCTCAAATGCTTGTGTTGTAAAAAAATGGTATTTTCCAATTTGCTCTAATCTGACATATTGACTATTTCTCAAATGTTGTGTAATATGAAAACTGGGAATTCTAATTTGCGACAAGGTATGATATAAATTTACCTTGAAAACCTAATATATACGACTATATTTAACAAATTTAGATATAAACCAAGTAATTGTTAATTATTTAACAAAATGTTATGGAAAGGAAGATGTAAAATGAAAACTGTAGAACCTATAAGAGATTTAAAAACCATAAGAATTATGAGATCCTATTTAAGAGATCAGAGTCTTCGAAATGAACTTCTATTTATTCTTGGAATAAATGTTGGGCTTCGTATAAGTGATATTTTAAAATTAACCTTTGATGATGTTATGAACTTCAAAAGCATGAGTGCTAAAGAATATGTAACAATAACAGAAAAGAAAACTTCAAAAACTAAAAAGTTTTATATAGGATCCATAGTAAGTAAACTAATTGAAGGCTACGCGAGCAGTTTAGTTGAAGTGCTTCCATATATGTATGTGTTTTGTAGTAAAAAAGCAGAAAACAAACCAATATCTCGTCAACATGCCTGGTACATATTAAATAATGCTGCAGAAATGATAGGTCTGGTTGAAAGGGATCATAAAGGAAATATAATATCCGGAGAGGTTGGGACGCACACCATGCGAAAAACTTTTGGTTACCACGCCTATACTGGAGGAACTACTATAGAGCTGTTAATGGATATATTTAATCATTCTTCTAAAACACAAACTTTAAGATATATAGGAATAACTGAGGATCAGAAAAAGGAGGTTTATATGCAGAGTAATTTGGGTTAGGCAGAGGGTTTGCATTATTGCGAGACTAGACTTGCAGTATAAAAAATGAAATACAAGTAATAAAAATCCTTCATTTTAAACATGAAGGATTTTGATTAAAAACCACCATTTTATGAGAGTATATCTTACGATATATATTGAAATTGATATTGCATTTTAAAGAATATTCTATAAAATATACCTAAACCAGGCATCATTATAGGAAGTAATGTGCTTACTTCACTTGGAGCTACTATATTTTTTAAACTTTAGGAATCAACGTACACCATTACAGCTGATGAGTAGTCGATGATATAAATATTATGTACATAAAAAAGATGCAGTAAAAACTTTAATTTACGCTGCTTATCATTTTAAGTAATTGCAAATGTGAAGTTAAAATTTAAATATAAATCAACATAATTAAGTAGATTGGAAACTATCCCATCCACTAGGAATGTTGTCCAGAGAGGCCTTTTAGTTGGAGGTTGCTATCAAGTCTTATAATTAATTAAGCTTACTATTTATTCTTTATAATTTATAAATAGTAATTATGGTTTGTCCTTTTTATTCTCTAACCGTCTGATTATCGAGTTTTTTACTAGCATATTATGATTTTAATATTTACACTAAAAATAAAAAATAACACCATTTGAAGATAACTTAAAGTATGTGTTGCTCCTAATTCTAAGTTTAGTCTACAACAAAGAACATCATAATACTTTTGTCTTAAGCTAATGGCTAAACACTCTAAGTAATATCTAGAGAAAACCTCATTACTAATATAGTTATTAATACTATAAATTAGATGGTGTGCTCACATGCTTTTCGACTAAATTAATCCTCATGCAACCCTATGATTAATGTTTTGTTAGCTAACTATAATGTTAGTGATTTTTTAAGTATAACTTCTAAATTATCCTGTCTCCATTTAAGCAATTCTATTATGTATTCATCAAAATTATCTTTATAGACATTATTTGAAATAAGCAAGTTTTTAAGTTGAGATGGAATGGCTTTAGATACTACATTTTCTATATTTAGTATTTTAATTCTTTTTACAATATTAGAAAATATATTTAAATTAGTAACTTGATTAGCAATCAATCCAAGTCCTACAAAATGCAAACATAATTGAATACTTTCTTCTCTTAATCTCATGATATCCGATTCTTCTACTCCACCTAGAGCTCTAGTATGATCAATAAACATGGGGTTATATTTATTATTACTTAGAAAGAAGCATATATTATCTGAATGCCTATCTTTATTACATATAAAAATATCGAATGCCACCATATCTATAAGTAGACTAAAATCTTCTATGTCAACCTCTCTTATATCTTCAAGCTTATATACTGGTGGTGGAACTAGTTTAGATATAACCCCAATTGTATCTTGTTCCATATGAAATATAGCTTCTGCTACAGGAATCTGGATTTCATGACCTATATTGTATGAAATTAGCTCATTTACAATCTTCCTTAGGTTTTTGGGATTAATCTCGCTTATATAGAAATACTTATATATTCCTACTTCTAAATTTGAAGAACTTACTAAAATTCTTTTTTTAGCATCCTGACCACCTAAATCTAATTCTATTGGATCTACCCAATTTTGAAACTCTTCTGCATTTTTATTACCCATAAAGGTAATGTTTTTAATTTTAAAGCAAAATTCTTCTAAATTTACTACTGAGTTATTTGTCATTATAAAATATGCAAATCCATCTCTATCAAAACACCTTCTAAATTTTGTATAATTATCAGTAGTCTCTATAGGTACTTTTGCTTCATATCCTTGATTTTCATTAGTTTGGCCAGTTAAGTTAGCTTTAACTAATAATTTACCTTCACAAACATCTTCAATGATCACATTAAAATTTGTAGCATAATTTTCGCTATCAACTAGCAAATTCTCTTTAAGGAAATCACGAAAAGTCTCATACATATCTGAATTGCAGTAATCAATAGATGTTACAGCAGATTCATTCAAAGCATCTTCATCTAAATAAATAGTTCCCAATCCGAGTCCGCCTGGAAAAATAGAACCACTTTCATACCACTCTGAATCAGGTAGTGATAAAAACGTTTTTTTTCCTTCAAGCCATTCTATAGTTCTAACATGGTTGCCATCTATAGTTAGATTTAATACATAAATTAGAAAGACTTCTTCCTTGGGTAAAATTTTATCACAACATCGAATTCTTAAGTATATACCTCTTGTTATTTCTAGCTTTTTTTTAAACTCATGTATGTCTTTGGTTGTGAATTCTTTATTTTCTATAACTTTATTGCCTGTAACCATTAAATTAAACTTTTCTTCTAATGTATTAATATCTAATTTTATTCCTAAACCATTATCAATAAAAAACTGATCAATATTTGATTCTTTCTTAACAAGTTTTTTGTAATTTACTAGCAAACTATCTTTAAATTTCAAGAAACTCTTTAAGGTAGAACATATAATTTCAAGGTATGGCAGATTATCTATTAAATCAAATATATAAATCCATTCCCACTCTACCGTATTTTTGTTATTATTTTCGTTAAGTTTTAGATTTATGAATATATTAGTAGGATTCTTTTTTTTTATTTTCCTTGATTTTTTTTTACTCATAATTATTACTCCCATCACAAAACTATTATTTAGTTGAATACTTTATCAAAATTATACTTTAATTATACTTTAATTATACTTTAATTGTAAATTCTAATAAGTGCAAAAATTCCAAATTGAAAAAAGCTGTCTAGCTTGTGTTGCCTTTAAAATTCACACCCAAATGCGCCCAATCAATAGAACATTTGAGCTTCACATTATCGACATTAGGTGTATTTATTACATTACCTTCACTATCTTTCATGAAAACTATACCATAAAATACTAATTATACAAACTTTCATTACTCCAAATATCCACATATAGTTTGCTATCGATGTTTAATTTTTTGCCCGCCTTTTTCCCCTGGGTAATTCTCTGGAAAAATGCAAGACCTTGTAGCTGAAATATATTTTAAAATGCATTTTTCATTGAACTTTGAATAATAAGAGTATATACTGTAAACAATACATAGTAAACACTAGTAAACACACTCATATTTATATATTTATACAAAAATAAGCGTAAACATTTATTCAAATATAAAGGAGGCCCCAAAATGGCAGATAACAACAACCCTTTTTCAGTAAGAATGGAAACAGATGATAAAGAGAAGCTTATAGAACTCATTCAAGAAAGTGGCAAAAGCAGTAAAGAGTTTATGGGAATCCTCATGGGTGCTTATGAATTAAACAAGGTCAAAATGGATATTCCAGAGGTAGCAGAGGACATTAATCACCTTGAAGCCTTAACTAATCAGATTAATAATATATATGTTAATATGGCGAAGCGAATACAAACTATAGATGCAGCAAAGGCCCTGCAGTTTGATAAAGATATGGAGATTTATAAAAGTAAAATAGAAAGTTTAAAAGCCGAAAATCAAGGATTGAATATAGATAAAGAAGCTATGGAAAACACATTGCAAGGATCTTTTAATATAAGTGATGAACTTAAAAAACAGGTAAAACAATTAAGCGAAATCACGGATAGCAATAAGGCTTTAATTCAAGAATATAAAGAGAAAAATGATACTCTTACAGGGCTTGTTACAGAGTATAAAGGCTTCAAGAATGAGAATGAGACTATAAAATGTTTGCTTGCAGACAGCCAGGCAAGAAACATAGATCTTGGCAATAAAATAATATCTAAAGACATTGAAATTGATACGCTAAAAACAAAACTAGAAGCTGTAGCTGTGGAAGCTCAAAAAGAAGTGAATCGAACTTCAGAGCTAAAAGAGTTCGAAAATGAAAAAACATTGCTTGCTATGCATACATTAGAATCAAAAATGGAAGCTACAGTTATTGAATGCCAAAAAGAAGTAGCGCGAACTGTAGAGCAGAAAGAATTTGAAAAGGAAAAAGCATTACTGCAGCAAGAAAAAGCATTTAATAAAAAGATGCAGGAGCAACAGGAGGAATCTAATAAAAAGATATTGGAATACCAGAGGCAGGCAGAGGAATTTATAAGAGAGATGCAGATGCCGAGGCAAAATCAAAGTAAGAAAACAGAGATAAAAAGATAGATAAGCGGTATTAACTATCTTTTTTTATTATTCAAAATAAAACTTATTGTGAGTAATTATAACAAGACCAAATGGAGTATAGGGCGTGTTTTTGCCCTATATGGAATGCGGTAGTATATTAAATACTCTTATCACTACCTATGTATTAAGAAGAACACTAACAGTTAAGTATTTTCTTTATGAATATTTAAAATGAAATTTTGGCCAAACTTACTCACTGCTCCATAATCATAATTTTTTTAAAAATCATGTCATCATACCCTTGCAATCAAAATCATAAAATGCAGTCAGTAATTTTGTCCAAAATGAGTGAACTTATCCCCCCCAACCCCAAAGGGGAGCCTCTAGGGTATTCCTCTGGGGTCAAGGAAGCTTTGGACAAACTTACTCACTGCCCTAAAGTAAAACATTTTATTAAGGTGGGGTAACATGCATCTTTTATATAGTCTTAGTAGCAGTCAGTAAACTTGTCCAAAGCAAAGAAATTAATCCCCCTTCCCCCAGGGGTAATAAGTCCTGTGGCATTGCCGCAGGACTTGTTTTTTTCTTCTTCAAATCATTATTTTAAAAAAATCTACACCTATTACAACCACCTTACTTCTAATTATATTTTAAAGTAATTTTAATTTTGGTTTTTAATAATAAAATACTTACTTTTATATCTCTACTACCATACTATTTTTTGATAGTACAAGTATTTTTTCATTCTTGGTAAATAAAGATGGTGTAGTGGCTGTCGTAAGTGCACATGTTTCCTTAAGCCAGCTAACGGTTTTCTCATAAAATAGCTACTCGTAGGTTTTTGGCCAATGATTTAATTTTTAATTCGCTATTTTAATGAAAACGCGAGCTTTATTGTATAAGTGTTCTAGGGTTTTTACCACAAGTGGTATTTGCTGGGGTAGTGCTCCGGGGTCCTCAAGGAAAGGACAAGCACTCGAAGTGTACTAGCCGTCCTTGGCTGTTCCACTTCAACAGCTAGTCCTTTCCTTGAGGGGCGGGTGGACAAGCTCCTGGCTTAAGGAAATTGACAAGCCGTCCTTGGCTAGTCCATTCCCTTGGCCACAAGCTTGTCCACCCGCCTTCTGGGGATTCCTCTGGGGTCTTTTTTAGGGCTTGGTCTCACTGGTCTTTTAAAACATCGCAAACAATAAGATTATAATGTTCTATTTCGAAGTATCCCTCTATTGAAACCTCAGAAGTGGTAGCAACATTTATAAAATATTGCTACCACCAAAAGAAAAATAAAAGCTTATCGAACAACTTATTATTTGTTCGATAAGCTTTTATAAAATTTTTTCTTGCAAATTATCTAACTCTACTTTGAGTACAGCCAACATACCTGTATGTCATCTATATCTGATAATAACCTCTAGTGTATTAAGTTTTCTTTTTCTTCTCTTAATTTTTTAATTGTATCAATTGTAAGTCCAGTCTTTTCAGATATTATATCATCACTTAATATATCTAGTAAGTTTTTAGCTATTTCTATAACACTTTCTTTTTTAGCACTACTAACCTTTTTATTAATGCTCTCCTCAAGATTTCTCCCTAAATTACTTACCATATCATCAACCTCCATTTCACCTGTTTTTTCAAACGCATCCTGAATACAATTTTTCATTTCTCCATCCATTCTGTTTTGCAATATGTTAACAATCCAATTTCTAAATATTTGAGACTGATCCTTTGTGGCCTTCATTCTTATAAATCTACCTATAACTTTTAATCTTCTAATTATTTCTTCATCATCTATCCCTGATTGATCTAATGAAAATACTGAGCTTATCACGGTTGCTATATCTAATAATTCCTCGTCATCCATTCGGTTTACATCAAATAGCATATATTTGAAATCTACTATGTTATCTTCAAATAATTCATATCCGCTTAAAACTTCTTTAAAACTCCTTGGTGCTGTCCAATTATACTCTCCATTATACAAGACAATTGGGAAAATGGATGGAAGTTTAAAATCTTTTCTCTTTTTTATATTTTTTTCTGTATTTTTAAGTTCATCTCTCCATAACTCAGTCATGTACATAAGTAACCTTATAGGCATTGAAAAATCTACCTTTGACTGCATCTCAAGCAATATATAAAAAATTATATCTTTATCACCAATTTTTACTTTATATACAATATCCGCTTCTTCTTCCTTAAAGTCTTCTAGTATAAACTCTTTATCGATTAGAACTAGATCTTCTTCCTTTATTAAGTTTACCCAATCTTTCTTTACAAAATCTCTTAGGAACTCTAAAAAAGTCTTCTTGTGAGTTAGCAAGCTCTTATATCCTAAATCATGTTCATTATTGATTTTATCGCTCAAAACATCACTTCCCTTTAACTTAATTATATCACAATATTTCTTAATCATTCATCTTTACATACATTTTCTATTTGGTCTCAGCATCAGTCAGTAACCTAGTCTAAAGAAACTAATTCACAAACCCTCAAGAGCATCTGGGTAGTTCTCTGTGGTCTTTATCTGGTCTTTATCTATAAACATAACGTTTCTGAATTCCTAAGATAATCTGATGCATTGATCCACGTCGCAAACCAGAGATTTGCAACATTCCGTAATCTGTAGCGCTCTGTGTTCTGAAAATATATAGCGTTTTTAGTAGGTGAATTATTATTTAATTATAAAACTCAATACTTATGTTTTATTAGTGTGGTACTCCTCTCTTTTCGTACAAAACTGACGTTAAGGAAAATCAACTAATATATTTTCAAATTACTGTAAAGTTTAATGCTGAATAGGGCTTTTTAATATGCTCTAAGATATATTTTAGTGAGAGTTTGGACTAAAACATTACATTAAAACTATAAGCTTAATTTAAATTAGTTTTAACGCCTTTTATAATCAAGTAATATCAATGGTTAAGAGCCGAAGAATTTTAAGGAACCCACTGCATTTACTATGTATCAAGGTTTACAACAAATAAAATGTTAAAACATTTATATAAATACATGTACTATTTGTCTGATGCTGATAGATCTGTTAATCAAGAATGGGGAGAATTTAAAAAATGTATGGATAATTTATATGGTAAGTATTTTATAATATAGGTTTCTGTCCAAGATTTGATTTTATACGGGTACAGCCGACATACTTGTATGTCGGCTGTACCTTATATTGGGTGTTTTTGCACATCCCCTCCAAAAGGGGGATTAAGGACTATTTCACAAAGTATACTTTGTGAAATAGTCCTTAATCGTTTGTTTTTTTGTGTCAGAAGTACATCTTATCCACTTCTGACATATTTCAAATGATGACTACATGTTTTGAAAGACAAGCATAGGCAATCATTCTGGAATTGACTATGCTTCTGATACTATCGAATGAGTAAGTTGCCTATTCCACCTTTTCGGGTGGATGGGCAAAAACACCCATGGTGCAATAACGGGTTGAGCCGACATACATGTAAAAGTAAGCCACTTCATGGTTAAATTATCCACAACGTGAGTTTTAAGCGTTTCATTTGAAATTCAACGATATATTTCATCAAGTATACCTTAATGACACTATTAAAATATGTTTCACTGGGGTTATAAAAAGGATATATGAAATATTTCAAATATAAATAGACTTGATGAAACACCTATAAAACAAGATATAGCCACATGATGGATAATACTTCCACCATGTGGCCTATTTTTACACGTATGTGGGGTACGGCAACGATTCATGCAAAAAACAGCCACAAGACAGCATTTTCCATTTTTAATGAACTGTAAATCAAAAATGGAACTACTATTTTGTGGCTGTTATGACGTACTATGAATAGGTTTGGATTCAGATGTTGAGCCGATAAAAACTATCACCATAAGTATATACTTAAATGATGATAGCCACTAAAGTTGCTCAATTTCTGAAACAAGCTAAAGAACGATGCCGCGTTTCCACT
>NZ_BHYK01000057.1 GCF_003865095.1 Clostridium tagluense | reverse complement strand
TAGGAAGTGTGTATTATAATAAAGAAGTATCTTAATCAAATAGGATACTTCTTTATATTTTATTTAAGTAAAAATTAAATTAATATGATTAGCACTCGTCTGCCACCGTTTTTAGCGGTTTAGTTCTATAAGAAAGATGCGAAGTACCTTTCTATTTTAATCCTTTAATGAGTTACTTATTTTATGTCAATTGCTTTACAAAATAATGGCGTTTACTGGTTAGTGGATATTCTTCTAACGTAAAAACCTCTTTATATCCTAACTTCACATAAAAATCCTTGGCTTGAAAACTAAAAGTATCAAGAAATGAATATTTACAACCTCTTCTTATGGCTTCTACTTCAACATCTTTTAATAGTTTTGAACCTATTTTCTGACCTCTTAATTTTTCATCAACCCATAATAATGATATCTCTAACCAATTACCATGTGTTTCTGCTGAAATCCCTCCTATTTTATAGCCATTTTCATCATTAACGAAAATGGCTATAGGCTTAACTATGTTTAACTCGATATGAGAAAGATTGAATTCTATTAATTTGTTTAAAATTTCACTAGTATCTTGCTCTGTTGGATTATCAGTTATTATATATTTCATACAAACACGCTCCTTTCAATGAAAATACTCCATCATAGTTTACCAATCCGACGTAATTTCTAAGAAAATTATACCACTAAATACTATTTTTACAAACCTATAACCGTCACAATAAGTAGGGTATTTGTGTTAGTACAATTCTATGTCACAAAAGTACCTATTTTATATTTTGTGATAGCACAAAAGTAATGAGGGTGTTTTTGTGACAGATACGGTATAATCTAGCTATAAAATTATTATGAAAGAGGAACTACGCTATGTCTAAAATAGGTTATGTACGAGTATCTACAGTAGATCAAAACACAGACAGACAGGAAATAGCCTTATCAGAGTTAGGGATTCAAAAACTTTTTATTGAAAAGGTCTCAGGTAAAAATACTGAAAGGCCACAATTTAAAAAGATGATGGAATACATTAGAGAAGGAGATATATTGTATATAGAAAGTATATCCCGCCTTGCTCGCAGTACACGTGACTTGCTTTCCATAGTCCAGCAACTTCAGGATAAAAAGGTAGATCTAGTTTCTTTAAAAGAAAACATAGATACTGCTACCCCTCAAGGACGATTTGTTTTAACTATATTTGGAGCATTATCTGAGCTAGAAAGAGAAAGCATTCTTCAACGTCAGAGTGAAGGTATTGCAGCGGCACGTCTAAAGGGTAAGAAATTTGGAAGACCACGAGTTGAAAAACCTAAAGAATGGGATAAGGTAATAAAGCTCTGGAAAAGCAAAGAAATCTCTGCAATTGAAGCAATGAATAGGCTAAATATGAATCGTGGCACATTTTACCGAAGAATTAAAGATACATAAATTTTTACGAAAGAAAGGGGCCGTTATTTTTGCCTGCAATGCACGAAACTGTATATCCAAGATTTAAAAGCAGTATTTCTGAAAAGGAATTAAATGATATATATACTCCCACACAAGAGGAAATTAAATTTTCTTGGAAAGTTACCCGTGGTGAAAATGCAAACTTTTGTTTTCTAATTATGCTTAAAAGTTTTCAAAGACTAGGCTATTTTGTACCACTTACAAATGTGCCACAGGCTATAATACAACATATTTCTAAGACAACGAATATCTCTATTTCTTCAGAGGTTATTGAGAATTATAATAAATCAGGTACAAGACTCAGGCACGTTCAAGTTATTAGAGAATATTTAAAGATAAACCCTTATGGCTCAGATGCTAGGCACGTAATAGTAAGGTCAATTGGAACTGCAGCAAGAACAAAAGATGAACCATCTGATCTTATAAATGTCGCTATTGAAGAATTAGTGCGTAAGCATTATGAATTGCCATCATTTAGTACATTAGTAAGGGCATCAAACAGGATAAGAGTATCTGTATATAGATCTTTTTATCGTCAGATTAATACTCTGCTTAGTGAAGAATCCAGAAGTAAGATCGATAAACTTTTAGAATCGCAGCAAGATATCATATATACTTCATGGAACTTTCTAAAGCAAGATCCTGGCACTCCCACACTTATGCATTTAAAAGATTTAGTCAATTATCTTACATGGCTATCAGTACAAGATGTTGGTACTGAAGTGCTTGCAAATATTCCGGATAATAAAATAAAACATTTTGCAGCTGAGGCAAATACTCTTAATGCTGCACAAATGAAAGCATTAGAACCTAATAAAAGATATACTCTTGCAGCAGCACTATTGGCTGTTCAATCTGCAAAAGCACTGGATGATTTGGCTGAAATGTTTATTAAAAGAATGTCAAGTGTGCATAGAAAAGGAACAGAGGCACTTGACCTTCATAGGACCAAAAATATTCAAATCACTGATAAATTAGTGGTGACGTTACGTGATATGATTTTAGCTTATAAAAAAGATGGAAGCATAGAAGAAAAATTTGCAGCAATCCAATCCGTAATTGAAGAAAAAAGCGATGAAGTACTAAGTCATTGTGAAACGCATGCAGCACATGCGGGCAACAATTATTATTTATTCCTTTGGAAATATTACAAAAGTCATAGAGTGACTTTGTTTAGGATATTAAAAGCCGTTACGCTCCACTCCACAACCCAAGATATATCCCTAGAACAGTCATTGCAGTTTCTTCAGAAAAATGAAACTGTACGCAAAGAATTACTGGATGCAGTTAAAATTGAAAACAAGGGGAAGACCACTGAAAATAAAATTAAGCTTTTAGATCTTTCATGGATACCGGATGATTGGTGGAAACTCATAACGGGATACAGTAACAGAAGTATTTACCCTGATAAAATAAATCGCAGACACTTTGAAGTATGTGTGTTTACACAAATAATGCGAGATTTAAAATCTGGTGATTTATATGTTAAAGGTAGTGACAAATTTTCTGATTATAGAGATCAGCTTATAAGCTGGGAAGAATATGAGGAAGAGAAAGAGTTATATGGTCA
This sequence comes from Clostridium tagluense, assembly GCF_003865095.1. Lineage (GTDB taxonomy): Bacteria > Bacillota > Clostridia > Clostridiales > Clostridiaceae > Clostridium_AD > Clostridium_AD tagluense. The sequence goes on along the minus strand of NZ_BHYK01000057.1, from coordinate 8,246 downwards.
GCAAGTAGGACTTCCTGTAGATAGCCATGGGTTTATTGAACACGTGAAAAATTGGCTTAATGAGGAGATTTTAAGTACAGACAAGTCCTTTACTTCTAATCAATACCTAAGAATAGAAAAAGGTATACCGATTTTAGGAAAGCCTGAAAAAAAGAAATATCCTAATCAGTTAAAATTAATTGAATCATTGATTTCACAGCGATTAAAACCTATTAATATTCTTGATGTGATTACTGATACGGAGCACTGGATTAACTGGACAAAGGACTTTAGCTCCATTTCTGGTCATGATACAAAGATTGAAAACCCAATTGAAAGGTACCTTATAACAACTTTTTGTTATGGTTGCAATTTAGGACCTACTCAAACTGCTCAATCGCTAGAAGGTATTAATCGCAAACAAGTAGCGTGGATAAATAATCGTCATATAACAGAGGAAAAAATAGAGCTCGCCATAAAAAATATTATAAATGCCTACAATTGCTTTTCACTTCCTAAGTTTTGGGGTTCTGGTAAAAGGGTCTCAGCAGATGGTACAAAATGGGATTTATACGAGCAAAACTTACTATCTGAATACCACATAAGATATGGAGGATACGGAGGTATTGGATATTATCATGTTTCAGACACTTACATAGCTTTATTCAGTCATTTTATTCCCTGCGGTGTTTGGGAAGCAGTATATATTCTGGATGCAATGATAAAAAACGAATCCGATATTCAACCAGATACAATACATGCAGATACACAAGGGCAAAATTCACCGGTTTTTGCATTGTCTTTCTTGCTAGGCATTGAGCTAATGCCGCGCATTCGTAACTGGAAAGACATTACCCTTTATAGACCATGTAAAGATGCAAAATATGAACATATTGATGAATTATTTTCTGATACTATTGATTGGAATCTTATTGAAACTCATTTTCCTGATATGTTAAGAGTTGCATTATCTATTAAGGCTGGCCGAATTACAGCATCTACAATTTTACGAAAGCTTAGTACTTATAGCAGAAAAAACCGGCTGTATCAAGCTTTTAGAGAGCTCGGAAGGGCTATTCGAACAGGATACTTAATGAAATATATCGGAAGTGAAGAATTAAGAAGTATAATACAGGGAGCTACAAACAAAAGTGAATCTTTTAATTGCTTTACTAAATGGGTGTCCTTTGGTGGCGATGGAATTATCGCAGAAAATAATAGAGATGAACAAAGAAAAATAATAAAGTATAATCATTTGGTTTCCAATTGCATTATATTTCATAACGTTTTTCATATAACTCAAATTCTTCAGGAGTTAATAATGGAAGGTCATAAAATTGAAGAAGATACTATAGCAGCTTTAAGCCCCTACATAACACAGCATATTAATCGTTTTGGACGTTATAATTTAGATTTAAATCGGAAGCCACCGAATATAGACTATAATTTATCTTTGGCTATGGCATAAATGAGCAATTTACTACATTAGGGAAGAACGGCAACGTGATATATATGGTAATAACTGTCTTGTGGCTGTTTTTTGCACGAATCGTTGCCCTACCCCTATTTTCTCCTAACTGGTAATAACCCTTACTACCATTTTCTATATTTTCAAATTCAACTGGTATCTTCGCAACTTCCACTAAAGAACTTTTCATATGCTCATAATTATTTACATTACCCTCCAGTTCATTAATTAATGTTGGTAGCTCCTTACCATTTGTTTGAGATATATCAAATACTGGCACTGACTTAAAACTAATCCACTCTACTCTCTGTTTTTCTCTAATTGGATTACCACCCATGTCAACATAAGGGGTATTTGTTTTAGGGTTTAATTTGTCCATTTCAATCTCTTTTTTATGTTTGTATGGTGCTAATATCCTTAATGATTTTTCTCCTTTAGTTATTTTTCTTCCTAAGCTATTCCATGTTTTCATTCCAGCAACCCTCTGAGCACTAGGGTTCTGCATTTGTAACCATAAAATATTCTTTACACTATAATTATGGAATTTAGACATAGTATCAAGGTATTCTTTAAATTTATCACTTGTAAATACCTCTTTTACTCCTGTCTCTAACATATCCATTATATTTTTTAACTCTTCCTTTTTTTCTTCTAATGTTTTCACACTTAAACCCTCCTGAAAACTAATCTATTGCCATTATTAAATCCTCAATTTCAGCTTGAGAAGATTTGTTTAATTTAATTAATAAATCTTCTTTTACTTCTTTAAGAGCTTCACTGTCAGTATTAATGTTTGTAATTTTCTTTATCACTTCATCTTTTTGCAAATTTTTGATTCCTTTTAAAAACTGTTCTTCCTCAAACGTTACTTTCAAATAGATCCCTTCCTTTAAAAATTTATTTTACCACCCAGAGATGTTGCTAGTGCATTTGCACCTTTTATTATAATAAAAGCTACTGTTGAACTTATAAATACTTTTTTAGCATTTGCACTTCCTTGTTGCCCACCTATAAATAACATTTCATATCCTCCAAATAATAATGCCAACGCATAACATACTACTGCTGGTATTTGTAACCACGTTATGAAACTTGTAATTCCAGTTACTAACTGTTCCATTTCTTATCCTCCCTTATATATTATTTTTGTTTTCTGAATTATTTTCAATTTTAGTTTCTTCAATTTGTTCAGTTTCTTTAGGTTCTTTTTTACCTGCCATTTCAATTAAAAATGATATATTTTCATTTATAAATTCAGTTTGCTTCTCAAGTAGCCACTCTTCATATAAGCCACCTTTTATATCTAATATTTTTTTAACTGCTTCGGTTTTTTCTTTAATCTCTTGTTTAGATATTTTTTTTATTCCCAATTGTTCTTCCTCCTTTATTAAAAAAATTACAAATAAAAAAAACTGCAGTGATTATCATTAAATCAACACAGTTTTTGTTAATAACTTTTTGGTACTCCATAGGTCCTAATGCCACGATTTTCATCAAAAATTAATTTCTTATGATTTTTACTTAACTTATAAGACTGTATATTCATCATTAAAAAAGCATAATCACCAATACTTTCGTTAGGAAGTATTCCATAGCTCTTTTCTTCTCTTATTTCTTTTAAATCATTTACATTAAGAAAATTGCTATGTTCTAATTCAAATTCATTACTACTCTTTACTTTTCTTTGTTCCTTTATTTTTTTAAGTTTTCCTCCTGCTTTTCTTTTAAAAAACATTTTTAAGGTACTTTCTTTAATATTTAATTCCTTTGCTATATCTTTTTGTTTAAATCCTTCCTTTAGTAATTTAATAGCTTTTTCTGTATCAAACGTAACTTTTCTACCTGCCATAAACTTCTCCCTATTTTTTATTTGTGACTTTTTTCACTATTTTTGAACGGACTTCTAACCCTAAATTTTTTATTGGTTTTTTTATACTAAATTATTTAACAGCCCTAACTATTTTCTTTTTATAATCTACTTCTTCAAGTAAATCATCTTCAAAATAATTTAATATTTTTTTAAGTTTTAGGATGATTTTATAGGGAGGGATAATTTTCCCGTTTTCATATGAAGATAATGTGCTTCTACTTTTTCCTATATGCAGTGCTACCTTTTCTTGTTTCAAATTTCCTTGGATTCTTAGCATTGTTAATTTAAGCATTTTTTATTTGTATCCCCCCCCCTTTAGCTATATTTTTATACTTATTTAGAGTAAATGCTTGTACATAATATTATGCTTATACAAATTTTGTTTAAGTTAGCCAAACTAACCTTGTATAAGCATATGTTATTTTAACTAACGTGTCAATAGTCTTATTGTTTTTTAAAATGAAACAAAAAAATAAAGACCCTCGAACTGAGTGTCTTTATTTACTATATGTCGGCTGTACCTGCATTTTAATTTAAGTTAATTAAATACGGGTTGTACTAAAAAATATTAATATTATAATTTTTCTTTTACATATGTCTGTCTTTATTTGTATTTATTTGTCTTTGTATGCCTAATATTTATCAATTACATAGTTTATATCTGCTGTACGCTTATACCATACTATCAACAGGTTTTATACATTTGTTAGACTTAACCAAGTATCTATTATTTTCTGAACCAATTATAAATAGTTATTTAAACACACTTAGGGGTATCATACGCAAAAATGATATTTCACTAATAAAAATACATTCCCAATACATTCAAATATACAATAAGAAAAAAGGCTTTAGTTAAATCTACTATAAGCCTTTATATACAAACGTTTTATGCTGTTTTTATGAATGTAATATTTTAACTAAAAGATTACATTGGCAAATAAAACTTTAAATTTTCAAAAAAATTATTCTACTAACTCTAAAATTAAAATAATTACTTTTATGGAGTGATATTTATCTTAGCGTACGAAATATCATTTTTGCGTACGCTACCCCGAAAAGTGCTATGTTGCAAAGAAAAAATAATATATAAATATGTAATCAAGGTACTGATTATTTACCGCATACTTTTATAATAGTTCAGGGAATAAATAATGTATTATATGCATAGTCAAACGTCGAGACTTTCCTTTGTATGGATAAATATGCATATACATTGATGGATTAAAATTTGCTTCAATAATTCCATAAGCATTTTTATTAGCTGCAGGAACTTCTTTATTATCAATAATCAAATCAATACCACTAATTTTAGCTCCAAGTGCAGATACCGCATCTACCGCTATTTTTTTATAGTCCTCAGGCATTTGATCTGTCACATCAATCGAGTCTCCACCTGTGCTAATATTAGAATTTTCACGCAGATAGATGATTTCATCATTTTTTGGAATCGAATCTATTCGATACCCTTGACCTTTAAGTGTAAGGTTCTCCAATTCACCTAATTGTATACTTTCTAAGGGCGTCCTATGGTTTCTTCCTCTTAACGAATCAAGGTTCTTTTGAATGACTAACTCTTCGATTGTATGCTTACCGTCACCTTTAACATTCGCAGGAATTCGTAATAAAACAGCATGCAATTTATCATTTAACACAAAAAATCTATATTCTGTTCCATTAATAAACTCTTCTATTAATATAGAAGAATCTTCTTTAAATGCGAGTGTGATTGCTTTTTGATAATCTTCGTAATTTGCCCCCTCTTTGAAGAGCGATATTCCCAATCCATAGTTTGTTGTTTTCGGCTTCACAACAAAAGGTTTGGTGGAAAACATATCATAGTAACGTAAAGCTTGCGCTATGTCATTAAATTCCTCACCTATCGGCACACGGAATCCATGTTGTTGAAGAATTTTCTTTGTTACTGTCTTATTTTCCATAATTAAAGTGGATACATAACTATCTTTACTTGTCATATTACCATTTTTCACATATTCAACATGATCTTTTAATTGAAGCTTCAAAAATTGTTCTTGTCGATCCAATATTTCTACCTGGATTCCTTGCTGAATAGCATCAAACATTAAAATCTGAGTGGACAACTCCATGTCAGTAAATCCTTTTAATTGATATGGCTTATCCCATGATTTTTTTTGATTTTCTTTAGCAATATGCGTAGCTACTTGACCTTGACTGCTTTTTTCACTCTCTTTATAAAGTCTTCCAGCTAAAGTTTTACTTGGGTCCATTAACATTTGTCTCAGATTAACAAATAACGTATCTGAAATAGTCAAATCTAAAATTTCTACGAAATGTTCCATCTCATCAATAATATTTTTAGCATCTACTTCAAATTGTGTATGCTCTAATGGATGCTCAAGAGCCACTACATCATTGTAAAAATCACCTTCTTTTACCCACTCATCACAATGACTACCTTCATCTTTCCATAGTAAATAAATTAAAAAAAGGTGTAGAAATTCTGCTTGTTCATAGCTAATTCCATTCTTTTCAAAAGGATTTAAATCTATATTTCTCAATTCAACATACCTAACACCGTGATCTTCTAAATCCGAAACATGATGACCGCCTCTTAAACGGACAGCTGAATAAAATTCTTTTTCTTCCATTAGAATGCCTCTCTTAACCATTAAAGAGAGATTTGATATATAGTTCTGTAAACTGCTATATGACACTTGAACATTACCATGATTAGTATAACCATATTTACTGCTTCTAATACTTCTTACTGGCTCATTCATAGAATCTTCTTCAAAAAAATTCTTCTCACTAGTAGGAGAAGCTCCATAAAAATAAGTTACTAACCATCGATAATGTAAATAGTTTCTTGTGGTTTTTAGATAAATCTCTGTTTTGAAATGTTGATAATCTTTTATCTCCGATTGTAAGTTAAATAACGATTGGAGTAACTCGTCACCGAATTCAAAGTTGAAATGAACACCACTAATCATTTGTTTACGACGGCCATAAGAATTGGATAACGATTGACGATATCGAACATTTTTAAAATTTTTCAATTTCGCAATAACAATATCTTCTTCTTTTTCTGGCAACTGTGGTGGCATGCTTAATGGCCAAAGCATTTCATTATCACCCATAGAACGATAAGCAACATCATGAATAGCTGCTAAGCAATTAAACAGTTCCTCTAGTGTTTCAGCAACAGGTGTGATTAATTCCATCTGTGTTTCTGAAAAATCTCGCTGAATATAAGGGTGTTCATCTCTTATCGAAATACTTTTAGGATGATCCGTTTTAACTAAATTTCCTGATAAGTCAACTCGTTGACTTTCTTTTTCAACCCCATAGCGGGCTTTTAATAAGTTTGGTTTAACACGGTCATTGACTAACATTTTTTTAATATCCATATTATATATACCTCATAATTAACTTATTTTTTTCTAAACCATTTCTTATTTTTAGATAGTGTGTGTTTAAAACACGACAATATGTAATAATGAAAAATATCCACATTTAATTGCAATGTAGATATTTTTCATCCAATATCTTATTGTAAAAAAAGAATCATTTTAAGTGCTTCATATGGAAATCGAAATGGTCTTCTAAGAAAGTAGCAATAAAGAAATAGCTATGATCATAACCTTCAATTTTCTTGTAATTTACTTCTTGGTTATTTTCTCGAGCATTTTCTAAGAAAGTAGTTTCTTCCAATTGTTCCGGATAAAACATATCTTGAGTTCCTTGCGTAATGAGAATGGGTGGAATATCAGTTCCTTTGACCAGTTCTGAAGCATCCCATTCTTTCCAAGAAGCTTTGTCTTCACCTAAATAAGATGAGAAAGCTTTTATTCCCCATGGGACTTGACTAGGACTTAAAATAGGAGCAAAAGCAGAAATCGATTTGAATCTCGCAGCATTTTTCATGCCGATCACTAAAGCACCATGGCCTCCCATTGAGTGGCCCATTATACTTTCTTTTCCTGAAAAATTATGTACTAAAGTTGACGCAATGCCTGTTAATTCATCTGTGACATAGGTATACATTTTATAATGCTTTGCCCATGGATCTTGCACCGCATTTAAATAAAAACCAGCACCTTGTCCAAGGTCCCATGCTTTATCATCAGTAACATTTTCTCCACGTGGTGAAGTATCTGGAATAATGACTGCCACTTGATATTTTTCAGCCAATCTTTGAAATCCACTTTTTTGACTAAAATTATCATCTGTACAAGTTAAACCAGATAGCCACCAAATAAGAGGGATTTTTTTCTTTTCTTTATTTGATGGTAAGTAGATACTAAATGTCATATCACATTGTAATACTTCTGAATAATGGCTGTACTTACATTGTTCTCCATCGAAAGCGTAATGTTGTTCAATACGTTTAAGACTCATTATCTGACTCTCCATATGTTAAAATAGTACGGATTGACTCACCTTTATGAAGCAAATCAAATGCCTCATTGATATCTTTAAATTCTAAGTGGTGTGTAATAAACGAATCTAAATCAATTTTACCATTCATATAATCTTCAATCATTCCTGGCAGTTCAGTTCTTCCTTTAACTCCACCAAAGGCTGATCCACGCCATACTCGACCAGTTACTAATTGGAATGGACGCGTATGAATCTCTTTACCTGCACCTGCTACACCGATAATAATACTTTCGCCCCAACCTTTATGACAACTTTCAAGAGCAGACCTCATTACTTCAACATTACCAATACACTCGAAGCTATAATCTACTCCTCCATCCGTCATTTCAATCAAGACTTCTTGGATTGGTTTATCAAATTTGGAAGGATTTACAACATCGGTTGCTCCCATTTTTTTAGCCAATTCAAACTTATCTTCATTTAAGTCTACAGCGATAATTCGGCCTGCTTTTGCTTGAGCCAATCCTTGAATAGCAGCTAATCCAATAGCTCCTAAACCAAATACGG
>NZ_BHYK01000056.1 GCF_003865095.1 Clostridium tagluense | reverse complement strand
CTTGCACCGTGCAGGCTTGTTTGCTATGCCTGTTTTTATTACAAACCGCTCTAATATCATAAATTTTATAGTTCTATACAACTCAATACAAATTCAAGTTTTATTTATTAGTTTCCGTGAGTACTCTATATATTTTAATGACTTTTTTGAAGACAAGCCTAGCATACTAATTAATACTCTTCTGAAGTCTTTAATTAATAACAATTTTCTATTACTCCAAGGCTAACAAAAGAGAGGATGATTTATTTTGGAAACATCAAAAAAACTAAATTCTATCAATAATTCACCAAGAACACTAAAGAAAGAAATCGGTTTACTAGAAGCCATTACCCTAGTTATAGGTATGGTTATAGGTTCAGGAATTTTCTTTAAACCTTCCATTGTCTTTAAAAATGCGGGCTCTCCAACCCTGGGAATACTTGCTTGGGTAGCAGGTGGTATTATAACTATGGCTTCCGCTCTTACTATAGCTGAAATAGCAGCAGCTATTCCAAAAACTGGTGGTGTATTTATATATCTTAAAGAACTTTATGGAGAAAAAGTCGCATTTTTATTTGGTTGGGTACAAACTGTTATTTATGTACCTGGGGCAGCTGCTGCGCTTGCAATAGTCCTGGCAACTCAAGCAACTAATTTTGTACCTATGAATTCACTACAACAAAAACTATTTGCAATATTAATGTTATTTATTATTACAACTGCAAACGTTATATCAACAAAACTTGGTAGTAAAATTCAGTTTGTTGCAACTATTGCAAAATTAATTCCAATTTTTATTATTATTGCTTTAGGCCTTATAAAAGGAACAGCTCACAGTTTTTCTTTGCCTGTAGGTAATGCAGCCGCTGGTGCGGGTTTTGGAGCTGCTATGCTTGGAACACTATGGGCTTATGATGGCTGGGTAGGTGTAGGTAATATAGCCGGAGAGCTTAAAAACCCTAAAAAAGACATACCAAAATCAATAATTTTTGGGTTAGTAGTCATTATAATAGTGTATGTACTATTTAATTTAGCAATTATAAACATAGTTCCTATAACAGCTGTTATAAGTTCCAATAAAGTAGCTTCTGATGCTGCAACAGTTTTATTCGGAAAATCCGGTTCATTATTTATCACTGCAGGTATATTAATTTCAATTTTTGGAACATTAAATGGTTACCTAATGACAGGAGTTAGAATACCTTTTGCCATGGCGCAGGATAAACTTTTACCTTTTGATAAATTCATAGGAAAAGTTAATGAAAAATATCAAACTCCATTAAACGCTTTTGTTTTCGAAGTCGTAATTGCTTGTTTATATGTCTTTAGCGGTTCCTTTGATAAATTAACTAACCTTGTAACCTTTGTTTTATGGATTTTCTTCACCATGGCAGTAGCTGGTATCTTTATATTAAGAACAAAACATAAAGATTTAGATAGACCTTATAAAGTACCACTATATCCAATAATCCCACTCATTGGAATTATCGGAGGTATATATATCCTAGTAAGTACGATTATGACTGATACTTTAAACGCACTTATAGGACTTGCCATAACTTTAATTGGATTGCCTGTATATTGGTATATTAAGAAAAAGAAATAAAAACAGAAAAGTATATATTATTACAATTTCAATTCGCTACGCTAAGTAATTCTAAACAAATTTTAATGAAAGATACTAAAAATTACAAACTCGCTATCGCTCAAACATGTAATTTTCTTAACGTATCTTTCATTAAAATTAGTTAAGAATTACTAAAGCTCGCTCATATGTAATTTACATAATATATACTTTTCCTAACGGTCTAATGCATTGAAAATATTAGTAACGAAAAAAGCACAGAATAATTTCTGTGTTTTTTTCGTTATTCTTATGTCTGCCAGCAGTACGCTTAAAATAGTAGATAAACAGTAAGTATGGAATTTCTCCCAAGTGACTTGCAATAAGAAACGAAAAAACTATTGAAATTCCATTTAGAATTTCTTCTTTTGCGAATATAAAGTTTCCGTGAGCCTGCACAGGAAGTGCAGGCTAGCGAACCCGAAGCAGGACGCTGAGTGTGAGCGCTAGGAAACTTTATATTTGCAAAAGATTAGAATTTCTTAATGGAATTTCCAGTTTCGAGTTCTTTTTGCAAGGCACGTAGGAGAACTTTTACACTTCTCTTATATCTCTTTTTCCAACATCTCTAATAATTCATCAAATCTTCTTATAGTATCTTCCAAAGGTTTTGGAGTTGACATATCTACCCCTGCTTTTTTAAGAATATTTATTGGATAGTCACTTCCACCACTTTTTAAGAAATCTTTGTATCTTTCTACAGCGCTTTCGCCCTCTTCAACTATCATTTTACTGAAAGAATTAGCTGCTGCAAAACCTGTAGTATATTGATATACATAGAAATCGCTATAGAAGTGAGGTATTCTCGACCATTCCATATCTATACCCTCATCTACCACCATTTCTGCTCCAAAATATTTTTGGTTTAAATCATGATAGATTTTACATAAATCCTCGGGAGATAGTGGGTTTCCTCCTTCAATGTTTTCATGGGTTATTTTTTCAAACTCTGCAAACATACATTGTCTAAACACTGTAGTTCTTATTCCTTCTAATTGCTCATTTATTAAAAACAATCTTCTCTTCTTATCTGTCTCATTTTTAATTAAATAATCTATTAATAGGCATTCATTAGTTGTAGATGCAACTTCTGCACAGAATAACACATATTCAGAATATATATATGGTTGAGTCTTCCTTGAATAATAAGAATGAATAGAGTGTCCCATTTCATGAGCAAGAGTAGATACATCATTTAATTGGTAATTATAATTTAAAAGTACGTATGGCATACTGTCATAGCAGCCCCCGGAATATGCCCCTCCACATTTACCTTTGTTTTGAAATATGTCTACCCAGCCTTCACTAATTCCTTCTTTAAATATACTTAAATACTCTTGACCTAGTGGTCTAATACCATCTAATACAATTTTAACAGCATCTTCATACTCAATATGATCTTCCTTCGCATCAACTATTGGCACATATAAATCATACATATGAATTTCATCAAGCCCTAACAGTTTCTTTTTAAGGCTTACATATTTATGAAGTGAAGATAAATTATTATTTATAGTATCCACCACATTATGATAGACCTCTACTGGAATATTATTGGGCTTTAAAGAACTTTCTAATGCACAGTCATAATTTCTTGTTTTTGCATTAAATATAAAATTCTTTATTGAAGATGTTAAAGATGTTGTTAAAGTATTTTTAAATCCACTATAAGTTCCAAATAATGCTTCAAAGGCATCTTTTCTTACTCTTCTATCCTTTGATTTTATAAAAGTACTATAATTTCCTTCAGTTAATTCAACCTCATTACCTTTTTCATCTTTTATACTTGGAAATGTCATATCTGCATCAGTCAACATTCCAAATATATTTTCTGGTGCATTTAAACAATCGCGAGCAGAGGCCAAAATCTTTTCCCCTTCTGCACTTAATGTATGAGGTTTTTGACTTAAAATATCTTTTAAATAAAATTCATATATTTTAAGTTCTGGAAGCTTACAAATTGCCTCATCTACAGCTCCCTCTGGTAATGATAATAATTCAGGAATAAAAAATGCTGTGATACTAGACGCTTCTGCTTCATAAGCATCAATCTTATTTTTAAGAATTTGGAACTCCGCCTTAGCTGTATCCTCGTCCCCTCTTAAATGTGCATATACAAGCAATTTATCTAAAAGTCTTAGAATTTCTACATTGCTTTCTAAAAAGCTTAATAAATCTTCAGCCCTGCCCAGTTTTCCTGAAAACCTTTGCATATTTGGTGCTTTAGATTTTAGTATTTCAAAATCTTCTTCCCACGCCACAGAATTCTTATACATCTTTTCAACTTTCCACTTATGCATACTATCAATTTCGTCTCTTGTTTTAAGTTTTTTAACTTCACTCACTAAAATTCCCTTCTTTCATTTTGTAAATTTAATATCCACTAAAATACATCATTAGATACCATATTATACTATATTATCATACAACTTACAATAAATCCACAAACTAAAAAAAACTCACATTTTGTGAGTTTTTTTAGCAATACATTGGAATTAACAGACTAACTTGTTATTTATTAAATTGCCTAATATAACTATACTACAACTATATTTCTACACCCATTGTGCGTCGCTATATCTCCTAATTCCTTCATAATCTCATCCTTAGGTGTGTAACTGTTTATCTTTGCAAGTCGAACGCCAATTGGCCTATATTTTATAAGTTTGTATCTTATATCTGGATTTAAGGTTGCAATAAGCTTGCTGATTTTATCTACATTATTAAAATTATCTAAAACTTCCGGAACAATAACAGTTCTAATTTCAAATATTTTATTTAACTTAGCTAAATATTTTACATTTTCTATGACAGTAGCGTTTCCCATACCTGTAAGTTTCTTATGTTCCTCATTATTATAGGATTTTATATCTACCATTGCCATATCCATAACATCCACTAGCTCTTTATGTTCCCATAGTGGTACCGAACCATTAGTATCCACAAAACATGTTAACCCCATCTTTTTAACTTCTCTAAATAGGTTTGTTAAAAACTCGCTTTGTAGGGTGCACTCGCCACCTGAGACAGTAATTCCAGAGATGAAAAATTTATTCTTCTCTATTTCCCCCACAACTTCTTCTACAGTCATGCTTTGTGCTTTAGGCGAACTGTTTCTTTTGCAAGCCTTCAAACATTCATCACATTTACTGCAAACTGTTTTATCCCATACTACATTAGGAGCCTTAAATTCTAGTGCAGTATAATTGCAAGCACTCAAACATTCCCCGCAGCTATTACAAACATTTATAGTCTCTGGATTATGACAATAAGAGCAGTTAAAATTACATCCTTGCAAAAATATAGCAGTTCTATTCCCTGGTCCATCCACGGAGCTAAAGGGAATAATTCGATTAACTAGTCCCTTAATCATTTTTTCTTATCTTTCGATCTAATACCTTTTGATTCAAAACTGCTCCAAGTCCGAGTGCTACTGTATCCTGCAGAACCTGCTGTCCCTTTTGTAGCTTTTCAATTTCTGATCTTTTTACAAGGTATCCCGTAATTCTTATTACATCACAATCTGTAGAATATGCTGAAAAATATCTCATTTGCTTTTTAAAAGCGCCTTTGATAATATCTAGAACATACTCCGGATTACTTTTAACTGTACTATCAAAATTAAATATATCACCAATTCCTGAAGGAAAAAACTTATGGAATTTAGCTGCTTCCACTAAATGCCTTGGAAGGTCAGGTTCATCTCCAATAGGAATCCTACACCCTGGGCTTATCCCCATATCAGAATCAATACCCACTTGAGCATGTAATAAATATTTCCCTTTAGATATACTGCAATGAGGGTCATTATGTTTATTAACCTCAGTTTCTAGCTTTTCAATAATCTTATAACCTAATTTATTGGCTATTTCGCCATGTCCAAATCTATTTTCTAGTTTAGATGCGTCAATAAAGTAATTCACACATTCAGCTAGTCCAAACATACCAAACATAGCCGTGAAGTTATCTTTATAAATTAATCCTTCTTTTACCAGGAAATTAGTTTCAAAAAATCCGCTTTCCTCTACTAAGAATCTAATTCTTTCCTTCATATACCCAGCCATTTTCTCTACTGCATCCGGCAATATAATATTTATAAATTCATCTTGGTCTTTTGCTTTTTTAGAAAGAGTCGCCAAATTTAATCTAGATAGTGTATAACTTCCCCCACCTATTGTTAATCCATTATAACAACTAGCTATAGCGTAGTTGTTATCAAACTCCCTTGAAAACATCTCATGGTTAGCAAAGCTTGGTTTTGCAGTTATTAGTGCGGTGTTAATTGCATCAATAGCAAACTCATCTGAGGTATCTTCTGTGCTGTATTTTAAAGTTAAGTTAGGAATTGCATTTTGTAGTTCTCTTTCTGCCCTTAATATTAATCTTCCCGCTTTAGTATCTTTTGGTCCTATATTTGCATGGCAAAATGAATCTGTTATAGTTCTATCTATATGTGTTAAAAATAATTTTATAGCATGAAAAGCTTCTTCCTCATTAACCACAAAGGGTTCCAAAAGATAATCAATATTTCCTATATATACTGGGAATGAAGAAATTGATGGTACATGATTATATAATATTAATAAACTATTTGTAGCCTCCCAAATATCCGAAGGTGGCTTTAGTCCTAAAAACTCACTTCCACTTTTCATGAATTTCTCGTAATTAGGCACTATATACCTAGGCCTATAAGGTGCATGTCCTTCAAATAGGTCACAGATTATTCCCTCACCTCTAAGTTTTTGAGTATCTTTTTCAATATTTAAAACATCTATACTATCTTCCGCAGCTCGTGCAAGAGTTAGTACCTTTTGCTCATAAGTTAGGGTCCCATTTTTAATAATTTCTAAAATGTTGTTCATTATAACACCACTCCATTTAAATTATTTTAACCACATTTTCAAATGGGTTGTTTAACATATAAGTGGATGAATTTATTATATGCTGTTAATTATATTTTATATCGAATCCTGTGTTTTTGCAAAGGTTTTCCGTATTAATGGATAGGAATTATTTTATAATTCAATTTATTGGCACAAATAGAATATACGTACCTCTTTTATAAAGTGAATTTATTTGCAATTCATGTTACGATTAGCATATGCTCGTAGAAACGTAAAATCAATATTATGTATATTTAATGGAGGGGATAGAATATGCTTTTACCTAACAAAGAAATTCTCATCAATAGAATAGTGAAAATTAGGGGAGTTGATGTTCATTTAATTTCTATAACTTCCGAAGAACACAGGAATGTATTATGGGTGATGTATCAATTGTCTTACCATCTTGATGAAGGAATAGATTCAGACCAGAGAACAGAGTATACCTCAAACCGAGATGAAATGATTAATAACATTAGCGAAAAATTGAGTTCCTTTTATATCTATATATCTGAAATAATGATTCAAAACCAAAAGATGACATTTTCTTCTTCAAGTGCAAGTCCTATGTGTGATATGAATTGTGAAGGGTATATGCAACTGCAACATTTTATCGAAAATGGAATGGTTACAACAAATTGGAATGAAGTTGATTTAGATAATATAGTTATAGCCGCTTATGAGCAGAAAAAAAGCGAAGATTTTCCTGCAATAGATTTGTCAAAGAGATTAGATATTACTTTAAAAGTTAGTAATGAGTTTAGGCAGGTACCAATAAACCAGCCAATACACCTGGAATTTGGTGAAATAGAAAAAGGTAACAAGTCTTATTTCTATGACTCCATTGAAAAGAAAAACCGCATTTTTTATATTGACAGGATTAATGGCTATGATATTTGGGAAGAAGCAAACCATTATTTTGAGGATGAGCGGATGCACTCTTTACCAAAAGAACAGATTAAGCAGACAAAAGAACAATATCTGGCTTGTCTTGAAGAGATTTGTCCAAAAGGAATGGACTTAGCAATGCTTGAATATGAAACCGAGGATGGTGTGCAACTTAATTTTTACTCCAAAGAATATTTGGATGAAAGACCAGCATATAAAAATTCTTCATCCACGATGCTTTTTAAATCAGATAAGGAACTTGGCAGTAATGGCTTTAAAAGTCGAGTGTGCCTGATTAAACCAGTAGAAAAAGATTTCAATGGCAGCATTGATGTTGAATTGTTCTCATTGTTCATAGAAATACCAGAAGAAATAATAACGCTTTAGGATTATCCTATGCAATAATACTTTAAAAATTGACTTATCTTAAATAGATAAGTCAATTTTTATATTCCTATATTTTGAATATTATCTAACATCGCCTAGTAATAATAAGTGGATAGAAACTTTCCACCCAGTGACTTGCAATAAGAAGCTAATAAACTACTATTTACCCAAGCTTTGCAAGTTCCACAGCTATTTGTGCTCCAACTTTAGCATTATTATACACTAATTCAATATTTGAATCGAGACTTGCCCCACCAGTAATTTCTTTAACTTTTCCAAGTAAGAATGGTGTACTTTCTTTTCCTTTAATTCCTTTTTCCTTTAACTCTTTTAATGCACTAGTTATAGCATTTGTTATAGCATCATAATCCATCTCATACTGCTCTGGAATTGGATTAGCTATAACCATGCCTCCATTTAGTCCTAAATCCCATTTTGCTTTTAAAGCTGTTGCAACCATATCCGCTGAATCTACGCGATAATCAACGAGGAAACCACTCTTTCTAGTATAGAAAGCAGGAAGTTCATTTGTACCAAATCCAACTACTGGAACACCTTGAGTTTCTAGATACTCTAAAGTGAGTCCTATATCTAGTATAGATTTTGCTCCTGCACAAATTACAGCTACATTAGTATGTGCGAGTTCTTGAAGATCTGCTGAAATATCAAAAGTCTCTTGTGCTCCTCTATGAACTCCACCAATACCCCCTGTAGCAAAAACCTTAACTCCTGCAAGTGCAGCAATTATCATTGTTGATGCTACTGTAGTTGCTCCATCTGCCTTATTTGCTATTATAAATGGAATATCTCGTCTACTAGTTTTAATTACATTTTTACCGCTTCCAAGTGTTTCTATTTCTTCTCTAGTTAAACCCACCTTTAGTCTTCCATTAAGAATTGCAATAGTAGCTGGCATTGCTCCATTTTCTCTTATTATTTCTTCCACCTTAAGTGCAGTCTCAACATTTCTTGGATATGGCATACCATGAGATATAATAGTAGATTCTAAAGCCACCACTGCGCGCCCTTCCTTTAATGCCTTAGCAACCTCTGGTTTAATATCTAAATAATTCATTAACATAATTCAATCTCCTTCATCTTCTTATTTATATTTTCTACGGACATGTTAGGGTTAATAGTATTTTCATGAGATAATGCTAGTATTCCAGCGCTCATAGAAAATCGTGCACTAAGCCCTATTTCAAAATCATTGAAATGACTATAAGCTAGAGCTGCCAAGCAAGCATCACCTGCTCCTGTTGCATTAATTATCTGCACCTTCGGGCTTATTATATGATTGGAAGTAACACCATCATCATAATACATACCCTCTTCACCTAGGCTTATAAACACTCTTTTAACTCCTTTTTCTAAAAAATACTTTGCTGCATTTTTTAAATCGTTTTCATTGTTTATTTTAATTCCCGATAATATTTCAGCTTCAAGCTTATTGGGTTTAATAGTATGGAAACAACCAATGAAATCCTTTACCTTTTTTGCCTTAGTTGTAGATACTGTATCTAAGAAAAAATCTACGTCCTTATAATTAGTTAAAATATATTCAATAGTTTCCTCTGGAATATTTGTATCAATAATGCAAAGCTTTGAATTTTCTATTATATTCTTCTTATTTTTAATAAAATCCACACTAACCTTATCAATAATATCCATATAGGCTATAGCTACCATCATGTCACCAGTACCATCTAGTATTGATAAATAGGTGGAAGTAGCATGCTGCCTTAAAACAAGAGAATCTTCCATATTAAGGTTAATCATTCTTGACTCTTCTAATATTTTTCTTCCATATACATCATCACCAACTGCGCTAATAAGCTTTGTTTCTACGCCTAATTTCACTAGGTTTTCGCCAATATTTCTTCCTACACCACCAAATGAAATCTTTACTTCTCCAGGGTTAGAGTCCTTTAATATTAAATCATTATTCGGAAAACCTTGAATATCAACATTAGTTCCACCAACAATACTTATATATGGCTGTTCACATAAGATGTAACCTTTACCTACTACATATCCTTTTTTTAGCAAATTACTAATGTGAACTGCCACTGACGACCTTGTAATTCTTAAGGAATCAGCCAGTTCCTTTTGAGAAATCATAGGATTGTTCCTAATTAATTCTAAAATTTCTTGCTCTCTATTTGTCATAACCCTCTCCTTAACGTATGTTTAGTGCATAAACATTAGCTTATTTATATAATAGCATATATGTTTTTGTTTTCCAAGTAAATTCTTTCAATTTTAGTTGGAATGTTTCAATTAATTGTTAACTGTCCCCGCTTATTTCACGATTACTTGTGAACGTTGCCCCCTTATTTCAAAGACGTATTAAGCCATTTTATTACATCTGCAATTACTTCTTCCCTATTAATCTCATTAAGCATCTCATGTCTTCCATCTTTATAAAGCTTATAAGTTAAATCCACCATTCCATGCTCTTTATAGGTCTTAACCAATTTTAGAACACCCTTACCATTCTTTCCTACGGGATCTTTATCTCCTGAGAATATATAAATAGGTAAATCTTTAGGAACATTTTCAATTTCCCTTGGGTCAGCTATACTCTTAAGTCCACCTAGAAAATCATAAAAAAATCCTGCTGTAAAAACCGTTCCGCAGAAAGGATCATCTATATATTTATCCACTTGTTTCTTATCCCTACTTAACCAATCAAAGGCTGTTCTATTTGGTTTAAAAGAATTATTGTAACTTCCAAAAGATAATTCATCTAATTTATTACTTTTGCCAGCTCTTCCAATTTTCTTGATCTCTCTCTTTGCTATAAGTCTTGCAATATCTACAGTAATTCCCTGCTTGCCACAAGATCCTGAAACAATTGCACCCTTTAAGCCACCTCCGTATAAACAAATATATCTTTGTGTTAAGAATGATCCCATACTATGACCAAATAAAAATATAGGTAAATTGTGATTTTCTTCTTTAATTCTTTCATTTAATTGATGCATATTTTCCACCATTGAGTTAAAGCCATCTTCACCTAAGTCTCCTAATTTGGAAATTTGACCTGAGGTTTTACCATGTCCTCTATGGTCATTAGCATAAACAATAAACCCTTCATTTGTTAAAGCCCTTGCAAATCCTTCGTACCTAGCTGCCGTTTCTGCCATCCCATGGGCTATCTGAACTACCCCTTTAACTTGTATATTCTCATCTGGTAACCATTTGTATACAAATATCTCTAAGTCACCTTTATCCTTAATCTTAAAATTTTCTACTTTCATAACCCCAACCCCCTATAAATCTTTTATATTTATTTTAAGTCTTTTTTGATTTCATTCAATTATTAGAACGCAGAAAATTTAAGCACAAAAAACCACACTTAATAAATCTATCGTTAAACAGACTTGTTAGTGTGGCTCTCATTTCTCTTAGCCATAATTCATATTTACTCTCAATAAAATTATATCACTAAAATATATATTTGCAAAGCAATATTATTTAAATTATAAAATTTATGATTCATTTATGATAATGTCTTATTATACCGTTTTTGATTATGTCCCAAACAGACAAAAATATAGTGTAGAATATACCTCATAACAATGTATAAATGAGGTGTTCATAATCAGAAAGGTAGAT
>NZ_BHYK01000055.1 GCF_003865095.1 Clostridium tagluense | reverse complement strand
AATCATATTAATAAAATGCTTTTTTCTTACTGATAAAGTAATTTTATAGGGATAATCTGACGTAAATCACCTACTAATAATAGAAATAAAATGACGTTTCAATTAGTTATAATTTGACGTTTAACACCAAGATAACTATGGTATAAGCACTATGGTGTGTAACTCGAAAGAAGAGGAAATTAAAAAAGCTGTTGGTGTGGCTATGAAATTTAAAGAAAAATTCCCTAGTAAAACCTGCGCAATATTAGTTCCTTTTAATAATCAAGTTAGAGAAATAGCAGATATTCTTAGAGCGTGTAATATTGAATGTGATGAGTTATCAAATAAATCAGATAAAAAAATTAAAGTTACGAGTACGTTGGGATATATACTGCAATTTATTTCAAGGCCAGAGGATAGTGCTATATTTAAAGATTTAATTAAGAATGTGTTTTGCGAGGAGCATAATGAAGAAAGTGAAAAATTGTTCGATTTTATTTGCGGTTATGATGTTGAAAAGCTTATGTATCCAAGTGGAGATAATATAAATGAGCTGGATATTCCAGTAGAAATATTAAACTCCAAGGTGTATAAAGAATTTATAAATTCCATGGATTTAATTAAAACAATATTTGAATATCCTCAGACACATTTTGATAGACTGATTTTATATATTAGCGATGTTCTAAATTTTAGTATTGAAAATAGAGCAATGGCAGAGGCCGTGGCATCATATGTTAGATTTGCTTGTAAAGATAATAGTGAATTTTCACTGGGATATGTAGCAGAGCAATTGCTAGACGGAAAGAATAGTATACTAGATCATATTTCAGGTATAATATACGACCTAGAAGGATATGAACCATCTCCTGACAGAGTAACGGTATCTACTTGTCATAAAGCTAAAGGTCTAGAATGGGATTGTGTATTAATATTAAATATTACATCTTATCAATACCCATATATGACAACCGATAAATTTAAAGACTATTATTATTTGAAAGATGAATTTAAAAACCCAACAGTTCTTTGTAGCGCTGAAATTGCTAAAATTCTAGGTAATAATATTTGTGAAGATCCATTAAAAGAAGCTAAAATACAAATAATAAATGAAAAAATAAGACTTTTATATGTAGGGATAACAAGGGCCAAGGAATATTTAATTTTAATGGCAACCCAGTCTAATGAAGGGAAATGGAATGAAGATAAACCATCAAAGTATTTTTATGTTCTTCAAGATTACATAAATAGCCAAAGGGGTGACGGTAAATGTTAGACATTAGAAAATTAAATTATGTCTACTATAGTCAAAATCTTTTAAATACTTTTGATAAATGTCCTTTTAGATTCAAAATAAAATATTTGGATAATATCAGATGGAAAAAAGATTCAATAAGTGATGAGGATTATTATGAGAATATGAACATGGGACTGGATTTTCATCTTATCGCCCAAAGATATTTTTCAAATATTCCTGTGGTAATAAATGATAGTAATACTGAATTGCTCCACTGGACAAATTCACTTCGAGAAAAATTCACTATTTTAGATGAAAATATATATTTGCCGGAATATGAAATTAAAATGAGAAAAGATAATATTAGGATTCAAGCAAAGTATGATTTAATAATTATTAAGCCAAATAATAAAATAGAAATATGGGATTGGAAGACAGAAAATAGGAAACTTGATTATAAGGAAGTAAGTAAGAGAATGCAAGCTATTGTTTATATGTATATATTAGGGGAAAGGTCTTTAGAAATATTTGATAGGGATATATGTTCTGAAAATATAAGTATGAAATTTTGGCAACCACAGTTTAAAGAGGATATCATTACTATTAATTATTCTGAGAGTAAGCATAGAATTAATGAAGAAAAAATTATGCAGCTAACACGCAGATTGGATAATTATGATTTTAGTTTAGATTTTAATATTGAATTGTATAGTAAGCAGTGCAAGTATTGTGAATTCGCTGGTAATACTCAGGTATGTGATGCTTTTATTAGTGTGCATTGAAATAATAAACAAGTAATGAAAAATTGGTGTCATGTTCATAAAAGATATAACGCATTAATTTCTTTGCTTTTTAAATATAAAAAGCAAGAAAAATCTCCGTATATTGTGGAGATTTTTTTTTGTGATGTGGTATACTATAAATAAATATATAAAGCAGAAAAAACAATTTAAGATGCAAATAAGAACAAAGCGAAAACATTAGTTGCTAATTACTAGAAAATGGAAAATCAGAAAGTAGTTCCGATAATAATCTAGACATCTGAGAATTTGATAGTGAAGCTTGTTATAAAATTGGTATTAATATATACAAAAAGATTCTAGAGGGAGTGATTAAATGAGTCCATTATCTAAAGAAATAATAGAGAAATTAAATAAAGAAGAAGATATAATAGTTTTAGGAGAAGTATTGGATTTTTATGAATATTTAAGAGATAAGAAAAATAAAAAGTTGAAAAATAAATGGTTAGATATAGATGAAGATGAACCAACCAAAGATGAAAATCAATTGTGTCAACAGTATAAAAAATCAGAAGAAAAATTTATTCCTTTAGAAGAACTCATTAAGGAGTTAAATTTAGATGGAGAGTAACTATAATATTAAACTTACGAAGAAAGCAGAAAAGTTTATAAAAAAGCAAGATAAGGATACTCAGAAAAGAATTATCAAATCAATTCTAGAACTACCTGAAGGTGATATAAAAATATTAAAAGGCATGGATGAAATATATAGATTACGAGTTGGAGATTATAGAGTTTTATTCGAGAAAAATGATAAAGAACTTATAATTATTATAATTGCAGTTGGAAACAGAGGACAGATTTACAAATAAGAAAACTTCAGTAGAAATTCTTATAAATGCACTGAATTAATTTTCGGTGTTTTTTTGTGCTTTTAAATGGTTTTTAAATTATAAGAAGGGGGGTTTATATGAAAAACTTCAAATTATAAAGAAACACTTGGTGCTGCTGTAGGTCTCTTATGTTGAGGGTAGATATCAATGATCACCACTTAATTAGAATTAATTACATTTAAAAAATATTCTTTTATGTCGGTGAGTTAGAGAGAAATTCAGTTGCCGAGAAATTCTCGGTAACTGCTATTTGAAGATAGCAAAAGCCTTTGCTGAATGTGAATTTGAAAAATATAGAATAGTTGTTCATAAGTAAACCCATATCAATTATGATGTGGGTTTTAAAATATTAATTGTATATTAATATTTTTTGGGACTTAAAGTAGTAACCTTGGGTATAATACTGCTAATGCATATTTTATAGGAGTTGTTGTAGCTATGACTAAATCCGATACTATTAAAGAAAATAAAAAACCTAATAAATTAATAAATGAAAAATCTCCATACCTTCTGCAACATGCATATAACCCAGTAAATTGGAATCCATGGTGTGAAGAAGCCTTTGTTAAAGCAAAAGCAGAAAATAAACCAATATTCCTTTCAATCGGCTATTCTACTTGTCATTGGTGTCATGTAACCTACATGAACCGAGGTATTAGTGTAAGAATCCAACAGTAGGAACGCTTTAAGTCCCTACAGAAAATTTACTTCTACCAGATAATCATCTTTTTTTCTATCCCACACGATATGAGATATTATTGATTTATATAATTTGTTGATTTCCTTAGGGGTAAGATTCTCTTGTGTAATAGCTTCTTTAAATTTATCTATAATTGATATCCTTTCAGTGTTGGTCATTTTTGCGTTGTCATTTAGTTTTAGCTGATAGAGATTGAGTTTTGTTTCTGCTTCATCAAGCAAAGTTTTCAGGTCTGCTTTTCTCTTTTTAGCTTCTGGCAGAGTATAATATTCATCCTCAACTAATTCATCAATTCTAATTATTTTCTTCTCTAATTTAGCTATCTCAGTTAATATCATTTTTATATCTCTTAGCACACTATCATTTTCGCCACCATCATCATTCAAAGCTTTTTCAAGTGCTTCTCTGTACATATCCAGTTGTATCATTATTTGTTCATGTACAATACTGGAATCTGAACCACTGTTGCCACATTTAGTTCCTATAGCGTCTTGATACCAGCATGGCTTAACGTATTCCTTTGACGTCCTGTCTGCCCTATAGTTAATTACCAAAGTATGTCCACATCTTGAACACTTCATTAATCCTGATAATGGGTAAATGTTTGTGCCTTTTCTTCTAGGTGTCTTTGTTTCCCTTCCGAAAAACAGTATCACTTTATCATGTTCCTCCTGTGTCTTTACAGCTTCATGGCAATTCTCAACTACTATCCATTCGTCTTTGTGAAAGTAAACCAAGTCCTTGCTGTCCTTACTTCTTTTAATAGCGTGCCCATCACCAGCAGACTTATTAGAGATTATTTTACCCAAGTGAGTTTCATCAACCAGTATTCTCTGGATTGTAGCACCATGCCATCTACCACCTCTGGGAGAAAGAATAGCTTTTCTATTCAATTCCCATGCAAGTTCATTAGGCGTTAATCTACCCACGATTACTTTTTCAAGTAGAAATCTGTAAGTATCATAATTGTCCTTATTAATTACTAGTCCTTTTTCATTTTTAAATAATTCTCTGGTTTTTTCATCGTACCACTCTTGATAAACGTAAGGAAAAGGTGGAGTACCATTTGTCCAATCACCACGTCTTGCACCTTGTTTCTTACCTCTTTTAAGACGTTTTTTAATCTGTTTATATTCAGCTCTTGCAATAAATCCTTCAAAGTCTGAATACATATCATCGCTGTCATCTTCAAGGTCATATATTTTATTAGGTGTTACAATTAACGTTCCTGATCGCCTAAGAATATTTTTTATGCGAGCCTGTTCTTCTCCATCCCCACGACTTAATCTGTCAATGTCAATTATAACTACTGCGTCATACATTTCATTTTCTACGTCTTTTAAGAGTTGTAGCATTTTTGGTCTGAGGTCTATACTATCAGAAGTTCCTATCTCGCTGTATTCTGTATATCTCCAACCTTTTACTTTGCAGAGTTCTTCAAGAGCAGTTCTATGCTTCTGCAAATCTTCCTCTACACCTCTGGATTTACGCAAATAAATTGCCACATCTTTTATAATATTTTTTAGTTGCTCATTAGGAATTGTAGGCATTCAGGTTTCCCACCTTTCTATGTTATGTAGTTGATTGCTATCTTTTTATATGATATATTATATGTAATCCTTTGTAGACCTAAAAAGATTATATCAGATGTCGCCCTAAATATCAATAAAATAATAGAAGGTGAAATAATGAATTATAATTACTTATTTACAAAATTAATAAAGTGCTATTGCGGTGGGAATTATAGAGGTAAGCTTGAAAGAAAAGTCCCGTCTTACATTTGCTCAAAGTACAGTAACTATGGGAGCTGTACAAGGAGGAAAGTTAAAGAGGACTTACTATTGTATTATGTAGAAAGGTTCTGTAGAGAGCAGGGAATAACATTTGAAAAGAATATATATTTTATACATGAGATTGTGGACATTATCACAGTTAATGAAGAAGGTAAGACTACCATTAAATATAAAAATGGTGAAGAACAAAAGATAAGTTAGGAAGGGAAAATAACCTATGAGGGATATTCGAGCTTTTGAAGATGTTGTTTTGAAGGAAGAGCACATCATTGCTTTTTAATTTGAAACATAATTGCAAGAAAAGTACATAAGAATACAAAGCAAGATAGATGGTAAAACTATACTGTAAGGCGGATAATATTGAAAAGATATAACGATTTTATATTTACGAATATAATATTAAGTGATATTATAAAAGTGGTATATACTGAACGATTAAATCATACTTTATCGAACATCAAAATGTGCTATTAGGCATATATAATTAGTGCAAATAGTATTTTAACAATTAAATAATAACTTAAATTTCTTTGAAAAACAAAAGATACACTAAAGTGATACCAACACTAAAGTGTATTTAATGTATAACTTATAACTCATTATTTATGTGCAAATAAGTAAAGTAATACCGCCATTGCGGAAGACATTGCACCTAAAATCAAAGCTAACAGGTTTAGGAAGTCTAAATTTTTCATTAAATCACCTCCAGTTGTGGTGATTGAGAAGGAAGCAGTATAATCACTGCTTTTTTTCTTTTTCCGTTCTTATCTTACTTCCATTTATATAAATAAGCAAGTATTAGAATTTCAAAAGAATGGCGTATTGATTGACTTTAAGTAGCCGAATTGGCGAATAAGTATACGGAGAGTAGAAAAGTTTACTGAGAGAAAACAAAATTGCACGGAGAGTTAAAAAATTGTACGCAGAGTTAAAAAAATGGCATATATATTAGAAGAAATCTATAATTATAAATTTTTTGTTAACAATTACTTTTCAACATTTTGTTGTATTAACGATGAACCTTAGGTGACCTCTAAACTGGATTTATATAACTATATTGAAATGAAGAGCAATATAATGTCATTACTGTAGCTTTACAGTTGAAGTTAAAAGTGTAGCAGAAATTTCTTTATAGGATTTACACCTAAGGGGGTAGTTATAAAGACAATGTAGGGGTCTGTACCTACTATAAGCCTAATATCATTACATTTTATACTGAGATTAAAAACAGCTTGTATATGGTCTTAGCACTGGATAGGGGTTATTCCTATAGTCTTCCACAGTTGGTAGAGTATTACAATAATGAAATTAGTTTAAATAAACAGAATATAACATTTGCTTAAGATGAAGATTAAACTGAATTCAATAATAAATAAACACAATTAAATTGTAATAATATAACAGCACAAAAATTCAACAATTTTAGGGGTAAACTTTTACTTTTGATAACTGATTAGTGAGTACAGTATATGGAAGCAGTACCAATATTCACAAAGTGTCCTCAATATTTTACAATTATGAGGACAATAGAATGTGATTTCGTAACTTAAACAGTTATTTATAGTGGATTTGAGCAAGAGTTCTACTGTATTAATATGGTAAATGCTAGCTATAATGAGTGTCAGATTGTTGAACATTCAATATAATTTTTATTATATTGAATGGTTTTACTGTGTTTATTTACAGTATATTACACTAAATGTGATTACAAATATAACCATTGACAAAAGCAGAAAAGTAGGAGTAGGAAATAATCAGTAAAGTAAAGTCAACGTAAAGGTTACAGTAATTTACATTGACAGATATAACAAAGTATGATTGTAATTATTGCTGGTGCATATACAGCAGAGGGGCATGGATGTACCCAGCACGTAACATTAAGATACCTGAGCAAATCACTTGGGTTAGTGCACTTTATCACGTTAAAGTAATAGATAAATACAAAAATGAAAATTTGTTAATGAGACATACAGGGAATGTTTCTTGGATTATAGGACAGTTAATGATCAGGTATATTAAGTCTAATAACTGTAGCCACTTGATTATGTATACCCCTATAAAAAAAATGAAAATATTTACTATATTCGACAGAATAGTGATGTTGCAATATAAAAAATATGGTATAATTTGCATATGATTTAATTTGAAATTGAACACTACGATGTACATTTTGTTTAGGGGGAGAAGTAAAATGGGAGAAATTGATTTATTAGGTATTGGAAAATTTGCAACAGCAGCTAAAGAACCTATTTTAAAGCTTATGGAGCTTTGTGAGTGTGCCATAGGTAAAATATACGAACCGACTCATGTAGTTAGGATGGCAAAAGCACATGCAGAGGAAATTAAATTGATATCGGCTGTAAGTAGAGAAAATACTGATGTTCCAATCTTATATTCAAAGGGTGATATAGAAATTGATACCACTTCTGGACAGGAATTGGCTATAAGAACGCAGACTCGACTACAGCTTCAAGAACTTCAAAAACAGCAAAATATTGAATCAGTAATCTCACATGCTTACGAGGAACTTGGAACAGAAGAAACTGTTTCTAGTGAGCCAGTAGACACAGATTGGGCTACTAGACTTTTTAGTATTGCAGGTGAAGTCAGTAATGAGGATTTACAATTATTGTGGGGTAAGGTTTTGTCAGGTGAAGTTAAACAACCTGGAAGTTATTCTCTTAGAACATTAGACAGATTACGTAATTTAAGTAAGGAAGAAGCTGAGTTATTCAGTAGGATAGCGAATTGTGTATTCCAATATGGTAGCACTTTTTTTGTACATACTGATAAAGAAATTTTAAAAAGTGAGAACATATTTTATGCAGATATTTTAACTCTAGATGGGGCTGGATTAGTTACTACAGATTATTTAACCATTACTATACCTGTCACCCAAAACACTGAAAGAAACATCATTAAATTCGGAAGTAAACTATTATTTTTAAAAAGAAATAATGAGCAAGTGAAGGAAATTAAGGTATCATGCTATGCATTGACACAAGCTGGAGTAGAGATATATTCAATTATAGATAAATGTTTCAAAGAAAACTATTTAAAGGATGTAGCAACAAAATTAAAAGAACAAAATATATCAATCACGTATAATGAAATTATAAAAATAAACGCTGATAATTCAATGAATTATGAGCATACCGGTACTATTCTATAATCACAGTATATTTAATTTATGATGTAATAATTAACAATATTAAAGTAGTTGGTGGGGTATAAATAGACAAGCAATTAATCTACTCAATATAGTTTTATATAAATGAATTTTGCATTATTTTACAACAAATAATATTAATATGAGGGTAGCACCAGCTATTAAAGTACTACCTTTCTTTATTATGTTTTTAACCAGTCTAAAAGCCTTTTCAGTCCCTATCTTTCTTTTGTCTATTTAGTTTTAACTGCTAATTTAAACATTTTAGTTAGGTATTCAACATTTTCTAATAATGTACCTTTATAGAATATTCTAGGGTTAACAGTTACGAAAGTACCATTGCCTGTAGCACTAACCATAATTACATACTCGCCAGCTACTTTAATATTGAATAGAACTCTTTTAAGTTTGCTTGCTGAGTTTTTATCTACTTCATAACCTAACATTTCAGCTAGTTTCTTGAGGCTTATCGGTACAATCTCGCTCTCTAGTTCACAAGTAGGATTCTCACATACTACGTTATATTTTAAGCTTATAAGGGGAAGCATTACTATTAAAAGACCTAACTGCTTATGTTCCCTAGGTGTAGCCTTTTCATATAAAGTCCTTATTGCGTCTTCGAAGATTCTAACTTTAGTAGCTTTCTTTTGTGTTTTGTTTAGCTTGCCTTTAGCTGAATACTCAGTGTTTAATAATAGGTGTCCTTTCTCATTCTCAGAAATTAAGCCAGCCGATATTAAGATGTTTTTAGTTTTATTAGTTTCATTTTTACCAAGTCCTAACACTTCATGTAAATCCTTTGCTACCATATAACGACCATCACCTTTCGCATTTCCATATATTAAATTGCCAGCGTAGTTACTAAATGTACAAATGTATAAGAATCTTATGCTGTACTGCTTATCTACCAGTTTAGATAAGTCTTTGTAGAACAAGAAGAAAAAGCTACCATAATTTTCGCTAACAAAAGAATGGAATACATTACTTTCTTTCTTCATGTTCGCATATTTCTTATTTCTACGTATATCCTGTAATTCGAATACTGTGCTAGCTTCTCTTATAACCTCGCCTGTTTCATCATCATACTCCATTGGTATTGTTATCATATTAACCCACCAACCCTTTAACTACGTCAGCTATAGCACTTTCAATTCTTGCTCTTGCCTTTTCACTCATGTTTCTTTTACCTAACATAAAACCACTCATATGCTGTTGAGATACGTTAGCAAGTATACCTATGGCTTTTATGTTAAAGCAAGTACCATTCATGTAGTTCAGTTTGCCCCTTAAATCTTCATTGCTTATTACTTCTTTTATAATAAAAAACCTCCATGTATTTTAGTAAAGAGTTTGAATACCTCTTTCTACTTTCTAATCCACCTACACAGAGGTAATACAACTCCCTTCTTACAACTATTTAACATTTATTTTGTATGTGTAATTATTCTCATGTCATCATTCTGAGGACAAAACAGCCATATATTCATCATTCTGAGGACACACTATTGTTGGTACCACTGGGCTAGATGGCGTTTTACCTTCTTGGTATAATGTTATTCAGAGTCCTTACAGTTATAAACTAATGTCAATAGCAGAAAGTTAAACTGCTATACTGTTTCGGTTTCCCTTACGGGAATCCCGTTTACGCTGTGAGCGTAAAATCAGCACGTATCTATGCTATCTCCACTCCGTTGCGATAACCTGTCTACCCCTTTTAAAACCAAACCAATCTTATACGGTTATACAATCTAGAGTAAAGAGTAGAAGCCGAGAACTTCTAGACAGTTAGACTGTTAACAGTTATAAGAGCAGAAGTAGTAGCAAAAGGTAGATAACGCAAAAGGGACTACTGACTAGCAATCCCTCTGTACGTTTATATGTACTTTCTTGTAGTAGTCCCTCAATTAAATTATCAGCAAATTTATTCTTTGACTCGTTATCCCATACACCATCTTTGTACTGGGTTTCTGGAAGTGGCTCATCCTTGTATTTCTGTAAGTGTTTCAGTGCATAGACTAACTTTCCTAATTGAGATAATTTTTTTCTAGGCATATTCGTAAAATGAAACAGCGACATATGGTCATAAATTACCCCAACTACAAAGTCATCTTTAGCTTCATCAACATAGTACTCAGTTTAAAGCACCATCAAATATCCTTGCTGTAGACTTAATGGTATTAATAATTCTTAATGTATTTATTTTTCTGCATAAAAAAAGGACTACTAGCAATTAAACCTAGTAATCCTATATTGACTATATATTTTTTTCATTATAATCTGGAGTTAACTAATCATTTACTATCAGCTTGTACATCTTTTTTACTAATGGGAGCCAATTCATGTGGAAGTTTTATTATCACTTCGTGAATTTTATCATATAGAAGGTCGTAATTAGTAACAATGCTTTGTAGCTTGCTTTTTTCTATTGTAACACCTGTTGGATGTCCAGCTTCATTTCTAACCTGTCTTATTACATCAAGGAATGAAAAATGTAACATATGATTCTCAAACTGTAAATTCTCAAACAGCTTTTTATCTTTCTCTATAGTCTTATAAAGTCCTTCGAGTCTTTTATGGGCTTTAGGAGCGTTAACAATGTTTTTCTCAAAATTACTGATTGTTAATGCGGATTCATTATTATACCTCAAATATTGCAAATAAGACTCTGATAATAAAAGTAATAATCTTTCAGCTGCGCAACCTATCGTCGTTGAAGCTGATAACATATTTCCACTAACAGCACATTTACAAGTTTCTATTATATATGCTTTCTCTATATCATCAAAATCGCTTTTTAGAACTTTCAACTTAAAATTATCATATATTATATCTTTCTGTTCTATTGAGGTTATTTCACTTTTTACAATTTCTTCATCTCTAACAATAAATTTTTTGGGTAAAACTAAGATTTCAATTCCCCAATATTCAAAATAACCATCAGAAGTATATATTTCTCTACAAACATCGGATAGATATTTTGTATATGTTTTCAATTTACTTTTAAGCGGTGTTGTTATTCTTAACTGTACATATTCTTTACGATAACCAGTTCCATTTCCATATATTCCTGTAGGATTAAATGTTATTTCGCATTCTTTCAAAAGCGCTAATAGGTCATCTTTCTTTAAATCTTGAGTATCCTCATCATATTCAACAAATTCGACAAGGGTAGCATGAAACTCTCTTTCTCTCATTTATATCTCTCCTTTATACAAATATATTACCACTAATTAACTTACATTACAATTGAAACCAAAAGTATTCCTAGGGAATAGCGCGTCTGCGATTGATTTTACTGCACCTCTAAAGTAGTTAAGGTTTAAGACCAATAACCTAAGTTCTGTATGTTTTGCCATGTATCCAACGTATACTATATCATCATATAAGCTACAGTCATCAGCTATTTTATTTAGTGGGTACTCAGAATGTCAATAACTTAAAGTTTCAGATAAACTGTTATAACTTTTTACTACATCAGTGTAAGTATTAGAATTTCTTCCTCTGTTTAAGTCTCTATAACCTTTTTAAAGTTAGGAAATAGTAAACGGTAATCTTTACGAGTCTCATCAGTGCTTCTTAATATATAGAGTAGTCACGGAAAGTAACATGTAAAACTTGATTTTGTATAGAGTCATTATAAGGCTATAAATTTTATGTTCAGAGAGCAGTTAGGAATAAAAATAGGCATAGCAAACAAGCCTACACGATGCA
>NZ_BHYK01000054.1 GCF_003865095.1 Clostridium tagluense | reverse complement strand
GAGTCTGGACCGTGTCTCAGTTCCAATGTGGCCGATCACCCTCTCAGGTCGGCTACGCATCGTTGCCTTGGTGGGCCGTTACCTCACCAACTAGCTAATGCGCCGCGGGTCCATCTCAAAGTGGAATTTTCCGAAGAAAAATCCTTTGATGTTTCAATCATGCGATCAAAACATATTATGCGGTATTAATCTCCCTTTCGGGAGGCTATTCCCCTCTTTGAGGCAGGTTACCCACGTGTTACTCACCCGTCCGCCGCTAATCCACCCCGAAGGGTTTCATCGCTCGACTTGCATGTGTTAGGCACGCCGCCAGCGTTCGTCCTGAGCCAGGATCAAACTCTCAATTTAAAAGTTTACACTTTTTATTTGAAATGAATAATCTGCGACAACTGTTAAGTTGTTACGCAAGCTCATTACATACTTTTTAGTCTTACGACTAAAATTACTTTTTTATCTAAAGTAATTAACTGGTCAAGCGAAATGTTATTTCGCTATTTTACCTATTTCTCTGTTTAATTTTCAAAGACCAACTTGCTTCGTCATCATGTGACGACTTCTACTATTCTATCAGTTGTTTAATCATCTGTCAACAGTTTTTTAATATTTAAATTAAATTTTCTGTTACGCTACAATGATTGCTTTGTCACTGCTAAACTGCAACAACATTTATTATTCTATCATAATTAATTATATCTATTTTAAGTTATATAGTTTTTATCTCAATATAAGTCCACAATAATCTTACGTACTTACTTATTCGACGTTTTTCTTATATAGATACACTAGGACTAGTATACACAGATATTCTTATAAACTCATCCCAAACACCTGAATTTATAAAAATACCTACTATTGCATCTGTTTTAATCCCAAATAAAATTTCTATTTTATAAACTAATTAACTATCTTTAACCTTATAAAAAACCATGTGATCTCTCCATTCACCATTTATGTATAAGTACTTCTCACTTATACCAAGTTCTTTAAAACCAGAGTTTATTAAAACTCTTTGTGATTTTTCATTATCTATTAAAGTAGTTGCTTCTATTCTATGTAGCTCTAATTCCTCAAAAGCATATTCTACTACAAGTTTAACTGCCTCCTTCATATATCCTTTGCCTTGCTCGTTTTCATCCAAAGAATAACCTATAAAAGCATTTTTAAAAACACCCATAACTATATTAGATATTCTTATTTTTCCAATAAGTTTATTACTACTATATATACCTAAATTAACACCAGTACCTCTTAAAAATTGTTTGTAACTCTCTGTTAAAGTACGCTTCTGACTATCTATTGTATAAAAACCCTCATCCCTAGAAGGTTCAAATCGCCTTAGAAATTCTCTGTTTCTTAAGTAATAATCTAACACATCTTCCGCATCTCCAGGAGTTAATGCCCGAATTTTAATATTTATACGTTTAATCTCTAAACCTTTTTCTATTAAACTTCTATTAAAAGCAAAACTACTTATACCAAACATAAGCTCTGATTGGTATTCAGATTTATTTACTACACTGTCTGTTATAATACCCTCTAGCTCAAAGCCTAAATCAGTAAAAGCACTTATATTTATGGTTTCATGAGCTATGACATTTACTTTGTTTATTCCCATGTTTTTGAACAAGATCTTCAACATAAGATTTAATGTATCTTTTAAATACTCATAACTTTCATTATTGTTTCTATGAAACTTCAATCTAAATTGACAAAATTTGTTTTGTTTATCTAATTCTATTATAAATATTCTTCCTAATATAATATAAGCATTGTCTTTTATTACGTACTCTCTCCCATTTCCCTTTAGAGCTTCTAAACTTACATACTTACCCTTGTTCATTTTTAACCCCACTATCTAGAGTAAATTTACTTTTTGTATTTATATAAATAAGGTATATAAAAATAATTGATATTATTAAACTTATCGGTATCATATAAAAGGCAAAATAAGTACCAACCCTATCATTTAGTTTACCTATTACTAAGTTAAGCAACATATTAATTGAAGAAGTTAATGTAACTATCACTCCTGTTATATAAGCAGTATTCTGTTTAAATACCTTGCTTATGGTAAGCACAAGTGTTGGAAAGGTTATTGCAAAAAACAAACCTGAAACAGATATTATTATAAGCCCTTTTTCTCCAACAACTAGTCCTAAGGTGAATAAGCATACTGCAATTATTAGAGAACCCATTGTTGTTTTTAAATATCCTAGCTTTTCAACTACAAATCCCCCAACTAATCGCCCTATACTAAATATAACTAAAAACATAACACTATAAAAAGCACTCTTACTGCTATTATATTTATAATTATCTTTTATATAATTCACAAGCCAGCTTACTGTAGCTACCTCCGAAAATACATAAAATCCTAATGCAAATACGTAGAAATAAA
The DNA here is from genome assembly GCF_003865095.1 of Clostridium tagluense. GTDB lineage: Bacteria > Bacillota > Clostridia > Clostridiales > Clostridiaceae > Clostridium_AD > Clostridium_AD tagluense. The sequence continues at coordinate 11,999 of NZ_BHYK01000054.1, read as the reverse complement.
TTACTTTATTTCTTAACAGCTCCAATTTGTTTATTTTATTGCTTTCACTATATTTATGAGTATGAGGCATTTTTATAAAAGTGAATGCTATGAGTAGTATTACAAATAGCAATGATATTCCTAGATATATATTCCTCCAAGTAAATCCCTTGGTCATTAATATTCCACCTAGCGCTTGCCCTGTAGCCCCACCTACGCCATAGCAAAAATGAATTACATTCATAAGAATTGCTTGATAACTTAGAAGTAATACTGGCACTAATGTATTTATAGATATACTTGTAAGTGCAAGTCCTATATTCATAATGAACATATCTATTAAAAAAAATGTATAACTGTGGACTACCGACATTAATGCCAGTGATAAGACCATACAGCTGAGCCCTAATATAATAACCCTCTTTTGTCCTATCTTTTCACAAAGTATACCGCCAATATAAGAAAACGATATGTATGCTAAGGAACCAATAAAAATCATTATTCCGATACCAGTATTATCTATATTAAAGTCCAATTTAAAAGATGGTATAAATATTCCTTTAGTATTTTCAGCCATTGCATTTAGCGCCATAGCGATAAATAGAAAAATTATAACTATAGCATTATTTTTGTTTTTCAATTAATTTCCTCCTTATAGTCCTCTAGGGTGTCCTCCTAGTTTTAGTAGTCTGAGGAATCATCTCTCTTAATTCTCTATTGCAACTTCATTTTTATTTTCATTAATCAAATTTATTATAGCATAAATTATTATGGTTAAATATAGTAAACAATCAATATCCCATTTTGTTAATTTTGTGTTTTTAACTCTATTTTATGGTTAAATCATCTCCTGCGGAGCTGCAATTAACGACTCCAGAAGGAGATTTAAACTCCCACTGAAGTTTTATTTTTGTTATAGTACAGGACTCCCACTTATAGAAGTAGGAGACTTCCTTCTGAAATGTCGTTAAAACTATAATATCATATTTTTATTTAATAGCCTTTAAATTTTTGCTATACTTGTAATATAGACTTCACATAATTATAAACGAAAGGGTTGAGCACAATAAATAAGCAAAATATTAATAAATTAAAACTTTTTTTAATGGGTCTTGAAAATAGATTCTCTGAAAACTCCTCAATATTCAAGCAAGTTAATACCACCTACATATCTGGACTAAAGGAATTTAAAGGAACAGGCCTCTATAACAATGGAGATATTAAGTATAATTTTAATGGCAAAACAGAAACTTTAAATATATCTCAGTTATTTTCTAACATAATTAAAGAAGCTGAAAGCTATGATAGTTTATCATTAATTTATAGTGAAAGGGGCTCTGTGATTCTAATATCTGCTGATAATAAAAATGTAACTATGAAGAACTTAGATGTAGATCCTATAGATGCGGAGGACTCAAATAATGTTTCTTCTAAATCAGCGTCTGCCAGTACTCGTGGAACTACTTCCACCCTTTTAAATAGAGATTACTATATAAAGATTGGTAGCGCAGATAATTTACTAAAAGAAATAGGAATAATGAGTAAAGATGGTAAAATTAAAAATGATAAAATAAGAAAATATAATCAAATCGATCGCTATGTAGAACTATTAGAAGGAATTTTAGATAAACTTCCTAAAAATGAAATAGTAAATATCTTAGATTGTGGTTGTGGAAAATCTTATTTATCCTTTGTACTTAACTATTATTTAACAGAAGTTAAAAGAAAAAAATGCCATTTCATTGGGTTAGATTACTCTGAATCTGTAATAGAATCTTGCAGGATTATGGCCAAAAATTTAAATTATAGAAATATGGAATTCCAAGCTATAGATATTAAAGATTATGAACCTTCTAAAAATATACATGTAGTATTGTCCTTGCATGCTTGTGATACTGCTACAGATATGGCATTAGCCCTAGGGATAAGAGTAAACTCCGATGTAATAGTTGCTGTTCCCTGTTGCCATAAAGAATTTTTAAGCCAATATTCTTATGAACCATTTAAAAATATACTAAAGCAGGGTGTATTTAAAACAAGAATGGCAGATATTTTAACAGATGGAATGCGCTGCTTGATGTTAGAAGCTAAAGGATACGAGGTTTCTGTAGTGGAATATATATCTCCACTGGAAACACCTAAAAACACAATGATAAGAGCTATAAGAACTTCCACTGAAAATGATAAGGCTATGGATGAATATATATCTTTAATGAGTAGTTTAAATGTTTATCCTGCATTATACTCATTTTTAAACGACTGGGAAGTATAACCATAAAGTTAATTTCAAATAAAATAAAGATAAGAGTGCATTAATTTCCACTCTTATCTTTATTTTAATATCATTATCCATAGTTTTAAATATTATCTTTCACTTTAATTAAATCCTTAATAACTTCTCCACCAATTATCATACCTGCTACTGGAGGAACAAAGGATATACTACCGGGAATCTGTCTTTTTATAGCACATTTTTTTGATCCTCCGGTGCATACGCATCCTTCTTTACATGTTATAACCTCGTCCAGCTTTGGCTTTATAGGAATTTCCTCAGAATAAACCACCTTAAGAGTGTCAACATTTCTCTTTCTAAGTTCATGTCTCATAACCTTTGCAAGTGGACATACTTTCGTATCATAAATATCTGCAACCTTAAATAAAGTTGGATCTAATTTATTCCCTGTACCCAAACAGCATATAATATCGATACTCTGCTCTTTGCAATATTCCACTAAAGCTATTTTTGAAGTTACTGTATCAATAGCATCTACAACATAATCTGTATCTGGCGTAATAATATCTCCTATATTGTCCGCTGTTACAAAAGTTTCATGAGTGATAACTTCGCATTTAGGATTTATTTCAAGAATTCTATCCTTCATTACTAAAACCTTACTTTTACCTATAGTTTTAAATGTAGCATGTATTTGCCTATTTAAATTTGTTAAACATATTGTATCGTCATCTATTAATACCAATTTTCCAACACCAGCTCTTACTAGTGCCTCAACTGTATAACTACCAACTCCACCTATTCCAAACACCACTACCTTACTCTCTTGTAATTTGTTTAAACTATCCATACCTATTAATAACTCTGTTCTTGACAATGAATGCTGTGGCATATGTTTCTCTCCTTTGTAATATATAATATAGTTATAAAAAAATCAATTTCATAATTGTATTATACCCTAAATACACAAAAAGACCACGCATATGCGTGGTCTTTCGTTAAATTATAATTCGTGGACAAATATTCCACTTTGTAATTTTGGTTCGAACCAAGTTGATTTAGGAGGCATTGTCTTTCCTGCATTTGCTATATCCATTAAATCATCCATAGTTGTAGCACACATAGAGAATGCAACTTTCATTCCGCCCTTAACTCTTCTTTCAAGTTCAGAAAGTCCTCTTATTCCACCTACGAAATCAATTCTTGAGTTTGTTCTTGGATCATCAATTCCTAGAATTGGTTCTAGTAAATTATTTTGAAGTATTGATACGTCTAATCTATCTACTGGATCCTTCATATTAAAGGTTCCTTCTTTAGCAGCTAGTTTATACCATTTTCCCTCTAAGAACATTCCGTATGTTCTTTGAACCTCTGGTTTAAATTGACCTTCACCTTCATATAGAGTAATATCAAATTTTTCAGAAGCTTTGTTCATAAATTCTTCTGATGAGTTTCCGTTTAAATCTGCTACAACTCTATTATAATCCATTACATATAAATCATTGTCTGGGAATATAACTGATAAGAAGAAATTGAATTCCTCATCACCTGTGTATGATGGGTTCTCCTGTCTTCTCTTTAGTCCAACTTTAACAGCTGAAGCTGATCTATGATGACCATCAGCTATATATAAATAATCTGTTCCAGCAAATAGAGCTGATAGTTTATTAATAACCTCTTCCTCATCTATAACCCAAATAATTTGAGACACACCATCTTCAGATTTAAAATCATATACTGGTGTTTTTGTTTCTGTCCAGTTTTTCACTAAAGCATCTATTTCATCTTTATGTCTATATGTTAAGAATATTGGTCCAGTATTAGCATTTGTATAATCTACATGATTAAATCTATCAAGCTCTTTATCTGCTCTTGTTAACTCATGTTTTTTAATTATATCATTTATATAATCATCAATTGAAGCACACGCAACTATACCAGTTTGAGGTCTTCCATTCATTATTTGTCTATAAATATACAAACAAGGTTTTTCTTCTTGCATATATACTTTATAATTAATCATTTTTTTAAGATTTTCACTAGCTTTAAGATAAACTTGTTCACTGTGAACGTCTATGCCTGGTTCCAAATCTACCTCTGGTTTATCAACATGTAGAAATGAATAAGGTTTCCCTATTACCATTTCTCTAGCTTCTTCACTGTTCATAACATCATAAGGAAGAGCTGATACTTTCTCTACTAAATCTAATTGTGGTCTATACGCTTTAAAAGGTCTTACTACTGCCATGATTATTCCTCCTGTGATTAATTAATTTATTTGAAAAGATCGCAAATAATGCTGTTTATTTCACTACCTATTCTTGTTTGAGCTTCTTTAGTTGCAGCACCAATATGTGGTGTTACAGAAACCTTAGGATGGTTAACTAGTGCTTCATTTTTAGTTGGTTCTTCAACAAAAACATCTATTCCAGCTCCTGCTAGTTTACCATTATCTAATGCTTCTACTAATGCAGCTTCGTCAACTACTCCACCTCTAGCACAATTGATTAAGAATGAACCATCCTTCATCATAGCTAATTGATCCTTTCCTATAAGAGCTCCTTGCTCTTTAAAGAATGGTATATGTAATGATAGATAATCTGCTCTTTTTAAAACATCATTTAATTCACAGAATTCATATTCATCACAATCTTTAGCTTTCCCTATTATATCTGTATATATAACTGTCATACCAAGTGCAGATGCTTTTTTAGCAAGTTCTCTTGATATTCTTCCGAATCCAACAAGACCTAAAGTTTTTCCGCTAATTTCTACGCCTTCATATTTTTTCTTATCCCATTTGCCTTGTCTCATAGATACATTAGAAATATTAATAAATCTTGATATAGCAAACATATGAGCAAGGGCAAGTTCAGCTACAGATGCACTACTTGCATTTGGAGTGTTAGAAACTTTTATACCTTTTTCTATGGCATATGCTACATCTATATTGTCAACGCCAACTCCGCCACGAATTACAAGCTTTAATCTTCCTGCTTTTGCAGCAATATCTATTATTGGTTGTCTAACCTTTGTTGCAGATCTAACCACAATTACGTCAAAATCTTTTAACGCTTCACCTAAAGCTTCAGGTTCATAAAAATGTTCAACAACTTCGAATCCTTTAGCTCTTAACTCTTCAATAGCACTTTTCTCCATACCATCAGTAACTAATACTCTAATCATGATAATCCTCCTCTTTTATATAAAGAAAACGTTATACTTTAATGGTTCACTTCGGTAAAGTATACTATTTTCAATGATTACTTAAAGTTAAATTAAGAATGAAAAATCACATTATAATTTTTCATTCTTAATTTTTCATTATTTAAGTCCTAAAATATCGCTAATTAGTACTAATAACTCTTCTATTTCTTTTGGAGTAGTTTCAGCCATATGGGCTATTCTAAAAGTCTTATCTTTCAATTTTCCATAACCATTAGAAATCATAAAGCCTTTTTCTCCTAATTTCTTATTTAAGTCAGATACATTAATTTCTCTTGTGTTTTTGATGTTAGTTAATGTATTTGACAAAAAGTTTTCATCAGGGAATACTTCAAAGTATTTTCTAGCCCATGCACGAACAAGCTCTGCACCAGCAATATGTCTAGCGAATCTATTCTCTAAACCTTCTGCAAGTATCTTATCTAGTTGATAATCTAGTGCAAACATATGCGCAAGTGATGGTGTAGATGGATATTGATAATCTTTCTTTTGTATGTAATCATACATTCCTAATAAATCGAAATATATACCTCTGTTTGTAACTTGTTTAGCTCTTTCTACTGCTTTTTTTGAGAATGAACAAATAGCCATTCCTGCAGGTAATCCTAAACATTTTTGAGTTGAAGTAATACAAATATCTATAGCCCATTCGTCTACTTTTACTTCTGTTCCAGCAGCGTTACTTACTGTATCAACACATACTACAACTTCAGGATATTTTTTATATACATCTGAAAGAGCTTTCATGTCATTCATAAGTCCTGTTGAAGTTTCATTCATAGTAATAGTTATTAAATCATATTTTCCAGTTGATAATGCTGCTTCAAGCATTTCTGGAGTTGTTGGTTGTCCCCATTCAGATTCAATTTTATCTGCTGGTACTCCGTTAGATGTACACATTTCAAACCATCTGTTTCCAAATGCTCCTACTGAAAATACTGCTGCTCTTTTTGCTGTACATGAACGAACAGCACCTTCCATTAGTCCACTTCCTGAACTAGTTGAAAGTAGTATTTCTTCTTTAGTGTTAAATACTTTTCTCATTTTATCACTTATGTTTCTTTGTAATGCAGATGCTTCCTTACCTCTGTGTGATATTTGAGGAGTAGCCATTTTTTGAAGTACATCGTCTGCTACCTCTACCGGTCCTGGTATAAATAATCTTTTATGCATAATTTACCCTCCAAATTTTATATTTTGCTATTTTTTATTCATTTTGTAATTTTTCTTGAAGTCTAATAACCACTTTCATTTTAACACTTAAACATAATTTTCTCAATATGATAGAAATAAATATTATGATAATTTTAGCAATATTCTATATATAGTATATCTATTCTAAAATATTAATTCAATTCACTGCTATAATAGCATTTTAAAATGTAATATATACCACTTAATATAACGAAACATATTCGTTACATTAAGTGGTAAAAACCGCCTTTTAAAAATTACAATTAGAATACTAGTGATTTATTACCTGCATTAACCTTGATCGAGTCCTGCTAAAACTTTATCGTATAAATTAACTTCACATTTATTGTTCTTTAAATGATTGCAATTTTCACAACTTTTGCTAAATGGTGTACCTATTGAAGATTGAAATCCTGTACCTACTGAGTCATAACCATCACAACTATTTGCTACATGGGACATCTGTTCTATGTTTGGCATAATACTACTCCTCCTTATAATTTAAAAATAGTCAATTTACACTTATTGTTTCCCTAATTTCATCAAATAATCCCTCTGTACACTTTTCTCTTACATAATTAACACAACTACTACAACTTTCAGACCCATAAGTGATGCTATTCACGAGTCTCATATAATATACTGGTCTATATCCATTACAATTCTGAGCTACTCTCATTTTTATTTCACTTGAAACCATAATATCCTCCAACATTTATAGTTTTATGTATTAATGTTAGTCTTCCTTTTATTTAGATTTTTAATTCTCAGTATTTAAAATATAAAAAAGCTACTAAACACAAAATGTTTTAGTAGCTTGTACATGTTATTTAAAATTATATATTAATTATAGATTCCGTTTCTCTGCAGTATTTTGTAGTTAGGCACTGTCCTAAATTTCTTGGACATCTTTTACAAATGCAGTCAGAAGCTTTTCCATCACATTCTTTTGTTTCTGCTTCAGGACATTTATCACAATTATCTCCACCTACAGCCATTTTATCACCTACCTGTTTAATTTATAATATACTATTCTTCTTTATTCTCTGTCTCATACTTTGTTCTGTACTTAATCATTATTTCATTTAATATATCTGCTACTATTGGCGGTGTATAAGTAATCGCGTTAGCTCCTGCTTGTATTGTTTCTATTATACTTGCATTGTTCGGGCCACCTGTTGCGATTATTGGGAAGTCAGGATGTTTTTCCCTTATTTTTCTAATTATATAAGCTGTTCTTTTCGCCCCTGAGACATTAAGTATAGTTGCTCCCGCATCTATTCTCGCTTCTATATCTTCAAATTCTGATACAATGGTAACTATTATTGGTATATCTATAGTCTCCCTTATTTGTGTTACAACTTCATTAGATATTGGACTATTAACTACTATTCCCATAGCCCCTTTAAATTCAGCATCCAATGCTAAATTTGTTACTCTTTTCCCTGTAGTAATTCCTCCTCCAACACCACAAAATACTGGTACATCTGCTGCCAGTAGTAAGGCCTCTGTTATTATAGGCTGAGGTGTAAATGGATATACTGCAATAACTGCATCAGCGTTTGTATTTCTTATAACTGCTACATCTGTCGTAAAAACAAAAGACTTTAATCTTTTCCCAAATATTACAATACCACTGGCATCTCTTATTGCACTTGGTAGCTCTATCATATGACTTCTCAAAGTTCCTTTTATTTGAGGTACTTTTTTGTTTGAATTTTTATTTTCAATGTTTTTTTCCATTTTTGTCCTTCTTCCTTTTTTTATTTATAAAATATTCATTCTCATTTTTATTAGACTAAATTTTTTATCAATATCTTAAATATAATTATACTTACATTGGATAATTAATTCTACCCATAATACTTATATTATTTTATTTATACTAGCAATTATTTTATAATTACTATAAAATAATTACATAGAGTTTAAGTTTACATATTAAGGAGGTCTTTAATGCACAGAAAAATCCATTCAACCTATTATATGTTTATTTACTTATGTTTATTTTTCATAATTTTGGCATTCGTTATGGACACACCAACGGAAATTCTCCTAGGCTTTAAAAAAATACTTTTTGAATCTAATATACTAATAACAGATTACATAGAACTTGCAGGCATTGGTGCTACTTTTATTAATATGTCACTAGTAGTTTTAGCCTCCATATCACTTCTTATATATGTCGGAATAAAACCAAATGGTTCCACTATAGCTGCACTATTTACAATGGATGCCTTGCAGGTTTTTTGCACATTTGCTTAATGATGAATCTTGCCTATCTTCATGGGGGTTTAAATTTATATAACAACGGTTTTGCAGGAGGAATGGTATGTATAATCCTTATACCAATTATTACTGCATTTAGAAAGGAGCTTAAATAATATTGAAGCATACACATCAAAGAAATATAAAAATAGTAAATGAATTAATGGGCTATTGTTATAACCATGGTTCAGAAAACATTCATATTGATATAAATAAAGAAAATGAAAAAGTAATCATATTTATAAAAGCACAAACCCTAACTATATCCAAGGAAGACCTTGAACTTTTAGAAATATCCCTAAATGCGCAAAGGTGTCATGAAATGGAAGAGTACTATTGGAACCTTACAGGTGATAATGATTCTTATTCAGAGCTCACTCTTGTAGGTATGATGATTGATGAAGCTCACATAACTTATGTTGATGGTGAGTATCTTGAAATACTCTTAACTAGAATTCCATAAAAAACTCTAATTAGCTATTTTTTATTATTTTACAATTTAGGAAAAAGGATCAAGCAATGATTTTTGCTTGGTCCTCCTTCTGAAATAATTAATTAACCTAACTCCACGTATTATTATTTTATAAGAATTTACTCTTCTTCTATAATATCTGAACAATCAGTTTCTATATCACATCTATAAGCTTTTTTTCCCTTATATTTAATTTCCTTTAGCAATTTTCTAACAACCCTTTTTCCTATTTCGTCTTCACTCATTTCGCAGAGAGCATCATCTATATTTGCCCAATCAACCCAATCAACTTCAGAGGACTTATTTATTTCCCCCTCAATATACACAGCCCTAAAAGTTAGCATTATAATTTCTTTAGAAGCTAAATATTCACTTCCCAAATATTTTATATCGCCAACAGTTATTCCGGTTTCCTCTTTAACTTCCCTGTATACAGTATCTTCAACAGATTCTCCGTTGGTTACATATCCTGATACCAATACCTTGGAGTTCTTGAAAGTATAACTTTGTTTAAGAAGTAAAATTTCTTTACCCTTCGTAACTGCAACTACTATACATGGTTTTGGTGTGTCAAAATACATAATGTCATCCACAGGGCAATATGGAACTCCACCTTCATCCCAGCTGTATTTTTCAATTAATTGTTTTCCACAAATTGGGCAATATATAAATTTCAAAATTTTCCCTCCCTAACCTCTATTTTATTCTTCAACCACTTATTTTAAATCTAGTTCAATTATTGCTTATTTTAAAACAATTATCAATAAGATGTATAAAAATAATTATAAAACAACCTTAACTGACTTACTTAAAGTTATAAACTTTTCACCAACTTCACATTCATAAGCATAAATGTCAACACCCTCATTGTACGCTAGCCTTAATGCCTGTCCAAAAGCTCCATCCATATCATCATAGGGAGAAAAATCATCTATATTATTCATTTGAATAAGAAAAAGTACTCCAGCTCCAAAACCCATTTTTTTAGCCTCTATAAGCTCTAATAAATGTTTTCTTCCTCTTTCTGTAGGTGCATCCGGAAACATACTTTTACCATCTACCTCATATGTAACTCCCTTTACTTCAAGATAATAATCTTCCCCCATATCATTAGATAGCTTAAAATCAAATCTACTATTTCCAAAAGTTTTTTCCTTTTGTATTATATTGTATTTAATAAGATTTTCTATTTTATTATTTTTTAAGGCTTCATCAACAACTTTATTAGGAATTTGTGAATCTATATTAATGATTTTATCATTTTTATATCCTGCAATTAGATCATATAGTGTTTTTCTAGTAGGATTAAGCTCTTCTCTTAATAAAACCTTGGATCCAGGAATTAATATCTCCTTGCATCTTCCTGTATTAGGAACATGAACTATTAATTCTTCGCCATTTAAATTTACGTAAGCCTCAAATCTATTTGGTCTTATTATAAATTCTGCAACAAAAACTCTTTTATTTATAAACATAATTTCATCTCCATTTTTATAAATATACACTAATTTATAAAAGTTATCAACATTATCCACAGTTATGATAGTGTTTTATGTGGATACATTGATCATTATCTTATAAAACAAAAAAAATGTAATCAAAAAAGCCCTTGCAAATGCAAGGACTTTTCTTATGGTGACTCCTAGGGGAATTGAACCCCTGTTACTACCGTGAAAGGGTGGTGTCTTAACCTCTTGACCAAGGAGCCTTATAAATTTTGGTGGCTTACCGGGGAATCGAACCCCGGACACCATGATTAAAAGTCATGTGCTCTACCAACTGAGCTAGTAAACCATATTGGCTGGGAGGGCAGGATTTGAACCTACGAATGCCACAGTCAAAGTGTGGTGCCTTACCGCTTGGCGACATCCCAACAATATAATGGTGTGTCTTAAGGGATTTGAACCCCCGGCCCACGCCTTAGAAGGGCGTTGCTCTATCCAACTGAGCTAAAGACACATATTAAAAAATAAAATGGAGCGGGTAGAGGGAATCGAACCCTCGTAATTAGCTTGGAAGGCTAACACTCTACCATTGAGTTATACCCGCTTAATAAATATGGTGCAGATGAAGGGACTTGAACCCTTACACCGTAAAGCGCTAGATCCTAAGTCTAGTGCGTCTGCCATTCCGCCACATCTGCAATATATATATGGTGACTCCTAGGGGAATTGAACCCCTGTTACCACCGTGAAAGGGTGGTGTCTTAACCGCTTGACCAAGGAGCCTTATGACCTGGCGACAACCTACTCTCCCACAAAGTTACCCCTGCAGTACCATTGGCGCATTGAAGCTTAACCTACCTGTTCGGTATGGGAAGGGGTGTTACATTCATGCCATAATCACCAGATTTGTTTTTTAGAAACAATAATTGAGAATCTACCGTCGTTGACTACGGATACTAGATATAAAATATCTTCTCATTATTATCCCTATATAGAGATAATTTTTTTCTTTACAGAAAAATATTCTCTCAAAATTGCACAGTGAAATTTTCGCTTTATATATATTAAGGTCAAGCCCTCGACTTATTAGTATTAGTCAGCTGAACATGTTACCATGCTTACACCTCTAACCTATCAACCTGGTGTTCTTCCAGGAGTCTTACTAACACCGTGCTTACGCACG
>NZ_BHYK01000053.1 GCF_003865095.1 Clostridium tagluense | reverse complement strand
AATAGGAGGACCGCAAAATTCTACAAACTTGTCAAGTGTTTTATGCGAAAAAAGTGGGGGAATCAACAAAAATTAATGATACTAAAAATGAGTAATCACAGGAACTAAGGAGTTTCCGTGAACGCTCAATATAAATGTGGAGGTGATAAAGCATGCATCAGTTTTTAGTAAATTACCTGCCAAACGTAGTGGAATTATTTCCTGATATGATAAAAGCATTATGGGAAACTATTGGAATGGTGAGCATATCCGGATTTATTTCTACACTTATAGGAATTCCTTTAGGAATCATTTTAGTAGTTACAAGGCCAGACAATATTTTAGAGAATAGCGCAATTTACAATGTGGTGGGTAAAAGTATAAATATATTCAGAGCAATACCATTTGTAATATTACTTGCTGCAATAATACCTTTTACTCGTCTTGTGGTGGGGACTACTATTGGAATGAAAGGGGCTTTAGTCCCACTAGTTATTGGTTCAATTCCATTTGTGGCAAGACAAATGGAATCAGCACTTTTGGATATTGACAAAGGAGTTATAGAAGCATCTCAGGCCATGAGATCAAGTTCTTTTGAAATAATATATAGAGTTTTACTTAAAGAAGGGCTTCCTGGAATTGTATATGCACTTACAATTACTACTGTAAGTTTGATTGGATTCTCAGCAGTGGCTGGAACTGTTGGTGGGGGCGGCTTAGGTGATTTCGCCATCAGATACGGTTATCAATATTTTAAAACAGATATAATGGTGGCAACAATATTAATTCTTCTTGTATTGGTAACATCAATACAAAGTATTGGAGAATTTATACTGAAAAAATTAAATCATTAAAATAAAGATAGTGTTTACGCTATCCAAAATAAATAGGGGGATTTAAAATGATAATAAAAAAAATATCAGTATTAACAGTAGTGGCGTTAATTACAATAACTGCTTTAGTAGGCTGTGGAAGTTCAAAAGAGGTAATTACTACGCCAAGTAATACACCAACCAAGAAACAAGTAATTAAATTGGGTGTCACAGGAGATGAACATGTGCTTTGGGATAAGATAAAAGTAAAATTAGCTAAAGAAAATATTGATCTTCAATTAGTAAATTTTAGCGACTATATAAGACCTAATCAAGCATTAAGTGATGGTGAAATTGATGCAAATGCCTTTCAAACAATAGGTTACTTTAATAAATTTAAAGCAGATCACAAATTAGATCTTACATCAATAGGGAATACTGTTTTAGCGCCTATGGGAATATATTCCAAAACAGTTGTGGATATAAAAACTCTTAAAGATGGAGCCAGAATTGCTATTCCAAATGATGCAAGTAATGGTGGAAGGGCACTTATATTAATTCAAGAAGCGGGATTAATTAAATTAAAGGAGGGAGTAGGTATAACTCCTACAGTAAAAGACATTATAGAAAATAAAAAAAATCTTAAGATAATTGAACTTGTTGCGACTCAAATTCCAAGATCAATACAGGATGTAGACATTGCTGCTATAAATAATGGTGTGGCAGTAGATGCAGGCTATTCACCACTAAAAGATTCTATTTATACTGAAGATGTTAAAAGGGAAAGTGTAAAAAATTACTTTAATATAATTGCTGTAAAAACTAAAGATAAAGACAATGCAACATTAAAAAAGTTAGTTAAGGCATACCAAACAGATGAAACAAAGAAGGTTATACAAGAATTATACAAAGGGGCTACTTTGCCAGCATTTTAAGTAAGTCTAGCGTTACTAATGTTATGGTTGTTTATTATGGAACAACAAAATGATAATTAAGTAGTTTTGTAACCATTTTGTAGTAAAATTGACATTGGTTTGATACAAAGTGGTGGAGAACATCCCATATAATAAGTATTATTAGATAAGCTTATTAGAAGGGGCGATTTTATGAGAAAAATAGCTGAATTAGCCATAGTGATATTATTAATATTATTCACCGTGGCATACACATCAAAGGCTATGACTAAAGGTAATAATCCACGTTCTAAACAAACAGTTCAAAGTGCTAAAGAAACCCCTGAAAAAAATATCAGTTTTAAAAACTATATTAAATTGATAGGCTTAAGAAAAAAAGAACTTGTAGCAAAGCTTGGAGAGAAATCAACTACTATTGATGATGGGGGATTGGAGTTTTCACAATTAGATATTCGAGTTTGGTTTAAAAATTATGGGAATGGACCAGTAGAACAGATATACATTGATAATAAGGATATAGATTTTAATGGTGCAAAACTTGGTAGTAAAATAGGTAGCTTTCAGAGTGTATTTGGAAAAGCTGTGGAAGAACGTACCACTTTTGCATATAGTAATTTTAAATATGATGGAATAGTGTTATCTATATATTATGATCCAAAAACAGAAACAACTTTTGCTGCATATATTTTAGATGAAAATATTAACTGAAAATGTAACTACAGTGAGAGTTTTTTAGAAAGCTTAGCAAGTAACGCTAAGGTTATTTCATATATACATTTTACGAAAGGTTATAGACCCGCTGGATAAATATAAGATTTATTCATCGGGTCTTTGACGCGTCAATATAATATTTTTGTAATATCTAAAATTACTATGGAACATCGCTACTCATTTTTTATTGACATATTTTCATCAATATTATATGATAGTCACCATAGGTAACTACTATTTTAACGACATTTCAGAAGGAAGTCTCCCACTTCTATAAATGGGGGTCACATACTACAACAAAAGGAAAACTTCAGTGGGAGTCTAAATCTCCTTCTGAAGTCGTTAATTACAGCTCCGCAGGAGATGATTTAAAGGAGAGACTAGTTTATGGAAAAAATAATTTTACTTTTAAAGTCGCTTGAATTAAATGATTCTGAAGCGAAAGTTTATGTAGAGCTCCTAAAGAATGGTCCTTCAACGGGTTATCAAATTAGCAAAATATCTGGGGTAGCACGGTCGAAAGTATATGCGGTACTTGAAAACTTGGTTCGGAAGAATTTTTCAATTTGTTCAAAATCTGAAAACCCTAAATATTACACCTGTATTCCTGTAAAGGAACTAATATCAAAAAAGAAAGATAACTATAATTCCTTACTTGAAGAGATAGAAAGTGAACTTTTAGAATATGACAAAAGTATAAATATGGATTTTATTTGGCATATAAAAGGGTATAATAATATTTTTGATAAGTGCAGGGAGATTATAAAAAATACAAAAAAAGAACTTTTTATTCAGATTTGGCGGGAAGATATAGATGAAATTTTTGATGGATTAAAATTATTAGAATCAAAAAAAATAGATCCCATGGTTATTTTGTACAGTGCAGGGCAGAAATACGATGTTGATTTGAACATTCTATATAAGCATGGGTTCGAAAGTGAAAAACTTAAAGATATTCCTGGAAGATGGGTTACTATAGTTTCCGATTCAAATGAAGTATTATTTGGCTGCATAGAAAATAATAAGATATGTGAGGTTATTTGGACACAAAATTATGCAATGGTTTTTATGGCTAAGGAATATGTGAAACATGATGCTTATTGTCTTAAACTTATAAAATCAGTCAATAATTCTGATAATGAAGAACTTAAGAAATCAGCAGGTAATATTAGAGATATTTTCGAGAAAATGTAGATATTATCGAAAAATCTCTTCAAATATAAAACTGATCCTCTATTAATAGATATTTTTAAAGGTTAGTTGAAGTAAAAATATAGGAGGTACAAAATGTTATTACTTACAAAACATGATATAGAAAATATTTTCAGTATGAAAAATGCAATTGATTCGGATAAAACCGCTTTTAAATTATTTTCACAGAATAAAAGTGTGGTTCCATTAAGAACAAATATTGATATTCCAAAATTGTCAGGTCAAAGTCTGTTTATGCCCGCTTATGTGGAAGACATAGATAGTATAGGAATAAAGATAGTTTCTGTATTCCCAAAGAATGTTGAAAATGGAATGCCTTCAGTACCGGCAAAAATGATACTAATGGATGGAAAAACAGGTGATGTCTGTTGCATAATGGATGGAACATATCTTACTCAGTTAAGAACAGGAGCAGGTTCCGGTGCTGCCACTGATGTGCTTGCAGTTAAGGATGCTAAAAAAGGCGCTCTTATAGGTACTGGTGGACAAGCTGAGTGCCAATTAGAAGCAATGTTAACAGTAAGAAATCTAGATTCTGTAAAAATATTTGATATGAATTTAGAAAGGGCTCAGGAGTTTTGTACAAAAATGTCTGAAAAATTTGCTAAATTCGGCACAGAAATAAGTGTTGCCAAAACAACACAGGAAGCTATTGAAAATGCAGATATCATAACAACTGTAACAACTTCAAAAATGCCTGTTATTGATGGGAAATTTGTAAAAAAGGGTGCTCACATAAATGCAGTAGGTTCATATACTCCGGTTATGCAGGAAATAGATGAATATACAATAAAGAATGCAAACAAAGTATTTGTTGATTCTAAAGATGCAGTTCTTTCAGAATCAGGAGATCTTATAATACCAATAAATAAAGGTATTATTGATAAAAGCAGAATAGACGGAGAAATTGGGGAAGTTCTGCTAGGAATGATTGAAGGAAGAAAAAATGATAATGAAATCACCATTTATAAAACAGTAGGTATAGCCGTTATGGATGTTGTAACTGCATATGATATTTATAATTGTGCTTTAAAAATGCATATGGGCACAGTTATAGAGTTATAATTAATATATATAACATTACAAAAACACTGATGATTAACATCGGTGTTTTTTTTGATAATGAAAAAATACAATTTACATAAATTAATAGCGAATGGCAAATGCTATCCTATAATAAATGATAAAAGGATGGTGTTTTTATGAATGAAAAAGTAGACAATGCTAAAAATAAAACTGAGCAAGCTAAGATTATGGGTGTAAAAATACCTGAGGATGATTACTGGGGGGATTATAGCTCAAAAACCTGTGGTAGCGTTGGCGGAGCCACAAGTGATAATTCTACAAAAAATGATGCTGAGAGTTCTAACTAGAAGAAAAGGATATTAGTTCTACTTAAATAAAAAACAAGCCAATATCAATAAATTTTAATATTGGCTTGTTTTTGTAGCATGTAGCTTGTGAAATTTACATGCTAAGATATTATGAATAAATATCAGAAAACTCAATGTTAATTGTTTGAAGGTCACTTTTTATACTTTTATTTTCAATAGTATCAGAGGGTACCGATACTATTCTGTTTGGTAATTCTATTGTAAATTTGCTACCTTTTCCTATTTCACTTTCAAGGTTAATACTTCCGCCATGAAGTTCAACAATTGACTTAACAAGGCATAAACCTATACCGCTTCCTTCAACATTTCGAAATAATGACTTATCAACCTGCCTAAACCTTTCAAATATAACATCTAAATAAGCACTCTCAATCCCTATACCCGTATCTTTTACAAATATTTCAACACTATGGACTTTATCGTGTATATTTACGAATATTTCATCTCCCTGCATAGAAAATTTAATTGCATTGGAAATAAGATTTAACATAACCCTTTCAATATTAGTAGGGTCACAAGCAATAATTTTCTCCTCAATGTCGGTATCAAAAATAATCTTTAATCCTTTATTTTCAACATATTCAGATACAGATTGAACAATTTCTTCAACAACACTAACTATATTTGTATTGGACATATGTAACTTAAAAAAACCAGATTGAATTTTGGATAAATCTACTAAATTATTAACTAATTTTGATTGTCTATTGCAGTTTTGAGTTATGACCTTAATATATTTCTCAAGCTTATCTTGATTTTCTATTAATGAGTTATTTTTCATATATAAGTCAAATAATTGAGTGGTACTAAAAATAACATTTAAAGGAGTTTTAATCTCATGGGAAATATTTATAAAAAATTCTTCCTGCATTTTCAAGTTCTTTTCTAGTTGAAGTTTAGCTCTAGTTTCTTTAGTTATATCAAGTATAATTGCTATTACCTGTTTGATGTCACCCTCCAGGCCAAGTATTGGCTGATATAATACATTTACAAATGTTTTCTCCCCAAATACAATTAACTCCTTATATTTTATATAGGATGTTTCTTTCTTATCTTTAATCATTTGAAAATGATGAAAAATATAAGTTTTATCAAATTCTGTAATAATATCCGTATAATTTCGTCCTTTAACAATATCAATAGAGTTCATTTTAGGATTTAATCCCTCTATAATATTTAATGCTTTTTGGTTAATGTCTGTGATGCTAAAATCCGGATAGGATAATCTTATAAAGGGTAAATCTAGGGTATCTATGGTCTTGTGGAGAAGGTCAAATTGGCTTTGTAGTATTTTTTCATGCAATACATTTTCTGTAACATTATTCAAACATTGTATTCCGGCAATGAAGTTTCCCTTATCATCATAAATAGGAATACCATTTATATCATAAAAAGTAATACTAGTATTATTAGTTTTCATTACTCTATATCCTGATATTTTCTCACCTCTTAATATTCTAAAACCTGGCATATCTTCATGGGCAATTAAATCCCCGAAAATATCATAATATTTATTATCTTTAAGACTTGCGCCTAGGCTACTAAAGTTATCAACTGTAGAAGGGAATATATCCCTGGCTGATTTATTTAATGTAGTGTAGTTACCATCCTTATCAAAGATGAATAATGCCTCAGATATATTTTCAATAATTGCATTTAATTTTTCATTGCTTTCATATACAGTTTGCTCAAGGTCCCTTTTATTACTTACATCACGGCCAGCTCCATAGATAATTCCTTTATCCCACTCAAATTTTATATTCCATGAAAGCCATTTGAAATTGCCATCTTTGCACTTATATCTAAATTCTAAATTTACAATATCTTGTTGCTCTTTATGAGCTAATAATAATGTATTATTTAGGTTGTTTTTATCATCTGGATGTATAATAGAAAATATATTTAACTCTTTTACTTCACCATTACTATATCCAAAAACATTATTAAAGGCTGGATTTGCATATTTAATTCTACCGTCAAAGTAAGCCATATATAAAATTTGTGGAGTTAAGTTTACCATTTTTTCATAATCTTCTTTATCTAATGTTGAATTATCCAATATTGGTTCCTCCCAAACAGAAGTAAACTTTACAAATTATTTAAAATGACAATATCTTTTTTTTTCGTTTAAACTTCTTTTATAATCTTATCACTATTTACAATTTTTATAAATAACTTTTACAAAGTAGTATACTCATTTTTGCATAATTTGTGCTTTTATTTTAAGGTTGCAATGCTATAAAAAATATCTACACCTGTCTTAATAATACTATCCGGGAAATCATAATTAGCAGTATGAAGCTGGGGCTGTAATTTGCCATCACCCAGGCCGAACATTGCGCCCTTTATATTTTTTAAATAATATCCGAAATCTTCAGACCATCTAAAGGGGGATTGAAGTTCTTCAATATTATAATGATTAGTATTGCACACTTCTAGTATTTTATTAATACATGTATCATGATTTCTTGTCTCAGGAAACTCATCAGAATAACTTATGTTAAAGTTTATTTCATGCGATCTGCAGCACTGCTCCACAAATACTAATATGTGGTTTTCAAGTTTCATTAAATCCTCTTCATTTTCTCCTCGTAATGTTAATAAAATTTCACCTGAGGATGCAGCTGTACCAAAGGCTCTTTCTCCAATATTTATATTTACGATAGTGCAAAGAACCATTCCTTTGAAAACATTGGATTTAGTACTATTATTTAAGAAATTAGTAATATCGGCAGCAGCACTGGATGGATTTATACCATATTCAGGATAAGCTGCATGCGATGGCTTTCCCATTAAAGTAATTATAATTCCTTTTGAGGCACAAGCAAATACATCTCTTTTATAAAGAATATTTCCTCTCTCATATCCAGGTATGTTGTGAAGTGAATATATTTCATCAATTTTATTTTCCACTAAAAAACCATCCTGAACAATTTTTCTAGCACCTTCACCAACTTCTTCAGAAGGCTGAAATAATAAAAAAATATTCCTATGATCTATTGTTTTTTTTTCTATTTCTAATGCTAATCCTGCGAGTATGGCACAATGTCCATCATGTCCACATTTATGAGCAGCGTCTACATTATTGGATCTATATTCAATATCTGTTGTTTCTACCATGGGAATTGCATCCATATCTGCTCTAAATGCAATATTCATGGCATCTTTGCAGGCTATCTTTTTTGCAATGAAATATCCATCTTTAGCAATTATATCGAACTTAGTATTATTTCTCAGGAAATCTATTAATATCTCCATAGTTTTATTTTCATTACCAGAAATTTCAGCATTTTCATGAAGCTTATGTCTTAAATTTATACACAGAAGCTGATTGTTATTATCCATTAGCATTCACCCCTTTATAATGTTTATATTAGATTATAATTATAATATAGTATACTAAATATTTTTTCAATCATTATAATTGGGTAGATGCAAAAATTATGTTAAATATATAAATAACCCAATGTAGTTTAAGTACATCATTGGGCTATATATAACCTTGTTGCAATTTAAGTAATAAACTATTCTCCTATATCGTCTCTATCTGTCATATCCATCATAGAATTCATACTCATCTGATCCATAGGCATCATGTGCATCATAGGATTCATACCCATGTGACCCATTGGCATCATGTGCATCATGGGATTCATACCTGTCATTTGATTCATTGGCATCATTGGCATCATTTGCATCATTTGACACATACACATTTGCATCATGTGCATCATATGCATCATATGCATCATAGGGTCCATTGGCATCATTTGATTCATAGGCATCATGTGCGTCATAGGATTCATCCCCATCATTTGATTCATTGACTTCATGTCTTTAGATTTTTTAGGCCTCATTGAATAATTTTCCATACATATCTCCTTATAAAAATTTTCTACAATATATTATTATGATAAATAATATTTTATGTTACTGTTTTTTTATAAATTAAGAAATTATGGCTAAATCATCATAAGCGCATCTGTTCATAGTATTGCCGACTTCAGAAGCAGATTTAGACTTTAATTGTAGTTCATAGAGTTGATACATGAAAAAAGCCTACCCATTAGGGTAGACTTTTTAAGTGAAAATATGATTTGTTTTATTGAAACTGGATTATAAAGATTTATTGAAATAATTTTTTTCATAGCTGTTATACATTGACCATGCAACTGCCGTAAAGAATATTGGTCCAGCTACACTCCAAATTGTTGTTGGTAAATCTCCTTCGAGTGCTGGTTGTATTATTGAAAAGAAATTTGCAAATCCAACAGTGAACATAACAACTACTGTCCATATTAAAGCACTTCTGTCAGTTTTGAATATTTCAAAAGGCTTAACAATAGCTTTGTTTTTCTTAAATGGTAAGAAAGCAAAGGATATAAACATGTATGGAAGAGTCATAGCTACGTTAGTCATTGAAACTAATATTTCGATGAACTTTTTCATAGAATCTCCACCAACAACAGAAACAAGGAAAATCATAATACAAACTATCGCCGCTTGAACCCACATAGCTTTTTGAGGCATTCCATTTTTCATTTCTGCCATTTTTCCAGGCCATAATTTAGCTGGTGTACCTTCGATTAATTGTTTTAATGGTGAGAACATTAGTGTAAAGAAAGCACCTGATAAAGCTAAGAACATTGAAAGTCCAACGAATCTAGCTACACCATGTCCCATTGCTACTGAAGTAGCTTGGCTTGCTCCGAAAGCATTACCAAGAGAATATCCTAGGTTAGCCATTACTACATAACCAGCATTAGCTAAGTTAACGCTCTTGTCATTCATAACGCTTGACCAATTTGTGAATATACCAACAAGGAATATTCCAAGTGAGTAGCCAATAGATATAACAACCGCTGAAATAACAACACCCTTAGGGAAGTTTTTTTCAGCATTTTCTGTTTCGTCAACCAATCCTCCAACAACTTCTATACCACCATAAGCAAATATAGCAAATACTACGAATGCAAATGATTGAAGCACATTCCCAACAAATTTAGGATTTGGTGAATCTATGAATGAACTAATTCCAGATATTGGTTGAGCTAAATGACCATGATTTCCTATAAATACTAGTATAGCTCCTATAAATAAAACTATATTTAATAATGCAACTGCGCTACCACCTAGTGAAGTTACTTTTTTAATTTTGTCTAATCCCTTAGTTGATATAAATGTAACAAATATTATCCAACATATCCCAAGTATTCCTAGAAATTTTGGACCTGTTAATCCCAATAGACCCCAAGTCTTTGTTGTATCTGTACCAAATATTGCATTTGATATTGGAATCCAAACTGTTGATGCAACGTTAACCATCCAAATTACATAAGATGAATACCACATGAAGGTTCCTATAAAAGCAAATTTTGCTCCTACGGATTTTGCCATCCAAGAGTATATTCCACCCTTTTCGTTTTTGAAAGCTGCACCAAATTCAGCCATCATGAAAGCAAATGGGATGAAGAATGTTATTCCTGATAAAATATACCATGGTATAGCCGCATATCCCATTTTATAAAATGATCTTGGAATGTTATTGAAGCCATAAACTGAAGTAAAAATCATTAAGACCAATGATACCAATGTTAAATGTTTTGTACTTTTGATTTTTTCTGACATGTTTTTTCCCCCTAAAATGTAATCGATTAATAAAAGTTGATAATTACTCTTATTATTATATATTAATCAACAAAAAGTTCAACACTTTTTTAACAAACATTCATAGAATTTATCGACAAATTCTATTGTATAAATATATAATAGCTGAATTAACTTTAATTTTTAGATACTATGGTAATTAATTGTTAGGTTATACTACCTATGGTAAAATGATAATAAATGTAGTAATGGAGTAAAGTAAAAAGGAGAAAGTAAATAATTAATCAACAAAGGAGAAAACAATGATAAAAACAAATGTTATGCGAATTTTAGATAAGATTAAGGCCGAATATGAGGTTATAACTTATGATGTTAAAGATGATAAAATAGATGGGATATCTGTATCGAAAAAGATAGGTAGAGAAGAGAAATATGTTTATAAAACTTTAGTTACAAAGGGAATTTCAAATAACATTTATATTTTCTTGATTCCAGTTAGAGAAGAGATAGACTTTAAAAAAGTAGCTAAAGTAACTAATGAGAAGAGAATAGAAATGTTAGATTTGAGTGAACTTCAACACTATACGGGATATATTAGAGGTGGATGTTCACCTATTGTTGTTTGTACAAATCAGCAAAAAGTTGAAGCAAAATCATTAATCTGGGGGTCGTACACAATACTTTCAAATATGTTCATAACCAATTCTCTTTTAATGTTATTTGGAAGCCCTTTATTAAAAGAACGTATACTCTGATATACAACGTCTCTATTTGTTTTAGTATTCTTAATTTCTATATTTTTATATTCTAATTCTTCTTTTTGCTGAGATAGCTGTTCTTGTTTAATTAATAATTTATCCTGTTGAGCCATTAGCACTTTAGAAACTTTAATGCTTGCAAAAGTTATCTTTTCGGTTAATTGTTCTATTTGACTATTTAATTTTGTAATTTCTCTTTTTAATATTTTTATATTACTATCATAATTTTTATTACCTAGTGAATCATAAATACTGCAAAATCTTTTTTCATTTTGTAAATTTAATATATAATCTTCTACATATGTTTCCAAAACATCTTTTTTTATTCTTTTATTATTAGTACAAGTCTTATACTTACCTTTTCCCATATCTCTACACATATAATATTCATAAGTATTAGTATATGACTTTTCAGTACCATCTTTTAGTTTGTATTTTTTACACCAGTTTTTAGTTTGACCCATATAAGTATTGCCACAGATAGGACATCTTAATGTTTTTGTTAACCAATAATTTTCACTGAATTTGCTATTTTCTTTTTTATTATTTTCGTCAGCAATCTTTTGTACTTGCAACCATGTAGAAGTATCAACAATTCCTTTAACATCACTTGCAACGCACATATAAAAAACACCAGTTTCTTTATCTTTATATCTTAAGTACCCATGTATAC
The DNA here is from genome assembly GCF_003865095.1 of Clostridium tagluense. Lineage (GTDB taxonomy): Bacteria > Bacillota > Clostridia > Clostridiales > Clostridiaceae > Clostridium_AD > Clostridium_AD tagluense. The sequence continues at coordinate 2,529 of NZ_BHYK01000053.1, read as the reverse complement.
CATCAGCTTCACCTATTATCTTATAACCATTCTTTATCAAATAATTACCCGCTAGGTCAGAGCTTTTTACATAAATAGCTTTCCTCAATAATTGCATTAATACATTTTTAGAACTTATAAAGTTAGCATATTTAATATCTATATAATCCATTATTTCAGTTAAATTCTTTCGGCTAGCTTTCATTTCAAATATTTCTCTAATTGCATCACCATTTTCAATATCTAGTGTTTTAATTCCTTGTTTATATCCTATAGGGGCACCACCACCACTCCACTTGCCACGTTTAGCTAAGGCAAGGTTATTATCTCTTACTCTTTGTACCGTATTCATTCTTTCCATTTCTGCAAAAGAGGCTAAGAACATCATTATCATTTTTCCTATGGGTGTCGATGGGTCAAAGCCTTCGGAAATAGATATTAATTGGACATTGTTATTTTGAAATTGATTAAATATGCTTACAAAGTCAACTATATTTCTTGCAATTCTATCAATTTTATAACATACCACAAAATCAATTTTGCCCAATTGTACAGAGGACATTAATCTTATAAATTGAGGTCTATTTATGTTACTACCTGAAAATCCCTCATCTTGAAAAATTTCAAATTCAGCGTTAGGTTGTTTTCTTCTCATGTATTCTGTGCAAAAATTTATTTGGTTTTCTATAGATAGAGAACCTTCTACGTAAACGGATTTTCTTGCATATATAGCAATCCTTTCCATACTATTTATCTCCTTTTATATCAATAGATTTAAGGCTTTGTTTTTTTTCTAAAAGATGCATTGCGTCTGCAAAAGCAGCAGCCGCAAGAATTTCTTTAGCTTCTACCGAAAATTCCTTGCCAGCTTCAATCTCACCGAGTTCGCTTAATTGTTCAAAAGCATCTCTTGAACATTTAAATTCTTCTCTTATACTTAAGTATTCTTTTATATCTGTAATACCATATGTCCAGTATTCGCTAGGTTTATCGGAATCAATAAAGAGTTTCTCTAAAACATCTTTTGAAGGCTCTCTCGTTCCATTTTCCAACATACTATATAGCGTCCTAGCAATTCCTAATCTTTTTGCCATTTCATTTTTTAGTGTAATACCTAATGAGATTCTATATTCTTTTAATCTATCTTTGAATTCCATTTTCAATCCTTCCTTTCTTTCTTTCTTCCTCTTCTTTATTATAGTCACAAAAACATGACATTGCAATGTAAAATTATAAACAAAATTCACATATATGTGACATGATAAGTATAGTTAAGCATTATCAAGCATGAGCGAGGTAATTTAAAATAATGGGATATAGATAACTTTACAGCGTCACAAATCTGTGACATAATACAGATATGGAAAGGAGGAAAGCATAATGGCATTAAAAGAATTACGAAAAGAAAAAGGAATTCTAGCGAAAAAAGTCGCAGAATGTTTGGGCATATCTTACCGACAATATCACAGAATTGAATTAGGCGAAGTCAAAGTCAATAGTTTGAAGTTAGAAATACTATCCCAAATTTATGGAATCAATGGGAAACAAATTGAAAAAAATATTGAGGAGGGAGGTACGGATAATGTCTAAAACAATTGAATTTGAAAAAGAAGTTGCCAAGCTATTGCAGAAATTAAAAAAGAATAAGAAAGAGCAAAAAAATGAATAGACCAGAACCGTCTTTAATAGAAGCTAAAGATGGTTGGATAGTGACAGACGGGTGGATAAGAGATGCACATTTCAGAGTGCTTAAACAGCCAAGTGAGAAAGCCTTGAAATATTTAGATGAATTTTTCTTAGATAATTATATTGAATCTAAAAAACAGGGGAATGAAAATACAAAAGGAGGACAAGTAATTGAATAATTTACAGATTTTTAAAAATGAGCAGTTAATTCCAGTAAGTGAAAATGAAACTGGCGAAGTAATAGTAAGCGGCAGACAACTACATGAGTTTTTACAGATAGGAACTGAATATAGAAAATGGTTTCCTAGAATGGTGGAGTATGGATTTTCTGAAAATCAAGATTATATAAGGGTGTCCCAAAAATGTCCTACCCTTGGAGGAGAACAAGAAAGTGTGGATCATGTAATTAAATTAGATATGGCAAAAGAAATTGCAATGATTCAAAGAAATGAAAAAGGTAAACAAGCTAGACAATATTTCATCCAAGTAGAAAAAGCATGGAATAGTCCTGAAATGATTATGAAAAGAGCCTTGGAATTTGCGAGCAAAAGAATTGAAGATTTAAAGTTTGAAAATATCGTAAAGGACAAGCAGCTAACATTGCAGCAACCTAAAGTAATATTTGCAGATGCAGTAACAGCTTCACACACTTCAATTTTAGTTGGTGACCTAGCAAAGATACTAAAACAAAATGGCTTTGATGTAGGAGCAAATAGGTTGTTTGAAAAGTTAAGAAAAATGGGATATTTGATATGCAGAAAAGGAACTGACTACAACATGCCAACTCAAAGGTCGATGGAGCTAGGGCTATTTCAAATCAAGGAAACTTCTATAGCACATAGTAATGGACATGTAAGTATCTCC
>NZ_BHYK01000052.1 GCF_003865095.1 Clostridium tagluense | reverse complement strand
GAACTTTGCCTAAGACTTCCTTCAGTTCACACCTCACGGTGGATACCTTGTCTTCAGCTAGTGGTTGGTAACTACAGACCCCCACAGTGGACTTTCACCACCTAGTTAATTGCCATGCCTGGCACACCGAAAAAAATCTTTCAAAATAATTTTGAAAGATTTTTATCTACTAGAAATTCTATATTTAGATGGAGATAATCCAAACTCTTCTTTAAAAGCTTTTGAAAATTTACTGTTATTTGTATAACCTACTAAATTTGCTATGTGCGCTATGGTTAATTCTTCCTTCATAAGCAGTTCTTTGGCCTTTTTCATTCTATAACTTTTAAGGTATGCATATATAGGACACTGATAAATTGCCTTAAACCCCTTCTGCAAATCAGTTGAATTAATTCCTACCCTATGCGAAAGTTCTTTTATTGTAATATGAGAATCTATATCAGATAATATAATTCTTCTAGCATCCTTTATTTTATCTACAAATGTTCTTGGAAAATATTTCTTGTTGCTTGTTTTATAATCAGAATTTCCTAATATATAAAGTAAAAGCTCTACCACCTTTATTCTTAAAAAATAATTTTTAAATTTTTCAGGCAGTACAAAAAATTCTTTAAAAATATGCTCTAAACTTTGACTGGCATGGTTTACTATGCAAGTATCTCCGTTAAAAGAAGCCATAATAAAGCTTTTAATTTCAGCATCAGAAACTCCAAGCATATCTCCTATACTTTTAGAAGCCTTATCTATATAGACCATTACTGTTACACCTTTATAATGTTTAGTTGTAAAATCAGCTAAAACAACTCCTGTCTTATACCCAAAAATAGAAATATCACCATCACCCATATAAACTATTTTCCTATTTGCAAATTCGCTTTCCAAATATCCTTCTAAACAATAATTTATTTCCAAGGAATCAACACTTAAGTTAAAGCTTTCACTTAATGGTTTATATATCTCAAAATCATTATAGGTAACTTCAATTCCAGGCATTGCACTGTAACTTATTATATTCCCCTCACCAAATTCTACTGAAATGTTGTATACTACACTATCCCCAGTAATTTCTTTTGATCCAATAATATATCTAAACATGTTCATATCTTCATCAAATCGTCGCATTTGTTATTGACCTTCTTTCTATTGCTAGTACTAGATTACTTATTATATAACATATGCAATTATTCTTAAACAAAAAAAAGAAGATAGATTATAAAAATAATTTCCATCTTCTTGAATATATTCTATTCTACTACATGACTATCCTGGTGTTAAATATCAACCTTACTTACTGTACGAAGCCTGCCTTTGATAGGTGTATTTTGTAATTCCTGAAACACCGACTCACCCTTATTATTTAATATTTCTACAAAAGTAGATATATCAACTATATTGATGATTCCTATATCATCCTTTGTCATACCTTTAACATTGCAAAGAGTACCTACTATATCCATGGCCCTCATCTTTGTTTTCTTACCTGCATTAATATGTAATTTCATAATTTCTTTGCTAAGCTCTGCGCCTTTTGCTTCTTTAATTTCAGGTCTCGTATTCATCTTCTCCTCAAATTCTTCTTTAGCATTATTTACAGTCTCAACTTCTGGTTTTGTCATCAACGGAATCTCTTTACCGATATATTCATGTATATCTTCTAAAAACCTATTTTCATTTTGGGTCACAAAAGTTATTGCGCGGCCCAGCTTACCTATGCGTCCAGTTCTTCCTATCCTATGAACATAGCTTTCCTTATCTTCTGGAATATCATAATTAATTACAAGGGTAATATTATCTATATCTATCCCTCTAGCTGCAACATCTGTAGCTACTAAATATCTAAAATAACCACTCCTGAAATCATTCATTACTCTTAATCTATCACTTTGTTCCATTCCACCATGTATTTTTCTGCAAGTATAATGAAGCTTTACCATCTCATTGTAAACTTCATCTACCTTTAGTTTTGTATTGCAGAATATCATACAGCTATCTGGGTTTTCTACTACGGTTATATCTCTTAAAAGATTTATTTTACCGGGTTCATTTACGTTATATCTTTCTTGAGATATTCTATCTGAGGCTTTATTTTGGTCTTCTATGTCAATGCGTATAGGGTCTTTCATGTATTTTCTACATAAAGTCTCTATATCTTTTGGCATTGTAGCTGACAATAACATGGTGACACGTTCTTTTGGTAAGCTCTTTATTATTATTTCTATCTGATCTACAAATCCCATATTAAGCATTTCATCAGCTTCATCTATTATAAGATACTTTATATTTGATGTATCCAATGTGCCTTTATCCAAATGGTCTATAATACGACCCGGTGTCCCAACTACTACATGTGTTTTTTGTGTAAGTTCTTTTTTCTGATTGTAAAAAGGTGACTGCCCATAAATTGCAGCTACTTTAAGTCTTTTGAATCTACCTATATTAAAAATATCTTCTTTGACTTGAATAGCGAGTTCTCTTGTTGGTGTAAGCACTAGTGCTTGCGGTTTATTTTCTTCCCAATCTACAAGCTGGCAAATAGGAATGGCATATGCCGCAGTCTTCCCACTTCCTGTTTGGGACTTTACTACTACATCCTTTTGCGCTAGCACTGCAGGTATAACCTGCTGCTGTACTTTTGTTAAACCTTTGAAATTTAACAAACTAATTGCTTTTAATATGTCACTACTTAATTTATAATCCTCAAAATTTGCTTTTATCATATGATCATCTCTTTTCTTATATTTCCATTACTGCTGGTATCTCTAGCCTTTTTTACTATTTTTTTCTTTGCTTCTTTTTAGTAGCTTTTACCTGCTTTTTATTTGTTTTGTTTTTGTTATTTTTTTTCATCTTATTAATCCCCATCATATATTGAGATTTAGACTCAGTGCTACTCTTAGTAAAACATCTCCAGCAGCCTAGCTCTTCTATAGTATCCAGAATAAATGAATATCCCTCATCTTTTAATTTGGGAAATTTTTCTTTATCATGTATTTTAACAGCTCCATCTACTTCTTCTAAAGATATGCATTCTACGTCAACTAATTCATCCGCGTAAGCTTTTTCTATGTATTTATATAATTCACTAGGACCTGCTTCGCAAGAATCATATATAAGCTCATTCCAAACTTGTGAAAACTCCCGTTCAAGTTTTCCTTCAAATAAACTTTTATAGTATTCAATAACTTCGCTTTGAGATATAACCCCTTCACCTAGTAGTACAATAAATGATTTAATAGCAGCACATCTAACATATTCATTAACATTGCTATCTTCCACTAAACTTTTAATTGGTAGCACATCTCCGCCACAAACTGATGCTAAAATTTTATGTAAATCCTCTGTAAGAAAATCACCAAAAATATCGTCTGGAATTTCATTTGGTAAACTAATTAAATCTATAATTGGCTTAAAACTTTGCTTTTCTTTAAACTGTGCTAACAAGAACGTTGCATATATATGTGCAAAATAATTAGGTTTTTCTAAAATCTCTTCATAATTTTCTTTAGCATTTTCTAATATCTCAAGTAATTCAGGTATAAATTCTTCCTTGCGACTTATTATTTCCTTTAATTGCTCCTCTGGAAACTTTCCATTATTATACTCAATTTCTTTAATTAATTCATTCATTAAATAAAACTCCTTCTTCATTTGAATTTTCACTAAAATTCCCCATTACTTATCTATGGTGGAATTAAACTTTCTAATTACTCTACTTTATTATATCCTGTTTTCTTGCTTTACGCACTATTTACCTAAACACTATAATTAACATTTTATAACTTTAACTAAAATGTTTTTATTCATTTAATGAACCTTAGGAATTACAGCACTTTTTAATTTGTAAAATTGCTTTTACTACAAAAGTAATAAATTTTTGATTTAGCTCAAATTTTTGTAAAATTAGGTCTATTATGTTTATCTATAGCAATGGGTTTATGTATATAAAAACAAGATATTACATTTAATGAATCATGTGGTAATATATATATGTCATTAATCGTTATATTATACAAAATAATAAAGAAAAACAAAGAAAAAGGGAATAAATAGCTATATTACTGATTAGTTTATAAGAAAGGTAGTGAAAATAATGGTTAATATTCTAGTTGAATTTGTTAATACCTGTGCATGATGTAATAAATATGCTGTCTTCGTTGAAGATGAAGTTAAAAAATATAATGGAAAAGTGAAGTTAAAAATTTATCGTGTAGGTAAAGATTTTGACTACATAAAGAAATACGGAATGGTTACTAAAAGTATGATAGTTATTGACGAAAAAAAGAAAATTCAAAATTTATCAGAAGGAGTAATTTCCAGAGCAATTGAAGAGGCGGTGATAAATAGCTAATGTCAATTTTAAATTATATAGAAAAAATTGTACTTGCTTCAATTAATATATTAAATGGTGCTTCAGTATGGCTAGTCATTAGCTTCATTTTAGCAGGAGTACTCCATGATATATTAGCCCCTGATAAATTTCAAAAAATGCTTGGTAATAAAAAAATAAGTTCACTAATTAAAAGTACTATATCCGGTATGCTGTTACCTATTTGCAGCTGTGGAGTAATTCCATTGGGTTTGAGTATGTATTATTCAGGAGCATATTTAGGACCAACACTAGCGTTTATGGTAGCTACTCCAATTATAAATCCCATAGCAGTTATATTATGCTTTGGACTTTTAGGTCCAGAAATTTCAATAATTTATTTAATTACTGGATTTGTAGTTCCAATTATTATTGGAATTATAGGTAATACTTTTGGAGGTTCAGAGCTAAAAGCACCTGGTGTAGACGAAAATATTCAAGCAAGATTATTGGAATTGGATGATGATATAAGTTTAAAAGATAAAATGATTTCAGGCCTGACTTGGTCATTTAGTAATTTAGCATTATCTGTTAGTAAATATGTAATTCCAGGAATGTTATTGGCAGGATTATTACTAACTTCACTTCCACAGCAATACATTCAAGATTATCTTGGAAATCCAAGTGCTATTTCACTTATATTTATAGCATTACTGGCAACTGCTATGTATGTTTGTGCCGTAGGACATATTCCTTTTGTTGCAGCACTTATAGCCAGTGGAGCAGCACCGGGAATAGCTATTACATTTTTAATGGCTGGAGCTGCAACCAATCTCCCTGAATTAATAAATATCTACAAAATTATAGGTAAACGTACGGTTATTATATATTCCTCAGTAATTGTTACAACTTCGGTACTCGTGGGTTATATAACTAATTTAATTTTAATGCCTAATTTTAAACCAGCTATGAACTTTGATAGAGTAGATAATTCAATAAGCGCAGCTAATAAAATTATTTTTGTTGCACCAGAATGGTTAAAATATTTATGTTCATTTATTATATTTTTATTTTGCATCCGTGCAATTTCACCAAATATTAAAAACTTTTTTTGCTAGCAAAAAGGCTTAGACAAATAGAGTTATCTTTATTAAATTGTGAGGTTATTTGTATTATGAGAAAAAAAGAAATTATTTTATATGTATTAGTATTAATCATAATTACATTTATGTTTAGTGCATGTGTTAGCGCGCCTTCTAAAAATAAAGAATTAAAAAATATTGGAGTGACCAGGGATAATCCATTACTTCAATATTTCACTAAACTACATCCTGATAATGAAGTTATTTTATGTGGACAAGAAGATGTAAATAATGATAATACTAAAGATTTAGTGATCATATATAGAGTGAGCAAAACTAAAAACGCTATGAAAATAGTTATTGCTAAAGAGCATAATTATAAATGTAGCAATGAAGTACCTGCTCCAATGGAAAATCAAATAATAAAGTTTAAAAATATAGATGATAAAGACCAAATAGAGGTTATTGTTTCAGGTTCTAAAAATGGACAAGTAGGATATGCAATTTTTAGACTCCAGAATATGAAGATTGTTAATTTATTTGGAAATGACATGGAAGACTGTTGTTAAATCATCTTGTTCAAATAGGCAATATTAATGAGTTCACAAGGAGATTTATACTCCCACTTATGAAAAACAGGATGACTTTCCTTCTGAAATATCATTAAATATAAAAATCATAAATAGTAAAGGGGACTAAAAAAATGTTGAAATTAAAGAAAATTGCATTAGTAGTATCATTAGCAGCTGTAATGGCATCTTCATTAATAGCTTGTGGAAATAAGGGGGAAACAGCTAAAACTACCTCATCAAATAGTACAAAAGTTGAGAGTAAGGATGATTACACAATAAAGCTTGGGTACTATAATTGTGATCATATGACTGCAGCATGTGTAGCAAAAGATTCAGGAATATTTGACCAACTTGGTTTAAAGGTTGAAGTTACTGGTAATGGTAAAATTCCACAAGCTATGGCAGCAGGACAAATGGATGCTGGATATATAGGGTTTAAAGGTTTAAATACGGCTTATGCTAAAGGATCTCCTATAATAGTTGCTGCTAATAATCATGATGGCGGTTCATACTATTTGGTAGTGTCAAATGATATTAAGAATCCAGCAAAGGATCTAATAGGACAACCTATGGGAATTGGTTCAAAGCCAGAACAAACAGATTATAACTGGGAACAAATGGCTAATGATGCAGGTATACCTGTTAAAGGCGAAAATTATAAAGGAATAAATTTTGATTCAGATCAAGCTAAATATCTTGCTATGAAAACAGGAAAAATTAAAGGCTATGTATGTTGTGACCCTTGGGGATCCATGGCTGAATTTGAAAAAACAGGACGCATTTTAAGTACACATTTAATGACTGGAAAAGAGATAGGGAATTGCTGTGTATTTTCTCTAAATAAGAAGTTTGCGAAGGAACATCCTGAACTTGCTAAGAAAATGGTATTAGCTCATACAAAAGCAATAGAATACATTTATACACATCCATTAAAAGCGGCAAAAATCTTTGCAAAAAACTATAATGTACCTGAAGAAGCAGCTTTATTAACTGTGTATAAAAAGACAGTAGGAGAAGGAAGAACTCTTTCTTGGAAAGTTGACCCTAAAAAATTTAAGCATGAAATGGAGTTTGAAATAAGCAAAGGATTATATAGTGATTCAAATAAATATGAGGACATTGTTATTACTAAATATTTAGATGAATCTGGTGCTGATGATTTTGATAAATTTATAAAAGAAAAAGTAAATGCTGTATTCCCACTAGGGATGTCTTTTGAAAATTGGAAAGCTAAGTCCAATGAAATCGATAAATAAAACTATAGTTTTAGCTTTTATTATTATAATTTTATTAATAATAGGAATTAGCTTTATGCCAAAGGAAAAGCTTAAGGATAAAATAAAAATCGGAGTGGCTAATGATGTCTCTGGCATGGTTATTGACTATATGATTAAAAATAAAAGATTAAATAATGCAGATATTCATGAGGATTTTGAAAGCTATACAATGAATGATTGCTGAAGTAACACTGCTCAATGGGCATTGAGCTCTGATGTTTTAGACCTAGCAATTGTATGTGTAAATGCAGCAGAAAAATTCATTGAAAAGGATCCAAGATTTGAAATTGTTGGAGTTTGTGTTGAAAACTCAGATATATTTATAACAAAAAGTGGAGTAACACCTAAAAAAATAGGTGTTACTCAAAATAAAAAATATCAAGAACAAATAGTGAAAGACCGCTTTGGTAACAAATGTGAAATAGTTCCTATGCTTGGACGTGCCCTGCCTTATGCATTAGAAAATAACCTAGTGGATGGGGTTGTGTTAGATGTTACTAAAGGATGGATGCTAAATGGAGTCAAAGATAAAATTTCAGTAAATAGAGATTATGTTACATATGTACTTTTAGTCAGAAATGATTTTAAAAAAAATCCTGTTTATAAAAAGTTTATAACTGCATATGAAAAATCCGTAAAGGAATTAGAATCAGAAGATGTATTGTTAGAAGAATTAAAAGGTTATGTAAATATTAGTATTACTGAAAGGGGACTAGCTCAATGGCGAAGATGGAATATAAATCTTGTACCTATAATTCCACAAACAAACTTAGTAAACTAAAAAATAAAAATACTAAATATATTTTTTATAAGATATTGGTTGGCTTAGCTTTAATAGGGATATGGCAGTTAACTGCTATGCATTATGATAAAGAAATAATATTACCCTATCCAAAGAATACAGCAATTGCATTTTTTCACTGCATTACTAGCATTGAAATAGTGACCAATATATTAATTACATTAGGACGTGTATTAAAAGGATTTTTGTGGTCATTAGCCTTGGGTTTGCCACTAGGATTTTTAATGGGAAGCTTTCCACTAGCAAACGAGTTAATTAGTTGGATAGTGGACTCTGTAAGACAGGTTCCAATTATGGCGTGGGTACCACTTACAATTGTATGGTTTGGTATTGGAGATGGTCCAACAATATTCTTAATTGCTTTTTCTGGAATATTCCCTATAATCTTAAATACTATACACGGTGTAAAAAGTATATCAAAGGATTACTATAATGCTGCAAGAAGTATGGGAGCTGGCCACTTAAGCATTTTCAAAAATATTGTTATACCCGCATCTATACCAGATATTTTGACAGGAGCTAGACTGGCTATTAGTACTGGCTGGATGTCTGTTATCTGAGCGGAGTACATAGCGGCAGGTGCCGGCTTAGGTTTCTCTATGGTTGAAGCTCAAACAAGAATGCAAACAGATATGTTAATAGCACTAATGGTTTTTGCAGCACTTGTAGGTTTCGGTATTGATAGAATATTACAACTTTTAAATAAAAGGCTTACAAAATGGAGGTATGCTCAGTAATGAAGGTTAGACTTGAGAATGTATGTAAGACATTTAATAATAATAAAGAAGTTCATGAGGTATTAAAAGATATAAGTTTTGATGTTAAAGAAGGACAGTTTATTTCATTACTTGGACCTTCAGGCTGTGGTAAAACTACTCTTTTAACAATAATTGCAGGTTTTAAGCCAGCAACATCAGGTAAAATTTCAGTTAGTGGTAAATACGTATCTAGCGCGGGTTCAGATAGAGGATTTGTATTTCAAAACTATGCACTATTTCCTTGGATGACTGTAGCCGATAATATTTTGTTTCCTATGAAAGAACAAAAAATTCCCAAGGCAGAAAGAGAAAAAAAACTTGGTGAACTTTTAGAAATGGCTCAGCTGCTAGGAAAAGAAAATTTATTTCCTCACCAGTTATCTGGAGGAATGAAACAGAGGACAGCGGTTATACGTGCCCTAGCATGTAAACCAGAAGTGTTATTAATGGATGAGCCCTTAGGCGCTGTAGATTTTCAAATGAGACAAATACTTCAAGAAGAATTGGAAGCTTTATGGCTTAAAGACAGAACCACAGTAATTATGGTGACTCATGATGTTGATGAGGCTGTTTATATGAGTGATAGAGTTATTGTTATGTCTACTGAAAAAGGAAAAATACTAGAAGATATGAATATTGACCTTGAAAGATCGCGAGATCGCGAGAGTGAAAAATATAAAAAATATAAAGACACGCTTACAAATATACTGAAAAAAGCACTAAATAGAGACGATTCTAAAGTGGTGTAGAGTTGCAATGGATTTTGTGGTGCTAACTCTGAAATATTAGTTAGCAATAAATGAATAGGAGAAAATAATTATGAGTTATATGAAAAATATTATAGTTAAAGATATAGATGGTAATGATTTTACTTTCAAAAATTATCCCTCAGAAAGATTATATATTGATAGCATTTGTTCAAGATTATCTTTAATAGAAAATGAGGTAAGAAGATTAATAATGGATTATATTATATATAATGCCATACCTTTTAATTCAAAAGAGGCATCTTCTATTATATTAGAAAAACTAAATATCAGTAAAGAAAAATTTAAGCAAATTTTAGATAGTTTAGTTAGTAAAAATGCTATGTCAATGGATGAAGATAATAATGTGAATTTTATTTATCCAGTTTCAGCTTTTAATACTAATCATAAAGTTCATTTATCAGATGGACGCGTATTTAGTGCAATGTGTGCAGTTGATGCTATGGGATCTTCTTTTACATTTAATCAAAATATAAAAATTAATTCTAAGTGTAGCGAATGTGGAGAGGATATCTTTGTTGAGATTAAAAATGGACAACTTGCTAATTATACTCCAGAGCTTACACATGTACTCCATGTAGATTTAAATAAAAACCAAAACTGGTCAGGCAACTGCTGAAATATTATGAATTTCTTCTGTACGAAGAAACATTATGATACTTGGGTTAATAAAATGCAAATTCCAGAAGAAGATATTTTCTGTCTGGATATTCAAGAGGCCATACTAGTTGCAAAAATGATATTTAACTCAAACTTTTCAAAAGACTTTCCTTATGCTAACGTTTAATGTTTAAAAATAGAAAATCATAACTTACACAAAAGTTATGGTTTATCTATTACTTTTTATAATACCAAATACCAACCTATCTTCATATTTATCTGTTCTTCTATTATAAGCTGCTTCCTTTTTTAAACCCTCTTTTTCAAATCCAAGTTTTATATTTAATTTAATTGAAGCAGTATTTTCAGGATCTATCAATGCCTCTATCCTATTAAGCTCTATAACCTCAAATGCATAAGATATTACTTTTTTCGAAACTTCACTCATTATATTTTGTCTCCAATATTTTTTATTAAGCATATAACCTATCTCTGATTTTGAATTCCAAGTGTCAAAATCATGAAGTGTGATCAACCCTATAACATGCTTGTTTTTCTTAAGTGTAATACACCACCTAATGAACTTTTTAGTCTTAAATCCATTTATAAAAAACTCCACTGACTTCTTTGCTTGTTCAATAGTTGCCATAGATTTTATTTGCTGGTATTTTACTGCATCCTCATCAGAATATATATCATATATAGCTGGATAATCCATTTCTACTACCTCTCTTAATACAAACCTTTCACTCTCAAGTTTAGGAAATTCATTAAATATAGAATCTATTTTGATCATTTTTTTACAACTCCTTCTTTATATTAAGCATCTTGAAAATAGCTTCTAATTAGATGTTTTTGAAGATACCTTCATTTTGGGAAAACAAAAAAAAGCCCACCATTTTTCAACAGTTGACTCCCTCTCAATAAATTATATCATATTTAAACTAATTTTACAATATTGGTATTATAATTACATTGGTTAAATCTGTTGATTTTGCATATAATTTGTAATATACTTATGATATTACTTGTATGAATTAATCTAATTATATACATAATTTAGGTTTAGGGGGATTAAATATGATAATTGAAAATAAAAAGTATACTGTACTTGATATTGTACGACTTCCATTAAACTGTTCACCACTTTATGGGATACTAATAGCAATTTCAAAAATATTAGATGGTATAATTCCTAGTTTACTAATACTTGCTACTGCAAAATTTATAGATATTTCAATTTCAGTAGTATCTTCGGGCGGAGACCTTAAAAAAGTTTTCCCATCAATATTCCTTGTAGTTGCAATAGTTGGGTACAGCTGGATTTCAGTAAGACTTATAAAATTTGTGGAAATTAAGCTAGAAATTAAGCTTAGAGAAGACCTTAGATTAGGTATGGTGAAAAAAAGAGCAAGATTATCTTATAAATACATAGAAAATAGTGAGAGTTGGGATTTAATTTCAAGGGTTTGCAAAGATCCAGAAAGCAAATTAAGCAAAGCCTATATTAATTTTCTAGATCTAATATCAATGATCATAAAAGTTGCTGGTCTTTTATTTATACTTATAGCTCAGGTTTGGTGGGCTGCTTTAATTATTTTAGCTGTCTCTGTTCCACTATTTATGTTATCTATGAAGAGTGGAAAGGCTACCTATGAAGCTGATAAAGAAACATCGAAATACAAAAGAAAATATGAATATCTTAAAGAAGTGCTCACAGGAAGGGAAAGTGTTGATGAAAGGAGTCTATTTAGATTTAGTAATAACATAAATAAAAAGTGGTGGGATCAATATGAAATTTCTAGAAAGATAATTCTAAAGACTGAAGCTAAGTGGTTTATAAGAATGAAGGCAGGCGGTATTATTACATCTTTTATATCTATTTTTATAATAATCGTACTTATAAAACCTGTTACATCAGGACTGATAACTATTGGTATGTTTATATCACTTGTAAATGCTGTAACTTCACTTATTCAAATGTTATCTTGGAATCTTTCCTTTCTTGTAGGTGAACTTACAAAAAACATAGAGTATTTAAAAGATTTAACTAATTTCTCTTCTCTTAAGGAAGAAAAAGGAGCTACTGATAATCCTCTAGAAACTCCAGTTAAATTTAAGAGTTTAGAGTTTAAGAATGTAAGGTTTAAGTATCCACAAACTGAAAATTATATATTAGATGGAATGTCCTTTGTTATAGAACATGGAAAACACTATGCCTTTGTAGGATCAAATGGAGCAGGTAAGACAACTATAACAAAGCTTATAACTGGTCTTTATGATGAGTATGAAGGCGATATATTAATTGATGGTAACAATATAAGGGAATACAGCCAGAGCTACCTTAAAGCTCTATGTTCAGTAGTATATCAAGATTTTGCTAAGTATTATATTTCCTTTAAGGACAATCTCTCTATTGGTAGGATAAATGGCATTAAAAATAAAGGAAATGATATGCTTATTCAGGATGCTGTTTCTACTATGTCACTTAATGATGTAATAGAGTCTCTTCCACATGGAATGGATACTCCTCTTGGCAAAATTAAAAGCAAAGGGGTTGATGTTTCTGGTGGACAGTGGCAGCGTATAGCTATGGCAAGAGCTATTATAAGCCCATCACCTCTTAGAATACTGGATGAACCTACAGCAGCCCTTGACCCTATAAGTGAAAGCAACATCTACGAAAAATTTGAGGAGATAAGTCGTGGAGGCACTACTATATTTATAAGCCATCGTTTAGGTTCTACCAAGCTTTCCGATGAAATCTTTGTACTTGGTAATGGACAAGTTGTTGAAAGTGGAAATCATAATGAGCTTATAAGTAAAAATGGAGTTTATACAGAAATGTATGAAAGTCAAAAAGGATGGTACCTATAATGGAAAAGAAAAAAGAAATATCTCTAACTAAAATTACAGCTAAGATTATTCCTATGATGTTTCATTATTGTCCAATTATTACGATTATACTTTTAACACTTAGTATTTTTCATGGAGTATCTTTTGCTGTTAATACCGTTGCAACTCAGAAATTCTTTGATGGGGTAACCAAAGCCGTAAGTGGTAATGGAACAATAAATAAAGCAATTATGCTGGCATTTATATTAGGCCTTGCTCTTATTGCTTCTCAAATATTAAATGGTGTTACTAACTTTATGTACGGAGTGTTTGAAAATAAAGTAGCTGGACATTTATATAAAAAAATCAACGAGAAATCTGCAAATATTGACCCTATAATATATGAAGATACAGAGCTATTAGATAGTATAAACAAGGCTCAAAAGGGTGTTGATGGAAGCATTGGATTATTCATAGTTCTTACAAGCTTATTTACTTTTTATTTGCCTTATTTTTTATTTATGGGAGTATATCTTTTTAGGCTTGATAAGATACTTGCAGTATCTTTAGTATTTATATTTATACCTGTGGCCTTTTCTCAGCTTATACGGGTAAAGGTATTTGATAAGCTTGAAGATGAAATAGCACCTATACGTCGTGAATATGACTATTACGAAAGTTGTATTTGCGCTAGAGAATATTTTAAGGAAACTCGTATTTTAGGTGGTTTTAATTATTTTAAAGATATTTATAAGGATTCCATGGATCTTTTAGGACAAAAGGTGTGGAAGGCAGAAAAGAAAACCGGCCTTATAGAACTTTGCATGAAGCTTTTAACCCTTGTAGGTTATTTGGGAGTGCTTTATCTTTTATTTCGTTCTTTACTTATAGGAAATATAACCATAGGAGCTTTTTCTGCAGTATTTGCATCAGTAGGTTTTATGATTAGTGTAATGGAAGAGATAATATGTATGCACATTGGAGATTTAACAAAAGAACTTGGAACCATAAGAAATTTTATTGATTTCTTTAGCCTTCCTGAAAGGGGTGGTGAGGATGTAGAACTTAGTGCTGAGGATGGAATTTCACTTAAAAATGTAAATTTTATCTACCCGTCAGCAAAAGATTACTCCTTAAAGGATATATCCTTAGAAATAAGCCCAAAGGAAATCATTGCGGTGGTGGGAGAAAATGGTGCTGGTAAATCAACCCTTGTAAGGATTATAACTGGGCTATATTTGCCAACAGAAGGTGCTGTAGAGTTTGGTGGTATTGATACTAGAAAAATATCTGCGAAATCAATATACAAACATACCTCTGGGGTGTTCCAAAAATATCAAAAATATAAAATGAATCTTTCTGAAAATATAACTATAAGCCATATGGATAATGATTCAGCTGAACTTTTAGATATATCAGCTAAAAAAGCAGATCTTGATATAGAAAGTGAAACTTTCCCAGAAGGCTATGACACCATGCTTTCTCGTGAGTTTGATGGTACAGATATATCTGGTGGACAATGGCAAAGGGTAGCTCTAGCTCGTGGTTTCTACAAAAGCCACAACATGATAATCCTTGATGAACCAACAGCATCTATTGATCCAGTAGAAGAAACAAAATTATATGAAAAATTCGCCGACCTATCAAAAGGTAAAACTTCAATCATTGTTACCCACAGAATAGGCTCAGCTAAAATAGCTGACAGAATTATAGTTATGGATGAAGGAAGAATCGCCGAAATAGGAACACATGAGGAGTTAATAAATCTGGGTGGTAAATACTCTGAAATGTATGAAGCTCAAGCTCAGTGGTATGTTAGAGCTTGAATTTTTCCATCAATTTAATGAACCTTTTAGTCTTTATATAAAATAAAAACCACTAAGTCTAACTTAGTGGTTTTTTCTTACCTGGCGACGACCTACTCTCCCACAAAGTTACCCCTGCAGTACCATTGGCGCATTGAAGCTTAACCGACCTGTTCGGTATGGGAAGGGGTGTTACCTTCATGCCATAATCACCAGATTGAGAAAATTATATTCTCTCAAAATTGCACAGTGAAATTCTCGCTTTATATATATATTAAGGTCAAGCCCTCGACTTATTAGTATTAGTCAGCTGAACATGTTACCATGCTTACACCTCTAACCTATCAACCTGGTGTTCTTCCAGGAGTCTTACTAACACCGTGCTTACGCACG
>NZ_BHYK01000051.1 GCF_003865095.1 Clostridium tagluense | reverse complement strand
TAGGAAGTGTGTATTATAATAAAGAAGTATCTTAATCAAATAGGATACTTCTTTATATTTTATTTAAGTAAAAATTAAATTAATATGATTAGCACTCGTCTGCCACCGTTTTTAGCGGTTTAGTTCTTTTCGTATATTCCGTGGCAATCTACTAAGGGCAATAGCCCTTTTTTTATTAGGAAAACTGATTTTTTAGTAGTGCATTTATATTGAGCTCTCAGAGCTTAATATAAATAATCCTAAATTAGGTGGAGAAGTAGTTACTATTAATCAAAAATATAGACAAGCTTATCTATAATCATTACAATACACTATCATTCCAAATTTGTAAATAATTTCTTAATAATTTCAGGTTATAGATTGGGTAGTTTTGCCTATACCCTCCTTCTCTAATAATCAAACCCTTATAATATTGATACATAATATTCCCCACGAAAATTTATTTTGTCATTAAGTTGCAATTATTTACAGTTTCGACTTAATCAGTAGAAAAATTATATAATTAAATACCATTTTTAAAAATTATTACATATCTGAGTTGTCGGATTTGTTGGTTGCAGCTATACAGAAAAATATCTAATAGCAAGGTTAAATTAATACAAAGTTAGTATATTAGTACATCTAAGGAAAATTTAATTGACTTTGTAAAAAATAGTTAGTATACTGTCTATGTAGTAATTTATAATTCTGTTTATGAAAGGAGAGGTTTTTATGAAAAAGTTAATCATTGCATGTACAAGAGGTGCTCGCTCATAACTGAATATAGGACAAACGGTTAACTGTTGAAAACAAACATCATTTTTGTTTGTCTGTTTGCTGACGCCTTTTGTTAGATTAATGTATTAACCCCAAACTTTTGATTAATATTGTCATAGAAAGTACACGGTCAGGTTACGTGTTTTTTTTATGCTCAAAATTGGATCCCATAGGAGGTTATTCTTCTATGGGATTTTTCTATACTTTTTTAACGACATTTCAGAAGGAAATTCTCCCACTTCTATAAGTGGGAGTTACAATCTATAACAAATAGAAAACTTCAGTGGGAATCTAAATCTCCTTCTGAAGTCGTTAATTGCAGCATCGCAAATAATGATTTAATAAAGGAGATTATATGAATTTAAATAAATTAGGATTTGATGACTTTTTTATCGCACATTTTAATAATTACAAAAATAAGGGATATAGCCCTGCCAGGGTAATATCACAACAGAAAAACAACTATCTTATTTGCTATGAAAATGGAATTGTAAATGCAAAGATTTCTGGTAAATTTCTCTATACAGCAAGTGTAAAAAAGAACTTCCCTACTGTTGGAGATTGGGTTGCAATAAAACTATCGGGAAATGACACTCAAGTGATAATACATGCTGTGTTGCCAAGAAAAACTGCTTTTGTCCGTAAGCTGGCAATTTCCGGTGGCAGGAAAATCGAAAATGGTATTATTGTAGGTGGATCCACTGAGGAACAGGTTATAGCCTCAAATATAGATATTGTTTTCATTGTAAGTGGTCTTGATGAGAACTTTAACCTGCAAAGAATAGAAAGATATATCACACTTGCCTATAATAGCGGCGCAATTCCTGTTATTATCCTAAATAAAATGGATTGTTGTAACTGCGTTGATGAATATATAAGTAAAGTGCGTGATATTGCATTCGGAATAGAAATCCATGCGGTAAGTGTTTTAAAAAATATTGGCATGGATGTATTTAACCAGTATTTATTGCCGGGGAAAACAGTAGTATTTCTTGGGTCTTCAGGTGTTGGTAAATCAACTATAATTAACTACCTAATTGGTGAAGAAAGGCAAAAAACCAATGAAGTAAGTGAAGTTAATAACAAAGGAAGACACACAACTAGTAGCTCACAGCTTATAATGCATACCACCGGTGGTATGCTAATTGATACACCCGGTTTAAGAGAGCTACAGCTTTGGGGAGAACAAAATGCCCTTAACCAAAATTTTGATGATATTATCAGCATAATAGCTCAGTGCAAATATAGGGACTGCAAGCATGATAAAGAACCTGGATGTGCCATTAAATCTGCATTTGAGGAAGGGCGAATAAGCTATGATAGATTTTATAGCTATATAAAACAAGCTGAGGAGCTGGAAAGATTAAGCGGCAGAATTAAAGAAACTGAAATATATCTAAGTAAAAAAGCAAAACTTAAGGCTAGAATACTTTCAGATAACCGAAGAGGTAATTTACAATATTAAAAAATTTTTAGATTAGAAGGAGAGATAATTTATGGGACAAAATGAAATATTAAAAGGTATTAATTCAGAAATGCTTAAATCAATTGTGGTTAAAGTGTTAGAGGATGACTCTATTGAAATTATTAATTGGAGCTCAGAGATTTTAAGTGGAGGAACAATAGGTGATGTTTTTTTAATAAAGGGAACCTGCATAAAGAATACTATGAGTGAATTAAATTCAGAGACATCCAGTTGTATTGAGTGGTCTGTAATTCTTAAAATATTGAAAGAGCGTACTAGATTTGGAGATCCGGAGAGTTGGAGTAGAGAAGTTAAAATGTATCAATCTGATATTTTTAATAATTTATCATCTAATATTAGAGTTCCTAAGTGTCTAAGCATTTCTAAGAATGAGAATAATGAAATCTGGTTATGGATGGAGCATGTTAATGGGAAAACAGGAAATGAATTATCTTT
The DNA here is from genome assembly GCF_003865095.1 of Clostridium tagluense. Taxonomy (GTDB): domain Bacteria; phylum Bacillota; class Clostridia; order Clostridiales; family Clostridiaceae; genus Clostridium_AD; species Clostridium_AD tagluense. The sequence goes on along the minus strand of NZ_BHYK01000051.1, from coordinate 12,635 downwards.
GGATGATTATGGTTTAGTATCACGCCATCTTGGAGAACTTCAAGGAAGGTACATGCAGGGAGACAATCTTCCTAAACAATCTTGGTTAAGCACAGAGTTTTTAGCAACTTCACAGGTAGTGATGTGGGGAACACCTGCGATTTCGTGGTTATTGAGCAATGAATTCAATCCGGAAGAATGCGGATTGAATAGTGAAATTTTACAAAAAGTAATAAAACTATGGAGCGAAAGAGATATATTTATTAATGTGTTAAATAAATTACCTAAAACACTATGCCACAGAGATTTTAATCCCGGAAATATGGTAGTAGAAAAAGACATTAACGGTATAGAAAAAGTAGTACTATTTGATTGGGATTGTACTGGAATTGGAGTAATAGGTGAAGATATAGCAGACTTATTTATGGAAACCTTAGTATTTTATGATTATGATATAGATAAAGCATACGAGTTACGAGAAACAATTCTTGAAAACTATTTATCAGGGCTAGCCAGTGTAGGGTGGGAAGGGAATAGAGAAGAAATAAGAATTGCATTTGATTTAGTTATAGCTCTTCATTGGACTTTTAGACTAATTTGCCGAACTGAAGATACTGATGATTCAAATGTAATAAATAGGTACTCTGACGTATTGAGTTTTATACTCGAGAGAATTGAGGAAGTACGAGAATTTATACAAAGATGAAAAAGAAACTCTTTATGCGTTAAATCATCACCTGAGGTGCTGTAATATTAACGACTTCAGCAGGAGATTTACCCCCTTGTAGACCTCTGGAGTAGATAACAATTCTCAATTGTTATCCTCCCGCTGAAGTTTTCTTTTTGTTGTAGCATGTAACTCCAACTTATAGAAGCAGGAGATTTTCCTTCTGAAATGTCGGTAAACAATTACCTGACTAAAAAAGAATTCACTTTTTCCCGTTTAATTGCTCTGCAATTATTCTTGATAAGTACTTACCAGTATTTTTTACTTCCCCAATATCATTAGTATATGTTCCTACTTCAATTAGCACTGCATTATCACTTTTATCTTGATTATAAAATCTAATTCCACGATTAACAGCTGTAATTTCTAGATCGTTTAATAGGGTTGGGTATAGTTTGTTTGATATTCCTATCATGGAATTTATTAATTTTTTCTGTTTGGAATATCTGGAGTTTTGTTGTGCCACTACGAACATAATTTGGGCAACATTTTCTCCGTTTATTTTAGTGGTTACTCTATTCTTATCTGGTACACTATCTCTATGTAAATCAATAATTAAATCAAAATCTCCATATATCTTTAAATATTTATCTAAAGTAACTCCGGATTTTTTGTAGGCATTATTATAATCTCCCTTATCATGTACAGTTTTATCATGTATGACTGCAATTCCATATTTTTCTTCTAGTTCTTGAGATATTACGTCTCCTACAGCACATACACTTCTTGTTGTGTCTAAACTATTGTAAGTTTTAAATGTTTCTTTGTCTGAGGTAAAGTAAGATTCACAGGTATGAGTATGATATATAAGCACTCGTGGTTCGGCTTTATTTAGAGTTTGTTTCAACTTAGGATTATAGAGGTCTGCAATCACATTAGGAGATTCAACTTTATCTTTAAATTTACTTACCTGCTTATCATTTAAGTTAAATGGATTAAGAATAAATGATTTTACTTTCTCTACACAATCGTTCTCATCAGCTACACTTACATCAGAACTACCTTTATTGTTATCCAAATATGCAATTTCTTTTGTTATTATTGATATAGGATTCGAAATGTCTATTCCTAAAAATGATAAAACTGCTGGTTTCATGCTATTTTCATCTTTGTTTGAGCACTTAATTACAGATAAAACATTATTTAAAACATTAACATAGAAGTAATTTTGATATTTCCCTTCACTATTTGCCCTAACACTTTTAGGTAAAATCAAGCCTAATAAAAAAATAAATAGTAATGTGAAAATGCTTAAAAAAATTTTCCCATTACTATTTCTTATAATAGCGTGTTTTGAAAAGTCCATTTTTTTACTTGTCCCATTTTTATTCTTACCTTTAAAATATAGATATTTGAAAAGCATCTTTATCACCTCCGTTTATAATATATATGGGTGAAGATACAAATTTATTACGTTCATCTGCCATTACAAAATACCTCTGTACTTAAAACTTCTCCCTTAATATTCGTTATATAAATAGATATCCCTAAATTATTAAGGGGTCTAATGCTTTTATATTGGTAAGTGGTTTTTTATTTACTATCAAGCATCAGAATTGACACATTAACGATAGTATGTGAATCGTTTCAAAACCCAAGTATATTATATCCTACTAAAATAACCATGTCTTTATTTCAATGCCTTCAAAATCTCTTCCGCAATCAATTTAATCACCGGCACAGAAACCGCATTTCCAGCCTGTTTATACAGTGAGCCCTTTGGATATTTTCTTGCGCCAAATTTTTCTGGAAGAGTATATCCATTTCCTATAGGGAAACCTTGAATTTTAAAAGTTTCAGTTGGTGTTAATTTACGAATACCATCAGCTACTTTAATTAAAGGCACATTGTGTCCACCAGTTCCCATGTTTGCAGTAAGGGTTGGGCATACATTACTCATATTCTTTCTTACGTACATCCCTCTTCTAACCTGATAAAATTGACACTCCTCTGTTATCTCTTCTTCAAGATTAATCCTTACAGCTTTTCTTTTTTCTTCAGGCATATTCAAATATTCTTCTTCGGTTATAAAATATCCAGGATATTTATCTTTAGTATAATAGTATTCTGCAGCATTTTCTTTTGTTAAATCAAGATCTAATACTTTTTTAATATCTTCCATTCGCTGAATTGGAGTTTTTGCTTTAAAATAATTATTTATATTCTCAAACATTGTAAATGCATCAGCATCTTCTTGATTCAAAAATCCAACTATATATATTCTTTCTCTATTTTGAGGAAGATCTGAAAAATTCATAGTATTTAAAATTGTCTCTTTAATGATATACCCCGCATTTTCAAGCTCACTTTTAATTACTCTGTATGTTTCACCACCATCATGGCTTTTTAAATTACTTACATTTTCTAAAAATAATACTCTAGGCTTTCCGTGAATGCGTTCTAAAAGATTTACTAAATTAATAACACTCCAAAATAAATTTCCACGGTGATCTTCAAAGCCTCTCCTAGACCCAGCTATACTGAAGGCCTGACAAGGTATGCCCCCAGTTAAAACATCTATTCTATGCTTTAAAATTTCAACTTTTTTCTTTTCATATTCTGGTTTTTCTTTTTCACACTTTTCTATTAATTTTCTTAAATCTAACTTTTTTTTCTCATCATCTTCTTTTTCTAATGCTTGTACAAATTCTTCTCTTTCACGATCTAATATAGTTGGATCTATAATTTTTTCGATATCTCCAACTATAAGCTTGTGATCAAAATTTATTCTATAGGTTTCAGCAGCATGTTCATCTATTTCATTTGCCCAGGTAAGGTTGAATCCTTCATTGTGGTATTTAGCTTGTTTAAAACCTAAACAAACCCCTCCTATTCCTGCAAATAGACTTCCAACTGCGTATTTTTTCGTATTTGTCATTTGTAAATTCTCCTCTCCAATATAAAACGTACGTTCTTAAGAAAATTAATTATAACATATAAAAGTAAAATATGCAGCGTAACGTCGCATAGTTATTATAGTAATTTATGGTATTATATTGTTAAAGGGGAGTGCTATATGAATAAACTTACTCAAGAATTAAATACTTACATAATAAATACTAAAAAAATCTTTAATGCAATCAGTAGTTTTAATCCAGTTTCTTTAAAGGAATCTTTTGACTTTGCATATGATATGAGTTTTGGAAAAGTCGGAGAACACAGAGATCACAGAACTGGAGGAAGCCATAAAAGAAAAAATGGAGAAATATTTATAAATACCTTTCAGGGGAAGCTTTCCGAATTCTCCATATATGAAATATTTAAATCCCATGGAATAGATATTCCTAAACCTGATTTAGAAAAATATGAACTAGGCGCATGGGATACTTGTGATTTCGATATAAAAGGTGTTAAGCTTGCCGTTAAATCAACGAAAAAATTCGGGCAACTTCTTCTTTTAGAAACCAAGGATTGGAACAATAAAGGAGAATACTTACCTAATAAGGATTCTAATCATGCTTTGTATAATTATTTTATCTTGGTTAGAATTAGTCCTGATGGTGATTCATTAATGAAAATGAATAAACTTTTGTATTCCGAGCAAACAGATAGAGCTAATCTAGAAAATATAATTTTAAATGAAAAATGGACTTATGATTCACCTGGATTCATTAAGCACACAGAATTAGTACAAATCATTAACGATGGATTTATTATACCTAGAGGCGCAATGTTAAATGGCAAAACTGAAATGGATGCAGAAAATTATTATATTCAAGCTGGAGATATGCATGATATTAAGGATCTTTTTAAGAAAAAATAATAATCTTAAAGCAAACATTTTAATGTAGTGTCGCAGGTATATCCACCTATAAAGATTCTAAGTGTGAATAAAATCATCATTGATAATAAAAGATAATTTATTTTTCCTATTATTAAATCATCTTCTGCGAAGCTGCAATATTAATAAATAACACAAAGGAGAAAACATGTAAATATTTATGTTATAAAAGGAGTGAGATCGATGAACGTATTAGAAGTTAAAAATGTATGTAAAAAATATAGTAGCATTAAAAAAGTTAATACAATAGCGTTAAAAAATATAAATTTAACGCTTGAAAATAATGAGTTCCTAGGTATTATGGGAACTTCAGGAAGTGGAAAAACGACTTTATTGAATGTAGCATCAGGTATAGATAAGTGCGATGAAGGTGAAATAAATATATGGGATAACAACATATGTAAAATGAAGAAGAATGAATTATCAGTGTTTAGAAGAAACAATATTGGTATGGTGTTTCAGGATTTCAATTTACTTAGTAGTTTAACTGTAAAAGAAAATATTATGGTCCCATTGATTTTAGATAAAAAATATGAAATTATGGAGGGGGATATTGTTAATAAATTTGCAAACATGTTGGATATCGATGAAATAATGGAAAAGTATCCATACGAAATATCTGGTGGACAACAGCAAAGAGTAGCAATTTGTCGTGCTATTATAAATAATCCCAAAATAATATTTGCTGATGAGCCAACAGGAAATATTGATTCAAAATCAGCTGAAAAAGTTTTGTCATACTTTGAATTATTACATGATGAATGTAATGCAAGTATACTCATGGTAACACATGATCCATTTTCTGCTAGTTATTGTGATAGAGTTGTGTTTTTACAAGACGGTTCGATTATTAAAGAAATTAGAAAACAAGGTGATAAAGTTAAATTTCTTAATAATATAATGGAAGTACTGCAAGAGTTTAATACAATTAAATTTAAAAATGGGGCCAACTATGAAAAGTCCATAATTTAAGAATTTATTTTTTCTATTGATTAAAAAGAACCTTAATTAACCTCTGGGTGATTGTCCTGGAAGTCTCCTTCCAAATCATAGTAAGTTTATTTACTCATTATGTTCTATATCTAACAAGAAATAAAGTAGAATTTTTGAACCTATCTCTTTAAAAATCACAAGGCAGGCTTTTGGGCGGATACAGATTTAATAAAGCCACTAGTGTACACAGAGGTAAGAGGTCATTTATTTTAGAAAGGAAAAGTATGATAAATTAATATATCATACAGAGTTTAATATGACATTTAGTAGAATTGCATTTAAAATGTTTAAAGCAGATGTAAAGAAATATAGATTATTTATCTTATGTAATTTATCGTCCATTGCTATTTTGTATAGTTTTATATCAATATCAGTAAATAAGCAATTTATGGATACTTCGATTGTTGATCCAATGATATCAGGTAATATTTATGCTCCAACTTTTTTAGTGTTAATGTTTACTGGTATATTTATTCCTTACTCACAAAGTGTTTTTATAAAAGCTAGGCAAAAGGATTATGGCATTTTATTAACACTTGGTATGTCAGAAAACGAGGTTAGAAATAGCGTTCTAATAGAAAATTTGATACTGTGTATAGTTTCTTTAATAATTGGGTTAGTATCAGGAACGGTTTTGTCCTTATTTTTTTTGGGTTTTATACATAATGTAATAGGGTTTAACAGTGTTAATATTGCTATTTCATTATCATCATACAAAATAACAACTATGTATGTATTGGGAATATTTTCAATTTCATTAATTGTCAATGTTTACGGTATGATTAAAAGTACAGTATATGATAAGATAAAATATGCTGAAAAAGCTGAAAGTGGAAATCATTATAGCATTATATTTAGTTGTGTTGGAATAGTATTTACAATTGTTGCTTTTATTGTAATGATTCTTTTTTATCATAGAAATAGTAACCTATGTTTGCTAAGTATATTTTTTTGTTTATTAGGTTCAGTCTTAATATTTTTTAATGGGGAAGCACTAATTGAATATTTTCAAGATAAACACTATAAAAGATATATAAAAAATGTTTTTCTATTATCAGATATAAAATATTATTATACTAAAAACAAAAAAACGTTTTTCACTACCACTTGGATATTTTTTACAATTTTATTTCTTGTTATGATAAGTTCAGTTATTCATCCTTGCCTTATTAATAATTCCTTTTCCTACCATCCATTTCATATGGCATATGGTGAAATAAAAGGTAATTTTGAACCTTTGAGAGATGATGAAATTAAGTCTATTATTCGGAATAATGGTAATAGTATAACCACAAATTATACTGTAAAATTTGTAAGAAATAATGTATTTACAGTATTTTGCGTTGATGATGTAAATAAAATTTTGAAAAAAAATTATAAAATTAAATCTAATTCATTTATATATGTTTACCCATATTACATAAATGATGGCTTCGAGCATAATTATAATTTAAATATTTCTAATATTAATATTGATTTTCATAAAGGTACAAAAGAGTTTATTAAACATGATACGATTATTAATCCTTTATTTGGTCAAATAAATTGTATATCACAGAATATAATTTTGGTTAATAAAGAGGATTATAAATGGATTACATTAAATGGTATTGATTATTATTTAAAAGGAACATTACATTTATATAATTTCGGCAATTGGCATAATTCTAATGGGATAGTGAATGAAGTATGGAACAAATTAATGAAAAAAAATAATAGTGGAAAAGATGATGCTCGATTTTATAAAATAAGTTCAAGAATAGAGGCATACAATATAGCCTTAAAAGGTTCTAATTTTTTATTCTTCATTGTTATATATGCCTGTCTTCTTTTATATTTTTCTGCCATAATAATGATTCATTTCAAATTAGAAATGGAATATAAAGATGATAAAAGGAAATATTTTAGTCTTTATAGAATTGGAATAAGAGAAATAGAGATTAAAAAAATGATATCTCAAAAAATATTAATGATTTATTTTATACCCTTTGTATATGCAATGATAATAAATATTGCGTATAGTTATTATGCTAATAGTTCATATGGATATGGAGTTATAGGTATTTTATATGCTCTTATTACATCACTTATTTTTTTAATAATACATTTGATAGTGTATAAATTGTATTTTATTTCTTATTATAAAAGAGTTATTTCGGAGTTAAGTTTAGATTAGAATAATATAATCATGGATTGCTCGGAAGTATTGAAGAACTCCTAGAATACAGTGTCCATGATAAGTTGTATAGGGCGACCACTAGGGTGATTTTAGTTAGGTGAGGATTAGTACTCTATACAATGCTAATGTGATGCTAATATTTATGTTAAAATTAAAAGGTCTGCAAATAAGCATGAATTTTGTATAACTTAATAAATAGAAAATATAGATATTACGGAAAAAAGAAGTAGGCCGATTGCACAAACACGTCTAAATATTATTTGCCCATCTGTAGGATCGACTTCTTCAAGATAAAAAAATTTTCTTAACAAATTGTAACTTTCTTTAGTTTTAATAATAAAATATATGCACTGAATTATGATTAAAATAAATACTATTATACCGATTACTTTAAGAATATAAATTCCTCCTTTGGTATTATATCATATATCTTAATACATATATGTAAAAAAATATAAAGCAAATCATTTCAAAATCAACGTTTAAAAAGTATCGTTTTTGTGAGGGAGTGTCTCAAAATAAAATTTATTTTGAGACACTCCCTATTTATTGAGGGCCATTTATCGCAAGCAAACGCAGCATGATAGCAAAATAAATTATTTACGACCAATTCATAACGGATTATTTCATCTCTAAAAGACAGCAAAAACTATATTTTCCCTTGTTGTAAAGAGATAGTAAAAGAACAACAAAAAGGTAAAGAGTAGTAGGGGTGGTTCTAATCAAGTCATACCAATGGATAGCAGGTTTGAATTGTTACTTCATGAATGCTGAATTGTTACCTCATGAATGTTTAAGGTCTATTCTATTGTTACTTCATGAATGTTGAATTGTTACCTTATGAATGTTACTGTTACTATTACTTGACTTGGTAATAGTAATAGAATATACTGGCAATTATAAAAGAGGTGTATTTATGAATAAAAATTTAGAAGCAATAAGACCTAATGGTTTAATTGAAGCAAGACATGAACTAACATCAAAAGAAAATAATATCATTGACTTGGTACTAAATACCATAAAAGATGATAATAAATATAAATATGAAATAGATATTGAAAAATATAAAAAAGTGTATATTTTAGGTAGCACCAATGTTTACAGGGACTTAAAAAATACTACCAATGAATTATTTGAGAAACATAATAAATTTTCTATCAAAGATAAACTTACAGGAAGAGAACGTAAATTTGTTTGGTTCAGCATGTTAGAATATATTCCAAACGAGGGCAAAATAATCTTTGAAGTAGGAGATACATTAAAAACAATGATGTTGGAAATGAAAAAAAGAATTTATTATAAGATAGAATATCCTATAAATTTTAAAAGTTTATATAGTAAAAGAATTTATTATATGCTCAAGTCATTTGAGGATACAGGGTGGAGAATAGATAAAATAGAAGACTTAAAATATAAATTAAATTGTCCAGAAACGTATAAAAATTTTGCAATATTTAAACTAAAGGTGTTGGATATGGCACAAAAGGAGATTAATAATGCTAGTGATATTAATTTTGCCTATGAACCAATAAAGACAGGTAGAAAAGTTACAAGCATTAAATTTACCATCGCCAATAATAAGGCAAGGAATGAAATGGCAGCTGCATCAGCAAAGATTGAAGAAGATTCGCAGCAAAACATTGATGATATAAAACTTGTAAAAGCAATAATTCATGAGAATATAAAGGATCTTGAAGCAAGTAAAATATTGAGTAGTGCCAAGGGAGACATTGAAAAAATAAAAGAAAAATATAATATAGTGAGCCAGTTGAATGATGTGAAAAATGTAGTTGGTACTGTTATAACTGCGATAAAAGAGGATTGGTCACTTCCTAAGGGTAAAACAAAAGTTGGAAGTTTCAATGATTATGAACAAAGGACATATGACATGGTAGATTTAGAAAAAAAATTACTAGGTTGGGATAATAATAATGTTGCAAGATAGAATTTGCAAACAATGCAGTAGCTTCAAATGCAATAAGCACCTTACTTCCTAGAATGATGCCTGGTTTAGGTATATTTTATAGAATATTCTTTAAAATGCAATATGGATTTCGATATATATCGTAAGGTATACTCTAATAAAAATGGTATCTTTTAATAAAAATCCTTCATAGATTAAATATGGAGGATTTTTATTACTTATATTTCATTTTTCACACTGCAAGTTTAGGTTCGCAATACTGCAAACCCTCTCCCTACCCTAAATTACTCTGCATATAAACTTCCTTTTTCTGATCCTCAGTTATGCCTATATATCTTAAGGTTTGTGTTTTAGAGGAATGATTAAATATATCCATTAACAGCTCTATGGTTGTTCCTCCAGTATAAGCATGGTAACCAAAGGTCTTTCTCATAGTATGGGTCCCAACCTCTCCGGATATTATATTTCCTTTATGATCCCTTTCAACCAGGCCTATCATTTCCGCAGCATTATTCAATATGTACCAGGCATGCTGACGAGATATTGGTTTGTTTTCTGCTTTCTTACTACAAAACACATACATATCTGGAAGCACTTCAACTAAACTGCTCGCGTAGCCTTCAATTAGTTTACTTACTATGGATCCTATGTAAAACTTTTTGGTTTTTGAAGTTTTCTTTTCTGTTATTGTTACATATTCTTTAGCACTCATGCTTTTGAAGTTCATAACATCATCAAATGTTAATTTTAAAATATCACTTATACGAAGTCCAACATTTATTCCAAGAATAAATAGAAGTTCATTTCGAAGACTCTGATCTCTTAAATAGGATCTCATAATTCTTATGGTTTTTAAATCCCTTATAGGTTCTACAGTTTTCATTTTACAGCTTCCTTTCCATAACATTTTGTTAAATAGTTGACAATTAAAGCATTAATATCTAAATTTGTTAAATATCATCATATATATTAGGTTTTCAAGGTAAATTTATATCATACCTTGTCGCAAATTAGAATTCCCAGTTTTCATATTACACAATATTTGAGAAATAGTCAATATGTCAGATTAGAGCAAATTGGGAAATACCATTTTTTTACAACACGAGCATTTGAGCCATTTCTTATATGACACAAGGTGCTTGTGTCAGATTGCTAATATATTACAAACCACTATTGTATTTGTAATATGTGTAAATACATTATTTGGTATTATTTATTAGAAGATATTTTTCATGTATTATTATTTCTTTAATCTTAGCTTTAAATAGATTAAAAAAATGATTTAACAATTGTTACAAAATATGTATAATAGATATATGAAATAAAAAGGGTGGTGTTTATACTGGAGAGTTTAGTTGAAAAAGCAAAGAATGGGGACAGAAAATCTTTGATGGACATTATTGAAAGGTATAAGTTTTTGATAATTAAGTTAGCTGGAAGTTACCACATACCTTCCTATGAAATTGACGATCTTGTGCAGCATGGATATCTTTCTGTTATAAAAGCAGTTAATCTTTATAAACTTGGCAGTAATACTTTTGATGGTTATTGTATACATGCTATTAGAACTAATTTCAAAGCTCTTTTAAAGGGAGAAATAAAACACTATAGAGAAGTTCCAAATCCGCAGCCTACAAGTAGCAGTGCCTCTTGCGAGTATGAATTTACCTTAGAGGATGAAGTAATAGCTTTTGATGAGGCCCAGAGGCTTTATAAGGCCTTGAAAAAATTAGATCCAGTTGAGAGGGACGTTGTTTCGAGGTTTTACTTACACTACGATAGTCTTCGGGAAATAGCCTGTGATGGTGATAAGAGTTATGCTCACTATAGAAAGATTAAAGATAAAGCTTTAAAAAATATATTAAAAATATTATAGAAACCAATTGAAATAAGCATATATATTATCTATAGCGGTGAGGGAGGTGGTGCGTCATGTATGATGCATTTGTTAAACTGGTTAATACAGTTGGCTTCCCTATAGGTGTGACGATATATCTGCTAGTTCGATTTGAGAAGAAAATTGAGGATCTCAATAAATCTATTTTTGATTTAACTGCAGCTATATCCACCGTTATAGGAAAATCTGAAAAATAAGGGTACCAGACTTAGGTATTCTTATTTTTTTATAGGCAATATAGATTGCTGTAATGTTTGTGGAGAATTCGGAATATACCTTCAAAACAACAACAAATATAACTTATTTATGTTTATGTTCATTGTTGTTGTTTTAGATGTTTTAACATCTTTTTGTTTAACATGTTTAGGACACCTATCTACACCAGTCATATCAAGGGATACAAAAATTTAATACTACATTTCCATACCCAACTACTACATTTCCATACCTAAAAATAAATCTAATACTACATTTTCATACCTAACTACTACACTACTTCTATTGTAGTAGTAACATTCATATGTTAATATGTACCATGGGGTGATTAAGTGGATAAGAATTATATAGTAACTAAAAGTAATAATTTAATTAATTGCAATTATGATTTAAGTCTACAGGAACAAAAAATCATTTTAACTTTAGCTTCAATGGTTCAACCACAAGATGATAATTTTAAGCCTTATTTATTTAAGATAAAAAATTTTATGAAACTTTTAGGCGTTGATAATAAAGCAAAATATACTGAAATACCTAAGATAACAAAAGAACTAATGCAAAAGGTATTTGAAATAAAAAAAGGGAATAAAATAATTCAATTAGCATGGTTATCAAGTGCAGAATATGAGAAAGGAACTGGAATGGTTGAACTTGAATTTAGTCCTAAATTAAAGCCTTATATGTTAGGATTAAAAGAATTTTATACAAGTTATAAGCTTGATAATGTTTTGAGTTTAAAGAGTAAATATTCAATAAGGCTGTATGAAATTTTAAAGAGTAATGCATATAGAAAATGTATCGAAATTGAAATAGAAGAACTTAAAAACATGGTAGGATCTAAAGAGAAAGCATATAATATTTATAATAATTTTAAAAATAGAATAATAACCAAGGCACAGAAAGAACTTGCAGAAAAAACAGATATTAATTTTGACTATG
>NZ_BHYK01000050.1 GCF_003865095.1 Clostridium tagluense | reverse complement strand
TAGGAGCTTTGTTATAGGAATAATCTGCTTAGTAAAAAAGCAAATAACCACTAGATAATTATTAGTATTATAGTTATAATTTGACTTAGGAATGCAGTTCCATAAAGCTATATTTTGACGCACTACAATTAAAGATATTCAAAATTGGATTATTTGGAATAGTTACTATCATTTCTTATTTTATAGGTTTCATAAAGAGGTAATGTATCAAATTAATTCTAAAGAACATCCTAAGTTGGTGGAACATAAATATGACTTAAATGAAAGAAAAGAAATATTGCTTTCAAAATTAGAATACATGCTTAATTATAAAATTGACATTACTATTGAAAGTATATGCAAAGAAATGAATATTTGTCCTGAAACATTAAGAAATTGGGGATTTAATTCCGTGGTAGCAGAAATGAAAAGTAAACAAAAAAAAATAAAACTTATTAAATTTAAAAAAAATATAGTGGATAGTGCCAATAAGTATATAAACGAAAATAAAGATACTATGATAAGTCCTACAAACATATATGAGCATTTAGGTGTAATTAGGACTGTTCTGTGGAGGTCATCCCCTGAAATTACTAAATTATTAAGACAAGAAGTTGTTCAACACAATATGAAAATAAGGAAGGAACAAAGTTATTAAAAGGGGAATGATATTTTAGTTTTAATAAAGTGAAATACCACTAATTTAAAGATATAATTTTTGAATAAGGGGACCGTTAGATAGTACGGTCTCTTTTCTTTTTAAAAGATAGTATAATTCTTAATTTGCTAAATAAATCTAAAGATAAATGACTTAACATTTTTATTACTACCCAAGAATGTTTGGAAAGTAACGAAATTATTATGTAAGGGGGTAATATTATGACTACACGATTTGCTATACGTCCTAAACCAATGAATGAAGAATCTTTGTCTGGATATTTAATGAGACTTGGATATGCAAATTATATGAGTGCGAAGGAGGTCTTTACATATATTTATAAAAAGAGTAATACAAAAACCATAAAATATAGAAATGTTGTACACAAAGTTGATGATTTCCCCAAAAATGTTGTTTGTATTGACATTTTATCTGAGTTAACTAATTTAAATAAAAATATAATAGAAGCAATGACTTTTATGACAGTTTATGAAAAATTTTTTGATAATATGGAACTTGATGAAAAAGAATATCTTAAAACAATGTATCGACAAAAGGAGGTAAAAAATAGAAGATTTTGTTCCAAGTGTATTGAGATATATGGATACTACAAGCTTATATGGCAAGTAAGTGATATTGAGATATGTAATGAACATCTTATAAAGTTAACTGATAAGTGTCTTACATGTGGAATAGAACAACCATATTTAACAGATGAACTTAATGAATTTAAATGTTTTAAATGTGGCTCATATTTATATGATGTAAAAGTATATACAATTAATGAAAGTCATTATATTGACGAGCAGTTAAAAAGATATGAACAGTGGCATTATTTATTAGATTTTAATAAAAATAGTTTTAATAATATACATGGCTTATCAAAAATTAAATCATTAGGAATAGGGTTGCTATATGTGTCTAAATTTAACTGTGGAATTTTGAAATCAAGGGAAATAAAATCAATAGATAAATCCATAATTTATAAAATAGTTAAGTATATTAACGATAGGACTAATGTAATGTATATTACGGTACAACGATTATTATACTCTCTTACATATATACAATTAAATATTGATGATTTTTTCAACTACAATATACCAGAGGCATATGTTAAGTCTATTATCAACATATCCAAAAATGACAATAAAATATATAAAGATTCGTTGAAGATAAGAAAAAAGCAAAAATTGAATGTAAAGGAATTTTATAATAATAAAGATAATCATTTTAATGAGGGGGTTATAAAAAAAGTTGAACGGTACATAGGTAGTTTGGAAAGCAGTGGTATTAAAATCAACTGTTATAATGTATATTCTAATATTAAAATTGATGAAAGAAGAATATATAATAAATATCCATATTTAAGTAGAACAATTCACCAACATGTGTCAGATTATGAAATTAGGAGGCAAGACTTTTTAATAGAAAAACATTCTAAAATGATTAGTAAAGTGATTAAGGAAATGTACATTAATGAAGAAAAAATTACATACAAAAGTATATCCGAAAAGATTGGCATTAGTATAATGACTGTAAAAAGAAGCGAAAAACTCATAGAAGTCATTTCTAAAATGAAAGATTCCCTTTAAATTTTATGATTTTCAAATTTTATTTAAACAACAAATGCCAATTCTAAATATAAAAAACACGATTTATGACAATAGTAATTATAAAAGTGACACGAATTTTATTATGAAATTTAGTCTTTTGAAATGATTTTATGACAATATTAATTATAGCTCACAAGTTGTAGCTTTGAAACAAAGTTTGATAATTTAAAACAAAGATTGAAATTTTAAAATAAAGTTTGAACAAAACTGTATGATTCTAACAGAAATTATATAAATCGCCGCTAATTAGTTAAAACATAAAGTAACTAATTGGTGGCTTTTATTATACATAAATATTCTTTATAAAGGAAAAGAGGAGAATAAACAAATGAAAGAATTTAAAAGTTACTTTTTAAATTTAAAAAACATAAAAGAATTATTGATAGATGATGGATTTGCAATAATATTCATTATGTTATTACTTCCTTCTCAGAAAAATTTAAGGATTCTAGGTATAGAAATTTTATTAATGTGTATTATATTCTTTTTCACACGTAGTATAGTCACGTTGATTTTTAGTAATGCTGTGACTATATTAATAATACTAGCTTGTATATATAGCCTTAAAGTAATTGAAGAAAAAACGTCTGACGAAACGATTTTTCTTATGTTTGTTTTTATAATTTGTTGTTTAATATTTTTTTGTATGTTTCAAACATTTTATATTATTTTTAAAGTATATACCTATGAAATAAATAAGACCCCAATTTTATCAAATAGGAATTATATAGTTATCTTAAAAAGGCTGGTGATTAGTATAATACATTATACTGAATTGGCATTACATAAAATTGGGCTAATGGTTCCTTTCTTTTATTACACCCTGTTAACTGTATTAATTATATTTTCATATGGGAAAATATACAGTTCTATAAATAATCATTATAATTTAAATAAAAGTATAAATGGATTTTATACATATGATGATGGTATGAGATTTGATAGTAATATAGGAAAGGATATTTATAATGATTTTCCAATAAATAAAGCAGAAAAGAATAATTTGATACGTATCCCAATTTTACAGGATTACGTTGATTTAGAGATGGTAAAAAACGAAAACGTTAGCAGAAAACAACAGGGTGACATAATTTTGAATGGCTTTAAAAGAAGTTTTCTTACTAGCTTTTTTAGTGAATACAACTACTTTAGCGCAACGACATTCTATACAGTAGGATATGGAGATATAGAAATAAAAGGGGCTATTTCTAAATTAATAGTGCAATCTGAAATGTTTATGGCAGCAATTTTTAATATTATATTTATTCCTTTAATTCTTTTTCTTATTCAAGATTATATTTCTAGATATAGGCAAAAATCAAAAGAAAGGAAACCTACTATCTCAGATAAAAGTATTGGGGGGGACAAACAATGTATAAGGGATGCAATATTAAATGGTACATATATAAAAAAAGAACAGGAAGATATTATAAAAATAATTGATGATACTCCAATATATTATGCTAAAAAATAATGATTAAAGATTTAGTGAAAAATTAGAAAATATTTTATCTGAAGAGGGGTAAGTGTGTGGCAAAGCGAGAGAGAAAACTAAATATTGAAAAGTTAATCAAAGAAGGAAGGGGTTTAGGTATAGGAAGTGAGTATAAGCCTTGGCTAAAAATTCAGGATGTGGCATCCTTGGGTAGAAGTACAAGATTGAAGGGGATAAAAACGGGAAGGCAGCATGAATTCTTATCTGATATGGAAAGGAACTATTTCTATATACTGGGATTCTCTGATTGTGTCAAAGATAGTAGAGAACAATTTCCAGCACTTCCACTAGAAGAAACTAAAACAATTGCAAATGAATTGGGTATAGAACATCTGAAGAATCCTAAAAATGGTGAATACATAGTTATGACTACTGATTTTCTTATAACAGAAGAAACTGGTGGGCAAATACTTAACTTAGCGAGGACGATAAAAGCTAAAAATGACCTTCTAAATAGAGGAATATCAGAGAAATTTGAAATTAAGAGGGTTTATTGGCAGAGAAGGAACGTTAACTGGGCTATAATTACTGAGGAAGAAGTAGATAAGGCAATAGTAAAGAACATTAGCTTTTTTCTTAGCTATTATGATATAGATAACTTGGACGCTTTTGTTGAAATGACTAACATCGAAGTGCAGGATTTAATTTTAGAATATATTAAGAGAATTATAGCTCCAGAACAAACAATTAGAGAAATATCATCTTTATTTGACAAGGATATGGCCTTAGATAAAGGCACAGGAATAGCTTTGTTTAAGCACTTATTAGCTAAAAAAATAATTAGTATAGAATTAAGTGAAATTATTAATATCGATAGTAGAAATAATGTCGATTTAAGGGAAAAAGTTTTAAATAAGGAGCTAAATATATCATGATACTTGAGAATATGGTGTTTAAGTATACTGATTATAAAGAAGAATGTATAAGAATAATATGGATCAATGAAAAGAATAATCAACTTATTTACGTAAATATTGACAGCAACGTAGCCTCTCCTAAGTGTGATGACTTAAATAAGTTAAATGAGGAAATAGAAAATAATGTTTTTGTTAAAGTAATTAATCCATTTTTAAAAAATATAGATGAAAACAAAGTATCAGATGTAGAACTGAGGTTATTGACATAAATCTTGATGGAATAAAAGGTGAGTATAAAGAAAAATATTGGGAAGTTTGGGGTTCTGGTTTTAAGGATAAAACAAAATCTAAAACATTTAATTTTTCGAAAAATGGATTATTATATACTATACCTATAATTGAAGTTATAAGAGCGGTTCTAGCACCTGATAAGTTCATGCTAAATAGGTTATTGGAAATGGATACTTTTGAAAATTACTTTACCTATGAGATAAAAGCAAGAAAACTCGATTTAAATTTCACCTCTGAATATGAATCAAAACTTTTAAAAAATGAAAAGGTAAACCATTTAGCTTGGGTACTTACAAATACATCAGTATTGAGAATATTTAATAGTGTTGGTCAAGTGATATGGAAAAAAGAAGAGTTAAAGTATGAGTTCTTACTTGATAGATTCAATATAAGAGCTAGAGTAGAAAGGAAAGGTTATATTGTAAAAATATTAGAGATAATATCTCTTAATAAGAAGAGAATTAATGCAGAAGAGATAAATGTATATCATCCAAGCTTAGAAGAATCAGTCTCTTCCAATGATACTAAAAAACGAAAAATTGTTAGTAATAATGCAAAGGGTTATAGGGAACTGGAATCAAATGCAGATGGATCAACAAAAGAATCAGATGAAATAAGTACATTTATGATTAACCATGAATATGAAAGGGTTCCTAAATTAAATAAGAAGAAAAGTGGAAGAAAAATTATAAGGAATAATGAAGATAAGAATACTAAAACATATATTTTAGAGAGCAATAATCTTAGGACTACTGCAGATACTGGTGGAGAGAATATAATTAAGGGACTCGAATTTATTAGTTTAGAAAACGTAGAGGTTCATGGCCAATTAGAAGAATTTGTTGAGATATTAATGTTGTTAAGAAAAAGATATTATATAAAATCGGTAGACATAATAATTGGTGAACTCCAAGAAAGTAGAAATGGAAAAAGATTTTCAAGGCTGAGCGACGGAATATCTAAGAGAAAATATGCCATTGGAAAAATAACTATGATTGATGGTAGAGAATGTAGCTTAATAGAGGTTGAAAGAGAGGGAAGAGCGTTATCGATGCTGCTAATTAAATCAAACGATTTTGTCCATTGGAAGAAAATATATAGTATACTATTATTAGGATTAGTTAATGAAAGTGGGAAGTGGAGTAATGGAGAAATAGATAAAATTGAAAAGCAAGGTATATTAGTTTTTAGAAAAAAGCATATTAGTAAAAGTATTTTTGTGAGAGAAGGAAAAATCTATTATAATTTATAGATGATAGTAATATATTGTAAGGTCATGCTAGTTATAAATAAATTATATTAGTACCTTAAATTCTCTTTATACTCATATTGTCTAAAGATGTAATGGTTGTTAGTTATGTTAGAGAATGCAGAATATTGATTTGAAATAAATGGGGGGGTGTCAATAATGACTGAATCGATTACTTTTAAACCTAGGGCTAGACTCATGTCACAGTTAGGTGAACAGCTAATAAAGGATGAGAGTATAGCTGTTTTAGAACTAATAAAGAACTCATATGATGCTGATGCTAAAGAAGTAAGAATATATATGGGGAAGATGCAACTCGCAGAAGAATCTGTAATTGTAATTGAAGATGACGGTGATGGAATGTCTTTAGATACAGTGAGAAACTGTTGGATGGAGCCAGGTACAGATAACAAAGAGAAAAAATTAAAAGAGATGATAGAAAAAGATGTCCGAAGTAAACTTAATAGGCTACCTATGGGTGAGAAAGGAATAGGAAGGTTTGGAGTTCATAAATTAGGAAATAAAATTACATTAATAACTAGAGCTGAAGGTTGCAAAGAGGTTTATATAAAAATAGATTGGACTGTATTTGATTCTAATAAGTATTTGTCAGATGTTCCAATTGAAGTAATAGAACGAGAACCTACTCAAGAATATTTAAATGGTAGCCCAATAGGAACAAAAATAATTATAGAAAAGTTAAAAATAGATTGGACAAGAGGGAAAGTTAGGGATTTGAAGCGTTCAATTAATGCTATGAATTCGCCATTCCAATCCATTGATTCGTTCAATGTTAGGCTTGAAATTGATAATAAAGAGTGGTTAAAAGGTTTAACAGAATATGATGAAATTAAGGATTATGCACTATTTAAAGCGGAGATGACATTATCTGATGATAAGATAATTAATTATACATACAACTTTATACCATGGAAATCTATGAAAAAACTTGATAAAAGGACTAATGTCTTTGAAGAAATTGCTATGGTTGAGCCTGTTAAAGTAGAAACAAAAAATGGGAGTAAAAGAAATGAACTAAAACCAATCGATTTAAAGGATTATAAAATTGGTCAAGTAAAAATAGAATTATTAAGTTTTGATTTAGATTCTTCAATTCTTAAAATGGGAGTGTCTGATATAAAAGGTTTAAAATCTTATATGAAATCAAATGGAGGAATATATGTTTATAGAGATGGTATACGAATATATGAGCAGGGTGAGAATGATTGGTTAGGATTAGGTTCGAGGCGTGTGAATTCACCAGGAGATAAAATAAGTAATAATTTAGTGTTAGGAAGTATCGATATAAAACGTGACCAAAGTAATGATTTGAGAGAAAAAACAAATCGAGAGGGTTTCATTGAAGATAATGCCTATATTGCTTTTAAGAAAGCAGTTATTTTTGCAGTAGGAAAGTTTGAAAGAGATCGTGCTCAAGATAAACAAAGATTGAAAAAGTATTATGGTGCTACAGCAAAATCAGAACCTGTTATGTCAGAGGTAGCTATTCTAAAAGAAAAAATAGAAAAAAGAATATTTGATAAAAATTTAAAGGATGAGTTATATGGGTGTTTAAATAATATTGAAAAAGATTATAAACATATAACTGAAGTTTACCAAAGAAGTTCAAGTGTTGGGTTAAGTATGAATGTAGTTTTGCATGAGATAGATAAAATCATTTCTGAAATCAAGTATGCACTAATAGCAGAGGATGCTTCAGACGGTGTAAGATATCTAGTTAAGAGATTGGGTCAATTAACCGATGGATATGCTTCAGTTATTAAGGCTAAATCAATTACAAAATTTAATGTTAAAAATTTAATAGACCAATCACTGTTTATGGTGGATTTTAGACTTATTGCACATGAGATCTCAATAGAAAAGAAATATCTACATACAAGTAGTGATTTTATGGTAAAAGGAAATCAAAGTCTAATTACCAGTAGTATCATAAATATAATAGATAATTCAATTTGGTGGCTTCATTATGCTAAAGTATCTTCAAAAAAGATATATTTTGATATTACACGAGATATCCCAGGCTATATAAGCATAATTATTGCTGACAATGGGAAAGGATTTACAATACCAACAGAAATGGCTACTAAAGCATTTATAACTGACAAACCAGGAGGGATGGGGTTGGGACTTCATTTGGCAAGTGAATTAATGAATCAGCATGGTGGTGAACTCATGTTCCCTGAGTTCTACGATTTGCAATTGCCGGATGAATACAAACAAGGAGCAATAATAGCGTTGGCATTTAAGGAGGAGCAAAATGGAGATAAATAATAATCATAAGGTGTTTGTACTTGATGACAACTATGAAGAGGCCTTACCGGTTATACAAGCTCTAGCTCTAAAAGGTATCTCTACAGTTTATTGGAATGGAAAGGTAGAAACGAAACCAGAGAAGGCAGTAGATGGAATTAGATTTGTGTTTTTAGATATGAGATTTTCAGCTGTTACGGATTCACGAAATATAATTACGTTTCTTTTTACTTTGTTAAGATCTGTAATTAGTATGGAGAATGGACCGTATATTTTGCTTGTATGGTCTAAGCATGATAATGAGTATTTGGAAGATTTCAAAAAAGGGTTCAAAGATGTTATAGGAACTCCTAAACCATATTTGATTATAAATATGGATAAAAATAGTTTTATAGAAACGTGTAATCAAAAAAATGAAGTATATGATGAGGTAGCGACCGCATTAGATATTGGCTATAAAAAAGAATTTAAAAATGAAATATTGGAGGTGTTAAAAAATAATAATATAAATGAAACAATAAAGTCAGTTAAAATTAAAGAGAATGGATTAAGTTTATTACTAGCCAAGTTAGATGAAGAATTAAAGGAAGTAAATTCTTTATCTATTCTCTTAATGTGGGAGAATCTTGTTAATATAGCAGCAAATAAGATGGTAAATAATATTGCTGCATTTTCAGAATTAGATGACGATTGGGATAATAATATCAAAACCTTAATTCAAAATTTAGCTGTAGCTAATGCAGGGAAATCTTTATGTGAGGGTGCAACAGCAAGAGAATATATTATTAATGCATTAGCATCTTTCAATCAAATGTTGCCGGATGAATTATTGAATCAGTTAATAGGAAAAGATATTGATGAAGAAACGTTCAACTTTATCAGTAACCCCTCAATTATCAAAACCGTAGATGGTAATACTTATTCAATTTCAAAAACAGCTAAAAAATATATTATTAAAAAGAATAATTCTGATTATACATCATTTAAACATATAGATGAGCTAAAGCAACTTGATGATATGTCTGTATGTAAAGCAGTATATAACAAATATTTGGAGTTCTTAGGGAAAAGTAATTTTAAATTGTTATGTGAGAGAACTTTTTCTACTGAAATTAAAAAACCAGGAGGTATCTATGAAGTTAAAGATAATGAACTTTTAAAGGAAGTGTCTAATTCCATATTTAAAAAACAATACATAGAAGTGTTAACTAATATCAGGTTAATAAAATTAGATATTTCTTCTTCTTGTGATTATGCCCAAGATAAACTTAAAAGAACACGTATATTACTAGGAGTTATTGTTGAAGAAAGTCATTACTCATTTATTGACAATACAGAAGACATATTTTGTACACCTGAATTGGAAGTACATGGGGAACGTTTAAAAATAGCTTTCAATTTTCATTATATTGCTAATGAATCTAAAGCAAATCTATGTGAAGAGAATACAATTTTTTCATTTAGGGAATTGCTTTTAGGAGAAATAAAACATAAACTTTCTTCCCATATGTCAAGAGTAGGAATTATAAATTTATAATAAAAAGCTGTCCTTACTTTATATAAGGACAGTTTTTTATTGATGATTAGTTTATATCTAAGTCAATTTGTTGAACTCTAGGTGGTTAAATTAGGTGCTAAGTAGAGAGTGAAATATATATACTAATAAAAATATGCTTAATCTGTATTTACAATCTTCGATTAACCTGGTATTCTTTATATTAGAAAAGGCATAAAATACGAATTTTAATGGAGGCGCATTATGAATTTTTTAGATTTGTTTTCGGGCGCAGGAGGGCTTTCAGAAGGCTTTTTAAAAGCAGGATTTGAAGCCGTGGCACATATAGAATTAAATACTTATGCATGTAAGACTTTAGAAACAAGATCAGCATATCACTATTTCAAATCGAATAATATGTTAGAGTTATATAAGGAATATCAAAAAACGTATAATCAAACGGAAAAAATCCGAGTAGAAAAAAGAAGAGAGCTCTTGTCATATGTTCCTGAAGGAATAATGGAACCAGTAATAAATGAAGAAATTTCTGAGAAGACATTGCCAAGGATATTTGAAATGATTGATAGTAGATTGGGTGTTATGGAAAATAATGAAATTGATTTGGTAATCGGAGGGCCACCATGTCAAGCTTATTCGTTAGTTGGAAGAGCGAGAGATGAAAATGGAATGAAGGATGATCCTAGGAATTACTTGTACAAGTTATATGTGCGATTTCTAAGTAGATACCAGCCAAAGGCATTTGTGTTTGAAAATGTACCAGGAATATTGACTGCTTTTGATGGTAATCTTTTTAAAAATATTCAAGCATATATGAAAAGAGTTGGTTACAATATTGAGGCCCGAAAGATTGATGCCAAGGATTTAGGCGTATTACAAAGTAGAAAACGTGTTATCATTGTTGGTTGGCGAAAAGATTTAAACTTTTGTTATCCTGAAATTATTCAAAACTGTATAAATTACTTTGTAGATGATGTATTAAGGGATCTTCCGAAACTAAGAGCTGGAGAAGGATATAAAGGGTTTAGTTACAATCTTAATCCCAATAAATATATTTTAGAATCAGGCATAAGATATGGAGATGATATTCTAACTCATCATATTGCGAGGTCACATATAAAACGGGATTTGGAAATATATAAAATCGCTGTGGATAAATGGAACAAAGACAAGACAAGAATTAAGTATACGGACTTGCCAGAAAAGTTAAAGACTCACAATAATTTGACATCATTTTTAGATCGGTACAAAGTTGTTGCAGGAAATGAGAAATACTCGCATACAGTGGTTGCGCATATATCTAGGGATGGCCATCATTATATTCATCCCGATATTACACAAAATAGGTCTCTAACTGTTCGAGAGGCTGCTAGAATTCAATCATTTCCAGATGACTATTTTTTCGAAGGACCTCGAACAGCTAATTTTGTACAGATAGGAAATGCGGTACCACCATTAATGGCAGAAAAAATTGCATGTTGGTTTAAAGAAAGGCTAGATATGATATAAATACCATATGTTCATAAAATGTAAAAGGTATTATAATGAATATGACCTATTTTGTGGAATATGAAATTAATGAACTAAAAGGTAATTCCAAAATTAAACTAAAGGATAAGGTGCGAAAAGGAATTTTGGTAATAAATATATAATGATCTTTTTTAATTATTCTTTATTTATTATATATTGGTAATACCGAGGCACATAAAAATGATTAAACTTTGTTTGAATTTAGTGCTTTTATTTTAACGCTTTTAAAAACTATAGAGAAAAACTTGATCAATCCTTTTCAGGGATTAATATATTTATGTATAAGATTTTTGTCAATTATTTATGGATGGAGTAAGTGATATGAGCAAAAAAAACCGAAAAACAAAAAAACAAAAAATAAAAAAACGAATAAAAGTAATTAAGCTAAGTAAATTTCAAAAGATATGCAGTCGCATAAAGAATATCTGTCTTTTTTCAACTAAAATGTATGATAAGTATGGAATGATTATATTAGCGTGGATGCCTATAATAATGTTTTTTTTCGCAACTTTTATAGCGTTCATTGGAATATTGGTCATTAAGAGAATTGAAACACCAATCGTATGGCTAGGTGTTTCATACGTGCTAATATTTGCATTAAAGCTTAGATTTACAACACTTTTGGATTCTTCAAAATATACTAGATCATATAAGCTTATAACAACAGTGATAACATTAACGGCATATTTTTTAGTTCTTCCTGCTATGCTAACTGCGCTAGCAATAGCATTTAGGGATTTAAATGCAAAAGTTCTACTAATAATTCCACTAATTAATTACACAGCTTTTAAGTTTTTTTCTAGTATATCAATTTTATATAATTCATATAAGGGCTTTCAAGAAAGACCTTCTGGATTTCAATTATTTCTGTTTCGGTGTGTATATTGATACAGGCAGGTATAATTGTGATTATATTCTCTAATAGTTCATTATGGTACTTTATATATTTTAATTTTAATGTCGATAAATTAAGTATTTTAGTTTTTACTTCATTAAATTTAACAGGAAATATTATAATATTAATATTAACAATTTTAAAAATAGAAAAAATAAAAAATTGGAGAGAAGTAATCATTAATTCAACTTTATATCGTTATAAGCATGTTAAAGGAGAAGTAGAACAAATATTTAAAGAAGGGTTTGGCGGAATTTTTTACCCTATTCCCAAATATGCGAAATATGGGCAAATTAATAATATGAATTTTAGTATGAAATGGATGAAATTATCGAGAGATTTATATAAGGAATCAGAACCTGATGAAATTGAAATGATGATAAATAATGAGTTTACATCAAATCCGTTGTTAAGAATGCATTATGTAACACTTTATTGGGAGGAGCGCAGAGGGAGTATATTTAGACAAGGATACCTTGCTGTAGGATATTTGCTAAGCGAGAAAGGAAGATATATATTATATGATACGGGTAATCCTATTGACTCATATATTTTAATGGCGTTGGGAACATTTCTAATTTGGACATCAATTTTTGGATATTTTACATTCTTATTAAAGCCACGGAAATTTAGAAAGTTAAAGATGTTTTTTATAATTGTTATTACTTTGTATAATATACTTAACATACTTATATATTTTGATATTTACAGAACAGTTCTTCCTTTTGATATATTTATATTTACTTATTTTTATTTGTCATATAGGTATACAAGAGGTAAAGTTAAAAAAAACTATCATTACAAATATTTTAATACGCTCTATATTTAATGTGACATTAGTTTAAAAATTCTATAATTAATCATTGTTTTTTTACTATATAGATACTTAATAGTATTTTAATCAAATTTTTATATAAAGACTTCATTAATAAAATAAACAGGAGGTAAGTAGTTGACAAGTTTTTTTGGTTTATCATACTTAAACATTATAGGGATAATGTTTAAGTATAATTTTAAGTCGAATTAGATCTGTTAAGTGAATATCAAAGGTGATTTACAGTAGCGTAGAAGTTAGTGAAAAAAGAAGAAATATTAAGAGAATAAAGGATGGGGTTATGAATGGAATATTTTTATGAAAAATGGTTTGGGAAAATTGCAAGTCCGTTTTGGAACTATGAAAGTATTGATAGATATTTAAATGATAAAGACAGTATACTTAACCATTGCTATAAAACTTTAAGGTTTGGTAAAGAATTAGAGGATGAGTTTACTGATGGTGTAGTACGGTCAATTAATCAAGTAGTTGATGTTATTCCAAATTTGATGATTGTATACCTTATTAGCCAAATAGAAGAAATGTTTCGTGAGTTATTTACAGAAATATTTCTAAAAAAGCCTCAATTATTAAATAAATGTATAAAATTTTTTAATGAAGAAGCAGAATTAAAATTGAAGTTCTCGCTTAATGAACTTATTAAATTTAATAGTAAAGAAGAATATATGCTTGTGTTAGCTCAACGAGGAGCGGAACTATGTATAAGTGGTTCATTTGAAAAAGTTATAAAAAGGCTAGAGGAAATACCTAAAGCAACCGATTTTAAAATTTGCTTTGATAAGAAGGATGTAGATGTTTTAGTTAATTTTCAAAACAAAAGAAATGAAATAGTTCACGAAAATAAGCATGAGAAAATCAATATATTGGACATTACTGAAGAGGATGAGAATGGAGAAATAAAGCTTCATGCTATTGCAAATATACTTTGTAAGATTACAGAAATTTTGTTTCAGCTTGGATTCAATGTTTACGTACCTAGTAAATAATAAGTAGGTTTTCTATGTATAGTTTTAAAATAAAGTTTAAAACTATAAAACAAACTTTAAGCCCAATGTTAAAGGAGGGTTGAATACAGTTAAACTAACTATGTTTTGATCAAACTTTATTATAAAAATTTAAAAGTCACTATAAGTTATCTGTTTAGGTTTGATCAAACTTTATTATAAAAAAAATCTCTGAGTCCTACGGGATTAAGCCATTTTTAAGACATATTATGATCAATCTTTATTACAAAGCTACATGTAGTTGTTAAAGAATAAAATTAATGGAAACTGAAGAAATGAATATTTATTGCGTAAAATCAATAAATATTCATTTTTGCTTTTTTTGAATAAGAAAGTTTGTGTGAGTTCTAATTAATATTGGCACATAAGATATAAATAATTTATAATTAGTTCAAAAACATGAATGATATGGATTAACTCCAAGACATTTATGTTTTTTCTTATTTTATAGCAACTTAAATCCCAACACGAAGCATTTATCACTTTTAAATAATAGTTTTTCCAATATGTAATTGGTTTTCTGACTAAAAAACTTGTTACATAAAGCATGAAGGGAATTAAAGAGAAAGAAGGATGGAGTAAGAAATGAGTTCTTATATAAAAACACTAAATTGTACAAAAATAATAAAAATTGGTTAAATAATTACTCTACTTTTATACTTAAAAGGTGTAAAATAGTAAATGAGGTTGATGGGAATTGCTTATTCTAATATTACCAGGGTATCTAATTAATCCAATACAGTCTAAATTCAAAAAAACTTTAATAAGATGTTCTGAGAGTATGGAGGGGAAAGAATAAAGTGGAGTACAAAAAGTTTAAGGAACTATTAAATAAGGGTGAATGTAAAAATATAGATTATAAAATTCAATGTAATGCCTTTATGAGAGGAAAAGATGAAGCGAAAGTAGAATTAGTTAAGGATATTATTGCTTTTTCAAATAATGGGAATACTGCAAGTTATTTAATTATTGGGGTTGCTGATAGTCGGAATGGATTTAAGTCAGTAGAAAATGATAGATTGACTGACGATAACATACAAAACTTATGCAAAGATTATATATTTCCTATCCCAAAAGTTAAGTTAATTAATTGTTGTTGGAACAAGGTGACAGATGAAAGACATAAGGATAAGAAGTTTATCATAATACAAGTTGGCCCACAAGCACGTCAATGTTTTAGATTTAATAGAGATTGTATTGAGTATGAGAAGAAATACTGTTTTAAAAAAAATGAGGTATGGATAAGAAGAGAAGCAACAAGCGATTTAGCTCTTCCAGAAGAAATTAAGAGGTTGGTTGAAGGCAAAGAACCTATAGCAGAAATTGATGTAGAAAATAATATAAAATATGATAGGCTATCAAGATATGAAATTATAAATGTTATAAGACAGGATTTACTTGATTTTGTAGGGAATATAAATGGTGTTTTGAGAAATAAGGCTATTCCAATATTTAAGTATCCAGAAGAAGAAGGTAACTTGCTTTCACTTAATATAAATGGAATGAATTTAAAAATAATTGTTATTATTAAAGAAAAATTCAATGAACAGGGAATTATTTCAAAAGTATGTAGACTTAAACTTCCGTTTCATCATGGTCTTTTACTAATATCTATTGGAAATATTACGAACTCAGCTTTAGGAGGATGTCCGATAAAGATAAAGGAAAATTGGGGTATATTTGCAATTAAAAATGCAACAGCGGTTAAGGATAGAATTAGAGATTTACCTACTACAGATAAAAAATTAAATTGGAATCTATTAGAGCCATTTTGCTTATCTTTAGATAAAGTAAATAGTACACAGATTCTTCAAAATAAATTACAAGGTATGGTTAATACAATTATTGAAAAAGAGGATATTGGTAATTATATAAAAAACATTTATCAAAGGATAAATGTGTGCCTAATAAAATGGAGGGAAAATGAGTGCGTTGTAGCAACAGATAAGGTGTTTTATGATGAAACAGATAAAACTAATTATTATAACAAAGAAGTTGTTAGAAACTTAGCAGAGGGCGAGTTTATTGATAAAGAAAGGTTTGGTAATATAGTAATGACAAAAGAATTAAAAATGTGTAAGGTTGTTGATGAATTTATAGAAAAAAATGATTTGACCAATATGCCTATTAATGAAAACTGCCCGTAAATCTGTATATAAAATAAGGAGATAGCTATGAGGATTGATGTTTTTGAAAATGGAATTACGGCTTGGAAAGAAGCAATTGCAACATTAGAAAAAATAGTTGATGGCGATGTAAGTTTCATCAATTATAGAATGTTCATTGTAAATTTTCAGGGAGCATTAGAACTAATGTTTAAAAAGATGTTATTTGATAAAAATGAATTTATGATTTTTTCCTTTGATAAATTCAAAGATAATGTTTTAAATAGATATAGAAATGCGGTTAAAGATAATAAAAGTATATTTGAATATGCAATATCAAAAGGCAATGGGAAAATTCCTGATACCGTTAAGTTTTATGAAAGCTACCAACGATTGGCTTATTTATATAATATGAAATGTTTTACTGACGAAGTTATCGCAAATTTGGACAAGCTCGGAGATTTGAGAAATAGTATAATGCACTTTGAGGTTAATGTTGATGAAGAAATACTGACAAGCCTATCAAAGTTGCTTTTAATATGTGATGAAATATTTCAAGACAGTATTGATGGATATGGATGGGGGAGTGACTATATATCTGGTACTTTAAGAAATAAGTTAAAGCAAAAAGATTTGAATATGGATAAATTAATAATTGAAAGCAAATTTAATAAGAAAATTATTGATACAATAAAGAGTAATTTTAATAGTTATATAGACATTGATATTAATGACTATAATTTACTTTCTGATATTTATTTATCAATTAATAATGCTGAAAAACATAGTAAAGAGGATATTGCCAGAAGGTTTGAGATATTAGTCCGTCATGGTTTTATTGAACAGAATTCATGTAGCTATAGTTATGGTAATGATGATATAGATTCAATTTTAGTTATTCAAGTTTCAGATAAAATAGAAAATAATTGCATTAAAAAAATGTAATGTTTTTAAATTTGTAATATGTATTAGAAATATTGCTTTATAATGTATAGCAAAATATACTATCAAATATATTTTTTAGATAGAGATTTTTGTTGATAGGATAAAATCTAACACATAATAATTAGAGTAGTCACGGAAAGTAACATGTAAAACTTGATTTTGTATAGAGTCATTATAAGGCTATAAATTTTATGTTCAGAGAGCAGTTAGGAATAAAAATAGGCATAGCAAACAAGCCTACACGATG
>NZ_BHYK01000049.1 GCF_003865095.1 Clostridium tagluense | reverse complement strand
GTTTTGCCGCCGACTTCCTTCAGATTCCACGTCACCATGGACACCCTTGTCTTAAGCTATGCACTTGGCACTATTAACCCGTGCTAGGGACTTTCACCCATTAGATTGCGTCCATGCCGGGCGCACACAAAAAAACACACTCCTATTGAATATAGAAATGTGTTTTAGAAATAATCAGCTTACTTTTATTTTTTATTTTCCTCATTATCTGACATAAGTTCTATAAACTCATGTTTATTATAGTGAAACAATCCTCTAGAAGTAATTTTAACTTCAGGTATTACTGGAAGTGCCATAAAAGATAAGGTTATAAAAGGATCATATTCGTCTCGCACTCCAAAGTTTCTAGCTATTCTACTAAGCCTCTTTAGATTTTCTGCCACAATATAGGGAGTTTCAAAGGTCATTATTCCGCCAATTGGCAAGTTTAATTGTGCAATAACCTTTCCCTCACAAACCATGACTATACCTCCACCACTAGTAACAAGAGTATTAACAGCTACCTCCATGTCCTTATCATTATCTCCCACCACTATAACATTATGAGAATCATGAGCTATTGTTTGTGCTATGGAGCAATGTTTTAAGCCTAAGCCTTCTATAAACGCAACAAAATGCTTACCTGTATTATGATGCCTTTCTATTACTGCTATTTTTAATATATCTTTTTCCATAGTTCTCTTTATATATCCAAATTCATTTTCTATTTTTTTCTTCACTACTTTGGTTTGCAGCGAATTTGGAATTAACTTTATCACATTTATATGTTCTACCCTACTTTGGACTTTGAAAATATCACTATTTATGAAATCCATATGCATTGATGAATTTATCTTTAAGTTAAAATATTTTTTATCCTGCAGTTCTGAATACACTTTACCATTTTTTATAATTTTTTTTATATTTAAACCCTTTAAATCTTCAAATAGCACTAAATCTGCTTTATAACCTGGGGCTATAGCACCCCTATCCACTAACCCATAACACTTGGCTGCATTGTGCGAGGCCATTATAAATGCCTTTATAGGACTCAGTCCTTGTTTTATAGAAACTCTAATGCAGTTATCTATAGATCCAATTTCTAGTAAGTCATCTATATGCCTATCATCCGTGCAAAATAAAAATCTTCCAAAATTACGATTATTAACAGCAGGAAGTATGTCTTTTAAATTTCTTGCCGCAGATCCTTCTCTTAGCATAACGTACATTCCTTTGCTAACTTTATGTGCGGCTTCCACAATATTAGTACATTCATGATCTGTTCTTATACCACAGCTTAAGTAAGCATTTAGCTCCCTCTGTGAAATATCAGGGCAATGCCCATCAATATGTTTATGTTTTGCCATGTCTATTTTTTTTAAAATATTTTCATCTGAATTTACAACTGCGGATACATCCATTACCTCACCAAGCCCTAATACTCTATTATCATTTATTAATTCTTCTAAGTCTTCAGCATTAAGAGTGTATCCACTATCCTCAATTTTTGTTGCTGGTACACAAGATGGTAACATAAAAAAAATATCTATAGGGGTTTCCTTACTATTCTTTAGCATAAAACGAATACCATCCATTCCATCTATATTAGCCATTTCATGTGGATCTGCTATTATCGTAGTTACACCTTTTTTAATTACCACCTCTCCAAACTGCTGTGGCATAATCATAGAGGACTCCATGTGTACATGTGCATCAATGAAACCCGGGGTCACGTATAAACCATTACAATCAATTTCAGCATCCCCCGTGTATTCCCCAATACCTACAATAGTCTCCCCAACTATTGCAATGTCCCCTCTATCTATACTTTCAGTAAACACATTAATAAAATTTGCATTTTTAAGCACTAAATCTGCCTTAGCCCTTCCCATAGCTACATCAATGTTTCTCTTAACTCCATCCACACGCTCTCCCCCTTCAATATTTTTCATACGCCTTATATTAAATTATTATGGAAAGGGTCTTAGTATGCCTTTTTACTTACTAAAAAATTCAGATTATCATTTTTTTGCAAATAAAAAACACAGCTATTGCTGTGCTGTGATTTCTTCAGTTTTTAAATTTACTCTATTGTACCAATCTATATAGATATAAAATAAACTGACAACGTCCTGTTGATTATATAATAGTATTTTATCTTTTTTCTCTTGAGGCATTCTATTTATATAGTCATCATCTTTTACTATTTTACCAAAGGTTTTAGCTAAATTAGATCCACTTATTAATTCACTTTCGCGATCAATATCAAATTTCTTTTCTAAAGCTTTAAGCCCAATGCAAGTTCCTTCAGCTTTTTCATAACATTTTTGCAAATCTATTTCCCCAAAATATCCTTGTAATAAAAAATCTGTTTTATGTGCTTTTAATAAATAATTTATAACTGTAAAATCATTGTTTCCTGAAAATGTAACGATGTATTTTTTATTATACTTCATTTTCATTTCTTCAAAATAATTTTTAGCTAAAGATAATATTTCTATAGCATCTTTTTTATTTTCCGCCATATATTGAGTAACCTTTAATTCTTTTGAAATTTCATCATAAACGCAACACCCAAAAACTCCAATACATATGGGCTTTTTATAAATGTAATGTTCTAAATCAAAAAACAATGCATCTTTAAAGAGTTGTTTATTTCCGTCTATGGTAAGTGAGCTTTCCATAGAAATTTCTCCTACTTTAACAGTACTAAGTTTTGTAATCACAATATCACTCTTTTCTACTAAGTTTACTAAGTTTCTTAGCAAGTTTACTACAGAACAAACTCATAAATTTGCATATATATAACTTAAAACTCTGCTTCCTCTATTTTATCACAATTCCACTATTATATGAAATCATTTTAAAAATTTTGTTGAATTCCCCTGCTATTTTACATTGACACCAATTTATAATAATGTTAAAATGATATTGAGAATTATTTTCATTAAGGAGTGATTATTATGAGTATCTATGATTTAAAACCAGGAGATAAAGCGCTAATTCATTCGGTTTGTGGTGATGAAAAATTTGCTAAACGATTACTAGCATTGGGATGCATAGAAGGTACTGAAGTAACTTTAAAAGCTACCGCCCCTTTAGGCGATCCTATAATTATAAGTTTACGTGGTTTCAATTTAGCTATTAGAAAAAATGACGCTAAAAATATAAAAATAGCATAATTATTGTACGAGAGACATAATGAGGAGGATTTGAATGATCACTGCTGCACTACTAGGTAATCCTAACGTTGGTAAAACAACTCTATATAATGCACTTACAGGTTCTAACCAATACGTAGGTAATTGGGCGGGAGTAACAGTCGAAAAAAAAGAAGGCTTTATCGATAATAAAATTAAAATTGTTGATTTGCCTGGTATTTATGCAATGGATACCTATTCAAATGAAGAAAAAGTTTCCAAAGATTTTTTGCAAAATGGTAATGTGGATGTAATTATTAATATTGTAGATGCATCCAGTCTTGATAGAAATTTATATCTTACTACGCAATTAAAACAATTTAACAAACCAATAATTTTAGTGTTAAACATGGTGGATGTAGCAATAGCTAAGGGGTTAGATATTAATTATGAGCTCTTATCACAAAAACTAGGTGTAACAGTAATACCTATAATAGCTTCAAAGAATAAGGGAATTTCTGATGTTCGAGATTGCCTACTTAAAGAAGATTATATTACCAACTCTTCAAATAGCCTAAAATTCAAAGATGAAAAAGAAACTTATGCATACATTGAAGTTTTACTGAAATCAATCACCAATAAAAAAAGTGATAATAAAGTTTCTATTTCAGAAAAAATAGATAAAGTTGTGCTTAATAGAATAATCGCTTACCCCCTATTTTTCGGAAGTTTATTTTTAATTTTTATGTTTACTTTCAGCTGGGTAGGACAACCTTTAGCTGATTTTCTGGATACCTTGCTTAATGATTCTTTTGTTCCATTTTTAAAAAATCTACTTGCCAGTAACAGCCCTTGGTTTTCTTCATTATTAATTGACGGTATCGTAGGCGGAGTAGGTTCCGTAATAGTATTTTTGCCAGTTATATTGGCATTATTCTTAGGTATTTCATTTTTAGAAGACAGTGGTTACATGGCAAGAGCTGCTTTTATAATGGATAAGCTAATGAGGAAAATGGGTTTGTCAGGTAAAGCTTTTATTCCATTAATTGTTGGTTTCGGTTGTTCTGTTCCAGCTATAATGTCTGCTAGAACTTTAGAGAGTGAAAAAGACAGAAAACTAACCGCACTTTTAGTACCTCTTATGTCTTGCAATGCTAGGCTTCCAGTTTATGCACTCTTTGCATCAGTATTTTTTCCTGGAAAGCAAACCATTGTGGTATTTTCATTATACCTAATGGGTATTACTTTAGCCTTTGGAATTGGTATCTTATTTAAACACACATTGTTTAAAAAAGATGAAGAACCTTTCATTATAGAATTGCCTGAATATAAATTACCAGAACCAAAAAGCTTATTAATTCATACCTGGGAAAAAGGTAAAGGTTTCTTAAAGAAAGCTGGTACTATAATCTTTTCAATCTCCGTAATAGTATGGTTTTTATCAAATTTCAACACTACAGGCATGGTTGATATAAACTCTAGCTTTTTAGCTGCTATTGGAAAATTTATAAACCCAATATTTATTCCACTTGGATTTGGTTCTTGGCAAAATTCCATAGCACTATTAACTGGTCTTATGGCTAAAGAAGTAGTTGTAGGTACCATGGGAGTTATATATGGTAGCAATTTAACACATGTATTACCTGATTTTTTTACTCCTCTATCAGCTTATAGTTTCCTCGCTTTCGTATTACTTTACACTCCTTGTGTATCAGTAATAGCGACTATGAAAAAAGAGTATGGAAATAGAATGGCAATCTTTTCCGTAGCTTATCAATTAATATTAGCATGGGTGGTTTCTTTTATAATATTTAATGTAGGTAGTATTATAATAAGATAATAAAAAGGGGCTATTTAAAATAGCAGCCTCTAGTATAAAATATAGTGAGGTGAGGTGCCAATGGAATTTATTATTGTTGGCGTAATTGTTATTGTAGCTGGATATATCTTATATTCTAATATAAAAAAACAAGCAAAGGGTGATTGTGGTTGTGGAAATGGATGCAAAGGTTGTAGCCACAGTTGCGTGATAAAACCTTCTGCTAAGGATGATGACAAAATTAAATAAAAAGCAGTCCTATAGTACATAAATGTATTATAGGACTGTTTTTTTATAGTTGGCTATTCACCACTTTTAGTGGCTGATTTGTGTTTATATTATTATTTAAAAGTGACATTTGTTTTTTTTCTGATTTTTCTTTCCTTTTTAAATCCAAATTATTTTCAATAATATCAATGACCTTGAAAATTTTAGGCAAGTTTAGGACATCTTCGTAATTGTGAAGCATGAGGATTTCTTTTAATTTTTCATCATGTTTTACTAGGTACTCATTATATATTTCAACGCTCCTAGCTCCATTTATTTCATCTCGCCTTTTAATACCTGCAAACTTCTCTACACTTTTTAAACTACAGTTCTTCATTCCCATCTTTTTATGGAATGGTCTTATAATCTTAAACAAGTCAATATGTTCACTAGGCAGTCTAAACCCAAGATTGTGTCTATTCATCTTTCTAATTACGAAAGGTTCATCAAAAGCTGTACCATTATAAGAACACCATTTTTCAAAATTGTTCATAGATTTTTTAAGTTCTTTCAAAATGCTCTCCTCTTCACAAGGCGATTCTGCAAAATATTGAACAACTTTAAATTGATCTTCTTTTAAGTAATATCCCAAAGATATCAATACTATTCTATCACGTTCAAAATCAAAACCTGTAGCCTCAATATCCAAATACGCAATAGTATCCATCTTATATTTTCTAAAAATCTCCTTGGGTAAAGTAACGTTAATTTCATATTCTTTGATAAACATAGTTCCCCCTAATCTATAAAAAAAGAAAAGTATTACAACAAATGTTTTTCTATTTGCTAAGTAATTCTAAATAAATTTTACATTTTTCTATATTTTAATAATACATTAAAAACAAGGTTATTGCAAATCATTGCAATAATAAACAAACAAATAAATAATATGTCTGCATCTTATTTATTTGTTTGTGCCTAAGCTGCTCTATTACATTCTATCTACTACTTCTATACCTATAAGGTTTAATGCATTCTTGATTACTTGGCAAGTAGCTTCTACCATCTTAATCTTAGCTTTTTTATTAGATTCATCTTCTAAATTAGCTATATTATGCTGGTTGTAGAATTTATTAAAGGATTTAGCTACCTCAATAACATATCTTGTAACCATAGATGGTTCTAATTTATCAATAGCATACATAATTGAGTTTTGGAATCCTTCTAACTGTTTCACAAGTTCAAATTCTTCTTTAGAATTTAATTTATTGTAATCAAGCTCTACATCAGAGATAATCCCATTGCTATTTTCTTCAACTTTTCTTAATATGCTTTTTGCTCTTGCATAAGTATATTGAACATATGGACCTGTTTCTCCATCAAAGCTAAGCATTTCTTCCCAATTAAAAACAATATCTCTTTCTCTGTGGTTTTTTAAATAAGTGAATATGATAGCACCTATTCCTACTTTTTTAGCTACCTCTTCTTTGTTTTCTAGTTCTGGATTTTTTACATTTATTATTTCAAGAGTTTTCGCCACCGCTTCGCTTAATAGCTCATCTAAGAAAATAACATCACCTTTTCTTGTAGATAATTTTTTATCTGCAAATCTTACAGTTCCAAATGGTACATGCACACAATCATCTGCCCACTCATTGCCCATAAGCTTTAATGTAGTAAATACTTGCTTAAAATGAAGAGCTTGATCTTTTCCAACTACATAAATATTTTTATGGAAATCATAAGTCTTCTTTCTGTAAGTTGCTGCAGCTAAATCACGTGTTGCATAAATTGTAGCTCCATCTGATTTTTTAATTATGCAAGGTGGTATATTGTACTCATCCAGCATTACAACCTTAGCTCCATTACTTTCTACAAGTAGACCCTTTGCCTCTATGTCTGCAATTACATCTTCCATTTTGTCACAGTAAAAACTTTCTCCGGCGTAAGAATCAAATTTAACATTTAGTGTTTCATAAAGTTTTTTAAACTCCACTAGGCTTAAGTCTCTAAATTTAGTCCAAAGCTGAACTTCCTCTGCTCTGCCATCTTCTAATCTCTTGAAGTACATTTTTGCTTCATCATTAAGTGCTGGGCAAGTTTCAGCCTCTTCATGGAATTTAACATAAATTCTTAATAATTCTTTAATAGGCTCTTTTTCTAAAGTTTCCTCGTCTACCCAGTTTTTATAAGCGTAAATAAGCTTACCAAATTGTGTTCCCCAATCACCAAGATGATTGACTCCAGTACAATTATATCCTTCAAAAGAAAGTATCTTATATAAAGAGCTACCGATAACTGTGGTGAACAAATGTCCTACATGGAATGGCTTTGCTATATTAGGTGATGAATATTCTACTATCATATTCTTACCTTCACCCATTTTAGAAGAGCCGTAGTTTTCTCCATCTTTTAATATTTTTTCTATAGTAGCTTTAATAAATGCTCCTTTGTCTAAAAAGAAGTTTACGTAAGGACCAAAACACTCTATTTTTTCAAAACCCTCTGTCTCAATTTTTTCTTTTAAATCATTAGCTATTGCATTAGGTGCTTTTTTCATGGTTTTTGCTAACTGAAAACAAGGAAAAGCAAATTCTCCCATTTCAGGTTTTGGTGGTATTTCAATTAAATTCTCTATTGTTTCTATGTCGAGTTCCACCAATTGTTTAATTCTTTCCGCAACTATTTTTTTATAATCCATATTATTTCCCTCCTGTTTTGCTCTGGAGCCGAAAACAATTATTAATTGTTTTCCCTCATGATTTTAGAACTCATATGTTTTCTAATATAACAAAAAACCCATCTCTAAATAAAGAGACGGGTTATATTTCCGCGGTACCACTCTAGTTGACTATAAAGTCCACTCAATATTTTAACGCTCTTCGCGGCATGCCCTATAAGAGTCAAAAGTTATTTCTTCTAACTAGTTCAGGTAGCTCCTCCAAGGTTCTTTTCCTAAAATTAATCTGATTAATTTTGTTAAATAGCTGCCCATTTAACTTCCTATACCTTACAAGGCTTACACCATACCCTTGCTCGCTTTAAGATTAATAAGAAAGTACTATCCTTTTCATAGAATTTAGTTATTATATATTAATTTCATATTACAACATATTATATTACTACTAGTATATTGTTGTCAACTTTTTTAATATCATAATTAAATTATATTTTTTTACTTACATAATTTTTTAAATTCATCTGCTACAAATTGAACTTTTGTTCCAACAATAACTTGTAAACTTGTTTTACCAGGTCTCATTACTCCCATTGCACCTGAGGATTTAATGATTTTTTCATTTACATTTACCTGATCTTTAATTTCTAAACGTAATCTAGTTACACAATTATCAATAGATACTACATTTTCTTTTCCACCAACACCTTTTAATATAATAGATGCTATTTGTGTAAAATCATTATTTGCAAGTTTTACATTCATTTCTGCATCTTTATCATCTTCTTCTCTACCAGGCGTTTTCAAATTAAATTTTGTAATTGCAAAACGGAATGTAATATAATAAATAACAGCGAATGCTAACCCAATTGGAATCAGCAAAATTGGATTTTCAGCCATAGGAGCCTTAAAGCTTAGAAACCAATCTACAAAACCTGCACTAAAATTAAATCCAGCTCTCACCGGTAACGATGCACATACGAAAGCAGAAATACCTGTTAAACCAGCATGAATTAAAAATAGACCTGGAGCTAAAAACATGAAAGCAAATTCTAATGGTTCTGTAACACCAGTGAAGAACGAAGATATTGCTCCTGCTAATAATAACCCATATACCATTTTCTTCTTTTTGTCTTTAGCTGTATGATACATAGCGAGTGCTCCTGCTGGTAGCCCAAACATCATTACAGGGAAGAATCCAGTCATATACATACCAGTTACCCCTAATGTTCCTTTACCTGACCAGAAGTTACCAATATCATTAATTCCAGCTACATCAAACCAAAATACAGTATTAAGTGCATGGTGAAGACCAGTTGGTAATAATAATCTATTAAAAAACGCATAAATACCTGCACCAATAGCACCTGTAGATATAATTGACTTTCCAAAAGCTACTAATGCTCCATAAACTATAGGCCATATAAAGAATAAAATAATGGCTGCAAAAATTGACACCCCAGCCGTTACAATAGCAACACTTCTTTTTCCACTAAAGAAACCTAAAGCATCTGGTAATTTAGTACCTTTAAATCTATTGTAACAACTAGCACCAATTAAACCTGCTAAAATACCAACAAATTGTGTTTCAATATGGCTAAACGCTGCTGGTACTGCTGCAACTTTAATAACTTTAAACATTGCTACAGCCGCTGGAGATAATAAAGTGGTAATCATAAGCCATGAAACAAGACCTGCTAGCCCCGCTGTGCCGTCATTATCCTCTGACATTCCAACAGCTACACCAATTGCAAATAAAATTCCCATATTCTTAATTAGTGAATTACCTGCTGTTATTAAGAACGCTGCAGCTACGTTGTTTGCTCCCCATCCTGTAGGATCAATCCAATAACCAATACCCATTAAAATGCTTGCAACAGGTAGACAAGCTACTGGAAGCATTAATGATTTACCTAATTTTTGTAGATACTTCATCATAATAAAATTCCTCCCCCTATTTCTTTAAATTTATTTTAAGGATTTGTTACATCCTTAATTTCACAATAAATTTTTTAATAAAAAAAGCCGAAAAAGATAATTAATATTATCCTTTTCAGCTTTTGCCCGAATTTAATCGGTTACACGCTAAATAAAAGTTTCTATACACCTATGATACTATATTACATATATATAATCAATACTTTTTTTAATTATAGTAAATTAATTAATCTCCTTAATACACTCTGAGAACTTTTTCAAGTCAGTAATGGCCTCTATGCAAGAGAAATTCTCACAAACATAAGCAGTAGTTTTTCCCTGCAATGGTATATGTGCTTTTATTTCAGGATTTATAGAATTTAACTTTTCATCACCAGTGTTTAACACTACTGTAGCAAAAGGTAGATAATTGCTATTAATCTCTTTAATCATAGCCTTTGTTTCCACGTCCTCCTCTTTTCCTGCAACTATAATGTCTTTCCCTGGTACCCTACTATATAATAGTGCCGTCATAAAATAAGCATGAGCACTTTCTATAGTTTTAACCTTTGAAGCAAAAACTTCAAATTGCCTATCTGACTCATTTCTGAGTTCATTATTAGCAGTTAATCTAGCAAGCCTTAACATATTTAAAGTAGCCACTGAGTTACCTGAGGGCACTGCACCATCGTATATATCTTTAGGCCTAACAATTAATTCTTCTCCGTCGATTCCATATAAAAACAATCCACCTTGATCTTCATCTTTAAATAGCTTAAGCATATTATCATTAAGTTCTAGTGCTGTAATTAAATATTTCACATTAAAAGTGGCTTCATATAATTCAATTAGTGCACTCACTGTGAAAGCATAGTCTTCCAAATAGCCTAAGTGAGCTATTTCACCATCCCTATATCTAGCCATTAATCTCCCTTTTTCATTAATCATATTACTTAAGACAAAATCCATAGCTTTTTGCGCCTGCTTAATATAACTACCATTATCAAAAACCCTTCCTCCATAAGCCAGTGCAGCAATCATAAGTCCATTCCAAGAGGTTAATATCTTGTCATCCTTGTAGGGATGAATTCTTCTTTCTCGATATTCAAAAAGCCTTTGTCTCATTTTTTCTAATTTTTGCTGCAGCTCATCATTTAGCTTAGAGCTACTTTCCATACCTATGAGGTTTGGAATATTCCTACCTTCAAAATTTCCTTTTTCAGTTATATCGTAGTGATCGCAATAGGTTTTATAAAATTGCTCTCCTAAAACTAAGGCCACTTCCTTTAATGTTAGTAAATAAAATTTACCCTCTTCTCCTTCACTATCTGCATCTTCAGCAGAATAAAAAGCCCCTTCTTTTGACGTCATATCCCTAAGTATATAATTAAATATTTTTTCAGCTACTCCTTTGTAAAATACATTAGCTGTAGCTTCAAAAGCCTCCACATATACCGTAGCTAAAAGTGCATTATCATATAACATTTTCTCAAAATGAGGTACTAACCATTTCTCATCTGTGGAATACCTTGAGAATCCAAATCCAATATGGTCAAAAATTCCACCCTCATACATGGCTTCCAGTGTTTTTTCCACTATTTCTAATGCTTTAGGCTCATTATAATTTTTCCAATATCTTAACAAAAATCGTAAATTGTGAGGCGCGGGAAATTTTGGAGAAGAACCAAATCCACCATAATTCGCATCAAATACACTGTTGAAACTATTATATGCATTATGTATTTCTTCTTCTCCTATTTCC
Organism: Clostridium tagluense; assembly: GCF_003865095.1. Classification (GTDB taxonomy): domain Bacteria; phylum Bacillota; class Clostridia; order Clostridiales; family Clostridiaceae; genus Clostridium_AD; species Clostridium_AD tagluense. Next base: position 6,109 of record NZ_BHYK01000049.1, on the reverse strand, counting down.
TCCCTATTAACCAATGCATCAATGCCTTTTATGTGCTCTACTATTCTTTCACTGGATTTTACAATATCCTCTCTTTTCTCATTCCACTGCTGCGCAAGAGAGTTCATTACATCCATTATCCCTGGCATTCCATATCTACTTTCCACGGGGAAATAAGTACCTGCATAAAAAGGTTTTTTATCTGGAGTCATAAAAATAGTTAAAGGCCATCCACCACTTCCTGTTAATGCTTGACATACCGTCATATAAATACTGTCTATATCTAGGCGTTCTTCCTTATCTACCTTTATTGCTACGAAATATTTATTTAAAATAGCCGCTACTGCTTCATTTTCAAAGGATTCTTTTTCCATTACATGACACCAATGACAAGTCCATTGCGTGAACCACTACGAGTACCCAACAGATAAAAAGACAGGCTTATTTTCAGCCTTAGCCTTTGTAAATGCTTCTTCTCCCCATGCAAACCAGTCAACAGGATTATGTGCATGTTGAAGTAGATAAGGAGATTTTTCATTTATTAATCTATTAGGTATACTTGTAAAATTGTTCATTGCAATCACCTCCTAAAATTTATTAGTGTATTAATGTAAGTATAACCTAACAGTAGATATTTAAGTCCCAAAACATAAAAAAGAGAGTAGAAGGAATTTATCCTCTGCTCTCTATCTCTTTTACTACTCTTGTCATTGTTTCTGCATATCTTTTTAATGCTGTTTGTGATGGTGTATTTGCTCTCACAGTTATTCTGCTCATTCTGCCATTTATCATTCTTTCCTCAGTTTTCTCATATGTATACTGTCCTCTTTCAACTTCCATTACTAATCCCCCACAATCGTTTTACTTTCTAAAATTCATGTAGGGATAACTTTTCGTTTGTGACTAAAAAGATAAAAAAAGGAACAAAAGGCTTCTAAGTCCTTGCTCCTTACCTCTCTTTATATAAATATTATGACCATAATTACATATCTTCTAATTCTTTAATTAACATATCAACGGTTACTTCTGGCTTTGAAGTACCTAGCAGTGCGATTTCAGCCATTTTTTCACTGTGTTGTAACGCTAGGGCAATTCCCTTAATTTTCGTATTTTCATTTAGCTTAGGATTAGCTAGTATTCTTTCTAATTCTTCTAATGCTAGACTGCGAATCCCTATCATACGTTTATTTGTATATTCTGCAAGCAGTTTCAAAAAGATATCTCCTGACCTGTACTTTCCTATTGTACGAGCGTTTATGCCTGTGCGTCGCTCTAGTTCACGATTTGAAATTCTAACGTCCTCTACAATATAAGTAAGTAACACTGCACAAACCTCTTTCTCTCTAAGGTGTCTGTTTGCTTCAACTTTTAATGGCAATCCAGTTTCTTCATCATATGTTACTAATCCACACTCTTCTAAGCCTTCTAAGACATCCGTTTTATCTAACATTGTAATCCTCCTTTTATAACAGAAAGACAGGTAAGAAGTCCTTTCGACCCCCTCCTGTCCTTGTAGTTAATACACTCTTGTAGACATTTCATATAAGTATTTTGAGTTTTTTATCGAACCACAGTTAAACATTATTGCCCCTAATTCTTTGAACGATGGATTGGGATATTGTGGATTCTGGTGAAAACTACAAGTTAACGAATACTGAGGATAACCAAGCCCTTGTGCAATCCTTGTAAACTCATCAAGTTCAGTTTCTATAGAGTTTCTAGTGCTGTTAAGTTTATCAAGTAGTTCCAGCTGTCTCTCTCTTATTTGTGCTAACTCAGAGTAGATAACCCTTTCCTCTACAGTTTGGTACTCGTGAAGTTCTTGATTACTGATATCACGAAATTCTTTTAATAGCCTGTCTACTTCTGAGTTCTGCATTATTAAAATAAACGTATTTCTCTTTTCTATCTCTACTTCTAACATTCTTTTGTAATTATCAATTTTAGTTATACAGTTAGTAAGTGGCTTACGAAAATCGTCTCCAGCTGTAATCATATCTTTAAGTAACAGTTCTTCTTTAAGATTGCGTGCTGTAGCAAGTTCACCTGAAATCTTTTCAATAGAAACATCAACTTCAGCCACTCTTTCATTAAACTTTTGCAAATAGCTATTTAAATCAGCTCTATCAAGTATATCCTCACTTGTTAATTGAACACTCATTATTTTGTACCTCCTGTTTTATATTTTGCCTTATCGACTTTCTTAGGTGTTTGAGTAGCATAGCCATATTCCGTTATTTGTTGAGCTGTAGCTTTCCCAGTGTCAATCATCCTCTTAATATTTTCAAGTTCTTCTGTTGTATAAATGTAAGCCATAATTATTTTCCTCCTTTGAATTGTTTTTCTTTCAGTTTGCCAGTTTCTATAAGGCCAATTAGTGAGTATATATTTTCTAAGTCCTCCGATGTCATTTCCCTATCATTCCAAAACTTATTAAAAACTTCATTCGTATTATCATTCACTTGTAAACTCCCCTCAGCAATTTTGTACAGGTATGGCTTACTGTAATTGAAACCTTTTTCTTTAGATATCTTCTCGAGTGAAGTTCCTAGATATACTGCAAGATACTTTATTAAATTCTGTGAAAATTTAATATTCATGGCGCTACCTCCCTAAATTAATTGATTTTCTAACTTTGTTATACTTTTAATATATAACTTGTCTCCTCTTCTAGGCAAACACAAGCCCCATTTAACAACCCTAGACTAAACTTTTCTATTCAATTTAGTACAGCGTATACCACACTTGGAGGAACGTATTTCTGCACTCTCTTATTATTCCATATCCCTATTATTAAAGGTCATAACAACATTTATATTTTCTCGTCAAAACTTTGGACTACTTATTTATTTCCTTTGATACTAAGTATTCAGTTGAGTGGGTATAAAAAAGAAGGCAACTGTTTTTCACAGAAACCTTCATTCATCTTTTGTCATTTTAGTTGTTTTTATCAATTAGCCTGTTGAACTCGTACTAGGCGTTTGGTTTTATTTCTTGTTTCTTTCTCCTATTTTACAAAAGCTTTGTTTAGACATCCAACAATCCATGAATTATTAATACATAATATAACCATTAGAACACTACCTAAAATAATAGCTATACTTAAATGTTTTAATAATCTTGCTAAACGGAAACTACAGGCAGACTTAATAGAATCATACATGCATAGGAATGATAGATATGAAATGTGAACTTCCTCTTTTTTAGTAACTGATAAACTAATATCATTTTTATCTCTGTCATATTTAGTCTTAAATGCTTTTTGATATCTAGACATTTTCACTAGTTGTCTAAATATTGGCAAGTCAAATAAATCTTCTAAAACTGTAGGTAATTTTATAAATATAGTATGAGTTCCTACATCAAACTCCTTTTCAGGATTTTCTAACACTGTAATTAAGGAGTGATTGTTCAGTAATTTTTCAGATTGCTTTCTAGGAATAAATGGCCATCTTATCCAAGGTTCCACTTTATTTATATCATAAAAAATTTTATGGTTCTGTTTAACCCGTTCCAACTTGTCTCTTTCAAGTATATCTGCCACAGTAATTAATCCTGATCCAAATGTAGCTAAAATCGCTCCTTGAGACAATAATCCTATATAATCTAATGGAGTATTAGTAATTGCAAAAACTAAAAATGAAATAAACATTCCTATTAAATAAATACAAACGTTAAATATGTTCATGACTTATCCCCTTATATGTAAATTTTCAAAATTACTTATTCATCCTTATCTTCTGTATTATCTGCTTCGTCTACAATACCACTTATATTGTCTATTTCACTAGTGGTAAACCTATCTATATAACTTTTATTTGAAAGAAGTTCAATATCAATAATGCTATATATTTGTTTAATATCTTTAGCTTCATCATCTATATCAATCTTAATTTTAGCTTGTGCCTTGCTAAATTCAACAAATGTAGTTCCAGATTTTGTTTCATACTTTATCATATCACCTACAGAACCTTCACCTTCCAGAAACGCTCTTGCTGTTGGCGATTTAGATAAATTTCCTTTATCATTTGCTTCAAGGTAAGCCGATTTTAATATTTTTGAATCATATCTATTATGTGAATCCGCCCTTAATCCATCAAGTTCTTTCATAGGATTATGAAGTTGAGTTCCATCAACTATTAAGGAGCCTTGTAGTTTTGAAAATTTTACTTCCTTAACAATATTATCATCATCATAGAATACTTTTTTATAGTTTTCCTTATCTAATCCTGCATAAAATGGAAATAACAGTACATTTTCACTTAGTTCTTTACTAAGAAGACCTTGAAGCCGCTCCAAAACTCCTCCATGCGTAAGAAATTTAGATGAGTATCTTTTTTTATGAACAAATATTATTAATTGTGTTGTATCTATTATAAATACAGTTCTAATCCAAGGATAATCCTCAATTTTAAGTGGTTTCTTATTCTCATACTTTACAAAATCTTCAATTGATTCTTGAGCAAAATAGCCAAATACTTTATCATCTTCTTTATTCACTTCAACAAATCCATATTTACCTTCAGTTTTAGACTCTTCTATATCCATTGTGAATATGTGCTCAAAAAAAGTATCTTTAATTGTATTCCAATTTGGTATTAATAACTTATATGCTCTAAATGTATATTCCATACTGAGACAACACCTTCCTATTTTTATATATTGTGATTATATTATACAATGTTATGCATTTATTTACAATATTACCTTTAATAACATTTCATATGTCATATTTATATAAATTATAAATTGTTAACAGAAAATAGTGACTTGATGTTACAATCTTCGTTCAATACCTCTTTTTATGTTCGATTATAAAAGTCATAATATTATTAATATTGCCATGTCACAAAACATACATTACCCTACATGATAAATATGGAACAGATACACGATGATAAATAAAGCTGAAGAGCATGGTACTTAGAAGGAGACCATAATATGAATTGTTCAGATTGCAAACGAGATTGGTATTAAAACAAGATTATTTTATAGCACTTCAAGAATATTATGTTAACGTTGCTAAAGAGAAATATGAAGTAGGGGGTATATACAATAGCGTAGTGTTGTTTCAACTAACTAGTGTTATGAGAAAAAGACTGTCCAAAAGTTAAGTTGGATAATTTTCTTCAGCACCTACAGGACTTCAAGCATAAGCCAGAGGCTGGAGCTGTTGAAGGAGACCCTGTAATGATGAATTTGATTGTTGATAAACCTGCAAGAATTAAAGATAAACAACTGAAAGCAAGGCTGTCCATAGGCTTTTAGCGGTCATATTGACAGCCTTTTATCAAATAGAGGAGGGAACCCAAATGCTAACTACTTTAGACTTATATAAATTTAATGTGAGACCTAGTGGTAAAGAAATTGGTGGTATACAGAATAGAATGACCAAAGGAACAACAGATATTACACCACTTGAACTACTTTATGCGGTTGGTAGAGATGGTTGTAGCTTTAAACCCGCAACCTTTGATGGCAACAGTGTGAAAAACGAGAAACAAATTTTAAGGAACTTCATATAATTCATATTGACGAAGTTAAAAATTGGAATATAAATAGGAGTCTAGAGACATTAATAAGTACGACATCGACTACGAAGGGATATATAAGACATTCAGTTATACAGATGAAAAGCAGAATCACAGAATACTATTTAAATTACCAGCAGTAATAACGAATAAAAACCTTGTAGCTTTCGTGTATTTTTTGTTTATGAATATCTTCCCAACAGATAAGCAATGTATAGACGCAAATAGACTGTACTTTGGTGGAAATAATGAGCCTATTATTGGAACTGATAAGCCACTAAAACTTGACAATCTGTACTTTGCCTTCTGTAACTATGGACAACTTCTAACCAGCAGAAAGTTAAAAAATTAAAGAAATTGGTGACTAATTTGGACTAGATATTATAAATGGACAGTTAGAAGTTGAGATTTTAACGCTCGAAGAAAGTAATGGTAAAAAACACGAGTGCCACGCGACCTCCTTATTATATATGAGCGTTCACGGAAACTCCTTAGTTCCTGTGATTACTCATTTTTAGTATCATTAATTTTTGTTGATTCCCCCACTTTTTTCGCATAAAACACTTGACAAGTTTGTAGAATTTTGCGGTCCTTCTCTT
>NZ_BHYK01000048.1 GCF_003865095.1 Clostridium tagluense | reverse complement strand
GAGTCTGGACCGTGTCTCAGTTCCAATGTGGCCGATCACCCTCTCAGGTCGGCTACGCATCGTTGCCTTGGTGGGCCGTTACCTCACCAACTAGCTAATGCGCCGCGGGTCCATCTCAAAGTGGAATTCTCTAAAAGAAAAATCCTTTGATGTTTCAATCATGCGACCAAAACATATTATGCGGTATTAATCTCCCTTTCGGGAGGCTATTCCCCTCTTTGAGGCAGGTTACCCACGTGTTACTCACCCGTCCGCCGCTAATTCACCCCGAAGGGTTTCATCGCTCGACTTGCATGTGTTAGGCACGCCGCCAGCGTTCGTCCTGAGCCAGGATCAAACTCTCAATTTAAAAGTTTACACTTTTTATTTGAAATGAATAATCTGCGCCAACTGTTAAGCTGGTTAGCAAGCTCATTACATACTTTTTAGTCTTACGACTAAAATTACTTTTTTATCTAAAGTAATTAACTGGTCTAACGAAATATTATTTCGCTATTTTACCTATTTCTCTGTTTAATTTTCAAAGACCAATTTACATGTCATCATGTGACGACTTCTACTATTTTATCAGCTTACTTTCATTTTGTCAACTTGTTTTTAAATGTTTTTTAATAACTTTCGCAAACTTGTTAACTCTACTTTTAATATGTCGTTACTTGTCATTAGCAACATGTAATATCTTATCATATAATATTTATCATATAGTTTAGTTTAGGGTAATTAAAATAAAACAGGTGGCGTATTCTTGAATTTTTAAACTTTATCTAACTGTAGCTTATATTGATACACCAGGATAGTTATTTTCTCTACTTGCTACCTTCCTATGACTATCTACTAAATATAATAACTCCAGCAGTTATCATATATATTAAGTATTCACCTTAATAGCTTAAAAATATACTATTTCTAAGCCTTTTTTTATAGAAAACAAAAATATAAGGCACTTTAAGATAAATAACTAGTCAGCATACTAGTTATTTATCTTAAAGTACCTTGATCTATTGTAAATTCATAATTACTATAAGTAATATTACATTAATTTATTGAAAATGATTAAAAATATTACTCCTGGCACTCCTAAAAATCCTGCTATAAGCGCAGTTACAGCATTTATTGCTATACTTATTCCCACGTATTCTCCTACAAAATTAACAAGTAATAAAAGTAAGACACCCAAAGCTCCATTCAATATTAACTTACCTAATATCTTTAATGGCCAAGAAAAGAGCTTTACCACAATTACCATGCCCACTATAGCAATTAAAAAATATAATATAACTTCCATACCCAACTCCCCCTATGTTAATCTCAACTCTTATTTGTTATGTTTTATTAATAATATATTTCACAACTCTCCAATATATTATTAACTTTCTTAATTTTTTTTTATGCATTAATAGAGTCTAACTCTTCTATCATATAACTGGCATCAATAGTAACGCCTTTTCTTCTAGCTTCTAATAAAAAATATATGTATTTAGCTTTACATTGATCTTCACTATAAATCGCATAATCTACAAGTTTTGGATCATCTACCACTGCAAAGTATTTTTTTGCAATTTCCCACTGCATCTTGGCTTCTTCCAATTGCATAATAATATCTTTCTCTTCCTGGGTATATTTTATGTTTGAAAACATTATTTCAATTATTTTTTTTCTATTCATAATAAAAAAACCTCCTATTTTATATCTTTTCTAAATTCTTGACATAAAACAGGAGTATTATTCTATATTTCTTTTCTTCCTTCCATAGCTTTAGAAAGTGTTACTTCATCTGTATATTCTAAATCTCCACCAACTGGGATGCCATGTGCAATTCTTGTAACTTTCGTTCCTAGTGGTTTTAATATTTTAGATATATACATAGCTGTAGCTTCTCCCTCTATGTTTGGATTAGTTGCTACTATTACTTCATGAACTTCCCCATTAATCCTTCTTATAAGTTCTCTTAACTTTATATCTTCAGGACCTCTCCCAGACATTGGTGATATTGTTCCATGAAGAACATGGTAAACCCCATTAAATTCTCTTACTCTTTCCATGGTAATAATATCTTTTGGGTTTTCAACTACGCATATCATGCTTTTATCCCTATTTGGATTAGAACAAATTGCGCAGGGGTCTGTATCTGTAAAACATCCACATATACAGCAAAATTTCAATGTTCCACGAGCTTTAACCAGTGCACCCGCAAACTCCTCTACTTCTTCCTTCGGAAGGTTTAGTACAAATAATGCAAGCCTCTGAGCTGTTTTTCGCCCTATACCAGGTAGCTTTGCAAATTCTTCTATAAGTTTTTCTATTGCCACTGGATAAAAATCCAATCTATTCACCTCATAACAATGTAGCTTTTAACTCTATCGTTTATTAAAACATTCCCGGCATATTAAGTCCGCCTGTTAATTTACCCATTTCATTACTTGTTTCATCTTCTGCCTTTTTTAGTGCTTCATTGCAAGCGCTCATAATTAAATCTTGAAGCATTTCAACATCATCTGGATCTACTACTTCTGGTTTTATCTTTACGTCAACAAGTTGCCTCTTTCCATTAGCTATTGCAGTTACTGCTCCACCACCAACAGATGCTTCAAATTTTTTATCACCTAAATCTTTTTGCATTTCTTCCATTTGTTGTTGAAATTTTTGAGCTTGTTTCATTAGACTATTCATATTTCCACCCATACCTGGAAATCCACCTTTTGCCATAATAGTTACCTCCTATTTATTAGTTATTCATCTTAATATTATTATATTTATATCTTCTAGATTCATAACAAAAACTTAAATCTAATTTAGATATTTATAATCTAAAAGGATATATATATTGCTACTCAACTATAACTTTTCTATATTATTATATACTAATACCTATAATAATTTCCATTAAAACAGTAAATATTTTTTATAAAATCTATTCATCTAGTATTTCTACAAGATCTTCTCCAAATGTTTCTATTAGTATATCCTCCGGTGATCTAACCTCTTTTTCATCGGATTCTACAGTATATTTTATTTTTACTGGTTCTTTTAGTGATTCGGAAAATATTTCTTCTATTATATTTCTATTTTCTTCTTTATTTAATCTGATTTTATTAAAGGCATATTGTTTTTCGTAACTTAGCTCTATTACTCCCCCATGACAAGATACAATTTCCCCTGTAAGTAAAGAAGCATAGATAACCATGTGTCTTCGTGCTTTAAACATATCTAAAATATCCTTAAAGGACTTTTTAACCGTTTCTACAGTTAAAGTAGAATTGGGATTGTGAGTTTGCACTGGTCTTACTTGCGTTTTTTTATTTGCCCTAATTTCTTTTTTCCCATTATTCTTTTCAGTAGCCCCAGGCGTTATACTTTCGCAAGCTACAGTTATCTTTCCTTGTTTTATTATTTCTTCTAATTTGTTTATTCTAGATAATAAAACTTCTTTTGAAGTATCATATTCTATTTTGCACATTTTAATAACTGCAAGTTCTAAATAAATTCTATTTTGTTTGCTCCATTTAGCTTGTTCCTCTGCATCTTGTAGTATCTTTATATTCCTCATAATTTCTTCTACTCTTATCTTCGCTGCTTGTTGCTTTAAAATGCCTATATTTTCACTAGACATATCTAAAATTTCTTCTACATCTTCACTTACTTTAGCCATAAGTAGATTTCTCATATGAGTAGTCATATCTTTTATAAATACATATATATCCTTACCACTCATAACTATTTCATTTATAGTCTTTATTGACCTTTCGACGTTTCTGTCTATTACACTGTCTGAAAGTATTGTAATACTCTCAGAAGTTACAAGACCTAACATGTCTATAACACTGTCATATTCTACCTTACCTTCATTCATTGATATTGCTTGATCTAAAATACTTAAAGCATCTCTCATTGCTCCATCAGAAACTCTTGATATTAATTTCAAACTATTATCTTCCACAAGAACACCTTGCTCTGTAACAATCTTTCTAAGTCTTTCAAATATATCTGAACTTTTTATTCTTTTAAAGTCAAATCTTTGGCATCTAGATAATATTGTTACTGGCAATTTTTGAGGATCCGTTGTGGCTAATATAAATATTATATTACTTGGTGGTTCCTCTAGTGTTTTTAAGAAAGCATTAACTGCCCCTATAGATAACATATGAACCTCATCTATGATATAAACTTTATACTTAGCTTCTTGTGGTGGATACTGAACATCTTCAATTATATCTCGGATATTATCTACTCCATTATGGGACGCTGCATCTATCTCAGTAACATCTATTGCCGTTCCTGAATTTATATTGATACACATTTCGCATTCATTACAAGGCTCTCCATGATCCGAATTTGTGCAGTTAACCGCTTTTGCAAGTATCTTAGCTGTGGAGGTTTTTCCAGTTCCTCTTGTACCGCATAAAAGATATGCATGAGCTATTCGCTGGTTATTTATTTGATTTTTTAAGGTTATAGTAACATGCTCCTGACCTACTACATCATGAAAAGTTTTTGGTCTCCATTCTCTATATAAAGCCTTATATGCCACAAATTTCACCTCTTTTAAAATGTCATTAAATAATTATATCATTTAAATCAAATTATTAGTTTGTTTTTATTAAAACTTTATAGTTTATGGGTAAATAAAAAAAAGACACCTTTGTAGGTATCTTATAATTCTTATGTAGACCGTACACCTCGCTTCGATGAATAAACTATGCGCGTTACCTATACAGTTAACTCAAACCAGGTTGATCCACGGCACATGGAAAGATTCACTTACCGCTGCTTCCTTCCGGACCTGACGGGGTTCATGAGTTTCCATTGCGTGGGGCCCAGTTCTCAACGCCACTTATATAGGTCAGACCACACATTTTATAACCTAGGCGAGGAATTCACCCCTGCTGTAGCGGGTTGCAGGTTACAGGGCACCGCTAACTCCCCGGCTAGTACGGAAATATAAACTGGCGGAAAGAGAGGGATTCGAACCCTCGGTAGAGTTGCCCCTACACACGCTTTCCAGGCGTGCTCCTTAAGCCACTCGGACATCTCTCCATAAAGTACTTTTTGCTTTGCTTACACCAAAGTAGTGCAACAAAAACAATTATACTATTAATAAGTAGTTATTTCAATAGTTTTTTATTTAAATATTTTTGAAACTTATCCCAACCATTGAAATTATTTTAATGTCTTCCTTTTATAATTAATTGCAAGGAATATAATCCATAGTGCAATTCCCGCTAAACTTATTAATTGTGCCACCCTTATACTTCCAAACATTAAACTATCAGTTCGGAGTCCTTCTATAAAGAATCTTCCTAAGGAATATAATCCTATATAGGTAAAAAACACAGTTCCGTGTTTAAATGTCTTTTTCAATAAATAAATCAATAATAAGCATATTATAACATTCCATATTGATTCATAAAGAAAGGTTGGATGATAATAAACTCCATCTATTAGCATTCCATTTTGTATAAACTCCGGAAATTTACTTATAAATCCCTTAGTAACTGGTCCACCATGGGCCTCACTATTAAAGAAATTTCCCCATCTGCCCATAGCCTGTGCAATAATTATAGATGGTGCTGCTACATCTGCAAATTGTAAAAAATTTTCTTTTTTATGTCTCGTATATATTATTGCAGCTAACATACCAAATATAATTCCCCCATGTATAGCAAGCCCACCTTGGCGTATATAGAATACTTCTATTAGATTATCCTTATATTGATCAAACTGAAATATTACATAATAAGCTCTAGCTCCAATAATAGCTATAGGAAAAGATATTAATATAATATTTAAAAGTTCATCATAATCGATACCTTTTAACTTAGACGTAAAATTAGCTAATAAAATTCCAACCATCATTCCTGTTGCAATAAAAACACCATACCATGCAACGGATAATCCAAATATATTGAATGCTATTGGCTCCATAAGTGTCCTCTCCTTTTATACCACTATTTATGCTTTGCTCAAACTACTAAATACAAGCAAACAAAAACAAAATTCTAAAATCTTAGAATTTCATTTTTGTTTTTTTGTTTTTTTGTTTTAATTTTTTAGATTTATATTTTTTTCTATGAATTTCTCAACTTCCGTGGCTGTAGGAAGATTAACAACTTGCTGTGCTAAATCTCTCATTTTTTCCTGAGATATATTTCTAATAATCCCTCTTGCTTTTAAGATGGATATAGGACTCATGCTGAATTCATCAAGTCCCATTCCAATTAATACTGGAATTAGTTTAGGATCTCCTGCTACTTCTCCACACATACCCACCCATTTATTTTCCTTATGAGCATTATCTATAACCATTTTTACTAGTCTTAGTAATGCAGGATGAAATGGGTTATACAAATGAGATATTTTTTCATTCATTCTATCTACTGCAGTTGTGTATTGAATAAGGTCATTGGTTCCTATACTAAAAAAGTCTACCTCCCTGGCAAACAAATCAGAAATAATAGCCGCTGCAGGTATCTCTATCATAATTCCTACTTCTAACTTTTCATTAAATGCTATATTTTCTTTATGTAAATCATTTTTTACTTCCTCTAAAATTGCCTTTGCTGCTCTTAATTCTTCAATACTTGAAATCATTGGGAACATTATTTTAATATTTCCATAGGCACTAGCTCTTAGTATAGCTCTTAATTGAGTTTTAAATATATCAACTTTATCTAAACAAACTCTTATAGCTCTATATCCTAAAAAAGGATTCATCTCACTGGGAAGATTTAAATAATCTAATTCTTTATCGCCACCAACATCTAGTGTTCTAATAACCACAGGTTTATTTTTCATCTTCTGCGCAACTTCCTTGTAGGCTTCATATTGTTCCTGCTCTGTTGGTGCTGATGTCCTATCCATATATAAAAACTCAGACCTATATAAGCCTATACCTTCACCATCATTATTTAAAACACTCTCTAAATCTTTTGGTGTTCCAATATTTGCAGATAATTCTACTTTTATTCCATCAGTGGTGATGCTTTCTTTTCCTATTAATAAATCTAGTTCTTTTTGATATCTATTATATTCTTCTTTTTTTTCTTCATAAAGCTTTACTATTTTTTCTTCTGGATTAATGTATATTAACCCTTCTTCACCATCGAAAACAATTAAATCTCCATTTTTAACAATACTCGCTATATCTTTCACTGCAACTATTGCTGGTATTTCTAAAGTTCTAGCCATTATAGCCGAGTGTGAAGTTCTTCCACCAATTTCCGTTATAAAACCTAAAACCTTTTTTTTATCTATCTGTGATGTATCAGATGGAGTTAAGTCACGTGCCACAATTACAACTTCATTAGCTAATTGTGAAAAGTTAACATCCTCTATATTTAATAGTTTTTTCATAAGTCTTGCTGTTACATCTTTTATGTCTGCTGCTCTTTCTTTCATATATTCATTATCCATAGCATCAAACATAGCTATAAACATTTCTGAAATCTCTTTTAGTGCCCACTCAGCATTAACTTTATCATCTTGAATTTTTTTCTCGATCTGCTGAAGCATTTCTGGATCTTCTAGGATCATTAAATGAGCTTCAAATATGGTAGCTTCTTTTTCACCCATACTTTTTAACACATTATTATATATGTCCTGAATTTCACTCTTGCTATTTTCCATAGCCACCTTATATCTTTTAACTTCATCTTCACAATTTATAATATCTTTTTTTTCTATAATAATCTTCTTTTCTTCTTTTAATAGTACTTTTCCTATTACTATTCCAGGTGAAACTCCAATGCCTTTCATTAAATAACCTCCTTATAAGCGAAATTCACTCCTTGCAGTAAATTTAAGTATTTTACTAACCTAGGAGTGAATATTACTTTATATATGATTCTTTATAAACCATTATTTTTTAAAGTTCTACGATTTCTTTTTCAATTACTATTTTTAATTCTTCTACTGCCTTTTTTTCATCGTCTCCAGACGCTACAATCTTAATTTTATCACCTTTTGAAGCTGCCATACTTAATATATTTATTATACTTTTTGCATTATACTCTTTATCGTCTTTGATTAAAGTTATATGTGAAGTAAACTTAGATGCTTTTTTAGCCACAATACTTGCTGGTCTTGCATGCAAACCTTGCTCATTCATTAACACAATTTCTGATTCGTACATAAAGACATCTCCTTTTCATCTTAGATTCTTCCTAAAACTAAGTTATTTTTAAAATTATATATATATTTTACCCTATTGCACATGTATAAACAATGATTAAATTTATTAGCAGTTCTTAAATTAATTATTAATTTACTTCTTTAACAATAATATCTTTTTTCAATAATAAAATCATAAGAGCGGTTATTACTGTGCCAACTACTATTGATAATATATATGCACCCACATTAGTAACTGCATTTGGAATCAATAATATAAATATACCACCATGTGGAACTGCTATAGCTGCTTTAAACACCATAGATAATGACCCCGTTACTGCAGCACCCACCATTACTGAAGGTATTATTTTAAGTGGATCTGCTGCTGCAAATGGTATTGCACCTTCTGTTATAAATGCAGCCCCAAGTGCCCAAACAGCTTTTCCTGCTTCTCTTTGTTCTGATGTGAATTTCTTTTTAGCTATAACCGTTGCAAGAGCTATTCCAAGGGGAGGAGTAATTCCTGCTGCCATTACCGCTGCCATTACCATAGATGTTTGACCTGCAACTAGAGTTCCTACTCCAAAAGCATAGGCTGCCTTATTAACTGGTCCACCCATATCAAAAGCCATCATTAAACCAATAATTATTCCAAGTAATGCGGAGTTTGCTCCACTTAAATTAGTTAAATATTTTGCCATTGCTACGTTTATTGCACCTACAGGCTTTCCTATAACAAATACCATTACTAGTCCAACTATTAATGAGGATAAAACCGGTAATATTATAACTGGCATTAACCCTGCTAAGGATTTTGGCATTTTTATTATTTTCTTTAAGAAAACAATAGTATAACCAGCTAAGAAACCTGCTGCCATTGCACCTAGAAAGCCTGCGCTTAAAGATGTAGCAAGCATACCACCAACCATACCTGGTACAAGCCCTGGTCTATCTGCTATAGAGAACGCTATAAACCCTGCCAGTATAGGATACATCAGTGCAAATGCTGAACCTCCACCAATTTGCATTAAAGCTGCTGCTATGGTACCCGGCTCTTTAAACGCTAGTATTCCAAAAGCAAAAGAAATTGCAATTAAAATACCCCCCGCTGCTACAAAAGGGATCATATAAGATACACCTGTCATGAGGTGCTTATAAGGACCTTTTTTCTCAGCCTTTTTTTCTTCTTTAATTTCACTCACTTGCTCTGAAATATTTATATTCTCCACTTTTATATCTATTGCCTTTTGAATAAGCCCTTTTGGATCTTTAATTGCATCTTTTACGCCAACTTCAATTATAGTCTTTCCTGCAAAACGTTCCTTTGAAACATTAGTATCTGCTGCAATTATTACTACTCTAGCTTCCCTTATATCTTCCTGCGTCAATTGATTTTCTGCCCCCACCGACCCTTGAGTTTCCACTTTAATGTTTATGCCCATTTCCTTTGCAGTCATTTCAAGAGCCTCAGCTGCCATATAGGTATGCGCTATTCCTGTTGGACATGAAGTTATTGCTACAAATTTCATAAACCTTCCCCCTTCTCATTTAATATGTGTTATCTATTTTTCTAATAGTGTAATTATTTCTTCAGCACTGCTAGCTTTCATTAAGCTATCTCTTAACTCACTATGCATTAATTTTCTAGAAATTTGACCTAATATTTTTAAATGCTCATCACTTGATTCTTCTGGTACAGCTATTAAAAAGAATATATGAGCAAGTTCATCATCCATAGACTGATAGTCAATTCCGTCCACGCTTCTACCAAATACTAATGCAGGTTCTTTAACTCCGCTACTTTTACCATGTGGAATAGCTATTCCCATACCAATTCCTGTTGAAAATTCAGTTTCTCTATCTAATACCGCTTGCAAATATTTATCTACATCTAATAATTTACCATCTCTATCTAAAATGGTTACCATCTCTTTTATTACATCCTCTTTTGTCTTACTTTTTAGCTCTAGTTTAATTAGATTTACATTTAATAATTCAGTTATATTCATATATTATCATCCTTTCGTTATATATTTTATATCTATTTCCTTTTTCAATTTCTCTATGTCAACGAATCTTCCTGTTTGTGTTCCTTCCGTCATTACATTAGCTGTACTTGTTGCACAAGCTAGTTTTATAGCTTGCTCAAAACTGTAGTCTTCCTGAACTGCTACAGCCATTGCTGCAACCATAGAATCACCAGCGCCCACTGTACTCTTAACTTCTACCTTTATACCTGTTACTTTTGCTACTTTATGGTCACTTATGAATATGGACCCCTTAGAGCCTAGTGAAATCACTACATATTTTACTCCATACTCTAATATTTTTTTTGCAGTTTCAATAACTTCATCTTCGCTATTAATGCTTATATCAAAGGCCTTTTCAAGTTCGTCTATATTTGGTTTTACCATATATGGACCAGCTTTAATTCCTTGCATTAAGAGTTGCCCTTCTGCATCTAATATAACCTTACCACCCTTTGTTTTTATGCTTTTAATTATGTCAGCATATATGGATGTACTGACTCCACTTGGCACACTACCTGAAAGAACTACTATAGAATCATCTTTACAATGTTCCATAATTTTCTGTTTTATATTAGTGATATCTTTTTCTCCTAAACTAGGTCCATTTTCGTTTATATCTGTATGTGTATTATTAACCTTATCAAAAATTTTTAAATTAGTTCTAGTTTCTCCTTTTACAGTTAAAAAATTATTGTCAATATTTAAATCATCCAAATAATTTTTTATTTGATTTCCACTACTTCCACCTAAAAAACCTAAGGCTATACTTTTATGCTTTAACTCTTTAATAACTTTAGATACATTGATGCCTTTACCTCCAGCATCAACTCTTGTTGACACAATTCTATTGACAGTATCAATTCTAAATCCGTCTATATCAATAGTTTTGTCTAAAGCCGGGTTCAGAGTAACTGTTATTATCATTTTATCACCCCAATTTATTTTGCTTTAATTACTTTTACATCTTTTTCTTCAAACTTTTCTATTAATTCATCATCTAACTTATTGTCTGTAATAATTGTATCAATACTCTCTAGGTCAACAATTTTAGCAAATGAAACTTTGTTAAACTTAGTATGATCACATACTACTATGATTTTCCTGGCTATTTTTATCATTTCTCTTTTAGTGCTGGCTTCTATAATATTAGGTGTGGTAAGTCCATTAATAATGCATACACCATTAACGCCTATAAATGCTTTGTCTACCTTAAAATTTTTAAATGTACTATCTGCTACAGGGCCTACCAGCGCTCTAGTTTCCCATCGTAATGTACCACCAGTAACAATTACTTCCATATTCTGTTTTTTAACAAGTTCAAAAGCTATATCCACAGAATTTGTTAAAATCGTTATATTCTTAGCTGTTATATGCCTGGCAATGTTAAGAGTAGTTGTACCTGCATCTAAAACTATTGTCTCTCCGTCTACTATCATGGATGCTGCACGCTTTCCTACAGATTCTTTCTCATCATAAAACTTATCTATCTTTTCTGAAAAAGTAGGTTCAAATTTAGTGTTATCATTTAACACTGCTCCACCATATACTCTTTTTATAAGTTCTGCCTCTTCTAATTCTTGAAGATCACGTCTAATTGTAACTTCTGACACTTCGTATATCTGAGATAACTCACATACTTTTACTTTCCCATCTTTATTTAAAATATCTAATATTTTCGATTTTCTTTCCTCGGCAAACATAATTTAAAAACTTCCTTTTATCATATTTGGAATAACAATGATGTTCGTTTGTATTTGTTTTAGTTTCATTTGATTTCGCTTGTGTTCATTTTAGTATATTATGATATCGTTGTCAATACATAAAAAATATTTTTTTATGCTAATTCTACTTTTATTTTATAGTTTAAGCCATATTACAATAAATAATCTCCAAAAAAAACAAAAACGAAACCACTTGGCTTCGCTTTTACTATATATAATCAATTTTTAATATATATTTCTTAACATATGTGACTAGTTCTCCAATTGACTTTTTAAGAGTTCCTCTATCTTAGGAGTACACCTATGGCCTTTACATCCTCCTGACCCAGCTCCTGTAGCTTTTTGAACCTCTTCTACAGTTCTTGCGCCATTTTGAATAGCCTTTTTTATTGTAGATCTTGGTATAGCCTTACATAAACATACCTTTGTAAGTTTATCCATTATTTCACTATTTATATTCTCATCCATTATATTTATCTCCTTTAACTTTATCTTTTATCTTTAAAAAAATTAGTCAATAAATTTCCACATTCCGCGTTATATAACCAATTTATTTCTGTCCAGTGATTTAATGCATCATTTTGAATAAGATTTATAACTGAACCACAAGCCCCTACGCTAGGATCAAATATTCCTATGTATAGTTTACTTATCCTAGACTGTAATATAGCTCCTGCACACATAGGACACGGTTCTAGGGTTACATACATATCACATCCAGTTAATCTCCAAGTGCCTAATAGGTCACAGGCTTTTTTTATAGCTAAAATCTCCGCATGAGCAGTTGCATCTTGAAGAGTTTCGCGGAGGTTGTGTGCTCTAGCAATTATTTTGTTGTCTTTAACTATAACTGCACCTACAGGTACTTCATTTAAAAATAATGATCTTTTCGCTTCTTCTAATGATTCATGCATAAAATCTTTTATCATGTTAACCCCTTTATTGTTTAATGATTATTCTTTAGTAATTATTATACTTTTAAACTATAAGACTTTCAATACATTTATTTTAGCATTTACATCTATGCTTTTGCATCTACTATTTTGCAATAAGAATTAACTGTTAATATATAATATATTAAATAAATTATAGTATATACTCCTACAGTTATAAATACTGGATATAGTAAGCTTGAACTAAGTACAATTTGCAAAATTGTTAATGCAATAATACTATGTGTTATTCCAAGGATTAAAGGTAGCGCAAATATAAAAGCCATTTGCCTTGCTATAGAAATTCTTATCTCTGATTTTTTTACACCGATTTTCTTTAGTATATCGTATCTTTCCTTATCCTCGCCAGCCTCTGACAGTTGTTTGAAAAATATTATACTTCCTGTGCAAATTAAAAATACAAAACCTATAAAGGAGGCTAAAAATATTATAATACCCATGTTAGTCATAGTGTCTCTATAACATTCATAATATGATGATAGGACATTACCACCTAAAGTCTTGTCTATTTCTTCTGTAAGGTCCTTACTTTCCCTTTGATTTTCAATGTTTATGAATGTGGTTTTTACAACCTTATCTTTATCATATAATTTATTGTAAACCTCATCCGCTACAACTACAGTATCTTGCATATATAAATCATTTACAACAAGTTGATTAGTTAAAAGTCTTTCCTTAAAATCTTTTATTCTTAATGGTACTTTTTTTCCCTTTATTTCAAGTTCTATATTTTTTCCCACAGGATTTTCCATTATCTTATCTGAATACATACTCATAAAAAAGAGTACTTCATTTGAATCTAAGGATATATTATAATCCATTCCTCGTGCTTTTGATAATTCTTTCATGGTACTTTCTGATATAACAAAGGATTTTGAATTTTTTACTGGATGCAATTTCATCTTCGATAACTCAGGCCATTTACTATCTATAATCATAAATTCACTATTCGTAGAGCTTTTGATTTTATTACTGGGATACTTATTTATGATTTGATTAATTTGTTCATCCATACTTTTTCCATTACTCTTATAATCATAACTAAAAGGGGTCACTTTATCTATACTATTTACTTGATCATAATAAAGTGATGCTGCAGTTCCCATAGCCGTAATGGTGGTAGCACTAAGCACCGCAATAGTAGCTAAAGATCTTCCATTCGCTTTTATTCTATATAAAAGTTGAGAAGTACCTATCATGTTTAAGCCTCTAAAATATTTAACCTTATTTTTCTTAGAAAGCTTAACTATAAATACTATTAGGGAAGAGAAGAACATGTAAGTTCCAATTACTGTACTAACTAGTATAACTATCAATATAGCTAAGTTATCAAATTTATAAGTTAATGCCATGTAATAACCTGTTCCAATAAAAATTATTGAAAGTAGAGCTAATACTAGTGAAGCCTTTGGCTCACTCTGTGCCACCTTCTCTGATTTAAACAATTCTATAAGCTGAAATCTATAGATTAGTGTATAGGAATGCAGGGATGCTATAATAAATATTACTAAAAATACTTTAATTGTGCTAATAATAGCCTTTAAGGATATAGCAAATTTAACATTTACATCAAAGCTCATAATATGAATTAAAATCATTACAAATAACTTTGAAAATAAAGTTCCTATTAATATGCCGAAGGCAAGGGCCAGTGCTCCCATTACTACATTCTCATAAAACAACATTCTTCCTATCTGCTTTTTCTTAACTCCCAGCATGGAGTATAAAGCTACTTCCTTTTTTCTCTTTTTAGTAAAAAAGGAGTTTGAGTACCATATAAACATAGCTACAAAAACTGCTATAACAATGGAAGCTGCATTAAAAGCTGTACTTACTTTCATAGAATCCGCTGCTAAGTCCGCAACCTGTTTATTGTATTCTATGGAGGTAAAAGTATAATAAATCATTATACAAAATACCATGGATACAAAATATATTAAATAGTTATGAAAATTTCTTTTTATGTTTCTAAAAGTAATATTAAATAAAGTCATCTTTGTCACATCCTCTCTAAGTTAAATTGTTACTTCATCGAAGTTACCACCTAAGGCAGCCAACACATCTAGTATCTTTTTAAAAAATTCTTTTCGTGTTGTCTTACCTTTGACAAGCTCCGTAAATAAGGACCCATCTTTTATGAATATTATTCGTTTGCAATAGCTGGCAGCAAAGGCATCATGAGTTACCATCATAATAGTAGCTCTCTTAACCTGGTTTAAATCACTTAAAGCCTGCAAAAGCTCAGTGGAAGATTTAGAATCCAATGCCCCTGTAGGTTCATCCGCTAATATAAGTTTTGGTTTAGTAATAATAGCTCTGGCCGCCGCCGCTCTTTGCTTTTGTCCACCAGATACCTCATAAGGATATTTATTAAATATATCCCTTATACCTAAAGTAGTTCCTATACTACTAGCCCGTTCTTCAATATCTTTTATGTTTACTCTAGCAAGAGCTAATGGAAGTACCACATTCTCTTTTAAAGTTAAAGTATCAAGCAAATTGAAATCTTGAAATATAAAACCTAATTTATCTCTTCTAAAAGAAGCTAACTTATCTTCATTCATTTTTGCTAAATCTTCCTTATCAATAGTTACTACTCCTGAAGTTGGCTTATCTATAGTTGATATAATGTTTAACAATGTAGTTTTTCCTGCACCTGAGGGACCCATTATTCCAATAAACTCTCCCTCTTTTATTTCAAGGTTTATATCATTTAAAGCAGTATAAACATTACCCCTTGAGCCATATACCTTTTTTAAATTTCTGGCAACTAATACATTTTCCATTTATATTTCCTCCTTAAATCATCACCTGCGGTGCTGCAATATCGTTAAGACCTTTCGCTTATTACAATTAAATCTTATAACAAATCAAGTATTCAATCCATTGTATAATGTTACAAAGTGACCTTTAAACTTACATTGTTGTAAGTTTAAAAAAATAAGGCTACAAACCATATTTTCAGCTTGTAACCCTGTAATAATCTATAAGCTTTGGAAAATGAACTGTTACCCTAGTAAATTCAGAAGGTTTAGATTCAATAGTTATGCGATGGCCAAGCTTTGTAGAAAGACTTTTTGATAAATAGAGTCCCATGCCTGTAGCTTTAAAATCCTCTCGTCCGTTATATCCAGTAAATCCTTTATCAAAAACCCTTTGAATATCCTCAGCTTTTATTCCAATACCATTATCTTCAATAATAAGCTGCTTTCCACTAAAATTTAATATTCCACTGATTTTTATAAGTCCATTGCTACCTGTATATTTTAATGAATTTGATAAAATCTGATCTAGAATAAAGAAAAGCCACTTTTTATCTGAGTCTATAGTAAATTCTAAGTCATTTATTTCTATCTTTATTTTTTTACCTATAAACTCCTTTGCATGTTTTTTTACAACCCCCATAATTAGACTATGCATATTTATTTCATTTATTAAATAGTCCTTTGAGAAGCTGTCTAATCGTGAATAGTATAATGCTTGTTCAACATAATTCTCTATGTGATCTATTTCATCTTCTAGGTTACTTAAGGTTTCCTCCTTAGACTTATATACACTATTTTCTATAACCAATCTGCATGCAGAAATAGGTGTTTTTATCTCATGAACCCAGGAATTTATAAAGTCTACA
This sequence comes from Clostridium tagluense, assembly GCF_003865095.1. Taxonomy (GTDB): domain Bacteria; phylum Bacillota; class Clostridia; order Clostridiales; family Clostridiaceae; genus Clostridium_AD; species Clostridium_AD tagluense. Next base: position 1,295 of record NZ_BHYK01000048.1, on the reverse strand, counting down.
TTTTCTTTTTTTGCTTCATATAATTCATTGATTTTTAAATTAAATTCTTCATTAACCTTCATAAGAAGTTCTCCATATAGCTTTTGTTCATAATTTAATGATTTAGGCAAAGAATTAATAATATTTTCTTCCTGGTTTTCTATAATATATTTAATAACATCATAATATCTTTTATTTTTTATATACTCAAATATTAAGTAAAGTATAAACATAATAAAACCTACTATATTGATATAGGCTATATTTTCAATACTTATTTTTACTACATTATTAAAATACACTACAGATGAAACAAATATCATCAACATAAAATAAAACAAAATTAAAAATATCCTGTCCCTTAAAAAATTTATAAATTTCATAGTATTATATACCCTTGCCTTTTTTTTGTTTTAATTAAATCTTCCAGTTCAATATTCTCTAATTTTTTACGCAATCTATTAATGTTCACTGTAAGGGTATTATCATCAACAAAACTTTCATCCTCCCAGAGGCTTCGCATAATTTTATCTCTGCTTATTAAATTGCCATTGTTTTTCATAAGTAAGTATAGAATGCTAAATTCATTTCTGCTAAGTTCTACCCTCTTATCTTTAAAAAATACGCTGTTATCCTTCATATTTAAAACAATATTTTTATACTGGAGCACATTAGTCTGCGCATCTGCGTAGGAATATGTTCTTCTTATCAATGCGTTTATTTTGGCCATCAATATTTCTAAGGAAAAAGGCTTTTGAATAAAATCATCCCCACCCATATTAATTGCCATTATTACATCCATATTATTATTTCTTGAAGAAACAAATATAATAGGAACCTTTGATATTTCTCTGATTTTACCACACCAGTAATAGCCATCAAAAAATGGCAGGTTTATATCCATAAGAATTAAATGCGGAGAATATTTTGAAAACTCTACAAACACCTCATTAAAGTTCTCAACGACTTTTCCATCAAAACCCCATCTTACTATATTTTCAAGCAATATTTCTTTTATCCGAACATCATCTTCTACTATCATTATTTTAAACATGTGAAAACCTCACTTTAAATTTTGACTTTGGTTATTTCTATTGTACTATAAAATGTAAATATTGTATAAAAGGGTTATAAAATAGTTTAATTTATGTTCTTTCAAAAGTTTTATGTGATTTTTAATTTCCAAGGAAATCGAGTAGGAGCTAAATAATTAATTTATTTAGCGACCTCTCACACCACCGTGCGTACCGTTCGGTACACGGCGGTTCAATAAGAATTACCTAATCATAAATTTTTCAGTTAAGGTTATAAAGCCT
>NZ_BHYK01000047.1 GCF_003865095.1 Clostridium tagluense | reverse complement strand
CCTGCATCGTGTAGGCTTGTTTGCTATGCCTATTTTTATTCCTAACTGCTCTCTGAACATAAAATTTATAGCCTTATAATGACTCTATACAAAATCAAGTTTTACATGTTACTTTCCGTGACTACTCCCTTTTATTATTTTTTGACTTGCTAAGCACATAACATATTCGCTCTGTGTTTTCACTTACTATCTTATCTTCATAATTATCCATTTTTTTTACTATTTCAAATCCAATTTTTTTTATAACATTTTCTACATATTCTTCTTTATAAGCCCTTTCTGAATGCTCCTCATCAAAGCGTCTATATACTTGTCCTTCTTTTACAAAAAAGGTTAAATTCATTTCTACTATATCATTTTCTAAATAATTCTCCCAAATATAGACTACATCATCGCAGTCGTAATTATAAATATTATTTCCAAGCACATTAGTGAGTTTATAATAAGAGTTAATATCAAAGATAAATAAACCATCCTCTTTTAATACATCATAAACCCCCAATAGATACTTTTTAAAATTTTCTTCTTCTAATATATAGTTAGTAGAATCTAAACAGCAAGTTATGAGATTAAAGGTATTATTTAAATTCAATTCACAAATATTTTGACATACGAATTTTGCCTTTATACCTGCATCTCTAATTTTTTTCTCTGCTTCGCATAGCATATCACAAGATAAATCAACTGCCCATACTTGCTTAAATCCATTTGCAATTTCTACAGTAAGATTTCCTGTACCACAGGCTAAATCTAAGTAACTCGACCTATCAATGCCATATTCACTGCAAATACATAATATATTTGCAGCCCATGTTTTATAATCAATATCAGAATTTATAAGTTCATCGTATATGTGAGCAAACTCTTTATAACAATCCATTTTGACATTTCTCCTTTTTCAAAGATCTTCCCATTTAAAACTATAATGGTATATAGTATTCTAACCTATACACCAAATATTGTCCAAAATAATTTGCTGTTTTTTTTAAAATTCTTCGTTTTTAGGCAGATTTATACTTTTCTTTTTTTTGGTCATTAGCCCCCCAACTCTTCCTGTTTCCTCTGCTGTTAGTCCACTCCAACCACAGGCTTCTATCTTCTCTGTTAGTCCTAATTCTTCGGCAATTTCATATTTTAATGTTTCACGGAGCATTTCAGTTTCAGTTAACTCTTTATTTCCTTTTAGTTTAGCTTTAATAATTTTTTTTAAAGGTGTTTTTCCCATGATAACCCTCCAAATTGTAATATATAATATTTTAATATTTTTTACAATATGGAGCTCTTTTATTCATAATAAAAAAAATAGTGCGGTAATTTTTATTACCGCACTATCTTCTTATTTATAGTTTATACTATTTTCTTCCCTCAGTATAAGTATATTTGAAGTCATTAGCTCCAAATAATGGTGACATTACATTTTTTACATATTTAGCTCTAAAATTGTTTTTAACTCTATATACAGATGGAGCGATAACTGCATCATCCACTAATAATATTTTTTCTGCTTGTTTAAAGGACGCTGTTCTCTTTTCTGGTTCAATTGTGTTAGCAGCTTCTTTAATTAAATTGTCGTATTTTGGATTTGACCATCCAGTTGCAATTTGATTAGCTCCAGTCATAAACAAATCAAAGAATGTATTTGGATCGTTGTAGTCTCCGGTCCATGCTACACCAGTCATTTGATAGTCAAATGCATCTGATCTCTTTTGAGCTATTGCCCAATCCACATATTCTACCTTTAAATCTATGCCTAAATTTTTCTTATACATTTCTTGATTGTATTCAGCAGTTTCTCTATGTTTAGCATCAGTTCCTGCCTCTAGGTAACTAAATGTAGCTTTTGCTGGATCTGGATTTTCTCCAATTTCTTTTAAACCTTCAATTAACAATTTTTTAGCATCTGGATTTGCTGCCTTGAATTCTTTAACAGGTTCTAATGCTACTTTTTCTCTATAATCTTTTCCACCTATTTGAAGTGTTGGTGGGCACCATCCATATGCTGGTTGAGCTAACCCTTTATATATAACTTTAACTAACTGTTCTCTGTCAATAGCTAAACTGAATGCCTGACGGATTTTAGCATTTTTAAAGTATTTGTTCTTTTGATTAAAATAAGTATAACTTTCTGATGGCTCATTAAATGTTGATACATCAAACTTATTTGATGCCTTAAATCTTTCTACCCATTCGGTTTTATCAGCTAAAACGTAATCTATGACACCACTTGATAATGAGTTCATTCTTGCTGCTTCGTCTTTCAGAATACTAAGAGTTAATTTATCCAATTTAACTGAATCTTTATCCCAATAATTTGGATTCTTTTCGAATTCCATCTTGCTTTGGTGTGCCCAATTTTTTAGTATAAATGGTCCATTATATATCATTGTATTTGCTTCTGTACCAAATTTTTCTCCACTAGCTTTAACTATATCTTCTCTTTGAGGATACATAACTTTAAAATATGTTAAATCTAAGAAATATGGGCATGCTTTATCTAATGTAAATTGCACTGTTTTTGCATCTATTGCCTTAATACCCACTTCTTCAGCCTTTGCTTTCTTAGAATTATATGCTTTAGCATTTTTTAAAGGAAATAAAATAAATGCATATGTTGAAGCGGTTTTTGGATCAAGAGCTCTTTTAATTGCAAATTCAAAATCTTGAGCTGTTACTGCTTTTCCATCACTCCACTTAAAATCTCTTAAATGGAATGTCCATACAGTTTTATCTGCATTAGTTTCCCATTTTTCTGCTCCTGCAGGTTTTATAACATCTTTTCCATCTTTATCTTGCTCAATTCTAGTTAAACCTTCCATACAGTTAACTAAAGTTTCTGTTGAATACTTATCAGTTGCAATTGATGGGTCAAGTGACTTTGGCTCAGCCTGTAAATAACCATTTAAAAATTGACTTTTGTCCATCTTAACTGCAGAAGCATCACCAGGTTTTGTTTCAGGCGCTGCAACTGGTTTCTTTCCACAACCTACTAATGCAATTGAAGCAGTTAGTGACAGTGTTAGTAAAGTAGCCATTAATCTTTTTGTTTTCACGAAAAAACCCCCCTTTAATATGTTTATACTTATAATAAGACTTTATAAAATTTGTACAATAAGTATATATATATATTATCAATATAATTTGTATAAAAATAAATTGATAATATAACCTATTTAACTTTATTAGCATCATATATAGTATGTCTGTTGTATACTGCATATTAAATACACACAATATACTGACTTTTTACGCACTACTTAAATTCTTATTCTCATAATATACCATCTATTTCAGAAAATCAAGTATAATTTTCTGAATATAGCAATTATAATTTATTCTTATGTTATTGGATCAAATATTTTGAATTTTCATTATATTGCATTTAATAATTTTAATCAAATAAGTGACAAGCAACGTAATGCTCTTTTTCTATTTCTTTAAGCATTGGTGTTTGTTCACTGCAAATTGGTTTTGCGTATCTACATCTAGGTGTAAATCTACAACCTGGTTTTGGATTTATAGGACTTGGTACTTCACCCTCTAGTTTAATCCTTGACTTTTTTCTTTCAACTTCTGGATCCGGTACTGGTATTGCTGATAATAGAGCTTGAGTATATGGATGAAGTGGTTTTTCATACAAATCATGACTACTTGCAAGCTCCACCATTGCTCCAAGGTACATTACTCCTACTCTATCTGATATATGTTTAACCATTGATAAGTCATGAGCTATAAATAAATAAGTGAGTCCTAGCTCCTGCTGTAGTTGTATCAATAAGTTAACAATTTGTGCTTGTATTGAAACGTCAAGAGCTGAAATTGGCTCATCGCATACTATAAAATCTGGTTCTATAGCAAGGGCCCTTGCTATTCCTATTCTTTGTCTTTGTCCACCTGAGAATTCATGTGGAAATCTTGAGCCATGCTCTCTATTAAGTCCTACTAATTGTAAAAGTTCATATATTCTATTAGTTCTTTCTTGGCCAGTGTATAAATTATGGATGTCTATGCCCTCACCAATTATATCTCCAACAGTCATTCTTGGATTTAATGAAGCATACGGATCTTGAAATATTATTTGCGCTCTTCTTGCAAAATCTTTTTTTGCTTTCTTATTTAATTTATGAACATCAATTCCATCAAACAATACTTCACCATCAGTTGCGCCATACATTCCCATTACAGTTCTTCCACAAGTAGTTTTTCCACATCCAGATTCTCCAACAAGCCCTAGCGTTTCACCTTTTCTTATGGAAAAGCTAACATCATCCACCGCTTTTAAGGTAGCATTTTTACCAACTTGAAAATACTTTTTAAGATTTTTAACCTCTATCAAAATATCATTATTGTTATCCATTATTTATCACCTCTTAATGCTACAGGAATATCAACCTTTGGTGCCATAGAATGTTTTAACCAACAGCAAACTTCATGGTTTTCACTTAAAGTTGTAACCTCTGGCATTTCTTCTCTGCATATTTGCATACAATGCTCACATCTTGCTGCAAAGGAGCATCCCACTGGTGGTTTTAGTAAATCCGGTGGCGTTCCACGCAACGAATAAAGTTTACCTTTGTTTTTCGTTTCAAGTCTTGGAACTGATTGAAGCAATGCCCAAGTATATGGGTGTTGTGGATTTTTAAATATTTCGTCTGTTGTTCCATGCTCTATTATTTGCCCTGCATACATTACTTGTATTCTATCCGCAACATCTGCAACAATTCCTAAATCATGAGTTACAAGAATAACTGCTGTTCCAAGCTTTTCCTGAAGGTCCGAAATAAGATCCATTATTTGAGCTTGTATTGTAACATCTAGTGCAGTCGTTGGTTCATCTGCTATAAGTATTTTAGGATTACAAGCTAGTGCTATAGCAATCATTGCCCTTTGCCTCATACCACCTGAAAATTCATGTGGATATTGATGCGCACGTTTATCTGCATCAGGAATATTAACTAAATCTAACATTTTTATTGCTTCATTCATAGCTTCAGTTTTACTCATTCCTCTGTGTATAATTAAACTTTCTGATATTTGTTTTCCAATAGTCATAGTTGGGTTCAGCGATGTCATAGGATCTTGGAATATCATAGAAATATCTGAACCCCTGAGCTCTCTAAGTTCTCTTTCTGACATAATACTAATATCTTTGCCATCAAATAGTATCTTTGAGCTTTTTTTTATTTCACCTGGTGGCTCTGGAATTAATCTCATTAGCGATTTTGAAGTAACAGTTTTTCCACATCCAGATTCTCCAACTACAGCTAAAGTCTCTCCTTTTTTTAGGTAAAAAGAAATTCCTCTTACCGCTTGTACCTCACCAGCATAAGTATGAAATGAAACTCTTAAATCTTTTACATCTAATATTTTTTCCATGATTTTTCCTCCCTATTGACGTAATCTCGGATCTAGCGCATCTCTTAAACCATCACCAAGCAATGTAAATGATAACATTGTTAAACTAATAAATAGTGATGGAAAGAATAACTGATAAGGATAAAACATTAAGCTTGGTTGTGCTGCAGATGCTAACGCTCCCCAACTTGTATTTGGTGATTGAATCCCTTGACCTAAATAACTTAAAAAGGCTTCTCCAAATATAAAGGCTGGAATGTCGAAAGTAATAGCTACAATCATTATTCCTAGTGTATTTGGAAGTAAGTGTTTTGCAATAATTCTTGAAGGATTAGCACCTAAGGCAGCCGCCGCTAGTACATATTCCTGTTCTTTTATTTGTAATAACTGTCCACGTACAAGTCTTGCCATTTGAACCCATCCCGTTATAGTCATGGCAATAATAATAGCCCAAATACCTTTATGAAGTATTAGTGAAACTAATATAACAATTACTAGATAAGGAATACTTGCAAGTATCTCAACTATTCTCATCATAATGTCATCAATAAATCCGCCATAAAATCCAGATATCCCACCATAAATACCACCAACTACAGTATCTATGAAAGCTCCTATAAGTCCTATAATTATAGAAACTCTACCTCCAGCCCAGACTCTTGAAAACACATCACGTCCAAGATTGTCTGTTCCAAACCAATGTGTTGAGTTAGGCGGAATATTTACTAAATTATCATTTTTAACTTCAAAACTAAATCCATTAATATATTGTCCAAAAATAGTCATCAATGATATTAAAATCAGTATTATTAATGAGGCTGTAGCCACCTTATTTTGTTTTAATCTTCTCCATGCATCTTGCCAATAGGTCATACTAGGTCTTAATATTTCCTCAGCATTAGCATTTTCACATCCAATTATTTTAAACTTCTCTTTCGATAACTGTGCCATACTTCTCCCCCTATCTCTTTTCTCCAGTTAATCTTATTCTTGGATCAATCAATCCATATAATATGTCTACTAAAACATATGCTATTATTACTAAGGTACATAAGAAAACTGTTTGTCCCATAATCATAGTGAAATCTCTATCCGTTATTGAAGTTACAAAATTAAAACCAAATCCTGGAATTGAAAATATACTTTCTATAACAAAAGCTCCTACAAATATATTCGCCAGTTGCGGTCCGAGTATTGTGATGGCTGGAAGTATAGCATTTCTAATAACATGTTTCCATACTAAGCTAAGTTTTGTAATACCTTTAGATTTTGCTGTTAATATATAATCTTGTCCTATTATATCAAGAGTATTAGCTCTCATGTATCTGGCATAAGTAGCTATAGAACTAAAACTTAAGGCTATACTTGGCAATATAGTGTATTCAAACCCTCCCCATCCCGTGGTTGGAAGCCACATGTTTTTAACTGTAAAGAAGTATTGAAGTAGGGCTGCCATAACAAAATTCGGTATAGAAATACCTAATATTGCTATAAACATAACCAGGTAATCTGGCCATCTCCCTCTATTAAAGGCTGCTATTATTCCAAGACTTACCCCTATGAAAAATCCCATTGCTATCGCTTGTATGCCCAGTCTTGCAGATACCGGCGCATGTAATTTTATAACATCAGTAACTTTTCTTCCTGGGTAAGCAAGCGATTCGCCTAAATCTGCGTGAAGCACAATATTTTTCATGAATCTGCCGTATTGCACTACAACTGGTTGATCCAGACCATACTTTGCCATAAAATTTGCCCTTATTTGTTCTGGCAATTTTCTTGCCATGCCTGCTAATGGGTCTCCTGGAATAGCATGTATCAACATAAATGTGATAGTAGCTACTATCCAAAGAGTCACAAACATATACCCTAATCTCTTAAGTATAAATTTAAACATTTTTTTAAAATCCCCCCATCATTAATTTTTAAAAAGTCAATTTTACTTTCGTTCATTACCAAGTCATTGTGTAAATTCAGGTAACCCTTTTCATTTCTATAGCATTATTTAAAATAATAAAATAACATGTACACATTTTTTATTATGAAAAATAAAATTATATAATGACTTAGATTTTGATAATTGTAAATATTCCAACAATTTCGAATTTAAACTATACTTTAATTCTGAACTGCTAACTATTTACTTATAGTTAGTTTAAATGATCATTTTAAATTTTTCTAAAAACTACTTTTGTTTCAGTTTATGTTTATCTTTCATGATATAGCATTTTAAAATGGAAATCAAGATAATTTCCGTTTTGATAAAGGTATTTTTGTGAATTTATAAGGTTTTTACATTTTTATAACACAATTAAATTTAAGTTGATATTTCCACTTTTATACGACTTTTTCTGTTGTTTTTCTACATTGAAATGATTTACTTGATTAAACTAACTTTTCAATACCTCCTTTTACTTCTCACTAAAATTCCCCCTTAGATTTTTCAATACGTTTATATAGCAATAAGTAAAATACTTATTAAGCCCAAATGAAGATTTTTGAAAATAAAATACCTTTAATTTAAAACTCCTGTGTTAAAACTGTTTTTTAAAGTCAATTTGAATTATATAAGAATGAGAACTTTCACAAATTTTATTAAATAAAAAATATTCTGTCAATTTTTATTGTAAATGAAATTATTTTAATATAATTTAGACTAAAAAAAATGCTTTTCCTATAATTTAATTTATAAAACATTTTGTAATTAGTTACAGATTTATAAATGCAAATGCATTGAACAATGTCATTTTGAAAGATTTTACAGGTGTATTATTATTTTCTTTTTTTTATATTATCACGGTTTTTGTAAGTTGTCAAACTAATTTGTCGCTATTAATTATGATGATTAGAGTAATATGGTGTTAACTAAAATATTCATATTATTATTTCATAATTATAATATTGTGAATACTTTCTTGCAAGCTTTATATTTCAGATTTTCATTTTTTTTTTGAAAAGTATATATATTTCCACATAGGGGCTATATAATATAGTAAAGAAAGACATTTTAGTGATAGTGCATGTGTCATTTTAATTTGTAAATTAAAATAAAAAAAACGCTTCACTAAGCATAATTTAAATTAATAAATATATAGTAATAGAAATAAGATAGTATATGGAGAATAATAATTGTTATTCTCTATATAACTACGAGGAGGTAATTACATGAGTATTTTTAAAGGTTCTGGTGTTGCAATAGTCACCCCATTTAATGAAAGAGGAGTAGATTTCAAAAAATTGGAAGAATTGATAGAATGGCAGATTAACAGCAAGACAGATGCTATTATAGTATGTGGTACTACTGGCGAAGCTTCTACTATGACAGAGCAAGAAAGAAAAGAAACCATAAAATTTGTGGTGGATGTAGTTAATAAGAGAATTCCAGTAATTGCAGGTACAGGAAGTAACAATACTGCTTCTGCCATAAGCATGAGTAAATGGGCAGAAAAAATAGGAGTAGATGGATTGCTTGTAATTACACCTTACTACAATAAAACTACTCAGAAAGGTTTAGTTGAACATTTTACTGCAATTGCAAATAGTGTAACTTCACCAATAATAATATATAACGTTCCTTCGAGAACAGCTCTTAATATTGCTCCAATCACACTTCTAAAATTATGCGAAGTGCAAAATATTGTAGCAATTAAAGAAGCAAGCGGAGATATAAGTCAAATAGCACAGATTAAATCTCTATGTGGAGATAGATTAGATATCTATTCAGGTAACGACGACCAAACTATACCTATACTTTCCCTAGGTGCTATTGGTGTTATATCTGTTCTTGCAAATATAATTCCTACAGTGATTCATAACATGTGTGAATTATATTTAAATGGTGAGCATGCAGAGGCTCTAAAAATCCAACTGGAATTTCTTGCTCTAAACAGCGCTATGTTTATAGAAACTAATCCTATCCCTGTAAAAACAGCTATGAATCTTATGGGACTTAAAGTAGGTCCATTAAGACTACCACTATGTGGAATGGAAGAAAATACGCTAGGAATTCTAAAAAAAGAATTAAATGCATATAAAATCCCTTTAAAGGAGGAAATTTAATGATTAGAATGGTTCTAAATGGGTGCAATGGTAAAATGGGAAAAGTTATTTCCGAAATGGCTAAAGCATCGACTAATATTTCAATTGTTGCTGGTATTGACAAAAATTCATCTGGTTTAACCTATCCATGCTATAACCATATAAATGAATGTGAGGATGAAATAGATGTAATTTTAGATTTTTCAAGACCAGATGCTCTAGATGCGCTTTGCCAGTATTCCAAAGCGAAAAATATACCTATTGTCTTTTGCACCACTGGTTATACCGAGAAGCAGCTTTCTAAAATTCATTCACTTAGCGAAGACATTGCAGTATTTCATTCTGCAAATATGTCTATAGGTATAAATATTATTAATAATATGCTAAGAAGTATAAGTAACATGCTTTATAAGGATTTTGACATTGAGATAATTGAAAAGCATCACAATCAAAAAGTGGATGCACCTAGTGGTACTGCTCTTCTTCTTGCAAATACAATTAAGGATTCTATTGAAGATGAAACCATCTTCAATAACGGAAGAAATGGCTTACACAAAAGAGAACGTAATGAAATAGGCATTCATGCTATAAGAGGTGGAAATATTATAGGTGATCACGAAATCATATTTGCAGGAAAAGGAGAATGTATTGAAATTAAACACACTGCAATCTCAAGAGAAGTTTTTGCAATAGGTGCATTAAAGGCCTGTGAATATATATACGGAAAAGAGAAAGGTCTATACAGTATGGACGATGTAGTTAATACATCTCTTTAGTTTTTAACGACATTTCAGAAGGAAAGTCCCCTACTTCTATAAGTGGGAGTTCATGCTTTAACAAATAAAAAACTTCAGTGGGAGTTTAACCTCCTTCTGAAGTCGTTAATATTACAGCTTCAAAGAAGATGAACAGCTGCACAGGTGATGATTTAACAAGTATTATAGCCTTGGAACAGAGAATCAATTTGTTCCAAGGCTTTTTCTAAATCATTCAGTTATGTCTAACATTTCAAGCCATTTTTCCATTCTATCCAAACCCTCTTTTAACACTTCTAAACTATAAGAATAAGAAATCCTTATGAACCCTTCTCCACCTTTTCCAAAAGCTGATCCAGGCACAATAGCAACTTTACCTTCATATAGTAGTCTATTGCAAAATTCTTCGCTATTCATTGAGAATTTTGTTATAGATGGAAATATGTAAAAGGCCCCCTTAGGAAGCGTTACTTCCATTCCCATTCCAATTAATCTTTTATATACGTATTCTTTTCTCTTCTCAAACTCCACTTTCATATTATTCACGTCATTCATACAAGAAAGCAATCCCGCGTAGGCTCCCCATTGAGCTATAGAGGTTGCACAAGAAACATTATACTGATGTACTTTCAATATATTATCCATAATATACTTACTAGCACAAACATAACCTACTCTAAGCCCCGTCATGGAAAACATTTTAGAAAATCCACTGACCAAAATTACTCTATCTCTTAATTCATCAATTTGAGCTAGTGAATAGTATTTTTCATAGCATAATGAGCTATAAATCTCATCACTTATTATGTAAATATTTTTTTCTTTTAGAATTTTAAAAAGTTTATCTCTTTCCTGAAGGGATAATGCTGCTCCAGTAGGGTTAGACGGATAGGAAACCACTAAAAGCTTAGGATTTTCCTCACTTATAAGTTTACTTAAGGTTTCAAAATTAATAGTAAAATCACTATTAAGATTATAATTAACCACTTCTGCTCCAAAAAGCTTTACACAACTCTCGTAGGCTGGATAAGCTGGCGACGGTATAAGAACTTTATCTCCCGGGTTTAAAAATGCAGCAAATGTGCATAGTAGTGCCTCACTTCCACCAACAGTAACAACTACCTCTTCTGGTAAATAGTTAATATCCATATTACCTAAGAAATTAGAAATTTCATGTCGTAGCTCCGGAATGCCAGCATTAGCTGTGTATTCTGTTTTGTTTTCATTGATAGCGGAAGTCATGGCCTTTTTAATATTTGTAGGTACTGGAAAATCTGGTTGCCCTAGGGTAAGGGAAATCGCTCCTTGAACCTTTGATACCTTATTAAAAAACTTTCTAATCCCAGATATTTCTACGTTATTCACATTATTTGAAAATATATTATTCATAAAATCATCCTTTACATGTGTTTGAGTTATTGTCATTTTACTATATAAAAGAATAAAAATCAGTAGTTTTATAATCTTTTTAAGATAATAATAATATTTACCTTTAAATAATGTTCATTTTACTATATGATTTATAAGGTATATAGTTTTATTTTAGAATTTTAATTTTATCTATGTTTTTATGAAAAATGGTAAATTCAAGTTTTATAGATATAAAACCCTATGCATAAAAACAACAATTTGACTTAATACTTATAATACGAAAGGAGAATGAACATGAACTATGATTTAACAGACCCTTATGAAATTGCAAGATACATAAAAGAAGCTAAAAAGGCTACTCCAATTAAACTCTATATTGATGGAGATTTATCACAATGCCAATTTGGAAATATAGAAAATTTTGGTAGCGGTAGTTTTTATATACTTTTTGGTGAAAGTAATGAGGTATCAGATTTTCTAATAAAGTATAAAGATAAAATCAAAAAATTTAAACTTGAACAAGACAGACGAAATTCAGCTATTCCTCTAATGGACATAAAAAATATTGACGCAAGAATTGAGCCAGGCGCAATTATACGAGATAAGGTTACCATAGGTAAGAATGCCGTTATAATGATGGGCGCTGTAATTAATATAGGTGCTGAAATCGGCGATGAAACCATGATAGATATGAATGCCGTGGTGGGCGCTAGAGGAAAACTAGGCAAACGAGTTCACCTAGGTGCTGGTGCTGTAGTAGCTGGGGTTTTAGAACCACCAAGCAAAAGCCCTTGTGAAATTGGCGACAATGTATTAATTGGAGCAAATGCTGTAATACTCGAAGGAGTAAAGATAGGTAAAAACTCTGTAGTAGCTGCAGGATCAGTAGTTGTAGATGATGTTCCTGAAAATGTTGTAGTTGCTGGAACACCCGCAAAAATAATAAAAAATGTGGATGATGGCACTAAAGAAAAAACTAAACTACTTGATGATTTAAGAAAATAAACTAAAAAGAGCATATATTACTACAAATGCTTCTCACTGTGCTAAGTAATTCTAAACTAATTTTATTGAAAGATACTAAAAAGTACAAACTCGCTGACGCTCAAACATGTACTTTTCTTAACGTATCTCCCAATAAAATTAGTTTGAATTACTAAAGCTTGTTCGAATGCATTTTACGTAATATATGCTCTTTTATACAGTTTAAAAAAAGGTACATTCAACTAGTTAAAACTGAATGTTGAATCTAAAACTTTTTTAAATTGATTTTCCATAATTTATAATGTTTTCAAGGACTAAAATTGAAAACGTATACTATATATACTAAATAACGTCTAAAGCATCAAAATCTTGCTCTTCATCAATCATCATATTTGATTCTACTATGTTCTCACCATCTTTATTAACCTTCTCCATCTTTGATATAGACACTTCATATGCTACTTTTCTTATAACTTCTTCATCCGATAATTTCTTTTGATATTCTCTACTCTGGAGTCTTCCCCAGATTCTTATATTATCCCCTACTTCAAGACTTTTGCAAAATCTAGAATTTCGTCCCCAAGCAATTGTAGGTATATAATCAGATTTGTTATATAATCTGTTAACTGCCAATAGCATGTCTGCAATCTCTCTTCCAAAAGGTGTTGTCCTATATATCGGACTTTTACAAATATATCCATCTAAAAATATTTGATTTGGATTCTTACTGCGTTCTTCACAAATTTTAATATCCCTAGCAAATACCGTTAAGATTAACCTATTAGATCCATCAACAAATTTATTGTAAGATCTAAGTTGACCTTCAACTATAAATTCATTTCCTATATTGATACCCATCCCTGCAATTAATCTTTCGGAAATTGTTATAGTTAAAATGTCTGTTGTTTCACTCAGTCTCCAAACCTCAAAATCAAACACATAAAACCCTTCACCATACATCTCATGACTAAATTTTAACTCAGATACTACCTTTCCTTCTAAATAAATCTTGTTATTTAACATAACATTATCCATTATAACCCCTCTTTCCCTTAGTTTTTTTAATAAGCTTTCCTTAGAATATAAGTATTCAGTTCTTTAATGTAATATACCTAATATTTATATAATTTTGCTAATATTTTTCAAATAAATAATTTATTATTTAATTTAATATTCCCCATATATATTTTGGCAAAACTATAACTATTTGGTGTTTCCATTATAATACAAATACTTACTAAATTTCAAGGTATTTAATTTTTATTTTTTTATTTGTTTTCCTTGTACATTTATATAATAATTATTCTTATATATTAAGTCTGATATTTTAACAAATGTATACCCCTCCCCTTTTAAATATTCTAAAATTCTAGGCAAATTCTCAGGGGTATATTTCGCATCATTGTGAAATAAAAGAATTGACCCAGGCTTAGTCTTTTTTATTATTCTATTAAATTCGATATCTAGCCCTTGTTCTTTCCAATCAATACTGTCTACATCCCATTGAATGCAATAATGATTTGTAGCTTCTACAGTCTCAATTACTAAATTATTATACTCTCCAGATGGACATCTAAAAAGAGCTGTTCCCTGTCCCGTTACAGACATTATTTTAGCATCCGTAGCAGCTATTTCTTCAATCATATTTTCTTTAGAGATTGTAGTCATAATAGGATGCTTATTAGAATGATTTCCTATTTCATGCCCTTTTTCATACATGGTCTTTAACTTATCTGGATACTGATCTATCCACGCTCCAACTATAAAAAATGTTGCCTTAGCATTGTACTTATCTAATATTTTCAAAATATCATCTGTTCTATCATCGCCCCAGCTTGCATCAAATGAGATTGCAATCTTTTTATCTTTAGTATCTACAGAATATATTGGCAATTTACGTTGCTGGCCGAAAAATACACCTTTAGTTTTCAAGTTATAAACAGATAAAGTTATTAGAGTTCCAAGAAAAAGCACAAAAACTATTATTATCTTCTTTTTTATGTAACCCATGTCCATGCTATCCCCCCCTTATATCACTGTAGGCAACAGAAGTTATAACTTGCTCCTCCCTTCTACCTTTATACTTTAAATTTATATTCCAAAAGTTAAAATATATGTATAATTTAATTTATAAAGTTTATTTCATATTAAATCATTTATTGTAATAATTTATATAAATCATTAAAAATTAAAAGCACCGATTCATTTCGATGCTTTTTATGTTATAATGTTTATAGTTAATTTTACATGAAATAAAACAGTTCATAATTATTTTTTACTAAGCGGACTACAAGGAGGAGAGGAAACGATATGTTTGAAGATGCTTTAGACCTGGCTGAAAATAAGCTTCTTTTACTTTATATATTTTATAAAATAAAACTCCCTATTTCTAATATTCAATTAACACAAATTATTCTAGAAAATAATTTTATAAATTATTTTACGTTGCAACAATATATGACAGAACTTATAGCGTCTAACCTTCTTAAGCCCACTGAACAAAAGGGTAAACATAGATTAGTCATTACCCAAAAGGGGGACAATGTTCTATCACTATTTAAAGGAAGAATTTCTGAAACCAAAATACAACTTATTGATGACTACTTGAAAATTCATCTTGAAAATATCAAAAAAGAGCTTACGGTTAGTGCTGATTACACAATAGAAAGTAATAACAATTATTTAGTTAACCTAACTGCGTCAGAAGATAATTTTACACTTATAGATATAAAGCTTAGTGTGCCTTCTAACAAGCAAGCGAGAGATTTGTGTAGCAAATGGAGAGAAAAACCATCTGAATATTATACAAAGATAATAAACCTGCTCATAAATGATTAGTCACTATAAAAGTGTCATTCCTGTAGGCTCTCCGCCAATAGAAATGGCTTTTTTATTTTCAGTTAATTTATCAATTCTAAAAAGCAAATTATTATAATTATCACCTACATACAAATACTTTTCATCTTCCAAGATTCCTCTAGGCATACCTCCAATTTTTATTTTTTTTATTTCTTTATAATTATTTATGTCGAGTATACTAACCGTACCATCTCCAAAATTTGATATAAAGCAGTATCTTTCATTGCAATACATATCCACAGGTGAATTACCAACAGGTATATTGTATAATACATTGTAGTTTTTTAATGAAATAATACTTATACTTCCTTTGTTATCCATGCCTATATTACTTTCACAAACTAAAATGTAATTTCCATCTGGTGTGATAAGGGCTTTAGTAGGATATGCTCCCACCCTAAGATTTTTAATACTTCCCTTAGGAGCACAATCTATTACTGTTACACTATCACTATTCATATTTGCTACTACAATTAGATTTTTTCTTTTACAAATATAAATACTATGTGGTAAATTGCCACAGGGAATTGCTTCTACAATATGCTTTTTCTCTAAATCAAAAACTATTATGTCATCACAATCACCACAAATTACATAAGCTTTATTATCATAAACTGATAAATCATTACAGTGCATGCCTATAAAATAACTTTCAGTTTCATAATTATCCATATCAACTATAGAAATACTATTATCATAACTATTAGCTGTTATGAGTTTATTTTCATAAACATATATACCATGAGGACCAATTTTTTTGAGATTTTTCTTATCCAAATATATTTTTTCTTCTTCTACAAATAAATCTAAGTTAACTTTTGATATGCAATCTGATGAAGTACTACATACATATAACTTTCTCAAATCCCTCACCTCCTCATAACCATAATATGAAAATAGTAATAATCTGCTAACAATGTTTTCATAAAAATTAATAAGGGATTTATTCAAGATAGTCTAAAGATTTGAACTAAAGGGTTTTTTTCTTAGAGGATGCTATCACAAAAGTATATATTGCTACAAATGCGTTCACTTCACCAAGTAATTCTACAATTTATTTTATTTATACCTGCTAAAACCCACAAACTCGCTCCGCTCAAACATGTGGGTTTCTTCACGCATCTATAAATAAAATAAATTGTGAATTACTAAGGCTTGTTCAAACGCATTTTACGCAATATATACTTTTGTTAGCATCATTTAATAAAAAAAAGTTTACTTTTATTCTTTATTTCTTGAAATAGCGCTGCTCAATAGTATATAATAACCTTTGTGATTATTAAAATCACGAAGGATGGAGGGTTACATTATGTATAGTTATACACCAAAAGGCGTTTGTTCTAAAAGTATAAATTTTGAAATAGTAAATGATAAAATAACAGAGGTTGTTTTTACAGGAGGATGCCCTGGCAATTTAATGGGAATCTCAAGCCTAGTAAAAGGAATGGGTGTTCAGGAGGCTATAAAAAAGCTTAAGGGTATTAGCTGTGGCGATAAAAGTACTTCTTGCCCTGACCAGTTAGCTTTAGCACTTGAAGAATTAGTTGTAAATGCTTAATTAAATAATATAAACACATAAAAGCTATGAAATTAAGGTATTAACCCTATATTCCATAGCTTTTTGGACAGCCACTTTTATCTATTTAATCATCACCTGCATCGCTCCAGTATTAACGATTATGAATATTTCGTATTATTTTTCTCATATCTCCTACCATATATAAGGAACCACACACTAATAATAAATCCTCTTGCTCGCAATAGCTCAAAGCTTTTTTATATGCCTCCTCATAATTTTCAATTGACTCGCAGCTCCCACTGTATTTTTCTACTTGCACTTTTAGTTGCTGTGAAAGTTCAGCCCGCTGGCTATGTGGAGTAACGGTGATAACTCTACTTGCCTTTGGAACTATAGTCTTTATCATCTCTTCAACTTGTTTATCTGCAAGTATTCCCAAGATTAATATAATTTTGTTATAGTTAAAATACATGTCGATACTTTCAGTAAGGTTTTTTATACCATCAATATTATGTGCTCCATCTATAACAACTAAAGGCTCTTTATTCATTACCTCAAGGCGAGCTGGCCATTTTACAGTTCCAAGACCCATTAAAATATCATTTTTACTTATTGTGGCACCTTGCACTATAAGCTCCTCTATAACATTAATAGCTACGCAGCAGTTTAATAATTGATGCTTTCCTAAAAGTGAAAGTTCAATAATATAATCATTATTTAAAGTTTGAACTTTGAACTTTTGAGTAATAAGATTATTATTTCTATAGCCTGTCCCCTCTAATGAAGTTATTAAAACCTGCTGTAAATTTTCCTTCCCCAAATATGTAGCTGATTCTCGTGGTATTTTTATTAATTTGCAATTTTTTTCTCTACATATTCTTTCTATTACATCGTAGCTTTCTTTTTGTTGTGGAAACATAACTACGGGAATTCCTTCCTTTATAATTCCTGCTTTTTCATAAGCAATTTTATCTATGGTACCACCTAATATTTGAGTATGGTCCAAGCTAATAGATGTAATAACACTTACAACAGGTATAATTACATTTGTTGAGTCAAGCCTTCCACCCATACCCACTTCCATTACTGCAAAATCCACCTTATTTTTATAAAAATATAAAAATCCTGCACAAGTAATGATTTCAAATTCTGTTGGGTTACTATATCCTAGTTCCACCACTTTTTCCACTGCCTTGGAAACCTCTGTTATAATATTGCTTAAATCTGCTTTAGAAATATTTGTATTGTTTATTTGCATACGCTCTTCAAACTCTTCAATAAATGGCGAAATATATGAACCTACCTTATATCCGGATTTAACCAAAATATTAGTCACCATAGCTGTAGTAGAGCCTTTTCCGTTAGTTCCTGCGATATGTATGCACTTTAATTTTTTATGTGGATTTCCTAAAATTTCTAATATTTTTTCAGTTCTCTCAAGGCCAAGTTTAGTACCAAACTTGGCTGTGTTTTTTATATAATCCATGGCTTCATTATAATTCATATTTATCATTCCTTTCAAACTAGGTGGGGACAGTTAATAACTTTTTGACTTTCTCTTAAATTCTATACCAACATAGGGACAGTTAACAACCTTTTATTTTTATTTTTACTTTTATTTTTAATAAAACCATTGGGGACAGTTAACAACTATTTTATCTATCTTCTTAATTAGTTTTATTAGTTGTTAACTGTCCCCTTACTTTTTAGTAAAAAAGATTCCTATGTTTTATTTAAACATAGGAATCTTTTGCTAAAATTTATTTTAAATTTTCTATACTTTTGATTACTGAATTGTACATTTCTTTATATTTTTCACCCTTAGCTTTTTCTTCTTCCACTACCTCTACTGGAGCTTTAGCTGTAAATTTTTCATTGCAAAGCTTTTTCTCTACTCTATCTATTTCTTTTTCTAGTTTTTCTTTTTCTTTGTTTAATCTTTCTAATTCTTTTTCTAAATCTACAAGCTCAAGTAATGGCATATACACTTCTGCACCCTTAGTTACTACTGTAACTATATTTTCTGGTGCTTCCTCTTTAGAATTTAAGAACACTACTTCACTAGCTGATGCTAGTTTTTGGAAATACACCATACCTTCTTCAAATGCATCTTTTGCCTCTGTAGCATATATGAATACCTTAGCTTTTCTTGAAGGTGGTACGTCCATGTCTGCTCTAGCATTCCTTACGTCTTTTATTGCTTCTATAATATAGTTCATGTTTTCTTCTGCTTTTTCATCTTTAAGCTTTTCGTCATATTCTGGCCACTTAGATATTGTTATTGACTCACATTCTGTTTGTACATGAGTAAATATTTCCTCCGTTATATATGGCATAACTGGATGAAGTAATTTAAGTCCTGCAATTAATACTGTATTTAATACATTTAATACGATACCTTTTGACTCTCCATCTTCTGCATATAATACTGGTTTTACAAGTTCAATATACCAATCACAGAATTCTGTCCACATAAAGTCATGAGTCTTTTGAAGTGCTATACCTATTTCAAACTTTTCGATATTTTCTGTAACTTCTTTTGCTACAGTGTTCATTCTTGACAATATCCATCTATCAGCAACGGTATAATTTCTACTATCTTTATATTTTGTCATTAATTCTTCATTGAAGTTCATCATAACAAACCTTGAAGCATTCCAAATTTTGTTAGCAAAGTTTCTAGCTGCTTCTACCCTTGATTCATAGAATCTCATATCACTACCTGGTGCATTTCCTGTAGCAAGTGAGAATCTCAAAGCGTCTGCGCCGTATTTTTCTATTACTTCTAAGGGGTCTGTACCATTTCCCAGGGACTTAGACATTTTTCTTCCCTTATCATCTCTAACCATTCCATGCATTAATACCGTTTCAAATGGCACTTCCTCTAAATTATAAATTCCTGAAAAAATCATTCTTGCAACCCAGAAAAATATAATATCATATCCTGTTACTAAAACACTTGTTGGATAGAAGTATTTTAAATCCTCTGTATTATTGGGCCAGCCAAGTGTTGAGAAAGGCCATAGTGCTGAACTAAACCAAGTATCAAGTACATCTTTATCTTGCTGTAAATTTGTGCTGTTACATTTAGTACAGTTTGTAGGTTCAGTTGATGCAACTATAATTTCTCCACAATCTTTGCAGTACCATACTGGAATTCTATGTCCCCACCATAACTGTCTTGATATACACCAATCTTGAATGTTTTCCATCCAATTAAAGTAGGTTTTTTCAAATCTCTCTGGAACAAATTTAGTTTTCTTTTCCCGTACAGCATCTATAGCAGGCTTTGCAAGAGATTCCATTTTAACATACCATTGTTTGGATAACAGTGGCTCTACAGTAGTTGCGCACCTATCGTGAGTACCTACATTATGAGCGTGGTCTTTTATTTTAACTAGTAGTCCCGCACTATCTAAATCCTCTACAATAAGCTTTCTTGCCTCATATCTGTCAAGACCTGAATATTTTCCATATCCTTCACATATAGTTGCATTTTCATTAAGAACCACTATTTCAGGTAGATTATGTCTCTTTCCTATTTGGAAATCATTAGGATCATGTGCTGGCGTGATTTTAACTGCGCCTGTTCCAAACTCTAAATCAACGTAATCATCTGCAACTATTGGTATTTCTCTATTTACTAAAGGCAGTATTAATGTTTTCCCTACTAAATGTGCATAGCGAGGATCTTTAGGATTTACTGCGACAGCTGTATCTCCAAGCATGGTTTCCGGTCTTGTGGTAGCTATTTCTAAGAATTCATCTGTGCCTACTACTGGATATTTTATATGCCAAAAGTGACCTGCTTGTTCTTCAAATACTATTTCTGCATCTGAAATTGCCGTCATACATTTAGGGCACCAGTTTGTTATCCTATTCCCCTGATAAATAAGTCCATCCTTATATAATTTAACGAAAACTTCTCTTACTGCGTGATTTAAATTTTCATCCATGGTAAAGCTTTCCCTTGTAAAGTCAGCAGAACAACCCATTTTCTTTAATTGCCCTCTTATTTTTGCTCTATATTCATCAGTCCACTGCCAAACTTTTTCAAGGAATGCTTCTCTTCCCATTTCTTTTTTAACAAGTCCCTTTTTTAAAAGTTCATTTTCAACTTTTACCTCTGTAGCTATACTTGCATGATCTTGTCCTGGCAGCCACAAAGTGCTATATCCTTGCATCCTCTTTGTTCTTATTAAAATATCTTGAAGTGTATTATCAAGAGCATGACCTAAATGTAATTGCCCTGTAATATTTGGAGGTGGCATCATAATTGTAAAAGGCTTTTTGTTTTTATCAACATCTGGGGTAAAGTATCCTTTTTCTTCCCACCTCGCGTAAAGTCTTTCTTCAAAATCTTTCGGATCATAATTCTTAGCAATATTGTTATTTTCTTCCATTAATAATTCCTCCTTATTTATAAAATCCGACATAAAACCAATATCCCTTTAAGATAGTTAACAGTTGAAACTCTTAATTTTCAAAAAACAAAAAGAGCCTTCGTCTATAAAAGGACGAAGAACTCGCGGTACCACCTTTTTTCCTGCAAATCTACAGGCTCTTGATAATTTAACGATTAAGAAAACCGTCTTTGTCTAGTACTTACAATTAAGTAAATTCAACAAAGAAGCTCCGAAGCTACCTTCAAGGTTTTTCATATAGAAGATCTTACAACCTATGGATCTTCCTCTCTTAATATTAATTTTCCTTTACTCCTCTTCATCTAAGCTTTTTAAGGTTTATGAAATTTTGATTTATGTCATATTATACACCTTAATATTTATATGTCAAGACAATATATTTTAATTTGATATGATATTATGATTCATTTATGATAATGTCTTATTATACCGTTTTTGATTATGTCCCAAACAGACAAAAATATAGTGTAGAATATACCTCATAACAATGTATAAATGAGGTGTTCATAATCAGAAAGGTAGAT
>NZ_BHYK01000046.1 GCF_003865095.1 Clostridium tagluense | reverse complement strand
TGCATCGTGTAGGCTTGTTTGCTATGCCTATTTTTATTCCTAACTGCTCTCTGAACATAAAATTTATAGCCTTATAATGACTCTATACAAAATCAAGTTTTACATGTTACTTTCCGTGACTACTCTATCTAAAGTAGAAAAAAATTGTGGATTTTTAGATTTAGCATTTAAGGTTATATGGAGCTCGAAATAAATAGAAAATAAAAAAAACCTTCATCTCAACAAAGAGACGAAAGTAATATTCCGCGGTACCACTCTAATTAGGCATTACGCCTCACTTAAGAATATAACGGTTTTAACCGTACTTGTTTTACAAGTAAGCTTTTACTAAAGTAAGGTCATAGGCAAGTTCGTATTATATCATTACTGTTTCACACCAAAGCAACAGCTCTCTTTAAAATGCTACAAATACTACTACTCCTAATCAAAGCAATTTATTATATTATACTTTGTTTATAAAAGTATTATTATCTATTATAATTTAAATAGAATTTTCTGTCAAGTGCATGGGTTAGAAACATTTTAATATGACTTAACTAAATTTTTTAAGCAAATTTTTATTTGCATAGGCGATGAAAACTGTAAGTGTATAGTCATATACTAGGAAACTAAATTGCAGAAAGAGTATTAATAAATATATATTTATATTAGGGATTTTTAATAATAGTAATTTATATATAAATATAATTATAGCCGAACTTATATTAAAATATAATAGTTTAAGTACGAATTCTAGAGGAACACTCCTTAATTTTTCTATGAAATATTTTACAAAACCATATAATCCAAAAATTAATATATAGGCAATGCTTATAAGCTTTGAGGGTATGATAAATAAACTAAGCAAACAAACAGCACTATATACTATTATAGTATTTTTTATTCCGGTAAGTATAATGGAAAGAGGAATAATACAAGAAGCTATGACCATTATAAATAATCTATTTGTAGGAAAAACAGAAGAGAGGTATAGTAATATCAAACTAAGTGCTGCAAATATTCCACCCTTAGCAATGTTATTAGATTTCATAAAAATCAGCTCCTAAATTAATATGATTAGCAACAGGAAATAAGATCTCCGCCTAAACATTCACAAAGACTATCTGCACACCATAAGTTAATGCACATATTACCCATATCAGAATCTTTGTTTCGCCTACCATAATAGTTACCTCTATAATTTGTGTTTCTAGTACTTAGTTCATTAAAGCTTCGCCTATATTCAACATTATTAGGCTCAAGAGAGCAGGCTTTGCTAATGAAATTGTAAGCACTATCATGCCAATTCTTTTTCAAATGAACCATTCCCATTAGATAATTCCACTCAGCAGTTTTTGTATTCATAGAACCTAATTTTTGTTCAGCCAAAGGAAGGTTTCCACTATTTAAATCCATTCTTATTGATTGATATATGTCTCTATTAGTATAGTCATCATTTGAAGAAGAATTGTAATTGTTGGAAGAATTATAAGTATTTGAAGAACTAGTATTTTTCATAAGTGAATCATAAGCTTCATTTAGCTCTTGCATTTTTTCTTCTGCTAGATCTTTTAGGGGGTTATCACCATACTGATCAGGGTGATATTTTTTTGCTTGTTCTCTATAGGCTTTTTTTATATCTTCTTTTGACGCGCCTTCGCGTACACCAAGTATTTCATAGGGATTTGCCATTTTTATATTCCACTCCTTTTAAATAATCAATATCTAAATTTTCATTAAAAACCTTATGCATTTTTTCCATGAGTCCCAGTTCCAATATATTATATAATATATCCTCATTTTTTATTAGGGGTAATGAACTTAAATTTTTCAAACATTGCTGGGCGCAAGTAGTCAATATATAATCAATTCTTGGCTTTATTAATTTCGAAAAACTTTTAAAATCCAGATTATCCTTATTGAATAATGAACTTATAGCATTAAAAGAGTTATTTTTTACATCCTTTTCTAAATCATCATAAGCATCTATAATGTATATCCATTTACCTAAGTTATATCCAAGCCAATATAAATCCTCCTTAAAGGGTGCATCCTTATAATAAAAGGATACTATAAAGCCCGTAAGATCAGCAAAAACATGAGACAATTCATCTATGGATATATTCACAGGATTTGCTTCTAGAGTATTTAGTAATAAAAGCTTTTCCTTAGTATACTTCATTACATCATTATATTCCACTTTGGATTTTGACAAATATTTCTTTAAAAACACAGAAAAAACTTTGCTTTTCATTGTTTTATTATCGCAGGCATCATCCATTAACTTATAATATGCTAAAGTAGTATTGCAAAAAGCTGCATAATCTAAAGCCATATTATTGTTAATCATAATTCTTTTTTTTAATGGATGAATTGCACAACTAAATTTAGTAAAGTTACATTTATTGTCGCCTAGTGAATCTAGAAGTACTGCTAAAAAAGTCATATCAAAATTTAAAGTAAGCCTTGGTAGCTGACCATAGCTATTTTTAATGGAATTACATAAACCACAATAATAAGCTTTGAATTTTTCAAAGTCTTTTATTTTCATTTCCATTTTACATGGAGTTACATATCCAAACATTATAGCCCCTTTACTGCTATTTCTTTTGATTTTAGTATTTCATAAATAGTTTTAGATGTAGTATCCGAGAGACTATAACCTAGTAAGGTTATAACTTCGCAAAGCTCATCTTCATCTTCACTTTCAATTTCTATATAAGGAAAAGGACAGAATTCCTTATCGTTTATGTCTATTTCTATTAGGGTATTTTTATATTTATAGCTTTCCCTATATTTTTTTATGGATTGTATAAGCTCAAGACCTAAGGCTTCGAATATTCCAATAGCAGCCACTTCATCTTTAATTTCCGATTCATGCTCATCCATGATCTTATATTTTTCTTGGCTTATAAGTTTTTTTGTAGTTATATAGTGCAGCGTAGAATTTGTTAATTCATCATGGATAGTGCGTATTCTTGCATAGCCTTTGCTCTTTATTAGCCTTTTATCCGAGAAATCATAAATATTATTTATTTGATTCTCTTGTTTTACTTTTGGGGCATTTATATTCAATAATTTTTTGCGAATTTGTTCTACATCAATATCTATAATTCGAGTTTCTATTTCTTTCATAGTGGCCTCCTTGTATGTCTCTAGGGCATATAATAATTATTAATTGTTTAGGTATGTTTAAATAAGTGACAAGTTAATTGTCACTTTTGCAAAATTAATCATTAATTGTGATTATATCATAATTTAAATAAACTAACATTAAGAATTGATTAAAATTACCATATCAATACAATGACCTAAGTAGAAACAATAATGATATTTAGAACTAAATATATAGCAATATATTACTTTGTATAATTAAATTTAAATAGTATAATAGTTAGGCACATTCAAAAAAATAACTTTATATTTGAATGTGCCTTAGATAAATAACAAGGTGGTGTTTTTTTGGAGTACATAAAAGAAGTTAATATAAATGAGGCTATTATTCATGTTTTAGATAACAATGCAGATGAACCTATCTTGAATGAATATGCTTTGGATTTAGATGAAGAAAAATATAATTTTTTATTGAAACATATTCAAAAATGTTTAAAGGATGAAGATTTAAAATATGGTGTCTTTAATTCTGAGCGAAACATAGTAAAAGATTTATCTCAGGAATATTTAAATGGTGAAAATAATCTACTAGTTGTATCTAAGGAATTGGCAAGACAGATGTTTATTTTGATGAGATCTAAGGGTAGCATTCCTTCTTGTGATTTAATAGTAGTATCTTTTACTACAGAATTTGGACCTATCCTTGGTATATTTAAAATGGATTATATTAAGAATTATGTTCATACTATAGAGTTTGTAGATAACAAATTAGGCATTGATATAGTACCACAGTTCACTGGCCTTCCTGGCTTCTCTCAAAGAATACAAAAATGTGCTTTTTTAAAGCCTATTAGAAAAGAAAATAATTTTGACCTAATGGTTATTGACAAAAGAATAAAAACCAAAGAATCAAGTGATAAAGAAGATCAAGGATATGGGTCAAACTATTTTATAAATGATTATTTGGGTTGTACAATTGTTGATAACGAAAGAGATATCACTAAAAACTTTGTAAAAGCAGCTGAAAAATTCACCCAAAATACATTTCCAGAAAATGCAGATAAAGCAGAAGCCGTTAGAAGTACTATAAAAAGAAAACTTAAACAAGAAGACAATATTGATATTAGAGAATTGTCGGAAGAAATGTTTCCTGAAAACCATGAAATTAAGGAAAAGTTTGTTGAGTTTATTGCAGAGCGAGGAGTTTCGGAAAATATTAGTCTTGATAAAGAGTGGATAGATAAAAAACTAAAAAGAGTAAGACTTAAAATCGATAAAGATATAGATCTATATGTAGATGAGGAAACTTATCATGATAATAGTCGCTTTGAAATACAAAGAAATGGCGATGGAACAATTAATATGGTTATTAAACATGTAAGCAATTATGTCCAAAAATAAGAAGTAAAAAAGTATATATTACTACTAATGCATTCATTTCGCTAAGAACTACTAATTATATTTTTAATTAATCTGCTAAAAAACATAAACTCGCTTTCGCTCAAACATATGTTTTTCTTAACGCATCTTATTTAAAAATATAATAAGTAGTTCTAAAGCTTATTCAAATGCATTATACGTAATATATACTTTTTTTGCGCATAAAAACATTTGTTAGTTTCCTATATAATAAAAAAATAAAACTAAAAGACTCACAGTATAATATACTGTGAGTCTTTTAGTTTTAATCAGTTAGATTTAGATTATTTAGATGAATTAGCAGAACCTAAAACATTAGTGATTTTACCATCAACTAATTTAGTTATGTTATTTCTTGCTTCTCCAAGATATTTTCTTGGATCAATTTCGCCAGGAATTTGAGTTAAAACTTTTCTTATTGAACCTGTCATAGCAAGTCTTAAATCAGTGTCCATGTTTATTTTACAAACAGCCATAGAAGCTGCTTTTCTAAGCATTTCTAGTGGTATTCCTTTTGCACCTTTAATTTCTCCACCAAATTCATTGCACATAGAAACAAAATCTTGATCTACAGCAGATGCTCCGTGAAGAACTATTGGGAAATTGTGCATGCCAGCATCTTCTAATTTTTTAGTGATTGATTCTAATCTTTCAAAATCTAGTTTAGCGTCACCTTTGAATTTATAAGCGCCATGGCTTGTTCCTATAGCTATAGCTAAAGAGTCAATACCAGTTCTTTTTACATAATCTACTGCTTGATCTGGATCAGTATAAGTTGCATCAGCAGCTGAAACTGAAACAGCATCTTCAATTCCAGCAAGCTTTCCAAGCTCAGCTTCAACTACAACACCTTTAGAATGAGCATAGTCAACTACTTCTTTAGTTAATCTTACATTTTCCTCATAATCAAAATGAGAACCATCATACATTACCGAAGTAAATCCAGAAGCTATTGCAAGTTTAACTTGAGCAAGATCAGAACCGTGATCTAAATGAAGAGCCACGTCAATACCAGTGTCTTCTACAGCTGCCTCTACCATTTTTCTAAGGTAAGTAGGTCTTGCATATTTTAAAGCTCCACCTGATACCTGAAGAATAACTGCAGACTTGTGAACTGCACAAGCATCCATTATTCCTTGAATTATTTCCATATTATTGATGTTAAATGCACCAATTGCGTAATTTCCTTCAAAAGCTTTTTTAAACATATTAGTTGTAGTGACTAAAGCCATATTAATTCCACCTTTCAAATTTTGTAACAGGGACATATATTGTCCCTGTGGGACTTTTTATAGTATAATATAATTATAAGCTATAAATCGACTATTTTCTACCCTTTTATTATAAATGATTAATAAAAAATAATTAAAAAATATTGCTTATAGATACTTTTTCATGGAATTTTATATGATCTACAAGATATTTCATAATATGCACAGTGGCTAAGGCTTCGGACTTATCGCGAGTTTTTATATATTGAGTTAATTTTAAAACTTCATTGTCCACATGATCTAAGTCCTCGTGATGGATATAAATGGTTAGAAACTTAGAATCCCTTTTCCACTGATCTATATAATCTAGGGATAGATTATATGCATCTTTATAGTTCTCCTTAAGTATATAACTTTCTAGGGTACAATTCAAATCTTGTAAGTTTGCGCAACTTTGATTTATAGTATTTATAGATAAAAAAATTCCTATAATCATTATAATGAATAAGCTAAAGGCTAAGTAAACATTTTTCATTTATTTATATCTTTCCCTTCCTTAAGTTGATAATAGAATTTATTTTTAGAATCTATTATTCCTATGAAAACGTCTTTTGCATCGTGAATATTATTTTTGTTGAGTATGCTATTTAACCAAGTCTCATCTTTTTCTAAAATTTTTAAATTTTTGAAATTTACATTGCCATCCATAATTAAAGGTATAGGCAAGGACTCTTGGGTTAAGGATAAATTTAAATCATCCTTAGTTACATTTGAATTACCGGTTTTTGGCAATATAGAAAGCTCACCGCTAGTTTCTAAAATAGCATATTCAATATCAGATAAGTTAAAGTATCCTTTTAATCTAAGTTCTTCTAATAAATCATTAATATTAAATCTTTGATATCTGAGCTCTGCAATATCAATTTTTCCATTTTTTATAAGTATACTTGGAGCACCTGTTAATATTTTTCTAGCTTTCTCACTTTTGAGTTCAATAAAAGAAGTAGCAACTTGAAGAAATAGTAAAGTAATTATTGGTATAATGGCATGTAAAATTGGTATTCTTATATCTTGCATGGGAAAAGTGGCAAGTTCAGAAATCATCAATGCAATTACCAGTTCAAAAGGTTCGAGCTCACCTATTTGTTTTTTACCCATCATCCTCATAATAAAAATTACTGCAAAGTATAACAAAAAAGTTCTGATTATTAAAATAAACGTAATATCACCTCATTCTCTATAATGTATATTTTTCGTTTAAATATAAAAATTATAAGGGGGTATATGATACATTTTTAAAAAATTACAGTATAATAGTACTAAACAGTAAAAATAGGGGATGATTGTATGAATAATTTCAATATAGGCCTTAAAGATGGTAGACACATTTTAGTAAAGCCGGGAACTATATTAAATGATATTATTAAAGATAATAGTTTATTAAATGATATACCAGTAGTTTTAGGTAAGGTTAATAATAAACTTTATGAGCTAGGAGAAATTATAACGCAAGAGGGTAATTTTGACACTGTGGATATTAAAAGTAGAATTGGAATGATGACATACGTTAGAACCCTTCAGTTCGTGCTAATAAAGGCAGTTTTTGAACTGTTTCCTACAGCTAAAATTTCTATCGAGCATTCACTAAGCAAAGGCTTATTTGGAGAAATCCATAAGACTAGTGCATTAGATGTTGATGATATATATGATATAAAAAACAAAATGAGTGAAATAATAAAAGCAGATATTCCTATAAGAAAGATAGCATTGTCAAAAGCCAAAGCAATAGAAATTTTTAGGGAATATGATATGCAAGATAAAGTTAAACTTTTAAAATACGTTAACTCAGAAGAAGTAAAGCTTTATGAATTGGATGGAAGATATGACTATTTTTATGGACCAATGGCTTATTCAACAGGAGTATTAAAAACATTTGATTTAATATACTATGAGCCAGGGTTTATATTAAGATATCCCACCTCTGAGCAGCCAGATAGAATTCCTAAATTTCAAAAGCACGAAAAACTAGCTAAAGTATTTTATGAAGCGGAGCAATGGGGAGAAATATTAGGTGTTGGAAGTGTTGGTGCACTAAATGATGAAGTAGTAAATGGTGATATTGTTAATTTAATTAGAGTGGCAGAGGCCCTTCATGAAAAGAAAATAGCTTATATTGCGGATATGATTCATCAAAGAGAAAAGGTGAAATTAGTGCTTATAGCAGGACCATCCTCCTCAGGGAAAACTACTTTTTCAAAGAGGCTTGGTATTCAATTAAGAGTAAATGGCTTAATACCAATATTTATTTCTTTAGATGATTATTTTGTTGATAGAGAAGTTACTCCAAGGGATGAAAATGGTGAATATGATTTTGAGTCTATATATGCTTTAGATTTAGAGCTCTTCAACGATGATTTAAAATTATTACTACAAGGCTTTGAGGCAGATATACCAAGTTTTAATTTTAAGACAGGAAAAAGGGAATGGAATGGAAATAAGATTAAAATGCCTGAAAATGGAGTTTTGATTATAGAAGGAATACATGGATTAAATGAAATCTTAACTGCATCAATAGCTAGGGATAGTAAATTTAAAATATATATAAGTCCATTAACACAGCTTAATTTGGACGACCACAACAGGATTTCTACAACAGATGTAAGAATGACAAGAAGAATAGTTAGGGATTATTTATCTAGAGGTTACGGCGTTGAAGATACACTGAGAATGTGGCCCTCTGTAAAACGTGGAGAGGAAAAAAACATTTTTGTATTTCAAGAACAAGCAGATGCAATGTTTAACTCCAATGTAGTCTACGAGCTTTGTGTACTTAAAAAAATTGCATTAGCTGAGCTTAATAAAATTGGAGCGGATAGTCCTGTATATTATGAAGCAAGCAGATTAAGAAGCTTTTTAAATTTCTTTGTAGATGTAGACAAAGATTTAGTACCAGATAATTCAATAATCAGAGAGTTCACTGGTGGAAGTTGTTTTTATCAGTACTAAGATAGGAAAAGTATGAAATTTCTCCAGAGTGACTTGCAAAGCGTTTGCAAGTCACTCTGTGGAGATTTCATACTTACTATAGAGTAACAAAAGAATAAGATATGTTAATGTGTGACAAAATAATTGTGAATTGTTTTGTATTGTGCAGAGACGTAAAAGGAGGATAACATGAAAAACTATAGTGTTTTTGATATATTAGGTCCGATTATGGTAGGGCCATCAAGTTCCCATACAGCTGGTGCCGCGAGACTTGCCAAAATTGCATCTATAATTGCAGGGAAAAATATTGCATCTGTACAATTTGTTTTACATGGTTCTTTTGCTAAAACTTACAAAGGTCACGGATCGGATAGAGCATTGGTGGCAGGGATTTTAGGAATGGATCCCTGGGATGATAGACTTAAGGAATCCCTTAGCATAGCCAGTGACCAAGGGCTTGGCGTAGAGTTTATAGAGGGGGATTTGGGGGATGTTCATCCTAATACGGTAAAGTTTATTATAACAAAAAAAAGTGGGAGAAAAGTTGAAATTATTGGTTCATCTGTTGGAGGGGGAAATATTTTAATCTTTGAAGTTGATGGTGAACCAGTTGAATTTACAGGTAATTATCCAACAATTATAATCAGTCATAAAGATATTCCGGGTATGATTTCAAAAGTAAGTACCATATTATTTAATGAAAATGTTAACATAGCTTTTATGAATGTGTATAGAAATAGCAGAGGCTTAAAAGCGGCTATGGTATTTGAAACAGATACTGTAGTGCCTAAAAAGGTACTAGATAAAATCAAGGATTTGGGATATATTTACAGTATAAGAGAAATATCACCGATAAAACAGTAATAATAATTCTTATCTACTAAATGGAAACCACAAGGAGGCAATAATTGTGTTTGTAAACAAAGGAATAGAACTTTTTAATATATGTAAGCAAGAAAATATATCAATTTGGGAATATACAATAAGGTGTGAAGAAGAAAACAGTGGGCTTTCACGTATGGAAATTATTGAAAAGATGAGGAAAAATCTAAATATAATGAGAGAAGCTGCAGAATATGGACTTACAAATGAAACTAGGTCAATAAGCGGTTTAATAGGTGGGGATGCAATAAAACTAAATAGGTATGCCAGTTCAAATAATACATTGACAGGCGAATTTATGGTGAAGGCAATGGCTAGAGCTCTCTCATGCTCCGAAGTGAATGCAGCTATGGGCAAAATAGTTGCTGCACCTACAGCAGGATCTTGTGGAATACTTCCAGCAGTAATTATTACAGCTGGAGAAAAGTTAAATAAGACTGAAGATGAGATAATTAATGCCTTATTTACTGCTTCAGGCATAGGGATTATAATAGCTAAAAATGCTACATTATCAGGAGCAGAAGGTGGATGTCAGGCTGAATGTGGGTCAGCAGCTGCTATGGGAGCTGCGGCTGTAGTAGAAATGATGGGTGGTACTCCTGCAATGGCAATGGATGCAGCTGCTATTGTGATAAAAAACATATTGGGATTAGTTTGCGACCCCGTTGCAGGCCTGGTTGAGGTTCCTTGCGCTAAAAGAAATATAGCTGGAGCTGTAAGTGCATTAACCACTGCAGACTTGGTTATGAGTGGTGTAACTAGTAGAATACCTTTTGATGATACAGTAATTGCTATGTATAAGGTAGGCAAGCAGTTGCCTTGCGAACTTAGAGAGACTGCTATGGGTGGTCTTGCAACTACGCCTACAGGCCTTAGACTTTCAAAAGAAATATTAGGAAAATAAAAGGCAAATAATTAAAAAATCAAAGAGGGATATCCTAAATGGGATGTCCCTCTTTTTTAAGTAACCTTTAAAAGCATAATGAATAGAATAATAAAGAAGATAGCTAATTAAATGGAGGAGTAGAAGTGCAATTAAATGATAGCAAGACAGAAAAAAATCTTCTTAAAACTTTTGCTGGAGAGTCAAGAGCTAGAAATAAATATACATTTTATGCTGAAAAAGCGGAGAAGGAGGGGTATGAGTATGTAGCATCTATTTTCGAAGCAACTGCAAACAACGAAAAGGCTCATGCAAGAGAAGTTTTTAATAGATTTCTTAAGATGAACAAAAGTACAGCAGAAAACTTGATGGATGCTGCAAAAGGAGAAGCTTTTGAAACCAACAAGTTATATAAACAATTTGAAAAAGAGGCCAGAGAAGAGGGGTTTATGGAAATTGCAGATTTCTATAAAGAATTGCAGGAAGTAGAAGAAAGCCATGAAATGAGGTATATGAAAATATATGAAAATCTAGTGTCGGGCATGATGTTTAAACGAAATAATGAAGTTAAATGGCAGTGTATGAATTGTGGATATATCCATATAGGAAAAGAAGCACCACTTTTTTGCCCTCTATGTAAGTTTCCAAGAGCTTACTTTAAAATATACTGCGAAGACTACAAATAGGAGGAGTGAATATGATAATTTATCATCCCACCTACTATTTAATACCAGTAATACCTTTAATATCAATAGACGAGGATGGATATCGCCATGCTCATAGCCAGGAATATCATTCTGGATTTCGATTTAATATGGACCAAAATGAAGTGCATAACACATACAGAAATATAGATGAAGATATTTTTGGAGAGGTTGATGAAGAATACGTAAATGAAAGTACAAAATAATGATTGTTGGTGTTTTGAATGAAAAAAACCTATATTGTTGTATTTATTGTAATTGCCTTAATGTTTATAAATACTTCATCAAGTTTAGCAAATACAATAATATATTCATTAGCCATAGTTCCACTCGCTATTTTACTTGGAGATCAAACTACTAGAATATCAGATTATATAGGACAAAAAAAAGGAGGCCTATTAGCAGCCACAGTGGGTAATGTCCCAGAGCTTATGATGGGAATATGGTCAATAAAGTATGGTATGGTACCCTTGGTTCAAGCCTCTTTAATTGGTTCAATTATAAATAACATGCTTTTAGGTCTTGGCATTGCAGTAGTATTTGGAGGATTTAAGTTTAAAGAGCAAAACTTTAGTAGTATAATAGCGCGAACGAATTTCAATATGTTATTACTAGCTATGTCTTCTATGGTTGTTATAGCTACATTAAATAGATACTCTGTAGTTATGGATTCGGTGATTATATCAATAAGTGTGAAAGTTGCTGTTTTACTCATAGGTATTTATATCTTAGGACTAGTATTCTCATTATATACTCATAATAATCTGTTCGTAGTTAGTGAATATAGCGAGGAGAAAAAAAGTACTGTGAATATTAAAGTAATTGAAAGTGCAATAACTTTAATATTCATATCTGTATTACTCTATTTTGTAAGTGATAAGCTAATTTATAATATTAGAGATTTTATAAAACACTATAATATATCTCAAGAGTTTATAGGTATTATTCTAATTCCATTTTTAGGAAATATAGGCGAAAATGTATCTACTATAATGTGTGCAATGCAAAACAAAGTGGATATGAGCTTAGAAACAGCCATAGGGTCAAGCATCCAAATTTCACTTTTTGTTACCCCTGTGCTTGTTATATTTTCTTGTTTTATGGGTTTAAATATGACGCTTTTATTTCCAACTTTTCATATAATAATGTGCGGCATAGCAGTAGGAATGTCTTTTTTAGTTTTTCAGGATGGAAAAACCTATTGGTTAGAAGGTAGTATTTTAATTACGTCCTATATGATAATTACTTTAGCATATTATTATATTGTATAGGGAAATTCAAAAAAATGCCGTTGTAATCTTCCACTTGTTATTTATTTTCCTTCGTCTGTGCATAATTTAATTTTTACAATAATATAATTAATGAATATCAAAACTAAAAGGTGATTATTTGGCACATAGAAGAGTAATTCAAAATTATTACAATGATATAAATAATTTAGCAGAAATATTAACTAAACTAGTTAGTTCTTACAGGCTATTAATAGGTGGAGCAGATGAATTAAATAAAATTGCACTTTCTAAAAAAAGCGAGGTTAAGGATGCACTTAAAAGAGCAGACAATTTGGGGGACATTATAGATGAAGCAATAAAGGTATTAGATGACGCCAGTTTTAGCTATATGTCTTACTGCAAAATGAAAACAGAAGTTATGAAATGTAAGCTTCAAATAGAGTATATAGAAACGGAGATTGACGAGGATTTAAAATTAAAAGATTAGGGTACTTGATATTAAAAAGTGTGAGAAATTCTCACACTTTTTTTATTTGAAATTTACTTATCATAAGATAAGATAGGATAAACATTATAATAATAGTAAGTGGAAAATTATGAGGGGAATTTAAAGTTAATAGGGCATAGAGTGCTACAAGCATTCCAGCCATGGTAATGGGGATTCCGGTATAAACATTATCAAATTTAGAACAGTTATATCGTGCTAGTCTATATGCACCAGCTACAGGGTAAACCAAAAAGATGATATAAGATAAATAGCCCAGTGATATGAAATTATATAAATTAAATATAAGCATTGAAGGTGCAACACCAAAAGATACTAGATCTGCTAATGAATCTAATTCTTTTCCTAGTTCACTAGATACTTGTAATAAACGTGCCACTTGGCCATCATACCTGTCCATAAGGCCAGCGAGTAGTATGAAAATGACAGATAACATGTAATTAGCTTGAAAAGTCGTAAGTAAGGATAATAAACCAAAAATTAAGTTCCCAAAGGTTAGAATATTTGGGATAGAACTTCTCTTCACTGTGCATCACTCCTAAAATAATAAAATTGAACTATAAATTTATATATTATATTAACATATATTTTATAAAAATCATCTTTTTAATTATACATCATTTCACAATAATATTTAAGTATGAAAAACATATATTTTATTAAAACATTACATATATAAAAAATACTAATATTAATTTTTCTTTATGGTTAAAATAAAAAGAATAATAATTGTGCAGACTTTAAAAACCTAATAAGGAGGAAAATAAAATGAAAATTTCTGAAATAATGACTAAAGACGTTATAAGTTTATCCGTAGATGATACAGTGGAGCATGCGGCAGGACTTATGAAGGAACATGATATAGGATCCATTCCTGTAAATACAAATGAGAAAATAGTTGGAATTGTAACGGATAGGGATATAATACTTAGAGGTGTTGCAGAAGGTAAAGACTTAAAAATTCAAAAAGTTAGAGAAATTATGACCTCGAATCCAGTTTTAGGAGATGAAAATTTAAATGTTGATGATGCAGCTAGGATTATGAGTGAAAGGCAAATAAGGAGATTACCAATAGTAAGTAACAATATATTAGTTGGAATGTTGTCCCTAGGAGATTTAGCAGTAGAACCAAATCTTAGGCAAGAGGCGTCAGGGGCATTAAGTGAGATTTCTATTCCTTGTACACCCAATATTTAAGAATAACTAAAAAAAGTCCACAGGAAAATGTGAATCTTGTGGATTTATATTTAAAGAGTTATAATAATTAAATAAATTGTTAAAATTAAGGGCAAATAGGAGAGAATGCAATGTATAAGGTAAAATTTATTTATAATCCATTTTCTGGAGAAAAGACTATAGCATCAGATTTAGACAGGGTAATAATGACTCATCAAAAATATGATCATATAATAGTGCCACATAGAATGTGTTATGAAAATCCTATATCAAACGCTTTTTTTGATATAGATAAAAGCTACAGATATATTTTAATAGCAGGTGGAGATGGAACTGTAGATAATGTAGTTAATGAAATGAAAAAAAGAAATATTGATTTGCCAATAGCCATCATTCCTTCAGGCACAGCAAATGATTTTGCTAATTATTTAGGAATGCCTCAAGATGTTGAAGAAGCCTGTGATCAAATATTAAAAAGTAAAGTGAAAAAGATAGATATAGGAAAGATAAACCATAAGTATTTTCTAAATGTGGCTAGTACAGGACTATTTACAGATATATCACAAAAAATGGATGTTAATTTAAAAAATACCATAGGAAAACTGGCATACTATGTAAAAGGAATAGAGCAGTTGCCTAATTTTAGAAAATTGAAAATAAAGGTTGATTCAGATGAAGTTTCTTTTGATGGAGATATGTACTTAATGTTAGTATTTAATGGACAAACAGCAGGAAATTTAAAATTTGCATATAAGGCCAAAGTAGACGATGGACTTTTAGACGTAATTATAATAAAGGCTGGAACTATGAAAAATATATTAAATGTTTTTATTAAAATGCTTCGAAGTGAGCATTTAGAAAATGTGGATGGTATTATTTACTTTAAGACTGATAAATTAGAAATAGAATGCTTTGAAGACATTGTAACAGATATAGATGGGGAAAGAGGGCCAGATTTTCCGCTTCTTATAGAATGTGAAAAAGGTGGGATATCCATATTAGGAGCTAAAATATAGTTAGGCACATCAAAATAAATAACAAGCACACTGCCTTGCTATTTATTTTGATCTGCCTTGGCATATTTTTAAAGCCAAATTAATAAATATTAACAGTAGCAATTTTAGGGAGAGTATATAAATGAGTATATATTTTTTACTGCTGTTAATAATGGCTGTTTTATTATACGGAGGTATAATTTCTAGTTTGACTTATGCACCTAAGAAAATTAAGATAATAAGTGGGATAGTTTTGAGTTTAATGACCTTTAGATATGCAGCTTTGATAATCCTTTTTACTATTAAAAATCAAAGCTATTTGTATTTATTAAAACCTTTGGTATATGCAAATTTATTGTGCATACCTATATGTGGCATACTTTCAGTTTTAATTTTTTCTAGGAATAATAAAATAAAACTTAAAAAAAATTTATTTGCCTGCTCTATGATAGGTATAGCCTATTTCATAGTTATATATAAGTCATCTGCAAACATTGATATATCAAATAACTATGGGTATACTATGGAATTACAACTAGAATTTTATTGTTATATTGTTCTACTTATAATAAATTCAATTTTCTTCATCAAAGGTATAAAGTTATATAATAAAATTTATGCAAACAAACTAGGGGCGTTGTTAATAATGATAGCTTCTAGTATCACATTACTATCTGTAGTTATAACCACAATAAATTCAAATTTTCCGATGATACTTCTAGGGGATATTGCTTGGATAGCAACCATAGATTATGGTTTAATAAAGTTTAAAAGGTAAGGTTTATATATTGTATAAAAAAAGCATATATGGCTGGTTGAGTCCCTAGCCCTACATGCTTTTTTTTATTTTTTATAATTTTTGCTTCTTGAAAATTTAGGATTACCACTTATCTTTAAGGGTCTTGGTGGTATCAAGGATTTTTTATCAAAACCAATTAAATCTTCTCTATGAGCTTTTATTAAAGCTTCTTTTACAAGGTTATAGTTTTCTGGATTTTTAAATTGTAGCAAAGCTCTTTGCATATTTTTTTCTTTTTGCTCATTTGGAACATAAACCTTCTCTTTGGTGAAAGGATTAATTCCAGTGTAATATATTGTAGTAGATAGACTACCTGGTGTTGGATAAAAGTCTTGAACCTGCTCTGGAGTGTA
Organism: Clostridium tagluense; assembly: GCF_003865095.1. Lineage (GTDB taxonomy): Bacteria > Bacillota > Clostridia > Clostridiales > Clostridiaceae > Clostridium_AD > Clostridium_AD tagluense. The sequence continues at coordinate 9,484 of NZ_BHYK01000046.1, read as the reverse complement.
GCCCATTTCTTTTATATATTCTGATAATTTAATTGATTCCGCAAGGTCCGATCCAGGGTGGCTTGACATAAGATAGGGAACCAAAAATTGATTTTTATCCAGTTTTTTATCTATTTCGAAATATTTTTTTACGAAACGATCATAGACTTCTTTTTTTGATTTACCCATTTGATCTAGTACCTTGTCACTAATGTGCTCAGGTGCTACTTTTAATTGCCCACTAATATGATGCTCACATAGCTCTTCAAAAAACTTAGTATTTTTATCAAAAATCAAATAATCATATCTTATTCCAGAACGAATAAAAACTTTTTTAATATTTGGAAGTATTCTAACCTTTCTTAATAAATCCAAATATTCAGTGTGATCAATAATAAGATTTTTACAAGGTTCTGGATACATGCATTGTTTATTTTTGCACACACCTACTTTTTCTTGAATCTTGCAAGCTCTATGTCTAAAATTTGCAGTTGGACCGCCAATATCGTGAATGTATCCTTTGAAATTCTTTAAGGTTGTTAAAAGCTTCGCTTCATCTATAATGGAGTTTTGGCTTCTATTTTGAATGACTCTACCTTGATGAAAGGTTAGTGCGCAAAATGAACAACTACCAAAACAACCTCTATGGCTTGTTATAGAAAATTCAACTTCATTTATGGCAGGAATCCCACCTTTAGCTTCATATATAGGGTGATAGGTTCTCGTATATGGCAGATCATAAGTTATATCCATTTCATTTTGAGTTAGTGAAATTTGAGGAGGGTTTTGTACGACGAATCTATCATTATGCTTTTGCACTACAGTTTTTCCTCTTATATCATCCTGCTCCAAAGATTGTAATTTGTAACTTTCTGCATAAGTATTTTTATCAATGCTCACAGCTTCAAAAGATGGTACCTCAATGAAATCTTTAAGTTCTCCAATTTCTTTTGAAGCATAAACTGTTCCTCGTAGAGAAGTCATTTTATCTATAGTCATGCCATACTTGAAAAGATTAGCCATTTCAATTACAGTTTTTTCTCCCATACCATAGATTAGTAAATCGGCTTTAGCATCAATTAATAAGCTGCGTCTAACCTTATTATCCCAATAATCATAATGGGCGAATCGCCTAAGACTTGCTTCTATGCCACCAATAATAATTGGGACATTTTTAAAAGCCTGGCGAGCTCTATTACAATACACAATTACTGCTCTATCAGGTCTGTGGCCCATTTCGCCACCAGGAGAATAAAGGTCTGTATGTCTTTTTTTCTTTGAAGTAGTATAATGATTAACCATAGAATCTATATTACCAGAATTTACAAGAAATCCGTATTTAGGCCTTCCAAGTCTTCTAAAATCATCTACGTTGTCCCAATTAGGTTGGGCTATAATACCTACAGTAAAGCCTTGATTTTCTAATGTTCTTCCAATTATAGCGGTTCCAAAGGAGGGATGATCAATATACGCGTCCCCTGTAATTATTATAAAATCTAATTCAGATATATTTCTTTCTTTTAAATCAGCCATACTAATAGGTAAAAATTGTTTGTTTATTTTCATATAATCCTCCAAAACAGATAAGTTTAAACTAAAGTTCAGTGAACTTAAAGTTCTTTTTCTTCTGTTAAATGTATTTAAGGCACACTGGAATACATAAGCGCATTTTTACTTATTATTTATTTTTATGTGCATAGTAATATTAACATAACTATTGAAAAATATGAACTATAAAAGCTTATAAATATTAAAGTGCTATTACAAAAGGAAGAAAATGAAAACATTATCTGTATTCTGAAGAAATAATGAGAAATAATGATAGAGAACTTACTTGGTCTATTTAAATGAGTATAATGGACAAATCTAATTGAAAATCTCTTTTTTAGTTGCATTTTGAAGTATTTATAATATAATTATATGGATAGAATATTTTTTTGTATATAATTAATATGTACAAATCAGATAATATGTGAGTCTAAATATTATAGGTGGTGAAACTAAATGGAAAATGGCCCTCGGATTAGAAGGTCAGAATTAATTCTAAAATTTAATATTAATATGCAGAGAAATTGTTGTATTAGAAATTAATATAGTTTTAATATTGATTAAGATCAATGGGTTATTAATTGTGTTTTAATATTTCTCTGCAAAAGAGGAGGAATATTCATGGAAAAAGTTTCTGAGTTTTTTTTAAGTAAAGTACTAAATCAAAATGTGTATGATGAACTTGAGGATAATATTGGTAGGCTCTTTGATATTTATGTTACTACTGAGCAGGGATATCCAAGAGTTATAGGATATAAAATCAAAAAAGGAAGAGAAATTTTTAATTATGAATTTAGAAATATTGATATATGTAAAGAGGATAAAGGACTAGTGCTACGAGTAAGGGGAGTTAAAGATATAATTCCTAGAAAGTTCTCTTACCTTTTATCTAAACATTTATTGAACAAACAAATAGTTGATGTTAACGGCAAGAAAGTGGTTAAAGTTAATGATTTAACCATGAATAAGATTGGTGGAGAAATAAGAGTTGTAGCCGTAGAATCGGGTATTATTGCAGCTACGAGAAAATACAAATTAGATGGAATAATTAGATTTTTATATGATATATTGGGTAAAAAGCCTAGAGAGAATAGTATAACCTGGGAAAGTGTTCAATCTTTAGAAATGGTAGCCGATAGCCTAAAACTAACAGAGCCCTACGGGAAATTAACTAAGCTCCACCCAGCAGACCTTGCGGACATTTTAGAGGGGCTAGATACTGAGGCACGAAACAAAATTTTTGAAAGCTTAGATAAAGATTTAGCGGCAGATACCCTAGAGGCACTACAACCAGAGATTCAAGCAGATATTTTAAGTACTATAAATAACTTACGGGCACAAGAGATTTTAGATGAAATGCCTAATGATGAAATTGCTGATATTTTAGATGAAATGAAGGAAGTTGACGCAGAAAAAATTCTTTTGAATTTTAATAAAGAGGATGAAGAAGAAATTAGAAATCTTATGGAGTACCCAGATGAAGTTGTGGGGAGCATAATGAATAAAGATTTCATATCTTTTAATGTAAATATTACAGCCAGTGAAACTATAGAAATTCTAAGGGAACTTAAGCCAGAAGATGAAGTAATACATTATATTTATATTGTAGATGAAGATGAAAAACTTCAAGGTTTTATTTCACTCAGGAATTTAGTCCTTTCAGCTCCAGTTCAAAAATTGAAAGACATTATGGATGATAAAGTTATTAAAATAAAAGATTGTCAAGATATTGAGGATGCTATTGAAGTGGCGTTGAAATATGATTTAATTTCGTTGCCTGTAGTGGATTTAGATGAGAAGTTATGTGGAATAGTAATTATGAATGATATAATTGAAGAACTATTGTCTCCTAGATGGAAAAGAAAACTTAAAAAAATTATATAAAAATACACTGTGCTTTAATTAGTACAGTGTATTTTTTTTTGGATTTAGCACAAACTAATGTTGTTGATAAAGACTATATATTAGGTACATGAAAATAAACAGCATACTGACTTGATAGTTGTTTTTATGTGCTCCAATCTAAGGAGGAATATTTTGAAGATTAATAAACACTTACTCAAAAGATGCAGCGCGGTGATTATGGCTATTTTAATTGCATATTTTGCAAGTGAAGCTTATTTTAATATTTCTAGTATGAAAGTTATGGCACAGGTTTATAAATATGGTGCGCGTGGGCAGCAAGTTAAACAAATTCAAACTAAACTAAAGCAATGGGGATACCATAATGATAGTGTTGATGGAATATATGGCTATAATACATATCTTTCTGTTAAGTCATTTCAAATAAGCAATGGACTTAAAGGAGATGGAATAGCGGGAAGCCAAACACTTGCAGCCATGGGCATAAATCCTAGTAAAGAAGCTTCTAGCGAAACAGCTTCCGGCCAAAATGTAACAAACAATAAGGATGTGGATTTAATGGCTAGACTCATAAATGGTGAGGCTAGAGGAGAACCTTATGAAGGGCAAGTGGCAGTTGGGGCAACAATTTTAAACAGAACAAGAGATGCAAGATTTCCATCTACCATAGCAGGAGTGATTTATCAACCAGGGGCATTCACAGCTATAGTAGACGGACAAATAAATGCAAAAATTGAAGAAAGCTCTATAAGGGCTGCAAGGGATGCAATAAATGGATGGGATCCCTCGGGGGGAGCAGTATTTTATTTTAATCCTGCAACAAGTACTAATAAGTGGATTTGGTCACGTCCACTTATAAAAATAATTGGTAAACATAGATTTTGTAGTTAGTTAACAGAAGTAAAATCCATAATAAATATAAAATTACAAAATTTTATATTTATTATGGATTTTATTTCTGATATTTAAAATATAAAATTTTATTTTGTAAATAACAATAGTATTATTCAAATTATGTTATAATATTTCTATATATTTCTAAACATTTTACATAAAAACTTGTAAAATATGCAACTAAATATCAATAGCCACGTATATTAATCGATATGTTTTTTTAATAACTAGTTGTATTAAAATTAACAAATTTAATGGGGGTACTTCTTAATGCAAAGCAAGTTCGAACAGCTTTATGATATGTACTATGATTGCGTATACAGATATATTTTTGTTTCTGTAAAAAATAAATGGAACGCAGAAGATATAATTGCTACAGTATTTACTAAAATATTTGAAAATGAAGATAAAATTACTGATGTAGAAGCGAGTAAAAATTGGATTTTTCGTATAGCTCATAATACTATCATAGATTTTTATAGAAAAAACAGTAAAGTCATCCCTATAGAAAGTTTTTTAGATAGAGGGGATGAAGATTTTGGATATGAAGATATTGTTATCAAAGATGAGTTTAATGGAGTGAAAAAAATAATTGATGGATTACCAGAAGAAACAAAGAAAATGCTTTATTTAAGATTTTATGGTGGTCTTAAATTTAGAGAAATTGCAGAAACAGTAAATGTAGCAGAAAATACTGTTAAGTCAATTATTTCAAGGGCTATAAAGAAAATTAAGAAAAATTATGAACATAGTTTAGGAGGTGATGTAATTGGTTAGCAATGAATTTCATGTAGAAAAATTATTATGTAAGGATGCAGCAAAGATTGTTATTGATGAGGAATTTAAATATGATTTAAAAAATAGAATAATGTTTGGAGATAAATACAACAATATTACAGAACTACCTAAACGTAAAAATAGCTTTAAACAAAACAAATATTTTAAAATTGCTTCAGGTTTTGTAATTTGCGTATTTGTAAGTGGAACAATATTTAAGGTTATAGATATTCCAAGTAAAAATATATTTGCAAATAGCGAAGAAAAATCTGATTTTATTATGCCAATAAGTAGTGAAAAAAACTCAGCAGGTAATAAAAATCAAAAAACAAATTTCCTACAACCTAAAGATGCAGTAGCAATCATCAATAATGGGAACAAGCTACCAAGCATAACAAAAGGTAACGAAGGGGATACTGCTTACAATCTTTTAGAAAAGTATAGTAAAAAAAATAGTGATGTAGTTAATAGAAACCAAGTGGTGGCAAAGGCTGAAGAGAGTGAAGAGAGTGAAGAGAGTGATGCTAGTATAAATAAAGGCTTAGTTAAAGTAAGTAAAAATGCTAGTGTCTCAGTAGAGATCGGTGGTCCGGTAAATGTACCTAAAACTGAGAATAAAGAACAAGTAGTTTCAAGTTTGAAATTCTACGATTCAAGGTATTCCTTAGGTGAGAAGAGTCTAGTTAGTGTTAAAGATGGCGGTATATATGTAAAGGATATAGAGTCTTCAAAAGAGAAAAAGTTAATAGCTTATGATCAGAAGATTCAAATATTTGAAAAGCCCAATTTTACACCAGATGGTGGAATAATTTATTATAAATCAGAAAAAATAACCCTAGAAAATGGCGATATTGGTGAAAAAAATGGAGCCATATACTTATGTGACAAAAATGGGCAAGGATCCAGTAAACTTGTAGATGGAAAAAACCCTATGATGTCAAAAGATGGTAAAAAATTAGTTTATGAAACGGAAGGTAAAATATTCATTCTAAGTTTAGCAACAAATAATAAAAGATTTGTGGATAATGGTAGATATCCTGCTTTCTCTGAGAATGGTAACACAATCAGTTATGTAAAGGAAGATAAAGAAATTCAGAATTATGATGCTAATACTGGCAAAAAAGATGTTTATATTCAAAAAACATTTTCTAGCTTGTGGATTTTTGACTTAGTGACTGAAGACACCCATAGTTTAACAAATAATATGGTGAATATTAATGGTGATAGCATTCAATCTTGGGCAGATGCTGTAAGAGCTGGAAGTGTTACTAGTGATCTTAAAGTAACCAGTAAATATAGCTACTATGAGAGTATTTGGTCTTCTAATAATAAGGAAGTATATGTTATTAGAAAAAACAATGATGCGCAAATGTTTGAATTCATTAAGTTTACATTAGATAAATAAGTGATTAAAATATAAAATTGGTAGTAGAAAAATTTCTACTACCAATTTTATATTGTTTATTCCTCTGAGCAGTATTTAATTATTAGATCTAAAGTACATAATATAGAATCCATATGAGTTCTTTCATAACCATGTGAGGCGAAAATTCCAGCCCCAATTAAAGCTGTTTTTATGTCATAACCAGCTCTTAGAGCTGCTGATGCATCAGAGCCATAATGTGGGTAAACATCTATTTTATAATCTATGCTTTCTTTTTCACATATATCTGTTAATTTTTTTCGCATGCTTAAATCATAAGGGCCTGATGAGTCTTTAGCACAAATGCAAACACTATATTCAGAAGAATTTTGATCAAGACCTGGGCAACCCATATCTACAGATACAAACTCTTTAGTTTTTTCTGGCATTGAAGCAGAAGCTCCATGTCCGACTTCTTCATAATTGCTAATAAATATATTAGTTGTATATGGAAGTTCAACTTTATTTTCTACTATGTGTTTTATAGCATAAAGTAGAATTGCCACTGAAGCTTTGTCATCTAGGTGTCTAGATTTTATGAACCCCTTTTCAGTAAAGCATGTTCTCGCACTAAAACAAATAAAATCACCAACACTGATACCTAGTTCTTCAACCTCTTTTTTTGAAGAAATTTTTTCATCAAGAATTACTTCCATATTTTCTGGGGTTCTTTTAAGCTCGCGAGCTTCACCACCACTAATATGTACTGAAGGTTTTGTGCTTTGAATAGTTCCTGTGAAGGTTTTACCATGGATAGTTTCAATGGTGCAATTTTCACCTTCTATTGAATTCATCATGAAACCTCCAATAGGATCTATTGCAAGGGAACCAGTAGGATTAATTTTTTTAACCATTGCACCAAGTGTATCTACATGAGCAGATAGTGTTCTTTGGTAATCCTCATTTTTGCCTTTTATGGTAGCCACAACTGCACCTTTATTAGTTTCGAAGTGTGGTACGTTTAAATTTACAAGTTCTTCTTTTATATAATCCATGATTTTTTCAGTATAACCGGAAGGACTAGATATTGATAGAATGTTCTTTAAATAGTATTTAATTTTATCATCATTATAATTCATATTACCACTCCTTAGTGAAGAAATTAGTATAGGGATAATTTTACCATAAAATATGTTGAATTTAAACTAAAAATAATAAAAAAACATAAGCATATAGGAATATTAATTTGTTTGTAGTATAATATTTACGAGTGGAAAAGGAGAGTTTATATGAAGAAAAAAGCAATTATAATAGTAGGAATTTTAATTTTGTTAGGCACGATTATATTTACTAGCTATTCCTATGTTAGAGTAAAACATTGGGATTCTTTGATTTTACCTACAGTTAAAATAGAAAATGAAGATTTAACAGGTAAAACTAAGAAAGAAGCTCAAAAAATAATGATGGACAAGTACTCAAGCCAGGTGATTAAGAAAAAAATAGATATAGTAACTAAGGAGAAAAAATATACGTTAGACTACTCAATGCTTGATGCTAAGTATAATATTAATGAAGCAATAGAAGAGGCATATAGCTATGGAAGAGGCATGAATATGTTTCAAAAATATAAAGCTATAAAAAATCCTGTTTCGAAACAAATAAAGCTAACCTTTAATTATAATGATAAGATTGTTGATCAAATGCTTACGGAAATAGCTAAAAATACAAATAAAAAGGCTGTAAATTCAACAATAACTATGGTTAGTAGTGGTGTATTTAATGTTACTAATGATGCTTCTGGAAGGCAGTTACAAGCGGATATATTAAAAAAAGACATTAAAAGCAAAATCAATGGTGTTCTTTCAGCAGATGCTATAAGCATAGTGGCCCCAGTAACGGAGGTAAAACCTAAAATTTCAGAAGCTGCATTAAAGTCAATAAATACAAGAATATCCACTTATACTACGAATTATGAAAGCTCAGCAGAAGGCAGAGCAACTAATATAGGACTATCCACTGAAAGTATTAATGGGACTCTATTAATGCCAGGAGATGTGTTTAGCTTTAATGGGACGGTAGGAGAAAGAACTGCGGAGAGAGGCTATCAAAGCGCAGGTGTAATTATTGGAGATAAAATAGAACAAGGATTAGGTGGAGGAATATGTCAGGTTTCATCTACTTTGTATAATGCAATACTGGGTACTGAACTTGTTTCTTTAGAAAGAACTCATCATACAATTTCTTCAGGGTATATTCCAAAAGGACAGGATGCCACAGTAGATTATGGTAACCTTGATTATAAGTTTAAGAATACCTATAAGTATCCCATATATATTGAAGGCGTTGTATCAAACAGAAACATTTATTTCAATGTTTATTCTAATTCTACATTAACTAACAGAACTTATGAAATTGTGAGTGAAATATTGGAAGTTACTCAACCAAAAACAGAAACAATACAAGATGCAACTAAGTATGAAGGTGAAAGTGAAATTGTTAAAACCGGGTATAATGGATTTAAGGTTAAAGTGTCAAGAAAAACTTATGAAAATGGTAAGTTAGTTGATACGCAGGTAATAAATAAGGATACATTTAACGTTATCAATGGTGTTATAAAGGTTGGTACTAAGAAAAAGTAAACAATAGCTCCGGTAGTACCAAAATAATAGATATATATATATATATATATATATATATATATATATAGGAGAACATAACATTTAATTAATGTTATGTTTTTTCTTATATTATGCTTTAACTAAAAGTATATATTGCTGGAATGCTTTCACGTGGCTAAGTAATTCTAAAATTTATGATTATATTCTACAAATTATAGAATAAAATTTAAGTTTAATAATTGAATTAATGGATAAATAATGAATAACATGATATTATATAAAGAATATTAGATTAATTTTTTTATAACTCAAATCAGAGTACTCACGGAAACTAATAAATAAAACTTGAATTTGTATTGAGTTGTATAGAACTATAAAATTTATGATATTAGAGCGGTTTGTAATAAAAACAGGCATAGCAAACAAGCCTGCACGGTGCAAG
>NZ_BHYK01000045.1 GCF_003865095.1 Clostridium tagluense | reverse complement strand
AGTGGAAACGCGGCATCGTTCTTTAGCTTGTTTCAGAAATTGAGCAACTTTAATGGCTATCATCATTTAAGTATATACTTATGGTGATAGTTTTTATCGGCTCAACATCTGAATCCAAACCTATTCAAAACACGACATTTAAATTATTTATTTAAGGATTTCCCCACACATAGGACAAAATTTTATTCTTTCTCCAATTAGTGAAAATTTAAAATTAGAGTTCCCTATCTCACTATCTTCTAAATACATACAGTTATTTATCTTTACATAATAGTCACCTTTACTATTCCTCATTAATGGTTTTCTTTCATCCCATCTTCCTGTACAATATTTACATTTTTCTTTTTTCATATTTAATCCTCTATCTTGAAATTGTATTTATCCCATCTATTTGTGGGGTAGCATAAATCCATTGGTCTCAACCCATATATCTCCCTAGTAATTGTTTCTATCGTTAAACATATCTCTTTCCCTATAATTTTATTTTCCCCATGTTGTAAACATTGTTCTGCTACTATATTGCATATCATAATATACGTATCAAAATTGAAGCTTAAAATATATTCTTCTATATCCTGTTTTATATATGTTTTTTCTATTCTACCCACTAAATTCTTCACTTCAATAGGATTTCCTTTAAATCTTTCTATGTCATATTTTATCCATGAATTCAGTGAATTTATAATTTGTTTCATTTCACTCTTCAACATTTTTATTTTTGTATTTTTAATTTTATCCTTCATATATGTATGCTCCAATCTTTTTAGATATGGGGAAGAAAATCCTTCCCCTATGTAAATTACTTACCCATTTCGGCTAATATTCTTTCATATAATGATACAGTTATCAAAGCATCATCTACCGCCCTGTGACACACTGTATATTCAATTTTTAAGTAATCAGCAAGTACCATGAGCTTATAGGATAATCCTCTCTCTTTCATGCCTTTAAAGTACACTTTACTCAGTTTTAGAGTATCATATACTGTATTCATTGGTTCTGCATAATCAAGCCTATCACAATTAGCTTTTAAGAATCGCACATCAAATGGAGCATTATGTGCAATCAAATCATAATTTCCTATGAATTTTAAGAATTTAGGTAATACTTCTTCAATGCTTGGACTATTTTCAACCATTTCATTAGTTATACCTGTAAGACCTATTATTTGATTGGAAATTCTAACCCTTGGCTTAACCAATGTACTAAATATATCAATTCTTTTACCATTAACAACTTTTACTGCCCCTATTTCAATTATCTCATTTGAATCCTTACTTAAGCCTGTGGTTTCAAAATCAAATACCACAAATTCTTCACCCTGCGTAATTCCGTTAACTATCATTTTATAATTCCTCCTAATGTATTATTTATTTTACAATCTATGTACTGTGTATTCTTTTGCTAAATTTTTATTTTTATATTCGGCTCTACCTGTTACTTCTAATCCAAACCAAAGTGGTACTTTAAAGCCTCTAGCAGATTCAATATCTTTAAATTCTACTTCTACTGTTTCTTTTAGCCACTCAATATTTTTATATAAATCCAACTCTGCAATAAGACCATCATATAATGGAATAATATATCTATCTTTCTGAATAGGTTTTCCTTGTGATTTTTTTAAAAGGTCAAGATAAGTTTCTTTTTTTATTTCTGTTTCATATTCTTCCCTTTCAAATACACCTTCACCTTTCACAGTTAAATAACATTTGTCATTTCTTGTTCTTAACCGAACTTCGGGTTTAAAGCTTAAATAGTCTTGGGCGATAGGTTCTTTGACATATTTATTAAGATTACTTGGTATTTCTTTTACTAGAAATTTTCTTTCGATTTCCATAATATCTCCTTTTCTATTCCGTATAATTTTCAATATATATTTGTTGTAGTTTATTAATTAATTTTAGTAAATCTCCTTTTTCATAGACTGCATATAACCTACTGTCATCATAAAATCCTTCTCTAGAGGAGCAGTCTAAGTCTATTTCTAATTCTTTTCCATGTTTGACTAAGCTAAAGTCTTCCATACCTTGATGACCCCTAGAATCCTTATGTTGTGGAAAGCCCAATAAATCAGTTTGGACAAAATCAACGCTCATATTTTCTTCATATATATACAAACCGTTTATATCTCCATTTGCATTAGAAAATAAATTCCTGTGTTCTAGTTGCCTTAGTTCTTTCCTATTTAATATTTTCATAATTATTCTCCTTTTTACTCATAGAAATATTTCTTTTCCCAAGGTTTAGTTTTCTTCGGTTCTATGTATTCTTTAAAATCATTAATTAATTCATCAACTAATAATCTACATGGTTCTGCATACCTAACACCTAATAAGCTAAAATTACTTTTAATAATATCAATATCAAGATTGTTTTTATTAATATCCTTTTCTCCAAGCACTATAATTGAATGAGCTTCTAGTACTTCTAGTAATGAACACATATCCCTAATACTCTTTTGATTTCCTCTACCTATAATTAATATTTTTCGGCTCAACTTCGTAGCCTCCTAATTGATTTGTTTTATAATTATTTGTTATTCTAATTTTATCTTCAATTCTTCATCTAAAATGTCAGAATATGCATCAACTAATTTTAAAGCCATCACAATATTTCTAATTTCTTTATGGTTTAATTCCACAGGAGTATTTTCACTAGATTCTATCTTTTTAATAAGTTCTATAAAATAATCCATATTAATCTCCTTCCAAAATCTTAAAAGATTTCTCTATTATGACATTATACATCAACAAAGAGTATCGAATCATTCTCAAGTCATGTTTACTTAGACTGAGGGTGGCTATGTCATCATCATGATTTAGCTTTTTTATTTCATTCTTTATATTATCTATTATTTGTTCCATGCTACCCCCTAAATTATGCTATTAAAGATTGTTCAGTATAATAAACTTTAAATTTGGGCATTTATATTTCTTCCTATTCAATCTCTTTATCTAGCCTTGGATATAAACCAAATATCTATATCCTCTTTTTATATTATAATTGTTTTTTATTGGTTTGTCAAGTTTAATTCCTATGATGTCCCTTTATGTTTTACAAAATTTAATAGTTTTTTCTGAAAAGGTAACAACTTAATTTTAGGTGTACCCATAACCTTAAACATCATGGCTATAGCACGTATACTACATTTGTTATTTTCCATATAATCCTCCTTTTAAGTCATATTCTTAAGTATGACTTACTTAATGTCAAGTATTAAGTTTGGATTGCCACCAATTTTTTCTATTTTCTTCTTTAACTTTATTATCCTCTTTTCTCCAATGTCATAAGAGGTATGTCCACCCATTAATGTTAATTCCCTCTCTTTCTGAATCCTATATACCAACAATAAAACTCTTTCCTCTCTGCTTAAAAACATAACCTACTCCTTTCAATTTTTTTGTATTGCGACACATCTTAGTTAATAATATTTTTTAAAACTTATATAAATACTATAACCACTATACACAGTTACAAAAGGAGAAAATTCCTTAAATTCTCTTTCTTTTTTCCAACCATGCTCAATTAAGTTTTTTATCATTTGGCTATTGCCTTTCTTACAAAATTGTATAAGTGCATAGTCTTTCATATGTCCAGTATATCCTTCACTACCGCTACATATCTTACTATCACACCCTAATTCTTTTAGTTCTTTAATTATCTCTTCCATTTCATTTCCTCCATTTTCATAAGTCGTACTTTTTTCATACTATGACACACTTTAAAATTTCTATTTTATTTGGAATTCAAAGTTACACAAATGACCTTTCCCTTAAAATGAACCTTCTATTAAGTTAATAAAGCCCCTTTAGTGAATATTGGACAATCCGCTAAATCATCTTTATCCATAACTTTATATGAATATCTTAATGTATTTTCTTTATTTGATAAATAATATCCTGTATGTCCTGTAGGCATTTCACATGTTGATATAATTAAATTTTCTTTACTTCTTTTCTTTTTTACCCACTCTCGCCAATATTCAATATCAAACTGTTCTCCACATTTACTACAAATTGCATAATCACCATAATACTTAACTTCTATGGGTAGTGTAGATAATGAACATTCTTTATCCCATTTCCCACAGTGCATACATCTTGCTCTATCTAATTCTTTAAACATTGACATTATTTTATTCCTCCTTTTATTATAATAAACAATTCTTAGTGGGAGATTAAACTATACCTATAACATATATTTAAACTCTTCAATTTGCCCTTCTATTTTGGCCATGTCAATTGCAAATCTTTGTAAATTATAGGATAGATTAACTAGGTCATTAGAATTAAGGTTATCCAAATTTTATCGTTTAACCATATCTACACATTCCCTTTTGTCTTAATTCTAGGTTCTCTTGTCTTTGTCTTATTAAATCTTTAATTCTTTCTTTTGTCATTTTTATCTCCCTGCCTCTCAATAATATCTCTTATATGAACCTTTAAATGTATCATATTAACCCTTTAATTATCTTTTGTGTTTCTGAAAGTCCTATATGGTCTTTAGACGAACCAACATATGATGGATGATTACCATTAGTAAATTCCAATCCCTTTCTTAGAATGTCTTGTGATTCATTATAATTGCTTTCACAACCTACATATAGCATAGGCAAATCTACATTTGATTTATATTCTTTCATCTTATACTTAATTGCAGTATTAAAAGTATATGCCTTTTCCCCATTAACAGTGACAGGTGAATTATAAATTGCATCATACCAAACACTAGAAATCCCCTGTGCATCCCGTTCAATAATAAGTCCTTGGGCTGAAACTAAAAGTACAAATATCTTTAAGTCTGCCATATAAGCTTGTTCTGCTTTTAAAGCTTTTTCATTTGAATATTTAATATAATAGAAAACACTTCCACTCACAATAGAAATTATAAGAAGTAGAATTATGAAAGTTTTACTGGGAGTAAAACCCCTTTTCTTTTCCTTCACCACGTTATTTATGTCTACCTTATCTTCCATCTAAAGTCCCCCCTAATTTTTAATAACTCTTATAAGTCCCAATCAATATGACTATTATCAAGTATAAGTTTTTTATCTGTTGATTCATTTATAGCTTCTAATAAATCACGGTTTATTTTCATAATATTATCCTTGGCTAATAACCAATCTACTTTAAGAATATCTTCTATATACGCATGATATTTTTCATCGACTTGATAATAACCTATCACATGATAGTCTTTATGATACATATTCATTTCTATAACACTTATTTTTTCTTTTGTGATAAATGAAATGTGAGAGACTTTCCCTCCATCTGTCATTGAATGTAATAATATTTTGCTTTTTTTCATAACACCATTTAAATCTTTCTTTTTTAGGTTTGATAACATAATTGAATACCACCTTTCAGATGTTCTTTGTCATATCTTCCATTGCCTCACGCATCCCACATTCAGAACATATATCTGTCTTATTATCCCTTCTACTTAATGAACCCATACCAATGTAATACTTGTTACAAATAGGGCATTTATTAGTATCCTTATCTTCTCCTAATTTAAACAGCGTAACAGGTGTATCTATAATATTACCATTCTTCAATAAATCTAATGCAAATCCTTCTGTATAGTAGTCTGCATTTCGGTCTTTTATATTCATTTCAAGAATTATATCTCTAGTGATTTTAACACTTTCAATAAAGTTTTCCAGTGTTGTTTCTTGCCAGTCATTACCTTCATGTGCTTTCCTTAATATTTTCATTTTCATATACTCCTTTTAAATATATTTTAAAATTACAATTCTTTTTCTTCTTTTATCTCAAAATCATTAATGTAAGGTTGTGATACATTACCTTGCCTAGCTTCTGCAATTAAACCCCACTCTGTATCTTGTACTTCCAACGTTGTATCTGCAACTAAGTCGATATTCAAGCAATCAATATCTTCAAAAACAAGCTTTTTTGCTTCCTCCTTACTGGTAGCTTTTACAGTGAAAGTCATCCTTCCCGCAAAACTAACACTTCCGTAAAATTCTTTTAATGGTTGCTCTGATTTTATTTCTATACATTTATCTAGTATCTCTACATCTATTAATTCTCTTGCACTCTCGTTAGGTCTTAATGTCCTATTATAATTATCTATCATATTTTGAGCATATACTTGAGGGTTAATATCATTATTTATTGTATAACTTTCATCAAACGTATTACCTGTATTTACACTTTTAACCGTTAATTTAATCTTCATCCTTAAGCCCTTCTTCCTTCATACTTTTTCATCCTAACTCCATATCTTCTTTTGTAATATATTGAGAACCACTCATTATTTTATTGTATGCAAAAGGAAATTTTTTACTAAAAAGTTGTTCTATATATTCTGAATCTCCACAAAAGCAAACATTATCACTATATCTTGTATAAAAATCAAGTGCCCCAATCATTATATTTATTTTCTTTTTGTATTTCTCTTCCTTTTTAATCTCATTCTCCAAATATTTAATTCTATTATTTATTATATTCATTTATCACATCTACTTGATTGATTGGTTAATTCCTTAAATAAGATATGTGGAGAAGGAAATTTTTCATATATATATTCTTTTTCTCTATTAAAATCATCTGTAGTCCAATTCCGACATTCAAACATTTTCTTTGTCTTAATAAAGGCATCTTTGAATGGATTATTAATACTTAAGTTTCTTACATTTTCTGATTTTTCATTATAATATACTACTTTAAGTTTTTTATTCTTTATTAAATCAGAGAACATATCAATTCCGTCTAGGTCTTCACAATGATAATTATAAAAAGTTTCATATAAAGTATTATTGTCTTGATTTACTTTCATTAAACATACTACGGATAATACATTTCTATTATCAAAAATTCCAACTCTTGTATCAAAGGTAGGTAATATCCCTAATTTATTGATAAACTGAGTTTCTTCTTTTATTAACAGAATAGTTTCTGCTTTATCATCAATGATTACTCTTTGAAGTCCCATAAGTCCATAATCTACATCTTTAAGATATTCGCCAACATTAATTTTCTCCAACTGAAAAGCCCTCCTTTTAATCTTCCTCAACTATTTTCATTATCCTTTTAACTTTTTCTACAGATAAATCAATTGTACCATAACTTCCAAATGTATTCCTTAATTTTCTTAATGACTCATTGTATTCGATATCATCTAATATTTCTTGTCTTGAAAAGAACAATTGCCAATCGGCATTCCAATTATTTTCTTTTCTTGTATCTTTATGAAATTGTAATTCACTAGTTTTATTTCTTCCATCCCATGCATATATATATTTTGAACCTATTTTTGAAACAATATATCCTTCCCTTATATAATTCATAATAGCATCTTTACCCTTTGCATTACTGTCTATCGGTTTTAAGAATACTTCAATTCCTACTTTTAGCTCCATAAATACCGCCCCTCCTTACTAAAAATCTATTCTTTTATTAACTCACAACATTCGACACTAGCATGACTATCTAAATCACAAACTGCTTTATCTCCTTTCATTAATGTTAAGAAATTTCCATATTCGCCCCAATGTTCAACGGTTAATATATCTCCCACATTAGCTCCACATTCTCAATATTCTTTTATTTCCTTTATAACTTTATATCTGCTACCTTCCATTTATTACACCTCATTTCTATTTAAATAGTTTTAAGCAATTCATCTACGATGTTACACATTTTTACAAGTAAATCTCTTCTGTTATTGATTTCATCTTTAATATCACTTAGCAACAATGATTTTAAATTTTCTTCATTATAATTCGCATCTTCTCTCACATGTATCCATCTATTAATTGAGGTTAACGTTCCGACACATTGGATTTTATCTAATGATTCCTTGCTTATAATACTTGAACAAAACATTCCAAAAGTATCTACTTTTATTTGTTTTGCAGTTTCTTTAATTATCTTTTGTTTGGATATTTTCATATATACCTCTTTATCCCTATAAGAACTACAGTCAACCGATATATATATTTCTATTAAATTCATTGTTTACACCTCACTAAATATTCTTGTTCACTTTCAGTTAATCCTTTTGAAGTGATAAAAAGATACTTCTTATCATCAATGGATTTTCTCGTAACTTTAATACTTTTAGTTCCTACAAAATACCACCCATTTCCTATCATACTTCTTAATTTTTCTTTAGCACAATATTCAGATGTTATTTTCTCAAATTCCATAAGTATAATTATTTTCATATATAACTCTCTCCAATTATTCAAATTATATCATATTTTCTTGTTGTTAAATCTAACATAAGGATAACATATTTTTTTATACATGTAAATGTTTATTTTATAATTATTTTTTATTTTCCTTTCAAAAACCTTACAATCATATTATATATTATGTAATCCAGTTTGTCAAACCTTTTACCTGTACTTTTTTTATATTACGATGAAAAAGTAAGGATGTTAAGAACCCTTACTTCAAACACCTCAACCGTATTATCCTTTATTATTATTTTCTATTATGCTCAGATTAATTTCATAAGTATCTTCTTTTGATAGAGCATCTACAAATTTTAAGGTTCGTTCTAGGATTTGCTCTCCTTTATATTTGCCCGTAAATTTTAATTCTAAGCCACTATTAACCACTGGAATATCTTTAATTGTTAATTCTGCTTTTTCTTTTAATAATTGATTTTCTTCCTCTAAGGTTTTTACCAATTCAGATAAATGTAATATTTGAGAATGTTGGTCGTTAATATTAGCTATTTTAGATATTTTAGCTATCTTTTCTGATTTAGGATTGTATTTTGGAACATTTTTATTAATATCACTATCTTTTAGTCCTCGTTTCTTTCGTTCAACAACTCCATATTTATAGAATGTTTTACTATACATAGTACCTGCACTAGTATTCCAATGATTTTGTAAGTCCTTATTCGTATAATGTCCTTTTACATATTTTAGAATTGTTTTAACTTTCTCAAACTCCATTCCATTTAGTTCTTCAATAGTTGGAACATTTTTTATATCATCATAAAAATTTGTAGTCATTACCTTACCACCCCTCATATATTCTCTTTTTTCTTTACCTATTAAGCTATCTACCGTCGTTTTGACTCTAGCTCCTTTATTACCCGAACCTTTCTTTCCACTATTGTGATATGCACCTCTAGCTATAATCTTCTTATTTCTAACATCATCATAAAATAATTTCTCGAAATAATTATAATCATTCATAACAATCAATTCCTTCTATTTTTATTATACCATAATCAACCATAATTAAACAATAACTATCACCGAATATGATGATAATTATTGTTTGATTAACTTATGTATTTAAATTATTCTAATATTTTACAAATCTATACTTTCAATGACAATCGGAGTTCTTTTACCTATATATGCAGAATTTATATTAAAATCATAATATTCGATTGCTTCTTCCTCAGTCATACCATCTCGTTCTATCATTATTATTATCATTTTATCCTTGTCATAAATAACAACTTGCTCCATGCCACATCTTTCTCCTACTCCGATTATTGCACTATCAAATCCATCATATAATATTAAAGCGGGGTCAATTTCAGCCAAGTATTCTCTTACTTTTATATCTTTACTAAATAATTTCATTCTGCATAACTCCTTAATAGTTGTTTTTCTCAATAAACTTTGTTAAATCTCTTTTACCAAATATATTTTTAGGTACTATTGTCGGGTTACCATTAATCTGAACCTCTAACACTGTAAAATCATGACTCTTATTTTCTTCTATCACTTTGTCTTCTGTTTTATTTAGTAGTATTAATGGTTTTGTATTGCTCTTTTGAGTTAATACCATGTAGCAATCATCAAATGTATTTGTCACCATTGCATATTCCCAATTACCATTTTTTATGTATAAGACTAATTGACCTATTACCATATTAATTAAGCTCCTCTTCTTTCTCATTTCTAGCCTGTACTATCTTATTTACATCTTCAATACTATGACTTGAAACCCATAACCATTCATCATGCAGAGTACCAAAATCCTCATCTGTCTTTTCAAAATCATTTCCATCTAAGACTAAACTAACCACTCCATATTCTTCTTCATTTTCTTCTCTTTCGCTTCCATCATATCCCCAATTTTTTAAAACATTAAATAATCTTTTTCTTAGTCCATCAACTTGAAAAATATATTCTGCTAATAAATGATATTTTTTAGACATGCTCTCATTTTCACATTCTCCAAGAGGAAAAATATTAAATTCATCGTCATAGCCACCTAATAAATCTTGTAAAGAACCATCTTCTTTAATCAAACTATTTAATATATCCTTTGATATGTACCCTGCCCCTAGTAAAAAACAGGCAAAAGGAATTTCTCTTACAATACATTCGTTACTATCAATGAAATCTTCTCCATTTCCGTACTCCCAAAAACGTATTAACTTAAATATAATCTCTACTGAATCTAAATCTTCCCATTTTTCAATTTTTCTCTCCATTTTATCTTTCTCCTTTTATAATTGTTTATTATTGTTGTTTTTGCAATACTTTATTTGCTATAATTCCAAGCATATCTAATTCACTTATATTTGAACACATTTTTATAAAAGCATTTAGTTCAAAATCAATAGTTATCATATTCTCAGTTTTTTCACCCTTCGCATCGTATAGAGGAATGCCTATTTCATTATCATCATTCATACAATAGGCATCTTCTCCCACTTCAACTGTATTTCCATCATACATACTTTCTAATACCTTACAAGTCTTCTGAATAGCATTTAATTGCATAGATAAACTCCTTCTCTATAATATTTTTTTAAATTCTTCTTCTGTGACTAAGAAAAACTTGGCATTTACTCTCCTGTCATAATCTGCCCCAAAGAAAATCATTACTTCTAATTGTTGGTCAGTATTAATTATTTCTTCACTTATAATGCAATCATTAGGCTTAGAAGCTCCATCTAATGTACCTTTAATTTGTTTAGTTTCTTTAGTGTCATTATTTAAAATGTACTCTTTAAATTCTTCCCATGTCTGATTTTGTAACTGGAACATGAAACTGGTGAAATCCCTAGGAGTTCCATCCTCATTTAAAATAGTATTCGTTTGAATTACATAATTTTTCTTACTAATCGTTACTTCCAATTCCTCATTATTAATCTCCATATGTATAATCTCCTTATAATTTTATTATTAGTTTAGTTGTAAAGCCCTATTCATTTCTATGTAATTAAAGTTTAACCATCTGCTAGTTAAATACGCCTCTTCAAGTAATCCATTTTCATTATTGAAAAATAGTGAAGCAAAATCATGTTCCCTATTGTATACCACCTTGAGTTGCTGAATATATCCAACTCCGTCTGCTTCACCAAAATCATCATAATTAACTATATAAATATCCGTTTTCTCTTCCATTGCCTTATCTAAAAAATTTTTTAAACTTTTATTAACATTATCTATCATTTTTTTTGCCCCTTCTCACCTTTTTTAATGTATATTATAACTTGATTGTTATTAAGATATTTTATAATTGTTTCAAACTTTCTTCTAATTCAAATATTTCATTATCTATTATTTGGCCTAAGGCTATTCTCATATGTTTTGTTAATTCAAATTTAAAGCCACAATCACTAGGAGTTCTAAGGGTGATTTCTTTTTCTTCATTCAAGTTCTTCTTTGCAAAATTAAGAGTTCTAATTCTGTCCGTTCCAATCTCATATGTATTTAGGTCATTTTTAATTTTTAAATATTGGTCACTATTCATTAGATATATCATCTCTAATCTCTTTTATTAAATCTTCTAATAATACTACAACTTTAAAATCTTCATAATATATGTTAAGGCTATCTCCCTGTGCTCTATACCATTTATCTAAATATGCTTGAGCTTTTGATAAATCATCACTGTCCATATCTAAACAGGAATTCATGTCTTCATAACCGTCTTCACATTTACTACATATAATCTCAGTTATATCCAAATTAAATACTGGTTCGGGTCTTGTTCCCCATAAAAAATTAGGTAATTCTTCATCTGTTAATTTATCATATTTAATTTGGTCATAAAGTCTACCATAAATTTCATCTGAATCTTGAATAAACTCAATATCCTCAGTTAAAAATTTACCTTCATAATCTGCAAACTTAATCCTTTTAGCAGTATAAAATTTAATTTGTTTTTTCTTTAATTCTTCATCATTTCGTATTGATTGTCTTTTTTCCCGAGCTTCTACACATTGACATAAATCTGTTTTATTTAATTCTCCACAATATTCACATACAAAAACTTTCCCCGTATAACACTCGGAACAAGTGTGTACTAATCCTTGCTCTCCCTTTTGAGTGTAAATCATTTTCAATCCCTTACAATTAGGACAAGTTATTTCTCCCTCTTCTAATTTGATTATTATTTTCTCAGTAATTTTATCAAATAATTCTTGAGTTGACATTTCTTTCTCACACATTTATATTTTCCTCCTATAATATTGTTACTTTATAACCTGCTAATGCAATCTCAGATAAATAATAAACATTATCCTCAACTATTCCGTACACACCCTTTTCATCAATACAATAATCATATAGAGTGAAACAACTATCCCATGTGTTAGATTTTAAACAGGTTAATTTAACTTGCTTATATTCCTTTTGGAAGAGATTTCTTAAAGTTATAATATCCTTCTTTAAATAACTTGTATCTTGCTCTATTAACCAATGATAAAACATATTAGCTCTTGGTAAATTGATATAATCTGTTACATCCCCATATTTACGTGTTGTATCTCTTAATCTTCGCATCTTCTTCCAAAATAAATAGTCCGTTAATTTCACCTTTACCATATATCCTTTAGAATCCTCAATAACAAATCCTTCTATTTTAGCACCTTCATATAAATAATCTTCTTTCATAATTAATTTATACCAATCATAAAACTCTTCCCATGTATTCAGTGTATATGCCAATTTTTTATATTGCATCTTGAAAAATTCTCCTATCATGGTTAAGTTAAAATATGTATATTTTTTATAGTTAGGTTCTCTATATACAATGTCTAGTAATACTATATGTTCCTGCTCATATTCAATTATATGCGGTTGTTTTGTAGGAGATATAACCTCAAATACCATAGATACATTCATATCTTTTAAGAATTTTTTAACACTTACAGTATCCTCCACTGTCTCTCTAAAAATTCTTTCAAAAATCAATGCACACTCTCCCCCAATACTGGCTTTACTTGTGAATACTAATTCATCTGATTGACTATCATATCCTAAAATAGCTAGATAACCGTTATATTTTATATATGCTTCTAATGGGAAAGATAACGTTTCTTTTAAATTATCCATTTTTGTTTCGGGTTTCTCATTGATTGCATACCATTTATTATAACTTCTGCCTACAATCTCACATGTTTCATTGTTTATATATAAGCCCCTTGCGACTTCTACTTCATGAGTCCAATCATGGGAATATCCAACATTTCTTCTAAAAAAATTAAAGCTTGAAATCTTCCCATATTTCTTCTCTAAAATCGAAGGTTCATTTGTTAAAAATTTAAAAAATTCTATATTATTCATTGTAATATCCCCCTATAAAATTCGTCTTTTGGCCATAACTGCCTTATTAAAGCCAATTAAATTTGTGTTACAACCCGTTTCACAGTGACAATCTAAATATGTATAATTACCTTTTAACTCTTTCTTCAAGCCTTTAAAACAATCATTTAAGTGGGTATCTGTAACATTAAATACCTTATTAGGTTTAACCCCATCTCTATACAAATGGCTACAGTTATGACAAACTCCATCACTATCTATGGTCATCTCTGATAATTGTATATAGCAAGGAATTACTTTATTCTCAGCGAAACGGTCTTGTTCATTAATAAAATCATGAGGTTTATATAAAGCTAATTGTTTATATGAATATTCACTTCCTGTTTCCTTAAGATAATCTAATACTTTAGGAATATAGTTTTCAAACATATCTGTTATTTCCTCATTTGTAAAAGCATAATCTAGGTTGCTCCCTTTATAGTTTGAGAAGTAAAGGTTATACACATGGTAATTATCTTCAACAAATTTTACTAACTCCAACATGTGTTTATATGTCTTTCTATTTAATACTGCGGTGATTGATAGCATTTTACCTTTCATTGTTTCAGAATAATATTTCATATTTTCTACTACTTCATCAAAACAATCTTTTCCCATCGTGCGGTTAAATTCTTCCCTAGAACAACAATCAAATGAAGTCTTTAGTTTATCTATATTTTTAGTATCCATTCTCTTATATCCATTTGTATTGCTAGAAACTGTTAAGCCTTTATCTTTTGAATACTTGAATATTTCATTGATATAAGGTACTATGCTTGGTTCTCCACCTGTAAAATGTATGGTATCTCCACCCATTTCAGTATATTCATCAATTATCTTAATAACTGTTTCTTTTTTCATAATCTTACTACAAAATCTCATATTACAATATTCACACGATAAGTTACAAGAGTCAGTCACATGTATAGTAAGACGTTGCAAAGAGGGAAGTCTATTAGCCTCTATACAATCTATACTCTCATTAACCCTTTCTTTAAAGTTGTCCCAATAGTTGTCTAGTAAAATAGTTTCTTTATTATTTGTTATCATTTTATAATCTCTCCTCTTTATAATTTGTATTTATTAATACTTGCTCAAGACTAATAGGTGTCAAGTTATTTATACCAAAATCTCCCCCGACATTATAACTGTTTTTCCCTATGAATGTCATAGGATGGTGAGTTTTTTGATTACTGTGAACGTGTCCATAGCAATGTATGCTCCCATAATTTTTCCCTTCCCAAACATTAATAGGAAAATGAAACAACACCAATTTAATCTTGTTTCCTGTAAATGGATTAATAGTCTTGAGAACATAATAGTCTTTACACCATGCAAATTTTCCCTGTAGCATTTTACTCTTCTTTATTACGTGGTCATGATTTCCGTATATCAAGTGCATATTTCCATTGAGACGATTCAATATCTTTAAAGTTTGCTCCTCATTTCCGAAACTAACATCCCCTAAAATATAAACATCATCTATTGGTTTAACCGTATTATTCCAATTATGTATAAGTGCTTCATTCATTTCTTCTACTGTATCAAATGGTCTATCTTCATACTCCATGATTTTCTTATGCCAAAAATGTAAATCTGATGTAAAATATGTACTCATTTAACTTGCTCCTTTAGTTTTTAATCTTTCTACAAGACTTTCTATTTATTCCATAACTAACAGTTGCAAATTCAATATCTTTCATAACTCCATACTGTTCTCCTCTACTTGTATCACAAATAACTAATTCATCAAGATATAATGTCTCTTTACATGTGAAGAAGTATCGTTTTCCATTTGGTTCATGCTCTATTGCATATACTAATACTTTTGCCTTTGATTTTTTAACTAACTCTTTATTTATATTTTCTATTTCTTGTGAAATTTTATAAGCATATTCTATTGCAGATTTGTTATCTTCTAGTTTCATTAATGTATTTATACAATCCCATTCTCTGTTTCCTAAGTCTATATGATTTAAGCTTGTCCTAGGATATCGACTACAACTACTAACTCTGATATGACAATCTGAATTAATCCCTACAAAATCTTGAATATTATGTATATTAAACAAATCTTTATCCATTTTTATGCTTTTAATATTAACTAATTGTCCTATAATCCTTAGTTCTATTTCTATTGGGGCATAACATTCATTATCAATATGCTTAGTAGAATTAGTATCTGTATCTGAGAATCTTGTCTTTAAATATTTTTGAACTTTATTATTATCATTTTTAACTATGTAATGAATATCTGTTTCCTCTAGTATTAAATACTCCATACCAACCTCTATTTTACAATACCCATTTTGATTATCTACACAACATTTTTTCATTTAAGTTCGCTCCTTCTCTTTACCTTAATTTTATTATAGTTCTTTACTCTAAATATGTCAATTGTTTTATAATTATTTTTTATCTATTGATTTGAAAGTAATATTTTAAATTGCTTCTTTTAGATTATCTTCTATGTATTTAAATGTGTATCCTTTATATTGTTTTGCTTTATTATTACATACTTGTGATATGCTTCCACGATTTAATTTTACTCCAAACAAATTTTCAGATTGCCTTGATAATTCAACTCCACTAAAAAATTTACCTAATGATATATCATCTTTATTAAAAATTTCAACAGGTTTTACTTTTAATCTACCAGATTTATTACCATTTTTTCTACTTTCTTCTTTGCCATCATAATTACACCAATCCCATATTTTGTTGCCCTTTTTTAGATATCTTTGTATCGTATTTTTCCCTAATCCTACTATTTTTCCTATTTCAGTTGTAGTAAGATTTATATTATCTCGTTTTATTTCACAAGCTTTTTTACATAGATTTGATAATGCAAAACATTCACACATAGTCCAATCAATATCACCTAAATCAAAATAATTCCTCATTTCAGACTCTAATGTAGATTTTTTCATTTCAAAATCATCATTATAAATAACTCTAATGACTTTATAACCTTGTTCCTCAGCAAGTCTATTCTTTTCTTCATCTAAGAAATTACTTTCTTCTTCGCTTTGTTCATTCATCTTATTATCTTTTCTGTGAAAACCACCATCAACTTCTATAATAATTTTCATATCTTCTATTATAAAATCGTATTCGCCATCTGTTTGTTTTCCTTTATAAGGATTATAAAATTTACACCAATCATAGGTATGATTACTAATAAAATTAAATTTTAATTGTTCTAATAGATTATGTATATATTTATGACCAAAACTAAACCCATCAGAACATGAACAACCTATGGAGTGATTTATATATAAATTACTAATGCTTATAGATTTATCTTTAATCCTATTACAGTCAGGACATTTAAAAAATATTTTTTTATTGCTTTGTGGCATATGTTCTTTAGCCTCATTGTATCCATATTGGAAGAATTTTATCATCCAATGAGTTTCCTCATATGACAATATTGAGTTAATATGTTCTACTACGATTTTTCCTGCACAACAAGAACATCCTTGTTGTTTTTTGCTTAACAAATTACTCTCAACAATCCAACTTCTATCATCACAAAATCCACATATGTTACATCTGTATTTATACCATTTTTTATTTTGGTTAGTACTTCTATCAATTCTATATTCCTTACCTATAATAATTAAATCTCTTTTATTATCTTTAAATACTTGTCCTATTTCTATTTTAAATTTATTAGTTCGTTTCTCTAACAATAGAGATAATCGACACCTTTTAAAAGCATCTGTATCAATTTTGAACAGTTTTTTATCCCCGTATTTAATCCATAAATAATTTTTTTCATATTTAACAATTTTAACTTCACCCTCAATATTACCATGAATAAATCTAGTTTTATGTCCTATTGTTTTATTCCAATCGATAGTTATGCTTGTATTATTTTTTTTTCTAGGCAAGTCCTCATAATACATTTTTATCATTATTTATATTCTCCCCTTTAGGAGGTGTAGCTACAACATTTTATATTTACTTATAAGTTCCTCTGTTTATTATAATTATTTATTATTATATTATTTTAAAGGTAATATTTTAATTGGATATATTTAAATTATTGATATAGTCTTCATCGTAATTTAGACTTTTAAAAAATTTCGTTGTCTTAACCTCTCTTATTTTAATACTGCCATCGTCTATGTATTCATGTGCTAACATATTATTATAAACCTCATTTACACATTCCTTTGCCTCCTCTAAAGTTTCATCCACCCAAATTTCTAATGTAAGTGCTTTCTTCATAATTATATCTCCTCCTCTATATGTTTATTTGATTTCATAGTATCTTCTATTTTACATCTATTTTTCTAACATAATCGAAATCATTTTTATAAACTAAAACACTATCTCCTGTATCATTTGTAATTAATAATAGTTTAGAATGACCCTCAGTTACAAACTGACCATGATATTTTTCATCTTTAGTGTATTTCATCGTGCTATTTGATTTTCTAGCCTTATAAATGAATTTAGGCATATTATCACTCCTTTGGTATTGAGAATAGCACCATATTTCTATATCTAATATAGTACTATCTCTATGTATTTTATATTTATTTATTATGTAATGTTTCTAAAATTTTATTAACTGTATCGTCAATAGTTACATTTTCTATAACTAAATCAACTTCGTCTTCAAAATTTTTAAAATCGGTTAAGTCGGAAGTAAATCTGCGACAGATTTCACTACAATTCGGTGATTCTTCCCTATTTAAAGCCCTTAACAACCGCTCTTTATCATCCACAGTTAAATATATACCTATTATATTTTCTTTGCCTAGGCTCTCTATTAATTGTCTATATCCATCGGGGTTTACAACCTCAACATGATTTCCTTCTTCTAGTTTTATATCATTTTTATTTGTTCCATATCTCCAATTGTTGTAAATGGACATTTCTGAAAATTGTCCCTGTTTGAGATATACATTAAATAAAGTATCACTTACAAACCAATATGTATCACCATTTACTTCTCCTTCTCTTGGACTTCTCGTAGAATATGAAATTACTCTTTTCAATCCTTGGTTCTCTACTTCTTTTTCTATTGTTGATTTACCGACCCCACTTTTACCTATTATACAAATTAATTTATGCATTCTGTTAAGCCTCTCTCTCTATTTGCATGAGCATCTATTATTGAATTAATCCTATTTTCAAAAACATACTCTATATCATTCCAATCCTTAACTCTATAAAACTTATCACATTTTCTATTGTAAGGAGAATCATATAGTAATGATATTCCTTGAAATCCCTCACAATTATGAATTCCATCATCAATTAAAAAATCTAGCTTTATTGCCCTCTTGTTGCCCGTAAAAATAAAATTTTTAGTATCAATAAAAGGAAAATATTCAACAAGCCAATCATATTTTGATGTATAACTCATTTTTGAGAAAGGGTCAGTTACTATGAATATTTCATGACCCTGCTCTTGTAATTTCTTTAATACTCTTTGAGAGTTAGATACTACCCCTAAATTTCTGTAAAAGTCCTCTAGTTTCAATATGTTATTCATGTAGAGGATTGCTTCACTTTTTATACTTTTGGCTAAATTCCAATCAGTTATATCATCTATTCTTAAATTATCATTGAATATAGTATTATAATACTGAATCCATTTCTTAGTAAGTTTAGCTAAAACCCAATCTTGGTCTACTCCTATTTTATATTTATTTATTTTCATTATCAGCCACTTTCTTTACTATGTCATTATATAGTTGACTTTCTTTTCCTATATCTAAAATTATGTTGTTTCTTAATGATTGCTTTGTTTTTTCTAATTCAAAAAATTGGTCTACTATTTTATCCATCTCATAGCTTTTTGATTTTGATTTAGCCTTCTGTATAATTAAATCTTCAACTAAAGAATCATATCCTTGTTCCATTGCTTTAATTACAGTATTTATTTTCAAACATGAATTATAAGCATTTAGGGTATAACTCCATTTTTCCTTTGCCTCTAAATTGCTATCTTTAAAAGTTACTCTAATGTCATCTTGAGTAATATGAATATTATACGCACCTAACTCCTTATCTAGACCATTAATTATGAACCCTCTAGTTTTTTTGACTTCTTCTTTAACTTTCTCTTCTTTAACAATTTCAACATCATCCTTATTTATATATAACGCATTATAACTATCTCCTAGGTCAACAAGGAATTTGTCTAACAAAACACAATCTTCTACTACAATTCCTTCTAGTCCTTTGAAAATACCCTTTGTTACTCTGACTGGTTTTTCTTTAAAATCTATATTAACAGGAGCAATCGGTTGTTTTGATTCAGTTTCTAAATTATTAGGTTTAATGAAAGATTCCTTAGCTATTTCGTTCTTTAGTTCTTCAATTTCACTTTTCATCAAAGTTTTTAATTCTTCAACACTTCCGTACACTGTTTTTGCTATCATACTCATAATTGGGTTTACATCCAGTTCCTTTAACATTTTTTTAACCTCTGTAATATGTAATTCCATTTCTTCTTTTCTTAAAATATGCATTAATAATCTCTCCTCTGTGTTTTATAATTATTGTTCTTTACATTTACTATCATACTACGGTATTGGCATCTTGTCAATCCTATTTTATAATTATTTTTTAATGTTGTATCTAAGACTTATTTACTTAGATATGAACTATGTATATCTTTTTAAGTGATTAAATAGCTAACTCTTCTATCATTATCTTTGTATCAGCAAACACTATGTATATATAGTCATCATGGTCTTCAACCTTGCAACTGTCTATGTTCTCTATTATTAATTCTTCATCATTATCAATATTTTTAATTTTAATCTTATTATTTTCACTATTAAAATTAAAATTCTCGAATATCATCGGTTCATTGTCTCCATTGTATATTACTACTCCATTTTGACATAATCCGACAAAAATCTCTATTATAACCTCATTTAAACTATTTTTCATTTTTTTTATCTCCTTTTCACCATCATTTGATTTTAAAATTGATTCACATTGTTATAAATTTTCAGTTTATATTTATTTCTTATGTTAAAGATAAGGTAGAGTTTTACTCCACTTTATCTTTATACGCAAAATAATAATCTTCTTTTAAGCCAAAATAACTTTTTGGATTATCTCCAAATTCAACTTGCATATCTCTAAAATCTTGGTCTGTCAATTCTCCTTTTACTTGTTCTAACTTACGTAATCTTGCATATTTACCACTGGATATAACTGATTTCATTGTTAATCTGCTTATTTCATCTTGGCTTTTATTATAAAGCTTAAGCACTTTAGAGAATCTAATTCTAATCCCATTGACATTTAATCTACCGTCTCCTTTTGTAGACTTAAGAACATAACCATTTTTTGTTAATTTATGAATCCAATTCTCTCTTTTCTTATACTCTTTTTGTTCATCTGCTTCAATTATTAAGTCAACTAATTGTTCATCAATTTCCACGATTCTTTCATTACCAAAATCATCTCTTACCGTCGCTAAATTTTTAAATCTATCAATATCTTCTATTCTAAGATTACTTATTTCTGAGCACTCCTTACCATAGATACCATAGAAAGGTAGTATTATTGGTAGAAAATCTTGAGCGGTTATATCAATATCTTTATCTGAATTTTTTTCTATTTCTTCTCTCATATCATATAAGTTCTTTTTAGAAATAAATCTTTGAGCTAAAACGGTAGTGTTTATCATTTGTTCTAAATGAGTTTTTACTTTTATATGTTGCATTGGATTTCTTCTTGTTGGGTTTAATCCTCTTTGGCATGCCCATTCAATGTAATTATCCAAGAGTGAACCAATACTATTTACCATTCTTTTACTAAATGTTGGGATTCTACTTATTGCATCAATTATTTCTTCATCATTAAATGAGTAAATATCTTTACCTAGAACTTCCTCCATACCTTTAAATAATTTAAATAGTCTAAAGTATGTTAATACTGTATTTTTTTTATTGTCTTTATATCTATCAATCAAATAAACCTGTTTATTCTCTTGAAATTGTCCTAATTCCCCTTGCATTTTATCAAAAATTTCTTTTGTAATCACAACTTTGCCCCTTTCTATTCTTAAATAATAGTTTCTATAAATTCACATAATTTGTTTAATTTAGGATTTTTTGTCCCCAAGTTAAATTCTTTTAATTTATCATTTCTCAATATTAAAGAGTCTACTATATCATTTATCTTATTTTCACAATTTCCAGTTTTAATTTTTGTTGCCAATACAAAGTATCCTGCAAACATTCCATGTTTAAACAATTCAGTTTCTTTCTTTATTTTTTCTATATCATTACTAAATTTTTCTTGTATTATTGTTTGACATATATCATTCATAATCTCCAATATTTCGGGTATTTCTATTTTCATCTTATAACTGTTAGAAATATCTAACCCTGTATGCTTAATTGCATATGTTAAGAATTCATTAGTTGTTAATTTTTCGGTAGCTTCTAATTCCTTATAAGTCTTTGCTACTTCATTATATAATATGTTATTTTTTTTGTTTTTATCCTCATTTATCATACTTACTATCTTATTATAATCAGTATTCTCGATTGATTTAGTATGTTCAGTTGATATTTCATTTCTTTTAGCCTCTTTTGCAATAATGGCATTCGCTTCATCCTCGGTTGCACACATAATATAAACGAATAATCCACCTTTAGTCTTCTTACCTTCTTTTCTACGTTTTTCTACTCCCGATATAGCACCACTGAACCTATGTTGACCATCAATAATATCTGCAAACGTGGTATTTGGTTTAGTGAAATCATATTCGGGTGTTATAATTAATTTCCTAGAACGTTCATCATGTTTTATATTTGGAGTTTTACCTTTAATTAATCTAATATTAATTGTTATTAAGTTAGGTTTGAATTTATCATTATAGGCAAGTTCTCCTATTTCTCTTACTGCTATTGGATTGATAGTAGGTAATATTAAAATCTCACCAGTTTGTGTACGTTTATAAGTAGCTTCTCTTTGTGTTTTGATATTGTAGCTCGTTAAATTTGCTAAATGAGCATCATACATATCTTCAAAACTCCACCACCCACATAACCATTCAAAATCACTGTTATGAACTTTATCTATACTTTCAAATACTAATTCTCTCAAGATTTTTTTCTCTATTTTAAAATTATCAATTATGTCTATTTCTGATGGAGTAAAATAATCACTCGGTTTAATAGTTTCTTTTGCCTCTTTATCTAAATCTTTACTATTATATAATGATGTTACAAATAATCCTAATTCCATATCTGTTAATCCGTCAAGAGGAGATATATTTTGAAATATAGAATTTGGCGTACTGGAGGCTAATCCTCTTTCTCCAAATGTTTTCCCTAAACTCATTATTAACTTTTTATTATAATCATTATGTTTATTTATTAAATTTAAGTTTTTAAATAATTCGCTTTTATCTTTCATTCCTTACACCTCTATTTGTTATTCATATAATGTAGTTATATTTGATTATATGTATGATTTACTTCTTTAAAACTAATTATACAATAGTTTTTATTAAAAAGCTAATGTTTTCTTATGATGATAATAAAAAATTAATAAGTTGTTTTTAGTATTTTCTTCCTTATAATTATTTCTAACTTCCAACTAATACTAGTATAGCATAACATGTCCTATTGTCAATGACTTTTGGTAATTATTATTTAATAAATGTTTTTAATGTAGTAACCAATACTGGATAAACATGATTAGGTATTCAATATTATCACTCAATGCCATTGTCCTTAACTTAACCCTATTATTTTAATAAATCACAATGGCATTGAGCACTAATATGTCCTCCTCAATGGCTTTAACTTAATATTTCAACTAATCACAATGGCATTGAGTGATAATATATCTTTTAATTTACTTAATTAATAGTTAAACCCTATTGTTTCAATAAAACACAATGGCATTGAGTACTAATATGTCCTTATATTATAGTTTAAAATCAATATTTCACTCAAGCACAATGGCATTGAGTGATAATATATATATAAATTTAAAATTTTAAGCTACAATGGCATTGAGTACTAATGCATATATTTCGTAACATCATAGTTTTCATATTTTAAACCAGTTAAGGTATATTGCCTTTCATCTCTAACCTCACCTTTTTTAATCTTATCATCAATGTATCTCAATAACGCTTTTACATAGTCTTCATTATCTATTCTGTAATATTTTGTCCATTCTTCAAATGTTATTCCTAATTCTTGAAGTCTACCTATGGTTTCTTCTGTACTCTTATATTTATCATATCCTTTAGATATTCTCAACTTATTGATATTAAATATGAAATTTATACCTTCTGATATTATTACCTCATAATCATCTATAAATTTTATATCTTTTAATTCATCAAGAGAATCTTTAATAATCCTATTATAATAATATTGAGTTTGTTTTAATGTTATATCCACTCCTATATAATCATAAATAGTGGAATAATTTAAATATTTTATATATCCATGAGACCATTGGCTCAATAATAGAAACATTTTTTTAGATATACCCTTAGTTAATTTAACATATTTAGTGTAATCATATATATTAAAATAATTATTACATATGTTTTTAAAAAAGAAATCGTCTATATCTACACTTTGTTGTTCCTTTATTTCTTTAGAATTTCCGATTTTTTCACATTTTTTCTTTTTTTTACTATATGAATAAGATTTATAGTTTTTTAATATTCTAAAACTTTCCTCTCCATTAAAATCTGTTATATACTCCCCCTCATTAACATCTCTTAACGCAAAATTACTATAAATAGTTGTTTCTAATAATGTTTTTATGGATTTCTCTAGTTTTTTCTTTATAGAACCGCCATATATGCTATAGCCTAGTTCTTTAGCTAATTCTTGATATGTGAAATTAATTTTCCTTGGCAAGTTTACTGTATTGGTATTCTTATTATATTCATATTTAAAATCAACGTTTTTTACTAATATCCTAAACAAACCTAATAATACATCCATTTCTAATATGGTGGGACATCCACTTTCGGCAGAACCAACCACTTTTATTCCACGCTTTATGCCATTCGTTTCCCAACTTCTTTCAATAGTTTTTACCTTTTGTCGTTGAAGTGATACAAATGGAATTACCATTAGATTCGATTCATTAAAACTTTGGAATAATTTAAATTTTATTATTTTTATATTTTCTGATTGTTCAATAATTTCGTCTGACTTATCCACATCATCTATGCGTTGATTTTCATTGATTTTCAGTATATTATACACATTAATCACACCCTTTTATCCACACTTTTTTAAAACACTAATTTCACAATGGCATTGAGTGATAATCACAATGGCATTGAGTACTAATATATCATAATCCACAATGGCATTCAATACTATTTTTTTAATCCACAATGGCATTGAGTGATACCACAATGGCATTGAGTGATAATAAAACTTCTGTATGTGTTGAAGTGACTGGTTTATAGGAACACTGTAACTACTACTTAGTTTCTTTTGTTATTAGTATCTTTAGTTGTATATAGAAACAGAGTGATTATTACAAAGGTAAAAACACCTACCATTCCTCTACTAGATAAATTATCTATTCGTACTAAAGTCCATAGTATTTTTTTAATTTAAACTTTATTTTCACTAATAGGAATAATTTAAAAGTTTTAGCATATAGGTGAAATGATTAGACAAGCACATACACATACATTTAAGTAACTTTAGGTACAATTATATTCAATTAATGCAAAGTGTCTTAGAATTGACTTTAGAGCGGTATTCTCGTATAGGAGATTAACCACTCTTTTTTATTTAATTGATTTAACCTACTTAACCTTAATTTAACACCAAACATATATTTTTCTTCCTCTATACTGCGATAATATTTATAGCAATCCCTATATTCTATTTTAGCTTTGTCTATTTGGTCATTGGTTTTATATATACAAGCCAGTAGCCACTTAGCAGAAATATTATAGTAATCTTTCACAGGATACTCCATAGCTTTGTATATGTTCTTAATTGCTTCTTCATAAAGTTTATTATGGTTACATATTCTTGCAAGTATCATATAGCAAAAATAGTAATCATAATCCAATTCTTCTTTTTCAATAGTTTTAAATTGATTGTTTATTTTATTTATTAAATTTTTAGTAAGTTTATATGCCCTAGTATAATCTTTACAAACATAAAAACATTTTTCTATATGATTTCTGCTCCTCATATTAATCTCAAAATTGTTTAATTTCATATTTCGCCTCACAATCCTTTATACTACCTTCACACTTCTGCTTAATTGAATCCTCTCTTTTGCTAATTCTTTATAATCTTTTTTATATTTAATACAATAAATTTCAAGAGTCTTCATAGTAGTTTTATATATTCTTAAAAAATATTCATCTTTATATTCTAAATATCTTCTCTTACTTTCCATTATATCACGGATAACTTCATCAATATATCTATAATTTATTGGTTCTAGTTCATCAACTAAATCAATTTGTATTTTTAAAGCATTTTTTAATCTTTTGATTGTAGCTAAATCTAAATTACCAACACTACTTTTTATTTGTTTTTTATCAATACTGGTTGTCTGTTCTACAAGAATAATAGAGTCCTTATCTAAGCCTATATGTACAACTTCAATATGAGTAGGCATTGTGGCTTTAGTCATTACGGATGTAATTGGAGCTACATGTATAACAGGTGAGAAAAAGTTGCATTTATTATTACTTACAACTACGCAAGGCCTTAAACCTCCTTGTATAGAGCCAATTGTAATGCCAAGGTCACACCATATGATTTCAAATTTATTTACAACTAATTTACCTCTTTCATTCAGATACATCTTATATTCTCCCCTTTCTTAACTTATATTTATATTATTTTATAATTATGTTTTATTAATAATTTATACTTACATGTTGGGAAAAAGATTTTGATGCTTATTACTAATTTCTCTTCCCTACACTTATAAGTATACTACAAATTCATTTAATGTCAACACTTTTTTATACATATCTTATAATTATTTCATATTTTGCATAAAAAATGCAGTAGGCATATAAATTCTACTGTATTTATAATTATTATTTTATTTTTACATAGCCTATAAACCCAAATTGCCCTTCCCACTCACTTAAATCCATAAAGCTGTATATTCCATCCTCTAAAATCAAAGTATCTTTTAAAATTATTCCAGTAACACAAGAATAACTTAACAGGTCTTCAAATTTGGCTATGACCCCATCTTTAGTAAAATTAATAATTCCATATTCATTAACATAAGTTTCTCTCATATTTACTTCCCCCTTTATATATATCAACACAAACATACGTTCGTGCTTTTTTATTATAAGACATATTAGATTAAAATGCAACAGGAAATATAATAATTATGTCTTAATTTTCTAATATTGCCAGTTACCTTATTCATTATATAGTGTTTGATGTTAAAAATCTAACAAGTGCCAATTGTATTTTCACCAAAAAATACGACATTATACTTTATTTTACTTTATCTAACATTATTTAGCATTATTTAATTAAATTAATTAATTAAATACATAAATATATTATAATTGGCAAATTTGTGTTAGAATATATTTATACATATTATTATAAAAACGGGGTGAATGCAGTGTATAGTTTACAAATAAAAAAATATAGGGTCAGAAATCATTTAACTCAAACTCAATTGGCAAAAAAAACAGGGTTTACTCAACAATATATTAGCTCCCTAGAAAAAAATAATTATACTACACGAAACCTTTCATTAACTGCTATTGAAAAAATAGCAATTGCCCTAGGTGTTCATCCATTAGATTTATTGCATGAGACTTCTAATAAAAAAGACAATCGAATAGAGGCTAACAATTAAAATGTTTCGCCCCTTTCACAACACCGTACGTACCGTTCGGTATACGGCGTTTCATTAGTTTACGGTTTAACATGGCTATAATAATCCGAAAAGAATATGTAGTTACGTCTCTTTAAAGTATCATTTGTTAATGAGCGAGTCATAATTGGGCTGTTGGAAATTCTCCAATAGCCTTTTCTTGTGTTTGCGAATTCCAATG
>NZ_BHYK01000044.1 GCF_003865095.1 Clostridium tagluense | reverse complement strand
AGGCTTTATAACCTTAACTGAAAAATTTATGATTAGGTAATTCTTATTGAACCGCCGTGTACCGAACGGTACGCACGGTGGTGTGAGAGGTCGCTAAATAAATTAATTATTTAGCTCCTACTCGATTGTCAATTTAAAGGCATAGTTAACTTTTTAGCAGGTAAAAAATAATTATAAATCTATGTTTATAATTTAAAAAAAGTGGACAGAATTTTAAAAGTCACTAAGGGATAATTTGGGTAATTAGGTTTGTAAATGGTATCTTTGGTACTAGGAAACAGAGGAACTAGGGATGAAGTTTTAGATAAACTAGCTAAAGCTATTAGCTCTCAAAGAGAGTTAAAATAAAAAACATTATAGGAGGAAATAAAATGAAGAAAAATTTGAAAAAGAAAAAAGGCTTTACTTTGATTGAACTTATAATTGTGATTTCAATTATTGCTGTATTGGCGGCCATTGCGGTGCCTAAGTATGCCAGTATACAAAAAGATGCCAAAGTAAAAGCTGATATTGCTACGGCAAAGACAATAGCTGACGCAGTTACTGTTTTAGTAGCACAAGATAAGGTAGTTGAAACAATAGGTACTTCTGATGAACCAGCTGAAATTAAAGCGGATGCTACTGGGGATGCTGCTGTTATAGGAGATTATCTTCAGTTGATACCAAAATCCGCTGTATATAAAGATAAAAATTTTTCGGTAGTAGTTAGTAACGGCATTGCAAAAGTCTGTGTGGATAAAATAGAAGTATATCCAAATGCTAAGGGCTATGGGGCAAAAGTTACAACAGATAAAAAACAAAACTAAAGTTTTCAATCTACAAAAGTTAAGAGTATATAGATACAATATCTTATAACTCGCTTTAGCGAAATTTAAGAAGGAATCCCCCTATTTATATAAGCGGGGGATTAAAATTGATAGTTATTACCTGTTAAAATATAACGTTTTTGAAAAATAATGTTGTGCTACGCGTAATAAAGTTATAAAATAATATTAAATGAGGTGATCTAATGGAAAGTATTTTTCCAATAACCATTTTTATATTAGGACTATTAATAGGTAGCTTTTTAAATGTATGTATATACAGAATTCCAAGAGGAGAAAGTATAGCGTATCCACCATCACACTGCACCTCCTGTGGAAATAATATTAAATCTTATGATCTTATACCAGTGATTAGCTGGATTTTTTTAAGTGGTAAATGTAGGAACTGTGGACAGAAAATATCTATTAGATATGCACTGGTAGAACTTTCCACTGCTATACTTTTTTTATTAGCTTACTTTCAATATGGAGTCAGCATTTTTCTCTTAAGGTATTTAATACTAATACCTTTTTTAATAGTTATAGCTATGATAGATCATGATACTATGGAAGTGTATACTACAACCACATGGGTAGCAATTGCCATGGGTATTGTTTTACTAGGGGTAAATTTTTACCTGGGGCAAGCAGTGGCTACTTACATTTATGGAGCTTTATTTGGTGCAGGTTTCATAATTATTATTATTTTATTATCCAAGCTTATTATTGGAATAGAAGGTATGGGCTGGGGTGATGCAGAAATTTGTGGCCTTTGTGGCCTGTTTTTAGGTTTTAAATTAACATTAATTATGATGTTTTTTTCTTTTATAATTGGTGGTATTGTTGGGATTTATTTATTGAGATTTAAAAAGAAAAATGGTAGATCGGAAATGCCCTTTGGTCCGTCTATAATAATGGCTACTTTTTTGATTATAATTTGGGGGGATAAAATTTTAAACTGGTATTTAAGTACATTCCAATAAATTATAAAAGAATTAATTGCAAGTGACACTCTAAACATAAGGACTTTAACGGAAACTAGAGGATAACTTGAATAGTTTCAATAATCCTTTAACTATCTTTAATAGTTCTATTTTGATATTCACAAGAATAAGTGTATAATTAGGCATAACTGAATGGTTATGAAGGGTTGATAATATGCAAAATGCATTGCGGAATATGAATAATAAATGGAAGAAAAAAGCCATGAAAGCGAAAAAAAGTGATTATCTTCAAAAAATTTACGAGAAAAATACTAGTACAGGAAATTACGTTATACAGGTAGCTTTAGACAAGTATAATGATATATTTAATGACTGGGATCGTGCTCCTTTTAAAAAAAGAGACATGGATCCGGATTTAGCAATTTTTCTTGAAAACTGTTTTGAAGAGATTCCGGCTAAACATGGAGTAGATATATGTTTCTACTTACCAAAAGAGGAAAAAGACGTAAATCGAGAAGAAGTGTTAATTGCAGGTATTAAAACCTACTATTCTTTTTATTTGCATCAAGAAATTAAAGTTTTAAAGGATAATTATCGCAGATTATTTAAATATTTAATCACAGCACTTAGTCTGCTAGCAGTGTCTGTTTTTTTAAGTACTAGTGTTGGTAGTAATATAGTTTTAGGAACGGTACAACAAGGATTTAATATAGGTGGATGGGTGTTTTTGTGGGAAGTTATATCAATGGTTATTTTTAGAGGTAGAGAAGTTAGTTCTGAAATTAATAAATATCAAAGGTTTTTGAATTCATTAATTTATTTTAAATATGGTAATGAAAACCCACTATTTTAGTATATTGAATTTAAAAAAAGCTCTATGAAAATTCTTCTTAGAGCTTTTTTATTTTGAAAAAATCATCTGGCAATTCCAGGTGATTTTGTTTTAAAGTTTAAATGGAGCCTCTAAAAAAGTGTATTTTGGAAGACCATTTTCAATAGAAATTTTTGGTTCTCCCATTATTAATGGTAAGGTATATTCGTAGGCTTCACGAGTTACATTATTACCTTCCTCATTAATCCATTCTAGAGGGAAATATTTAATGTTATTAGCAACCTTTGCAGTTTCAAGTACAAAAGGTTCGGAGGCATATGGAGAATTTGAAAGTCTTTTTATACCTATCATGTTTCCGCTTATTCCGTCAATAGAATAAGCAGCGGCAGCTTTACCTACTTCATAGGCCTCATCAATATCAGTTTGTGATGCACAGTGCATAGAACAACGTTGGATTGTAGAAAGTTCTAAAACCCTAACCTTTTGCGCTGTAGAAGTTGTTAAAAGTAAATCCTTCAGGTATGCACAAACACCACCTAACTGAGCATGACCAAATTTA
This sequence comes from Clostridium tagluense, assembly GCF_003865095.1. GTDB lineage: Bacteria > Bacillota > Clostridia > Clostridiales > Clostridiaceae > Clostridium_AD > Clostridium_AD tagluense. The sequence goes on along the minus strand of NZ_BHYK01000044.1, from coordinate 25,662 downwards.
TCAAGGCCGGTGGATGAAGCTTCACCTATAAATTTGCCTTCTTTAGTTCTTATGCCTTCAGAAACTACTACAAAGACATGATTTTTTTCAGTAAGTTTTTTACTTATATCCCTTAAAAAATTCTCTGTACTAAAAGCAACTTCTGGAAGATATATGAAATCTGCAGCAGGGTTACCATTAATTGTTGCAATACAAGCACTAGCTGCTAGCCATCCAGTATCCCGTCCCATAGTTTCAAGTATGAAGACTCCTTTTGCAGGATATACACTGGCGTCTAGGAAGTTTTCAAGAACTGATGTGGCAATTAGTTTAGCTGCACTACCAAAGCCAGGGGTATGATCCATAATTGGCAGGTCGTTATCTATTGTTTTAGGAATTCCAATAAATTTTACATCCTTATTATGCTGCTGTGCGTAAATACTAAATTTATGCACAGTATCTTGTGAATCATTACCTCCGATATAAAAGAAGGTTTTAATTTCATGTTTTTCTAATATTTTAAAAAGCTTTAAGTACTCTTCGGGGCTTTCTTCTACGGATTTCAACTTATATCTGCAAGAGCCAAGACCAGAAGATGGAGTATATTTTAATCCTTTAACCTCGTCATAGGGTATGTTAGATAGGTTTACGATATGGTCGTTTAAAATACCCTGTATTCCGTTTATGCCAACATAAACGTTATCATAATATTGAGAGTTAATATTCTCATCTAGCACGCCAATGGCACTAGCATTTATTACAGAGGTTGGACCTCCTGATTGAGCTACTATACAATTTTTCATTTTAGAATTTCCCCTTTCCATTGGAATTAAATTGTGATTACAATTAATAGAATGTACTAGTTGATTATAAGGTATAAATTTAAGTTACTCAAGATAGAATTTAATTTTAAATGAGGCATTCTAAAACAATAAGAATAATTAATCTATTACATATAAGGTTTATATTTTGCATAAAATATTAGAGGTGTAATAAAATATATATTTTGTATTATTTACGGAAGGTGGTACACTAATGCCCATAATAGATTTTCATTGTGATACAATCATGAAGTTTATGGATAAAAACCTAGAATCAGTTTTAAAGGAAAATAATTTAAATGTAGATATTTGTAAATTGAAAAAGGCAAATTCCATTGCACAGTTTTTCGCTCTTTTTGTAGAGATGGATAAGTCAAAGGACCCCTTAGAATATTGCTTATTAATGCTAGATAAATTTTATGAAGAATTAGAAAAAAATATTGGGGATATTGCCTTGGCCACAAACTATCAGGAACTTATGGATAATATGAAAATGGGGATGATTTCTGCATTTCTAACTATCGAAGAGGGTGGGGTTCTTAAGGGGAAAATCCAACAACTCAGAAATTTTTACAAGTTAGGGGTGAGGCTTTTGACCCTTACTTGGAATTTTCCAAATGAGATAGGGTTCCCAAATAAAAATAAGGAAGATAGAAGTAAGGGGCTTACGGATTTTGGAATTGAAGTTGTAAGTGAGATGAATAATCTCGGCATGATTATCGATGTTTCTCATTTATCAGATGCTGGATTTTATGATGTAGCAAAGTACTCTAAAAAACCATTTGTAGCCTCTCATTCTAACTCAAGGTCAATAAGTAACCACCCTAGGAATTTAACTGATGATATGATAAAAGTTCTTGCTGCACGCGGTGGCGTAATGGGAATTTGTTTCGAAAAACAATTTCTAGGCAGTAATGAGTTCAGTAGAGTAGAGGATATGGCGTGCCATATAGCCCATATAAAAAATGTGGGTGGAATAGACTGTATTTCTATTGGTTCTGATTTTGATGGAATAAGTAACCAGGGCCTTGAAATTAAGAATATTGGTGAAATAGAAAAATTATCAATAGCTTTGAATAAAAATAATTTTAGTCCAGAGGAAATGGATAAAATTTTTTATAAGAATGCCATAAGAGTTATAAAAGAAGTGCTTTAGTAATATATATATTTTTTTATCAGCAGAATATTATATAATTATAATGAATCATTATAATAGTAAAAATATGGGATAAGCTTAAAATTATTTTAATAAATCGGAAGACTAATTTTATTATTAATGATAAAATATATGTATAATGTTTTAAAGATTCTGGTAAATCTTTGCGATATAAAATCAGGAGGGGTACAATGGCAAATAATAATACAAACCATGGAAAAGAATTGAAGAATAACATAATTTTAAAAGAAGTTAATATAAGAGGAAATTTATGTGGTGAATTCGCTGAGTATACTATTGATCATGTATATGAAAATAAAGGAATAAATGATGTAGAGGCAATCTATACTTTTCCAATTCCAGAACGAGCAGTTATATCGGGTTTTGAAGCAGTACTAGGTGGTAGGACTATAAAGGGATTAATACAAGATAAAGATGAAGCAAATAAAATATATGAAAATTTTAATCAAAAGGATAATAACACATTTTTGCTTGAAGAATTTAGTGATAATATATTTAGAATAGTTATAGGTAAGATAATTCCAAATGAAGTTGTAAAAATAAAAATATCTTATATAGAAGAACTAAGCTATGAGAATAGAAACTTAAAATTGGTTATCCCTACAATAATAGCTCCAATAAATCTTTCGAAAGATAATACACTAGATTCTAGTGCATTAGGTAGCATCCATAAAGATAACGATTATAAATTCACTTTAAGGCTACTCGTTGAATCTTTAACAAAATTAGAATTTAAGTGTTCTTCTCATAAAATAAAGGTGGAATATGAAGAAAATAATTTATATAAAGTAACTTTAGATGGAAACAATCAAAGAATGGATAAGGATTTAGAAATCATACTAGAAGAACTAGAAAAATTAGAAACTACAGGAATGATATATGATTACCCAAGGGATGATAAAGGAATTTTATATTTAAGATTCATACCAGACCTTGAAATTGAGCAAAAATCATCTGGCTCAAACTATATATTCCTTTTAGATATATCACGATCAATGGACGGAAATAAATTAATAGAAGGTAAAAACGCACTTCAACTATGCCTTAGAAATTTAACATTAGGAGATACCTTTAATATTTGTGCCTTTGGAGATAAGCTTAATTTCTTCGCTAAAGAAACGAAGGTTGATTTTAATGAAGAAAATTTAAGTAGTGCCAGCAAATGGATTGAAGAACTTAAAGCAGAAAAAAATGCAGTGATTTTTGATGCAATAAAGTATGCACTTCTTGGAAAAAGTGAAAAAGAAGAAAATGTAATTTTCTTATTTACAGATGATTTGGTGGAAAACGAAAAAGAAATATTAAATTTTGTGGAAGAAAATATTAAAGAAAGTCGAATATTTCCTTTTGGAATAGATACTTTAGTAAATAGCTATTTTATAAATAAATTAGCTCGTATTTCTTATGGTGCTGCAGAAGTAATATACCCTGGGGAAAGAATTGAAGATGTTGTGCTTAAACAATTCAATAGAATTAAAAATCCTCAAGTTACTGATATTGAAATTGATTGGGGTAAAATGAAGGTTGAAACAACATTCCCAAGAACTATTGAATATATGTATGATAAAGAGCCGTTCTCAATTTTTGCTAAAATTAATGGAGAAGTTGGCGGAGTAGTTACTTTAAAAGGAAAAGTTGGTAAGGAGAGAATTCAAAGAATAATTATGCTGAATGACCTTGAACTAGAGGAGAATGTTAATTTAATTGAAAAAATATGGTATAAAAAACGTATAGAATCTCTTCAGCATAGAGTAAAATATGAACGTGGGGAACTTCAAGAGGCAATGAACAATAAGATTGTAGAAATTTCTAAAAAGGTTGGCATAATTTGCAAAGAAACTTCTTTTATTCTTTATGAAGAGATGGAAGATCCTATCTTAGGCATAAGAATAAGAGAAATTCTACCTGTTAAAACCACAAAAAGCTTAGAACTTTCCTATGAAAGTTTAGATGGAGACTCTGAATCAACAGCATTTTATTATAAAGATTTATCAATATTAAAAGAAGAACATGATAAATATGCTGGCTTTGAAAGAAAGCAGTTATTAAAAGTCTTAGCATCTAATCAATTTGCTAGTGGGGCTTTTGGTATCAATGTGGATGACAGTATAGAAAACAATATTAGATATACTACAAAAGCAATGTTAGCCTTTGTCATAGGGAATGAAGACACCAAAATATATACTAATCAATTAAATAAATCAATAGAATTCTTAAATAAAGCATTGAAAAATACTGATTTAGATTTAAATAAAGATGACTATTTAAATTTATTATTACTTTTCAAATTATCTATTAAAAAAGACATACTACTATCTTTTTATAAAGAAAATATTGACAGGGAAATCCATAAAATCCAAGAGATATTCCAAGTGCAGGATAGTGATGTAGTTGAAATTAAGAGTGAATTTATCAAAAGATTAGGAGTAAATCCTAATGAGCCTAAGGATACACTTCAATATATAATCCATACTGCTATTTTAAAGACTATCTAAACATTAGACAAAGATCCCACAGGATATATATGTGGGATCTTTGTTTGTTTATATGTAAAAGATGAATAGTTATTATTTTAGAATCATGATATATTATATTTAGAAATTGTAAGTTAAAATAAAGTGTTTTAAAAAATAAGAACTAGTGATTTTTTTAAGGCTCTTAAGTATAAGGAAGTAAGGATAATGATAGGACAAAATATAAAAGATTTAAAATACAGTGAGCAGGAAATAGTTAAAAAAAGAAATGCTATAAGAAATAAATTTATGCTTAAATCTGAAAATGTGAGTACAGGGAATATAAAATGTATGTCAAATCAGGACATAAAAATTTTATTCGATTTATACGATGAAGAATTTTTTAAGAGTTATTTTAGAGACAATTTCAAGGAAAGCATAACTTTTTCTTTATCCACTAGGATGACCACCGCTGCAGGGAAAACTATGTATAGTAGAAAAATAAAGCTATTAGAGGAAATCGAAAAAACTTATGAAATAAGGATGGGCATAAAATTCTTTTTTCAGTATTATAAGGTAGAAAGAGACAAGATAGTATCTGGTATAAATACAAAGGACTCTCTAGAGGCATTTCAAATAGTTTTTGAACATGAATTATGTCATTTAATTGAGTTCCATCTTTACAGTGAATCTAGTTGTAAAAAGCGCAGGTTTAAAACTATGGTTAATGATATATTTGCTCATACAGAAGTACATCATCAATTGCCAAGTCAAAAGGAAATAATTTCACTGGATTATGGTTTTAAGATAGGACAAAATGTGTGCTTTGCTCGGGAGAATAAAAAATATAGTGGATTCATTTATAAGATAAATAAAAGAGCAACAGTTATGGTAAAGGATAAGAAGGGTACTTATAAAGATGGTGAGGGAAATACATATTCTAAATGGTATGTAAACTTTGAACAATTAGTATGATGCACAAAAGCTACAATAAAAATTTTAAGGGCAGGGTTAGCTAAAACCTGCCCTATCCTAGGATATATGGAAAGCTCAGAATGATTTACACTACAACATATACACATCCCTACACACCTAAGGATAATCTTTCGACTATATATAAGCATTACACAACATGCATACATCTTTGCTCGATTAAAAGATGTACCTTGGAGAACATATATAATCTTCCGACTATATACAATCCCTAACTCTTAGCATCATAGTTAATTATTAAAGTATAACTGGAACATAATGTTATACACTACAACTGGAGCCTGCGGCACATAATCTAGTCTTAGCTCGACCATTATACATCTATTAAAATCCTATACACACAGTTATGCAAATATACAACCTTTTCAAGACACATAATGATCTTCCCTCTGGCATAAATTAAGCCATAACGACCTAAGATACACCTTTGGCCGAATATTAAAAAGCTATTTATAACCTCGTAATACTCTTCGCTCAACCAATCTAAACCCTCTCCTTAAGTATTCTTACCCGATGTGGGTTTATTATGCAAAAACTAATAAAAAAAATTAATAATATCATAGTATATTATGAGTAGAAAAGGTAAATTTAATAAACATTACTACATATGGTTATAATCTATGATATAATTTATATATAATTGCTAATAAATTTAAATATTCATCTTTAGCTTTTATTAATATAATATTTTATTAGGAAGGTGACAAAAATGAAGAAAATTCTTTCAGTAATATTATGTAGTGTTTTAATGTTTACATTGGTTGCTTGTGGAAAAGACCAAGTAAAAAAAGAGGATAGTTCAAAAAGTGTAGTTAAAGAGCAGCCAAAAGAACCATCTAAAGTAGTTGGAGGCACCGTGGAACCAAAAGTAGAACCTAAAACTGAAAAAATAGAAAGTCGCGAAGTGGTACTTTATTTTAGTGATGATCAAGCTATGAACTTAGTAGGTGAAAAAAGAACTATAGAAAAACCTACAGCGAAGTCTATTGTAGGCGAATTAGTAAAAGGACCTAGTGCACAAAACGCAGGAAAATTAATTTCAACCTTGCCTGTGGATTTAGAAGTAATAGATGTGCAAGTTAAGGAAAATATTGCTTATGTTGATTTTAAAAGTAGCGCAACGCAGAAAATCTCCGGTGGATCTACAGGAGAGGGAATGGCTTTGTTTTCAATTATAAATACATTAGTTTTAGATAAGGAATTAGGGGTAAAGAAGGTCCAATTTCTTGTTGAAGGAAAAAATGTAGAGAGTATTAAAGGTCATTTTGATGTTAGAAAACCTATGAGTGAAAATCTAGAAATGATAAAAAAATAATATTTATAGACTATAACCATATAATTCTTTACATAAAAGAATGAAAATAAAGAACAAGTCAAATATGATAGCATACTGACTTGTTCTTATTTTTGTGGATTTAAGATAAAAAAGGCAAGTTATTATAAAATAACTTACCTTTTAACCCAAGGGATTTTTTGACCACTCAAAGCAATCTACGCTACAACATATGCACATCCCTACATACCCATTTGAGCATTACAGCACATACATACATCTTTACTCGACCATATAGAACACCTTGGGAGCTAAAAATAATCTCTCGATCAAGAATAACCCCTAGTAATATACTAATAAAACCTGCGGCAACCTATATCATCTTAGCTCGACTATCACACATCCGGGAGAACCATATAAGTACGGTTGGGCACATATATAGCTGTTAAGAACCCATAATAATCTTCCCTCCGGCATATAAAAAACCTTAGCAGATATCGTATACACCTTTGGCCGAATACTCTAAAACTATTTCCAGTCTAGGAGCACTCTTGACTCAACCACTTTGAATCATCTACTAAGATTATTATATGCTTTTTTTAATTTATTATACTATAAGGCATCAAAAAACCTTAGAAAAAATGTTAATTATTTTCCAGCAAGAACTTCTTTCATAGAGGTTATAATAAATTTAATATCTTCTTTAGAAATCCAATTGTGTGTAACAAAGCGCATTAATCCATCTTCTTCTCCATTAATTTTTATTCCTCTGTTATAAAATTTTTCTACTAATTTATCGGTACTAAATCCAGTAGCACTCATATCAAAGAATACCATATTAATATGTGTATCCTCACTATTTACTGATATACCAGGGATTTTTGATAATTCTTCTCCAAGTAATATAGCATTTTCATGATCTATTTTAAGCTGTGGAATCATTTCGTGCAATGCTACAAGTCCTGCTGCAGCTAAAATACCAACTTGCCGAAGGCCGCCACCTAAAACTTTTCTTTTCTTTCTTGCCTTGGCAATAAATTTTTTATCACCAGCCAGTATAGAACCTATAGGAGCACAAAGAGCCTTTGACATGCAAAACATTACAGTGTCACAATATTTAGTGATTTCTTTTGCATCTACATCTAGGTATGCAGCAGCATTAAAAAGTCTTGCACCATCTAAATGAACTGGAACTTCCTTCTGCTTTGCTAAATTATAAATTTTTTCCATTGTACAAAGCGGTATTACTCTACCACAAGAATGAGCATTTTCTATGCATATAAGACCTGTACTAGGATAATGTATATCCTCATCTTCTTTTCTAATTCTAGCTTGGATTTGTTTAGGATCAAGTTCTCCCTTATTACTGGTTAGAGTTCTAAGCTGAACCCCAGCAATTACTGAGGATGCGGCAACTTCATGTACCACTATATGGCAATCATCACCAAGAATAACTTCATTACCTCGGGTACAATGGGTAAATAGTGCTAGCTGATTTCCAAAAGTACCACTTGGCACAAATAGTGCAGCTTCTTTGTTAACTAGTTTAGCAGCATATTCTTCTAAGGCTATTACAGTTGGATCATCACCATAAACGTCATCTCCAACCTCAGCTGTAAACATAGCTTGTCTCATATTTTGTGTAGGCTCCGTTACCGTATCGCTTCTTAAATCTATAAATTTCATGTACATATCCTCCTATCAGTTTGCTTAAGTACATAACAATTATCAATTGTTATGTAGCATATGAATCACTATAAATACTATTATAGCTTAAAATTTTTCAAAGTTGTATGAAATTATAAAAATTCAATCTAGTTGAGTAATATATACAATTGGTTTTTATGGTAAAATATCTATAATGATATCTGAAAAAAGGTGGTGGAAAAGTAATGAGTGAAACATTTCGGTTTATTCATGCTGCGGACTTGCATTTAGGATCTTTTCTTAATATAAAGGGGAACCCATCAGAAGAAATAAAAGCCTTATGTAGCGAAGCTGTATATAGCGGATTTGAAAGGGTATGTAATATTGCCACTGCGCATAAGGTGGATTTTATATTGATTTGTGGAGACGTATATGACAGTTATTTAAGGTCAGTGAGGAGCAATAGATTTTTTATTAATCAATGCTTACGACTAAGTGAAGTAAATATAGGTGTATATGTTATTTACGGTAATCATGATGCTGCAAGTAACAAGCAAGAATTGTTTGATATGCCTATAAATGTTCATATATTAAGTTCTGATAGTGCAGAGATTTTTGAAGTATGTAAAGATAATGAGATTATAGCAAAAATTGTTGGGAAATCCTATAAGCTTCGAGCTGAAAGAGAAAAAATTTATGAAAACTATTTATTGGATAATGATTGCTTTAATATTGCAATGCTACATACTGCAATGGAGGGGGATAATAAAAATTATGTTCCTTGCACTTTAGATGAACTTAAGGCGATACCTAATATAGATTATTGGGCCCTTGGACATATTCATAAAACTAATATCCTAAGTAATACAAGGCCTATTATAGCTTTTTCAGGAATTCCTCAAGGCCGTGATATGGGAGAGCCGGGGCAAGGCGGAGTTTTCTATGTTGAGGTATGCAAAAAAGAAATTGTTAATATGGAGTTCTTACCTATAGCAACAATTATATATAAAAAAGTAGAAATAATAATTGGTGAAGAAAACAAGATAGAGAATTTTAGTGATTTAACAGAACTGATTTTAGAGAAAACTAGAGAGGAACCGTATGTTCTTCCCAAAGGCTCTAATGAATTGGTGCAGGCAAAGCAAGCAATAAATGAGGAAATTAAAGGCTATATTTTGCAATTAGTAATAAAAGGAAGAACAGAGCTTCAGGATAAAATAACTCATATGAAGGAAGATGATTATAAACAGTTCATAGAAGATATAAACAAAGAATTTTCAGAGGAGAAGTATTTTCTGTGGGTAGATTCAATAATATTTAGAACTGCGCAACTTATGCAAGATTTTGAAAGTATGAAGATGAAAAACTCTATTTTTGGTGATTTAGATGAAGTAATCAACTTATATAGGGAAGAGGGAGAAGATAGAGTACAACTTGTGAAAAACTTGGGTTCCATTTGGAAGAAGCAAATTTTCACGGAAAATATAGATGAAGATAAATTTGATTTTGATGAAGAAATTATTGAGGATATTATATTGCAAGCAAGGGAACTAGTTATTGAAAAATTAGCAGAAGCTTTAGAGTTAATTTAGGGGGTGAGAATTTGAAAATAAGGCAGTTAGACATTAGAGATTTTGGGGTGTTCCAAGGTGAAAAACTTGAAAACTTAGGGGAGGGGATAGTAGTTATTGGGGGAGCAAATAGGTCCGGAAAAACTAGCTTGATGCAGATAATTAGAAATATACCCTATGGGTTTTCTCAAAATAGCAATCTACCGCCACCTAAATTCCAATATGATGTGAGATGCGATTTGATAGTCGATGAGGGTAATGAAGTAAATATATTGTTAAAAGGATTTAGTAATCCGGAGATACTTTATAAAAATATCATAGATAATAAGTATAGCAATGGGTTATATAATATAGATAAGGCAACCTACAGAGAACTATTCACTATAAGTCTTGATGAACTTAATAAGAGTTCAGATAAGGAAGATAGTAATATTCAGTCTATGCTACTAGGTGCAGGCTTTAAGCACATTATAAAAATACCGGTGGCTTCTAAAGAATTAAGGGAAAAAGCTAATATCATTGGTGGAACTCGGGGAAATCCGTCTACTAAGATGTTTAAACCTTATACGGAAAATATTAAAAAGAGTCTAGAAGGAAGAAGAAAATCCATGGGGCTTTTAGATACCTTTGTGCAAAAGAAAAATATATTTTCAAAGCTTCAGGATACTATAATTTCAAAAGAAGTGGAACTTCTAAATAGCAATAACAATATAATTAAATTAGAGATGTTAAAGCATAATTATGAGCTTAATGAAAATAAAAAGAATCTTGAAGGAGAGCTTAATAATTATTTATTTAATCCTGAGGATATAAGGGAATATAATATAGAAAAAGCAAAAGCTCTAAAAACACAATATATTAAAGAACTAGAACAGTATAATAATGACAACCTTGAATTTCAAAGTCAAACATCCAAGGATAAGCATACTAAAGAGTTGCTTCTTGAAAATAAGGTGGAAATCAGTAACTTTTATAATGGTACATCAGGCATTAAAGAAATGAGGAAAAATCTACTCATTATAGAAAAAGAATATTGTGAAAAGACACAAGCACTAATGAATAAAATTAAAAAAGCTAACAATAATTGGTCTAGTTTTAATATTGTTGAAGAAATTAATTGTGATGAGGTAGAGCAAGATATATTAACTAGTAATATAGAAAATTTTAGAAAAGTAGAGTCCGAAATAGTAATTTGCAATAAAAAAATTGGAGACTTTAAAATTCAAAGAGAAACCTTAGAAAAACAAATTAGACCCTATGATTCCATAGTTTATGCTAAAAAATATTTTAAATTTACACTATTCACTATGATTTTAGGACTTATATTGTTTTTTATAGATAAATTACTGGGATGTTCAATAATATTAATTGGAGGCATAGGCACAGCAATATATTTGTTTATAAATTACTCAAATAGCAAACTAATGTTAAATAGAAATTTGGAAACTAAAGCAAGTATTGACAACATAGAGATTGTTTTTAATAAAACCAATGTAGAACTAAAAAATTTAGAAGAAAATTCAATAGAAATGAACAATATCATGGATGAGTACAGGGATATTTTAAAGCTTGATGCCAGAGTAACAGCTGAGGGTATTAAAGATTATTTTAAAATTGCAGCTTTTTTAAAGGATGAAATATGTGAATACAATTTATTAAAGAAAAAACTGGACAACGAATTTAGTGCTATCTGTGGATATTTGAATAGTATTAATGTGCTAATTAATAAGTTTGATGGTTTTAATATTAAAAATTCAAAGCAAATAAACGTAAAAGAAATAGATATAGATAATATTTCTAATAGTTGTAATGATATATTACTAAAGGTAGAGATTTTATATAAGCATTTGATGCTAGGAGAAAAAACTGAAAAGAGCTTTTCAAAATTGAGTATTGTAGAGAAGGAAATAGAAGAGTTTTTAGCTAGAGGTAATTTAGATATAGATATTTCTTTGGCATACAATTCCGAGGAAAATCAGTGTGAAAATATAATTTTGTTATTAGAAAAATATATAAGTAAGGGTGAAAAGTATACGGAATATATGAATCATAAGAATGAATTAAAAATTATTAATGACAAGTTATTGCAAGCTGTAAAAGGCCAGCGTATAGGGCGATTACTACAGGATGAAAAAAGAGAACTTGAACAGAGCAGAGATGAAAATCTATTAGAAATCCTGGATGATTTATATAAGCAGTATGATAGTGCTTCTGAACTTAATTATGATTATGAGGTTTTAAGTAGAGACAATAAAGACTTGGTAAGACAATTAGATGATTTAAAGAATGAAAAGCAGACTATAAAAGATGAGATTGGAGCATTGAATTCTGATGAAAAGTTACTGAAATATGAGCAAGACATTAGAGAAGCAAGAAGTCAGTTAAGACCACTTGCAGAAAAATACGCGATTTATAATACAGCAGCATTATTTTTAGAAAAAATTAGAGAGAGATTTTTAGAAAACACCAAGGATAAGCTTTTAAAAGGAGCTAGTGATATTCTGCGTGAAATAACCTCAGGAGAATATAAAGATATTATGCCTATGGAAGATTTAATGCAGGGAGACTTTAAAACAGTACTACGAGATGAGAGTATTATGGAAAGTTCAAAAGGATTAAGTAGGGGTACAAAAGAACAATTATTTTTGGCAGTTCGAATAAGTAGAATAAAAGAAATTAAGCCAAGTTTGCCAGTTATACTTGATGATTCCTTTGTTAATTTTGATATAGCACATACTAAAAATACAGTTAAAGCCTTAGTAAAGCTTTCAAAGACGCATCAAATTTTTGTGCTTACTTGTCATGCAACCTTAGTAGAATTAATAAATTCACAATGCATTCAGGCTCAATACTTTAAATTAGATAAGGGTAAATTTACAAAAAGCACTGGGAGAGACCTGCAAGAATATCTAAAAACACTATAAGGGAGATTTAATTTTTTGAAATAGGTGTATAAATAATGGTATAATTAATTTTCAAAGAATTATCAATGACATTTAAGTCAGAGACTATTAATGTAATTTAACAGAAAGTGAAGTGGTACATATCAGTAAGGCATTATTTATTACGGAAAAACCAAGTGTTGCTGCAGAGTTTGCTAAAGCTTTAAAAATAAATGGGAGAAAATCAGATGGATATATAGAGTCTGATAAGGCTGTTGTTACCTGGTGTGTGGGACATCTAGTTACTATGAGCTATCCAGAAAAATATGATGTAAAATTGAAAAAATGGTCTTTAGATACCTTGCCATTTTTACCTAAAGCATATAAATATGAAGTTATAGAGGGCGTGAAAAAACAATTTAATATAGTTAAGAGTCAACTACTCCGCGAAGATATTGATAGGGTTTATGTTTGTACAGACTCTGGGAGAGAAGGGGAGTACATATATAGATTAGTGGATGATTTGGCTGGGAATCCTAATAAACAAAAACGAAGAGTTTGGATAGATTCACAAACGGAAGAGGAAATTATTCGTGGTGTTAAAGAAGCAAAGGATTTGAAAGAGTATGATACATTATCTGAAGCCGCTTATTTAAGAGCAAAAGAGGATTATCTAATGGGAATTAATTTTTCAAGACTTCTAAGTTTAGTCTATGGAAAAACTGTAAGTAATTATCTTGGAAAAAATTATATAGTTATTGCGGTGGGACGAGTAATGTCTTGTGTACTTGGTATGGTAGTTCAAAGAGAAAGAGAAGTTAGAGAGTTTATTGTTACTCCATTTTATAAGATTATAGGAAGCTTTAAGGTAGATGAAGAATCTATTTATGAGGGGGAATGGAAAGCTGTAGAAGGCTCTGAGTATTTTGACTCACCACTTCTTTATAATGAGGGTGGATTTAAAAAACAAGAAACGGCAGAAAAATTAATAGGAGAACTTAGAGATTCAAGTATAGAAGGAAAAATTCTAGTTGAAAATGTTACAAAGAAAAAAGAAAATAAGAATGCTCCACTACTCTTTAATTTAGCAGAAATACAAAATGAGTGTTCTAAAAAATTCAAAATAAACCCAGAACAAACTCTTAGTCATATTCAAGCTTTATATGAGAAAAAAATGCTCACATACCCAAGAACAGATGCTAGGGTATTATCTACATCTGTGGCAAAAGAAATTAATAAGAACATACAAAAGCTAACAAATTTCAAGGGTGACCCTGAAATAAAAAATATAGCTACAAATATTCTAGAAAAAAAATGGTATAGTAATATAGCTAAAACAAAATATGTTGATGATAGCAAGATTACAGATCATTATGCGATTATTCCAACAGGAGAAGGTCTTCAAAACTATTTGTCTTTAAAAGACATAGAAAAGAAAATCTACGATTTAGTGTTACGACGATTCCTTTCAATATTTTATCCCCCTGCTGTTTATAGCAAGGTTTCTGTTATAGCAAAGATTCACAAGGAAAGATTTTTCACAACAGACAAGGTTTGTGTTGAACTTGGGTATTTGCAAGTTTTAAAACCTGATAATGATAGTAATGATAGTGAAAGCAAAAATATGAAATTTTTAAGTACCTTAAAAAAAGGTCAAGTTGTGAATTTGGAAGACTTAATTGTAAAAGAAGGTAAAACTTCTCCTCCTAAAAGATTTACTACAGGTTCAATAATTATAGCCATGGAAAATGCGGGTAAACTTATTGAAGATGAAGAACTAAGAGAGCATATAAAAGGATCTGGCATTGGTACAAGTGCCACTCGTTCAGGAATATTAACAAAGCTTGAAAAGATAGAATACATCAAATCTAATAACAAAACCCAGGTAGTTATGCCAACGCTCCTTGGAGAAATTATATATGATGTGGTAAAAAATTCTATACCAACTTTGCTAAATCCAGAATTAACAGCTAGTTGGGAAAAAGGATTAACCATGGTTACCCAAAATGAAATAGCGGGGAATTTGTACATGGATAAGCTTGAGAATTATATTATTAAAAATACTGATAGAGTACTTAAACTAAACAATGCCTTAAGGCTTAAAAACAATTTTGATTCTGTAAGTTCATTTTACAAAAACCCTCAAACTGGGGTGGAGTAATTTTATATGTTTTTTTTATTTTATAGGAAACAGTTTGCGGAAGTGGCTGTGGATAACATTTATATTCGACCGTAGGGAGAATTTGTTCTTCTTTACACGGTAAAGAAAGTATATATTACGTAAACTTCATTTGAGCAAGCTCTAGTAATTCTTAAGTGATTTTAATGGGAGATGCGTTAAGAAAAGTGCATGTTTGAGCGTTAGCGAGTTTGCACTTTTTAGCATCTTTCATTAAAATCAGTTTAGAATTACTTAGCGTAGCGAATAGAAGTTGTAGTAATATATACTTTTTTTGTTTTTTTTATTTTATAATTAATTCAAATAATTTTTTAGCCGCTTTTTTAGGGCCATTTTTTTCCTGACCTTTTATACCTAAGGAAGTTCTAATTTGTCCAACTTTTACTCCTGTTTTGAAAAACTCCTCAAAATACTTCTCTATAAGAACATCTACTAGTTCTTGTTTTTGAACAGGTCCAAAAGGATTTGCAAAATAAGAGGTTACAAGTCCCAGTTCTGTAGTTGTACCTTTTGCCATCCTTGCTCCTTTTTTGCAAACATCAATTGCATCCATTGGATTTGTAAAGAAAGTAATTTCTTCATTTCCTTCCTTTACCTCTTCATAATTGTTTGCGTAGAGGAATAAGTCTATAGGGTATCCCTTAATAATATCTTTATAGCTTGCTACTGGCATAACAAGTCTTGCGTTAATTTTATCAGGATTCATAAATATACTTCTGTCAATTTCTTTAAAAGCATAACCAGCATCTAAATCATCTAGTCTTACGAAAGCACCAATCTCTGTTCCAAAGCCTAAGGGCTTTCCACCTTCATTCATAGTTACAACACCCATGTCATCAAAGACTATGGTCATGTCACTGATGTAATCTCCACTTAAACTTCTAAAGGCTTCTAAGCATTCAGACTTACCTGCACCACTATCACCCATAATAACAACATTTGCGCTTTTACCATTATTCATAACAACATTAACCATGGCGCCATGAATTGGTAAATGACCTCTTTTAATCATTATTAGGTTATGCAGAGTTAAGGCCATTTTTTTTACATATCCGAAGTAATCAATTTCTTCACCATAACTTATATATCCAAGCATAATATCATTTTCACTATCATCATAAAATATTGTTTTGACTTTAGGAGAAGAATCCTTAGCTCCAAAAACAAAAACTATATCTGGTTTAATGCCCCTGTATTCTTTCTCTCTTGCCATTTCAAATAGGTTACATAGAGTTATTGCATGAGCCATAAAATCTCTGTGAACATAGATGAATGCAAGAAGTGTTCCTACTTTTGCAGGGTAACAAAACCAATGGTCAGTGCTTAGGGTACAATGCTCTAATGGATTTTCAAAACATTCATTAAAAATACCATCTCGAGTGTTTCTTTTAGGGTAGCTTATATAAGGTAAATCCAGCATTATTGATTCAATAAAGGGAATGTCTTTTAATTTTTCATATCCAGAAGGCAGAGGCCAATTTGCATTATTAACAATAAGACCAGCATTGCCACCAGCAGGTAGTTGTCTATAAACCGTAGGTTTATGGCCAACTACATTCTCTTCAATTTTTCTATACAAATTAAGTATAAGCATGGAAAAATCATTGTTAGCTTCAATAAAACTTGTTTTTTCTAAACCATCATTAATTTTATTGTTTTGAATTACAGTATATCTTTCAAGCTTTCTCCAAAAACCATAAAAATCTTCTATAAAATCAATGAAGGAATCTTTGTTATTTATAAGAGAACTATATTTAGTATTTAAATTAATAATTTCATTTACATTTAATATAGACAGAAGTTTAAACAAATGTATCATGAAAACATCTAAATCCTCATTTTCTGTATGGGCATTTTGGATTAAATATTTATAGCTATTTGAGTTTTTCTTTTTTATTTTTTTGAGGTAAGCGTTAAAAACTCGTTTAAAGCCATTACTTTCTAATAATTTTTCAGGACTATTACAGTATTTTGCAGTGAAATTTATCATTACATTATCGTTACTTAGCGAAAATTCTTTTTTCAAATTGGCACCTCCATAAGTTAGTACATAAATTATAATTAGTGAAATGAATTTTATTGGGTTTCATATTATCATAAATAACTTAAAATAATTCATTTCTATACTATAATACTCTAAAAATGAAATATTGACAATGGCAAAGTTGCAAAAATATAATTTACCATATTAATATTAATATTAATACTATGAATATATGGAGTATGATGGAAAAGCAAATTGTTATTTATATGTGTCTTATCATAAGAATATATTAGATCAAATGAGAATTTGAAATAAAATTATACTGTAATTTTTGGAAATTCTAAGATATAATAATTTTGGGCGTATAAAAACAAATAACAAGTCAAAGTAAAGGGCGTGACATAGTGAAAAATAAAAAAACACCTCATTTAATGGCAATTATTTTAATGGTTATGTGGAGCTTATCTTATTTAAGTATAAAGGTTATAGTGGAAGAAGTAAGTCCTACTTTATCAGCATTTTATAGATTTATGCTCGCCGCAGTAATTTTATTTATAATATTAAAAGTAAAATACCCTCATGAGAAAATTCTAAAAGAGGACAAGTTTAAAGTAGCATTGGGTGGGCTCTTTGGAATAGCAATATATTTTATATTTGAAAACTATGCTGTTGCAAATACCTCTGCATCAAATGTGGCAATTTTAATTGCAACTATACCAGTATTTACTCTGTTTTCCCAAAGAATGTTTTATAAAGAAAAAATGAGCTATGGAAAAATCTTTGGCGCTACATTGAGCTTAGTTGGAATTGTTATTATAATTGCATCTAAGGAAAGGGTAAGCTTATTTTCAAAAGGTAGCATAGGAGATATCCTGGCTCTGGGAGCAGTATTTTCTTGGCTAATTTACAATAGGGTTTGTAGTAATTTTAAAGGGAATTATAGAAGTATAACTATAACTACCTATCAAATCATGTGGGGGTCATTATTCTTAAGCCCCTCACTATTTTTTAGTACCGTGAAAATGCCTTCTACTACGGTTGTATTAAATATAGTGTTTTTATCAATTTTCTGCTCTTGCATTGGATATATAGCATATATATATTGCCTAAAACAACTTGGAGCAACAATCATTACTACATATATAAATTTACAGCCTGTTATGAGTCTAATTGCTGCGGCAGTAATCTTAAATGAAGTCGTTACCATTTGGCAGGTAATAGGGTGCATTGTAATAATAATGGGAGTAACTATAGTGAGCTTTGATGGTAAGTTTAACTTTAAAAAACTTAAGAAAGTATGAAATTTATAATGTGATCTTTTTCTCATAGAACGCTAACAAAAGTATATATTGTGTAAAATGCGTTGAACAAACCTTAGTAATTCACAATTTATTTTATTTGTAGCTGCGTGAAGAAAAATACATGTTTGAGCGAATAGGGAGTTTGTATTTTTTAGCAGATGCAAATAAAATAAATTGTAGAATTACTCGGTGAAGTGAACGCATTTGTAGCAATATATACTTTTAGTTATAGCATTCTATGAGAAAAAGCACGTAGTACAAGCGTGCTTTTTATAAATTTAAATTAATCTTCATCAGGAAACATTACATTTACTATGTCTACAATGGTTTCATTACAGATTTTATAATTAATTTGCAAGCCATTTCTTTCACCTTGGATAATTCCTAAAGCTTTTAGCTTTTGAAGGTGTTGAGAAATGGTGGATTGAGGAATATTTAGGCAATCCTGCATATAGCTAACATTGCAACTACCCTTTTTCATAAGCCCTCTTATAATACAGATTCTTACAGGATGAGCAAGAGCCTTTAGTAATTCTGCAATCTCTGTATATTCTTGGAAATCCTTATTCATTGCTTATCTCCTTTTAAAATCCATTCGTCTACTGTGACGATTTTTACGCTTGCCGATAGAGGAAATTAATAGCACAATTAAACCTAAAACCACAACTAATAGAATGGTAACTATAGTGTAGATTATTATATTGTCTTTAATAAGGGTAGATTTTGAAATCGTTGGATATAATTTATAGCTCTTTTGAGCATCTCTTTGTTTAAATTCTAAAGTTCCAACAGAAGTCTCTTTATTAAGCTTCCATGCATTTATGCTATCAGCTTTAATAATAGTTTGTGGTTTTATATCATTATTATAAAAAGTCACATCTTCTTTTGACTCTAATGGAATATTAACTGTTCTTTCTGGTCCTATGAATGGAATAACCTTATAGTGCACAGAAATTGTTTTTACAGCAGTGTTTTTTTGATGTAGTACTTCTTTTTTAGAGGCATAACTAAAGTCGATTAGGTTTTGCATATCTTCAAAGACTTTTGTATCTTTTGCATCATTCTCAGAATTCATAACAACGCCTAAGATATGGCGACCATTCCGTTCATATACAGAAATTAAGCATCTTCCAGCCTTTAGTGTATATCCGGTTTTACCACCTATATTACCATCTACCCCAAGAAGTTTGTTTCTATTTGCAACAATAGCAGAAGGGCCTTTAGCAGATTTTATTGAGCTTGTTTTTTTAGCCATGGATTTTTTTACCCATTCATTTTTATAAGCAGCTCTACCTAAAATAGTTAGGTCATAAGGTGTTGTAAAATGTTGATCATTTATATCATCTAAGCCATTTGGAGTGATAAAATGAGAGCCCTTCATCCCTAGTGCAGCCGCTTTGGCATTCATCATCTTAGCAAAATCCGCTGAATTTCCACCAACGTTATCTGCAATCATATATGCAATATCATTTCCAGAATAAAGAAGCAGACCATCCATTACGTTATCAGCTGACATAGTATCACCTATTGCTACAGGATGAACATTTAGGTTATAAGAGAAAGCTGGCTGCTCCTTTGCAGTTTTTGTATAGGTCAAATTGTCAGTTGACTTCTTATTTTCAGCAAGTATCAAGGCTGTAATAAGCTTTGTAATGCTTGCTGGATACATCTTATTATCAATGTTTTTGGTGTAAATAATTTCATTAGTATCTATATCTACAGAAATAGCAGCTTTACCAATTAATTCAAGAGGTTTAACGGCAGCAAAAGCAGTTGTAGAAAAGGCTAGTGTAAATACTAGTGCAAATAATAAAAGTCGATTTCTTCTTTTCAATTTTCATCTCTCCATTTATATTGAATTTTATATTTATCTACTGATAAATACAGAATAAGTATATCATTTTAGGTTATTAAGAACAAGGTACATTGTTTAACGACTTAGGTATAGTATTATTTTAAACTAAGAGGTTTTTCTTATATTATGCTATAACGAAAAGTATATATTGCTAGCATAATCTAAGAAAAACCGCTATTAATTTTAAAAGAACATGAAATTTTACGTTTAGTCGACTACAGTGAAAAAAATTTTTTCTTTTTCTTTTGGTTTTCATCGTATTTTTCAAGCATACACATAAAGATTGTTGATATAAATGCTACCAGCCCTAAAACCAACCATGCTGATTCTATGCTAATATATCCTAAGGCTTTGCCCATAGTTATGGGCCCTAAAGTATAGCCTAGTCCAAAGATTATGGGAAGAACGGCATTCATTCTACCTCTATGTGACATAGGTGTATGATTTGCAATAAATGGTGTAACGCTTATTGATAAAATAATTTCTCCCAAAGTAAATATGAAGACAGATGCAAAGAAGAAAGGTAGTGTATTTAATATGCCTAACATCCCAAAACCAAATGCATATAAAAGGCCTCCATAGATCATTTTTCTAATGTGTTTCGTGTTTTGTGACAGTTTAGTTATAAGCGGAGTAAAAAGCATAACTATTAATCCATTAAAACCAGCCATTAAACCATAGTATTTGGCTCCTAGGTTTAGAAAATTTTGCGCTGAATGTATTGGCATCATAAAAGACCACTGGGAATAAACAAAATTGTACCCTAAAGTACATAATGCAAAATATATGAGTATGGGTCTCTTTAATAGTACTGATATTATTGAGCCTTCTTCTCTGGATTCTAAATGCCTATCTTCCACTGTAATCTCCTGTTTTGTAAGATGTATAGTTTCTTTAATGAAAACAAATATTAAACTAAGGGATATAAGTGCGGTTACCGCATCTCCTATAAATACAAGCGGTAAATAATTTTCATAGAGAAGGCCACCAATAATGGGGCCTATGGCGAATCCAATATTCCACCCCATATAGGATAATGCATAAGCACCATCCCTATTTTCAGGTGTAGTTAAATCTGCAATAAGAGCATCGTGAGCCGGACCAGCTACAAACATACTCATAGCTGCAAGCATCAACACGTAAATCATATTTATAGATGGATTCATAAATCCACAAACAATATATAACATGGCAGATAAAAAATCAAATATAATAATGACCTTTTTCCTTCCAATAACATCAGTTAATTTACCACCAAGTATAGCTGCGGGCATAGATATTAATCCTGCTATACTAATGTAAGCTCCTGACACACTCATAGATAGGCCAATTTTCTCTGTGAGAATAAGGGTGAGTAATGGCATGACAAAACATCCCATAGCATTTATAATTTTTGAAATAAAAAGCACATATATCTCTTTTGGTAGCCCTCTATAGGGATCGAACAATGTGGATATTCTTTTCAATTTTTAGTCCCCCTCTGTAAAAAACAAAAATATATGCAACAGTTGCAATATGTCACAATTTGATGTTGTGTAAATTTTAACATTTTTTTAATGTTATGTAAATATTAAAAAATGTTCACAATGCTTGAACCCATCATTATAGTACACTAATTTATTAGCTTGTAATCATATTTTTAACAAAACAAATGTTTTTAATAGACTTGTGTGATATTATTAATTTGAATATAAATTGGTGGTGATTAACATGATAAATAAGCTAGAACAAATATTTAAAGGTAGAAATTCTAAGCCAATAGGGGAATTTAAGGAAAGTGCAGTTATGATACTACTTACAGAGGAGTTGGGCCAATTATCTGTGATATTTGAAGTGCGCGCGCTTAAATTAAGGAGTCAGCCAGGAGATGTATGCCTGCCTGGTGGTAAAGTTGAAGAAGATGAAAATCCAAGGGAAACTTCTATAAGAGAAACCATGGAAGAACTAAATTTAGAAAGAGATCAAATTGAAGTTATAGGAGATATGGATTATTATATAAGCCCCTATGGAAATATAATGCATGCATTTGTAGGAGAACTAAAATATGGAGAAATAAACCCAAGCGTTGATGAAGTGAGTCACATATTTAAAGTTCCATTAAAATTCTTTTTAGACCATGAGCCACTGCTTTATAAAATGGAAATAGGACCTGTAAATCAAGAAGGTTTTCCTTTCCATTTAATAAATGGAGGGAAAGATTATAATTTTAGAAAAGGGTATATGGATGAGTATTTTTATGAGTATAATGACTATATAATATGGGGGTTCACAGCGCAGATTATTAAAAGCTTTATTGATGTTTTGCAAAATAGTAACAATATTTAAATTAACACTGTAGATAATTTACAAAAAGAGCTGTAACAAAATAGAAAATAATTTCTATTTTGTTACAGCTCTTTTTAATAGAAGGAACTATTTACTCCCCACAAGCTTATTCTTCTTAAGGAATAATGAAACGCTTAACACAATAACTGCTAAATACACAAAAACATATATAATTGAAATTAATCCTGATTTATTGAAAAATTTTAGATAGATAAAAGCAGCTTGGGAGATAAAAGCCCAAAAAAGAGAAATAAAAGCCATAATATTATTTCTATGTCTCCAATTGTCAGGGTCTTTCATGGAGCCAATAATTTTATCTCGTCTTTTACTTTTAGTACCTGTATTAATTACTAGAAATTTGTAATATAAGAAAAAGACAAAGGCTATTATAGAAATCCCAAAAAATATATAGGCTAAAGAAATATTTGTTATATTCAAAAAAACCACTCCTTTTAGAAATATAATTGCTAAAATGATTATAAAATCGCATTTTATATAATTAATGTGCCCTAAAAGTTAAAACATATGTTTATTTCATATACTTAATATATAATATTTCCAACATGTATAATTTAAGTAATCAAAAAAAAGAGTGGAAATCCACTCTTTTTTATAAAAAATTATTCTTCATTGTCTGAGACAACGCTTTCAAAATAATCTGTTCCCCATTTACACATAACATCTAATATAGGCATTACACTTTTGCCTTGTTTCGTTAAAGAGTATTCTACTTTAGGAGGAACTTCTGCATATACTTTTCTATGAACCATTTCGTATGCTTCCAATTCTCTAAGCTGTTGGGTTAGCATTTTTTGTGTTATTATGCCCATTGACCGTTTTAATTCGCTAAATCTTAATACGTCATTTTTGGCTAATTTCCAAAGAATAATTGGCTTCCATTTTCCACCTATAATATCCAGTGTTAACTCTATGGCACAACTATATTCTTTATTATTTATTTTCATTGGTTTATCTCCCATGATTACCTCCTAATTTTACGCTGGATAGGATAACTGCTATTAGAACAGTAAGTACATTAAGATACTAAGCGCTTTAGGATACTAAGGCACTTATAAGTTAGTACTTGATTTAACAACCTCTACTATTTACAATTATAGCATTGATATATTTTATATGCAATATTTCAGTAATATAAATTCCATCTAATGTGTTTATAAAATGAATTTGAACAAGCTTTACTAATTTCAAAGTTCACGAGGTATAATAAATACATAATTAATACAAATTATTTTGAAAAGAGGGAAAAAAATGAAAGAAATTTATAATTGGCACAATGAGACCATAGGATTAAAAGTAGTGGAGGTTCTTAAAAAAAATGGGTTTTCAGCGCTTTATTGCAAAAGTGGTGAGGAAGCTTCAGAATTCATAATGAAAAATGTACATAAGGGAGACCGAGTAGGTTTTGGAGGATCCATGACTATAAAAAAACTTGGGATACAAGAAAAGGTAAAATCATTGGGAGGACATGTATTAGATCATGGTGATCCAACTTTATCATCAGAAGATAAAATGGAAACTATGAGGGCAGAGCTACTTTCAGATGTTTTTTTATGTAGTTCTAATGCTGTAACTTTAGAGGGAGAACTTGTAAACATTGATGGAGTAGGGAATAGAGTGGCAGCAATGAGCTTTGGACCTAAAAAAGTCATTGTTGTAGTGGGGGGTAATAAAATTTGCAAAAATGAAGATTCTGCTTTTGAAAGACTAGAACAAATTGCAGCACCAATGAATTGTAAAAGATTAAATATGCCTAATCCTTGTACTAAAACTGGAGTTTGTAGTGATTGTAGAGCGGATACTAGAGCCTGTAGGATTTACTCTGTAATTAAAAGGAAGCCTATGAGAACGGATATTACAGTAGTTGTAATTGGTGAGGATTTCGGGTTTTAACGACATTTCAGAAGGAAAGTGACCTATTTTTGTAAGTAGGAGTCTAAATTTCCTTCTGAAGTCGTTAATATTGCAGCACCGCAGGTGATGATTTAACGACATTTCAGAAGGAAAGTGACCTGCTTTTATAAAAGGATGGTATAAATAATTAGGTCTAGATTTCAGTATTTTATGATTATTGTGAATTTTTTCAAAAAACACTTCAATTTATTGTTAAAATGTCTTATAATGTTACCACGGTGACAATGTTACTAGAGTAACAAATTATGGGAGTGGGGTGATAAGATGTTACAGTGTCCTTTTCTAACAACTATGGAAGAAGAGATAGACTGTTTTAAGGAGTGTGCATTCTATAAATGGGCAGATAATGGTGGGAAATGCCCATTTCTTGATTTGAAAAATTTCAAACCTTTCACTATTAAGAATATTTCTGACTATGATTTATATAACGATGATAAAACTTCTCCATTAAGAATGCTGTATAAAGAAAAATATACATAGTATTCTTTATAGGTGCATGTGTATTATTTCTAATAATTAGGATATAATTTATTTTATAGTTAATACAAAACAGGGATGTGAATTTAAATGGAAAGAACCTTAGTTTTAATTAAACCTGATGGAGTTAAACGTGGACTAATTGGAAAAATTCTTAATCATTATGAAGAGAAATCACTAGAAATTGTGGGATTAAAATTGATTACTGCCACAACGGACGATGCTAAAGAGCATTATAGGGAACATGAGGGAAGAGAATATTTTGAGGAATTAATAAATTATATTACTGAAGGCAAACTGTGCGCAATGATTTTAAAGGGTGAAAAAGCTATTGATGTGGTACGTAAAATTAATGGAGATAAAGATCCTGTAAAAGCAGAACTAGCAAGCATAAGAGGGGAATTTACACTAGATAAAACTCATAATTTAGTTCATGCCTCCGATAGCCATGAAAGTGCAGAACGTGAAATTGCCATCTGGTTCCCTGAGCTTACATGTAAAGATAGCTATAAGAGAACTGTGGATTTGCTGCGAAAAATTGATGGTCCATTAATAAATGTATAGTTTATGATTTAATTTGACCTATTGAATATTATATTTGATTTGAAAAAAATATTAGAATGCTGATTGTTCAAAATTTAGACAATCAAACAACGTCCGATGGTAACCCATAGGACGTTATTTTTTCAGTGTGCCAGGCATGGCAATTAACTAGGTGGTGAAAGTCCACTGTGGGGGTCTGTAGTTACCAACCACTAGCTGAAGACAAGGTATCCACCGTGAGGTGTGAACTGAAGGAAGTCTTAGGCAAAG
>NZ_BHYK01000043.1 GCF_003865095.1 Clostridium tagluense | reverse complement strand
CACGGTGTTAGTAAGACTCCTGGAAGAACACCAGGTTGATAGGTTAGAGGTGTAAGCATGGTAACATGTTCAGCTGACTAATACTAATAAGTCGAGGGCTTGACCTTAATATATATAAAGCGTAAGCTTCAAGCGAAAGCGAGAAGATAAATTCACTGTGCAATTTTGAGAGAATATCTCATAAAGTGTATTGACAAGTTAGTAATAACTTGATATACTCTTAATGTAAGGATTATACCTTATAAATCTGGTGATTATGGCATGAAGGTAACACCCCTTCCCATACCGAACAGGTAGGTTAAGCTTCAATGCGCTAATGGTACTGCAGGGGCAACCTTGTGGGAGAGTAAGTCATCGCCAGGTCATGTATGGATCTTTAGCTCAGTTGGTTAGAGCTACCGGCTCATAACCGGTCGGTCCGGGGTTCGAATCCCTGAAGGTCCACCATACGGGGATATAGCTCAGCTGGGAGAGCACCTGCCTTGCACGCAGGGGGTCAAGGGTTCGATTCCCTTTATCTCCACCAAAAAAACAGTCCAATATGGACTGTTTTTTATTTTGTTTAAAATTAATCTGAAATTTAATTTTTTATAGATTTATAACAAAAAAAGTATTACAATATAACAGTAATAATATAATTTATTTGTGAAAGGGGTTTGATGATGTCGCTATATAGATTAAAGCAGTTTTACTGGTCAATGGTTTCTAAGATTAATGATGAAGATATAGATTTTCTTAAAATGCATTTAGAAACTTATGAATTGCAATTATTCCATCAATTACCTACTCATGAGCAAAAACACTCTATAAATGTAGCTAGAGATGTAAAATCAACTTGTAATCAAAGAGTATTACAATCAGGAAACTTGATAAAAGTTGCGCTGTTACATGATATAGGTAAAATATATAGTAATATGAATCCAATAGACAAATCTATAATGGTTATAGTAGATAATATAACAAATGGAAAAATTAAATTACATAAGAAGAGTAAAAATGTTAATATGTACTATAATCATGGAGATATAGGATATAATTTATTAAGAAAATATGGTTATGATGATAGGTTTTTGTTTTTAGTGAAAAATCATCATAACAATAATATAACGCAAGATATAGAATTAAACTTATTAAAAGAATGTGATGATAGAAATTAAGAAGCTAGTGAATAGTTTCTTTTTTATTACCATAATTTAGTGGTATAATTTAGTACTATAAGAAATTATTTCTAAAATATATAAAAAGTGATAGAATGTAATTAATACAAAAAATAGGAGGGGAAAATGAATTCAAAGCAAAGAAGAGAATATATTAAAAATTTATTAATTAAAAATAATGCTACATATAAAGGTCAGTTTTTAGCAGAGGAATTAGGCGTTACAAGACAAGTTATAGTAAAAGATATTGCAATTACAAGAGCAGAGGGAGTAAATATAATTGCAACTCCGGAAGGGTATTTAATACCCAATGAAGAAAGTAATTATGTGAAAAGAGTAATAGCTGTGGCGCATAGCCGAGATGACATATATAATGAGCTTGAATGCATTGTTAAGTTTGGTGGAATAGTAGAGGATGTAACCGTAGAACACTCTTTATATGGTGAAATAAGAGCAATGCTTATGATAAAAACATTAATGGATATTGAAAGATTTACAAAGAAATTTAAAGAGTTTAATGCACAGCCCTTATCTGCGCTAACTAAAGGAGTACATTTGCATACTATAAGAGCCGATAATGAGGAAATTATAGAAAGTATTATAAAAGAGCTAAAAAATAAAAATTATTTGATTTCTGATTAGTGTACCTTTAGATAATATAATTTAAATTAATCACAAAGGAGTGAAACTAATGGAAAATGTTGCGCTTTTAAAATGTATGGAATATGATGTTGATTTAGTAGAAAAAAAACTGCGACAAGGCTTTGAACTACTGGGTGGAAATGATTTTTTAAGAAAATTAATACCAAAGGATAGTAAGGTGCTTTTAAAGCCTAATATGTTAAGTATTGAGAATAAAGAATCACCGGTAGTAACTCATTATGTCGTTTTTGAAGCAGTTATTAGAATTATTATGGAATATTCTAATGATATTAGCTTTGGTGATTCACCTGGCTTTGGAGATTCAAGAAAAGCAGCAGAGCGTTGTGGACTTATGGAAGTTGCGAATAGATATGGAGTTAAATTTGAAGACTTTAAACAATCAGTGCATGTTAAATTAGATAATTCTATTTTATGTAAATCTTGGGATATAGCTAAAGCAGCTTTTGAGGCAGACGTTGTAATATCATTACCAAAGCTTAAAACACATGCTATGGCATATTATACTGGTGCTGTAAAAAATCAGTTCGGCTGTATACCAGGAACACAAAAGGCAACTTGGCATACAAGAATGCCTGATGCAAATAATTTTTGTAAGATGCTACTAGATTTGAATACTGCTGTTGGAACTAATTTTGCTATTTTAGACGGCATAATAGCTATGGAAGGTAATGGGCCCAAAAGTGGAAATCCATATAAGATGAATACTTTGATTATGGGAAAGTCTTTAACTGCGGTAGATTCTACTGCTGTTAGACTTATAGGTTATGACAACCCTCTAGATACACCTGTTTTAAAAGAGGCCTATGATAGCAAATGGGGAGTAGTGCTTCCGGGGGATATAAATATACTTGGTGAAAAATTGGAATCTATGAAAGCTAAAAATTTTAAACTTTGTAGAAAAGGAGGTAATTTCTATTTTATAAATCCAAAAGTAACTAATTTTCTAAGAGGAATGATAGCTCCAAATCCAACACTTATAATAGATAAATGTATAGGGTGTGGAAGGTGCAAGGAGGTTTGCCCAGAGAAACCATCGGCAATTGATATGGTAACACAAGGACACATATCAAATCCTAAATGGAACATGAATCAATGTATAAGATGTTTTTGCTGTCAGGAATTATGCCCAGTAGGTGCAATTGAAACTAAATATTCAAATTTAGGTAAATTATTATCAAAATTAGATAAGAGGTGATTGTTATGAAAAAAAACATGACTATAGCTATCATAATAGGAATTATATTAATAATAATAGCTTTTTTAGGTAATATAGTTAATTTAGCTATAAATATACAGTGGTTTAGGGAAGTAGGATATTTATCAGTATACTTTACTAAATTAACATGGATTTTAAAAATAATGGTTCCAGTATTCATAGTGTCTTATATTGCAATATGGACATATTATAAAGCTTTTAAAGTTAGTATTTTAAGATTCAAAAAAGTTGTTGAAGTAAATAAGAACAAAGAAAAATTGGAATATAAAATCAGTATTTTAATAAACATTATAATTTCTTGTATAATATCCATAAGCTTTTCATCTAACTATTGGTATAAAATACTTCAGTTTTCAAATGCTACAAGTTTTAACACCTTAGATCCATTATTTAAAAAAGATATTTCTTTTTTTATTTTTAAACTTCCATTAATTGAATCATTATATCAAATGTTCGTAATTTTGCTAGGCGTGATTGTAATCATTACGGTAGTAACATATCTTATACTAAATGCAAAGGATCATATATTAAGCATCAATAAAGGAAGTACATTTTCTAGATTTAAAAACTTTAATAACGGAATAACTAAATTTGCAGGAAGACAACTTGCTATAGTATCTTCACTAATATTATTGATGCTATCTTTGGGATATATAATAAAAGCATGGCAATTAGTATATTCGCCAAGAGGAATAGTTTTTGGAGCAAGCTATACAGATGTACATGTAACATTAAGGTTTTATCAAATAATAGCAGTAGCATCTTTTATCGCAGCCATAATTACGTTTATAAGCCTTATATCACATAAATCAAAACCAATGGTTATATCTATTATCGTGATTGCCCTACTAATATTTGGAGAAAATTTAGCATCAACTGGAGTTCAGAAATTTGCGGTTCAGTCAAATGAAAAAACTTTGGAAAAACCATATATTCAATATAATATAGATAATACAAGAAAAGCTTTTAACATTGATAACATAAAAGAAGTGCCTTTTGAAATAAAAAATGATTTAACTAAAGAGGATATTAATTCAAATAAAGATACTATTGATAATATAAAAATCAATTCTTTTAAACCAGCGCTAGAGTTTTATAATCAATTTCAATATATGAGATTTTATTATGGTTTTAATGATATAGATATAGATAGATATAATATCAATGGAAAGTACACTCAAGTGTTTATTGCACCAAGAGAAATTAATTTAAACTCACTAAAAGATAATGCAAACACTTGGCAAAATAGACATTTAGTCTATACTCATGGATATGGAGTGGTTATGAGTAAAGTGAATTCCGTAACAAGTGAGGGACAACCGGATTTTGTTATTAATAATATCCCCTTAGAAAATAAAACAGGTTTAAAATTAGATAATCCTAGAATATATTTTGGTGAAAGCACCAATGATTATAGTGTAGTAAATACAAAGATGGGAGAGTTAGATTACCCTAAAGGCGGAGAAAACCAAATGAACAACTATGGGGGGAAGGCTGGTATAGAGATGAATATGGCAAATAGAATTTTGTTTGCTATAAATAAAAAAAGCACTAAGTTTTTATTGTCTAACGATATAACCTCTAATAGTAAAATATTAATTAATAGAAATATAGTTGAAAGAGTAAATAAAATTGCTCCATTTTTAACATATGATAGCGATCCATACACTGTAATAAATGAAGGGAGATTATATTGGGTTATAGATGCATATACAACTTCTAATAAATATCCTTTTTCACAGCCAGAGAGTGGAGTGAATTATATTAGAAACTCAATTAAGGTTGTTATTGATGCAGTAGATGGAACCCCTAAATTTTATATAGTTGATAAAAACGATCCTATAGCAAATGCTTATTCCAATATATTTCCAAAACTATTTTCGGATTCAGAGTCAATTCCTAGTGGCATAAAAGAACACTTTAGATATCCAGAAGACATATATAATTTACAATCTAATGTACTCGGAAGATACCACGTAACAGATCCAGGAGTATTTTATAATGGAGATGATGTATGGTCTATAGCAACTAACCAAGTGAAGGTTGAGGGTAAAAAAGAGAAAAATGAGGCCTCTTACCTAATAATGAAATTACCAAAGGAAAACAAAGAAGAAATGGTTTTACTTGAATATTTCAACACAAAAGGCAGAGACAACATGGTAGCTTTACTGGGAGCAAGGATGGATGCTGATAATTACGGAAAAATGGTTTTATATAAATTTCCACCAAAGGAAACAGTATATAGCCCAGTACTATTTAAACAAAGGATGAATCAGGACACAATAATATCGAAAGAACTATCACTTTGGAATACCCAAGGTTCAGAAGTTCAATTTGGAGAAACTACAATTATACCAATTAAAAATTCACTACTTTATATAGAACCTATGTATTTGAGGGCTAAAGGTGAAAAAAGTATCCCAGAGATGAAAAAAATTGTAGTGTCTTATGGTGGTAAAATAATTTTAGCTAATAACATAGAGTCAGCACTCCAGCAGATATTTGATTATACTGATAAAAATAATGCGTCAAAAGTTGGAGTTAATTCAAATGTAGATACAAAAGTATTAGAAAATATAAAAATTGCTAAAGATTTATATAACAAGGCAATAGAATCTCAAAAGAAGGGAAATTGGACTGAATATGGTACATTTATAAAACAATTAGGTGATATATTAGATAAAATAAGTAAGTAAAATATATCTAAATTTATTTAACATAATGTAACTATATTAAAAAATTTATGTGTTTTATAAGTGATTTATATTACATTGTATCAGCATAAAATGATAACTTAGGGCATATATACTTATATGCCCTTATTTTTATGTTATAATTTCACTTAATTTATATAAAAATGAATAGAATAGAACGGATAAAGTATAAAACAAAGGAATTTGAAATAAAATGTCGAATATAATTATGTATACGAGAGTATGGGAGTATGAGGGGTATATTATGAAATATATAAACAATGATTTGTATAAAGATGGTAAAAGTTCATTATGTATAGGTACAGATGTTTTGAATATAAATAATTTACCTAAGATAATAAAAAAATACATTTATGATGCTCTTATAAACGGAGAAAAAATTATATTTTTTACAGATGATATATTCTATAAAAATATTGGAAAGAATTTTAACAGCGATGAAGAATTCATAAGGTATAATATAAATATAGGTAATTTCAAAATAAAAACATATAATATTACTGCATTTCATTATGAATATAAAGAATTTATAGACATTATAGATATTATTTCTGCCTCTAAACAAAAATTGAAGATAATATGGGATTTTAAAAATGTAATTAAAAGAGCTTATAAATTAGAAACTGTAATTAAATGTGTTGAAAAAATAATAGAGTGTTCAAAAGATAATGTTTCTAATATGGTTTATATTGAAAATAGTGGTTACAGCTTTAATAGGTTATATAGATTTACTGATTTATTTGAAAAATTAATTATTATAGACAGAAATAAAGAAATGGAATTTAGAAGCAAAGATGAAATAGAAAAAGCAATATGGATGCTTCAGTCTAATTCACAGTTAAAATATCAAAATAAAAATTTAGTTTTATTTAATGATGTTTTTTCTAATATACCTAAAAGTACGGATGAAAATGAATTCAAAAAAATTATAATGAGTAAAATTAAGGACGTATGTGATGTGGATTTTTGTATTTTAAGCAGTTCGCTTAAAGAACAAGAAAATATAATAGCTATGGATAGCTATTATGGAATAAGTAAGAAGCATAAGTACTACTTAGTTAATGACGCAGAAATAATTAAGTATATTAATAAATCCAATCAAATTATATCCAGGGATAATGTAGATATATTATTGAATTTAAGTGAAGTAGTGGATTCAAAATTAGCAGATAAATTCAAATTAATGGGCATAGTAAGCTATATGGCTATTGCTGTAGAATATTATGATATCGCTAAAGGAGTAATATGGATAGGCAGATATGAAAATAATAGAGAGCTTTCTAAAAATAATATAGAACACTTAAAATCAATATGTAAAACAGCTTTTTATTTAATTCAAGAACAAAAAAGATTTTGTGATATGCAAAATAGACTAATACAAAACGAAAAACTAAAAGCTATGGGTGAAATGGCTGCAGGAATAACTCATGACATTAATAATATACTTACGCCAATTTTAGGATCTGTTCAACTTTTAAAGGATACAGTTCAGGAAAAAGAAAATTTAAAATTACTTAGTGTTATCGAAATTTGTGCTTATGATGGAATGAATATAACTAATAAAGTTAAAAAATTAACAAAGAAATATAATGATGATGATTTTCAGACATTTAGTATAGATGGTGCAATAAAAGATGCAATAGACTTAACTAAAAGTAAGTGGCTAACTGAAAGTGTTTTTAAAGGCATAAAAATAAACATAATCAAATCATTAAAATCTAATGAAATAGTAAAAGGAAATATAACAGAAATAAGAGAGGTATTTATAAATATAATAACAAATGCCGTAGATGCTATGCCAAAAGGTGGCACAATTGAGGTTATTACAAAAAACAAAGATAATAGAGTTATTATAGAAATAAGAGATAATGGAATGGGAATGAATATAGATATTCAAAAGCGGATATTTGAACCATTCTTCACAACCAAAGGTAATAATGGTTCAGGGCTTGGATTAAGTATTTCTTATAATATAATACTTTCACATAGTGGAAGCATGAAAATTGAAAGCGAAGAAAATGTAGGAACCTCTTTTATTGTTAAACTACCTATATGTGAAAACATGGTTAAAAATTATGATGAAATATCAAGGAATGTAATAGAGTTTCAGGGGAATGTTCTAATTATTGATGATCAAGAGCAAGTAAGAAATGTTGTTGCTAGTATGATAAAGTCAATTGCAAAATGTAAAATAAAAACCTGTGGATGTGAAGATTTAGATTCAGAGTTAAATAGAAGAAAATATGATATAATAGTTTGTGATTTTACTATGCCAATTATTAATGGATTACAAGTGGCGCAAAAAATTAAAGAGATAAATAAGCATATATATTTTTGTCTTATGACAGGTTGGGTGGGCTCTTTTGACGATCAAGAAATGGATAATGTTGATTTTGTTTTAAATAAGCCTATAAATAAAGACAGTTTAAAACAAATGTTTTTTGATTATAAGGCTAGCTTTTAATTTTCTTGCACAAATCGTGCCTCTTTTTTTAAAGAAGGATATAATAATAAAGCATAAGTAAAAAAACTTTTGTTTTATAGTGGAGGGTTACAATGGATTATGATGTACTTATTTTGGGTGGAGGTATTATAGGTTGCGCTGTGGCTTATGAAATCTCAAAATATAATCTTAATATAGCTGTAATTGAGAAAGATTATGATATAGCTGATGATGTAGCATTAATAAATACTGCTATGATATATGATGGCGTTGAAAGTGAAGATACTTTAACTGCTAGGCTTGAACGTATGGGAAATAAAATGATGGATACTATAACTGCTAAATTTAATGTTCCTTTTAAAAGATGTGGCTCATTAATAATTGCCCAAACCGATGAAGAAGCTGCCATAATTGAAAAAACATATAATAGAGCAATAGATAGAGGTACCAAGGATGTGTTAATTTTAGAACCTAAATATATATATGAAATGGAACCGAATTTAAACGTTCATATAGAAAAAGGACTATATTCTAAAAATACAGGTGTAATTTGCCCATTTGACTTAGCGCTGGCTTATGGTGAAGTAGCTTTTGATAATGGTGTAAAATTTAGGTTAGAAGAAGAAGTAATAGACATTCAACCTATATCAAAAGGGTTCAGAGTTGTTACTAATAAAAACAAATTTACTTGTAAAATGGTAATAAATACAACTCCTTCAGAAAATTATAGTATAGTAAATGAAAAAAAACTTGAAGTAAATAATAATGGAGGAATATTAAAATATATACTCTTAGATAACAATGAAAAACAAAAATTTTCTCATGCATTATTTATGTTTAATGCTAAGGGTGAGCGCATTTATACACTTCCAACTATTGAGGGAGATACTGTTGCCGCTGTTAGTACAAAAGACAATGTTAATTATAATGAAGTAGTAGATAGAATATCTAAAATAACAAATGGTGTAGATAATATGGATGTTAAAATGTTTTTGGATTGGCCTTTTTTTGATCAACCTATAGTAATCGATGATAGTGGTATTGATGATGGACTTATTCAAATTAAAGGAAAACATTATGGACAGATAACAATGACTCCTGCTATAGCAAATATTGTATGTGAGAGTGTAGTCAGTAAGATGCAATGTAATCTTAAAAAAGATTTTAATGATAAGAGAAGAGAGTCTTATAAATTTAGAGAAATGTCTGATGAAGAAAGAAAAAGTATTATTAGCGTTGATGAAAAATATGGAAAAATAATATGTGCATGTGAAAAAGTAACTGAAGGGGAAATAGTGGACGCTATACGGAGACCTTTAGGTGCAAGAACAGTAGAGGGAGTTAAAAGGAGAACTGGTGCTGCCTTTGGAAATTGTCAAGGGGCGCATTGTTTAAATAAAATTGTTTCTATTTTAGCAAGAGAAACAAATAAGAAAATGACGGAAATAGTTAAGGACTCAAAAAATTCTAATATTGTACTATATAGAATAAAAGAATTTGATAGTATGTAGGAGATGAGTTTATTTGATAGAACAACCTGATTGTAATTTAAATGAAAATGAAGCAATTTTAACAACTTTAGTTAGGGTAAAAGGTTCTAATTTGTGCAATGTGGTTTCAGTAAAAACTAGTAGGCCCATTGATAGGAAGTTATGGATTGAATGCTCAAAAGCATTAAGTAGAATACATGTAGGCCCACCTTTAAGAATAGGGGATGTAGTATGTAAGAATATACTTAATACTGGAGTTGATATTATCTGTACAAAGAATATCTAAGTAATTAACATTGAAGAGAATAATTAGTAAAGTGGCTTTAGTAATGGCTGCACTAAATATATATATATTGACTTTGTAAAAAGTGTGATGTAAAATTATTCTTAAAATAATAGCATAAAATTAAAACATAATAATGTATAAAACCTATGATGAGAATAGTAACAAAATATAAAGGTTAAGAGAGTCAGTGTTTGGTGTAAACTGATACCTTTTATTTTGTGAATCCACCTTCGAGGGACTGTGAAAAGCAGTACGGTATAACCGTTATATTTGTTAAAGAGGATTAAATATTTATATTTAATCAAGTAGGGTGGCAACGCGGAGTCTTTCGTCCCTTTTTCATGGGGATGAAGACTCTTTTTTTATATTCAAAAATAACTAAAGTATTACAATTAACACTTGTGAATAAAAAATTAATAATATATTTAAGGAGGAATATTTATGTTAGATTTAAAAAGAATAAGAAGTAATCCAGAAGAGATAAAAGCATTAATGGCAGATAGAGGTGAAAATTTTGATATATCAATAATTGATGAGGTTGTAGCTCTTGATAAAAGAAGAAGAGATGTATTAATGGAGGTTGAAGAATTAAAAAATAGAAGAAACACTCAATCTGCACTTATACCAAAGCTTAAAAAAAGCGGAGAAAATGTAGATGAAATTATGGGGCAAATGAAAAAACTTTCAGATGAAATTAAAAATTTCGATGTTGAATTGTCTGGTGTGGATGAAAAAATTAAAAATATTATGCTAAGAATACCTAATATACCGAGTGTAAATGTGCCACAAGGTGATACAGAGGAAGATAATGTTGAAGTAAGAAGATGGGGACAGCCCAAAAACTTCAATTTTGAAACTAAAGCTCATTGGGATTTAGGAATAGACAATGATATTTTAGATTTTGAAAGAGGTGGAAAGATTACAGGTTCAAGATTTACAGTATATAAAGGCCAGGGTGCAAGACTTGAAAGAGCACTAATAAGTTATTTTTTAGATTGTCATGTAGATATAAATGGATATACAGAAATATTGCCTCCTTATATGGTTAATAGACAAAGTATGGTAGGAACGGGTCAATTACCTAAATTCGAAGAAGATGCCTTTAAAGTGGCTAATACAGACTATTTTTTAATACCTACAGCTGAAGTACCCGTTACAAACATTTATAGAGATGAAATATTAAATGGTGAGGATTTACCTATAAGACATGTTGCTTATAGTGCGTGTTTTAGATCAGAAGCAGGATCTGCAGGAAGAGATACTAGAGGACTTATAAGACAACACCAATTTAATAAGGTAGAATTACTTAAATTTACAAAACCTGAGGATTCTTATGCAGAACTTGAAAAATTACTTGTAGATGCAGAGTCCGTATTACAAGGACTTGGACTACCTTATAGAATAGTTAAGATATGTAAGGGTGATTTAGGATTTACAGCATCATTTAAATATGATATTGAAGTTTGGATGCCAAGTTATAATAAGTATGTTGAAATATCAAGCTGTAGTAATTTTGAAGACTACCAAGCAAGGCGTGCAAATATAAGGTATAAAGATGATAAAAAAGATAAACCTAAGTATATTCATACACTAAATGGATCAGGAGTAGCGGTAGGAAGGGCATTAGCCGCAGTACTTGAAAATTATCAAAACGCAGATGGATCAGTAACTATTCCAGA
Source organism: Clostridium tagluense (assembly GCF_003865095.1). Lineage (GTDB taxonomy): Bacteria > Bacillota > Clostridia > Clostridiales > Clostridiaceae > Clostridium_AD > Clostridium_AD tagluense. Next base: position 18,208 of record NZ_BHYK01000043.1, on the reverse strand, counting down.
GGCATTAGTGAGATATATGGGCGGTAAAAATATAATTTCAAAATAAATGGTTAATTTAATACATACCATAATAAGTATAAATAAATAACTTTAATATTTATAATTTAGGTAGCTTTAAAAAATGTATATTATATTTTTTAAAGGTACCTAAATTGTTTATTTATCATAAATTAGAAGATTTTACATGGGGAATTGTAAAAAAATAAAAATTATGTTGACAGAGTATATTTATGCTGATATAATAAATATTGTTGTTAGTATTTGGAGGAATGGTCGAGTTGGTTTAAGGCACCAGTCTTGAAAACTGGCGTACGTGTGAGCGTACCGTGGGTTCGAACCCCACTTCCTCCTCCATTTTTTTTTATAAGCATATAAAATTAAGCCGTGGAGAAGTACTCAAGTGGCTGAAGAGGCGCCCCTGCTAAGGGTGTAGACCGGGTAACCGGTGCGAGGGTTCAAATCCCTCCTTCTCCGCCAAAAACATCTAACATTTGTTAGGTGTTTTTTATTTTTAGATGTGAAAATAAATAAATTTTAACAAATACATTGACAGAGTATATTTATGCTGATATAATAAATCTTGTCGTGGACATGGAGGAATGGTCGAGTTGGTTTAAGGCACCAGTCTTGAAAACTGGCGTACGTGTGAGCGTACCGTGGGTTCGAACCCCACTTCCTCCTCCATTTTTTTTTATAAGCATATAAAATTAAGCCATGGAGAAGTACTCAAGTGGCTGAAGAGGCGCCCCTGCTAAGGGTGTAGACCGGGTAACCGGTGCGAGGGTTCAAATCCCTCCTTCTCCGCCAGAAACATCTAACATTTGTTAGGTGTTTTTTTATATTTATTTTTTGAAAATTATCCAATTAAATTACAAAAAAAATTCACAATTTATTGAAATAGGGATAAAAAAAAGGTATAATTATAATAGTTAAATAATAATATTGAAATAATAAATAAATTTAAAATTATTAATAAGGAGAAAATATGCTAAAAGGTAATAAAGTATTATTGAGAAGTGTTGAGAGACGGGATTTGAATATATTTTATGATATTTGGTGTGATGAAGAGGTTAGAAAGCTTGATGGTAATTTTATATTACCTCCATCTAAAGAGGACATATTAAATAATTTTAATAAATTTGTTAATATTGATAAAAAATATGTCAGCATTGTTAATGAAAAAGGTGTAGTTGTAGGATATATAACTTATAAAGAAAGTAGTGTATGTAAGAATGTATACGTGTTAGGTATAGCTATAGGTCAAAACTTCTGGAATAGAGGATATGGACAAGACTCTATAAAGGCATTGCTTAAATATTTATTCATGGATATGGCTGCCCATAGAGTAGAACTGGAAGTACTAGATTTTAATTTAAGAGCAATTCAGTGTTATAAAAAATGTGGATTTTTAGAAGAAGGAAAGAAGAGAAAAGCTTGTTTTTCCTATGGGGATTATAGGGATGTAATTACTATGGGAATCCTTAGAGATGAATTTATAAAAGGAATTTTGCAAATAAACCTTTACTCCTAGCGTATAATATGTTAGTATTGTAATGAAGTTTATGCGTTGGTAGCTCAGTTGGATAGAGTAGCTGGCTACGAACCAGTTGGTCGCAGGTTCGACTCCTGTCCGACGCACCACTAAAGCCTTACAAACACTAAGTTTGTAAGGCTTTAGCTTTGCCCTAAAATAATTTTTTGCCCTCGTTTTTGCCCCTTATAGGTTTTACACATAAAAAAATGAGGGCTATTTTACCCCCATTGTTAGATATAAATCATTTAATTTTTGTGTAGCTTTTTTCTTCATACTATCCAATACATGGGTATAAGTGTCTAGGGTAATAGCGATGTTTGCATGCCCTAGTAGTTCCTGTACTGTTTTTGCATCTTCGCCTAGCTCAAATAACCGAGTAGCATAAGTATGCCTTTTATGTAGAGTGTTGTATTATGGTGAGTGGTTAAACCAATTAGCCTATTTTAGGGGCTTGTGCCTCTATTCACTCACCATAATTATTTATAATAAATTTATAGAAAAAGCTTATTGTGAATGAAACAATAAGAATTGATGATTAAATTTCTACAATTTGAAGGGGTAGTTCAAAAATATCTGTAAATAAGACTTTATATTATGGTGAGTGTTTTAGAATGTATTCCTTGTAACACAAGGTTTTACTCGAACACTCACCATAACTTAACACTCTACATAATGCCTAAGAGAATGAAATTTCTTATGTGGTATTCCGATAATCTTTAATACCCCGCTATAATTTCTAGTTAGATTTCTTTCATCAGTATATTTACCTATTTCATTGTTCTCATAAGCTATTCCGGTTTTGATTTTTTCTAATGTTTGTATGTTCTTATGTAATTTAAGTTTATTAATTACATTTGAAGGTATTGGAATATCACGAATACTGTATTTGGTTTTTGGTTATTGTACTATTACCTCAGTTTTATTACCTTCTATATTGCCTTGTATGTTAACTCGCTTAATAGATGAATGTACTTTCAATACACATTTTTTAAAATCAATATCAGACCATTTTAAGGCGAGCACTTCTCCCATTCTTAAACCCGTAGCTAAAACCAAAATATATAAAGAACTATACCTATTATCCACTAAAGAACATATAAATTTTTTCTGTTCTTCAATAGTAAAAATTTCAACTTCTTGTTTTGAAACAAGTTTTGGAAGAGTTACATTATCACAGTAATTTTGATTGATGTAGTTTTCTTTTTTTGATTTATTTAAAGAACATTTTATAACTTTGTTTATAAATCTAATTGTATCAGGAGTCTTTCCAGATTGTTCAAGCAGTTTGTTATAATAATGCTGAATATTTATAGTTCTTAAATCTTTAAGTTTAAACATTCCTATTTCACTATTTTTTATATAGTTGTTGTAAATTCCATTATATCTACCTTGTGTAGAACGGCTTAAGTGTTTTTGGCAACTTAAACATTAACATGAGATGATTTAAATTCGGAAAAAAGAGGGGCAGGAAATTATCTTATGCACCTAATTTGAAAATAGTATTAGATTTTCATTTTATACTATAAGGAGCATAGTTATAAATATTACAATGTCTTTGTTTGTAATAGTATGAATAATATTGTATAATTATGTTATAAAGTGAAAAACAATACAGTCAATATACTATACTATTTGAAATGAGGTATTTACTATGAAAATAAATGATTGCCTAAAGAGTAAATCTGAGAATTGTGACAATGAGGCCACTAAAAAATTATACTTACTTGCAGAGGATGTTGTTAATAAAATAAGACCACACCTTAAACAGATAACTAATGAATTACCTGAATTTGATATACATGATGATACTCATAGTGAAAGAGTAATTGAAAATATTCAACTTCTTTTAGGAGATGAGATGATAAATGGTCTAAGTGCATATGAATTATTTTTTATTTATTTAGCTGCATTCTTACATGATGCAGCTATGGCCCTACCGAAGTGGGAACGCAAATTATTAAGGTTAACAGAGGGACAAGAAAAATTTTATCATAATGATGTTAATAATCCATTATTACACGATGGAAGGCCTCCAATGAAATTAAGTGAAGCAAGAGAATATATTATCTCACATAAAGATCAGATTTATGATAATTTCGATAATTGTAAGGATTATATTTTGTCATTTAAAACAGAAGGAGAATTAATTGATGACCTTAGTGAGCAATTAAGTGATTACCAAGATTACAGAAATGGATATATTCATAAACTAAATAAAGCTAAGACTAGTTTAAATGCATACCTACAATTAAGTGATGAAATAAGGTATGAATATATAAGAGAAAACCATTCAATACGTATAGAAAAGCTTGTAAATAACTTGTCAATTATGTTTGATGATAAATTAGAGGTGAAAATCGGGAAAAAACTTACTAAGACTTTGGGATACATTTGTAGATCTCATGGTGAATCATTTAATTACGTTAGAAAGTTAAAATTTGATGATACATATTTTGGTGATGGAAGTGTAAACACACAATTTTTGTGTATGATGCTTAGAATTGGGGATATATTGCATTTTAGCTATGATAGAGCACCGGATTCCTTGTATGCTGAAAAGATGATATCTTCTATTGAAAGTCGCAAACAGTGGAAAATTAAATCTCAAGGAGTTATAAATAATATTGTAAATTCTGGAGGGATAGTGAGAATTAAATATGATGCTTTTTGTGATGTACCAAGTTTTTATTATTGTCTTATTGATTATTTTTTATGGATTGAAGAAGAAATATCTAACTATGCTAAAATGATAAAGGCAATGAAACAGAATATGGAATTTAGCAAGCTTGTATCAAGATATGAGATTAATATTTCTGATACTGTTGATAGTAAAGGAGTTAAATATGATGAGGATATATTTAAGCCTGTTGATGATTTATGTTTCAAATTAAATCAGTCTAAAATATTGGAATTACTTATGGGAACAAATTTATACAAAGATAGATTTTTGTGTTTAAGGGAAATTTACCAAAATTCATTAGATACTTGTAGAAATATGATTAGCTGTAATCCTAATGAGAATGGTTATATTGAATTTGGAATGGATGAAGAAATGGTTGATGGTATGTCCCAAAAATTTCTGTATTGCTTGGATAATGGTATGGGTATGACTTTGGATATAATTAATAAATATTATTTGAATATAGGTAATTCGTATTATAGATCAAAAGATTTTTATAGGGAAAATATTAAACACGGAAATAAATTTGTGGCAACTTCGCAATTTGGAATTGGTGTATTATCATCTTTCATGATAGGAAATAAAATTTATGTAGCGACTAAGCATAAAAGTGATAACACATTTATAAGATTTATGATAGATGGACCCAATGAAAAGTTTTACTATGTTAATGGTAATAAATTTGATGATAAAGAAAATGAAATAAGTGAGCATGGAACAATAATTAAATTATATTTGAAGGATGATATATTATTAAATAATACTGTTATTAGCTATTACGATATAATAAGGTTTGAGGAAAATAAGTATAAGTATAAGGAAATAAATGGAGAAGGAAATGAAAATGAAATAAAAAACAATCTATTATACTTGATACAAAGCTTTATTGTATGTTTACAAGATAATATTTCTGTAAATATTAAATTAAAAGATAAAAAATTATATAAATTAATGCCAATGAATAGATTATTATTAAATCTAAAAGATTATTTACCAGGTGAAGAGATGGTAGAGACTTTGTCATATAGGAACTATGATAATAATGTGGATAAAAAAGAAACAGAGTATAAACTCATTGCAAATAAAGAAAGGATAGATACGCTTGAGGTAGCTATAGGCTATGAGGGTATTAAATATAAAACAGAAATCGCTTTGCCGAAAGAAAAAATAGATTTCAATTTATTTTATAGCTACAATGAATGTGCTACCGGATTTAAAGTATTAATCGATGGGATCAACGTAGGAGTAGCACCAGATATTGCAGAAATATTTTTCAACAAAGTGAACAGAGAAGGGGTGGGATTAATAAACTTTACTGGAGAAATAAGACCACAGTTATCAGTCGATAGGAGTAGTATTACTGATATGGATGTTTCTGTTGAACAAGGACTAAATAATTTAAGAAAATTAGTGGCAGTTGAATTATTTAAAGTAGTAAAAGATCATATAATAAATTATCAAATAGAATTTAATTCTGATGTCGCAAGGGATATATGGAAATACATATTTAAAGAATATAATTGGATTGGAAAAGAATTAGTTGAGGAGATTAGAAAGTCTGAAGAAATTCAAGTTTATGTTGATGAAATTAATGGATTCAGCATTGAACCCCTGTCTGTAAAACAACTAATAGAATGCGAAGAATACTCCTATAAGATCCATGATATGAGACAATTTTCAACAATAATAAGATATATAATTTTTCATAAAATAACAAATTCGAACCATGTTGCTTTATCAGATGATATAGTAACATTAAAGAATTGTAAATTTACATCTATTATAGATGTAGAAGAATATGAATGGGATGAATCAAAGCAAGCTATATCTATTAATGATTACAGTGGAAAATATATTGAATATGATATTGTTAAGGATTTATTTCCACTTGTCAAAATGGAAACATATAAAAAGTTCATCCATGAAGATGTAAGTGAATACATGGGAAAAATTAAGATTGGTCGAGCATATCGGTCTGTAATGAATCTCGGTAGATATGTAGATGCACGTTCGGTATTTCCTAATAGTGGTATATTTACAACAAGGCGAAATATCTATGCTATTGGAAGAAAAGAAGAATTCATGAAATTTAATACAATAGATCTTTTCAAAGATTATTCTAATAAAAACAATAAAGATTATTTTATTTATACATTCATATCTCCTGCAAAATTAAATGATAAAGAAATTATGGAGATAGAAAAGTATAAAATAGTGGATGAAGTGTACTACAATGGTGTGATAAATGGATGGAGCATTCTGTTTCTTGGATCAACAGGAGAAACAATAATAGTACCTGGAATTGTTTCAAAAAAGGATGTTCTAAAACAAATTAGTGCTAGTTTTTGGATGATTAATGGAGAAATAAAATATTATTTCTTAGACGGAACAAATATTACAAAAGAGTATATAGAAAAATTATGATAAAGCAATGATGCTTTAAAATATTTGTAGAGGATTTGTATGTACAATTATGAGTAGCACTTGTTTAGTATTATTAAAAAATGAGGCAAATAAATGAATATATTCTGAAGTTAATTAATAACACATTAAAAACACAACTACGGTAAAGAGATATATATTAATATAACGTTAAATAAAGGTCTGGAGCCTTAAAACTATTGCCAATAAAGAGTTATAATGTTGTGTAACTTTCTGTAATGTCAATGTTCCCGTTCTAGTTGGTCGCAGGTTCGACTCCTGTCCGACGCACCACTTAAGCCTTACAAACACTTAGTTTGTAAGGCTTTTATTTTGACCTGAAATTGAGGTTTGCCGCTCGTTTTTACCCTTATAGGTTTTATCCATAAAAAAATGAGGGTTATTTTACCCCCATTGATAGATATAAATCATTTAATTTTTGTGTAGCTTTTTTCTTCATACTATCCAGTACATGGGTGTAAGTGTCTAGGGTAATAGATATATTGGCATGCCCTAGTAGCTCCTGTACTGTCTTTGCATCTTAGCCTAACTCAAACAACCGAGTAGCATAAGTATGCCTTATAGCTTTCTTAAAAAAATTTTTGTTCATTTTAGTTCCTCCTAATATTTTATTCAATATGAATTGTACATTTATAATCATGCTATATGGTTATAAATGTATAATATAGTTACGAGTATACACTATGTTTAAAAATGTAAAACATTAAATAATTTAGTAACATGTGATACAATATACATATAAATTGTAATTATGGAGGAGTTTTTATGAAAAAAAATTGGATATTATTAGATTTGGCTTTAAGTATATTTTTAGGATTTTATATAAATCTCAACATTACAAGTGAACTTATAGTATATTTCTTTTCAGGCAATTACAATGTATATATAATAGTATTTATTTTTTGTTTAATAATGCAGATCATGCTTGTATTTTCTATAATAAGGTTATTTAGAAACAAAAAGATAGATAAAAATACATTTAGGGTACTAGTAGTTTTATATATTTCAATAATGATTGTATTATTATTTGGTAGACAAGTCATGGAAGTTTCAATAAATTTAAATCCTATTAATCTAATAAGATTTAAGGATAAAGATACCTTCTTACAAAACATATTGAATATTATATTCTTTTTACCAATAGGATATCTACTAAAAAATATTGAATTGAAAAAGGTTGTTCTGTATTCTTTAATCGGTACATTTTTAATAGAATTAATTCAACTAGTAACTAAGAGGGGATTTTTTGATATAAATGATATTATTCTTAATATGATAGGAATAGGTATATCTTATTATTTAAGCAAAAAATTTAAGGTGGAATTAGTAGCAAAATGATAATTTTATTTTTAGGTAAAGTTAAGTTTAGCAAGCATAAAAAGGAGTAGCGTAATAATATTGCGCTACTCCTTTTTATGCAAATATATTTTATTAAGGGTATGTCGAAATATATTTGAAGTACGACGTAAAAATACCATAAAATTCAGAAATGAATCATACGGTATTTTAATAAATTATTCGTTTTTTAGTTAAGTCGTTAATTAAGAAGTTTATGAGTTAATTTTTATTATCCAATAGTTTCTGGCATAAGTACATTAAACATCCATTTATTATTGCAAGTATAATATAATTAATTAAATTATTTTTTAGTTTGATAACTTCAAATCCTATAAAAAATGTTAAGACAATACTCAAAAAATTTATTAATGCAAATAATTTATTCTTTTTCATATTTTATACCCCTCATTTGTTAGGATAGTGTTTGCTCCGTCTTAAATTACAACTTCGACATAACTCTAAATAAATTATAGCATATTATACATATTTATACACAGATATATTTCCATAATAGCGAATATTTTTATTTTTTAATACCATATTATTCAATTTTTAAAGACCATTGTTCGTACTTTCAATTTACGTCGTCCAATTTTCACACTGCGTAGTAAAAATTGCGAAATAAGTGTTGCAGAAAACTATAGTTTTGTGAAGTATGAATAAGCCATAATAATGGAGGTAACAAAGTTTTGATAATGTGTTAAGTTAGTGTAACATCCATGTTCCCTGATTTCCATTTTATATAAAATGAATTTATAATATGTAATTTTAGGCATATATTATACTAATAAAATGGAAAAGTGAAACTATATTGTAAAAATAACGTATTTAACTATGAGGTATAAAAAACTATCAATTCATAATAACTTTCAAATGAGCTTATAATCTTAATTAATATCTGATTATATTAGGGATAGTTAATAAAACCGTTAAATGGAACGCAAAAAATTAGGGGGCAAAAAAAACATGAGACAAATCAAAAACACACTAATGATATTTATAGCAGCAATTTTTGTAATGGCTGGAGTTTTAGGCAATGTCGTAACAAAAGCTGAAGTAGTTAATCCAGTTACTCCAATAATAAATTATGTTGGAGTAGACCATTCACCACTAGTAGTAGGAGATACTGAAACTTTTACAGTAACTTCATCAAAGTTTGTAGGTAAAGTACAATACAGAGCATTCCTTTTCGACGGCAAAACATGGAATGAATTAACCAGCGGATATAGCGTTGCAGTAGATGCTAAAACTCCGTATGTATTACCAGAAACACCAGCATTTAAATCAGGAAAATACAAGTTATCAATTTGGGTAAAAAGAGAAGGAACAACAGGCAGCAATAAAAAAAGTTATGATACTTACTATGCAGAAGAATTAAATTGTGTAACTAAGGATAATGAAATCAGAGTATATGCAAATGGTGCACCTAAAGTTGAGACTAATGGTTTAGCATTTAAATTCAATGGAATCGAAAATATAGGTGGAATTAAAGGGCCATATCTTTATAAATTACATATATATAATCCAAGAACTGGAGTATGGACAAGCGCATCCAGTGAATATACAGAAACTCCATCATACATATTTAAAGAAGCGGGAACTTATATGGTTATTGTACACGCAAACACAGTTAATTCACCAACTTGGAGAAATTATATAGCTGGCAAAACAACGGGAGCCTATGAAGCTTTTAAAACAATTATGGTAACTGTTAATGATTCATCAGTAGCTTTAGAAAAACCTGGAATAATAAATGCTATTAGTGATGGCACAGATATAACCAGTAAGTTTACTGATAAATATTTTAAGAGTTATGTATATTCTCTGATAGGAAAGACTAGTCCGAGTCCAATACTTTATTCTGATGTGAAAAATATAAAAGTCTTAGACGTGAATAGTGGCCAGCCTAGAATAGAATTAAGCGGACCCTATAGTTATAATATAAGTAGTTTAGATGGAATTCAGTATTTTACAGCATTAACTGGGTTAAGTTGTTCTAGTAATAAACTTACAATGTTAGATCTAAGTAAGAATACAGCATTAACTGAGTTGAGTTGTTATAATAATAAACTAACAACGTTAGATCTAAGTAACAATACAAAATTAACTTTGTTAGATTGTGCTAATCCACTAAAAACCTTAGATGTAAGTAAAAATACAGCATTAATCAAGTTAACCTGTTCCAATAGTCAACTGACAACCTTAGATTTAAGTAAGAATACAGCGTTAACTAAGTTAAATTGTGATAATAATGAATTAACGACCTTGGATTTAAGTAAGAACATAGCATTAACTTTGGTAGAATGTGGTGCTAATAAACTAACAACCTTAAATGTAAATAATAATATAGCATTAACTGAGTTAAATTGTGGTAGTAATCAATTAACAACCTTAGATGTAAGTAAGGATACTGCACTAACGCTGTTAAATTGTAATGATAATAAACTAACAACTATAGATACAAACACAGCATTAACTGAGTTATATTGTGTTAGTAATAAGTTAACAGCCTTAGATGTAAGTAAGAATATAGCATTAACTTTGTTAGACTGCAGACATAATGAATTAACAACCCTAGATATAAGTAAAAATTCAGCATTAACTAAATACTTAGAATGTAGCTATAATAAACTAACAACCTTAGTTATAAACCCAGGATTAGGGATATTACATTGTAATAATAATCAACTAGAAACCTTAGATGTAAGCAAGTATACAGGATTATTTTGGTTAGATTGTTCTAATAATAAACTAACCACCTTAAATACAAACACAGCATTAACTGAGTTACGTTGCAAAAATAATTCACTATCAACCATAGATTTAAGTAAGAATACAGCATTAGGGTTTTTAGAGTGTCCTAATAATAAACTAACAACCTTAGATGTAAGTAAAAATACAGCAATAACTTTGTTATATTGTGACAATAATTCGCTAAAAACCTTAGATCTAAGTAAGAATACAGCATTAATTAATCTAAATTGTAATTATAATCAACTAACATCACTGTTATCTATTAAAGATACTTGGTATACGCAATGGTATAGACCTCAATACACAGATTCGAGTCATATTGCGACTACTGAAAGTTTAGGTATAACAATTAAAAACTAAACCATATTTAGTATCCGATGAACCAATTTTATGGGTACCACAGGAAGCTCTTGATGTAGACTTACTTGACCTGCTTGATGGTGAATATTCTGAGGCATGAACTCATATGATTACAAGATTCAATTATAAAACGCATTAGAAAACCTATGAGTTTTGAAAATAAAAAAGGTGGCGAAATATAAAATGAAAATATTTAGTGTATACTTATGTTTATATTTAACAAAATAAGGGGTGATTATATATGCTTAAGAAATTAGTGACTGCAACTTTTATTAGTTTTTTACTATTATCTACAAGTGCGATGGCAACAACGCTCAAAGATAATCAAATTGTAGATAACAATAAATGTTGGACAATTCATTTCAATGAACAATTTGTGTTTGATGATTTATCAAAAAAAGGAGTTATAGTAATAGATAGTAAAGGTAATAATAGCAATATAAATTTGAGTTTAGGACAGGATAAAAAAACAATTATAGTAAGTGCTCCAGTAGAGGGGTATGTACCTGGTGAAAAATATAAATTACTTGTTAATAATAAAGTACATACTAAAAGCAATAAAAGTCTAAAACAAGAAGTTGTTCTAAACTTTAGTATTGGAGACGGAATAACACAAGAAAAGGCATACCAGCTAGTTTCTAATAACTTTGATGACAGTGATGTATTTGAAGCAAAGAGGACTGATTATTCGGATGAAATTGCGGAGCAAGCGGGGGATAAATATTATTTATTTTATACAGAATATAAGATTGACCAATCAGCTACTGATTATTTAATTGGTGTAGATAAGAAAACGGGAGAAATGTATGCGATAAACGGATACATGCCTATAAGGAAGCTAAATTAAAATGTACATAAGAAACCCAGTAACTATAATGGTTACTGGGTTTCTTATTTTTTAATTTCTTTTTCTTCTAAAGTAAGATCACGAATATCACTAGTCATATTGGACAGCTTATACATAATAGCCATCTCAGTATTTGAAACGCCACTATTGCTTTTATTAGCATCTAATTCATTAATTGAATTTTTTGATTTTCCTAACTTATTTTTATCCATATCTATGTGCTCCTTTCAAAACAAAAATCGCATTACATATATCAGGTGCATTATATAGTTTAACCATTTTCTTAGAAAGTATGACTTAATACTTCATTTAAAAATATAAGAAGAAGTCAGGTATATATAAAATAGCAGTTTGTAATTCAAATAAAAAGTAAATACACTAATATAGAAAAAATAATATATATTATACTCATAATAGTAAAATATATAATATTATGTAATTACAAATTACAGATTTTATGTTAATATATATGAAGAAATATTTTTTCGATTATTCGAAATATTTATACAATATTGTAAGAGTTTTTATTAAAGATGAATTAGGGGGGACTTTATGAGTTTTAAAAATTGGAATTTTACAAAAAAACATGAAAGTAAAGATATTTTGCAAAAGAAAAATAAAACTTCTAAACTGTTAAAGACAATTAAAAGTATGAATATTAAGAAAGATTCTTTGGAATTACCAAACAATGATAAAAATGAAAACAAAGCAGTAAAATCATTTAAAAGTGGAACATCCAAAACATCTATAAAAAACAATAATAAAAAAGGTATTTCCATTAAAAAGAAAATACCACTTCTTATTGGTACATTAATAATTATATCCATGGTGGCAACCTCTGTTTTTACTTATATAAGGTCATCAACTATAATATTTGATCAAAGTAAAGCAGAAATGATGTCTGTTAATAAAGGAGCAATAGAAACTATTTCCGTTATGATAGAAAAGCAGCAAGCTCAAGTACAGGCCATATGCAATACTAAGCAGATAATGGAGATTATGAAATTAAAGGGTAAACCTGATGCAATTTCATTGGGACAATATAAAAATGTGGTTAATGAAAATAATGACAAGTTTTCTGCATACATTTCTAATAATACAAATGTTGAAAGAGTTTTTTTAGTTGATGTAAATGGGAATATAATATCAGATAGTAATAAAGGGGCTATAGGAAAAAATGTAGCAGACCAAACTTATCATTCCATTAGCGCAAGTGGTGGACTAGCTGTAAGTGAGACTATGAAATCTGAAATATCAGGAAATGCGGTTATGGTTTTTACAAGCCCCGTGATAACTGAGGATAAATATGGTCAACCATTAGGTTACGTAGCAGTATCTGTATATGCGGAGAGTTTTTCAAAGTATATGAAAAATATAGGTGTATCTAATAGTAAATCAAGCTATGCTTTTTTAGTTGATGAAAAAGGCAAAATGTTATACCACAAAACTAAAGAAAAGATAGGAAAAGATGTTGAAAATGTAGTTATAAAGGCTATAGTGGATAAAGTTATAAAGGGACAAAAGGTTGTAGCTGGAACGGAGAAGTATACTTTTGAGGGAATTGAAAAGTTCTCCTCTTATGGAATTGTTCCAATTACAAATTGGACATTGGTTGTTACTGGAGATATGAATGAGATTAGACAACCAGTGAATAAAATGACAGAGGGCATTTTAATAATAGCAGCAATTATAGGTATATTTTCCATATTAATTGGATTGGTTGTATCGAATATTATAGTAAATCCATTAACAAAGGTAACACTACTAGTGGATAAAACTTCTAAATTGGATTTAAGTGAGGACAAGGGTATAGAGGATTTAATTAAAACTAATGATGAAATTGGGATTATATCTAGAGCTATAGTTAATATGAGAAAGACATTAAAAGATGTTGTACTTGATTTAATTGAGGCTTCAGAAAATATAACTAATAATGCTCTTACCGTTGAAGATCTTACGGATATATTAAAAGTGAAAGCAGAAGAAAGCTCTATTGAAACTGAAAGCTTGTCAGCTGGAATGGAACAAACAGCAGCTACAGCGCAGGAAATTACTGCTACTTCAGGAGAGATGGAAAGCATGGTTAATACAATAGCCCAGAAAGCTTCAGAAGGATCTAATATAGCAGAAGTTATTGTTCAAAAGGCAATGGGAATTACTATTTCTACTAAGGAATCTAAAAAAGATACAGATAAGATTTATAGTGATGTAAAGAAGCAATTAGAAGTCGCAATAGCGGGTTCAAGAGCAGTTGAGGAAATACATGGACTAGCAACCTCTATATTGCATATAACTAGCCAAACTAATTTATTAGCATTAAATGCTGCCATTGAAGCGGCCAGAGCAGGAGAAGCAGGGAGAGGTTTTGCTGTAGTAGCAGATGAGGTTAGAAAGCTAGCAGAGCAATCTGGAGCTACAGCAGCTAACATCCAAAATGTAGTTAAAGCTGTAAATGATTCTGTAAAAAACTTATCGAATAGTTCTACTAGAATGTTGAATTTTATGGATGAAGAGGTATCTCTAAATTATGAAATTATTATGGGTACGGGAAAAGAATATATGGATGATGCAGAGAATTTCAATAAATTTATGAAAGAATTTAATGAAACGGCACAACATTTGAATATATCCATAAACGGAGTTACTACTGCAATAGATCAAGTAGCAGGTACTGTTAATGAAGGTGCAGAGGGTATATCTAGTATATCCACCAAGAGCATTGACATAGTAAGTAAAATGGAAGAAATAAAAAGCACTACTAGTGGAAACAAAATTAGTGCGGAAAAATTAAAAGATATAACCTCAAAATTTAAAATATAATAAAAATAGGACTGAAAGATTATTTCAGTCCTATTTTTTCGCCTAATGTTACAGAAGTTTCAAAACCTAATTTTGTTTGGGTGAGTATTTCTTCATTCATTTTCACAACACCTTTTTTAAAGAATAGGATAACGGTGGAACCACCAAATTTGAAATAACCTTTTTCCTCTCCCTTTGTAATTCGCACATTTGGAGTATAACCTTGAATAATTGAGCCTACGCAAGTAGCGCCAACCTCCATATAAATAACATCTGAAAAATTATCTGAGTGAAATATACTCCATTCTCTTTTGTTCTGACAAAATAGTTTTTTTACATTTTTTAAGGCTATAGGATTTACAGAATAATAATGGCCCTTAATTTTAGTTGTCTCGCCACATACTCCACTATCAATAAAATGAAACCTATGATAATCAGTGGGGCACAATCTAAAAATTAAGCAAGTACCACCATGATATAAATTGTATATTTCGTTATCTTCCACTAGTTCTTTAAGAGAATAAGTAAATCCTTTTATTTGGACTAAACCATCTAGGTCAATATTCTCATAAGCAGAAATTTTGCCGTCACAAGGCGAAATTAAAGCATTATCATTACTGGGGATTATTCGACCATCTGGATTTAATTCTCTTATAAAAAATTCATTAAAAGAGGAATATTGATCAGGCGTCTTTTGGTACAATGACATATCAATATTGAAATCTTCAATAAAACTCTCAATTTTTTTACAACTTATTTTTGTGTCACAGTAATAACCATATAATTTTGAAAATAGCTTTTTCTTGAGTAATAACTCAACTAGTCCAATTCCTACAGGAGAGCAGTAAGACCAATTCAAATATTTTTCACCAGCTACCTTTTCGATTTCATATTTGTTTTCTTTTCTATTGTAATATTTAATCATAAAATACCTCGTTCTTATAGTTTATAGTTTTCCGGATTTTATTATAGAGATTAATAGCCAAAAGGCCATGAAGGCTGCAGTTACAAAACCAGTTATACCAATAAGGGATATATTATATATTTTAGGGCCTATATTGGAATTTAAAATTGTAGAAGAACCTATAATCATAGAAGAAATAATAAGTCCAAAAACTAATCTGTTTATACCTTTATTTAACTCATTTATAGGAGTGTTTAGGTTCTTATGCTCTAGTTGTAACTTAGCTCTCCCACTTATTAGACTATCAGATAGTTCTATGATTTTTGATGGAAGTCTAAAGGAGTCTTTTATAAATGCATATGAACGGATAAGCAAAGTGTTAAGGTCTAAATCGGCTAATAGTGAAAATTTACTATTAGCTTTAACATAAGGTATAGCTATATCTATTATTTTTATATCTGGAGCAATACTTGCAATTACACCTTCTAAAATTACAAGACCGCGTATTAGGAGTGTTAAATCACGGGGCAAACGGATATTGTTTTGTTTTGCTATATCAAAAATTTCAGAGAGCATAACTGAAACTTGGATATTGCTTAGCGATACTGAAAGGTAATTAATAAGAAGATAATCTAAATCCTCATAGAGTTTATTTCTATCTACATATCCTTTTTTTATCCCTATAGATAAAAGAGCAGAAATCATTTTGTTTATATCATTAAAAGCAACTGCAGATATCATATCGTTTAGCGTAGATTTTATAGAATTTGAGAGACTTCCCATAATTCCAAAATCGATAAAGCAAATTTTGCCTTCACATACAAAAATATTTCCAGGATGTGGATCTCCGTGAAAAAAACCATCTTCTAGCACTTGTTTCAAATAAGACAAAGCTAATTTTTTACCTAAATCATCAAGATCATAGTGACCGCTTTTGAGTTTATTCATATCATCTACTTTAAAGCCATAAACTCGTTCCATAGTTAGAACCTTGGTACTACATAATTCGCAAACTACGTAAGGTACATATAAAAATGCAACATCCTTATTGAAAGCTTTAAAAGTATTTATGTTTTTTGCTTCATTATTAAAATCAAGTTCAAGCTCCGTAATTAAAAGTATTTCATGTAAGGCTTCTTCTGGATCAATAAGTGCATCAGAAAATCTTGCCTTTGTAAGCTTTACTATGCGAACCAGTATAGAGATATCCAGTTTCATCTTTTCTGCAATATCTGGTCTTTGCACCTTTACTACAACTTCTCTACCGTCTTTTAATATAGCTTTATGTACTTGAGAGATAGATGCTGAGGCTAGTGGTTTTTCATTAAATTTTTCAAAACACTCAGTTGTTGATACTTTAAATTCATCAAAAAATACTTTGTTTATGGTTTCAATATTTTCTGGAGCAACATTATCTTGAAGCTTTGAAAGTTCTGCTATATATTCTGGGGATAACAAATCTGGCCTTGTACTAAGTATTTGGCCAATTTTTATAAAAGTAGGGCCAAGCTCTTCAAAGGCTTTTCTTAAATTTTCAGGGAGTTTATTTTTTTTATTAAAATTATAGTCTACAATATAGCCAAAGCCATAGGAACCAAGAACTTTAACAATTTCTCTAAATCTATTAACAGATTTTCGTCGCATTTTATACCTCACTTAAATCATCACCTGTAGTTCTGAAATGTTGTTAAAGTGAAAAGCCCTAGAGTGATAGTAGGACTTTCATTTTAATTACAATATTTATTTATGGTAGGGTTATCTCTAAATGTGCTAACCTTTTATCTAGTTTATCAATATCTTCTTTAGTTGCAAAGTTCATTTCTTTTAGGAGTAAAACCATATCTTCTTTTGTAAGCGGCGTGTGCTCCTTTTTGAAAGTGGGACCTCCATCTTTTTTTTCTTTTACAGTTCTTTTTAGTTCTTCAGATAAATCTTTGCCCTCTTCCAAGGTTATCTTACCCTTTTTTACAAAATCATCTATTAGACTTGTAGCTTTTTCATAAGTGTAAGCTGCAGATCCAAGGCCGGCTAGGAAAAAATTCTTGATATCGTTATTCAATCAAAACACCTCCAATTAATAGTATATAATCTACATTATATACTATTTCATATATTAAAATACTAACAATAAATTAACACCCTCAATTTTTAATAAATTTTTCTACTATTTGAGGAAAAGCTAAGTAAGATAAAATGTGGTATATTAAGACATTATAATAAATGAATCATAAAAATTTAAGTTTTAAACATCCATAGGTTGACATATTTATAAAAGTGTAATACTATAATATAGTACGAATAAATATGCACCCGTAGCTCAGTAGGATAGAGCGTCCCCCTCCTAAGGGGAAGGCCGGAGGTTCGACTCCTCTCGTGTGCACCAGAAAAAGCTAGCAAAGTAATACTTTGCTAGCTTTTTTTTATGTGCGCCCGGCATGGACGCAATCTAATGGGTGAAAGTCCCTAGCACGGGTTAATAGTGCCAAGTGCATAGCTTAAGACAAGGGTGTCCATGGTGACGTGGAATCTGAAGGAAGTCGGCGGCAAAAC
>NZ_BHYK01000042.1 GCF_003865095.1 Clostridium tagluense | reverse complement strand
AGTTTCTTTATTATATTTTTCAGGTGGAATTCCTTCTAAAATTAGTTGAATAAAATATTTATATTTGCCTCGAATGAACTTTCTAACTACTCTACAATATTTAATTTTATTTAATAATGATATATGTGCATATTCATCGTTTTTATTTATAATTATATCTATCGCAAGTCCATTCCATATTAATTTATTATCTACAAATCTAAGTCCAGTTTTATTTGATTTACCCTCAACACTATTCATTTCACCATATTTTTTGAAATAAACTTTATTACATTTATGAAGCATTAATTGACCAAAAGCATTAAAACATCTTGTCGCTATTTTTTGTGTAGTGAAGCTATCTATATTATCTTTAAAATGTTTCTGTATAAGCTTAACGTATTTATGAAGTGAATATTCTGTCAAACCATTATTTTTATTTAATTTGTTAAATTCCTTATTACGTTCTTTGCCTTTTTTCATTTTAATTACTTTTCTATACTCTTTAGATTCTTTCATATAGTTATATCTTTTATATAATTCGCCTAGACAACTATTATAAATATTTCTACCTATTTCTAATCTTTTATCTAATATATCTTCTTGATATATTTCTGTATCTAATTTTAATGTCAATATATAACTTGACACAATATTCACCTCTCTTCACATACACATATCACCATATGTTTAAATCTCTCTTCAACATTAGGTATTAATTTTTTTCTTTTATATCTTGGACAAAATATAAAATTATAATTAATCAAAAATACAGTTGTTTTAGTTGTTCTATATTTATTTTTCATGAATTTATAATAGCATAGTTTATGTATTTTACAAATATATTATACACAAGCTATGCTATCCATCCCACACCTTAAGGAGTGGGCTTTCCGCACAAATATTGTAATATGAAAATAAAAAAAACCATAAGAAGATCATCTCTTCTTACAGTCTGAAATACTCTATTACTACTATAATTTATTAAAATCAGATATAAGCAAAAAATTCATGGCGTTAATAAATCCATCTAATTATTCTGATATATCTTGCACCAAAATTTTCAAAAAACTCTGGCTTAATATTTCAAAATATTTTTTTGAAATATCTTATAAATTATAATGTTGAATTCCAGTAAAGTAAGTTACCTTCTAAATGCCTTATTCCATAAAGAGCATAACAATAAAACCTAAATATAATTAGGCAAATTAAAACTCATTATAAAATATATATTAATTTTAAATTAATATTAGCAATTAGCTGGTGTCATAACTTACTTCCCCCTTTCAACATTTTTTCTTATTATATCACCTTTTGCATTCAATGTAAATAAGTTGAATTAATGTATTTTTTATATATTAATCTTAGATCTTAATTACATAATTTCTTTAGTAATTCTTATGACGAACTTTGAGAATTAGAGGACGTAACTATTGAAATTTAAGGTACGAACAATGGTCTTTGATAAGTTAAATATGGTATTAAAAAATAAAATTATTTACTATTGTGAAAATACAATTATGATTAAACATAGTAAATATGTTATTATTTATATGAGTTGAGTAGAAATTGTATATGATCTTGGTTTAGGAACTTGCTGGATTGGGGAAATATTAAAAAACGAAGATAAAGTACGAGAATTATTAGAGGTTTCAGAGGACTTAGAGTTAATGGCGGTTATATCCGTTGGATATCCGAGTGGAAAGGATGTAAAATCTAAAAGAAGGGATATTTCTGAAAACATTGTAAGTTGGTTATAAAATTAAACAAATAATCCCTTAAAAACACCGTAAAATTCAATTGAATTTTACGGTGTTTTTACTAGTGTTTACCTCTCACTGATAAATTGGATTTTATATTTATTGTTTAACCTTTAAGACCATTTGTCTGTCGTTCCATATTTTCTACAACAACATCATGAATATCACCTAATGAAGCACAATACTCAAGTACTTTCCATGGAGTATTTGTGTGAAAATGAATTTTAATCAGTTCCTCATCACCAACCGCAAGTAAGCAATCGCCTTCAATGTTTTTTGTAATATACTCGTTTATTTTATCTTCTGAAAGTTTTTCTCCTTCAATTAATAACTGCGTATCAAATCTGTATTCAAGCATAATTATTCTCCTTTTCTGTTTTACAAATTCCGATTTATATTTTGGTTAATTATAACATGGTTTTTTAATATCACACTATTCAATTTTCAAAGAACATTTTTTATTAGTTGCTAGGTAATACAAATATGTATAGACCACTGAGAAAAGTACGTCTTAACTAATGAATTTAAAAGTATGAACAATGTTCTTTGACAACTAAATAATATGGATTTTAAAACAAATATATACTATTTTATACAAAAATGGTAGTATGACAATATGGCAATTTAATGAATTGTATATAAATTTTACCTTTATATACCCTTATAAGAGGCCTACCAATAATACACATAAATTAATACTAACGCATTACATGGATAAAATATAATATCCAGAGGGGGATTCTATGTTTATAAAAATAAAAGAAACGAAATTGCCGAGACTATATGTGAATTGTTATGGAAAAGGGGATCCAACTGTCGTATTTGAATCAGGGCTAGGGTGTACTCATTTTGACTGGGAGGTAGTTCAAAATCAAATTTCAAAAAATACAAGAACATTTTCTTATGATAGATCAGGTCTCGGAAATAGCGATACAAGTGATTTACCAAGAAGCAGCTTAGACCAAGTTCACGAGCTACATACTGTTTTAAATAAATCAAAGGTTAAAGCCCCCTATATTATAGTTGCGCATTCAATTGGAGGCTATAATGCAAGATTATTCGCAGGTACATATCCTAAAGAAGTGTCTGGTATTGTATTTGTTGATTGTTCACATGAAAATCAATTTGAAGATAGGGTGAAACGTTCTTCTTCAAAAGAAATAGAAATCGTGAAAAGCCAATCCATTGGTTCAGAACAAACTTTTGATGAATTACTAATTAGTGCTAAACAAGTAAAAGAAATAAGAGAAAAGGATGCATTAAGGAATATTCCAATAATTGTCCTTACCGCTGACCATAAAGGTGAAAAATCTTCTACCATTACGGAAGAAACCTGGTTAAACTATCAAAATGACTTAGTATCATTATCAGATTATAGTAAACACATTATTGTTGAGGATAGCGGTCATTATATACAGAAGGATAAGCCCCAGGTAGTGATTGATGCAATAAAAGGGATAGTTAATGGAATGAGTAAGTAGATTCCGAAGTGGATAATATGGTATTTAAAAATGAAAATATTTACTATTATAGAAATGCAGTAATGTGAAAATATGTATAATATGCTATAATTTCTATAGAGTCAGGCCGAAGTTGTAAATTATAAAGCTACTAATATATTTATTAGTAAAATAAAGGAGTTGAAAATCATGTTAAATCACAAAGGGACGATAGAAATTAAAACTCAAAGATTAATATTAAGACGTTTTACTAGTGACGATTCAGATAGTATGTTTAATAATTGGGCTAGCGATGAGGACATATCTAAATACATGAGATGGCAACAACATGAAAATATAGAAGAAACTAAAATGATAATAAACCAGTGGCTCTTTGATTATAATAGATCATCTTTTTATATATGGGCTATTGCATTGAAAGAAAGCGATGAACCTATAGGTTCAATTGGTCTATTTATAATTAATGAGAATGATCTTTGTGGAGATGTAGGATACTCTATAGGTAAGAAATATTGGGGACAAGGTATTACCACAGAGGCACTAAAAGCTGTATTAAGTTTTGCATTTGAGAATATTGGATTCAATAGGATTGAGACTTATCATTCCATAAACAATCCTGCTTCAGGTAGGGTTATGCAAAAATCAGGGATGACATTTGAAGGCTTTGCAAAGCAGAAGTACAAAAGTATTTCTGGATTTGAGGACTGTAATATGTATTCGATACTAAAAGAAGACTTTAAAATCCAGTAATATCTCATACAAATTATAGTATTAATTATGACACAACTTATGAATGTTGCGTTACAACTGTAAAAAATAATAATAGTGAAAATACTATTTGTAGAATAATAGGACTAGCGAATAATAAAGGGAGGTTTTTAAATGAAATTTGAGAAGAACTTAAAAGGATTTATAGTTCAAGTTTGTCCACTACGTTACCAATTTCTGTAATGTTGTCATCTCATCCGCCATAGCAAAATTATTCAATGTTCCTGTATTATATTTTCATGTTCCAGTAAAAATCCTTTAAGTTTGAAAATGCAAAGTAAAAACTTCCAGTTTTTACTACAGCTTCTAATGCCATGGCAACAACTGGAAGTTTATGTTTACTAATTTATAGACTCTAGTGAATTAATTTTCTAATTCTCTATTTTTAGTGATTTTATTTGATTTTATTAACCTGTTAGAAATTACAAAAGCAAGTGTAGCTGGTATGACCCATCCAAATCCTACACTGGATAAAGGAACATATTTAAAGAATCCAATGCTATTTGATGTCAAATCATTTATAGTATTTAAAGCACTTACTATTAAAACTGTGTATGTAGTTATAGCAACTACCTTATTATTTTTCACTATATCACCAAGCAAAGTAGTAACTATTAGAACAATTACAATTGGATATATAATTTGTAAAACTGGACCTGCTAATTTAATTAAACTATCAACATCCTTTGTAGCCATTACTCCACTTACTAAAGCCATACTAATAGCAATACCTTTATAAGATAATTTACCCTTAGAAAGTTTAACAAAAAAATGTGATCCAGCTGAAAGTATTCCTATAGCGGTGGTTAAACATGCAATAGCAACACATAAACTAAGTATACAACTACCTATACTACCTAGGTCTAATCTAACAATTTCTGTAACCAGACTAGTTCTAGATATCTTTCCAGGAAATAAAGTAGTTGTTTGAGTCCCAAGGTACATAAGTCCCGTATATACAAAGGATAAACCTATTAAAGACACTACAGCCGATTTCATAGTTATCCTCATTATATCTTTTGAGCTTTTATAACCTTTTGCTCTAATAGCTGCAAGAATTATTGATGAAAATATAACACCAGTCATAGCATCCGTTGTTTGATATCCTTCTATTAAAGCTTTTGAGAATCCACCTTGGTAAGATGTAGCTACAATTGGTCCAATAGGATCTATTATTCCTTTAACTATAATTACAGCTAGCATTAATAAAAGTGCTGGTGTAAGTATTTTACCTATATTATCAATTATTGAAGAAGGTTTAAGCGCAAATGCAAGCACTATTGCAAAATACACTATAATCGATATATTTTGTCCAATTGATGGAAATAAAGGCTGAATTCCCAGTTCGAAAGTTGTTGCAGCTGTTCTTGGAATTGCAAATAAAGGTCCTATAACAAGAATTAAAGCTATAGAGACTATTACAGAAAATACTCGTCCTACTCTATCTGCCATTTTTTCAAAAGTACCATTAATTTTAGCACAGGCAATTACCGCACATAGAGGAAGACCAACTCCTGTAATAAGAAAGCCCATAATTGATGATAAAACTTTATCCCCTGCTGCTTTTCCTAATGTTGGTGGAAAAATCAGGTTTCCCGCACCGAAGAACATTGCAAATAATGCAAAACCTATAACTATTGAATGTTTTGTTGAATTTTTGATTTACATAACCTCCATCTTAATTTATCTTTGTAGTTTTATAACAAATAAATCAGTACTTCTTTAAAAAACGATTTGCTTTGTACATATTACCCTTACAACTTTAACTCTAATATGCTCTTACTCAAAATTATAACAATATTTTATTTTACGGTTTTTTTAGGTATCTGTCAATGCGAGATCAATGGGACTCTTAAAAAAAATCAAATTCCATAGTGATTGTACCACTACATGAACTATTTGCATCATAATTTATCTATCAATAATATAATTTATAAAATTTCCATCTCTCCTTTTATGAATCACGCCGCTTTATACATGATTTCACATAAAATCATATATTCATTTTTTTACCCAATTTACGGTAATAATGGTATAATTAAATAAATGATTTGTGTCCTGCGGGTATAATGTGACGAACTACTTAAAATTGCTAATGGAAGTGACCAACAAAGATAGTTTTAACACTATCAAACTTATTAAAGGTGACCAAATATGAATAATTCTATAAACAAAACTAAAATGCAATTTAATAAAGTAGCAGAAGAATATGATTTTATGGAATCATTATTTGATAATAGTAAATTTTTCGTTTTAGAAATGTCAGATAACAAAGGTTCAGTATTGGATATAGGTTGTGGGTCAGGTATTTTGGCATACAAGTTGTCAAAGCATTACGATAAAGTAATAGGTATAAAGATTGGATTTAGAATATTTAAATCCAATCTTTCAAAGGATTGGCTAAAGCATTTAGCTTCAGATAGATATTTATCAGAGGAGAAATTTAAAGATTTATTTACTACTAATTTGCCAGGATGTAGAATTTCCAGAAATGCTTATCAAATGCAAGTTATCTGGGAAAATAAAAAATAGTATACTGAAAGATGATCAAGTTGAATAAATCATTTTTTGTAGAAGAATAAAGTTGAAACTAAATATGGGGGAGGGACTATATATGGTAAATGAAAAAGTATTGGACCTTGCAAATAAGATTAGTAAGACAAAGCGTGGTTCAAAATCAGAAATTACGCGGGAACATCCAGAATGTAAAATTTTGGAACCTGTTGTTACAGAAGAAATGGCAGAAGTAGCACTTTGTCTTGAATTACATAAACCAAAAAGTGCGAAGGAAGTTGCAGCAATCTGCTGTAAATCTGTAGAGGAAACAGAAAGACTCCTATGGGAATTAGCCGTTGCCGGTGCTTGCCTCGTTGGTGAAAAAGAAGGTGTTGATAAATACTGGCTTGAGATTTGGGTTCCGGGCCACATGGAACTGATAGTTAACCACCCACATAGGGAAAACATTAAAAACTTTAAGCAAATTGGCCAGGCTTTTGATGGGTACGGGAAAAGAAGAGCTCCTATAGCAGCAGGTCTTTTTCCTGTAGG
Source organism: Clostridium tagluense (assembly GCF_003865095.1). Classification (GTDB taxonomy): domain Bacteria; phylum Bacillota; class Clostridia; order Clostridiales; family Clostridiaceae; genus Clostridium_AD; species Clostridium_AD tagluense. Next base: position 25,951 of record NZ_BHYK01000042.1, on the reverse strand, counting down.
AACAGGCGTGATGCGTGTAATCCCTATCGAAAAATCCATTGAAGGAGAAACTAGAAGAGCATCCTATGAGGAAATTTCCAAATATCTCAATGAAAATACTGTTTTCTCAGTTTCCAATTGTTCTTGCCGTACAGCAAGAGAAGCTATGGGAGAAGGTTGCGGTCACTTGAAGGAAGATATGTGTATTCAGCTAGGCGATGCTGCCCAGTTCTATATCCGTACAAGCCGTGGCCGAAAGATTACCCGCGCGGAAGCTTTTGAAATTATTAAAAAAGCCGAAGAAAATGGTTTGATGCATCAAATACCCAATACAGATGGCCCTGGAAAAACCCACGCCATTTGTAACTGCTGCGGTTGTTCCTGTTTATCTACGAGAAATGCCTCAATGTTCCTTAACAATGATTTTGTGCGTTCAAATTATGTTTCAAAAATCGATAAAGATAAATGTGTTGCTTGCGGAGAATGTGTTGCGGTTTGTCCTGTTAATGCATTGAAACTAGGTCAAAATTTATGTACTAAAACACCAATTACTCCAGAAAAAAGAAAGGATTTCCCATCTAATACAAAGTGGGGTCCAGAGAAATGGAATGTGGATTATCGTACTAATAGGCAAAATGTTGTTGAAACCGGTACAAGTCCTTGTAAAACAGAGTGTCCAGCTCACATATCTGTTCAAGGATACATTAAGCTCGCTTCTAAGGGAAAATATAAAGAAGCCCTTGAACTTATAAAGCACGAAAATCCATTTCCAGCAGTATGCGGACGTATCTGTCCAAGAAAATGTGAATCCGCCTGTACAAGAGGCGATATCGACGATCCCGTTGCTGTAGATGAAATCAAAAAATTCATTGCAGATCAAGAGTTAAATGTGGATAATCGCTATGTACCAAAATTGAGACATGAATACGAAAAAAAAATTGCCATTATAGGTGCTGGCCCATCAGGTCTGTCCTGTGCTTTCTACTTAGCTATTGACGGTTATAAGGTAACTGTGTTTGAAAAACAAAAAGTACTTGGTGGTATGCTTACACTTGGAATTCCAGCTTATAGATTGGAAAAAGAAGTAATTAATGCAGAAATTGATATTTTGAGAGAACTCGGCGTTGAGTTCAAAACAGGTATTGAAGTGGGCAATGATGTCAGCCTTCCCGAACTCAGAAATGAGGGATATGAAGCATTCTATGTTGCAATTGGTGCTCAGGCAGGTAGAAACTTAGGGTTAGAGGGTGAAGATGCAGAAGGCGCTATTACAGGTGTTGATTTCCTTCGTGCTGTAAACCTTAGTAATGACATAAAACTTGAAGGAAACGTAGTTGTAATCGGTGGCGGTAACGTTGCTATTGATGTTGCAGGAACAGCTGCAAGACTTGGGGCCTCCAAAGTTGATATGTATTGCCTTGAGAGTCGAAAAGAAATGCCGGCCCTTGAAGAAGAAATTGAAGAAGCATTGTCAGAAGATATTGGTATCAACAATTCTTGGGGTCCAAAACGAATTCTTCAACAAAATGGACATGTTTCCGGCATAGAATTCAAAAAATGTGTTTCAGTTTTCGATAAGAATGGAAAGTTTAGTCCTATATTTGATGAAAAGGAAACTGTGATTGTTAAGACAAATAATGTTTTGATTTCAGTAGGTCAAGGAATAGACTGGGGCAACCTGCTGGAAAACAGCAACATAGAATTAAATCCAAACAAGACAATCAAAGCAGATCCCTTTACACTTCAGACAGGAGAGCCAGATGTATTTGCTGGTGGAGATGCAATGACAGGTCCAAAGTTTGCTATCGATGCTATTGCTATGGGTAAAGAAGGTGCAATTTCAATCCATCGTTATGTTCACCCAGGGCAGAGCTTAATTATTGGTCGTGACAGGAGAGAGTATCATGCACTTGATAAAGAAAACTTGACTCTTGAAAGCTATGACCGTATGCCAAGGCAAAGAGCACTTGCTGTGGATGGGAAAAAATCAAAAGAAACCTTTAAAGATTTACGTAGTACATTTACAGAAAATCAAGTGAAGAAGGAAGCAGAACGTTGCCTTGGCTGCGGTGCTACAACTAGAGATGAATACATGTGTATAGGATGCGGTGCATGTACAACCAGATGTAAGTTCGATGCTATTTCACTTGTCAGAAAATATGACGCTTCAAGCGTACCGCTAGAAAAGCTTAAACCGATAATTGTTAAAAACATGATTAAGCGTAAAGGTAGAATCTTTGTCCATAAGGTAAAAAAATCCTTACGCAAATAGAAAATATTGCTTGCTAGCCTATCTCAAAGCAAAACCTCCTCAGAATAAATATTATTTATTCTGAGGAGGTTTTTTAGTAGTATATAACAAGTAATTTACTTCAATTATATTACTATCAATGGATACTATATTTTCATAATATTCTGCTTTATTATTTATTTTTATTTGAAATTTTCACTAAATCTTTTAATTTTAAACGTCTGCCGTAATGAAGTATAGCCGAAGAGTATATTTTTATTGACATCCAAGCTATAATAGCAATTGTTATTCCCAAAGAAAATAGTGAAGCTACAATTTGTAAGGTAGGAACTTCTGTAGCTAAAATCCTACAAGGCATAGAAAATGGCGCAGAAAATGGAACAATAGATGCTATAATTGACATACTACCCTTTGGCGCAGACAGTGAAAAATATCCTGCGTAAAATGCTACCAGGGTTATCATATTTATAGGCATAAGGGCTGAATTGACATCCTCTGCCTTGCTTACAGTAGCCCCAGTAACAGCATTCATCATAGCATACAAGGAATAACCCAGTATAAAGTATACAACTATCATTGCAATACTAAAGGGCGTGAAGTAAGAAAAATCAAGCATTTGACCTGCTATTGCAAAGTCCTCTGGAAAAGTTAATTTGTAAGTTAACGCAGCAGTAAATACAACCAACGACAGTTGAATTAATCCAAGCAGTCCCATAGCGGCACTCTTTCCAAGAATTATTTTTGATGGTTTCGTGGAGGTTACAAGGAGTTCCATTACCCTTGAAGTCTTTTCAGAAGCCACAGACATGGCTACTCCATATCCATAAAAATAAATTACAAAGAACAACAACATACTTATAACCATACTTGAAATATAGCTATTCATTTTTGGTTTTCCAAGCTCATTAACCTTAAAGGAAATATCGCTTTGTACCATTTTAGATACGTCATCTGATACCTTAGCATCTTTTAATAGGTTAGTTACAAAAGTACTTTTTATTATACGACTTACTCCCGTAGAGTCTGGTCCATCACCAGCTTGTTTAACTAAATAATCAAAGGTGGGTACACCGTTTTTCTCATCTAGAATTATTAGCGTATTATTTTCTCCATCCTTAACTTTATTTTTAAGAATATCAACACTACCATAAGGCCGAGACTTAACTTCATATTCTGAAAAGACTTTGCCGAGATTACTTAAATCTCCCTTTAGAATACCCTTAGCATCAACTACATAAATAACTCCCTTAGCTTTGCCACCTTTTGATTGTTGCTCTGTTTTATTATTTCCATCATTGTGGAAGGTCTTTATTATAGCTGGCAAACTAATTATTAAAACAGTTAAAAGTAGTGTGATTACAGTTGAAATAATAAATGCTTTTTTTCTGGAGTTTTCTTTAAATGTATAGACTAAAACCGCAAGAAACTCTTTCATTATTGTTCACCAACCTTTTCAATAAATATTTCATGAAGAGAGGGTTCACGAATTTCAAATTTATCAAGTCTTATTTTTGATGTTATAATTTTTTCAAGAAGGCTATATGCCTGCTGGTCTGATTTAATTTTAAATTCGTACCCAGTAGCAGTTTTTGATAAAATATTCATGCCTTGCTCTTTTATGAGATCCTCAATTCCTTCTTGGCAGTTCACAGTAAGATTTGTTCTTCCATAGCCAGCCTTTATTTGTTTTAGATTACCCTTTAGGATAGTTTGTCCATCTTTTAATATTACAAGACCTTTGCAATACTCTTCAATAGATTGCATTTGATGACTGGACATTATAATAAATTTATCCTTTTCAACTAATTCGTTAATTACACTTTTGAACAAATCAGCGTTTACGGGGTCAAGACCACTTAGTGGTTCATCTAGAATAATCAATTCTGGATCATGCAAGAGTGCTGTTATCAATTGTATTTTTTGTTGATTACCCTTAGACAATTGCTCTGCAGTAAAGTTTGAGTATTCAGATACCTTAAGCCTATCAAACCAATAGTTTATAGCTTTTTTTACTGACTTTCCATCCATACCTCGAAGTTTTCCGAAATATGAAAGTTGATCTACTACCTTAGCCTTAGGATATAAACCTCTTTCCTCTGGTAGGTATCCAAATTTCACAGTTTCTCTTGTAACAGCCTTTCCATTCCATTCAATTGTTCCGCTATTTTTTTCAAGAATCCCCAAAATCATTCTTATTGTTGTGGTTTTGCCTGCTCCATTTGTTCCAAGCAAACCAAACACACCTGGATTTTCAATTTCAAAAGAAAGATTGTCTACTACAGTTTTTTCTCCAAACTTCTTTAATACGGATGATATCTCTAGTGCCATATTACTTCCCCCTTGCATAAAACGCATTTATTTTGATGCACCTTATATAACCATAAATTTTCATACATTGATATTATAACATTAACTTGTCAAAATTTTCAATATCCAGTTAAAAATTGTCTGCTTTATCTTGAATTCCTTTTAAATTTACTTTTTCTTTTTTTCTTCTTACTTAAATTAATTTTTCTTATTATAAACACTATTCCTATTAAGAATAAAATAAATATTCCAGCAGCCATAAGATATATAAGTATAATATTTTTTGTTAAAGTTCCACTAGAAGCCATTGAATAAAGCTTATAAGTTTTGACTTTTCCCTTTTCAGTTAATGACAAGGTTCCAATGCTCTTATTCCCTTTAAGACTAGAAAGGTCAGTACTTGTTAAGTTTATATTCTCCTGCAACTCTTTTTTATTCGCTTCGTTGTTGAAATAGCTAATGTCTTCTTTAGCCACAAGTGGTACACTAACCGCTTTCTCTGGGCCAAAGAAGCCAAGAGGTTTGTATTCTAATGTTTCGGTTTTTATAATGTCATTCTTTGCATGTAATACTGTCTGCTGTAAATTATAGCTATAGTCAATTATTTTTTTCATATCATTGAAAACATAAGTGTCATTGGCATCGTGAATTGATCCCATAACGACTCCCATAATTTCTCTTCCATTTCTTTCATAAAAGGCTACAAGACATCTCCCAGCTTTTGAAGTATACCCTGTTTTCCCAGCAATACAACCATCGCTTCCAAGAAGTTTATTACTATTTTCAATAACAAATCTTGTACCCTTTGATGTTGATAAAGTATTTTTCTTTTTATTCATTGACTCTTTTACCCAGGGGTTTAAAAATGAGGTTCTAGCCAATATACTCATATCATAAGGCGTAGTATAATGATCTGGACTATGAAGACCATTAGAAGTTACAAAGTGAGTTCCTGTCATATTCAATTTTGCTGCCTTATCATTCATCATTTTCATGAAATTTGTAGAATTTCCTGAAACGTTGTCTGCAATCATATACGCTAGGTCATTTGCTGAATAAAGTAACAGTCCATCCATTACGTCCGCAGCTGACATAGTTTCATCAAGCCCGATTGGATGAAAATTAACATTTAATGAATCCGCGGGTTGAGATTTTGCACTTTGAGTATATTTTAATTCATCATTTTTCCCCATGTTCTCAGCCAGCAATAATGCTGTCATTAGCTTTGTTGTACTTGCTGGGTACATTTGTTTATCTACACTTTTCGCATAAATTATTTCGCCAGTTGCAACATCTACAGTTATTGCTGCTTTCCCATATATTTCCTGCAAATCAGTAGTTCCATCGATACCCTCAGCGAAAACATTTGAACTAATAGAAAACACTAGAAATAATACAATTAAAATTAAAAACCTTTTATTTTTCAACTTTCATCTCTCCATTACTTTAATTTATTGTGCACCTAATCTAATCCCAATAAAAAGAAATCGCCTTATTTAGCGATTTCTTTTTACTAATTATAACAAACAACTGGAGTACCTGACTCAATATTATCAAATACTGTTTTTGCTAAATCGTATGGTGAATTTATACAACCATGGGACCCAGCGCTCTTATATAGTACTCCTCCAAACTTATCTCTCCAGCTTGCATCATGAATTCCTATTCCTCCATTAAAAGGCATCCAAAAGTTAACAGGAGCAGCGTAACCTTCCCCTTTAAGGGTTGCATTTTTTTCTTTATATTTCAACTTATAAATACCTGGTGGTGTTGCATTCACCGACCCTTCAGTACCTGTGACAACATCCCCTTGTACTACCAGTGAACCATTTTTATAAAACCATAAATGCTGCGTTGTCAAATCTATTTCTACATAGGTATTCCCCATATCATCGTTACCATGATATAAGGCAGTTTGAGTATATGCTGGTTCTTTTGTTATAGTTTTCCCTTCTTTTATAGTCGAAATTAAAGCTTCTGTTTCCTTAGCTTTATTAATTGACCATCCATAATCACCAGTGTTAATATTCATTGCCTTTTTTGATGATGAAACAAAATTTCTGCTCTTACCAATTGTATTATATTTGTTAGAAAGTTCGTCCATATAATTTTCAACTTCTTTTTCATCAAATGTGACTTTAATATTCTCATCAACTACAATCCACTTATTTATTGTAGAACTATCTAAAAGTTCTTTATCTTCTCCAAAAGTATAGGTGATTTTTGAAGATACATATTTGTTAAGCATACTTCTGGTATCGACGACTTTTTTAGATTTCGAAGTATATTGTGGGTTAACATAATAATTGATTGATTCCAAATCAATTGTAGCTTCCCCCTTACTTACTGCTGCTGACACATGCTCATATAAAATATCTTTATTAACCTTATTTCCAAGAACTTCACCTACAATCATATAACCATTATCTGTATACTTAAAGCTAGCATTTTTAGGCTCAATTACATTACTGCTATCAAAACAAGATAGCTTGTCCACTCGTTCTTTTAATAGATTCTTATCATATTTAATTCCTTCTACCATCTTAGAATCTTTTTTATTAAAAACTGCTGAAACCCATTTATAAGGATTCTGTCTATCTTTAAAATCCTTAAATTGCCCATCTGAATTATACTTTAAACCAACATCTTTACCATTAATTTGCTCAGTTTTACCGCCTCGCTCTTTTATATTCAACTTATATTTTTGAATTTCAGATGCCATTTGTTTATTTACATTCTCAACAATTTCACCTGAAACACTAATGCCATTTATTTCTGAACCAAAATAAAAATGATTCATGAAATACATTGCCATCCCAAAATATATAACAAGTAAAGTACAAATAAAAATTATAATACCTGTAACAATTTTCTTGCGCTTTTTTATTGGCCTTATTATTGACTTTTCTAATTCATTTTCCGTAATTCCCACCCCTTCTAATTACAATAAAATGCCGACTTAATACGTGTCCTTCCTAAGTCTACATTTCATTTTTTGTACTAACCTTCTACTACAAATAACAACGCAAATATAATAATACATCTTTTAAATAAATTATGAAAGAGGTATTTTTTTAAAATTATGTGCCAACCATAAAATTAAAAATAAGGTAGAACATATAAAGTCCAATAATATCAATGCTGTAAACGTGTCCATAATTACTTAGTTTGTAGAAAAATTTCCCCCAAAGTAACTGTGACTTGAAAAAAACATGAAATATCTTAACTTTGCCATAACAAAAACATTAGCCCTTCCTTTATAAAAGCAGGTAAGGTTGATATATAAAAATCCCCTACATCTTTTATTAATGTAGAGGATTAATAAATATACTATTATTAATTTTATGCTCTTTCTGATGAATATCTATAACACTATATCTTTTTTCTTTATAACCACTGAACTTATTAACGAAAATGCTATTATATATATAATAGCAATTATTGCAAATAAAAATATACTGTGTGGTCCACTCTTATTTATGTAGGACGCAGCATACATTCCTCCACCTGGAATAAAGTAAATTACATCCTCTTGTACGAAAACAAGCATACTTAATATAACAACAATCCCTATTCCTAAACCAATCATTGCACCACTATTATTAATAAGTAGCGCAATTAAACTTATCATTGCACAAAAAGACAGTAAAGGAAGTATTAGAACGCCATAACATTTAATATTGTAGACAAGATTTTTTATAGCCTCGTCTTTTCCAACTAATCCAAATATAATAGTTCCTACAATATAGCTAAAAATGAAACTAATAGCCATAAATATCAATGCATATAAATCTATAAATAAAAGCTTTCCAATTATAAAATCACTTTTCTTTATGGTTGTCATCAAAGAAAATTTCATAGTTCCAAGGCTGTAGTCCTCTGTTAGAACTTCTACTATAACCAGCACCATAAATATTGGCACTATAGGTTTCATCACCATGCCATCTAAAGTTGCAATCATAAAGTTATTTGCATTAATTCTAGGACCCACCACTGTGCCCATGAGGATTATACTGAAAATTAAAAGAGCGCACAGTAAATAAAACTTTTTACTACTAACCATTTTTATTATCTCATTTTTAAAAATCTTAAGCATATTTTCTTTCTCCTTCCATCAGATTTAAAAAGTAATCCTCCAAAGAGTTTTCCTTGCAGTATATATTTTCAATGTTTATTTCATTGGAAACTAGTAGCTTATTTATCTTCTGGAAATTACCCTTTTTAAGCCTAATTCTTATACCACTCTCAAATTTCTCAATCTTCATTGAAATGTCCATGGCTGTGAGAATCCTTGCAGTCTTTTCCTCTTCCTTAGTATGAATCTCTATTACTTCTTCATCGGTATTTAATAATTCCTCCACATAACCTTGAACCTTAAGGCAACCTTTTTCTATAATTCCTATTCTGTTACATACAGCTTGAATTTCACTCAATATATGTGAGGATATCAAAAAGGTTACTCCATACTTCTTTGATAAATCATATATTAATTTTCTTATGTCTTTTATGCCCTGAGGATCTAATCCATTGGTAGGTTCATCTAGTATAACTATATTGGGATTGTTTAAAAAAGCTCTTGCAATTCCAAGTCTCTGTTTCATACCTAATGAATATTTTGAAACCTTTTCATTTGCAGCCTCATTCATATCTACCATTTCAAGAACTTCCTTCACTCTCTCCTTTGGAAGTTCATAAAGATTAGCCATGAGAAGAAGATTTTTATAACCTGATAATCCCCCATAAAAGCTGGGTGCTTCTACCATGGCCCCTATCCTTTCAATAGCCTTTTCTCTTTGACTATGAACGTCATACCCGTTTATGATGACCTTTCCTGATGTAGGCTTTATGAGACCCATGATACTCTTTATAGTTGTACTTTTTCCTGCTCCATTTGGTCCGAGAAATCCATAAACATCTCCCTCATATACTGTAATGCTTAGATTATTCACCACTTTCTTACCATTATATTCTTTAGTTAAACCTTCAGTTTCTAATAAATATTTTTGCGTCATATATAATCAACTCCATTTCTCCTTGATGATTATATATTACCAATCTTTTAGTCCTATATTGCTTAGCTCTTCCTAAGTGACATTTAATCCTTCATAAAAAAAAATATTTTTACGTTAAGGCTTAAAAAGTTAACGGCTATGAAAACTATATAAATTTTTTAGCACATAAAAAAAGCATCCACATAGGATACTTTTTAAATATATTTTATCCACAATTCTTGAACAAACATATTACCTTCAATGCTTGTGTTTAAGAATGCATTATGATATTTTTTATCTATAATTTGTTTTACGCTATATAAACCTAGCCCGCGTCTTTTTCCATTTGTGGAATAGCCCTCTTCATATATATTATAAATCTTAGGTTTCTGTCCAAAAAAATTATTTTCAATAACCATGATCACGTAGTTATCTTTGTTTACTAGGCAAACATAAAGCTTAGGGTATTCACATTTTTGTGCAGCTTCAATAGCATTATCTAGCAGTATCCCAGTGATTCTGCATAAATCCATTATGTTCATAGCTATATTTTTTATATCTTCAACTATTTCTACTTTTATATCAATGTTAAGTCCTACTGCCTTTATTAGTTTTGTAGATAGTATTGCTTTAAGGCCGTCTACCTTGATGTATTTTAGCTTATCAATATTGCTATTACTCCACTTTATGTCCTTGTCCATGTCAATAACATTACAATAAAAAAATTCTCTTAATCCTTCTATATCACCTTTATCTATGTATTCTTTAAGAGGAGTCAGCATATTCATATAATCGTGCTTAAATCTTCTGGTTTGTCCGTACATTTCCTCTATCATATTAGAGTATTCCACTATTTCTTTCTTTTCCTTAGTCTCCCTTTTAAGCTTAACCCTATATTCTAAGCTCTTGTCATAGTTATACACAATTATAGTTATAAGAATAATTGCTATTAAAGGCAATACTGCTGGTATAAAGTTACTTGTAATAAAATCTATCTTATCCTTATCTATTGTGTTAGCTGTTAAAAAAGGAAAAATCCCATATATCATCAAAGTCAAAGGTATGCTTGTAATTAATATCATTCTAAACCTTAATTGATCTGATGTAAGCTCTTTATAACTTTTTTTTCTTTTTACAACACTCATTATTATGAAACAACTTAAAATAACCACCGGCAACAATATAAAAAATTCTGAAAAGCTGTAGCTTATTGGTATATTGTATAAGCTCTTACCTGAAAAAGTATATGCAAAAATGTATAGCGTATGCAATAAATAAACCACATAAATTGTTAGCAATGCTTTTATATTACTTTTAGTGTTTCTTAGCTGAAAAATAGTAATTATACAAAGTACAGGAAGAGTTATTAGATAAGAACCAGTACCAATAGGCATTCCTATTATGATAGAAATAAAAAAAATTTTTCTTATCTCCTCTTTTCCTATAAATTCCTTATTCAAAATATATATAGAAATACAACATAAAATGCTCATAAGTAAGGATGGTATAATCAGACAACTTAAAGTTTTTCTTATAAAAGTTTCAAAGGTCATGTTAAAAGCCCCCTCATGTACCTAAAGGAAACATAACATTCCTCTCCATTTTCCATTATTATTTTATTATTTTTCTTGTCCACTTCTTTGATTTTATCCTTATTAACAATATAAGACTTATGACACCTGTAAAAGTTTGGAGTAAGCTTTTCCTTAATATCCTTTAGATTACCATAAAAGGCAAATTGCCTGTCTTCCTCATGCACACATATCTTATGAGCTACTCCTGTAGTTTCAATAAATAAAATGTCAAAAAGCTTTATATTTATTATTCTTGATTCATCTTTTATGGATATGTATCCCTTTTTATTTTCTGATTTATAATAGGTGTTATAAGCCTTTAAAATGCAGCTGTTAACCCTATGCTTAAAATCTTCCTCGTCCTTTATTACATAATCCATAGCCTCCACCTTATATTTAAATGCTAAATAGCTCATCTCTAAATGAGTGGTAACAAATATAATAAAGCCTAAGGAATCCATTTCCCGTACCTTTTCACCTAGCCTTATGCCATTTATATTATTTTTCAAATCTACATCTAAAAAGTATATACCTGCAGTTTGATTTTTTTGCACATAGCTTATCACTTCTTCAGGACTCGCTGTGCAAACTGCTACTTCCAGGTTTAGCTCTTCTCTCAAAATAGTATTTTCAATAAGATTGTTTAGCCTGTCCCTATGGACTGCATTATCTTCACAAATTATTACCTTAAGCATAACATTTCCCCTTAAAAATATTTACTTATATTCCCTTGAAAATATTTATCTACTAATTTAACTTTTAATTTCCTTAACTCATGCACTATGAATCTTAATTTGCTTTCTAAAGTTTCTCCATACCCTAATGAATCATCTAAATTATCTCTATACCTTTATGATGCAAATGAGGATAAGGCCGTATCATACAACCGATAAACTTGAATGAATTATAGAAAAGCAACATGAGTTTTTCATTTTTTATTCAGTTCTATAAGTGGAATTATTAAATTATCAACAATATGTTCTACATAGCTCATTTTAATGGGTTTGCCAGTAATTATGAGTTGATAAAATAATAATGCTGGGCCAACATCTGCAAGAAGTTTCAATTGCTCCTTGTCTAACTTCTTATTTATGGCACACTCTATGGCATCACTAAATATACATGTTTGATCCGTTATGCAATCCAAGTTAATAGCTTCGGATAATAATTTATCTCTGCTTATTGCTGTTGCAATGGACAGCATTACTTTTTGCCTGACCTCGTCTTTTATCCCGAAATATATGCTAAGTGATTCACACAAATAATCTCTTAAATTGTCTCTGCAGCGCTCCATATCAACCTTCTGCTCACAAGGCATCATGAACCTTATGGCTTCTGCTATAAGATAGGGTTTAGATTTCCATCTGCGGTATAATGTAGCTTTTCCGGCATGGGCCCTTAATGCAATAGAATCCATGGTGACGCACTCATACCCCTGCTCCGCTACCAGATCCAAAGCAGCTTTTAGAATAGCGACATCACGCCGTTTATCTACAGGTCTTCCAATCTTACCTGGGACTTTTCCTTCAAAATTTTCAATGAAATCGGATTTATTTATTATATCCATCCCCTAGCCTCCATTTTCTGCTTTCCATAAATATATCACACTGTAAACATCTTTTCAACATAACTGAACATAATAGTTTTGAAACTGTTGTGTTTTATTATTTGCTATGATATACTCTGATTTATAAAGGATAAAAATCGAGGAGTTGTAGATTTATGATATTTTAAAAATGCCTTTGATGGAAACTATTATTTAATATAATGAGATTATAGAGCCTATTATGAAATTAATAGAATTTTAGTAGGCTTAAGTATATAATAAGTGAAAGACTAAGAACCTAAAAAAGTTAAGTATATATTGAGAAAGAGAGGTGATCTCTGATGAAAAAGAAATCAAGTATTGCTGTTTGGGCTATAATCCTTGCTATTATCGCAGTATTTATGTTTTCTAAAACAAATCAGAATTCAACAATTATTAATTTTAATCAATTTCAAACCAATTGGACAAATAACACTATAAAAAGCTTCGTGGTGGAAGATGATCAGATGTCAGTCTCTGGAACTTTAAAAAATGGAACTACATATAAAACCATTGTTCCATCTGCTAGATTATTTCAGTTTATTAAAGATCATCCAAAAAATCCACCGGTTTCCGAAACATACCTAGCACCATCCGGTATGTTAATGTGGTTACAGTTTTTGCCTAATTTACTATTCGTATTAATGCTTGTAGGCTTTGGATTTATATTCCTGAAACAATCCAAGGGCGCCGGTGGAAGTGGCGGTGTAATGAAGTTTGGTAAAAGCAAAGCAAAACTTGCTGATCCTACCGCGAAAAAAGTTAGTTTTAATGATGTTGCAGGAGCAGATGAAGAAAAAGCTGAACTTGCCGAAATAGTGGATTTTCTAAAGCAACCTAAAAGATACATTGAAATGGGTGCTCGTATACCAAAGGGAGTTTTACTTGTGGGCCCACCAGGAACTGGTAAGACACTTCTTGCAAGAGCTATTTCAGGAGAGGCTGGAGTCCCATTTTTCAGCATCTCGGGTTCAGATTTTGTAGAAATGTTTGTAGGCGTTGGAGCTTCCAGAGTGCGAGATTTATTTGATCAGGCAAAAAAGAACTCGCCTTGTATAATTTTTATAGATGAAATTGACGCTGTAGGAAGACAAAGGGGTGCAGGCGTTGGTGGAGGAAATGATGAACGAGAGCAGACATTAAACCAACTGTTAGTCGAAATGGATGGCTTTGGAGAAAATGAAGGAATAATAATGATTGCAGCTACAAATAGATCAGATGTACTTGACCCAGCACTACTAAGACCAGGTAGATTTGACAGACAAATATTTGTTGGAGTTCCTGATACGAAGGGTCGTGAAGCAATTTTGGCAGTTCATTCTAAAAATAAGCATCTTGAACCTGAAGTTAAGCTTAGCGTACTTGCAAAAAGAACACCTGGATTTACAGGTGCAGACATTGAAAACTTAATGAATGAATCAGCACTTTTAGCTGTACGAAAAGATAAAAAACTTATAGGAATGGCTGAACTTGAAGAAGCAGTTACAAGAATAATTGCTGGACCTGAAAAGAAAAGTAGAGTGATAAGCGAAGCCGATAGAAGGCTTACAGCGTATCATGAAGCAGGTCATGCAATTGTAATGAATTTACTTCCGATGTCAGACCCTGTTCACCAGATAAGTATAGTTCCAAGAGGAAGGGCTGGCGGATATACTATGAGTCTTCCAGATGAGGACAGATCATATATGTCTAAATCAAGACTTGAAGAGGAAATTGTAGGACTATTAGGCGGCAGAGTTGCAGAAAAACTAGTTATTGGAGATATAAGTACTGGTGCAAGCAATGATATTGAAAGAGCAACTTCAATTGCAAGAAAAATGATAATGGACTACGGAATGAGTGATACTCTTGGACCAATTGCTTTTGGTTCAGGCAGTGATGAGGTATTCCTTGGAAGAGACATGGGTAAAGGTAAAAACTTTAGTGAAGAAACTCTAAACAAAATTGATGGAGAGATAAAAAAACTTATAGATGAATCATATAGAAAAGCATTAAAACTACTAACTGATAATAGAAGTAAGCTTAATGCTGTTGCGGAAGAGCTTTTAGTACGAGAAAAGCTTGAAGCAGTGGACTTCCAAGAAATATTTGCAAAAAACTAATTAATAATATGTCACAGGCTACCATAGCTGTGATTTTATTTTTTTGTTCAAAATTAAAATCTATAGTTTACAAACAATTCTCAATTTTGTCACACTAATGACACATAGAATTGTTATTATAAATACATAGAAAGCAATTGATTTTTTTAATTAAAGTCCCCCTTTAATTAAATATAAACTTAATATTACTCCTTAAAAAATATAATAAATAATAAGATTCAAAGGAATGACACAACCATGTGCATTCCTTTGATTTTTGTATACTATCTACTACATTTTAGCAATGATAGCGTTATATTACGCTTTAGACTTTTTCATCTCTACAACAATGAAATGTGAAAGCACTTTTGCCTTTATTTTTATATCTTCTTCAACAATTTCCATAGCATCTCTTTCATTTAAACTGAAACTCCCACACATAAATGAATGGGGTTCTTGAATAGTAATACTTATCAAATTAACTCGTCTATCCTTTGGATCAGTACATCTCTTAACGAGATTTCCCTTAACTAAATTATCTATAACAACAGTCATATTTCCACCAGTTGAAACAATTTTATCTATTATTTCACAGACCCTTAAATCCAGCTATTGTGGATTTAAATAAAGTATTAATCTGTAAGCGTATTACACAAAAAAATAAACCTTACTCATAAAAAGTGAGCAAGGTTTATTTTTTGTGTTGCTAAATTTGATTAGCTATTTACTGCAATTTGCTCCATTGATTCTATATATTCATTTCCTTCTATATGATTATATTGACCTTCCCATTTGGATATAATTACACAAGCGAGAGAATTACCAACTACATTTACCGCAGTTCTCGCCATATCTAAGATACGATCTATACCTGCTATGAAGGCTAATCCTTCTACTGGAATACCTACAGAACCTAATGTAGCTAAAAGCACTACAAAGGATACTCCTGGAACTCCCGCTATACCTTTTGAAGTAAGCATTAATACAACCATTAAATTGATTTGTGTAAGCAATGGTAAGTGAATTCCATATAGTTGCGCAATGAAGAGCGCTGCTATGGCTTGATATAAAGTAGATCCATCTAGGTTAAATGAATATCCTGTTGGTATTACAAAGGATGCTATTGCCTTCGGACAACCAAACTTCTCCATTTTCTCCATAAGTTTTGGTAAAACTGCTTCAGAACTAGCAGTACTATATGCCAAAATTAATTCATCCTTTAAAAGTTTTACAAAGGAAAATATATTTACATTAACCATTCTAGCCACTGATCCCAATATAACTATTACAAAGAATATCATAGCACCGTATGTTGTTATAGCTAATTTGGCCAGTGGAATTAGAGCAGCAAGACCAAATTTGGAAACTGTTATACCAATTAATGCAAATACACCAAAAGGTGCAACCTTCATTATTTGATTAGTTACCCAGAACATTGCCTGAGCCATTCCTTCACAAAAATGAAGAACTGGTTTGCCTTTTTCTCCAATTGCCCCAATTCCGAGTCCAAACATAATTGAAAAGAAAATAATTGAAAGCATATCACCGCTGGCTAAAGACTGGACAATATTAGTTGGCACAATATTTACAAAGGTATCTGCAAAAGTGTGATGTTGAACAGTCGATGCCGTATCTACATAACTTGAAATACTTGTTTTAACAAGAGAATGCATATCTATGCCAGTTCCTGGATGAAATACATTACCTATTAATAAACCCAGAATGATTGCAACAGTAGTTATAACTTCAAAATATAGAAGTGTTTTACCACCAAGTTTTCCAACTTTCTTTATATCTCCTACACCAGCTATACCTACAACTAATGATGAGAAAACAATTGGTACAACTATCATTTTAATTAACCTTAAAAATATATCGCCCATTGGTTTAAGCACAGTTGATACTGCTGGATTACCATAAAATACAGCTCCTACAATAACGCCTAAAATAAGACCAATAAGAATTTGCATGGCTAGGG
Source organism: Clostridium tagluense (assembly GCF_003865095.1). Classification (GTDB taxonomy): domain Bacteria; phylum Bacillota; class Clostridia; order Clostridiales; family Clostridiaceae; genus Clostridium_AD; species Clostridium_AD tagluense. The sequence continues at coordinate 9,205 of NZ_BHYK01000042.1, read as the reverse complement.
TAAATTTAATTTTCTTCATGAACATTCCCTCTCTTTCCTTAATAATTATATTATTTTAATCTTTCATCTATTTTTTATCTTGATATGATTGTATAATTAAAACTACATAATCTTACACAAAACTACAAAATAATTGTTCTGACTTTTTAAAAAAATAAATTTTATAAGGGAGTGTAATTCATTTGAAAGATAATTACTTTACTCTTGTTTTTATTGCAATCATTGTAACTTTAGCCAGTGAACTCAAGTTCTATCCCTTTCAGGGCAGTTTTAGAATAGGGCTGGGCATACCAATATTTTTCTTATTTTTGCTTTGGACTCGTAAAATTCCTGCAATTCTAGCAGGTTTTTTAGTAGGTATTCTGGTTGTTGCCTTTCGTATAACCTTAGATTCTTATTTTAATGGCAGTTTTCATTTTAGTTCTGAATTGGTATTACACTTTTCTTCCCTATTTTATTATGTAACTTACTCTTTTCTTTTTTATTTAGCAAAGATAAATAAAATTCATCATCGCCCTCTATTAATTGGTTTTTTTGCAGTTTTAATAGAAATGACTGCTAGCATGATGGAACTTATAGTTAGACATTTGATTTTAGGAAACTTGATAGATTTCACTATGATTTGCGAAATTATTATTATATCCTTTATAAGGAGCTTTTTTACACTAAGTTTCTTTTATATTATTATGCTTAATCGCGCAAAACATTTAGCAGAGAAACAGCTAAAGCAAAACTCTCATATGATATTATTGATTTCTAATTTATATGAGGAATCAATTCAATTAAAAAAATCACTGCAGAATGCTGAAGATATCACTAGAGATTGTTACACTCTCTACCAAAATCTATTAAATACGGATACTATTTTAAATGTTAAAGAATTAAGCGAAAAATTGTTGGGTATTACAGGTCAGGTACATGAAATAAAAAAAGACAACCAAAGGATTTATGCAGGATTATCCAAGATGATAGCTGATGGTAATTCTACTGATTATATGACAATTGATGAAATAAGTAGTATCATTCTTGAAACAAACAAAAAATATTCTTACTCATTACATAAAAATATTGAATTCGATTCAGTAATTAATGATGTTTATCCTCCAATGCATGTCTACACAGTACTTTCTATTATTAATAATTTAGTGTCAAACTCTGTAGAAGCAATAAAAATTGACGGATCAATTAAACTTTCTATATGTAAAACTCGTGAATTAATTGAGTTTATAGTTACAGATGATGCTGGAGGCATACCTAAAAATAAAAAAGAGCTTATATTTAAACCGGGCTACACCACAAAATATGATAATTCCGGGAAGCCATCCACAGGCATGGGTCTTCCCTATGTAAAAGATGTAGTAAATAACCTTAAAGGTACTATAGTAGCACAAGATAATAGCAAAGCCCTTGGAACAGTATTTGTTATTCAATTACCAATAAGCAATTTAATTCAGAGAGGGTGATAATATGCGATTTTTTATAATTGATGATGACCAGGTTGTTCGTTCTATTTTAAGTGAAATTATAGAAGATTTTGATCTTGGAGAAGTGGTGGGGGAGGCTGAGAATGGTTCGACTATAGATTGTAATCTCCTATCATATAAAAAAGTAGATATACTTATTATTGATTTGCTAATGCCTATTAAAGATGGGCTAAATACTGTAAAAGATTTAGGCTCAGACTTTAAAGGAAAAATAATAATGATTTCCCAGGTGGAAAATAAAGAAATGATAGGAAATGCCTACGCCCTCGGGGTTGAGTATTATATTACTAAACCTATTAATAGACTTGAGTTCATAGGAATTACTCAAAAAGTAGTTGCACACATGAAGCTACAAAAATCCATTGATGATATTAAAGAGACTTTAAGTGTTTTAGGAACAGGAAAACAACTAACCAAAACCTTGTCTACCTCTTCTGAAAAAAATATTCTTACTGCTGGACAGTTTCTCTTAACTGAACTAGGTCTAATAAGTGAAAGTGGCAGTAAAGATATATTAAATATATTAGAATACTTATTTGAGCTTGAAAAGGATACACCCCTTGGACAGGAATTTCCTTCATTAAAAAATATTTTTATAAATATAGCTACAAAAAAGAATAGTGTTTCTGGAAATAAAGATGATATAAAAAAGGAAATGAAAGCTTCTGAACAAAGGATTAGACGTGCAATTTTTCAATCCCTAAACCATTTAGCATCCCTAGGCCTTACAGACTATTCAAATCATAAATTCGAAGAATATGCCTCAAAATATTTCCACTTTGCAGAAGTTAGAAAAAAAATGATGGAACTTGCAAATGATGATCTCTGTATGTCTCCTACACGCATTAACATTAAGAAATTTATTAAGACTCTTTATATTGAGGCTAAAAAGCAAGTCTTTTCTAATGATATTTATTAAATTTGCTTGTATTTATATACTAAAGATAACCTTAAATTAGTCGATAAATAATTACATAAAATAAACTATTGAACTAAATTATAGGGGGAATAACTTTGAAAAATCTTAAAAATTTAAAAATTGTTAATAGCGTAATTGCAATGTGGATTATATCACTTATTTGTTCATTAGTAATAGGGATAAATGGATTTATCAACATGAAAAAATTAAATGGAAATGTAGAAACAATATATTCAGAGCAGCTTATGTCTATCTCCATATTAGCAGAGCTTAATGGGGAACTGGGACTAATAAGACAAAATTTCACTAAACTAATTGATAGGCCCTTTAATTCCGCTATTATAACCATTCTAGATGAAAACGACAAATTGTTTAAAGAAAATACAGCTAAAATCGAAAAATACTGCACTACATCAACAGGAAAGGAATCTTTCAATTCTCTTAAGAAAAATTATGAAGATTACTTTGCCGGTATAAATGTAGTAAAAGAAAAGAAAAAGCAGGGTCAAAATGCTACAAATGAAGAAGTTGCACAATATGGTATATCAGGAACTAACTTATCTAAAAGTATGCTTGAACTTACTAAATTAAATCAAAAATCGGCAGAAGATATATATAATAAGTCGTTGCAGCAATATAATAGCAGTAGAAATATATTTATTGCAATGGGTATAATTCTTTTCATAATTTTAACATCAATATCCTTAATAGTAATATCCTTAGTTAAATCTTCTATTAAAGAGTTTTCAAATGCATTAGCTGTTATTTCAACTGGAGATTTTACTATTGAGTTAGATAAAACTGGTAAAAATGAATTTGGTAAAATGAAAAAACAATTAGCAATGACCATCGGTGCTATAAGTCAGATACTAAAGACAATAAAAGAAAATACAGATACTATTAGTGAACAATCGCTATCCTTGTCTGCTATATCAGAGGAAATGACATCTTCAACCCAAGAGGTTGCAAATGCTATACATGAAGTTGCAGAAGGGTCAACTTCTCAATCAACGGACTTAATTGAAATGTCTTCTAATTTAAATGCTTTTGGTAATGCCATAAATAATATAGTATTATCTGTTGAAGAGGTTGAAGTTAATGCTAAGAGTGTTAATAATATGGCTACAAATAGTAATACGAAGCTAGAGGACTTGGTGAAGTCTGTTGCTAATATTAGTGGTGCATTTAAAGATGTAAGTACAAAATTTGCTAAGTTAGGTACAAGTATTAATAAAATAAATGAAATCACTACTTTAATAAACAACATTGCAAATCAGACAAATCTATTAGCACTTAATGCAGCTATCGAGGCAGCTAGGGCTGGAGAATCTGGAAAAGGCTTTGCCGTTGTTGCTGATGAAATTAGAAAGCTTGCAGAGCAAAGTAAAAATTCTTCTACAGAGATAGATAATTTATTAAAAACTATTTCATTGGAAACAGAAGGAGTTATAGTTACTACTAATAAAGTGGATTCTGACCTTGTGGATCAAGTTGATATAATTGATAGTTCAATATCTGTATTTAAGGATATTATTACTGCTATCGAAAAAATGCTACCTTTAATTGAAAATACAAATTTAGAAGTGAATAAAATAAATAGTGACAAAGATTCTATAATAGTGAAAATTGAAAATGCTTCTGCAGTATCAGAAGAAAATTCAGCAGCTTCAGAGGAGATAGCAGCTTCTGCACAGGAATTGAGTGCATCCTCAGAGGACGTGGCAATTAGCGCAGAGAAGCTAACGTCAATTGCAACAAGAACTATAGAAGAAGTAAATAAATTTAAACTATAATCATACGGAGCAGATACACAGCCAATTTATGGTTAGGTACCTGCTCCTATTACTTATTTATATTAAAAAAAATGAATATTTTTTATTAATAAACTTAATTCTATACAATATATAATAAATTTAAATTTGTGAGGAGTGTTCCCTATGATAATAAAAGCTGATTCAATCTGCTTAACCTGGCATGAAATCTTGATAAAGAAAGGAATTAATCCAGAAATGGCAAAATCATTGATTGGATTTACATCATGGAACCAAAAAGAATTCCCTGATAAACCTGGAAAACATATTACAGATATTTTGCAAGGATATAGTGGGAAAGTAATTGTAAAAGATGTTATTGCTACTAGATATAACGATATTGGATTATTATTTTTAAATAATGCTATGCCAGATGATGTGGCAACTATGGTTTTTGATATAATTATGAAGTATGAGCAAGAAGAAGTTTATGATATTTTATAGATAAATTATGTAACTTAATCACATTAAAATAAAAAGCCAGTACAATCATACTGGTTTTTTTAAGTTATCTTAAAGTTTATCTTTATAGTTTTTCTTATAATCTATATATTCCTGAGCAGTTAAGAAAGTTTCCTCTACACCTAACATTTGGCACAATTCAATTTTTATTTATTAAGACTCAATCTTTTGGGTAAAGTATCGTTTTGTTGGTAAAGTAATTATTAGTCCTAAAGCTGATGGTATAAGTCCTTGAGCATAAATTGATTGTCCATTGTGTTTTAACAAAAAAATAATAGGTAATATTAAAAAAAATACATCGTAAGTTATCATTAACCAAAAACCCCATCTTTTTAGCCTCAAAAATCCGTAAGATATTATTAAGAGAATCATAACCATTAATACTTTAATTATACCATCTAAAAAAGTAGGTGTAGGTATAGAATAGATTCCAAATCGTTCAGTAAATTTTGGAAACAACGATATTATCAATAAAAAAGCACTTAAAAAATTTAAATCTCCAACATACGTTATTAATATAGGTCTTTTTTCACTCATACATACTCACCTCCTTGTATAAGTTTATAATGTTTTTCTATTATGTCCTTATTCTATTATATAGAATATTAATAGAAATTTCAAATATTTAACATAAAATTAACTAAATATCAATATGGCTTTATTATAAATTCTAGTTCTCTTAGTCTTGTAATAAAATTGTACCATTTTTGACAAAAACAACACTAAATATATAGAATAATGCATAATAACAATTTAAAATCTTAGTTATACTTTATTTTTATATGATTATTAGTTATAATGAGTTATATTTTATAAAATAATTTAACTATTATTTTAAATACATTCGACTAAAGGAGGAACTCTCAAATGAGTTTTCAATTACCAACGTTCGCATCAGCAGATTTCTCGCAGAGTTTTTTTGTTAATGCACCAGATGCTAAAATAAGTGAAGTTAAAAAAGATGGAGTTGCTCCCAAAGGTTTCTTAATAACTTCTATATTGCCTGAATATTTTAAAGTTAAGGGACAGTGGGTGCTTCCAACCCAAACATCTATAGAATGTACTGCTGTCCTTCGCGATAACAACACTATAGAAATTGTGGAATTTAGAAACCTTAAAGTTGGCGATAAAGTTGTTTTAGGAAAATCTAAAGACGGAAGTGAAGGTATATACCAATATACTAGTGGATTTGATAACTTACCCAATGTAGGACTAGGGAGATCTGTTGAATCTTCATTTTCAAGAGATTATAGTGAATTATATGAATTACTAGAATATGAAAAACAAAATAATGGATATATAGTTTGGGTTCTAGGACCAGCTGTGGTTTTTGATTATGATACTAGAGCTGCACTATCCGCACTTGCTGAAAATGGGTATGTAAACGCTCTTATGGCTGGAAATGCTATGGCAACCCATGATCTAGAAGGAGGGCTCCTTGGAACAGCATTGGGTCAAAATATATATACTCAAGAATCTGTTCCAATGGGTCATTATAACCATTTAGATCTAATAAATGAGGCTAGACGTGCAGGTTCAATAGAAGCATTACTGAATGAAGGCAACATAAAAGATGGATTTGTGAAAACCTGCATAGAGAAGAATATACCTATGGTTCTTGCTGGATCTATAAGGGATGATGGACCACTTCCATCTGTTTATCATAATGTATCTTGTGCCCTGGATGCTATGAAAGCACAAACAGATAAAGCAACAGTGGTAATTTGTCTTGCTACAGTTCTTCACTCAGTGGCAACTGCAAACTTAGCTTCATCTTATAGAGTTGTAGACGGAAAAGTAAGACCAGTATATTTTTATTCCGTAGATATTGCTGAGTATGCAGTTAACCAAGTATCAGTTGCTAGAGAATACGTAGGTGTTAAAACAATAGTTACTAACGTTCAAGATTTTGTTGTTAATCTTCAAAAAAACTTGAGTTAATATAGCAGCTTTGAAAAAGATAATTTACCCTATTTACTTCTAAACGCACTAACATACATTATTATATTAGTAGGAGGAGATTTTAAATGAGTTTTGAATTGCCAAAGTTTACACCGCCGGATTTCTCGCAAGATTTCCTTGTTAATGCCCCAGACTGTACAACTGAAGAAGTAATTAAAGACGGAGTTACTCATAAATGTTATCATGCATTATCAATATATCCTGAATATTTTAAAATTAAAGGGAAATGGGTAATAGCCAGTGAAAGTCGTATGGATAGTGTTGCAGTTGTTACTGCAGATGATGACATAAATGTTGTGGAATTTAGAAATTTAAAAGCTGGCGATAAAGTTGTCGTAGGAAGAACTGAAAATGGAAGTGAAGGTATATATATGTATACTAAAGGGTTTGCTTCTGATGATGGAGATGTTGATACATTTGCATTCAGAAGTGGGAGATCAAGAGAAACTGCCTTCTCAAAAGACTACGATGAATTATATGAAATTATGCAATATGAAAAAGAACATGATGGTAAAATAGTTTGGGTTTTAGGACCCTCAATTGCATTAGATGAGAAATCAAGAGCTGCCTTTGCCTCACTAGTGGAAAATGGCTATGCTCAAGCTGTTTTATCTGGAAATAACCTGGCTACTTATGATTTAGAAAATGGAATGTTCAAAACAGTTTCAGGTCAGGAAATTTTTGAGTCTCGTGAAAATGCTCATTATAACTATATTGCAACTATAAATGAGGCTAGACGTGCAGGATCCCTTGAAGAGCTTATAAATTCAGGTAAAGTTAAAGATGGTATAATAAAAGCTTGCGTAGAAAATGATGTCCCTGTAGTACTTGCGGGTAGTATAAGAGATAGATATACACTTCCCGGTGTTTATGATAATGTGTATGAATCGCAAAATGCTATGAGAAAACATACTAGAAAGGCAACTATGCTTATATGTTTATCATCAGTGCTTCATACCATAGCTGCCGGAAATATGACTCCATCGTACACAGTAAAAGATGGGACTGTTAGACCCGTATATATATATTCTATAGATATACAAGAGTTCTCTGTTAACAAGTTATCTGATAGAGGAACATTAGAAGTTAAGACATTAGTTACAAATATCCAAGACTTTATAGTTAACGTAGCGGAAGGATTAATCAAGTAATTGAAGAAGCTATGATCATGTATGCAATTTAAATAAAGTCTATTTAAAATAAAAGACGTAGATAGTTGAGGATTACTTTAAAACTATTTACGTTTTTTTAGTTTATCTTTAATAATTACTTGATAATTTATTATTGACAATACTTTGATATCAAAGTATAATAAAAATATGAAAACAAATAAAACAATTTACTTAATAGGAAGAATAAGAGAAAAAGCAAATCAATTTATTCTCAAAGAGTTAGAACAGATAGGCTTTGTAGATATAGCACCCTCTCATGGAGATATTTTAGCCACTTTGTTTCAACATGGCGAATGTACTATGACTAATATTGCAAATAGTATTCATAGAGATAGATCTACTGTGACAGCGCTAGTAAACAAGTTGATTAAATTGGGATATATTTCATCAAGGAAAGATCCAACTGACAGCAGGTCAACAATTATTTCCTTAACGAAAAAAGGAGAAGAATTAGAACCGAATTTTAAAGAGATTTCACGCAAACTTTTCGAAGTTGAATATAAAAATATAAGTGAAACCGAGAAAGAAGTTTTTGAAAGTGTATTAGAGAAAATTTATAATAACTTCTAAGTTAGAATAAATTTTTTTAATTATATACTTGGACATCAAACTATATTAATAGTAGATATTATGCCCAAGCAAGTAATAATATAAAATTATAAATCACAGGAGGAATTAATTATGAATAATTTAGTAGTTTTTGCACATCCAAATTCAAAGAGTTTTGGGAAAGGGATAGTAGATACCGTTGTAACTACATCTAAGGAGAATGGAGCTAACGTAATAGTTAGAGACCTATATGAAATTGGATTTGATCCAATACTTAAACCAGCAGATTTTGAGGCTTTCCAAAGTGGAAAAGTTCCAGAAGATATTTTAGCAGAACAAGAGCATATTAAATGGGCGGATGTTATTACTTTTGTTTATCCTGTTTGGTGGGCTTCATTCCCTGCTATGCTAAAGGGATATATAGATCGTGTATTTTCCTATGGATTTGCTTATGAGTATATAGATGGAGTTCCAAATGGATTATTAAAGGGTAAGAAAGGATTATTATTTTGTACTACAGGTACACCAAGTGAAATGTATTCTGCAAATGGAATGCATAATTCAATGAAACAAACTACAGATCAAGGTATATTAAATTTTAGTGGAATAGAAGAAGTAGAACATACTTTTTTTGGAGCAGTTCCTAATGCTTCTAGCGAAACTCTTGAGGATTATTTAAAGGAAGTATCTAATATAGTTAAAGAAACTTTATAATAAGGGGGCGTGTAAATAATTTTGTGTATTCTCTCTCTTAGGCAAAAAATTGATTTTTAAGTTTTTGTAAAAAAATGTTAATTAAAGTCGATGAATACTTTTAATTCATCATCCTTATATAGTATATTATTC
>NZ_BHYK01000041.1 GCF_003865095.1 Clostridium tagluense | reverse complement strand
TGTTGAGTTAGATACAACAATTATATCAGAAAAGAGGGGGTCATTGCTTTTTTACGTTTAAAATAGCACAAACCCTTGCAATAGCAAGGATTTAAATAAATAAAATAAAGATAGTGTTAACACTATCTAATTAGAAAAGGGGAGATTATTATGAGTAAGAAAAAGATTATGACTATGTTTATCGGAGCAGCACTTGTAGCATCAATATTTACAGGTTGCAGCCTTAAAGGGGATGTATTAATACCAGAAGATGTAATAACAAATGTAATGAAAGCAAATGAGAAAACTAAGTCTTATTATGGAGAATTTAAAATGGATAGCTACGAAAATGACAAGCTAAAAGAAAGCATGCTTTTTAAACAATGGAATGATAACTCTAGCGGCAAAATAAAAACACGTATAGAAACAGAGGATAAGACCTCAGGAAAAGTTGTAACCACAAATGATGGAGATAAACTTATATCCTATACGCAAAAAGATAAAAAAGCTCTTAGTATGAAAATAGGCGCTGAGTTAGACCAAAGTGCAAATGCAAATTATAAGGATCAATTAATTAGTCAACTGGGAAATATAAGTAAAACACACGGGTTAACTTTAAAAGGAGAAGAGAATATTGGAAGATTTAAAACCTATCATGTTTCAGCAGTGCCAAAAGAAAAAAATAGTATTATGGGAAATCAAGATTATTGGATAGAAAAGTCAAATTGGTTTTTAGTGAAAGCTACTTCAGAGATTGGAAATAACAAATCAATTTTAGAATATACAAAACTGGATTTCTCACCTAAATTGGAGGCTAGTTTATTTATACAAAAGCTCCCAACTGATGTTAAGGTTGAAAGTATAGATGATATTGCAAAAAACAATGAAACTACTATAGATTTAAAGCAGGCTGATAAAATAGCAGGAAAACCTCTATTACACATGAAAGAAAATGCATCTTATAAGTTAAAAGAGGTTAAGTATTTAAATATTGAAAAAACCAAGCATAAAGAAATAAATCAAATTTACGAAAAAGATGGAGCTGTAGCCTTTACTTTAACTACCGTAATGGATGGTAATAAAAAGACTGATAGCAATGAAGAAAGTTTAAAAGTACCAGGTGAAAAGGAAATAAGTATAAGAGGTAAAAAAGCATCAGTTATGGAGTCGATTAAATGCATGTGGTGGATTGAAAATGATCTTAATTATAGTATATTTATGGATAATCCAAAACTTACCATGGAAGATGCTAAAAAGTTAGTGGAAGGTTTAGTGCTTACAAATTAATAAAAAACATTACATGTACAACACTTGTATATGTAATGTTTTTTTATCAATGAATTTAAAAGGTAATCATAACCTATAAATAGATATAAAATGCTATAATATTATATATATAAGCATTTTATGGAGGAATAACATATGAAAGAAAAAATACTAATAGTTGAGGACGATGAGGCCATTGCTAGCATAATTAAAGAGCATTTGCTAAAAGAAAATTATAAAGTAATATGGTCGTCTACAGGTAAAGAAGGGCTAGAAGATTTTAAGAAAGAGGAGTTTCAGCTGGTTATGGTAGATGTTATGCTTCCGGAAATGGACGGATTTACCTTGTGTAAAAACATACGATGGTTAAATGAAGACGTACCAATAATAATTGTTAGTGCAAAACAAACAGATTTAGATAAGGTAAAGGGATTAAAATCAGGTGCGGATGACTATATGACAAAGCCTTTTAGCCTTATGGAGATATCTGCTAGAATCGAAGCTCATTTAAGAAGAAATAGGAAAAGAGAAAACAGTATTCCATTAGATAGAAAATTAGAATTTAATAAAGGGTTAACAATAATTTTAGAGGATAATAGAGTAATGCTTGAAGATTATGAAATATCCTTAACTTCAAAAGAATTTGATATTTTGCTTTTAATGGCTCAAAACCCCAATAAAGTATTTTCAAAAGAAGACCTTTATAAGCATATATGGAAAAATATTGACGTAAAGGGCAATAATACTGTTACTGTGCACATTAAAGCCCTTAGAGAAAAAATAAAAGATAATATAAAAAATCCAACATATATTCAGACGATATGGGGGACTGGGTATAAATTTATAGGAGAGCGCAACATATGAAACTGAAAAAATGGCTTAGTCTATCTCATTTAGTTGTAATGTTAGCACCAATAATTACTGCTGCATTATTGTTTAAGTTTATCATAGATTACAATAAAAATAATGATTTAAAAGATTATTTACTCATTATGAGTAAATTTAAAGTTTATGAAGATAAAATACAAAGCCCTGAAATATACAATTTAAACTTAGTAAAAGATAGAGAATTTGTAACAAGTAAAGAGAAAAATTCAGTACTAATAGAATTATATAATGATGCAGGAGCAGAAATATATAATTCTAATAAAAGTAATATGTTCTATAGTTCAAAACAAGAATTGTACTCTGATTTGTACAAGGTTGTTACTGGTTATAAGGCTTATACCTTGAAAAAACCAGTATTTGTGGATAGTGATTTAATAGGATTTTATAAAATTACTATTGCAAGAAATAGTTTTGTTAAGGAAGTGAACAATAAAACCATAATTGCAATAATCTGTTTCATAGCTGTACTTATGATAATTTATGTAGTAGTAATATTATTACTTAATAGAAAATTTAATAAACCCATAAAACTGTTAGTAGAGGGAATGAATAATTTTGCCACAGGAGAGGGTAATACAGTTAAATATGAAAGCAAGGATGAAATAGGTGAAATAATTACCAATTTCAATACCATGAAAAAAGATATAGAGGATAAAAGGAAAACTATAGAAACACAGCAAAAAACAAAGGAATATATGATTTCTGCAATATCCCATGATCTAAAAACCCCTTTGACAGCTATAAGAGCTTATTCAGAAGCTATTATTAATGAAAAGGATTCAGATATGGTGAAAATTAAAAATAAAGCCTCAGTTATATTAAATAAAAGTGATTACATGAAAAAAATGATAGATGATCTATTAATGTACAACCTACTAACTACAGATTACGAAATGAATTTTGTGGAGGTTGAAGGTCATGAACTTTTTGAAATGCTCTTTTCGGGTTACGCGGAGGATTGTGAAAAAAATGAAATTAAGCTTAGCACCGAAATAAGTCTTCAGGGTAAATGTACGGTGGATGTAAGCCAGATGACAAGAGTGGTGGATAATTTAATGTCTAATGCTCTAAGATACACTCCTAAAAATGGACATATTTATATGGGTGCATTTTCAATGAAGGATAAAAATCTTACACAATGGCTTAGCTATAAGGATATTGAGGAGATAAAGCTCCATAAAAATGAAGGGTGTATACTTTTAATTAAAAATGAAGGTGTGTGCATTTCAAAAGAGGATAAAAATAAAGTGTTTTTACCTTTTTATCAGGGTGATGACTCCAGAAGCAAAAAAGCAAGCACTGGCGTGGGCCTGGGCCTTAGCATTGTTAATTTGGTAATAGAAAGGCATGAAGGTGAAGTCATGATATTTTCAGAGGGAAATAGTACAATTTTTGCTTGCTGGATTCCACAAAAATAAAATTTAAAAATAAGGTAAAGTAAGCAATGAGGGGGAATAATAAAATGAAATTAATTCTTAAAGATATAGAAAAAAATTATGGGGAGAAACAGGTGCTAAAAAAAGCATCTTATACCTTTGAAAAAGGGAAAATATATGGACTACTAGGACGAAATGGGGCAGGTAAGACCACTCTTTTTAACTGTATCAGTGGGGAACTTAAATACGAAAGTGGTAGTGTGAGTATCATCGAAGAGGGACAAGCTATTCAGGGAATAGATTACAAAAAAGTAGGATATGTTTTTTCAGAACCCGTACTACCAGAGTTTTTAACAGGATATGAGTTTTTGAAATTTTATATTGATATTAATAAAGATAAGATTGAAAACTTACTTACCATAGATGAGTATTTTGATATTATAAAGATTAAAGATGAAGACAGATATCGTTTGATGAAGGGATATTCTCATGGAATGAAAAATAAAATGCAGATGGTTTGCCTTTTAATTACTAAACCTCCTGTGATTTTGCTAGATGAACCCTTAACTTCTTTCGATGTGGTGGTGGCACTAGAAATCAAGAATTTGTTAAAGGAAATGAAAAGTGAGCACATTATTATTTTTTCCACCCATATTCTTCAACTGGCTACAGATTTATGTGATGAAATATTGGTTTTAAATAATTGCATTTTAGAAGAAGTGGATAGTGAGATTCTAAAGAGTGCTGAATTTGAAGAGAGGATTATGGAAATTTTGAAGGAGGAAGGTAATGATTAATACATTTATAAATAGTTTTAAGGTGTCTTTTGTAGAGCGGGCTAATACCTTTATATATTTCCTTAAAAGGATACCCCTTTTAGGAAAAAAGATTCCTGATAATATATATAAAAGAACTCATGCTAAAATAGTTATAGGAGTTATACGTGAAATTTTAGGGGCGCTTGGTGGATTTTTAGGCAAGGTTGCTTATTTGGGAATAATGATTATTCTACCCGCCTATTTAATGACTAAGGACATAGCAAAGATGCAACCAATTTTTCTACATATGCTTTTCTTTTTAAGCTTTGTTACGGCACCACTTATTAAAACTATAATTTTTGAGAAAACCAACAAATCGGCCTTTAATATGATAACCTTAATGAGGGCTGATGCAAGAGAATACTATCTTGGGGAAATAATATATAGAAATATAAAAGATTTTATATACTTTGTCCTTCCAGTAATAATTATAGGATTAATAATAGGATTTTCACCCTTAAAAGCTGTAGTGCTTGTAGTTGAATTAATAGCTTTTATATTGATTGGAGAGTGGGTTCAACTTTTTATATATGATAAGATAGAAGTGGTGTTAGCACAAAAATGGTTATTTATGTCGGTAGTAATTATTTGTGGACTTGCCCTTGCCTATGCATTGCCATTATTAGGACTTACTATTGATTTTAATCCAATATTATTTAATATTTTTGTGGTGATTACTGTATTAGGACTAGGTGTGGTAGCTTTTACATACCTATGGAGATATAGTAAATATACACCAATAGCAAAAACTTTATTAACTAAGGATAATTTATTTAATAAAGAGGCTTTTAAAACAGATATGAATTTTGGAAATGTGAAATTAGATGAAAAGAAAATGAGCAAGGAAGACTTAAACACAAAGAAATATAACAAGAAGCAGGGGTATGAATATTTAAACTCATTGTTTTTTCTTCGATTTAGAAGAATAATGGTAGGACCTATAAAGGGAAGAGTTATTTTCATAGGTATTGTATTTTTAATAGGTATGTTTTTGGTGTTTTTTATGCCAAGTAAAAAGGGGAATATGGTCATGGAAATTAAAAAAAGTATTCCCATGTTGGTATTTATAATGTATAGCATGTCAACGGGAGAAAGAATTTGTAAGGCTATGTTTTATAATTGTGATGCAAGTTTATTAAGATATGGTTATTATCGAGAAGCAAATGTGATTTTAGCAAATTTCACTTCAAGGCTTAAGAGGGTAGTTATTCTTAACTTGATACCAGCCTTAACTTTATGCCTTGCTATAGCTTGTATTATTTTAGCTAGTGGTTATAGTTCAGAGCTTATTTACATGATGCCATTATTTTTGTGTGTAATTTGCTTAGCTTGCTTCTTCTCTATACATCATTTGTTTATGTACTATGTGTTGCAACCCTATACAGCACAATTAACCGTAAAAAGCCCATTATTTAAGTTCGTAAACATGGTGGTTTATATGGCTAGCTATATATGTCTTCGAATTAAGACGCCACCATATTATTTTACAGCAGGGGTTATTATAACAACTATTGTATATATGTTGGTTGCGCTCATTTTAACCTATAGAGTAGCTCCAAGAACATTTAAGTTGAAATAGATATTCCTAAGAAAATGGGAAAGAATACTTACTTTATTATCCTATAAGGAATTATTAATTAAATCTACGAATATAAGTTATATATATCAAATGTATAAGGAGATTTAAGTAGATAATGAGAGGTAAGAGGTTTGCCCCATCAGGTATAATTCTAAAAAATAAAATTATAATAATCACTTTGCTAATTATATTGATAATATTATTAAGATTTCTATATTTTTACGGAAAGAATAAAGCATTAAGTGCAATACCTAAAGATGGTAATATGAAATTTACAGTTCAATTTTGTAGTGCAAATTTAATACAAAATAATAGCGTAGGCAACAAGTGGAGTTATGAAGTAAAAATTAATGGTAAAAAGATTAAAGAAGGTAGAAAAATAAATATAACAGCTACAACAAAGGAAAAGATTAGTTTGAGTGCAAGTGCAAAAGAACATGACTTCGTACCAGACACAGGAGTTGGGGGTATAGGTGTAAACATTGTGGATTTAAAACTAGCGGAAAAGAATACATACTCTATTGATGTTACAGTTGCTGAAAATAAAGGTATATACGCAGGAAATACAGCCATTTGGAAGTTTAATTTTAGTGTTATAAGGAAAGTAAGTCTTTCAGATATAGTAAAAAATATATTTTAGGATATAATATAAATAGTGAACATTAATGAGCGGGTAAAAGAAACAATTTATAATATAGACCGGGGGTAAATTATGTTTAAACAAATAGATGAGAAAAAGGTACTATTAGATGACAGAAGACCATTAAATGGCAATGCTATAGAAAATTTGAAAAAGTATTTTGATGTAGAACTTACATATAATTCAAATGCTATAGAAGGAAATACCCTAACAATTACAGAAACTAAAGTGATTTTAGAAGAGGGACTAACCATAGGAAGAGGTAAGAGTTTACGTGAGCATCTAGAGGTAATAAATCATAAAGAAGCAATAGATTATATAGATGATATAGTGAGTAAGAACATAAATATATCAGAAAGAGTTATAAAAGATTTGCACTATATAATATTAAAAAGTATAGATAATAAAAATGCTGGAGAATATAGAAAAACAAATGTTTTAATTAGTGGTAGTGAGCATAGACCGGTGGAACATTTCTTAGTTCATGAAAGAATGGAAGAATTGATCAATTGGTATAGTGAAAATAAAAATAAATTACATCCAATCTATTTGGCTGCTGAATTTCATTTCAAATTTGTATATATTCATCCGTTTATTGATGGCAATGGAAGATCAGCTAGGTTACTTATGAATTTAATTTTAATGAGTAATGGATATCCTATCACCGTTATAAAAGCAGAGAATAGAGACATTTATATGAAAGCATTAGAAAAAGCTAGCACACAAAGTGATATTAGCGAATTTGTAGATATAGTATCAGAAGCTGTGGATAGAAGCTTTGATACATATCTTTATATAACATCGTAACATGAGTATTTTTTCTTAGATTATGCTAACAAAAGGATATATTGCGTAAGATGCATTTCTAGCGATATATCCTTTTAGTTATAGCATAATCTAAGAAAAACTCTAAAGCAATTTTTTTATATCAAATAGCGAATTTTGAACCAGCCAAGCTTGAGGGAAGTATTTTCCGATGGTCCAGTAACTAACTCCACCTAAATCATATGCATTAGCTGTTCTAAGTTTAGCGTTCATACTCCTAGCATCTTCGAACCAAACTACATGTCTTTTTCCATTAGCATCGTAATAGTTAAAGAATGGCGCTTGAGAAGTATAGTCATATTGAATAGATGCAAATACTTTTCTTGCAAGATCTACCGCTTCTACATTACCAAGTGCAGTTGCTTTAGTTCCCTTTACATAAGGCAGAGTCCAATCATAGCCATAATTAGGTATGCCCATAAATATTTTTTTGCTTGGAATTACTGTTACAGCATAATCAAGGATTTTTTTTACTTCATTAATTGGAGCTACTGCCATCGGTGGACCTGCTGTATATCCCCACTCATAAGTCATGAGTATAACATGGGATGCTATTGCACCATGGAACGGATAATCATGAGCTTCATAGAGTAATCCCTTTATATCACCATTGGGTTTAGGAGCTAAAGCGGTAGTAACAATAAAGCCTAAGGGCTTTAGTTTGTCTACTGTTTTGCGTAAAAAATTATTGTAGTTTTGCTTATCCTCTGGGTAGATATATTCTAGATCTATAGCTAAACCATAATAATTTTTGGCTTTTAATATATTAATTATGTTATCCAATAGTGTATTTTGAATTTTTTCATTTGTAAGTATAATATGGGCTAGGTCACTATCAAATCCTCCGCCCTCTTTTAAATTTGTAATTACCATCATAGGAGCTACTTTAGCTTTTCTAGCAGCATCTATTAAAGGAACATCATTTATGCCTTTTAAAGTCCCATTAGCTAATATCTGATAACTAAATATACTAAGATAAGTGAGACTAGGAAGAGTTTTTACAAGAACATCCATATCTGTACTAGGAAGAGCATAGCCATTAACTTCAAGGGAACCTAATTTTTGCGTAGATGGAGGTATAATAATAATTTCACCAGGATAAATTAGTGTATAGTTTGTAAGGTTAGGATTTGCATGGATTAAATTTGGAACAGTTACACCATACATTTTAGCTATCATGTAAAGAGATTGACCAGGAAGGACTTTATGTGACCTCGACCCCTGAAGTATTACAAGGGTTTGACCTACTACAAGGTCATTTGGGTTTGTAAGTTCATTATCAGAAGCAATTTTATTATATGAAACTCCATATAATTTAGAAATTTCATACAAACTTTCTCCGCTTTTTACAACATGAATAATCAAAAAAATCACACCTCATATAATAATATAATTTAATATATGCAACAGCATGCAATGAAGTACATCCTATATTATTTTTAATTTATTATGTGTAAAAATTATTAGAATAAATAAAACATTCGCAGAAAATACTAAAGCTAGTAAGTAGGTTGAATATTTAATTATGATGTTTTTTAAAAATTCAATTTTATAGTGTTTCACAAATTACAATAGCATAATATGTTATAAATACTAAATTCTATTTAAAAACTTGATTTATTTAACCGAATAAACTAGAATTATTGTATATTATTTTAATAAGTTAACCGATAAGCCAGGCAATCGATAGCTGTCCTAAAGGGATAACGGTTGTACGCCCAATTCTATAAAAGTTTATATACTAAATGAAAAATAAAGAGCAAAATAATTATTAATTGTTTTGCTCTCAAGAGAGAAACAAGGAGGAATATTAATGGAAAAGATTTTATCTTTAGATTTAAGCAAAACAGTTCCCTATTTAGGTGAACATGAAGTTTCTTATTTTCAACCAATGGTATCTACTGCGCACAAAATGCTTAGTGATAAAACAGGCCCAGGAAGTGATTTTTTAGGATGGATAGACCTTCCTGTAAATTATGATAAATCAGAATTTGATAGAATTAAAAAGGCAGCACAAAAAATAAGAAATAATTCTGAAGTCTTAATAGTAATTGGAATAGGAGGATCTTACCTAGGAGCTAGAGCTGCTATAGAAGCATTATCTCATAGCTTTTATAACAGTCTTTCAAACGAAAAAAGAAAATCTCCGGCAATATTTTTTGCTGGAAATAATATAAGCTCTACATATATGGCAGATTTACTTGATGCTGTAGAGGGAAAAGATATTTCTGTAAATGTAATATCAAAATCAGGAACTACTACAGAGCCAGCTATTGCTTTTAGAATATTTAAAGAACTATTAGAAAAGAAATATGGAAAAGCAGGAGCAAAAGAAAGAATTTTTGCTACTACGGATAAGTCCCGCGGAGCTCTAAAAAAATTAGCAGATGCAGAAGGCTATGAAACTTTTGTAATTCCAGATGATGTAGGTGGAAGATTCACAGTGCTAACACCTGTAGGATTACTTCCAATAGCAGTAGCAGGTATAGACATTGATGAAATGATGAAGGGTGCAGCAGATGCTAGGGAAGTATACAGCGTTGAAGATATAAATAAGAACGATTGTTACAAATATGCAGCAGCTAGAAATGCACTATATAGAAAAGGCAAGGTTACAGAAATCTTAGTTAACTATGAGCCAGCACTTCAATATTTTGGAGAATGGTGGAAACAGCTTTATGGCGAAAGTGAAGGAAAAGATCAAAAGGGAATATTCCCAGCAGCGGTTAATTTTTCTACAGATCTACATTCTATGGGACAATATATTCAAGAAGGTGTAAGAAATATATTTGAAACAGTTATCAATGTAGAAAAGCCAAGAATAGAAGTGGTAGTAAAAGAAGAAAGTGGAGATCTAGATGGATTGAACTTTTTAGCAGGTAAAACTATGGATTTTGTTAATAAAAAAGCTTTCCAAGGAACAGTACTTGCTCATAATGATGGAGATGTACCTAATATTATTTTAAATATTCCAGCACTCACAGCATATAATTTTGGACATATGGCTTATTTCTTTGAAAAATCTTGTGCAGTAAGCGGATATTTATCAGGGGTTAATCCTTTTGATCAACCAGGAGTAGAAGCATACAAGAAGAATATGTTTGCTCTTCTTGGAAAATCAGGATATGAAGATATAAAAGCAGATCTAGAAAAAAGGCTTTAGAAAAATGAGAATTATTGTTGATGCAGATGGGTGCCCTGGAAAAAATCTAATAGAAAAAGCAGCTATAGAGCACTCTATAGAACTCATTATGTATTGTGATATTAATCATGTTTTAAATAGTGATTATGCGCAAATAAGGTATGCGGATAGTGGGTTTCAAAGTGTTGATATGAAAGTAGCTAATGAAGCAAAATCTAAAGATATAATAATTACTCAAGACTTTGGAGTTGCTGCTATGGTTTTAGCTAAAGGCGCCTATGCTATGGGACCTAAAGGACATATCTATGATGATGATAACATTGATAAGCTATTATTTGAAAGGCATATGTCTGGTAAATTAAGACGTAGTGGAGGTAAAACCTTTGGTCCTAAAAAAAGAACATCAGAAGATGATGAAAAGCTCTATCACAATTTAATTAAATTGATTTTAAAAGCGCAATCATAGCAGTAAAATGATTGCTATATAAGATTTGAAATATATAAACATAGCCAGTAACTGAGGCTATTAGACATGTTAAAGGTTATTTTAGAGGACTAAACAATTCATAATTGTTTAGTCCTCTAAAACTTTCAAGTGTTTAACAGAATTTCAGATGATGATTTAATTTAGGTAATGCCGTCCATGATTAAAGTCACAAGAGTGCAGGTCAATTTTTGAATTGGTCATAAAAAAGCAATTAATCTGCGGTATTCATATCTTTCATATCGATATTGTCTTTGATAGATTCAGGATATAGGGAAGCGTTATTTACCTGCTCTAGCATAGGATAACCAGACTTATTGCTTTTATCAATAGTTATGTCTTCTTTTTTGTAAGGATAATTTGGATTATAATGATCTAGTTTTTTGTGAGCCATAATATCTCTCCTTTCAACAATTATTAAAAATAATTTATGGTTATAATAGTTTTACCCTATTAATAAATATTATAATAACAATATCGCTACCATAAAAAATTATAAAATTCGTAATATTATTATTTTAAATTAAAATCATAAGTATTTATGTCATTAAATAAAAGAAAAAAAAGAAAGTAAACACTGTTACAAATTATGGAATCATAGTATAATATACCAATATAGAGGAAGATTTTAAAAAATCCATTGTGTAGCTTATTTATAAAGGTAGGTGAACTTGAGTGAATGAAATGAATATATTGTTTAACATAGAAAATCCTGAGGAAGAACATAAAGAAATTGTAGTAAGTATTGAAAATGAGATAGAGGATAATCTGGACTATAAATTTCTTATAGGAATGGAAGGGACATGGACTACTTTAAAGGAATTAAGTGCAACTACTTCCGTTCTATGGAAACCGGAAGCAGATGCTAAGTATTCAATAATGGTACAAGCTAAAAGAAAAGAAAGCAAAAAAGCTTTTGATTTTATGTCGAAAACCGAATATGTAGTTGGTAATTTTTACGAAAAGTTAATAAGTGATATTTACATAGACAAAAAAGAAATAATGGTAGGTGAAAAAATCACCTTAACAGTAGAGACAAAGCAGGTTCCTATTATGTATAGGTATTGGATACGTAATAATGGAAATTGGTTACTTATAAAGGATTATTCATCAGAAAATGTAATGACTTGGGCTTCGAAATATTCTGGAGAGCAAGAATTTTTGGTAGAATGCAAGAATTTAGATTCTAAAAATATTTTTGATGACTTTATGAAAATACAATTCAATGTAAAATCTGTGCAACCCTTAGAAATTATGAAATTTAAATGTTTGACCGAAGATTTGCTTTCAGGTAGGGAACTAGTTTTTGATGTAGAGGCAATCCATGAGGACAGTAGAATGATTTTATACAAATTTATAAAAATTAATCCTGAGGGGGATAGTAAATGCATACAAGATTATTCAACTAAAAAATTAGTTAGTTATGTTGAAGAAGATATGGGAAGTTATAAGCTATTATGCATGGCAAAGGATATGTATTCACTTCATGAGTTTGATGATAGAGCATTGATTCATTATACCGTAAAGCCTTATGAAGAAATAGATATACAAAGTTTTACTAGTGATTTAAGTTCTCCACAACTATGCGATACTCCTATTAATTTGAGATGTATTGCTAGAGGTGGGAAAGAATTATTGTACAAATTTAAAATCAAGGGAAAGTGCATAGAGGATTCAGGTTATATTAGAAAAAATAATTATATATGGACACCAAGTGAAGCAGGAGAATATAAAGCTTGCTTGTGGGTTAAGGATTCATCTTTTGAAGGAGAATATGAGAAGAGTGTTTGTTTAGACTTTATGATTGATGATATAGGGAATACAAATGTTATTATTGATGATATAATTTTGGATAAGAAAAATCCTGTACTAATAAATGAAGTTGTTCATGTAAAAGTTAAAGCAACAGGAGGAACTTCTCTAAGATATGGTTTTTCCATTTTTGAGAATGATACTGAAATAGAAAGAATTGAATTTGGGACACATGATTTTGCAGATTTTACTCCAGGAAAAAGCGGTAAATTCAAATTAGAGGTAAGAGTAAAAGATAAATACTCTAAAAGAGAATTCGATTGCCACGCAGTGGTATATATTGAGGCTTTGGTGTGTATTCCAGCTAAAATAGACTATATTTTAATGCCCACACGAGAATATTATATGGTAGGGGATACTATTGCACTGGAAGTAATATCTGAAAACACAAGAAATACCCTTGTGAATTATATTTTGAAAATAAATGGTCATTTAGTGGAACAAACAAACTTTGTGCAGCATAAGAATTACGAGCTTAAACCAAAATCTAGTGGAAATTATTTAATAGAGCTTAGGGCGAAAAATAAAGCTAGCATAGAGGAATATGATTGTATGAAGGAAATAAAAATACAAGTACATGAGACATTACCTATAACAGATACAAGGATTTTATGCGATAAGACAAATTTTAAGGCCAATGAAGCAATAACATTTGTAACGGAAAATCTGGGAGGCAGAGATGTGGTATATGAGTTTTATCTTATGGAAAAGGAGGAATGGACCTTAGCACAAAGATTTAGCAAGAAAAATGATTATACATTTATGCCCTTTACTAAAGGAATGTATAAAGTGCTGGTATTATCAAAAAATTTTTATAAGAGTATTTCATATGAAGATTATGATATAATGGAGATAGAAGTATTGGAATAAAGTTAAAACAGCTTTTCAAGGCTGTTTTTTTTATGAGAAAAGGGTTTATAATAATTGTATATAATAATTATTTATATGTTTTACTATTGGTTTTAAGAAACAGTTGAGGAGATGAATTTATATGGAAAGAATAGACAAAGTATTGTCAAATTTAGGTCATGGAACAAGAAAAGAAGTAAAGGGATTATTAAAAAAAGGAAAAGTAGAGATTGATGGAATTATAGCTTCAGATAGTGCTATGAAGATTGATCCGGATAAGGCTGTAATAAAGGTATCTGGTGAAGAAATTAAATATAGAAAACACATATATTTAATTATGAATAAGCCAGCGGGTGTTGTTTCTGCTACTGTAGATAATCATGATGAAACTGTAATTGATTTGTTAGATGAGCAGTACCATTCCTTTAAGCCATTCCCTATAGGCAGGCTTGATAAAGATACAGTGGGATTACTACTAATTACTAATGATGGGGAGTTAAATCATAAATTAATAGCACCTAAGAATCATGTAGATAAAGTGTATTATGCTGAAATTAATAAATTTATAGATGAAAAGGATATTTCCACCTTTAAGAATGGTGTTGTAATAGATGACGGATATAAATGTATGCCAGCAATACTAGAAGTATTAAGTGCAAATGAGAATGGATCAGAAGTAATGGTTACTATTCAGGAAGGTAAATTTCATCAGGTAAAAAGAATGTTTGAAAGTGTAAATAAAAAAGTTGTATTTTTAAGAAGAATTAGTTTTGGACCATTAAAATTAGATGAAAGTTTATCAGAAGGACAATATCGAGAATTGACAGAAGAAGAAATAAACTCATTAAAACAGGTTTAATGACATTTTATAATACCGTAATATACGGTGAAAATGAATAAAATGTGAATAAAATGTCGCCATTTTAAAAAATATTTACAATAAAATCTCAAAAAAACCTTGCAAACTTTAGTTAAGTTTAATATAATTAAAGAGTAAAGATAAATAGAGAGATAAATAGCCCCCTTTTTATTTATTATAAAACAGCCCAACCCCAAGGGCTGTTTTATTTTGCAAAAAAAGTCGATTTCTGAGAAGAAATGTTTGTACATAGTATTCCGACAAAACGCTCACATTAAATAAAACTATTTAATGTGGGCATTTTTTATTGGGAAATGGGGAAGTATATAATCATATAGTATATACTAGATTTATTTTTTGGATTATAATAAAGATAAGTAAATGTAGTATTAGATGTATAATTCGCCATAATAGTTAGTTAATACTAAAGTTATAATGAATATTATTCAGGAATGATTTAAAAAATAAATTAATAAAATTATATAGGAGGAAAATCTTATGGATATAAAAGAAACACTAATAAGCTTTATGACAGAACAAGCATACAAGCCTATGAACATAGCGGAATTATCTAAAGTATTTAGTATTAAAAAAGCAAACATGAAAGACTTTACTAAACTATTATCTGAAATGGAAAAAGATGGTCAAATAGTTAAAACACGAACTGAGCATTATGGTATTCCAGAGAAGATGGGTATTGTAAGTGGTAAATTCCAAGGTCATCAAAGAGGTTTTGGATTTGTAATAGCGGACGAGGAAAGACCAGATATATTTATTCCAGCAGATAATGTGAATGGAGCAATGAATGGTGATAGAGTTCTTGCAAAGATTTTAAAAGAAGTAAACAATGGTAAGAAATGTGAAGGTGAGATTACAAGAATAATAGAAAGATCTAATAAAACAATAATAGGGACTTATGATGACAGCAAAAACTTTGGTTTTGTAGTAGCAGATGATAAGAGGATTGCTCAAGATATATTTATCCCTAAAGCAGAAAGAAATGGTGCCAAAACAGGTCAAATAGTAATAGCTGAAATAACTGAGTGGCCAGAACAAAGAAGAAATCCTGAAGGAAGAATCGTAGAGATTCTTGGAAATAAAGGGGATCAAGGTATAGACATATTAACTATAATTAAGAAACATAAGTTGCCAGAAGAATTTCCAGCAAAAGTTGAAGCCTTTGCAGACAATATAGTTGAAAAAATCCCAGAAGAAGAATATACGCGAAGAACAGATTTAAGAGACTTGCAGATGGTAACTATAGACGGTGAGGATGCTAAAGATTTAGATGACGCTGTATCTATTGAGATTTTAGATAATGGCAACTATCGTTTAGGTGTTCATATAGCGGATGTTTCTCACTATGTTAAAGAGAAAAACCCACTAGATATAGAAGCTTTAACTAGAGCAACTTCAGTATACTTAATTGATAGGGTTATACCAATGCTTCCTAAAAAATTATCTAATGGAGTTTGTAGTTTAAATCCTAAAGTAGATAGGCTGGCTCTTAGTTGCTTTATGGAAATAGACAAGACTGGTAAAACTATAGACCATGAGATAGTAGAAACCATTATAAAAACTAATGAAAGAATGACTTATACTGATGTTACAAAAATATTAAGAGATAAAGACGCAGAAACAATGGAAAAATATGATTATTTATATGAAGATTTTAAACATATGGAAGATTTATGTGCCATTCTTAATAAAAAGAGAATGGGTAGAGGTGCTATAGATTTTGACTTTACTGAGTGTAAAATATTATTAAATGAATTTGGAAAACCTGTAGACATTGTTCCTTATGAAAGAGGAATTGCAAATAGAGTAATTGAGGAATTTATGTTAATTGCTAATGAAACTGTAGCTGAGCATATGTTCTGGCTTAATGTACCTTTTGTATATAGAATCCATGAGGATCCAGATGAAGAAAAGTTAATACATTTTAGTGAATTTGCACATAATTTAGGATACCCTATAAAGTGGGGAAAAGAGATACACCCTAGAATGCTTCAAGAAGTAATAGCAAAAGTAAAAGGTGAGAAAGAAGAAATGGTGCTAAGCACATTGTTACTTCGTTCTATGATGAAAGCAAAATATTCTCCAGAATGTAGCGGTCATTTTGGCTTGGCATCCAAATATTATTGTCACTTTACCTCACCAATTAGAAGATATCCAGACCTCATGATCCATAGGATAATTAAAGAGGTTATAAATGCAGGTTTAAGTGAAAAAAGAACAGAAAAATTAAGAAAAGAAGTAGAGATAGCATCAAAACAATCCTCAGATATGGAAAGAATAGCAATGGAAGCCGAAAGAGAAGTAGATGATTTAAAGAAAGCAGAATACATGAATGAAAGAATAGGTCAAGAATTTGACGGTATTATTTCTTCAGTGACTAATTTTGGATTGTTTATAGAACTTCCAAATACTATAGAAGGATTAGTTCATATGAGTAGCTTAGATGATGATTATTATGTTTTTGATGAAAGACATTTAACCCTTGTAGGTGAGAGAACTAAGAACATTTATAAATTGGGCGAAGAGGTAAGAATCATAGTTAGTAAAGTTGATTTAGCTTCTCATGAGGTTTATTTTGATATAATTAAAGATGATAAAGATAAAGAAGAAAAAGAAGAAGAATATTCCGTTAAGGATTTAGATGAACTTATAAAAGATGATTCCACAAAGTAAAAGTACGGTATTGTAGAATAATTCAAAAATAAAGATACAGAAGAGGATTAACCTCCTCACTTGAGAAGGATTAATCGCCTCAAGTGAGGAGAAATAAGTGCCTCTTCTGTTTATTATTTTAAAGAGCGATTTGTGAATCTACAGCCATGTAAACATAATCCACATTTTCTTGAAAAAGAATGGGTTATAGAGTATAATTATATATTAATAAGAATAAAGTAGGTGAGGTTATGGCAAAGGAAACAGGAAACAAAACACTAGTGGAAAATAGAAAAGCAAGACATGATTATTTTATAGAAGAAGCAATGGAAGCTGGAATAGAACTTGTTGGTACAGAGGTAAAGTCTATTAGAGCTGGAAAGGCAAATTTAAAAGATAGTTATGCAGATGTTATAAACGGTGAAGTATTTATAAAAAATATGCATATAAGTCATTATGAAAATGGGAACCAATTTAATGCTGATCCATTAAGAGTTAGAAGGTTATTACTTCATAAAGAACAAATAAATAGACTACAAGGATTTACATCACAAAAGGGGTTTACTCTAGTTCCATTATCTATTTATCTTAAAAATACTAAAGTGAAAGTTAATCTTGGTATTGTTCGCGGTAAGAAAGATTATGATAAGAGAGATGCTATGCTTGAAAAAGATGCCAAGAGAGATATGGCTAGGCAGTTCAAGGAAAGTATGAGATAATAAGCACTATTACACAAGAAATACATAATATTAGCACTTGATAAAGCTCCTAATATAGTGTATTATTAAGACATAGACAGCAAGGCAGTAAAACATTAAAAACTAAAATTTAATTCATTTACAAAAACACAAAAACAAAATAAATATAAAATTGCGTTATAAATATGCAATAGGATACACATATTATTGCATTGCAAGAGATTTGAATTAAATCTTTTGACAATACGGGGGCGTACTTGGTTTCGACGGGGGTACGTTGCATCGAGGAAGCGAGCCGAGGGAACCTATGGACCCGCGTCAAAAAACTATAGGGACAATTTAAACGCAAACGATAATTTAGCACTAGCAGCTTAGTTCTGCTACGTCTTACCTTTGATTACCGCGACTTAGGATAGGGCGCCGACAGCGGTGAACCGAGTCTGGGAAAGCTTTGACCCAGAAACGGAAAATATGAAGCTACCAAAGCGTGAATCTCGTTAGTAAGAGTCACATAGAGGGAATGCTAAAGTACTAACTACGCTCGTAGATGCCTAGGTGTTATGGCTTTCGGACAGGGGTTCGACACCCCTCGCCTCCACCATAAGAAAACTTAAATATTGATACAATGGAAAACCCTTGAATTCAGGGGTTTTTATTGTTTTTTGGATAAAATGCAGTGTGGAAATTGTGCTGTAAGTTATGAAATTATAGGTTAGAATAAAATAAATGCACACCTTTTATGGATTTTCAACAGGGGGTATTCATTTTTAGCGGAAATAGAAAGTCTTATTTTATATGGTACATAAAGGCACATGTTGAGATAGTATTAACTCTGAAAGGTAAACTTAGCTAGAAAATAAGGATTATATTATAATTACATGTCCTAGTGAGGAATTTTTAGCTTTTTTAATTTTATGATTTATATTGAAAAAAGTTTACAAAGATACTGATTTGAAGTATAATATCAGTATCTTTGTAATGAGGTGAGATAAATGGATTATTTAAATGAATTGGAAAATTTAATTGAGCAAAATAATGGTACATTATTTACAGCAGATTTAACACGTCTAAATATTCCACGAACGTATTTATCTAAGCTTGTGAGTATGGGGAAATTAGAACGAGTAAGCAGAGGTGTATATGTTTTGTCGGGTGAAATTGAAGATGAGATGTATTATATGCAGATTAAATATCCAAAGTTAATTTATTCACATGAAACAGCTCTGTTTATACATGGGTTATCTGATAGAACGCCCTTTGAATATTCAGCAACTGTACCAAGTAGTTATAAGGTTGTAACAAGTATTTCTGAAAACAACAAGGTTTATTATATAAAAAATGAATTACATTCGTTAGGTATTACTACCGCAAAAACTTCTTTTGGAAATGATATTAAATTGTATAATATTGAGAGGACAATTTGTGATATTGTACGAAGCAGAAACAAAATAGACATTCAGATTTTAAATGACGCTTTAAAGAGATATATTAAACTAAAATCTGCTGATTTTAATTTGCTAGGCGAATATGCGAAAAAATTCCATGTTGATAAAATAATCAAAAAATATATGGAGGTACTTTTATGAGTAGCAAAGGCATGAGTTTAAAGGCGAAAATTAAAAACCTTGCCAAAAGCAAAGATATGTCTGCACAAGTTGTTTTGCAAAACTATATGTTTGAGAGGTTTTTAGAACGCATATCAAAATCTGAATACAAGAATAAGTTTATATTAAAGGGTGGTATGTTAATAGCTGCCATTGTGGGGATAGATAATCGTTCAACAATGGATATGGATGCAACGTTAAAAGGATATCCATTAAATGAGGATTCATTATCAAGGGCTATAAATGATATTTGCTCAATTGATGTAGACGATGACGTAATCTTTTCTTATATTAAGGTTGAGCCTACCAGAGAAGATGATGATTATGGTGGGTACAGGGCAAGTATACAATCTGTTTACGATACCATTATAACTCCAATGCAAATTGATATTACAACAGGAGATGCTATAACGCCAAGAGAAATCTTATATAGATTTAAAATGATTTTTGATGATAACACTATTGATATTTGGGCATATAACATAGAAACAGTTTTAGCGGAAAAATATGAGACAATATTAAGGCGTGGAGAATTTAACACAAGATTAAGAGATTTTTATGATATATATATATTGACAAAAACACAAGACTTCAATAAAAAGCTGTTTAATGAAGCAATTTTAAAAACATCGAAACATAAGGGAACAACACATATATTTGAAAATATTGAAAAAAGAATATCAGTTGTTGAAAACAGTAAAGATTTGAAAAAGCTATGGGATAAATATAAGAAAAATTACAGCTATGCAAAAGATGTTTCATTCGAGGATATAGTTTTTGTTTTGAAGGAATTGTTAGTATCAATAAAGTAAAGTTAAAGCATTTCATTTTTAGAGGGTCATTTCTCAGCAAGTTCAGTCAAGTCATTTCCTTTCAGACAGTGGGTATGTTTCCGCAGACTGGACATGTTGAGTGTGTGGTTAGGATAGAGAAGAAATAGGCTGGTATCAAAGGCTTTAGAGGATTTTAAGTAAAAATTGAAGTGTGTTTTATGTTCCCTCAGACTAGGTTTGGGGGAATTTTTAATTTAGGGGGGCTCTCATTGGAAGGCATAGGCTTGTTTGTGGGGATAGCACAGAAGCTAAGACTTATGAAGTTTTGATGGAGGGAAAGAAAGCAAACCTTGTGGTTACTGATTCCCCATATAATGTAGCCTATGAAGGAATAGCGGGTAAAATACAAAATGATAATATGGCAGATAAGAAATTCTATGAGTTCTTATTGAATTTTTATAAATGCACTTTTGAGGCTATGTTTGATGGAGTGGCAATATATGTTTTCCATGCGGATAAAGAAACGGTGAATTTCAGAACAGCATTTAAGGATGAAGGTTCTTTTGTCATGAAACCTGTGTGTGGGTGAAAAATTCTCTGGTACTTGGAAGATGTGATTATCAATATACCCGCGAGCCAATTTTATATGGTTGGAAACCTACTGCAGGTCATAAGTTCTATGGAGACAGAAAACAAAAAAACACTTGGAATTTTGATAGGCCTAGAGGGTATTCTGACAACGGGCTTATTTTAAAACCACTACAAACTGCATATTCAGAATGTTTAGCTGAACTTAGATAGTGGAGGAATATATGGATAAGTTTTTCACACAAAAGATCTGTGATAGATGTGGCAGTAGCTTAGATGGTGGCAGAATAATGAGTATGTTCAACACCGATTGCATTTGTATGGCTTGCTTTGAAAAGGAAAGGCATGACAAGGATTATGATAAAGCAGTTGAGGCTGACCACGAGCAAATAAAAAAAGGCAATTATAATTTCAAAGGAATGAGGGGTTAATAAAGAATTAAATTAAATGGTTATTAAATAGAAAATTAATTTCATGAAAAAGTCTTTTATAGGTGCACAAGAGTTTTAAAGCTCCTAGTTATTATTACCCCACAAAATATTGTTAATATTATTATTGTGGGGTATAATGATAATAAGGGAGGTAGTTATTTTGAGTTTATTGCGAGATATTATTTTAGAGGAATACCAAAGAAATATTTTAATGCAACAAGAATATGAAACTAAGATTAATGAACTTCCTAAAGGAACAATTGTTATAAAGAAAGTAAGTAATAATGAATATTACTATTTAAAATATAGAGACGGTAAAAAGACTGTTACTGATTATCTTGGTAGAGATGAAAAGAAAATTGATGAAACAGAAAAGCAGATTAAAAAGAGGAAACATTTTGAAATTATGCTTGCTGAGCTAAAAAAGGAAAATATATTAATACAAAAGGTTACAGGAGGATGTATATGATTTTATACCATGGAAGTAATGTAGTTGTTGAGAGCCCTGTTTTGTTAACCCCAAAACGAACATTGGATTTTGGAACAGGTTATTACACTACCACAAATAAAAATCAGGCAATAAGTTTTGCACATAAGGTGATGCTTAGAAATGATAGCCAAACTAAATCAGTTAGTATGTATGAGATTGATTTTGTCAACATGGAAAACACACTCGAAGTGCTAAAATTCAATGAACCTAATGGAGAGTGGTTGGATTTTGTTTTTTCTAATAGGCAGGGCATTTATAGCGGTAAACAGTATGATGTGATAATTGGAGCAGTAGCGGATGATACTATTTATAGGGTTTTCAGTTTGTATGAAGCTGGACTCTTGGATAGAGAAGAAACTCTCAAGAGATTAAAGGTTAAAAAACTATATGATCAAGTTACCTTTTGTACAGAGAAAGCATTGACCTATTTGCATTATATTGGTCAGTTAAATACTGATATAGAGGAGGGTGCACAATGAGTGAATCAAAAGAATTTCAAGTTATTTTACAGGTGATTGTCTCTCGCTTGGTACAAATGATTACAAAAGAGATGAATATTTCTGATAAAGATGCCTTAAATAGTCTTTACTCATCAAAGCTTTATGAAAAGCTGGAGCAAGAAGAGACGAAACTCTGGCATTTAAGTGTACCTACTCTTTATAGCATCTATGTTGAAGAAATAAAAACGGGTAAAATCTCTTTCCCAGAGGAGGCATAAAAATGGAAGAAAAATTAGATTTTTTAGTATATTGTATAGAAAACTATAAAAATGAAAAAGGTCTAAAAGGCAAGGAAACTTTAGAGTTTTTTAACAGATACCGTGTTTTTGATTATATTAATGCGAGCTATGAAGCTTTGCATACCACTGGAAGAGAATATATTATAGAAGACCTTAGTATTTATATTAATGCAAGGCAAAAGGTTGATTCAGGGATTGTACAATAATAAATTAAAACGCTAAGAGCCTTAGGGCTCTTTTTTCATACCTAAAAAAGGAGGTGATACCTATGGCACAAAGAGGAAGGATACCAACACCAACAGCAATAAAATTACTTGAAGGGAAGCAGAAGAATTTCTATCAAAACATGGTACTATTTTTAAAACACCATCCGGGTATATACATCAGGTGTCTCAGGTATCAATTGCCCAAACTTATTTAAAGATAATGAAATACTTTTGCTTGGAATTTGGACTTACTCCTGCTGCAAGGTCAAGAATATCTGTAGTAACAACGGTAGGAGTATCTGATGATCCTATGGAGAAAATTCTGAAAGTGGTGAAGTAATGTTTGACGAAAATAAAGTAGAAAGAGCTGCGGAGTTTATAAGAAATCTTAAGCATACAAAAGAAATATGGCATGGAGTTCCTTTTGATTTACTGCCTTGGCAGGATAGAATCATTAGAGATATATTCGGAACTGTAAAAGATAATGGATTTAGGCAATACAACAGTGCTTATGTTGAAATACCAAAAAAATTAAACCTATAATATCTCAAAAGCGACTTGTTTATATGCCTACCGGAAGTTATTATCAAGTTTTATCCTCAGAGGCATTTTCAAAACATGGGCTGAACGTACAACGGGTTATTTTTGATGAACTCCATGCCCAACCAAATAGAGAGTTATATGAAGTTTGCTTGATCTTACTCAATTTAAAGAAGTGCTGTTATGAATTTAATCGTCTTAACAGATATATATAAATGGCATTGAGGATAGTGAAATGAGGATGATTTTATTAGGTTAACTGACATTGCAAAATATAAAAATTTAGATTCACCTGCAGATATTGTTAAGAATTGGTTAAGAAGCAGAAGTACTATAGAATTTTTAGGATTGTGGGAACAGATGAATAATCCGGATTTTAAACTGGCCGAATTCGACCAGTTTAAAAATGAAGCTGGTGCCAATGACTTAACAAATAAGGGAGTATCAATTACTTATGCTAATGAAGCAGATGTACTTAATATGGCACTGTTCGGTAAGAATGCAAAATTTAAATCGGAAACAATTGGGTGATGGTAAATAAAAAATCTTAAAGAAACTAAAACCTGTCATTGGGAGTCGTGAGAGTTCAGTTTGAGAATTTTATGGATTTTACTTATATAGTTCAATTCTTTTAATGGACAGTGATAAAGTTAGGTACGGTTCGCCTCCACCATAAAAGAACAACAAGTTTGATACAATGGAAAACCCTTGAATTCAGGGGTTTTCGTTGTTTTTTGGATTAAAGTGCAAGGTGAAAGTTGAGCTGTAAGTCATGAAATTATAGGTTAGAATAGAATAAATGCACACCCCTTATGGATTTTTAGTAGGGGGTGTGCATTTTTAGGGTGGGGTGTGCACTTTTTAGCGATAATAAATTAATATTTGAAAAAGATGATTTAGTTAATGAATTAATTGACTTAAAAGAATTTTATGAGAGTACTGATTTACTAATAGGTGTGAATTTTGCTTATAGGGTAAAATCGATACAATCATGTTTACTAAAATATGATAAATATTATCCTTACATAGAGGCTAATAAATGTTTTAATGATATACTTGGGATTAGAATTATAATTATAATGAAGTTTTAGAGCAAGATTTAAATATTTTTAAAGTTGCGGATATGATAAATGGAAAAGCTAATGATGATGGATATAGAGGTATCCATTTATATTATCAGAAGACGAATAAACATTATCCTATAGAGATTCAAATAAATACTAAGCATGATAGGATTATGAATGATTGGCTTCATATATATGTTTATAAGTATGAAAAAAATAACGTTATAGGTGAATTGTTAAGAAAAAGATATGACAGTGGAGAAATCCAAAATGAATCTGATTTTAAGGAGGTATTGAAAAATATGTTATTTAGTAGCTAAGAAATATGAAAAAGAAGGTAGCTTAGTCTTAGAAGTAGAGCAAGGCCAAAGATTGGCATCATTATTAAAAAATTTAACATTAACAACGCTTGGAAAAGGGATACAGAAAGTAACGCTTAATGACTTGGAAAGTTTTAAAGAATATTTTCCATATACAGTTATTGATGATGAGGTTGAATATATTTCAAAAGTAGTAAAAATGTAGGCTGGAATTCGAATAAAGTGAACTATTTATTTTGGAATGGGAATATGTTCCTTCGAACAGGTCATGTGGAGTGCGTGGTAAGGATAGAGAGGAAATAGGCTGGTAGCAAAGGGGTTAGATGATTTTAGGTGAAAATTGAAGTGTGTTTTATGTTCCCTCAGACTAGGTTTGGGGGAAATTTTAATTTAGAGGGGCTAACAAATACGCAGAACTAAGGGTATTTGCGTATTTGTTATAGTTTTGCGAAATTGTATAGAGTAAAACTACCCCCTCAGAATTTGGAAATAATAAATATGAAATATGTTGAAAAATATGGGAATATAAAATAATAAAGAGTATAATATAATTGCATTGGTTTTGGATGATGCAATTATTTTAATTTGGAGGAAAACTAATGATTACAGGCGAATTAAGAAGTAAAGTAGACAAAATATGGGAAACGTTTTGGACAGGTGGAATATCTAATCCATTAGAAGTTATAGAGCAATTTACATACCTTTTATTTATAAAAGGGCTAGATGATAAAGAAACAATAAGTGAAAATGAATCATCATTTTTAAGTTTAGAATTTCAAGGATTATTTTCAAGTGATAAGCAACATTTACGATGGAATAAATTTAAAGACTTTGAAGCAGGTGAAATGTATAAAGTAATGCAAGAAGAAGTGTTTCCATTTATAAAGAACCTTCATGGAGATGAGGCCTCTGCCTATGCAAAATATATGGGGGATGCTATTTTTAAAATACCAACCCCACTAATGCTTTCAAAAATAGTAGATGGAATAAATAATATGGATATGGAAGGAAAGGATACAAAGGGAGACCTGTATGAATACCTACTTTCAAAAGTTTCTACAGCAGGTACTAATGGACAGTTTAGAACACCTAGACACATAATTGATATGATGGTAAAACTTATGAAGCCAACACCAGAAGATATTATAGTAGATCCAGCAGCAGGTTCCGCAGGATTTTTAGTATCTGCACAACAATATTTGCGTGATAATCATGCTGATTTATTTTTAGTGCAAGGGTTAAAGGAGCACTTTAATAACAATATGTTCTATGGTTTTGATATGGATAGAACCATGCTTAGAATAGGTGCTATGAACATGATGTTACATGGAGTTGATAACCCAAACATTGAATATAAAGATTCCCTTTCAGAAGTGAATATAGATAAAGAAAAATTTACATTAGTACTAGCAAATCCGCCTTTTAAGGGAAGCTTAGACTATGAAGCGGTATCAGCAGATTTGTTAAAACTAACTAAAACTAAGAAAACAGAGCTTTTATTCTTAGCATTATTTTTACGAACATTAAAAAATGGTGGACGAGGTGCTTCAATAGTTCCAGATGGAGTGTTATTTGGATCAACGGGAGGACATAAATCCATAAGACAAGAAATAATAGATAACCACAAATTAGAAGCCATTATATCAATGCCAAGTGGAGTGTTTAAACCATATGCAGGAGTATCAACAGCTATCATGATATTCACCAAAACAAATGGTGGTGGAACAGATAAGGTATGGTTCTATGATATGAAAGCTGATGGATATAGCTTAGATGACAAGAGAAATCCTATTGGAAATAATGATATAACTGATATTATAGAGAGATTTAGCAATTTAGATAAAGAAGCATACAGAAAAAGAACAGAACAATCATTCTTTGTACCAGTAGAAGAAATACGGGATAATGGGTATGACCTTTCTATTAATAAATACAAAGAAATAGAATATGAGGAAGTAGTTTATGATGCACCTAGTGTTATATTAGAGAAAATTAAGGACTTAGAGGAAGAGATAGTAGAAGGGTTACAAGAATTAGAAAGAATGATTGAGGGTAAGTTATGTTAATAGGATATGAATTAAAGGAATTAGGTGAAATATTAACAGGCAATACTCCAAGTACAAAAAATTCAAGTTTTTATGACACAAAAGATATAATGTTTGCAAAACCTGGTGATATGGATTTAAACATTACGGATATTAATGAAACACAAGATTATATATCTAATAGTGCAATTGATAAAGCAAGGATAGTTCCTAAGGATAGTTTACTAGTAGTGTGCATAGGTGCTACTGTTGGTAAAATTGGAGTAAATAAAGATAGGGCGGCATTTAACCAACAGATTAATGCAGTTATTCATAACAAAAAGGTATATTCTTCTAAATATTTAGCATATGTAATGCTTCAAAATAGGGAAAGATTGATAGATTTAGCAAATTCAGCAGTTGTTCCAATAATAAATAAAACACGATTTTCAGAGTTTAAAGTCAATATACATGCTACAAAAGAAGAACAGAAGGAGATAGTAGAATTATTAGACAAATCCCAATCTTTAATAGATAAAAGAAAAGCTCAATTAGAAGGCTTAGATGAATTAGTCAAATCAAGATTTATCGAGATGTTTGGATATCCAGTAAAGAATCCTATGGGGTGGGAAGTTAAATTATTAGGTGAGGTTTGTGAAATGAAGGCAGGAAAAAATATTAAAGCATCAGATATTCATAATGAAAATTTAGGTAATTTTTATCCTTGTTATGGTGGTAATGGATTGAGAGGATATGTTGAGCAATATTCTCATGAAGGTAATATCCCACTTATTGGACGTCAAGGTGCCTTATGTGGAAATGTAAAATATGCACAAGGAAAGTTTTATGCGACTGAACATGCGGTAGCAACACAATCTAAAGTAGAAATGAATTCGTATTGGCTGTATTTTTTACTAAGTCAATTAGACTTAAATAAACTTTCTACAGGAGCAGCTCAACCAGGTCTTACTATAGGAAGTCTTAATCTTGTAGAAATACCAATATCACCAATTTTTATGCAAAATAAATTTGAGAAATTAGCTAAGCAAGTCGACAAATTGAAATTTGAAATGCAAAAAAGCTTAACTCAACTAGAAAATAACTTTAATGTCATAATGCAAAGAGCATTTAAAGGAGAATTATTCGACTAAAAAGGGGATAGGAAGTGTATGAGTGAATTTTTAAATTACGTTGAGACATTACCGATATTATTAGAAAAGTTATTAGAATCAAAAAATCATAGGATAAATGATCTTACTGAGGGTAAAATTAAAGAAATTCTATGCGAAAGCTCTCCAGTAAAAGGTATATATTTAATGTATGAAGGGAACGTCCCTATGTGCGTGGGTCGGTCGAGAACACTAGCCCAAAAGATTGGAACTGATGAAAGGTCACTAGGGAAAATGCAAGCTTCTGTTACAAAGAAGATAATGAAATTAGAAACAAATGATTTTTCAACAATGAAAGAAGCTAGAGACTATTTATTCAAGAATTATACTGTGAAATTCATAAAAATAGATGATGAGATATTAAGATATTTGTTTGTTATTTATGTAGCAACTGAACTTTCAACACCATTTAATAGCTTTATGGAAACTTAATTAACAAATATTTAAAGGTATTTTTAGGGGGACAAAAATGTCAGGAAATTTTAATTTTTTAAGGTATAAAGAAATTTTTAAAAGCTTCACACAATCATGTATTGAAGCTGAAAAGAGTATATTAGTAAGTCCAGCTACTTGTGCAATACTCACAAGAAGAGCGTTAGAGCTATCTGTTAAGTGGCTATATAGTTTTGATCAAGATTTAAAATTACCGTATCAAGATAAATTATCAAGCTTAATTCATGACAATAGTTTCATTGTGCTTGTAGATTCTAAGATGTTAAGAATGCTAAAATACATAATTAGTCTTGGGAATGTAGCAGTGCATACTAATTCTAATATTAAGCGTGAAGAGGCAATTCTCGGACTTCATAATCTTCATCAATTTATTTCGTGGATTGATTATTGCTATGCTGATGAATATACTGCAGGTGAGTTTGATGAGGATATTTTATTACAAGGTGAAGAAAAGAGAACAAGACCAGAGGAGCTTAAAGACCTTTATGAGAAGTTAAGCTCAAAGGATAAAAAACTTGAAGAAATAATAAAACAAAATGAAGAACTTAGAAAAGATCTAACAGAAAAGAGAAAGAGTAATACTAATCCTGAAAATTATGACTTTAATATAGATGAAATTAGTGAGTTTGAAACAAGAAAGAGATATATAGATGTTGAGCTTAAACTATCTGGATGGGATTTTGGCAAAGACATTGGTGAAGAAATTGAAGTTGCTGGTATGCCGAGTGGCACAGGCATTGGTTATGTGGATTATGTTTTATATGGAGCTAACGGTAAGCCAGTAGCCGTTGTAGAAGCTAAAAGAACTAGTAAAGATCCAAAGGTAGGACAGCAGCAAGCAAAATTATATGCTGATTGCCTAGAAAAACAGTTTAATCAAAGACCTATAATATTTTATACCAATGGTTTTGAAACATATTTATGGGATGATTTTAATGGACATTCAGAAAGAAGAGTTTATGGTTTCTTTAAAAAGGAAGAGCTGCAATTATTAATTGATAGAAGAACCAGTAAAAAATCATTTAACCAAATTGAAATGAAAGATAGTATAGCAAATAGATATTATCAAAAGGACGCAATAATTTCAGTATGTGAAGCATTGGAAAAAAAACAAAGGAAAACGCTTCTAGTAAAGGCTACGGGTAGTGGAAAGACAAGAACAGCCATATCAATAGTAGATGTGCTAACAAGGCATAACTGGGTTAAAAATGTATTATTTCTAGCAGATAGGAAAGCATTAGTAAAGCAAGCAAAAAACAGTTTTTCAAAGCTTTTACCAGATTTAGCTTTATGTAATTTATTGGACAATAAAGACAATCCAGAAGAATCAAGAATGATATTTTCCACATATCCTACTATGATGAATGCCATAGATGATACAAAGTCTAAGGATGGAAAGAGGTTATTTACTCCTGGACATTTTGACTTAATAATAGTGGATGAATCACATAGAAGTATTTATAAAAAATTCAAAGGTATATTTGATTATTTTGATGCGTATCTTTTAGGGTTAACTGCAACTCCAAAAGATGAAATAGATAAAAATACCTATAGCATATTTGATTTAGAAAGTGGAGTACCAACCTATGCCTATGAATTAGACAAGGCAGTAGAAGATGGCTTCCTTGTAAGTTTTGAGACTTTAGAGTATGAGTCCAAACTAATGAAGGATGGTATAAAATATGATGATTTATCTGATGAAGATAAAGAAGCATATGAAGATACATTTGATGATGATGAAAGTATAGGTGAAGAGATTTCAAGTTCTGCCATTAATGAATGGTTATATAATGATAACACCATTGATTTAGTTTTAAATAAGTTAATGGATAAAGGGCTAAAAATTGAAGGTGAGGAAAAATTGGGTAAAACAATAGTTTTTGCTAAAAGTAATAGACATGCAAAGGTTATTGTAGAAAGGTTTAACAAGCTATTTCCTGAAGTAGGCAGCCATTTCTGCAAAGAGATTGATTACTCTATTAATTATGTAGATAGTTTAATAGATGATTTTTCAGATAAAAAGAAAATGCCTCAAATTGCAGTATCAGTAGATATGCTAGATACAGGAATAGATATACCTGAAATATTAAACCTAGTTTTCTTTAAAAAAGTGAGATCTAAATCTAAGTTCTGGCAAATGATAGGTAGAGGCACAAGACTTTGTCCTGATCTTTTAGGAATAGGCATGGATAAAGAGAAATTTTTAGTATTTGACTTCTGTAACAATTTTGATTTCTTTAGAGTAAACCCAAAAGGTTTTGATGGTGCTACTTCTCAAAGTCTTACAGAAAAAACATTTAATTTAAAGCTAAATATCATAAAAGAGCTTCAAGACCTTAATCATCAAGAGGAAGAATATAAAACCTTTAGGGAGGCTTTAGCTCTGAATGCAGTATTAAGTATAAATTCTTTAAACGAGGATAACTTTAGAGTGCGAATGGAGCTAAAGTTTGTTCATAAATATAAAGAAGCGAGTGGGTGGATATCCCTTGGAACATTAAATGTAAATGAAATTAAGGAACATCTTTCTTCCTTAATTATTCCTATAAATGATGATGAGTTTGCAAAAAGATTTGATGTGGCAATGTATACAATACAGCTTGCAAAGCTTCAAAATGGAAATGCAACAAAACCTATTAAAGGCGTAATTAAAACTGCCGAGGAACTTTCAAAACTTGGAACAATACCAGCGGTGCAAGCTCAAAAGTATGTGTTAGAAAAGGTTATGACAGATGAGTTTTGGGAATCAGCAGATATTTTTGAATTAGATTCTGCACGCGAAGCTTTAAGGGAACTGTTAAAGTATCTTCAAAAGGAAGTTCAAATAATATATACTACACAATTTGATGATTTAATTGTTAGAGAAGATATTGGGGGAGCTTTTTATAATGCTAATGATCTTAAAAACTATAGGAAAAAAGTTGAGTTTTATCTTAAGGAGCATAAGGATGAACTAGCTATTTTCAAACTTAGAAATAATAAAAAACTCACTAAGCAGGATTTAAAAGCATTAGAAGATTTAATGTGGAAGCAGCTAGGCTCCCATGAAGATTATAAAAAAGAATTTGGTGAAATGCCAGTTAATAAATTAGTTAGAAAAATAGGAGGACTCGATAGACAGGCAGCAAAGGTCGCATTCTCAGAGTTTTTGAATAATGAAAATTTAAATACAAAGCAGACACACTTTGTAAATCTTATAGTAGATTATATAGTAACCAATGGATTTATCGATGATAATAGAATTTTTCAAGAAGATCCATTTAGAACTATAGGAAGTATAATTGAGTTATTTAAAGAAAATATGGATGATGCAAGAAAGATTATGGGAATCGTATCTAGTATTAATAACAGTGCTGAGGAAGTAGGGTAGGTGGAATAGCATATGGAGGATATAAAGTTTGAAATTGGAGAAACAACAGGAGTTCTTTCAGAATCAAGTAAGGGATGGAAGAAAGAATTAATGCTGATTAATTAGTAAGGAAAGGTGGAGATTATTTGTTTTCAAGAGCAACGATAATGGATATTATGTATTTATTACGAGACATGAATACCCATGCGACTTTAGATACATATGTGTTTAGATATGGATTAGATGAAATAGCTACAGGTAGTAGCAAAGATCAAAGGGTGCTAGCCGTTGGTCGATATTTAATTAATAATCCTCAACGGCATGGAATTTTAAGTGATAATTTGATGTATGAAATAGTAGAAGATATCATTAATAAGGCTATATCCAATGATTACTATTTTCACTCTAATACTAGTGAGTTCATCAATTACCCGCAATTAAGAAGACTTCTATTAAAAGATGGGTTTGTAATTGATGATGGTAAATTACTTAGAACATTTGACACTGACATAGATTTTAACAATAATGAAACTTTACTTGAAAATTTGCTAAACAAACATAATTTTGATATTGCAAAGGGCCATTACAATCAGGCCAGTAATGCATTTAATCGAGGTGATTGGGCAGCATGCAATAGTCAATTAAGAAGCTATGTCGAAGAGTTATTAAATAAATTGGCGAAAAAAATAACGGGAAATACACCTGCAAGTAGTCAAGAGGCTAAAATTACTTTATCTAAATGTGAACCACCAATATTTTACAAGCAGTTAAATGAATGGCTAGATAATGGTCAAGGTTTTTTTGAAACTTTCTGGAAACGGCTTCATCCTGAAGGATCACATCCTGGGCTTTCAGATGAACATGATTCAATATTCAGACTAAATCTTGTTCAAATTGCTACACTCGAAGTTTTAAGAAGATATGATCAAAATTATTCTAGATACTAGGCTGTACAGTCAAATATGATATTCTAGCAATGTGTAGGGATGCTTGGTGCTTTGAGAAGGATTATAAAGACTAGGAATAAAGAGCATTGTATAACCTAAGAAATTATAGGATGTGACAATAATGTCTAAAAACACATGTAGGTATTGCAAATTTTGTTTACCAGAGGATAAGGAACGCTATATCTGTGCTGATGTTAATTATGGTAAAGATGTATCAGAAACTTTGGATGTAGTGAAAGCTTACTATTCAGAAGGATTAGAAGCATTTACAGAACGAACTGAACAAGAAGCAGTCCACGTTAATACTCCTTTATCACAGCTTAAGCTTGACGGAAGAAAGAGAATTTACTTAGTTGACTTAGAGGGTAAGACTCTTAGTGTGAATACATCGAGGGCTAAAAAACTATTTTCAGATGTAGTTGTTTTGAAAATTAGTCTTGGAGATACATATGATGTTAAAGCTGTGTTTAGTAATGAATTATTTAAAGATGGTATGTATTTGGTTATAAAATAGGGTACAATAGATCAATCAAGCAGAGATTCCAATTTCATCTCTGGTAAGGGGTTAGTACTATAGAGAAAAAATGTAAAATAAAAGTTTGCTATGAAAGTATAGTAGGAGGCTCAGTGATTTGATGGGGGGAATATCTTGATAATTGAATACAATAATATTGTTCCAGTATGCAATCAATATAAAGACTTTATAGACAGTCATATAGATGAAATTTCAGTTGATGATGTGAAAATTAAATTAAAACTAATTGAAAAATATAAAGATGGTATAGATGCGGAATTATTAAGGAGCCCTTTTAATACTAATAGTCAGATAAATATTCTAATAGCGCAAAATGTCAAAGATATGGCTGCTTATAACATTAATGCTGAGAATATATCATCACAAGAAAATCAAAATATTTTAATTAAAGAGCAAAATGGAGAAATATTATTAAGTTCAGAATTTCTAATTATTATAAGACATCTAAAATTAAAGGGAAGACTAGAGGAAAAAGATCTGACATTACATATAAAAATATTAGAGAGTTTATGGAATCATATTGGTAATGGGTATTATTATGAAAATAAAGATTCAGTGTGGGAAGAACTTTTTAGTTATGCTATAGATCTGTTTAATACAAGCCAAACTATAGATTCAAAAATTGGATATGATATTATACAATTGATTAAAGCAACAAAACATTTGACAAATTTTGGTGCTCAATTTGAAATTGTAGCAGGTAGAATTATACTATCTGAACAATCCCTTATTCTTATTCACACCAAATTAGAAGAGATGATATACCATATAGGTGGCATTGAAACATTAGAAAACTTGTTCAATCAGGAATTACAAAATAAGTATAGTTCTGATATTGATAGGTATCTAATTCACAGAAATAAGTCTTCATTTGGAGCAACTAAAGAGAGTAATAGAGTTCCATATAATTATCTTATTAATATGTGCGGTAAATTCTTAAATAGAGGAATTAGCATTCTTACGGCTATTGGTCAAAGGAAGATATATCAGGAAATAATTAAACTGAGTAGTGATTATTTAACTGTATTAGGACTTCAAGGATATTCAATGTATGAGGATATGTTCATACATTACAAAGATTTACCTGAATATATATATAAGAACATTATTTTTGAAAATCTTTATATTCCAGTACAGTATAATCCTGACTTCGTATTGGATATACTTGATAAACTTTATCGACCATATTATGATCAATGTATGTGTTGCGAATTTAAGTTCGATGACTACTATAAGGTTGCTCAAACTATATTGAAAAAATATACATTTTGTTCTACAATTACTTTCGAAGATTTGAGAGTAAAACTAGGAATGAATAGAAAGACTCTTAAAAGCATTCTACTTGAGATATCAGAACCTAAAGAGCAAATAAACAAGAGTTTTAACCAGATATTAACGGCGACAAATCTTTTTAGTAAACCCTTGATTAGATTAAGTAAGGATACGTATTTTCTTGTTTCACCCCATTTTTGTGGGTATTCTTTATGTGAGATAATGTATCAAATACTTAAAAAGGTAAAAGGCTTAAGGCTGAACAGAAAAATGGGAGTTACTATTGAAGATTATGTTAAGAGTAAGCTAGATAGCAAGAATATTAAATATTACAGCGGACATTACTCATTGGATAATGATAAAGATAAAGGTGAATGTGATGTAGTATTAGAAACAGATAAGAATATTATATTTTTGGAGATAAAGAAACGTTCACTTCCAGATACCTTTGAGTTAGCAGACGATGTTGAAGTGTTGAGTAGTCTAGGTGAGGGAATGTTAAATGCCCAGAAACAAATACTCCGGCACAGAATATATCTTCAAAAGAATGATACAATGAAATTGTATGAAAAACAGGATAAATTATCACCATACTCAGTATTAAATTGGAAAGGTAGAAGAATAGTTTCAATTAGCATATGTTTTCCAGAATACGGGTTTTTAACAAATAAAACATTAAGTTCCAAATTCATGGAGAGTTTGCTATTTGCAACTTATCATTCAAGAGATCCAGAAAAGGAATATAAACTATCTAAATTGAATAAACTAAGGGAGCAAATTGAGATATTAGTAGGAGAACTTAAAGAAGGGGACAGAAAAAATGCACGTACAGTATTCTTTGATACCT
This sequence comes from Clostridium tagluense, assembly GCF_003865095.1. Lineage (GTDB taxonomy): Bacteria > Bacillota > Clostridia > Clostridiales > Clostridiaceae > Clostridium_AD > Clostridium_AD tagluense. The sequence goes on along the minus strand of NZ_BHYK01000041.1, from coordinate 1,036 downwards.
TATTTCGTAGTTTGCAGCAATTTTTATATGTTTTAGGGAGTTCTTCTAATGTAGAAGAACTAGTGGAAAATCTGACTAGAGATATTTATATTTCAGATGGTAGTATGGATTTCTATGCTTCACTCCGATCTAATCTTCATTGAGTATCCACAATGTTTTAGTTACTTATGTTGGTGAGTGGAGGTTGTTTGTACTTGACGGATTATTTCATGGTTGGTCTTTGGTTGTAATAAGGCATTATTTAACATCGAGTTTTTGTACCTGGCAAAGGAGCTCATGATATCATTGATAGTACCAAGGTCAGTATAGGAACTTCAGTAAAAAATATAGATACCTGTTAAGTGAGAAATTGGATTGGTGGGTATTTTTAGATTAAATCAAAAATATAACTAAAGTCATGGAAAAAATAAATTTCTAAGGCTTTAGTTATAATATTTTCATTTTAATAAAGTTGAAGAGAATTTAAAAAATAATTGTTGAGTTGGTCAAAAAATGTTAACTTTAATAAAATGAATGTCGTATCTGAGAATGCATATTAATAAATTTATTATCAAATTCCTCTTGCCATGGATCTAAAAAGCCTTCTTTAAAAAAATATGTGGGTTTACCGCATATTTCACAAAATCTGCTATTACCAGGACTCTCTTCTATTTATCTAGTTTGATTTGTTCAGGATAATAAACTCGTTTAAATCCATTTAGTCTATTACGTGTATATTTCCACAAATATGAAAATTATAAACGTCTTTGAAATTATAATTAGCAATAGAGCTTGTCAGCAAAACTTCCAGTTTTTGTTGTTTATATGACATTTTATATAGAAATTAAAAGATATTTATGTTATAATATAGTATATTATGGAAATTTAATTAAAGAAGTATTTTATAGCAATATAAATTTTATGTAATTGGAGTAGTCACGGAAAGTAACATGTAAAACTTGATTTTGTATAGAGTCATTATAAGGCTATAAATTTTATGTTCAGAGAGCAGTTAGGAATAAAAATAGGCATAGCAAACAAGCCTACACGATGCAGG
>NZ_BHYK01000040.1 GCF_003865095.1 Clostridium tagluense | reverse complement strand
TTTGTAAGAACAAAAACATTAAATTCCATAAGTTTAAGGCTAAAAAGACAACGACCTTATTTCTTAAAGTTGTAATTGACATACAAATATTCCTATGTGCTTTTTTCATAAGTCAGTTAACACTATCTAAAATTTAGTTTTAAATACAAAAAACAAATGACTTTTAGTTGGTATGAATACGTTTTCTATGATGCATGCAATTTGCATCATAATGTTATTACAGGTTGCATAACCTGTAATAACATTATATAACCACGAGAAGATTTTATCAATGTTTGCAAACACAATACTCGCTTATTATGTTAGGATACCTTTAGTATTCTCCATATATTTCATGGTTGCGTAGCCTTTTGCAATATATTATAATAACTAGAAGGGGTGATTTAAAATGCAAGAGTTTAATGTACGCATACGCCTAGCCGAGGATGACTTAAAGTTGCTAGAACATATTACAAAAACAAAAGGCTATATGGGTATAGGTCAATACTTAACGGAAATCATTAGAAGTGAAATTAAAAATATTGATGATGATGAAAAAATCATCATATTAAAAGACAACCTTACTGAAGATGATATATTGAATTTAATTAGAGTGAATATAAATACCATTAGTGGTAAGTTCCAATTTGCAGACCTCTTAACGGACTTTTGGAATAATGTCTCCTTATCTCAAAGGAAAAAGATTGGCAAGCTTTTTAGACGTATGGTAGAGGATAATGAGTTCCTAGGTGTCACCTTTTTAGGTGCGAATTCTTCTGGTATTGCAATATATAAAAAGTAAGTACCACCAACCTGGTAAACTCCAGGATGCCGACTGGTATACAATATTTAAAAGCAAGTTTGATAGTGTAAACACTTCCTTTTCAAAAGTATTCAACTTTTATTTCATTACCCTTAAATAACTAGGTTATTGCTAATCTTTATATTTTCTTCATATTTTAGTGTTAAACTAAATTTATATATAATAATTATATAAATTAAATTCAATGGAGGGCTATTAATGAAATCTTTAAAGCAATGGTTCGATAAATTTATAAAAGACATGGGAAAAGCCAACGAAGAAAGCTTTGGTGATAAAAAATTAGATTGTTGTGGGTTAAACTCTAGTAAGCAAAAAAATTCTAATAAACAAAAAAAATAAAACCCCATTGCAGGGTTTTATTTTTTTAACCACACGCCGATCTGTCTTTGATTCACTTAGTGTACTAGAATCAATAATGCCTTCTTGTGTAAGTGTAAGACAACATTTACCTAGAATCTATGTGTATATTATCCGCATTTTTGCAAAATAATATTAATGATAATATTTTGCAAAAATCCTACTGTAAATATTACTTATTTGTTACCTAGTTTTAATAACTACGTATTGCGTCTTCAATAATTATGTGGTATATTGTTAATATACATTAAATAAATTATATAAAAAAAATTAATGACTTAATATTTAATTTTATGGAGGCAAATTATGAAAATAAAAGATAGTTACGTTCTTATAGCATTTGGTGATTCTATTACCAAGGGAATTATTTACGACGAAGAAAAATCAAAATATTCAACTTTAAAAGAAAACTTTACAAATATCATTTCAAATAAAATAAAAGGGCAAGTATACAATGCAGGTAAATTTGGAAGCACCATTATGAGGGGTGTTAGTAAGATGTATAATGATGTCATAAAAAAATCACCTGATATGGTTTTAATAGAGTTTGGTGGTAATGACTGTGACTATAATTGGGCTGACATTGCTAAAAACCCTGCAGAGCAATACAAACCAAATACTGATATTTCAACTTATCGTGAAACACTATGTGCAATGATAGATACATTGAAGGTTAATCACATATTACCTGTACTTATGACACTACCACCACTGGATCCTCTAAAATACTTCAGCTGGATTACAAAAGAAGATTCTTTTGCAGAGCAAAATATCTTACAATGGCTAGGTACAAAGGATAGACTTTTCAACTGGCATAGTTCATATAATAAAATCATTACAGAGGTGGCTAATGAAACTAATACTGTGCTAATAGACATAAGAACAGAATTTTTAAAACACAGCAATTACAGTCAGTTTTTATGTAAAGATGGTATACATCCAAATATTGATGGTCAATCATTAATAGCAACTGTTATATTAAAATTTATAGGTGATAATTATAATTTTTTATTACAAGCATAATTAAAATAAGGCTATGTTACCATTAAAATAATGGTAACATAGCCTTATTTAAAATTATTTTTTATTTATACCACTTCATTATCTAAGTTTGCACCAGTAAACTGGCTATTATAAAGGTCTTCATAAAAGCCCTTTTGAGCAAGAAGCTCATTATGACTCCCCATCTCAATAATACTTCCTTTATTCATAACTAGTATTAACTCTGCATCTCTAATTGTAGAAAGTCTATGAGCAATTACAAAACTTGTTCTGTTTTCCATAAGCGCGGTCATTGCTCTTTGTATATAAACTTCTGTTCTTGAGTCAACGCTACTTGTAGCTTCATCAAGTATCATAATAGTTGGATTTGCAAGTATTGCTCTAGCTATAGTAAGAAGTTGTTTTTGCCCCTGTGATATATTTGAAGCTTCTTCATTTAATATTGTATTATATCCATCAGGAAGAGTCTTAATAAAGTGATGTGCATGGGCCGCTCTTGCTGCCTGCATAACTTCATCTTCTGTTGCGCCCTCCCTACCATAAGCGATGTTTTCCATTATAGTACCATTAAAGAGCCAAGTATCTTGAAGTACCATACCAAACATATTACGTAATTCACCACGTTTTATGTCTCTAATATCCACTCCATCAATTGTAATCTTACCCGCATCTATTTCATAAAAACGCATAAGCAAATTAACAAGTGTAGTTTTACCAGCCCCCGTTGGCCCAACAATTGCAATTGTATGACCATGTTTTACATCAATATTCATGTTTGAAATAAGTGGTTCTCCTGCTTTATAGCTGAAGTCAACATTTTCAAACACAACTTCTCCCTTAGGGAATTCTATGAGTTTGGCAGATGTAGCATCTGGCACTTCTTCAACTTCATCTAAAAGCTCAAAAACACGTTCAGCAGACGCAACTGTTGATTGAATTATATTAGCAATATTTGCAGTTTGAACTATTGGCTGAGTAAATTGACTTGAATATTGAATAAAAGCTTGAATATCCCCAATAGTGATTCTTCCTTGTGTTGCTAAATAACCACCTACAACACAAACTATTACATATCCTATATTACTAACAAATCTCATCATAGGCATTATTATTCCAGATATGAACTGTGCTTTCCAACCTGAATTGTATAGTCTATCATTAATATCTTTAAACTTTTCTATGGAATCCTTCTCATGTCCAAAGGCCTTAATAATTTTATGACCTGTATACATTTCTTCAACATGACCATTAAGTGCTCCAATTTCTTTTTGTTGAGCTGCAAAATATTTTTGAGATCGTTTTGCAACAAAGGCTGTTACCAAAATATATAGTGGCAATGTTAAAATAACCACAAGTGTAAGTAGTGGGCTTATTGTGAGCATCATAATAATAACACCAATGATGGTAACAATAGACGTAATAAGCTGAGTAAGACTTTGTTGAAGCGTAGTTGAGATATTATCAATATCATTTGTTACACGACTTAATATCTCACCATGAGTTCTTGCATCAAAGAACTTAAGAGGTAACCGTGAAAGCTTCTCATCAACATCTTTGCGCAAATTATAAACAGTTTTCTGAGCAACTCCAGCCATAATATATTGTTGAAGAAAACCAAAAAGTGTGCTTATTAAATATAGTGCCAGTAATAATAAAATAATATGTTCTATATAATGAAAATCTATTTTACCACCATTTAAATCCATTATCTTAGCAATACCAGCTTTAACTTGAGCGAGGCCCTCAACTATTTTGGGACTCTTTGAAGCTTCAGGATTAGCATTTATTACAGCTGCTATTTTAGCTTGCTGCATATTCAACTGAAGTAACCCAATTTTACTCATTATTCCTTCGAATAGTTTAGTTATAGCCTTTCCAGAAATCTTAGGTCCTACTATTGAAAAAATAGTGCTAATGATTGCAAATATAAATACTAGTATAAATTTAACTCTTTGTGGCTTTAAGTAACTTAAAAGCCTTTTTAATGTTCCTTTAAAGTCCTTAGCTTTTACTACAGGACCGGCAAAGGATGCCATTGGTCCACCACCCATACCTCCACCTGATCTATTTCCTTTTTTATTTTCACTCATGATAATTCCTCCTCTGAAAGCTGTGAAGATACAATCTCATGATATACCTCACAACTGGTTAAAAGTTCATTGTGATTTCCCATACCTACAATTTTACCTTCATCTAAAACTATGATTCTATCAGCGTCCATAACTGTTGCAACTCTTTGAGCAATAATAAGTACCGTAGCTTTTGCTGTTTCCTTTTTAAGTGCTGCTCGAAGTTTTGCATCAGTTTTAAAATCAAGGGCTGAAAAACTATCGTCAAAAATATATATTTCAGGCTTTCTAACTAGAGCACGCGCTATAGATAGACGTTGCTTTTGTCCACCAGAAACATTTGTTCCTCCTTGAGCAATGAAATGCTCATAACCTTCTTCCATTCCATTAACAAAGTCTGTAGCTTGTGCTACAGTTGCTGCATGCTGAATTTCTTCAAAGGTCGCATCATTCTTACCATATTTAATATTTTCAGCAATAGTTCCAGAAAAGAGTACAGTGTTTTGGGGAACAAAGCCTATCTTTGACCTTAGACCCTCCTGACTCATTTCACGTACATCCACACCATCAACCAATACTGTGCCACCATCTGCATTATAAAAACGTGGTATTAAGTTTACTAGAGTAGATTTACCAGAACCTGTACCACCAATAATAGCTGTTGTTTCGCCGGGCCTTGCACTAAAGGTTATATTGCTAATGGCCGATTGCTCTGCACCTGGGTAGCTAAAGCTGACATCAACAAATTCAACATATCCACTTTTTTTATCAGCAAGTATTTCCTTTTTTGGATCTATTATTCCCGGTTCCATATCTAATACTTCGTTTATTCTTATTGCTGAAGCTTGAGCTCTTGGTATCATTATAAATACCATAGCAAGCATTAGAAATCCGAATAAAATTTGCATTCCGTATTGAATAAATGCAAGCAATGAACCTACTTGCATAGTTCCAGCGTCTATTCTTTTGCCACCAAACCAAATTATGGCGATTGTTGTAACATTCATAATTAACATCATTATTGGCATTAAAAATGCCATAATTTTATTTACTTTTACAGCATTGTCCATAAGGTCAGCATTAGCATCATCGAATCTAACCTTTTCAGTCTCTATACGATTAAATGCGCGCACAACTCTAATACCAGTAAGTGATTCACGTAATACAAGATTCAATTTATCTATTTTTACCTGCATTGCTTTAAATAACGGCATAGCGTATGCAAGAGTTGCTCCAATAATAATTCCAAGAAGCGGAACTACAACAGCAAAAATCCAGGTTAGTGATGCATCCTCTCTTAAAGCCATAACAATACCACCTAGGGCAGTTAAAGGTGCAAAAAGCATAATAGAAAAAATCATTACGGTTACTGTTTGAACCTGAGTAACGTCATTTGTAGTTCTTGTTATAAGAGTGGCAGTCCCCACCTTATCAAACTCATGTAGCGAAAACCCTTCAACTTTAGCAAACAATTTATTACGAATAATCCTACCAAAGCCTACAGCAGTTTTTGAAGATAGAAATGAAGCCATAACTGAGCATATTACGCCACCCAGTGATATAATTAGCATAATCCCACCTAGTCTAAGAATATAATCTACACCTTTATACGAACCACTAAATCCTAAAAATGAAATAGTTTGAACTACATCCTTTTGTACTATCCCCTTGTCAACTATATCTGCCGTAAGTGTTGGCAAATATAGATTTGCAAGTACTTGAATAAAAATCAATACAACTATTGCAACTATTTGCAATGTGTATTGTTTTAAAAATCTAAATAATTTAATCATTTAATATCATCTCCATTCACTGTTATTGTTTATTTTGTTGGTCGCCTAAAAGTTTCTTAAGTGTACTTAGACCTTCAAAAATTTTATGAAGTTCATCTTCACTTCCTCTACTCATTGTGCTTTGTATGTTTTTTTCAAACTGCTTTTTAAAAATTTCATGCATGTCATTAAATTTGGGTGATATACTTACATAAACTACCCTCTTATCACTTTCACTTCTTTCTCGTACTACCATTTCCTGCTTCTCAAGCCTATCGACGATTCCCGATACAGTACTATTGGATAAACAAAGCTGCTGGCTAAGTTCTGTTATCTTCATCTTCTTTTTTTTGCTTAAAAGTCCGAGTACCATGCCTTGAGGTGCAGAAATACCTGTTTCACAAAGCACCTTACTTGTATTATGTTTAAATAACTGCATAACCTCTTGAAACAGCTTTGCAACTTCTATGCTATCATTTAATATTTCCACTACAACACCACCTTAAAATATATTTCGCTCCAGTACATTTCGTATACGTATATTTCGCTTACGAAGTATATTATATTCCCAAAAATTTTTTATGTCAATACCTATGCAAAAAAAAACAAAAGAACAGACTAAAATGTCTGTCCCTGTGAGAGTATAATAATTATCTTGCAATTTCAATTAATTTTTATCCTCATTTTGCTTCTCATCGTAATCATCCTCTAGTGCATGCTCCATTGCAATACCAACATCACCTATGGATTCTTCACCCACATTTTTCAAAGTATCCTCAATTTCATCTCTATTAAGATTTATATCTTCAACTATACTTGCATTTTCATCAATATCCTTTTTTATATTTCCATTATTATCTTCTAGATTGTCAGTAACATTTTTTTTTGCTTCTCTAGAGCAATTTTTAGTGAATAAAGCTAAAGCAGCACCTCCAATTGCAACGCCCACTACTGATAAAGCCAAAAAACTTTTATGATTGCTAACCTTTTGTTTTTTTCCATTAAATTCAATATTTTTTGCTAATTTGTCTAAATAGTTCATAATCTATCTCCTTATATAATTTTTTTGCTTACTATATTATATTGTTTCCTTATTATTATAAAAAATTCTGCTTGAGTTCACTATATATTAAGTTAACCATTTAATAAAATTTAACTAGAGTATTATATAAACATTTGGTACCATGTTTATATGAATATTTTTTAATGGGTAACTTAAAAATAAAATAAGCACTCTAACAACGAAAGGAGATAATCTTATGGATAAAAAAGTTTATAACAAAAAAGGTAAAGAAGAACTAAAAAAGACACTGACTCCTACTCAATTTGAGGTAAGTCAAGAAAATAGCACAGAAAGATCTTTTGATAATGAGTATTGGAATAATAGTGAAGAAGGAATTTATGTAGATATTAATAGTGGAGAGCCATTATTTACCTCTCTAGATAAATTTGATTCAGGCTGTGGGTGGCCTAGTTTTACGAAGCCAGTAGTGGAAGAACACGTAAAGGAAAATAAGGATGTAACCCATGGAATGATAAGAACAGAAGTAAGAAGCAAATATGGTGACAGCCATTTAGGACATTTATTCAACGATGGTCCAAGTGAAAAAGGTGGACTACGATATTGTATAAATAGTGCTGCATTGAAGTTTATACCTACTAATAAACTTAAAGAACAAGGGTACGAGGAGTATCTAGAACTATTTAAAAAATAAGGTAGTTCTAAGAAAATATTATTTCATGTAAAATATTTATAATTAATCAATATTAATTAATATAATCATATATTTTACATGTATAATAGTGTAAAATATACATGTAGCAAAATTTAAAATGATAGCTTACTTTTCTAGCGAAGTTCAAGCATCAAATGAACCCGGGGGGATTTTATATGAATATTTTATTAAAAGAAGTAACTTCTGATAACTGGCTAGATTGTGTACATTTAAAGGTGTCAGAAGCTCAGAAGCATTTTGTAGCACCTAATTCATTTTCTTTGGCACAATCAAAATATGAACCTGACTGCACACCTATGTGTATTTATGATGATGAAACTATGGTTGGATTTGTTATGTTTGGAATAGATGAGGATGAGGATAAAAATGTTGATGATGAATTTTGGATTTGCAGGTTTATGATTGATGAGAAGTTCCAAGGAAAAGGATATGGCAAGAAATCAATGGCAAAAATCATTGAATATATTGGCAATAATTATAATTATGATGAGGTATATCTTAGTGAGGTGCCTGAAAATGCAGTAGCTAAAGGTTTATATAAGAGTTTTGGCTTTGAATTTACAGGTGAAGTTGAGGATGAAGAGGAGGTTATGGTTTTAAAACTTAAATCATCACCTGCAGTGCTGTAACACTAACAACTTCAGAAGGAGATTTACCCTTCTACTGAAGTTTTTTTCTTTGCTATAATATAGCTACACCCACATATAGAGCTTGTCAGCTTGCTAAAAATCTCTGTTTCTATTTTACTGATTTTTTAATTCTATAGAGCATGTGCCATAATTTCTTTTCGAACTTCCTCTTCTCCCATTTCACTAAGCCTTTTAATATAATACTCCATATCTAAAGAAGCCATTATATCTTTTCTTTTTGAAGATGATTCTATATTCTTTAAAAGCTCTTTTCTAAAATCGCCTAATATATTTACAAATATACTGTAGCTATCATCAAATTGAAAATCTAATTTCTTTCTTAGTAATTTGCTATAAAAGGGACATTTACCATTAGTAGATACTGTTATTGTTAAGTCTCCTCTTTTAACTTTTGCCGGAACTATAAATCTACTACTTTCTAAATCATCTACTACATTTACAAGAATATCTTTTTGCTGGCAGTCACTAGCTATTTTAAAATTAATGCCCCTATCATTAGTGGCTGCAATAACTATAAAAGCACCTTTAATATATTCTCTTTTATAAGTATCCTCAATATATATAACGCTTTTGTCCACATTTTCAACTAATGAATTTATGTTTTCATTAATTTCCTTGGAAACTAGCGTTACTTTAGCTCCATATTCAATAAGCTCATTAACTTTCCTAAAGGCAACATTTCCGCCTCCAACAACTAAACATTTTTTGTTTTTAATATTAATCATCATCGGATAGTATTTAGTCATAGCAGCATTCCCCCAAAAGATTTATGTGTTTTAATTAATACTATTTAAAATTTTAATGCTCACTAGTCAGTATTTTTATATTGACCAGTGAGCATTATGACTATATTTCCAGCTTAAAATTAATCTTCCTTAAGCCATCTACAAGCATCTATTGCATAATAAGTAATTATAATATGCGCACCCGCTCTTTTTATTGATGTTAACATTTCCATTGCAATATTTTTCTCATTAATAAGTCCCTTTTCAGCTGCAGCCTTAACCATTGCAAATTCACCACTTACACTATAAGCTGCTATTGGCACATCAAATCTATCCCTTGCCCATCTTATTACATCAAGATATGAAATTGCTGGCTTAACCATAACAATATCAGCACCCTCTTTTATATCATCCTCAATCTCGCACATTGCTTCACGTATATTTGCTGGATCCATTTGGTATGTTTTTCTATCTCCAGATTGTGGTGCAGAGTGAGCAGCTTCCCTAAAAGGGCCATAAAATGCAGATGAATACTTTGCACTATAAGACATTATTGATACATTTTTAAAATTATTTTCATCCAAGATATTTCTAATAGCCCCAACTCTTCCGTCCATCATATCAGATGGAGCTACCATATCCGCTCCAGCTTTTGCATGGGAGAGCGCTATTTTTTCTAAATAATGAAGTGTTGCATCATTATCAATTACACATCCGTCCATTATTCCACAATGTCCATGGCTTGTAAACTGACACATGCATATATCTGTAATTACTAAAAGTTCTTTATTAAGCTCCTTTATTTTTCTTACACCCCTTTGAACTATTCCATCATCTGTCCAAGCGGAAGTTCCAACCTCATCCTTTGTATCTGGAAGTCCAAACAAAATAATACCCCTGATTCCAGCCTTCTCAATCTCATCTATTATTTCATAAAGCCTGTCCACTGAATAATGATAATTTCCTGGCATTGATGAAATTTCTTCTTTTATATTTTCACCCTCTACAACGAATATTGGTAATATAAAGTCCTTAGGTGTTAATATTGTCTCTCTTACTAAATCTCTTATTGCTGTACTTGCTCTTAGTCTTCTTCTTCTATTAATCATTTTTTTCTCCTTTTAATTGCAATAAATTTTTGATTATTCCATCACTAGAATATTCATCGCATACACTATATTTAATATTGTTTTTACTAAGTTCACTGCCCGTTATGGGACCAATGGCTATACATTCTTTTTCTCTTATTCTATTTATTCCTAGCATTGATATCATATTTTTAACCGTTGAAGGACTTGTGAAAATAACAATATCCACATTATCAAATGCAGACTCATTTTGAAGTGTGCCCTCCACAGTTTCATAAATAGGAACCTCATCCACATGGCAATTAAGTTTTCTAAGTTCATCTCCTAGATATGCTCTGGAACTTTTGGACCCAGGAATTAATATTTTATCACCAGGTTTTGCATGTTTTTTAATCTCTAATAGAAGAGACTCAGAAACAAATTGCTCTGCAATAATTAAGGGATTTATTCCCATGCTTCTTATTGCCTGGGCTGTAGCAGGACCTATTGCACAAAATTCCCCACCTACTTTTCTAATATCAAATGCACTAGCCTTTAAATATTTAAAAAATAAATTAACAGCATTTACACTTGTAAAAACTAGATAATCATATAAATTTAGTTTTTTAATATAATTCACTAAATTTTCTGAGGTATCCACTATTTTAATTGAATTTATGGCAGTTACCTGGGCACCTAAGTCAAGCAGTTTTTCACTAATTTCTTCGCTTTGCTGCTTTGAGCGTGTTATACATATGTTTTTCCCAAATAGAGGTTTTTTTTCATACCAATTAAGTTTCTCACTTAAACCAACAACGCCTCCAACTACAATTATACAGGGAGATGCAAGGCCCGATACTGCTACCTTACTACATATATTGCTAAGAGTTCCCACAACTTTTTTCTGCTTTGAAGTAGTTCCTCTCATAATAACAGCACAAGGGCACTGCGCATCCTTATTATTATCTATTAGTGAATTCGTTATAATCTCTATATTTTTAAGTCCCATTAAAAATATCAATGTTCCAGTTAAACCAGCTACACTTTTCCAGTTTATATCTAATTTCTCTGCACTTTGTCCAGTAAATACATGAAAACTCTGCGATACTCCCCTTTGAGTTACAGGAATTCCTGCGTAATTTAAAACAGCTATAGCTGAGGTAATTCCTGGAATTACTTCAAATTCAATTTTCTCATCTTCAAGTCTTAGGGCTTCCTCACCACCCCTACCGAATATATATGGGTCACCTCCCTTTATTCTTCCCACGGTTTTTCCTTCCCGTGCTAGGTTTACAAGCATATCATTTATTTCTTCTTGGGTTTTGTAATGGCATCCAGGTTCCTTACCGCAGTAATATATTATACATTCTTCATTTAAATACTTTAAAAGACTATCATTTGCAAGCCTATCATATAAAACCGCATCACACTTCCCAAGAATTCTCTTACCCTTAAGTGTTAAAAGTTCCTCATCTCCAGGGCCTGCTCCAATCAAATATACTTTTGACATAAAAAGCACCGCCTTTCCTTAATCATTTATTATTTTTTCACCAAGTAATTCTCCAAGCCTTATATAATCATATTTGCTTCCCAATATATCTTTTTTGATAAATTTTCCGTTTATCTCAAATACGCCCATTATATACATGTCCTCATTTTGTATCCTAGCATATGCTCCAATTGGAGAATGACAGCCTCCATTTAATCGTCTCATAAAACTTCTCTCTGCATCCACGCATATCCTAGTTTCAGGGTGCTCTATACTTTTAAAAATATCAATATTTACATTAGTCTTTAATGCTTCAATGCCAAGAGCCCCTTGACCTATAGCAGGTACAAAATCATCCACATCAAGATACTGGGTTATAATACACTCCATACCACACCTTTTTAGTCCAGCTGCGGCTAGTATAATGCCATCCAGATTTTCTTTTTCTATCTTTTCCACCCTAGTTTGAATATTTCCCCTTATGGGAACCATCACAGCATCTGGTCTTAATTTCATAATCTGAGCAGAACGCCTTTGACTACTTGTCCCAATTCTTGCGCCCTTTGGTAAATCTTTAAGAGATATACCGTTCATAGATACATAAACGTCCCGAGCATCCTCACGCATTGGCATTGAAACTATTTCAAAGCCTTTTGGCAATGCGTAAGGCACATCCTTCATACTATGAACTGCAGCTTCTGCACTCCCATCCAGTATCGCCATTTCAATTTCCTTTACAAAAACGCCCTTTCCACCTATTTTATCAAGGCTTACATCAAGTATTCTATCTCCCTTTGTATCCATTAATAGCTTGTCGCAATTTAATTTATGCTTCTGATATATCATGTTCATAACAAGATCCGTTTGAATCTGTGCTAGTTTACTTTTTCTTGAAGCTATTATTATTCCCAAATCATGACCCAACCTCTCCAAATACATATTTTATATTAGTCCAATCATAAAATCATGGCTAGCAATTTATCCATATCATCTATTCCATCCTCAAATCCACGTCCAATTACTATAGGGGTAATCCCACATTTAAAACAAGCCTCTATTTTCTCTGGTGTTCCCCCAACGCTTCCACTATCCTTCATAACAACATAATCCGCATTATATTCCTTAAATAAACTAATATTAAGATTTTCAGAAAAGGGTCCTAGCATCCCAATAATATCCTTCATTTTAATATTGTTATTAACACACTCCTGAATACTAAATATTGTGGGAAGTACCCTATATATAAATCTCTGCTTATCTTTTACCTTCTCAAAATCTTTTATATTCTTAATCCCAGTTGTAAATAGAATATGTCCCTGAACTCCTTTTAAAAATTCAATACATTCTGATATGGTGTTAACATAAACAACATTTTCAAATTCAGTTTTTTTACGTACAAATCTCAAGTATTTAATTTTAACCTTATCACAAGCAAGTCGTGCATTTTCACTGACTTCAATTGCGTAGGGGTGGGACATATCTATTACAGTATCAATGTGTTTTATTTTGATAAATTCTAGCATTTCTTCATAATTCATTCTCGAAACCACAACATTCTCATGTTCATCGTCTATTACCTCACTGCCACTATAGGTTGCAACTGATATAATATACTTAAGTAACCCCTTTATTTTAGATATTAAAATAGTGCTTTCTGTGGTTCCTCCAATAATCCATATCAAAGGTTGTAACCCCTTGGAGTTATGATTTTACCATCTTTTATATAGGTTTTGCTATTACCAATAAGTACAACTGTCATCATATCTATAAATTCAAAATCCACAGTGTCAAGAGTTACCATTTTCCTATCATTACCTTCTCTACCTGCATTTTTTACAAGCCCTACTGGAACTTCTCCGTTCTGATACTTTCTTATTATTTCAATTGCTCTTTTTATTTGGATTTTTCGGCCCCTGCTCTTTGGGTTATATATTGCTATTACAAAATCAGCACTTGCTGCCGCTTCAAGCCTTTTTTCAATAACCTCCCAAGGTGTAAGTAAATCACTAAGGCTTATTGTGCAAAAATCATGCATAATAGGTGCTCCCAGCTCTGATGCAGCACAAAAGGCAGCACTAACTCCTGGAATTACCTCAACTTCTATATCGCCAGCTAGTTCAAGTATTAACCCAGCCATACCATAAAGCCCTGGGTCTCCAGTGCTTATAATGCAGGTATCAATTCCATTTTCAACTTCCTGCAAGGCCAATTTGCATCTTTCAATTTCACCCTTCATACCAGTTGAAATAATTTTTTTACCTACTATTATATCCTTTACCAGTTCTATGTAAAACTTGTATCCAACCACTACTTCACATTTTTTTATTACATTTGCCGCCTTATATGTAAGATTATCAAGACCACCAGGGCCAATACCAACTACGTAAAGTTTAGCCATTATTTTCCTCCTTTAGAAATAGCAATAGTTATCCCATTTATTGCAGTTCTACCAACTATTATTTCTCCACCAGAAATATACGCGCAGGGCTCACATACTGAAGATACTCCAATTGTCTGCTCAACAAATGTGCTTTTATTAAATCTACCCTGAACTACCTTAATAGCTTCCCTTGAAATTACCAGCATTTCACATTTTAAATACTGACAGGCATCTATTATGCCTTTTTCATCCTGCTTTACATCAACGGTTGCAATTTGTTTTATACTATTTATACTTAAATCATTATCAATAAATACTGTCATTAGCGCATGAATTATCTCGTCCATGGTTTTTCCACGTCTGCAACCTAGTCCTACTGTGATATTTTTAGGTCTTAAAATGCAACTAGGTTTATCATAATTAATATGGAGTTTTGAACAAACAAATATTGCTCCTGCTTCATGATGCTCTACAATACTTCCATATCCTATTTTAGCTTCAATTTCAGATTGGATCTTTATATCTTCTCCAGAAATCATCATAGATGTTATTTTTTTTGCATCGCAAAAACTCTCAATAAAAAGATTATTTCTTTTTGCAAACATGTCAACTGCTTCTATTCCTCTGCCATCTGAGGCGGTTGTAATTATGGCTTGGCATTTAAGACACTCTGCTATGCTGTCTGCAAGCTCATTTGCCCCACCAATATGCCCTGACAAAAGACTTATTGAGTACCTTCCCAGGTCATCCACCACAACTATCGCAGGATCAACAGTCTTATTTTTTATAAAGGGCGCTGATATTCTAATTGCAATTCCTGTGGAAGAAATAAAAACAATTCCATCATAATCCTTAAAAATACTATTTAGATTAATTTTGTAATTTTCCTTAGAGTATATATGTACTTCATAATCTGAGGAGTTTTTTATTCTCTCTGCAATAGCTTCTCCACTCCTTGTAAAGTAAAGACAGGCAATTTTCATTTTACTCCCTTTCGGAAGGCATGGGTAAATCCAGGATGGTATAATAATGAGCGTTCATATTCTCCCTCTATAAAGTATCCCACTAAAATTTGAGAAAAATTCCCTATCCCCTCAGCTTTTACTTTTTCAGCTATATTGCCAAGCCTCCCCATTACAATTTTTTGCTCTGGCCAGGTAGCTTTATAAACAACTGCTACTGGAACATCGGAACTTCCATAACCCTTAATAAGTTTTGCAACTACATTTTCAATATCTTGAACTGATAGGAATATAGCCATAGAGCATTTATGCGAAGCAAGCTTTTCTAAATCCTCCTCAGGTGGCACTGGTGTTCTTCCTTCCATTCTAGTAATTATTACAGTTTGGCTTACATTTGGAAGAGTAAATTCTTTTTTAATTGCCGCAGCACTTGCCGTAAATGAACTTACTCCTGGAATAATACTATATTCCATATGATGTTTATCAAGTTCATCCATTTGCTCCCTGATTGCTCCATAAATTGATGGATCTCCAGTATGAAGTCTTACAACTATTTTATCACTGTTTTGCTCACTTACCATTACTGAAATAACTTGTTCAAGAGTCATTGAGGCACTATTATATTTTTGGAAATCACTTTTGCAAAATTTCAAATGTTCTTCCCATACAAGAGAGCCTGCATATATAACTATGTCTGCTGCTTCTAAAATTCTTCTTCCCTTAACTGTTATTAAATCAACATCCCCTGGTCCTGCACCTACAAAATAGATCACTATTATTTCCTCCTTGCATATATCAAAGACATATAATCGTTGTCTTCAAGTATTTCTGATTTTTCATATATTAATGTTTCATTTTCTTGTGTACACCTTTTCACACAAACATATTCAAACCCATGTTTTGTTAGTTTATCCATTATATCTAATTTGTTTTTTATTATCTTAAGTACACAAACTGTATCAACCCTCTTAAGTATTTCCTCGTCTAGAGTCCCATCTGCAAGGTAAAAGCTTTCATCCCTTAGGGTTAGTGGCAATGAAAGTCTTGATGCTGCTGCATTAAATGAAGTTATCCCTGGAATAGTTTCCACATTAAGATCCATTTTTTTAAGCTGAAACATCAAATATAAATAAGTACTGTAGGTCATTGGATCACCAAGTGTTAGGAATACTCCAACTTGGCCCTCACCCAGTATTTCATCTATTTTAATAGCTGCATTTATATATCTTTCCTCATTGTCTTCACCCATAGGAAACTCAATTTCAATAACCTTCTTATCTGCAATATAATCACTAACTATTTTTCCTGCAAGACTATTTCCCTTGCTACTTGGCAAAAACACATAATCACAACTACGAATTAGATTATAACCCTTAAGTGTAATTAGCTCCGCATCCCCTGGCCCTACTCCTATTCCATAAATCTTTCTCATATTTTTCTCCCCTTAACTATATATACAGGGTTTTGACCCTTCATAAGTCCGAGTCTATCCATAACTGCACATTGAATAAGTCTAACCTCAATATCCTCATAGCTTAACTGCTTTAACAAATTTTTAAATTGGATCATATTATCAGGGATAATAAAATTCCCGCAAATAAGTCCACCACTTTGTTGCTTTTCACTTACAGCGCAAACAATATCATGAAGTTTTCCACCACTTCCACCGATAAAACATTTATTAAAACCGTAAGTACCGGAAAGTACCTCTGGAGCATTTCCGCCTATAATATTTACGCTTGTATTAAACTTTTCAGCATTTTTAAAAATAAGCTCTAGTCCTTCAGGTTCCTTCTCAACTGCAAATACTTTTGCGCCAAGTACCGCTGCCTGAATAGATATTGAACCACTTCCTGCACCAATATCTAAAAATACATCTTCAGATGATATATCAAGCATTGCAAGGGTGAGTACCCTAACCTCAAATTTAGTCATAGGAATCTTTCCACGTATAAACTCCTCATCTCTAAGCCATTTCATTTTCTATCACCACCACTGATATATTCCCTGCTATTTCTATTTCGCCACCTATATCATTAATTAATATAACTTCCTCATCATAAGAAAGGTTATACCCAGTATATATTTTTCCAATTACCCCGAGTTCATATAATCTTTTTGATATAAAATTAGGGTTGTTTTTGCTATCCGTAAGTATCACTGATAGCCTACTTTCAATAACTTTTGAGAGACTTTCTTCTCTTCCATGAAGACTTATAAGTAAGGCATCCTGCCAGCTCTTTTTTAGTTTTGACATCATATATTGGAAGGAAGAAATTCCTGGTATTACCTCTCCAACTACAATACCCTTCTTTATTAGGTAATCTATAATACCGAAAAAACAAGGATCCCCTGAGGCAAGTATTGCTGTATTTACATTAGCATCTAAGTTTTCTATTATACTATCAACCCTATTTACTTCAATAACATCATTTACTAAAATTTTTGCGGTGCTAGCTATTCTTCCAAATGCAATAACCCTATCTGCAGATTTTATTGCATTTATTGCTTCCATTGTAAGATAATTTATATTTCCTGGCCCCATTCCAACAACTTTAATCATAGCTTCCTCCCAAGTATTCCATAGTCCATTGAATACATAATTACATGGATGCTAAATTCATCATCCTTAAGATATCTTTTGATTCTATCACTGCAGCCAGCTATCATATTATTTATCACAACAGGATAATTGCTATCTATTATAAGCTTAAGTGCCTCTTCTGAGGTTTTACATTCATTAACAGAATTTATTAGTGTAAGGGGTGCGCTGTTTAATGCAAGATAATAAACAAAAGCTTCAATCCTAACATCACAAATCTTACTATGTGTATTAAAGGCTCCAATGGATAGCTTGCATAACTTTCCAATATGACCCACAAGGGTTATTTTATTAAAGCCCTTATTTTTAGAGTAAAGCAACATATCACCTATAAAGTTTGATATTTTTATTTTAGCTCCCTGAAGATTTAAATCTTCAACAACTTTTTCACCATAATTTCCAAGAAACAGCACTATTTCCCTTGTACCCTTGTCATAGGCATCATCAATTTCTATATAAATACTTTTTTTAAGCGCATCTTCAGACATGGGCTCAACTATTCCCTTTGTTCCAATTATGGATATACCATCAATTATACCAAGATTTGAATTAAAGGTTTTTTTAGCTATTTCTCTTCCCTTTGGTGCGTAAATCAATACATTAAACCCACAATTTGACACCTTTAATAATTCATCTGCAATCATTTTCCTTGGGACAGGATTTATTGCCGCTGTGCCACTCTTTCCCCAAAAACCACTTCTTGTAATTCGGCCTATGCCCTCTCCTCCATCAATGAGGATCTTAGAATCCTCTCTTTTAGACACTCTTGCGTATATCTCTATTTTGTCCGTAGAATCAGGATCATCTCCTGCATCTTTAACAATGCAGCAATATGCATGATCTTTTTCTATATGAATGTCCAAGAGCTTCAATGTAAGAATGATTCCAGCTGGAGTATCTATACTTATATTTTCTAATTTTTCTCCACTTAGCAACATCTTAGCTGCAGCCTTTGCTGCCCCAGCTGCGCAGCTTCCAGTTGTATATCCACATCTAAGACTTTTCCCATACTTTATTACGTAGTGATCATTCATCGCGATTGCCGTCACTCGCCATATATATTAATGCATTTACTATAGATGCTGCCACGTTGCTTCCGCCTTTTGTACCTATTGTTGTTATTGAAGGAACATCAAATCCCCTAATATATTCTTTAGATTCTGCGGCCCCAACAAATCCAACGGGAACGCCAATAATAAGCTTTGGTGCCACCTTATTTTCATTTATTAGCTCACCAATTCTATATAAGGCAGTGGGAGCATTACCTATTACAAAAATATCAACTTGGCTTCTTGCTGCATAATCCATAGACGCCATGGATCTTGTTATGCCCTTTAACTTTGCATTCTTAAATATTTCCTCGTGTCCAATAAAACATTCCACGGTGCAGTTTAGCTTTTCAAGTGCCCTTTTATTTATTCCAGAAAATGCCATAGTTGTATCAGTTACAATTCTGCACCCACCCTTTATTGCCTTAATGCCTTCCTCTATTGCTCCTGATTTTATACTCACTATGTTTTTGTAATCAAAATCTCCTGTGGTATGTATTGTTCTTTCCACAACCTTAAGCTCCATGGGGCTAAAATCATGTTCCCCAAGCTCAGCCTCAATTATATCCATGCTTTTATACTCTATTTCCATAGGTTTTTTTAAATACATGTTAATTCTCCCTCTGAATTTTCCTTAAGGATATCAGCAATTATCTTATTGTATCCGATTGGTCTTGCCAATGATATTTTAAGGTCTACATACTTAGCTTTAACTTCTTTCAAAATTCCAGGAATATCATCTTTAATATGAATTCCGCAAAAAAGAAAATATGGAACAACTACTATATTGCGAGCCCCATTTTTATACATAATATCAATTGTATCCGGTATGTTTGGCGCACATAACTCCATAAAACACCCCTCTACATTATCTTCTACCTTTAACTTAAAATTTTCTAGCACCTTATTAAAAACCTCTAGTGCATCTTTTGATCTACTTCCATGTCCAACAACTAATATACTCTTCATCTATTTACTCCTCTCAACTGAATTTTCAACCTTTTAAATCATCATCTGCGATGCTGCAATTAACGACTTCAGAAGGAGATCTAGATTCCCACTGAAGTTTTATTTTTACTTTAGCACGTGACCCCCACTTATAGAAGTGGGAGACTTCCTTCTGAAATGTCGTTAAATTACTATAATCAAAAAAAATAAAAATACTCGACCTGCAAAAGGTCGAGTAAAAGATTTTATAAAATAAAATGCCTTCACATCCCATGTGAAAGCAATATAATGCAAGAAAAAAGCATGTATAATTGCCATCCCTTCCCTCCGTAGGATAAAGCTGTATATCATCTAGGCAGGTCTCCTGGCTTACGGGTCACTCTCCTCCAACCTTCCCAGCGATTTGCCAGTGGTATAGATTTGTCTCCGTGTACAGTAGCGGGGGCTGCAGTGGATTTAGACCACTTTCCCTATTAAACCTTTAAAAGGTACCTTAGATAACTATTTATTAAGTTATTACTGTTATTATAGCCTATATTTGCCTTTATTGCAACACCTGTGTAATATTTTAATATTTATATAAGTCTCTATATAAAATCCTAGCCCTACATGCACAATTGTAGGGCTAGGATATAAAATTATAAGCTTAATCCACGTAATACAAAGTAAATTAAAAATATTAACGAAACTAAATACATAGTTAATGAGACTTCCTTATGTTTTTTAGCAAATATTTTTGCTAATGGATAAACTATAAATCCAAAAGCTATTCCATCAACTATACTATAAGTCAAAGGAATTAATGCTATTATTAAAAAAGCTGGAAAGCTTTCTGAGAAATCTTCGAAATCAATATTTATAATGTTTTTAATCATTAAACCACCAATAATTATTAATATTGGAGAAATTGCTGCATTTGGAATTATGGTTATTATTGGGATGAAAAACAATGAAACTAAAAATAATAATCCTGTTAAAAATGATGTTAATCCAGTCTTTCCACCAGCAGCGATTCCAGCTGCGCCTTCAACAGTAGATACTGAAGGACTTGTGCCAAGTAATCCACAAAATACGGTAGAAAAAGCTGTAGCACGCAATGCCTTGTTTATTTTTTCAGGCTGCTTTAACATACCTCCAACTTGTCCATGTAGAAGTCCTATATTTTCAAAAACTAATACTAAGGTAAGAGAAAATGTTGCTACCCAAAATGGTATAGTACCAATTTTTCCAAAATTCATTGTGAAAAACAAATCATTATATGCTGAAAAATTTGGAAGCCCAAATTTTATTGCACCTAAATCTACGATACCAAATGCTATTGATGTTATAGTGCCTAGAAAAATGCTTATTAAAAATGCACCAGGTATATCCTTTAAAAATAAGCATAAAGTAATTATCATAGTAATTAAAAATGCTAAAACGTGAGGATCTGTTAATTTTCCGAGTTGGACTAATGTAGTTGCACTCGAAACTATTAGACCACCTTTTTGTAATCCTATAAATGTTATAAATAGACCAATACCAACGGTGATAGCTTCTTTTAAACTGTTTGGAATAGATGTTGATAAGATTTCAGATAATTGTGTAAGCGCTACCACAGAAAATAAAAATCCAGCTATAACTACAGAAGCTAGTGCTTCGTGATAGTTAAGTCCCATAGCTCTTACAATAGTATAAGTGAAAAGAGCATTTACACCCATACCAGGCATTATTATCAGAGGGGTATTGCTAATAAAAGCTACTAGTAAGCAACCCACAAGTGAGGCTAATACAGTTGCAATTATTTGAGCATCCATAGGCATTCCTGTATCACTTAATATACTAGCATTTACAACTACTATATAAACTGATGCGAAAAATGAGGTTAGTGCTGCTGTAAGTTCGGTTTTAAAGTTAGTGTTATTTTTCTTTAGTTTAAATATTTTTTCCATTTTGTCAATCCTTCTTTTAATGTATCCCTCTCCCACCCACATCAAATTGATGCAATAGGATTATATCACATAATATAAATTAGTAAAGGCAATATTTAGTTGTATCATGAAATTTTATGCAATAAACCTCTTGTTCCTATTAAAGAATTTCACCATGAGGTACCTGGTACTTTCCTATTAAATGATAGGATAGTGTATGTACAGATCCTCCATTTCCAAAGGCTATGCCAACATAATTACTCCCTATTAGAAAGTCTTCTATTATCTCTTTTCTATACTTCTTACCATTTTCACCATAGCCTTAGGGAGATTCAAATAAATAACAAGTCAACTTTAATTTAAAATTTAGGCTATGTTAAAGAGTAGTGTTGAAAATCATATACACAATTATAGCCAATATTATCCTTTTGTTGTATAATGGAGTTAATTTGGACTTGTAAAATATTATGATACAAAAAAGGAGTAAATTATTAAACCAATATGGGGAGTTTTAGTTCTTATACTTTTATTAATATAAAACCATATGGAAATAATTGTATATGATTTATGATCTTATTTTATACAACACAACTCAAGGATGTTTAAGGGTGCGACGTCCTGTAGCACTCTGAGTCACGAGACGTGTGGCTTCTGAGGGTTTTTACTTTACAGTAGTAGAAATATAAAAATTCATATTAACTTGGGGGGAATATTTGTGGTTAAGACAATAAAAAAAATTAGTTGCATGTTTATAATGTTATTTTTAGTATTTGTTGTTTTTATATTAATGGCTCAAAAATTTGATTGGTCAGTTGATTCTGCTGTTATACCTTTCTTTCTTATAATTTTTATATTAACTGCATCATGTATGCTAATAGTTTCAATATCAGGGATACTTGAAATTATTAGCAAAGACGGTAAAAAGAGTTTTTGTAAAAAAATTATTAAAAAGTGGCTATTCTTTTTTGTTGTTCTGTATGTAGCAGCATTTTTAAAAAATGATGTAAATATTTTAATAGTTTTAGGTTCATCAGTTGCATTTGCAATTTTGAGTTACTATTATACAGCAAAATGATGAGTACTCTTGGCAAATTAATTATAAAGTCTAGATTAATTAGTATAATATAACGTAACAAAAATGAATAAACACAATAAAAAGAATAGTTATAAACAATCTTTCCATTGTGTTTATTTAAATTTGATTGGTATAATAAGACAAAATTTATTTATATAACAGGAGGGGAAATATGTTATTTAACGATATAGAAACAGAAAGATTATTTCTTGAAAACATATCCATTGATGACAGAGATTTTATATTTAGCCAATTTTCAAATGATATAGTGACTAGATACTTATTTGATAGAGAGCCAGTAACTGATATAGAAGGTGCAGATGAAATCATTACATTTTATATACAGCCTGAACCACGATTGCAACACCGCTGGGTTATAGTGCGAAAATCAGATGGTATAAAAATGGGTACATGTGGGTTTCATTGCTGGAATCAGAAAGAGTACGCAGTTGAAGTGGGCTATGACCTCAAAGAACAGTTCTGGGGAAATGGTTATATGCAAGAAGCCATGAAAGAAATAATTGCATTCGCCATGGATGAGATGCACATAAAAGAGATAAGTGCATATATTTCTATTGACAATCCAAGGTCAATCCGTCTTGCAGAAAACCTTGGTTTTGTTTTATCAGGTTCAAGTTATGAATTGTTTAGAGATAAGAAATACTTGCATAATAGATACTCGCTTTATCTCACCAAATGAGCATATTTTTTAGTGCGAGTTAAGTCGAAACATTCTACTATGACGCAATAAAGGCAGCCTTGAGAGGTTGCCTTTCAATTTCAACATTATTCTTAAACAGAGCCAAAATTTAAAATTTAAAATTAAGGATAGTATATTTGGCTTATTATTTATTCAGGAGTTTATTTTATGCTTATTATTAAAACTAGAGAAAGAAAAAGGGAGAAACCAAGCCGACCAAAGCAACGCTCTCCCTTTAAAATAAGATTAAAAAATTCTTATAAAACTATTATTATGATAAGATTTTTTTCACAATTAGACTGCTCAAGATAACCAGGGATTATCTGTTTCGTTTCCAATATATGGATTAGAATCCGACTCCCTAGAAGAAACTGAAAACAGTTTTACCATCAATTATTTTTGAAATAACCTTTAATAACTTTTCATTTAATGGTGATATTTCTTTAGTTTCTGGAAGTTCAGCATTGGTAATGCTATCTACATAAGTTTTATCAAAGGGCATATCATACTTGTTATTCAGCGCTAAAAACCCTTTTGAATGTGACAACATCTCCTTTGCAGGAATGAATAATGCTTTTTGTTCTTTATCAGGAAATCCT
Source organism: Clostridium tagluense (assembly GCF_003865095.1). GTDB lineage: Bacteria > Bacillota > Clostridia > Clostridiales > Clostridiaceae > Clostridium_AD > Clostridium_AD tagluense. The sequence continues at coordinate 12,451 of NZ_BHYK01000040.1, read as the reverse complement.
ATTTCATAAGAATATTCATCTTCACTTTCAACATCAATATTCTGTATAGTTTTATTAGTTGATTTATTTATAAAATTAATATGTAATTCACCCATTAAATACTGCTTATCCTTTATAATCCCATCATCTTGTGGTCTAACTAGCAATACTAGTGGCTTTATGTGTTTTGTAAAAAATTCACCCTTTTTTAATGCTCCAACAAAATAATTACTAATACTATCAATATCTCTATTACCTTCGTTAGACATTTCACAGGCTGCATATATGCACTTTAATAAATGGGTTTTTCCAGTACCGTTTTCACCTATAATTACATTGATACCCTTGGAGAAATCTAAATGTTCTTCTTTAAAAACAGTGAAATTCTTAATATATATATATCTTTTATGCTCAATAGTCATCACACCTCAACTTTCTTTTTATCTCTATTTTTATTTAGCCTTTTGCATGGCTTAACGCGTCGTCTACTACCATCATTATTCCATCATTTCTTCCTTGCATATTTTCCTTTTCCCATGCCTACCATGTTAACCTTATTCCAATAGCTTTCCTTCTAAATAAGAGTACTTTAAGTATTCTGGATTACTGTAGTATACTGATATATTAAAGTCTGAAATTTCATCACTAATAAATGATTGAAATACTGCAGCTTGTTCAAAATTATTAGTACAGTAAAATCCCCACGAAAAATCTTTTGTATATCTATTTTTTCTTATCTCTGGAAATTATTCTAATATTTATACAAGTCTCTACATATTTTCTTAATATAATCTACAGTCATTTCCACATAATTATTTTGAAGCAGTCTGCCGTAAATATTTTATATTTACGCAACAACCTTTTCTTATTATAAGTACTGTTTTAATTATTCAATCAGATTATTATACCTTCAAAGTGATCCATTTCATGTTGAATTATTTGTGCTGTAAATCCAGTAAACACTTGCTTTTGCTTCCTAAAATTTCTATCAAGATACTCCACCTCTATCATTTCATATCTCTTTGTTTTTCTAAAGCCAATTAAAGATAAACAACTCTCTTCTGTTTCATAAAGCTTTTCTTTCTTTAATATAACTGGATTTATCATAGGTACAATAAGGTTGCCTACAGTAAACACTAATATATGCTTTTTTACTCCAATCATGTTCCCAGCCAATCCAACACAATACTCTAAGTTTGCTCTTAATGTATCTACTAAATCATCAATTACTACTATATCATTTTTAGTTGCATCTTCTGATTTTTGTTCTAAAAACAATATATCTTTTACAATTGGTTTTATCATAATTTATACCTCTTTTTCAGTTATATTTTTTATAAAAAATAATTTTCTAATAAATTTTTTTATATTATAAACATCAGCCATTTCTTTTACTTAATACACATTCTTAGCTCAAAAAGCTTTATCATCTATTATTATTGTTTTACATGTACATACCTCTGAAATTAATCGCCTAATAGCCCATTTTATGCCAAAAATAAATAGAATAAAAAGAAGAGTTGGAATACCAATTAAAATGAAAATAACATATATTACAGAAATACTATCATTATAATTCATAATGTAACCCCCTTTTCTTCAATAATTGCATATTTATAATAACGCCTTATATTATTATTGTGACGTTGCATAAGAATAATAATTATATAATTCAATAAAAATTAGTCTTATCCATTTACTAAAAAAATGTTATAATTCCAGAAACAAAGATTACAAATATTCCACTTATAATTAACAAAATTGATTCTCCTTTTTTGTTCTTAATATATGAGTAATATCCATTTGATATATTCAAGATACCTAATAATAGTAATGCAATTGGCATTATGATTTTTATATTAATGATATTAAATAAACCTAAAAGCGATAATATAATAACTATTGCTGAAATTAATATTTTTAATTCTTACATTTTTTTTGACTTCCGATTATAGCAATAACCAGCATACTTAAAAAACATTAATTCCATATTTTTTCCTCAAGAATAATAATTGTAGTCTACACCCTTATTCTAATCTCGTCCACTTTCATTATACTTCAATTTTTAACACTATATCTTTATTTTACCTATAATGTTTCTTTAATTTTCATCCATTATTTAAACTGAAACCCTTCGCTCTCAATCACTACCTTAACAAAAAAAGACAGCAAAACTTAATTACAAAGTTTTGCTATCTTTTTAAATTATCACAACTCCACATATTTTGTATATGGAAACATATTCCCTTTAAAGAATAGCCCACACATCAACCTACTATTTATACAACCCCCTATATACACCCCTAATATCCTCCAAGCTCATTTCCACATAATTATTCTGAAGCAATCTCCCTTGAGTTTCTATAACACCTTGGCTAAATATTTCTATTTCCTCTTCCTTCATGCCATACTCATTTAGATTCTTCCTTACTATTAGGTTCTTTAGTAGCTCTTCCAATGCCTCATATGCTTTTTCTTCTGGCACACCAAGAATATCAGCTATAAATTGATTAACCCTCTTGATCTTTCCATTTGGATTACTTCTATTATAGAATTTGAATACTTCTATAAAAAATGCATAATTTGCTTCACCATGAGGCACATGATACTTTCCTCCTAAGGGATAGGATAGTGCATGTACAGCTCCAACTCCTGCATTTCCAAAGGCTATGCCAGCATAGTTACTCCCTATAAGAAAGTCTTCTATTATCTCTTTTCTATAATCTACACCTTTTTCTATTATAGCCTTATAACCATTTATTATTATCTTAATAGCCTCAAAGCTAAACATTTCGGTGTAAGCATTTGCTTTTGGGGATACTAATGACTCTATAGCATGTATAAGCGCATCTATTGAGCTATATACAAAGAATTCATAAGGAAGTTCGCGCACAAGTTCTGGTATTAAAACTGCATAATCAGCATATAGCTCGTCTGTGGCAAGCCCCATTTTTGTACCTTTTGATTTTATTTCTGTAATTGATATATTTGTAACTTCACTTCCTGTTCCACAGGTTGTAGGAACTATTATAAGCGTCTTTTCCTTTACTATAGGTATCTTTTTTTCAAAAAGCTCTTTAGTTGTTGTTACATCCTTTAATATTAATATTTTAGCAATATCTATTATAGAACCTCCGCCTATTGCAACAACTCTATCTATTTTCTTATGCTTTATTTCCCCTATTATCTTATCTATTATATCATCTGAAGGCTCTTTTAAATTGTAGTCTTCTTGAAATATATAGTTACAATTTATATTTAAAGTTTTAAGGAATCTTTCATATAAAAATTTGTTAGTGAATATTAAATCCTTTTCCCCTAGTTTAAATTCTTTAGCAAACTCTAAACAATTATTAAATTTACATATCTGTGGTTTAACTTCTAAAAGTTTCATTATTCCCCTCCTGCATTCCTAATATCCGAAAACAGCTGACAATTGTCAACTATCCTCTGTTCTCCGTAACCTAATTCCAAATTTCCTCGTCTGTTAATACTTTTGCATTTTCATTATATAAACCTATTCTTGAAATATTTATAAGATGCTTATAATCTAAGTTTTCTGAAATACTGTTATTTCCCCAGGAACCACATCCAAGTGTAGTTGTTGGAGCAAATCCATTTTTCGCTCCACCACCTGCGCAAGTTGCTGATGGTTGATTAACTACTAATCTACTTACTGTTAATTTATCACCAGCTAATTTAATATTTTCCATACTATTTGAATGTATAGCGCAAGAATGACCCTTTCCTTCTACTTCTAAATTACTTTGAGCTATATGGATTGCATCTTCAAATTTATCATATTCAAAGGCAACCATAACAGGGCACATTTTTTCTTTACATAATAGATCCTTGTCCCCATATCCCCTAGCCTTTAAAACTATAACCTTAGTTTCCTTTGGAATATTAACTCCAGCCATATTAGCTATAAATTCAACACTTTGACCAACTATTTTTCCATTTATAATCCCTTCAGGAAATATTACCTTTGCAAATTTTTCGATTATTTCTTCATCTTCTACATAATAAGCTCCATTTTTCTTAAAGGCCTTCATAATTTCACTAAATTTTTCTTTTGGTGCTATTATAGATTGCTCCCCTGAACATATTATTCCATTGTCAAAAGTTCTTCCTTCTATAATCTTAAGCACAGCCTCCTCTATATCTACATCTCTATCAATTATACATTGAACGTTTCCAGCACCAACGCCATAAGCTGGCTTTCCACTACTATATGCAGCCTTAACCATTCCCATTCCGCCAGTTGCAACAACTGCATCTACCTTCTTCATAAGATCATTTGTAAGCTCTATAGATGGTTCTTCTATAACCTGAATTAAGTGCTCTGGAGCACCTAACTTCTTAAGTTCCTCATTGAATAAGTCTACTACATATTTGGCACATTTCTTTGCTCTTGGATGAGGAGCTATTACTATTGCATTTCTCCCTTTTAATGCAAACATTGAATTACACATAGGTGTTACTATTGGATTAGTACATGGAGTTACAGCTCCAATTATGCCCATAGGCTTAGCCACTTTTATAATTGCGTTTTCAATATCTTCTTCTATTATTCCAACTGACTTCTTATCCTTTAAACTTTTCCATATCATTTTTGACTTTCCTTTATTTTTTGCTACCTTATCATTGTAAACGCCCATTCTAGTTTCATCTACAGCCATTTTTGCTAATTCTTCTGCTCTATCATATACTACTTTTCCAATGGCCTTTACTACTTCATCTACTTGACCTTGAGAAAATTTTTCAAATTCCTTTTGAGCCCTTCTTCCCTTTTCCATTAGTAAATCTACATAACTTTTTGTTTCCATGTTTAGTTCCCCCTATCAATCTTTGTAATTTAAAATTTATTGTTACGCTAAAGCTTCAACCATAGATATCCCTTTATTAAAAGCTACCATATTTTTATCCAAAGTGGCTCTTGGCACGTTTTCACTTATAGCTTTCTTTAAGCTTTCATAATCAACTAATTTTGTTACTGCTGCCAAGGCTCCTAAACATAACATATTTATGCTTTGAGGATTCTTAAGCTGCACTTCTGATGCCTCTATTAAAGGTAGTTTAATGCAATTACTATCTCCTTCAATATCTACAGTTTCATCTACAATTACAACAGCACCTTCTGCTGAATTATTTTTAAACTTGTCATACCCACTTTGACTTAAGGCTAAAATTATATCTGCATTGTCTACCCTTGGATAAGATATATCTTTATCCCAAATTATTACATCTGCCCTGCAGCATCCACCTCTAGATTCCGGTCCATAGTTTTGAGTTTGAACAACATGCATTCCTTCCAGTACCGCAGCTTCTGCCAGTATTATTCCTGCTTTAACTATTCCTTGTCCTCCAAGTCCCGTGAAAATTATTTCTCTTTTATCCATGATTAAGCTTCCTCCTTAAATTATCACCTGAGTGCTAATATATTTTAAGTACTGCTCTACATATTCATCTTCATTTTCATCCTTGAAAACTCCTATTTTAAGTTTTTCATTTTCTGCTCCACCATTTTTAAGAACATTTATCATATCTGAAGGCTTCTTTAATTTATTTCTTCTTCCATATTGAACGGGGCAAGTAGTTAGTGCTTCCACCACTGAAAATCCTTTTCTTAAAATAGCACCTTCTATAGATTTTACTAAGTGATTGTAATGCGCTACTGTACTTCTAGCTATATAAGTTGCTCCTGCTGCATCACACAACTTACATATGTCAAAATCTCTACAAAGATTTCCACCTTCTGACGTAGTTGTTCTTGCATCCTTTGGCGTTGTAGGTGAACATTGTCCTCCTGTCATTCCATATATATTGTTATTGAAAACAATTACAGTCAAATCTATATTTCTTCTACAAGCATGTATTAAATGATTTCCGCCTATAGCGGTTGCATCACCATCACCAGATATTACTATAACCTTCATTTTAGGATTTGCTAGTTTTATTCCTGTAGCATAAGGTATAGCTCTCCCATGTAATGTGTGTATTGTATCAAAATTCATATATTGAGCTGCTCTCGATGAGCAGCCTATGCCCCCTACAATACATATATCCTCTTTGTTTATATTTGAAGCATCTATAGCCTCAACTAATGCTTTTAATATTATTCCATTACCACATCCACTACACCATATATGTGGCAATTTATCTTTCCTTAAATACTTATCTATTAGCCCTTGATTCATCTGTGCTCTCCCCTTATGGCATTTACAATTTCACTTGGCTCAAATATTTCACCACAATACTTATTTATTCCAACTACTTTGCACCTGCCTTTTGATATTCTATCTATTTCATTTATAAGCTGTCCTGCATTTAATTCCGGTACAAATATATTCTCTATATTATTTTCCTCTATGATTTTTTCTAATTCCTTGTCTGGAAATGGGCATATAGTATAAGGTATAAATAATCCTGTGTCTTCAAGGTTTTCTCCTTCTACTAATTCCTTGCATACTCTTGCTACAGAACCAAATGAAACTATTAGATTTTTGCAACCCTTTGTTTTAATATCTTCATATCTAACTATGCTACCCCTATTATTTTTGATTTTACATAAAAGTCTAGTTATAAGATCTCCAGCTACCTCATTTGAATTTGATGGATATCCATATTCATCATGGCTAAGTCCTGTAACGTGAAAATTGAAACCCTCACCTATATTTGCCATGGCCGGTACCATATCTTTTGTAATCTCATAGGCTTTGAATCCATTTTTATTACAATAATCTGGCTTTTTCCTATCAACTATTTCAGCCTCATAATCCTCTAAAGATATACTTTCTCTCATATGAGCAATAACTTCATCTAATAGCAGTATTACTGGGACTCTATACTGTTCTGCATAGTTAAATGCTTCTATAGTTAATTTATAAATACTTGATACACTTATAGGTGTTATTACAATAACTGGGTGATCTCCATGAGTTCCCCACATGCTTTGCATTACATCACCTTGTGATACTGATGTTGGAAGTCCTGTACTTGGACCTCCTCTCATAACATCTACTATTACGCAGGGTACCTCAGCCATTGAAGCGTATCCTATAACCTCTTGCTTTAATGAAAATCCCGGTCCACTTGTAGCTGTCATTGATTTTAAGCCTGCTAGTGAAGCTCCAACTACTGCTGCCATACCTGCTATCTCATCCTCCATCTGGATAAACTTGCCACCTACCTTAGGCAATTCTACCGATGCTATTTCAGCAATTTCACTAGCAGGACTTATTGGATAACCTGCATAGAACTTCATTCCAGCTTTTATTGCACCCGCAACGCAGGCTTCATTTCCTTGCATTAATACCATATTACTCATTTTTGTCCCCTCCTATTGTTATAGCAAAATCAGGACAAATTCTCTCACATATACCACAGCTTATGCATAAGTCTCCCTTTTCAACTGTTGCTTTTCCAAGGCTCATAACTAAAACCTTTTTAGGACAAAAATCTATGCAAAGCTGACATCCTTTACAATACTCTTCTTTTATATAAACCATCTTTTTATCATCCTTTACTTATGAATCTTATAATATATAAAATAATCAAATTTGCTATTAAATCTTCTTTCCCACTCTTTAATTAACTCTCCCCTAAATTTAGGATGAGCTATATTTATTAAAGCTCTACCTCTTTCTTTTAATGTCTTTCCTCTTAGTTCTGCTATACCATACTCCGTAACTACATAATGAACATCTGCTCTTGATGTTGTTACTGTAGCTCCATTATCTAAAAATGGAACTATTCTAGAAACAGTACCTTTAGAAGCTGTTGATGGAACTGCTATTATCGCTTTACCACCTTTAGATCTATTTGCACCTCTAATAAAATCTACCTGTCCTCCCACTCCACTAAATTGCTTAAGTCCTATAGACTCTGATGCTATTTGTCCCATCAAATCTATTTGTATACATGAATTTATTGATACCATGTTATCATTTTGACTTATAACATATGGATCATTTACATAATCAACAGAGAACATATCTATCATTGGGTTATTATCTGCAAAATTATATAGTTTCTTTGTTCCCATTAAAAATGTAGCTACTATCTTATTTTTATGAATTGTCTTTTTCCTGTTATTTATAACTCCAGCTTCTACAAGGTCTACTACTCCATCTGATATCATCTCTGAATGTATACCTAAATCCTTTTTATCTTTCAAATTTAGAAGTACAGCGTCTGGCACGGCACCTATTCCTAGTTGTAATGTGGATCCATCCTCTATAATAAAGGAGCAGTTTCTTCCTATTTCATTTTCTACTTCTCCTATTTCGCCTTTTTTAAGTTCCATAATTTCATAGTCGGCCTCTACTATGTAATCTATATCTTTAACATGTATAAAATTATCGCCCAGTACTCTTGGCATCTTCTTATTAACTTCGGCTATAACTATGTCTGCACACTCTGCGGCTACTTTAGTGTAATCATTTGAAACTCCAAAGCTACAAAAACTATGTTCATCAGGCTCTGAAACTTGAATTATAGCCACATTTACCTTTAAATACTCTTCTCTAAATAATCTTGGGATTTCTGAAAAAAAGCAAGGTGTGAATTCTCCTCTAGCACTATTTATAGCTTCTCTTGTAGATGCTCCAGCAAATAAGGAATTATGCTTAAAGTGATGAGCCATTTCTTCTCTTGCATATGTTCCTTTTCCCATCCCCACCATGTGAACTATTTCTACATCTCCGTAACTTTCCTTATTTTCAATCATTGCATCTATAACTAGTTTAGGTTCTCCAACTGCATGACCAATAACTACCCGATCTCCAGAGTTTATTTTTTGCGAAGCTTCACTAGCCGTAACTATTTTTTCTTTATATACCTCTTTCCACTCCATAAGAATTTCACTCCTTAATTTTTGCTATAGCTTTAGCTAATTTTTTCTTTTTGTCTAAATTACCTTGTCTCCATATCATTATTCTTTGAGCTTGTGGTGAACCAGCACCATGCATTGACTCAGTTCTATAACCTACGGCAGCACTTCCTAGCGTTAAATTTTCTATAAGTCTTAGTATTCTTAATCTATTTTCAGTTGGTACACTAGCTACGCCCTTTAAATATTTTTCTATATATGGTCCTATCTTAGGATCCTTAAGGTCTTTCTCTGATGGCATTGTCACCATTAACCCGCCTGCTATATCTTCTGCAAGTCTTGCTATCTCATAAGGGAATCTTGTTATATTTTGTTTACAAACATTTGCTAATAATAAATCTATTTGATAGTTTCCAGACTTTGTAGCAGAGCCTTCGCAGGAACAGGCAATACCACAGCTATATAGGGTTTCATTTAAGTGAATCATCTCTATAAGCTTATCTTTTATGTGAGATGCCTTATTTGCTCCATTATAATCAGCAGCCACAGCAGATGCTCCTATAAGTACATCTCCAACCCCAACTTTACATCCACCATAGCTTTGTCTATGATATCCTGCAAATCTTTCTACAAGCATTCCTGAAAACTCTACTTCTCCGTTTAAAAATATTCTTTCATTTGGAACAAATACATCTTCAAATATAGTTAGGGTTTCATGTCCTCCAAAAGTACTGTTTCCTAAATCTATCTCTGCTCCCTCTTCTAACTTTCTTGTATCACAAGATTGTCTTCCATATATACTAAAGATACCTTCTGCATCAACTGGCACAGCAAATGCGATGGCAAAGTCCTTATCATCTGGCCCCATTGCTATTGTTGGCATAACTAATATTTCATGAGAATTAACCATTCCTGTTTGATGAGCCTTTGCTCCTCTAACAACAATTCCATCTTCTCTTCTCTCTACAACTCTTAAAAATAAATCTAAATCCTTTTGTTTACTTGGAGCCAGAGATCTATCTCCCTTAGGATCTGTCATTGCTCCATCCACAACTAAATCCTTTTCTTGAACGTACTCCATGTATTTCTTGAATTTTTTATGATAATCAGTTCCATGAGCTTCATCAATCTCAAAAGTAGTACTATATACAGCATTAAAAGCATCCATACCAACACATCTTTGAAAACATGCTCCTGTATTTTGACCGCATAATCTTTGCATTTTAACTTTGTTTATTAAATCATCATTGCTTTTATGAATATGACAAAATCTATTTACCACTTTCCCTGTTAAACTTGATGTAGTTGTCATTAAACCTTCATATTCATTTTTCTGTGCAAGTTCATAAGTCATAGCTACTGAATTTAATGATGGTCTTATCATTGGATGATCCACAGGATTTTCTATAAGCTCTCCAAATAAATAAACCTTTTGTTTTAAGTTTCTTAAACTATCAATATATTCTTCCCTTGTCATTAATGGCATAATATATTCCCCCCAATTTCTCTTGATGTATATATACTAAGCAATAGCCGTGCCAACTATAGGATTTACTATTCTTTAATAGCTTGACCCTTGACAAGTCTATGTTAAAATCTTATTTATAAGGTTTTCATAGTTTTACTTACCTTATAATCATTTTACTTAATTGCAACTCCTTCTTAAATTATTGAATCAAATCCTTCAAATTAGCCATATTCAAAAATGCATACAGTGCAAATTTGCATACTTTAAGTCATAAAAAATATTTATTATTATCATAATCTACATCCTTGTAATTATCATTATTTCATCAATTACATTGCCTATCCTGTGTAGAATAGTTATATTCTTCTCCTGCGAAAAAACAAGCCCCTTAGCATTTCTGCTAAAGGGCTTGACAATAATACTAACCATATTTGTATTTTATACCTATAGTAAAGTTTTTAATACCATCCGCTGTTAAAGTTACATTTACTAGTTCCAACTGTAGCAGCCTTAACTGAAGTGTCAAATACTTTTGTACCGTCATCAACATTTACCACTATTGTTTTCCAAGCTTCATATGATCCTTTTTTTATACCAGCTTCATAATTTTTCCAGGTTGTTGAATTAACTGTGTTTATATGTACAATTACCACGTAAGTTCCTGCTTCTTTAAATGTGTATGATGGAGTTTCGGTATACTCTTTAGCTCCACTTGACCATAATCCTGTTGTTGGATTAAATATAAATAATCTATAAAGGTATGGTCCTTTAATCCCACCGATGTTTTCTATTCCGTTTAATTTAACTGTTAAACCCTTAGTTTCAACTTTAGCGTCGCCATTTGCATATACTCTGTTAGCATTATCTCTAGTTACACAGTTTAAACTTGCTATATAGAAAGTATCGTAGCCTTTCTCGTTAACACTTGCTACTCCTGCCCTTTTTACCCAAATTGAAAGTTTATATTTTCCTAATTTAAATGCGCTTGTTTCTGGCAAAACATATGGAGTTTTAGCATCTACTGCTTCCCCATATCCACTTGTTAATTCGCTCCATTTTTCACCATCAAAAATGAATGCTTTGTATTGTACTAGCCCATCATACTCTGAAGTTATTGTAAATTTTTCAGTATCTCCTACTACTAGTGGTGAATGGTCTACTCCAAGATAATTTATTTTTGGAATTAAAACTGTAGCTTTTGCTGTACCATTTCCTAAAATTCCAGCCATTACAAATATTGCTACCATAAATATGCTTAGTGTTTTTTTAATTTGTTTCATGTGCTTTATACTCCTCTCATTTTTTGTTTGATTTTTAATATTTCTTTAAACTATCTCTAATCAAATATTAACCATAGTTTAAAGTTTTTCATGTTTTATATAATATTTATTTTGATAATATAATGTACCTTTTTTAGTTGAATTCATCATAAATTACCTAAAATAAGGATTACTTATCACAATTTTTTTATCTTTGATGGATTTAAATCTATGTATCTATAAGTCCATATTTTATTTTAATTCGTTCCAGCTTTTCTATCATAGATTGCGAAATTACATACAGAAAAAAAACTGTAGCAATAGCATGAACCATATCAAACCAAAAACCTGATATATAAGTTGCAATCAGTGCTTTTAATGAAAAATGTGATGTGAACATTAAAAGTGAACCAATATTTATAATTCCTCCATATATAAAGAATGTACTAATTCCTCCAAACACACATAAAGATAGCTTTGTTTTTTTTAGAATTCCCATTTTAAATAATATACCTGCTACAAATCCAATTATTCCAAAACAAAACATTTGCCATGGTGTCCAAGGACCTTGACCAAAGAAAAAGTTAGATACAAACCCTGAAACTGCCCCTACAAGAAATCCTGATTCTGCTCCAAAACACACCCCTGTTATAATTACAATAGCCACAACAGGTTTAAATTGAGGCAACAATCGAATAGAGGCTAACAATTAAAATGTTTCGCCCCTTTCACAACACCGTACGTACCGTTCGGTATACGGCGTTTCATTAGTTTACGGTTTAACGTGGCTATAATAATCCGAAAAGAATATGTAGTTACGTCTCTTTAAAGTATCATTTGTTAATGAGCGAGTCATAATTGGGCTGTTGGAAATTCTCCAATAGCCTTTTCTTGTGTTTGCGAATTCCAATG
>NZ_BHYK01000039.1 GCF_003865095.1 Clostridium tagluense | reverse complement strand
TCGTTCTCCTTTTCAGTTTCGTCACTAAAAAGGATAGTATATTTTGAGGGTGCTGGCAATGGATTTTTCCATTTTATGCTTGGTTTTTTAAAGGCCGGTCTGCATTGATTTTAGTATACCAGAAACACTTCTATATAATCTACTGTGTATTGTGCTAATTCTTTTGTATTAGTTTCATCTGATAATAGCGTATTAACCATTTGATATGACATTCTCTGAACATTTCCAAACTTGGATTCGTGATTTTTTTTGCAAATCCCAAACAAATATTTATCGTCTTTTACTAATTTTTTCCAATAACTATACATTTGTTTTTTAGATGTAATTTCTATTCCATCTTTACCTATAGCACCACACTCAGAAAACTTTTCACTTTTAATAGCATTTTCTGTGGTCAATAATCTCACATTTGCAACTCTTACATTATTGCCATATCTATCTGCCACTTGAGCAGTTTCATAATCAGTACCATATTTATCTTTAAGAAATCTAACCACTCCTGTTTTGAATGCACATGCTTTGAACATATGTTGTCTAAGCAAATAATAATTATCTCCCTCTTCATAATATTCTTCATCTAAAAGAGCCATTCCATCCCACAAAATATTCTTAACTCTATCTCTTCTACTTATAGCAACACATTTTTGTTTAGCTTCCTCACCATCTAAATAATCTTCCATTTCAACGCTTATAATATCCGTATCCATATAACTTTCTAAATCGTTCAATACAAGAATACTTTTTACATTTATTTCTATATTTCTTTCAATATGACTTGCAGTAAGACTTCTATAGGCTTGGAACTCTACAACCTTAGTTTCGCCCTGCGGTAATGTTAATCCCATGTTCTGCCACTTAACAATATCATTATATATAGCTTCTGAAATGAAAATAGAATCTCCAACTCTTGATTTTGCAGGAGTTCTGAACCAAAACTTATATGTAATTTCCTCTTTAACTACTATTCCCTTTGAAGTATGTGTATGCGTTAATGTAAATCCATCTTGATATAATTTCTCTCTAAGTCCTTCTTTATTCCACTCATTCTGTTCAATTTTAATTAGTGCATCTAATTCTACTAATTTATTTTTATTAGTTTGAATTTCTTTATTTGCTAATACTAGTAATTTTTCAATTGCAATATTCTTATCTTCTTTAGCAATATCTTTATTTTTCTTAATCTCATTTTTACGTACAGTAACATTTTTTTTATAAACTTTGATATTATCCTTTTGTACCTTTAATTGTCTTTTTAATTCTTTAAGTTTCTCTGTATCAAATCCATAATTAAAATTTACACCAATTATTTCTTTAGATTTATTCCCTGTAAAATCTGTATGTAATCTGCTTAATTTTTCTTTTAATAAAGAATGTGGTAATACAGTTTTATATTCCAAATCTATATTCCACCCATTTTGTATTTTTAATATGTCTGAACCCTCAAGTCTCATTATTTTTATATCATTATTTTTATTATTTGTATTCATTATTAATAAGCCCTCCTCGTTTAGGGATCTAAATGTCCCACTATTTTAAATCTCGCTGCATTCTATGTAAATATGTATCCCTTTAAGAGAATGTAGTGTTTGAGGGGAATTAACCCCTCTATGTAATTTTAAAATGGATTTCTCCCATAAGAAATTGTGTGTTTGTATTCATCGTTGCCACAGTAAATATCTGATTTATCGTCGTCTTCTAAATCCTCTTTATCCATATATGGTGAAAAATCTACTATTGGATTATGTCTATTAGTTTTAACATTTGCTTTTACAATTCTATCTGCTATTGGTGGAGTTATTATTGGTGTTACTAATGGTGAAGTTTTTCTTTGACTTGCTAACGAACCTTTTCCTTTTGCTGTAGGTTCTATATATTCTTCTTCAGCTAATTCCTCTGGAACGTACTTTTCTTTAATAGTTCCATCCCTTTTTATTGTAAGAAATTTAGGATTTTTAAGTTCCTTATCTCTACTTTTAACAAAATTTAAATAGTTAATTTCTAGTTCATGTAATTCATTAAATTGTTCTTCAGATAAACTTTCCTTAGTATCAAATTCATAAATTTCATTATCTTTTTTATATTGATTTATTAATTGTTTAAGTCGTCTTTGTTTATCTTGTTGTTCTTTATCAGTTTGCCTTGCAAATTTACTACTTAACTTAGCACTCTTAATTTTCATAAATGTATCAAACTCAACTTTATTTTCATATCTGCAATATACATTAGAAGTGTTTTTATACATATTATCTTCTATCGAACCACCAGCATTTCCAATTAACAATAATTGTTCTTCTATAAATATTTTATTATCAGGTGCTAAAGTGGAGTTTTCTATTCCTGTTTTTTGTTCTATGTAATCCATTCCCCCATAATAACATAGGTATCCTTCACCTTCTGTACCATCCTTTTCTTTTCCGTGAAATCCATTTACAATAAATGAAAAATGAGTAATTAACTCTGATACACTATTCTTTTTACCTTTGGAATATGTAAGCATTTTATCAATTTCTGTATCATAAACCATTATAAATTTATCTTTCAATGGTTCATCTTTACGAATACAGTAATATACATTATTGTTATCTATTTTACTTAGATTTTCTATTTGATTGCAATTACTATCTGAGCAAACCGTAAATAAATTGTCATTTAACATTCTAATAGCATTTTTGATATTTTTAACCATTACACTATTATTTTTTACATCTACTTTTAATATAGAACATATCCCATTTATACTAAAATTGAATGTATTTCTTGTAGTAAGATTTCTAAGCATTATACTATATACCATCAAACTAACTGTTCCATACTTCTGTAGTAGAGTTTGTTCTTGTGAACTATAAAACCATTCCTTTTCTAACATTACATAAAAATTATTATTTACCATTATACGACCTCCATTATATTTTATTTATTTGTTTGTTCTTGATATGAGAATAAAAAGTAATTGATTCCATTAACAGGTCTGATTTTTCAAACAGGTATATTTCTTGTGAAGGATTATATATATCTTGTGACTTAGAATAATTAAATCCTAAATTATATAGATATTCCCTCTGACGTTTATTTTTAACTACATACATGACATAACCTCCTAAAATTATAATTATAAATATGAGAAAGAAAGAAAATGTAAAAATGTATCAAGTCTTTGCGTAAGCAAAACACGCACCTCTTTAGAGTGCTTATAAAAAATTCTTTTTTATTTTATGATTTTTCTTATTACTTGGTTTTTCTTATTACACTCCTAATATCAACGACATCTAGTGTACACACTCCTCTTTTCGACTAGTGTAAATACTATATCTCGTGTATACACTACTAGTGTATTTACTATATCTAGTATTTAGCAATATTGATATTGTTAGTGGAGGTTGGTACTAAGCCATTTAACACTGGTCATCTATTTACTATATCTAGTATTTATAATGAGTAGTGCATATTTAATTTTCTAAGAACCATCTTTTTTAAAATGCCACGGTATCAAGACTTCTCGTTGTGTTCCATTGACCCCAACGACATTTTGCTAAAAGGGTTTTTCCGTTGACCTTATTAAAAATTCTTATCATTTTTTATACTAATAGTTCTAATATCTTTTGCATTCATATCTTCTACATTTGCACATACTGGCATTATTATTAAATTCTTAATATTGTTATAGTATTGAGCCTGACAATCTTGTTTTTTATTATAAAGTTTAATTAAATCTTTTGGTTCTATGTTGCATCCAATATTCCAAGTCCTATTAATCATAATTTGTTTTCTTGTTTCTTTATCTTTTGTATAAACATCTATGTAATTAACTTCCATAAATTTATCTAATCCATTTTTCCTTGGTGCAAATTTAAACTCATTTGTTATAGTAAAATAATTCTTATCTTCTTGTTTTATAAACCTATCCTGATTGCTTATTTTTTTAATTTTTTCAATTGCTTCGGTAAATTCCCATAAATAATCTGCTAAATAATCATGTAGTTTTTTATAAGTTTTAAATTCATTATTTTGTATTCTTTTATAGAGTTCAGTTTTCATATATCCTTTGTAACAATCGTGACCCGTATAACCATCTACGAATTGTAATACTGCTAAGAATATAGGGCTGGCATCCACATTTTTATCTGTTATAAATCTTTTACACTTATATTCCCATTGTTCTTTTACAAAACAATGGATTAATTCATGCCTAATTACCATTTTTATTTTATTATAATAAATTTTTCTTTGCCAACTTTGATGCAATTTCTGAGAACCCCATATGTAAATTTTAGTAATATATATTATGTGTTTAAGATTTCCTTCGTCCCAAACATACAGCCCTAAAGTGTCTGTTTTGTCTTCTTTATCGAATACTTTTTCTCTAATTTCAAAATCTTCCCATAAGAATGATTTTTTTTGATGAGGAAAGCATTTCTTCCTAAGATACTCTAATTCTTCTATTAAAGCCTTGTCCAATATCGCCTGTCGATTTGTTTTACATGACCTCTTTATATAATCTAATTTCATAATTGATAATCTCCTCCGTTTTGATTTTTTATTGTTTTAGGTGTAGCCAATTTTGGAACTACTCACAACCATTTGGAATCACTCAATCGCTAAAAGTGTTTTCCCATTGACTTAAAATAATTTATACGCACTATTTTTAAATTAAATACGCACTTTCTATTGACATACTTCTGATTTTACGTTAATATATTGGTAATGAGTTATGCATGTTGAATAAATATTGTTCTTCTCCTTTCATATTATTTTGTTGATTGAGTTGAATAAAGTTTGAATAAGTTGTCAATGATATAAATATAATGGTATTGGGAATAGTGTCACCTATCCCCTTGTTTTATTACTTCTTTATAGTACTATCTTAGGTAAATTAAGTCAAGCCTTTTTTGTGTTTTTTGTAATTATTTTGATACTTGTGGTTGCTTAATTGACCAAACAATCGGTGAATCCGTGGCTAATACTTCTTTACTTGGCACTACTGCTACTAATGTTAGAGCCATCAAACCTCCTGCTACTACTCTTTTTAAATTCCTTTTTGTTTTCTTGTTCATCATATTAATGAACCTCCTATATTTTATATTTAAACTAGAATTA
This sequence comes from Clostridium tagluense, assembly GCF_003865095.1. GTDB lineage: Bacteria > Bacillota > Clostridia > Clostridiales > Clostridiaceae > Clostridium_AD > Clostridium_AD tagluense. The sequence goes on along the minus strand of NZ_BHYK01000039.1, from coordinate 31,984 downwards.
ACTAGCTTATTGCATATTAATTACATCTTGTCTCATATCTTTTAGTAGAGTTTCCTTGATTTTATTTGTATCTCTTTCATTAAACTCCATTTTTTCTATTAAGCTTATTAGATACTTCATTTTAGGCAAATTATTTTTTAACCTATAGATGTTGAAAATCATTTCAATTCTACTTGCTGTTTTACCAACTTTTTTATAGTATTTACATAGATTTTTAAATATTTGGATTGCTCCATCTATATCACCTATATTTTCATAACAGTTTGCAAGTCTCCATAAACTATAGCTGTATTTTGGACTTAAAGTGTTTCTCAAACTTGGTACATACTTTAAACTTTCCCTAGCATCATCTAATGCTACTTCCTTATTGCCAAGTTTACTAAACATTAGTGAGCGGTGATAAGTGCTGTGCCATAAAAAATCATTACGATTTTCAAGTGATGAATTACTTGCCAATTTTATTGATTCATTACATAGAATAATAACTTGTTCATATTTATTTTCTACTGCTAAATTACATATATTGTTTCTAAGATTACCTAATTTACTTTCATTGCCCATTTTTAAAACTCCTTTCTCAAGAAAGTTTTCCATTTGCTCTATATCTGTGTTTATAAAATTATTACTAAGCTGGAATTGAATTTCAAGATTTTTTTCAACCTCTAATTTAGTGAATATATCTTTTACGTCAGTTAATTTATATAATAAATCTGTTTTAGGCAATGTTAGAATGGTTTCACAAGCTATTTGAGATGGTTTAAGTAGTTCTATATCCACTCTGCTTTTATATGAATTTAATTTAGACGTTATAATACAACAGTGAACTGATTTATGTTTATTATTCATTTTAAAATTTGATATAATAACCACAAAGTGATTTTCTAAATTGTATTTTGAACAATCTGCCATCCAAATTTCCCATCTAAAATAATTTGGTCTACTCATTCTTAACATTCTCCTTAAAATTCTAGCATTGCTAGTTTAATTATTTTTTTACTTTACACTACTGCATTGCAAATAGCGTTTGATTATATTACTGCTTTTAAATTACTTATTAAAATAATTTCATAGTCTTCTTCTTCGCCAGTGACCTCAATTACACCATCAGAAACAACGTAAAATCCTTCTTCGACTTCTCCACCCTCGCAAATCCAATCAAAAACCGTATCCCTGCTTACAAGAGTTTGTACCCATACTGGAAATCCTTTTTTTATTACCATTTGATTAATTTCTTCTTGTGTTCCCACTCTGTGTATTTCCTCTGTTACCAACATGTACCCGAATAATTTTTTCATTTTTAACATTAATAATTCCCCCTAATTTAGTTTTCAAATAACAATATTAAATATTTTATTCTGACCATTCATTTCTTCTACAGTGCTTCAAACCGCTTACAGTAGGCTCTACACCGTTCAATTTGCACTTTTTACATAGTCTAATAAGATATATACTGACATTTTCGTGACCTCCTAGTTGATATTTAGAAGGATTTAATGCTATAATCTAATTGCGAGTTAGTGCTTAACATTTATCCTTCGGGTTGGTGTTAGGTGCTTTTTTATACTTCGTAAACCTTACCTTGTACGTTATCCTTATCTCCCCTTACTTGAGGTTTAATCCATATCTTTTCCCCACTCTGATATGTTCTCCAATGCCCTCTAACTGTCCAACCAAATGTATGTCTCTCATATTCTCTTTTTTCTTCTTCTGTAGGTGTTTGTATATGTCCTGTGTTCAATGTTATTATTGTTTGTTTTGTAAGTTTCACTTTTGGTTTCTTACCTGCTCTTTTGTCCTTTTTAGATTGTACTTTTTGAGTGTAAGTTTTAGTTTGTTTTATAATGTGTTCTTGATTAAGTTGAGAATAAATTAAAATTGAAATATATTTAAATATTGGTTCTGCAAAATGGAATCCTAGGTGCTCTTGATAATTATTATCGTATTTTGATTTCATATATTCTATGAATTCATTAGATACTGGCATATTATTCATTTCCATCTTATCAATGTTTTCCTTACTATAAAATAGTGATAACCCATCTTGTAATTTTATAAAAAAATCTTCTCCTCCACAAAAGTGCTTTATTTGTTTCATATCTTCAAAATATCCATACTTTGCAATATATACTTTGTCTTCTATGTTTTTAAAATGAACTAATGAAAATAAATAATTGGATTTAGTACTGTTTATTTTTATAATTCCTTCATTGATTGTATGCCTAATATTGTCTTTGTTTTTCACTATTAAATCTTTATTTTTAAAACACCATTGTTCTATTTTTTCATATTCTTCATTTGTAACCTCAATTATATCCAACTTTTCTAAATCAGCTAAAACTAACCCTTTCACTTTTACACCCCACTCATTTATTTAAGGTTGCTACCCCTTTATAAGCTATAAGTTCCAACATAGGAATTAACTGTTTGTTTTGTTAATTCGTATATTCTTAGTATATATGATAATTATTATAATGTCAACATGATAATAAAATATATTTTAAATGAATTTAATTATCACATATATGGTATAATAATTAACATGGAGGGGTTGTATAAGATGGTAAAAGTAAAGGTAATGGCTATATTAGAATCTAAAGAACGTAATATTAGTTGGCTTTCTAAAAAGTGTGATATTGGTTATAATACGATGTATAATTTTTGTATGGGTAAAACAAATGCAGTAGGTTATAATTTAGTGGAATCAATTTGCGATGTGCTAGAGTGCAGAATAGAAGATATATTAGAAATAGTTAAAGAAAAAGAGTAAGCTTTTTTAATGAGCTTGCTCTTTAAATTTTCCTATTTGTAGTTAATCTCTATGCCCATATGATTTTTACTAATTCAAATAATAATTTTTGCCGTTCTTCTATAGCCTCCTTATCGAAATTTTTTATTGCTCTAAAATTTAAATCATACTTTTCTATAAAATCACTAAAATTTTTATTACGATGATAAAAGTCTTCTGTTAACGTCCTTGCCCATAAATTACCATGTGAGTACGTCTTTAACTTTTCATTATATTTTTCTTTCCCACTCGATTGATTGTCTCTTCCTTTCATTAATAACAATGAACCTAAATAGTTCCTTTGCGTATAAAATAACTCTTCATTTTTATTAAATATTTCTTTATTTTCATCATTATCAGCTAATATATGTTCTATATGATATCCATTTATTGAACCTGTATTTCTTATTAAATTATAAGATTTATCATATTGATTAATATCTAATTTTTTAGCAATAAAATTATCAACTCTAGTAAAAAAATATCTTAAAAATGTAACTCCTAGGCTGTTACTAGCTTCTTTAAACAAAGTCCATTGAAACGGGTTACGTATATTTATGTTCTTAGTAGCGTTAATATCATTGACAAGCTGAGTATTAAAGATATTTTCTATATCTTTAATATTTTTATTCCTTATATTAGTATTCAACCGTATTATAGATTCTGTAAAATTATTACTATCGTAACATCCTAATAATTGCAATAGTGTAAAATATTTATCAAACATTTTTGCTACAAACTCTATTTTTTCTTTTACATCTTCTTCCTCTTTATTTATTGAAGATAAAACTAATAGATATTGTCTATCTTGATTATTCATAGAGTTATAAAACACATGTGAATTTTCATTTTTAGCATAATCAGTTATCATTTTATAATATAACTTACAATAGTAATTAAAATCTTCTTTTATAAATTTTTTAACCATAACTGAGTTATTTTTTAGATTTAATTTTTCATTCCATTTAGTAGAAAATATAGTTTTGTTATATTCTCCGTCAATTTCTTTAGAATCTGCACGAGTGTCAGTATATTTAGCTCTAAAATAAAATCTAAAGAAATTATCTACTTCCTTTTCATCTATATTTTGAAGTTTATTTATATTTTCTGTCCATATTGCGTTATACTGATGAATTTCATTTTTATCCAGTTGTCCTAATAATTGTCCCTTAAAAACTTCATATGGTTTTAACCTTTCACCTCTATCATTTATTACTTCAAACACCATAGAAACATCTTTATAATCTTCAATTTCTATATTAACTAAATATAATCTTTTTAATATAAAAAGTACAATTGCTTCAAATTTATGCTCTGAATCTATTTTTTTTGTTAAATATTCTCCAATGTAAATATAATTATCATACATGTTTTTTATACTTAAATCATTAGCATTTTCTAAGTTGATAAGGTTGTCATCTCCACCATGTAAAACATCAAGAGGCTCACACCTATTATTATCACCCATCCAATATGATTTCCCTTCTACTCCTACACCATAAATTTTAGCTTGTAGCCATTCTGTCCTATTGGGTAATTTATAAAATTCAGATAAGTGATACAGCTTTATTAGGATTAGTGTTAGTGTAGTAAATCTTTGTTGTCCATCTACAATATATATTTTTCCGTTGTATGTATTTGTCATATACGCACTTAGATAATACCAACTAAAATTACTTATAGATTCTATATTTATGTCTATTTCTTTTGTATATTCATTTTCAAATTTATAAAAGATATCATCTAATAATCTTTCCACCTGATTTTTAACCCACTTATATTCTCTCTGATAAAAATCTATATAATACTTCTTATTAGTAAAAATATCGTCTATAGTTATCTGCTTTGGTATTATAGCCATTTTATTCAACCACCTTATTATTATTGGATTCTGTATATCAAAAATTTCTTAGTTATAGCCTCCAATTTCTCTTTAGTTTGACCATTTATTATCATATAATAGCATATAATGGCGTATTATGCAACTAGACAATAAAACAATACAAAATGCTCTCATTTGCTCTCATTTTGTATTGTTTTATTGTTCTTGCTCTATTACCATCTGTGTAGATAACTCTTTTTGGGTTTTTAGAAGTGAATTATCCACATCTAAACTTCTTTTACCTTCACTACCTTTTCTAATTCTATAAATTTTTTCTAATTCAACTATACATTTAGCCATTTTCATTTGACGTATTAGAAATATCTAAACATTGTGTGCCAGACCCTACCGAGTGATAATACCCTATGTGCCAGTGTCCACAGGGTATCGGATTATCTCCCAATACCTTAATTTATTATTTCTCAAAATCCACTATTTTTTATTTTTTGTTAAATTAAAACCTCTATGAATGGTATAGAACGGTAGGCAAAATGATGAATCTTACGTTTCTGTAATGATTATGATTAATTGTATGAAAATGTAATTTAAAACGTCTCAAAATCGTTCCTATTTAGTGACCTCACGCAAACGTTGGTATTACTAGCTTTCAGTTTAAAGTGAACCCTACAAACGTGATAAAATGGTTAAGCTTGGGTTCTCAGATTTTTTTATAAGATACTATTAAATTTATCCGCCTATAGAGTTAAGTTTTAGTTATTAAAAAGGTTATAGTTATTAGTATCGCACCAATGTCACCACTCCTCTCCGTAATTAATGTCGTATAGGGTTGCAAGAAGTGTCGTGGGGTCACAAAAAAAATAATTTTATCTCTAATTTATAATCAAAATCTACTATATTTAAGGTAGTTGATTAGAAATTACAAATAAAATTGTATTAATTTATAAATAGAAATAAAATAAAAGGCAACAGAAATACACCTACATATTGATACCTAAAAAAAACTAGGGTATAATAAAGGTGTTGATAAATGAATAATTAAAGCTATTTGCAGTAGGTTTAATCTTATATTTGTTTTTCAAAGACCGCAATGTTCTAAGTGTACACTTTAGCTATCCCTCATATCAGATGGATGGCTAATTTATTTTTTGATTCTAATTCATTCCCACCCTAATAATTTCTTTTCTAATTCATCAAAGTTATATTCTCTTTGAGGATAATCATTCCAATTATCTTGTTTTTTCTTATTCCCAAATTTTTGTCTTAGTTCGTTAACTTTTTTTACAGCCTTTTCTGATTTTTGTGAAATTATTTTCTTTAGCATTGTGTAAAGATTACTTGTTCCTATTCTTAATTCTACTAGAATATAGCCTAATTGCTTCAACTTTTTAAGACTTCTTTGTATAGTCCTAATTGAGCGATTAATAGCTTGTGCAAGAGTTTTCTGAGAAGGGAAACAACTATCTTTATCGCCCCAACAAGTTGATTGTAAGACAATATAGAGAGTTTTGTCGGTATTATTAAGGTTAGTATCAAATAAAAATTCTTTATTTATATTAACATAACCTTGGGAGTTCGATTCTATAAATTTGCTTTTAGACATAGTTATTTCCCTCCCCTCTTAATATTTACATATTTTCCTTTATTGCTTTTGGGTTGCATCAATTCCAATGGATTAACCGAATCAAAGTCCTTTTGTAAATCCACCAGAAATAAATCCATATACTCCTTTACGGTTGATAAATCTGCATGGCCTAAAATTTGCTGTAATCTAAATGGGTCACCCTTTCCATTTATAATCCAAACCTTTGCAAAAGTATGTCGCCATAAATGTATTCCTGTTCGCATTACACCACGCCTATTATTGTATTTTATTAGACTATGTTGAATTGCGTTGTTTGTAAGCTTATCCCCATATCTACTGCAAAATAACCAATCTTCTTCTTCCTCTGCATTTCTAATATCAATATATTCTTTCAGTACATTTACAAGAGTTCGTGAAACTGGCACTATTTGATGATATCTATTTTTAGTTGTAGTATAATGTAATAATTGATTCTTTAAATCAACATCACATATTTTTAAATTGATTAGTGTTCTAACCCTCATACCTGTGGCTAAAAGTGTATTGATAACAGTCCAATCTCTAAAATTAACAAACTCGGATTCATTTAAATCGGGCTTTACAAGTAATATTTTTATTTCCTGTTCTGTGTATGTTTCTTTAATCTTCTTGTCTTGCTTCATAGAAGGGATTTTAAATTCTTCTAAGTAACCCATTTTCATAAAGTAATATAACATTACCCTTACACCATTTATTGCAGTATTAAAAGATATAGAGCTTTCTAATTCTGTATTTCTAAGATTTAATATAAAATAATCTACTGTTTGCTTTGTAATATCCTTTACCAAATTATCATCATCATAAAATTTAGTAAACCGATTATAAGATTCCTCATAGAAAGTTAGTGTTGCATCTGCTAAATTTTTAACTCTACAATGCAATAAAAATTCTTTGAATGCATCTTTTAATGTTTTTTTTGATAAAGGCTTAATTGTTAATTGTTTTTTCATTTATATCCCATCCTCGCACAACAAAAAACAAAATAGACCACCAAATTAAAAATCTCGAAAGAAATTTAATCATGTGGTCTATTTTATAAGTTTCATATCTATTTTATGAATATCAACAATCTAAAACACCTTCAAACCGTTGATACTATGCGATTTGGTCTGAGTGACAAGAGTTGAACTTGCGACCTCATGAACCCCATTCATGCGCGCTACCAACTGCGCTACACCCAGTTAACAACTTTATTATAGCATAAAATTTTAGATTGATTCAAGATTAAATTTAGTTTTGAGTTATAAGAAATGTTCCCTATAACTCAAAACTACTAAATAATAAAAAATATTATTATAGTATAATACATATCAAGCTTCCATTACCTTCATTTATAATTCTTTGTAGCGTCTTTTGAATTTTTATTTGAACATCATCAGGCATCTTAAATAATTTATTTTGAAGACCCTCTTTAACCAATACTTCTAAAGATTTACCAAACATATTACTCTGCCAAATTTGAGATTTATCGTTCTCAAACTGTTCTAAGATTGAATTATAGAATTCTTCACTTTGCTTTTCTGTACCCATAATAGGAGATACTTCTGTGGTTATATTAGCCTTAATAAAGTGTAACGACGGTGCTGAAGCCTTTAGTTTAACTCCATATCTACCACCATGCTGTACTATCTCAGGCTCTTCTAAGGTCATTTCTGAAAGCTGTGGTGCCACTAATCCATAGCCTTTTTCTTTAACATCTCTTAGTGCATCTGCAATTTTATCATATTCCACTTTTGCTTTAGAGAATTCGCCCATTAATGTTAATAAATCATTTTCACCTTTTATTTCGCAATCACAAGTTTCACCTAGTATTTTGTAAAATAATTCGTGTTTAGGAATTATATTAACTCTAGCAGTGCCTTCTCCCATATTCATTTCATCAAGTCTTGCAGAGTCTAAAAAGTCGACCTCCTTAAAACTGAGTAGAGATTTATTTATGTCCCTAACTTTAAAAATATCCTTGCACATATCTTTTAAGAACTTCATAAAATTAATTTTCACCCAATGCTTAGAACTTAAATTTTCAATCCATTCAGGCATATCTATGTTAATTTCTTTAACTGGGAATTCTCTAAGAATTCTTTGGAATATATTAGCTATATCCTCTTCTTTCATATTTAGTACATCCATAACTTGAACTGGAACATCGTATTTTTCTTCCAATTCTCTTGCTAAAGATTCTGTTTCAGGAGCAGCTGCATTTTTAGAATTTAACACCACTATGAAAGGTTTATTAATGGCTTTAAGCTCATCAACTACTCTTTTTTCAGCTTCTAAATATTCTTCTCTTTTTATACCTGTAATAGAACCATCTGTAGTAATTAAAAGACCAATAGTTGAATGCTCATTTATTACTTTTTTTGTTCCAAGCTCTGCCGCTTCCTCAAATGGAATCTCATAGTCGTACCAAGGAGTTGTAACCATTTTAGGTGTTTCCCCTTCTTCGTATCCTACCGCTCCTTTAACAATATATCCAACACAATCAACCATTCTAACTTTGAGTTTAGTACCACCATCAAAATCAATTTCAACTGCTTCGTTGGGTACAAATTTAGGTTCAGTGGTATGAATTGATTTTCCTGAACCACTTTGAGGAAGTTCATCTTTTGCTCTTTCTTTTTTATGAGGATTATCTATTCTAGGAATTACCATAAGCTCCATAAACCTTTTTATAAATGTTGATTTCCCAGTTCTTACTGGACCTACAACACCTACATAAATATCCCCTTGCGTTCTCTCTGCTATATCTTTGTATATATCAAAATTATCCAAGATATACCCTCCCAATAATTATTATTACCATTATAAATATATTTTATATAACAATAAATTATTACTACAGATTGAAAATATATAAAAAACCCAGTTTTTCATTAACTTCTTAATGAAAAACTGGGTTTTACTATTAATGACTTTATAAAATGTGGTTAAACCTCATCTTTTTTATTTCTTGACATAAGTTCATGTACTCCATCTTTAGGGTCTTTACCTTCAAATAGTACTTTGTAAAGCACATCTGTAATAGGCATAGAAACTTGCGCTTTTTCTTTAAGTTCATAAAAAGCTCTTGTGGCTTTTATACCTTCAACCACCATTCCTATTTCCTCGCAAGCTTTCTCCATTGGAACACCCTTTCCAATTAAAATACCGGCTCTTCTATTCCTACTATGCATACTAGTGCAAGTTACGATAAGATCGCCCATACCTGTTAATCCATAGAAAGTTTCAGTTTTACCGCCAAGTACAGTTCCTATTTTTATAATTTCACTCATTCCTCTTGTCATAAGTGCAGCCTTAGAATTATCACCGTAGCCTATTCCATCTGACACGCCTGCTGCTAGTGCAATAATGTTTTTAACTGCTCCACCTATTTCTACTCCAATAATGTCTTCATTAGTGTAAACTCTAAATTTACTGGTCATAAATACATCTTGAACTATCTTTGCATACTCCATTTTTTTAGAAGTAACTACTACTGTTGTAGGTATCTCTAAGGCAACCTCTTCTGCATGACTAGGACCTGAAAGTATTACTATAGGGTTACTCGGAATTTCTTCTTCTATAACCTGTGAAATTCTTTTTGATGAATGTTCTTCGATTCCTTTTGCAATGCTAACCACAATTTGATTTTGTTTTAAGTGTGGTGATATCATCACACTTAATTCTCTTATTGCATGGGATGGAACTGATAACACAATTATGTCGCTATCACATATAGCCTTTTCTATATCAATAAATGCTGTTACTCCTGCTGGCACGATAACCTTGGGTAAATATTTAACGTTTTCTCTTTTGATGTTAATATCATCAATAACACTAATTTTTCTGTCCCATATGTTAACATTAATTCCTTTTTTGGCAAGCATTATAGACAATGCGCTACCGAAACTACCACCACCTAAAAAAGCAACTTTTAACATTCTATTCCTTCCTTTCCCTAAATATAAGCTTTATACCTGTTCCTAAAAATTCAAAGCTATTTCTCAATTGATTTTCTAAATATCTTTCATAAGAAAAATGCAATAAATTTTCATTATTTACAAAGAACACAAATGTTGGTGGTTTAGACGCTACTTGAGTAACATAGAATATTTTTAATCTCTTATTTGCTACTGTTGGAGGTTCTTTCATTAATACAGCCTTATTTACAACCTCATTCAGTATGCCTGTAGAAATTCTTTTCGAATAATTTTCATAGCATTCTTTTATTGTTGAAAGCACCTTATGCACTCTTTGGCCTGTTTTTGCAGATATAAATAAATATGGTGCATATGCCATAAAGTTTAACCCTGCTTGTATTCTCTTTTTATACTCAAGCATAGTTTTATCATCTTTTTCAATAAGATCCCATTTATTTACTATTACTAAAATAGCTTTTTTCATCTCATGAGCATACCCTATAATTTTCTCATCTTGATCACTTAATTCCTCTGTAGCAGTTAACATAAGTATAACTACATCAGCTCTCTCCACTGCTGCTAAGGATCTAATAACACTATATCTTTCAATTCCTTCTTCTACTTTGCTTTTTCTTCTTATTCCTGCAGTATCTATAAGGACAAATTTTCCTTCCTGCGTTTCAATTTTACTATCAATTGCATCTCTAGTTGTACCTGCGATATCAGTTACTATATTTCTTTCTTCTCCAAGCATTCTATTTATCAATGATGATTTACCAACATTCGGCTTACCTACCACTGCAACTTGAATATATTCTTCATCTTCTGCTAGTGAATAGACACTATCAAAATGCGTTACTACCTCATCTAACATATCTCCAAGTCCAAGTGCTTGAGTTGCAGAAATAGCAAAGGGTGTTCCTATACCTAAATTATAGAATTCAAAGGCATTTGCTTCTAGTTGAAGATGATCTATTTTATTTACAACCAATACTATTGGTTTTTTGCTTTGTCTAAGCATTTGAGCAACTTCATAATCTGCACCTGTAAGGCCCTGCTTACCGTCTACAATAAATATTATAACATCTGATGTTTCTATAGCTATTTGTGCCTGTCTTCTCATTTGTGCTAAAATAATATCTTGACTTTCAATTTCAATACCACCTGTATCAATCAGTGTGAAATTGTGTCTAAGCCAATCCGCATCTGCATACACTCTGTCTCTTGTTACACCTGGTTTATCATCAACTATTGATATTCTTTTACCTGCTAACTTATTAAATAAGGTAGATTTACCTACATTAGGCCTTCCTACTATTGCTACTATTGGTTTTGCCATTATTCTGCCTCCCGACTATTTTGGTTTATTATATGGATTAAATCTTCTCCTGAATAATCACATATTAAAACTTTTATATTTAAACTTTTTTCTAAATCACTTACCGTAATATTATCTAAGAATATTTGCTGATCGTAATCTCCTAATTCATATCCACTTTTCAACATATTGCTAGGAATTATTATATAATCCCCTAGTTTTTCGTCCTTTAGCTGATTAATTATATCTTTTCCCGTTAAAAGACCTGCTACTGTAATAGTTTCTCCAAAAAAATGATTTACTATTTTTTTAACATTAATATTAATTTTGTTATTAGTTGTAGTGATTTTCTCAGCTACCTTTAGTATTTCTGCATAGGCTGATTGCCCTGTTATAAATGTGAATTTCCCACTATGATTTAGCTCAAGGTCTGCTACATCTTCATCAATAACGTTTCTAAGCATCCTTATCATACCAATTCCATCTTCTAACTGATCATAACCATCATAGAAATCTTCCTCTGGGACATCAATGCCTGCTGTAACGTAAAATTCATCTGACAACCTTACAAAAGGCGATCCGATTTCATTAATGTATTTTTCTTGTAATTCCTTTACGCATTCAATTTCTTGCCTTGCAGTATTTTCATCATACAAAGTCAAATTAAATAAGCCTTTTCTATACTTAGTTATCCCAACGGGTACAACCGCTAAATTTTCAATGCTTGGATAAAGTTTATATAAATCTTCAATTGTTTTTATAAGTTCAGGTCCATTATTAATGCCAGGACACGAAACCACTTGACAATTGATTTTAATTGAAGCTTCAGCCAGCCTCTTTAACCTATCATAAACATCTCCAGCAAATTTATTGTTTAACATTATCTTTCTAAGCTCTGCATCAGTAGTGTGAACTGACACATTAATAGGACTTATCTTATATCGAATTATTCTTTCAATGTCTTCTTCCTTCATATTGGTTAAAGTTACAAAATTACCTTGGAAAAACGATAACCTTGAATCATCATCCTTAAAATAAAGTGTTTCTCTCATTCCTTCTGGCAATTGATCAATAAAACAGAATATACATTTATTATGACAACTCTTTGGCTTATCCAAAATGGCATCAACAAATTGGATTCCTAAATCTTCATCATATTCCTTTTCAACTTCAATCTCCCAAACCTCACCGTCAGCCTTTTCAATCTCAATTGATATAAGTTCATCTGTAATTAAAAATTTGTAATCTATAATATCTATTACAGCATTGCCATTTATACTAATTAATCTATCTCCCACTTCTAACTCAATTTCTTCTGCAATACTTCCTGGAAGTATCTTAGATATCTGATTTTTCATTTTTACCTCCTGTTTAACAATAACCTTTCATGTAAAAGGCTTTATGAGGAATTAGAAATATTATACTAAAATTAAATATTTTTTTTAAGTATATAGTACTAAATATTTAATATTTAATTTAAAAAAACCAATTAGTTTAATAATAAATTATAGCATTCCATTAAGTTATATTACATGAATTCAATATTTAAGTCAACGTTATTAGTCTTTAAAAGAAGAAAAAGTGCATATATCGCAAATTTTGCGCTTTTTCACGTACTCCTACTAGAAAATTTGTGATTAATAAATAATTTACTACAGAATAAAAATACCTCCTAAGAAGGAGGTACTAAAATGCTTCTATGCAATATTTTCTTATAATCTTTTTACAATCTTCACTTTTAAAATACTGAAAAAGCTCCTTTAGACTATCTTTTTTTTCTTTGGAGTAACACATTTGTATTGGAAATCTTAAAGAATACAGTTTATTCTTTAAATTTGAGGTCGTAATGTCAATACCATTTAATTTTAAAAACACACTCTCTTTATTATACCACTGTCCAGGCATAAAACCTATAGCATTTTTATTCTGAGCAACAAAATTTTTCATTTCTTCTATACTTCCTACATACTGCATATTACTACTCATTTGTTCTTTTACAGGAGTATCCATTATTTTTATATTAAATTCATACTGAACTGAATTCATAATATTTTTAAAAGCTACAGGGACTATTGTTTTTGATTCACCCTTTAACTTTTCCCAGTTTACTATATTTCCGGTATATATTTTTTTCAAGTCAGAAGTTCCAATACTATTTACTTTATTAGTGGCGTTAACAATAATGCCAATACTATCATAAGCTAGCATCTCAGAATCAATTTCCTTATTATCTGACTGAACATATCCAATTAATATATCCACTTTAGAATTTTTCAGTTTATTAAAAGCACTTTCTCTGTCGACAGATTCCACAGTAACTACAGGGTCATTATTTAAATTATAATCCCGTACTAAATCATTTACCATGGGTAAAACTGTGTCCTCACAAATTATTCTAATGTTCTTAGGCTTCTGGTCTTTGGTTTCTGCATCTTTTTTGCATCCTACACCTAACATCGCAATTGTAATGCTAAAGATTAGCCAAAGTGTTTTCAATCTTTTTTTCTTCATAATCACTACTCCACTACAAAATTTTAAATATATAGCTAATGCCGTATAAATATGGCTAACTATGTTTTCATATTTATTGTAATTGTAGTTTTTGTATTTCACGTAAAAACTATTCGTTTAAATTAACTTTTTCTCCAGTAACCAAATAAATTGTCCATTCACATATGTTTGTAGTATGATCTGCAATTCTTTCTAGCCACTTACAAATAAATAAAAACTGCGTAGCTTGAGTTACTGTCTCTTGATTTTTAAACATTAATTGTAGAAGTTCTGCAAATACTTCCTTATAAATATCGTCTACTTGATCGTCTCGTTTGCAAACTTCATATGCCTTTTCAACATCCCCTGCCACATAAGCGTCCAAGGAGTCCCTTATCATAAGTATTACTATCTCAGCCATTCTAGGTATGTCGATTAATTCCTTTATATACTTTTCATCTTTTAATCTTACGGTTATTTTAGCAACGTCCACGGCATAATCTGCCATTCTCTCAAGGTCTGTTACTATTTTTGTTGTGGTAAAAATATTTCTTAAATCTATTGCTAAAGGTTGCTGCATGGCAATTAATCTTATTGCCTTGTCTTCTATTTCTCGTTCCAGTGCATCAACTATGTCATCATTTACCATTATTCTTTCAGCCTTTTCAACGTTTTGAGTAACTAAGGCATCGATGCAATCATGAATTTGTTTTTCCACCATACTTCCCATTCTAATTAAATCATTATGAAGCTCTTCAAGACTAGCTTCAAATACTTTTCTTGCCATATTATCACCTTCCTTCTTATATTTTAACCAAATCTTCCTGTAATATAATCCTCTGTTCTTTTATCTTGAGGTTTGTAAAATATATTTTCTGTTTTACCATTCTCAACTATTTCTCCATTGAGAAAAAATGCGGTATAATCAGAAATTCTACCTGCTTGTTGCATATTATGAGTAACAATAATAACCGTATACTTCTTTTTAAGCACATCCATTAATTCTTCAACCTTTAATGTGGAAATAGGGTCTAAAGCAGAAGTGGGCTCATCCATTAATAAAACTTCAGGTTGTACAGCCAAAGTTCTAGCTATACATAAACGTTGTTGCTGCCCACCAGATAACCCTAGTGCACTCTTTTTAAGCCGATCTTTTACTTCATTCCAAAGGGCAGCCCCCTTTAAACTATCCTCTACAATTTCATCAAGTTCTTTTTTATTAGTTAGGCCGTGAATTTTAGGGCCATAAGCTACATTATCGTATATTGACATAGGGAAAGGATTAGGCTTTTGAAATACCATTCCTATTTTTTTTCTTAAATCTATAACATCATAATCCGAGCTGTATATGTTTTTATTTTCGTATAAAACTTCTCCATCTATTTTAACAGAATCTATTAAATCATTCATTCTGTTAATAGTCCGTAAAAATGTTGACTTACCACAACCTGATGGTCCTATAAGTGCAGTAACTGAATTTTTCTCTATATCAATACTTACATTTTTAAGTGCTTGAACATTTCCATAATATAGATTTAAATTCTTTGCTATAACTATTCCCATGTTGGTCCCTCCCTATTTACTTCCTGTGTGAGATTCATATAATTTTTTTCCGATTATTCTTGCAGATACATTAAATATAAGCACTGCTATTATTAAAACTGCTGAAGCTCCGTTTGCTATCTTAGCCGCATCAGGCACCATTCCTTCAGAATTAAGCTTCCATATATACACAGACAAAGTTTCAGCGGGCCTTAATAAGCTATAAGCTGAAGCTTTACTTGTTAAGCTTATATTAGTAAAGTTCAAAGTTGGTGCACTCATACCAGCAGTATAAAGTAAGGCTGCTGCTTCTCCAAATATTCTTCCTGCTGCTAGTATAATACCTGTTAGAATTTGAGGCATTGCAGAAGGTAATACAACATTTTTAATGGTCTGCCACCTGGTAGCACCCAGTCCTAAACTGGCTTCCTTAACACCAAATGAGGCAGCTTTAATAGCATTTTCACAAACTCTAGTCATACCCGGTAAATTTATTATAGTTATAGCTAGCGCTCCAGCAATAAGAGAATATCCCCATTTTGTCATGTTAACAAAAACTAATAGCCCGAATAATCCTACTACTATAGAAGGCAATGAAGCCATAGTTTCGATACTCAATCTTATAATATTTAATACCTTTCCCTCTTTTGCGTACTCAGCTAAATATATTCCAGCCCCTACCCCTAGAGGTACTGTAATTATAAGGGTTACTAAGAGCAAATGTATTGAATTATATAATTGACGTCCAATTCCTCCACCTGCTTCACCTATTTTGGGTTCACCGAATAAAAATTTTAAATTTAATGATTGTCTCCCATTATATATTATATAGCCTATAAGACTTATAAGCAAAAGAATCACTAAGGCAGAAATTATATATAAAACTATAGTTGCTATTTTATCCTTAACTTTAGAACTCATTATATATCACCTCTTTTTCCAAGTTTTCTAATTAGAAGTATAAATATAAAGGATATTAATAATAATAATAGCGCCATTGACCATAATGCGTCATTCCATGCTGTGCCATAAATTGTATTTGCCATGTCCATAGTCAGTATACTTGTTAATGTAGCTGTGGTTCCAAGTAAACCCTTAGGGAAGGTAACTGAGTTTCCTATAACCATTTGCACTGCTAGCGCTTCTCCAAAGGCTCTTGAAACTCCCAGGACTATGCCTGTTAATATTCCACTTTTAGCTGCTGGAATAATTACTTTAATTATAGTTTGCCATCTAGTTGCTCCAAGTCCATAGGATGCTTCTATATAATCTTTAGGTATAGTTTTTATAGCATCTGAAGAAATGCTTGTTATCGTTGGTAAAATCATTACGCTAATAACTAGTACTCCTGCAAGTAGACTAAATCCTATTCCTCCAAAAAAAATCTTAATAATAGGTACTAATACACTTACTCCTATCCAGCCATAAACAACGGAAGGTATTCCCACAAATAACTCAATGGCAGGTTGAAGAACTTTTGTACCGAGTTTTGGTGAAATTACATTCATAAATACAGCTAGTGCTACCCCTATTGGTGCACTTACTAGCACCGCAAGGAAAGAAACCACTGTTGACCCAATAATGAATATCAAAGTTCCAAATTGAGGAGATAGTGATCCTCCGCTACCCTCTGGATTCCATACCCCTGAGAATATAAAATGAAATATTGAATATCCATGCTTTATAAAGGTACTGAGGCCCTTGGTAGTTAGGAATAATATGATTGAAAAGGTAAGAATGACTATAATCGCACCACAAAACATTGCAAAACCGCGTCCTAGATATTCATTTTTAAGTTTTAAAAATATTTTTTTCATATCATTTTACCTCGAAAAATTATTTTAACCACATTTCAGAAGGAAAGTCCGCCATCTTCCATAAATGAGAACTTGCTACCCGAGAAAAAATAAAGCTTCGGTGGTGGGTATAAAACTCCTTCTAAAATCGTTAATAGGATAAGCACCGACGGATATTAATTAATGCAAATAAAGACTGGTTTTACCCAGCCTTTTGAGAACATTAATCTCTTTTAGCCTTCATATCTGCCATTGGGATATATCCTAGTTTTTTTATTCCTGCTTTCATTTCATCACTTATCATATAATCTAAATATGCTTTTGTTAATCCTGTAGGTTCACCCTTAGTGTACATATGCTCATATGCCCAAATTTTATATTTATCTGTGCTTATGTTTTCTGCACTTGCAGAAATACCATCAATTTTCAATACGTTTAAGCCTTTTTTATTAGCTTCATCAGAGAAGTATGATAATGCTAAGTAGCTTATTGCTCCATCTGTTTTTGTGATCATTCCTTTAACAGCTCCACTTGAATCTGAAGTTAATCCTGCCACTTCTTCCCTGCCATCTAATCCAAATTGTTTAAATGTTGCCCTAGTTCCTGAAGATGCTGGTCTATTTATAACTGTAACTGCTATGTCAGCTCCGCCAACTTCTTTCCAGTTTTTTATCTTTCCTGTAAATATATCTAGTAATTGCTTCTTTGTTAAAGAGTCTACTTTAACTTTTGGATTTGTTACCGCTGCAATTCCTATAACACATACCTTGTGATCTTTTAATGCAGTAGCATCAATTCCTGCTTTATCTTTTGCATATATATCTGAATTCCCTATTTCTACACTACTTTCTAACACTAATTTAAGTCCTGTACCACTTCCCCCACCTTGGACATTTACAGTTGCTCCTGGGTTTTTATCCAGGAAATTTTTAGCACCGAGTTCTGCTAAAGGCTGAAGTGCAGTTGATCCTGCTGCAGTTATTGAACCGGATAATTCAGTGTTTTTAGTTTCAGGTGTAGTTTTAGCTGTTTTATCTGCACAACCCGTGAAAATTCCTGCTGTCATTACAACTGCTAGTGTAGCTACCATTAATTTTAAACTTTTTTTCTTCATTGATAATTCCCCCGTTCACTTATTTTAATTTCTTTATTAGCTATTCATTACACTTATAATATTATACCCCGAAGGTTAATTTTGTATTATGAAAAAGTTAATTAAAGTTTAACTAATGTTAATTAAACTTTACAATGAATAAAAATAAAGCTATCCCAATAATAATTGTACAGTTTTATTTCTATTCATTGTACGGAATTTCAACTATGAATTTACTACCTAGTCCAAGCTCACTTTCAACATATATTTTCCCTTTAAATTGAAGTACTATGTGCTTAACAATAGCAAGGCCAAGACCTGTGCCACCATTCGATCTAGAACGGGCCTTATCCACTCTGTAAAATCTTTCGAAAATACGTGGAATTTGTTTTTTAGCTATTCCAACGCCAGTATCCTTAACCCATAGAATGAATCTATCATCGTAGACCTCCGTTCCAATGCAAATACTATCACCTGTTTCTGAGTAGTTTATTGCATTACCTACTAAGTTAATTAACATTTGTTTAAACCTATCAGCATCGCCTAGCAATGCTTTTATACTGTGTTGCTCAATTGATAACTGGATTCCTTTTACATCTGCTGTGTTTTTCATTAGATTGTAAACATCTCTTATAATTTTATTAACATCTATTTTTTCTTTTTTGATTTCCTTTTGTTGTTCTATATGTGAAAGTGTTAAAATATCTGTAATTAATCTAGTTAATCTTTCGGCTTCTTCATTGATTATATTTAAAAACTTTTCCTTTGTGTCTACATCATCCACATATTTTAGAGTTTCAGCAAATCCTTTAATAGATGTTAGAGGAGTTTTAAGTTCATGAGAAACATTAGCAACAAACTGCGTTCTCATTTTCTCTAATTTTTTTACTTCTGTAATATCTTGAACCACAGCAACAGTTCCTATATGCTGACTTCTGTTTATTATGTCTGCAGTTTTTATTCTGAGTTCTCTTTCTTGTGGCCAAACTATCTTTATTTCTTTATAGTCATCATCACTTTGATGGAAAATATCTTCTAATTGAAAATCTCTTATATTATCTAGAAGATTTTCTCCTATAATATCTTTAGTGATTCCAAACATTTTTTTAGCATAGGGATTAATCATTATTACTTTATTTTTCCTATCAACAGCAATGACTCCACTATCCATACTTTGCAAAATAGCCTCTAGCCTATTTTGCTTGTCTGTAACCTCATTTAAAGTGAACTCTAGTTTATCTGCCATCTCATTAAAGTTCTTTGCTAGTTGCCCTATTTCGCCACCTGATAATGTCCTGGCTCTTCTATGGATTTCCCCCTTACTAATTCTTGAAGTAATAAAAATCAAGTCTGTAATAGGTTTTACTATAATACAGGATAGTTTTAGAGAAAACCAAATTGACATTATCCCACAAAATAATATGGCCAATATGTAAAGCTTAAAATATTTACTGCCTAGACCATTTACAATTTCAATAGGCATAGAACTTCTAATAATAAGAGCATCATCAAAAGTAGTTGCAAAATACATCATATTCTTCTCAGTAGATGAACTATATCTCACTGAAAATCCACTGCCACTTTTTCTTGCCTCTATTAATTCTTGCCTATCATTGTGATTACCCATAGTTTTTGCATTTACAGATGAATCATAAATAACTTTACCTTTCTTATCTATGTAGGTTACTCTTAACTCCGAATGAGCTAAATTTTCTACGAAAAATTTCTCTTGGTCTCTTAAATTATTACTTTTCAATAAGTTAATTATCATATTATTATTTATTTCAAGTTTATCTTTTAGATTTTGTTGATATTCATAATTAAAAATAGATACAAATAGAACAGTTACTATTGCAAATATAAAAATCACAGTACTGAGCAAATATATAACTAATTTTTTTTTCATAATTAATCACCAAAATTAAATCTATATCCTATACCCCTAATAGTTTGAATATATGCTGGATTTTTATCATCCTCTTCGATTTTTTGTCTTAAATGTCTTATATGAACGTCTACAGTTCTTGTTTCTCCTAAGTATTCATAACCCCATATTTTATCTAATAGGAAGTCTCTTGTCATAACTCTACCTTTATTTTTTATTAAGATTTCCAATAACTCAAATTCCTTTAAGGTTAAATCAATTTTACTTTCACTTTTAATGACCTCGTGTTTACCAAAGTCAATAGCCAAATTACCAATATTGAAAGTTTTTTCAACTAGCTGCATATTGGTTCTTCTAAGTATAGCTTTAATCCGCGCAACTAGCTCCCTTACTGAAAATGGCTTTGTAATATAATCATCTGCACCTAACTCAAGTCCTATTATTTTGTCTATTTCTTCTCCTTTAGCTGTTATCATTATTATTGGCATATTTGCCATAGATGAGTCTTTTCTAATTTCCTTACACACATCCAAGCCATCCATTCCAGGCAACATTAAATCTAGTAACATCAATTGTGGCAATTGTTCTTTAACCAGTTTTATAGCCTCTATACCATCGCCAGCACATATAACCTTATATCCGCTTTTCTCAAGATTAAACCTAATTAACTCCTGAATATGCTCTTCATCGTCCACCACTAATATTTTTTCTCCAGCCATGCTAATCCCTCCCTACTTTTTCTGCTTAATTTATTGAGTTAAATCATCTCCTGGGTCCTTAAGTATACAAAAGAAAACATCCTACCTTGCTTATTTTCACTATTTCTATAGGAATACAATTCATATTGTTTATTACAAGCAGTACAAGTGTTGGTAGTAGTAATATTTTCTTCTTTAATACCCTTGTCCACAAGTTGTGCCAAAATACATTTTTCTAAATCCAATTTATTATTATTACTAATTTTAATATTACTATAAATATCTTGACTAGTAAACGCTTCTATTAGTTCCGGGCTAACTTCATAGCAACAACCACCAATATGTGGACCAATATATACCCTAATATCCTTAGCTTTTGAGCCATAATTTTCTTCTAATCTTTCAATTGTTTTACTTACAATTAATGCCTTTGTACCTTTCCACCCACTATGCACGGCAGCTATTACTCCTTTTTTAGTGTCTACTAAAATTACTGGAACACAATCTGCCGTAAACACACCTATAGCTGTTTTAGTTCTATCTGATATTAATGCATCTCCATCATTAGTATTTCCATCAAAACTTACAATTATGTCACTATGAATTTGATTTAAATAGCCTATAGCTTGTAACTTGTAATGTTTCTTAATAATTTCTAAATTTAGCAACCCTTCCTGTGTATTTTTATTAAAATTTAGGTCAGCTTTTGCTGTAGAAAACAAAATCACAGCATTCTCATACTGGAATTTTATAAATTCATGATTATTAATAGTTTCATTTTTCATTACTTCACCTCATTTATAAATACATAGAGTGTAAAAAATTTAATTTTTCAAAATACAAAATGTCTAAGGGTGTTTTTATTCCTTAGACATTAATTTCCTTATTTCTTCCATAAACGTATTAATATCTTTGAATTGCCTATAAACTGAAGCAAATCTCACATAAGAAACCTCATCCACATTCTTTAGTATATTCATAATGATTTCTCCGATATAATCAGATTTTACTTCTGTAAGCATTTCATTATTTAACTGTTTTTCTACCTCATCACAAATGGCTTCAATTTGCATTCTTGATACTGGTCTTTTTTGACAGGCCTTCATAAGTCCATTTATTATTTTTGTTCTGTCAAAATATTCTCTATTAAAATCCTTTTTTATTACTAAAATTGGTATATCATCTACTTTTTCATAAGTGGTATATCGTTTAAAACAAGTCAGACACTCGCGTCTTCTTCTAGTTGCAATATTATCCTCTGTTGATCTAGAATCAACTACTTTACTTTCTTCACAGCTGCAATATGGACACTTCAATGCTTTTCACGCCCTTTTTCTTGTATAGTTAGCAAATATAATAACATTATACACTTTTTCTTATAAATTAAAATACTTTAGGCACATAAAAATAAATAACAAGTAGGATAACTTGTTATTTATTTTTATGTGCTACCTTATTAAATTTGTATTCTGTATTATTCATTTTCCATATTTACATCACTACCATCTACAAGAATAACGTCCACACCAATTTTTTTTACTTTTTCCCAAGGTATCTCAATGCTATTATTTTTATTAAACCAAGATGATTTTTGAGTTGGAAGTATTATTGAGATAATTCGATATTCTTCACAATCGACTTTTAAATCTTTGATATATCCCATTTTCGACCCTGAATTTAAATCTATAATTTCCATCTGTCTTAAGTTATTTATAGCAAACATTAAGCTGTCCAATTTATTACCCCCCATAAGTTTTTGAAAACCGCTAGTCACGTGCACTAGTCTATTTTTAAAAATGCCTAACACTTTATATTATTTATATTCATTAGCCATTAAAAATATCATTTTTAATGAAAAAAATTAATTTCTTAGAATAAAGCATAGAAGAGTAAGAAGTTTCAAGTATAAATTAAAATGATATTACAAAAAAAAGATCCCGTAAAGGGACCTTATACCATTTTATTAATTTCTTTTTTTAATCTTTTTATAATTCTTTTTTCAAGTCTTGAGATATAAGATTGTGATATTCCAAGAATGTCCGCAACTTCTTTTTGTGTTTTTTCTGTAGTTCCATTTAAGCCAAATCTTAGTTGCACAATTTCTTTTTCTCTTGAATTTAAACGTTGCATAGCAAGCCAAAGCAATTGTTTATCTACATCATCTTCAATAATATTGTAGACCACATCGTTGTCAGTGCCAAGAATATCAGAAAGTAACAATTCATTACCGTCCCAATCAACATTTAGAGGTTCATAAAAAGAAATTTCTGTTTTGATTTTACTATTTCTTCTGAGATACATTAAAATTTCATTTTCAATACATCTTGAAGCATATGTAGCTAATTTGATTTTCTTTTCAGGGTCAAAGGTATTAACTGCTTTTATAAGCCCTATGGTTCCTACAGAAATTAAGTCTTCAACATTTACACCTGTATTTTCAAACTTCCTTGCTATATATACTACTAGCCTTAAATTTCTTTCGATTAAGGTGGCTCTCACTTTTTTGTCACCGGTATCTAATCTAACCACCAATTCATCCTCTTCATCCTTAGTCAAAGGAGGTGGTAGTGCATCATTCCCCCCTATATAAAACAAATTTTTTGAAAATACTTTGAATTTAACAATCAACTTGTTTAACACTACTTTAAAATTGAACATAATATCCTCCTTATATCTATTATTTTATATAATAATTTTGAACTTTTAATTAAGTATTCCCCTTGACATAAGCGCATTGTAGTAGTTGTCTTTGCTTAATTTATCCTCGCAAAAGGCTATAATTACATCTTTTGTTTCAATGGTTTTTTTATCAATATGAATATTAATATACTCTGGTTTAAACCCTACAAGGCTTCCCCTAGTTCCATTTAGTACAGTATAGGGAATGTAATAGGTATTGTTTTTTTCAAGTATTACATCATTTAACATATTCCGTTCAACAATTAATACTGGCAAATTAGTAGCAGGCTCACGAAGCTCATTTCCTGTATCTAAAAATGCTACAATAGTTTTTTTATAACTTTTATTAATTATATCAACAGTGTATATAAGAGTTAATATTTTTTTTCTATCCCCTATAAAAATTACGATCCTATATATCAACATATAAATTATCATTACTGAAAGAAGTAATTTTTCATAAGGAAAATTTATTATAATTATATTAAACGACATTTCTTTACTATTGCTTATTTGAATAAATAAACACATCCCAGCTAAAAGAATTGAATATAATACAAATATTAGACAAGCCTTAATTATGAATAAAATATTTTTTTCTCTAAAAACAATTAAAATCATTCCTATAACTATTAATATTTTAAAAGGTATATATGACAAGTATCTAAGCTTTGGGTACACAACTGTTAAAACATATAAGCTACCCACAAAACTTGATAGGCACATCCACATAAGATTCACTCTTTTTCTTAATGTTTGAACAGTAACATGCAATATGAATAGATTAACTATAAAATTTACTAATATAAGAACATCTACATATACTATCACTCGTCCTTCCTCCTTTAAAAACATTATATAACTTATGTGATTAAAATTTTGTCATTTTTTACCACAAATATAATTTTTATTCTTCTATAAAATGCCACTAATTCCCATATTATTTTAAATATATAGGTAATAAAAAAAATACCTATGCACTACAAATTCTATTGTAAGTGCATAGGTACCTATAATTAATTAAAATTGTTTATTTACTTTGTCTTCGTAAAAAAGCTGGAATTTCCAAATCAGAAGTCTCATAATCTTTAGTATAGGCAGCTTCTTCGATAGGTTTAACAAATTCTTTTTCTTTTTCTTTTTCTTTGGTCTTTGGTACAGTTTTATTTTTTAATATTTTTTCATTTTCAAAACCAGTTGCTATAACTGTTATTCTTATTTCATCTTTTAAATTTTCATCTATAACTGCACCAAATATGATATTGGCATCTGGATCTGCAGCTCCTTGAACAATTTCCGCGGCTTCATTTATTTCAAGAAGTCCTAAATCTGTTCCACCAGTAATATTTAAAAGTACACCAGTAGCACCAACTATAGAAGTTTCCAGTAGCGGGCTTGAAATAGCTTGCTTTGCTGCTTCTTGGGATCTGTTATCACCTGAGGCTCTACCAACACCCATATGCGCAAGACCTTTTGCAAGCATAATTGTTCTTACATCTGCAAAGTCTAGATTTACAAGACCAGGTATTGTAATTAAATCAGATATACCTTGTATACCTTGTCTTAAAACATCATCTGCCATTTTAAAGGAGTCCATCAATGTAGTTTTCTTATCTACCATGGTTAATAATCTTTCATTTGGAATTGTAACCAATGTATCTACTGTTTCTTTTAGAGTTTTTATTCCTATTTCAGCATTAATCATTCTTTTTCTGCCTTCAAAAGGGAATGGTTTTGTTACGACTCCTACAGTTAGTATTCCCATAGATTTAGCAATTTCAGCAACTACAGGCGCAGCTCCAGTACCTGTACCGCCTCCCATACCTGCAGTAATAAACACCATATCCGCTCCTTTTATAGCTTGTGATATTTCATCTCTGCTTTCTTCGGCTGCTTTCATACCAATCTCTGGATTGGCCCCTGCTCCTAGCCCTTTAGTGAGTTTATCACCTATTTGAATTTTTTGTACCGCATGTGAAAGAATTAAAGCTTGTTTATCTGTATTTATAGCTATAAACTCTACGTTTTTAAGTCCCTCCATAATCATCCTGTTTATAGCGTTATTTCCTCCGCCACCACACCCAATTACTTTAATCTGAGCAAATTCTTGAACATCAACATCAAAATCTAGCACGACACTACCTCCTTATTAGAAAAAGTCTGCAAAAAACCCTTTAATTTTTGCTACAAATTGGTTTTTTTCACCTTTACTTTGTTTTTTTGACCATTTACCATCATCTATTTCTTCAGAAAAACTATTACTAGTTTTAAGATTATTAGCAGCTTGTACAACTATTCCAACTGCTGTAACGTACAGTGGACTAGCCGCGCCCACATAATCTGGAGAACCTATTCTCACTGACTTATTGAATATCTCTTTGCTTAGCTCAGTGGTGCCTCTAAATAAAGAGATACCTCCACCAACTATAACTACACCAGAAATTTCTTTATAAAATCCACTATTTAATAAGTTGCTTTTAATTAAATTTAATAACTCTTCTGCTCTAGCTTCAATTATATCAACTAATAAATTATTATCAATATCAGTAAAATTATCATAAGAATCTTTAACCCTAATTTTCTCTACATCGGTTTCTTTGCCTTTGACTAAACTTCCATATTTAAGCTTTAATCTTTCAGCTTCGCTAAATGGAACTTTAAGGCAAACTGATATATCATTAGTGATATTATTTCCACCTAATTGAAGAATAGAAGTATATTTTATTTTTGAACCCTTGTATATTGAGATATCAATAGTCTCTGCTCCAACATCTACAATTGCTATTCCCATATCCTTTTCTTCTCTTCGAAGCACTGCCTCCGAAATAGCTGATGGTTGAAGTACTATGCCATTAACTTTAATTCCAGCATATTTTACACTTTTTAACAAATTACTAACTACGGTGGATTGTGCCATGACTACTTGTGCCTCAACTTCTAGTCTTATTCCACTCATTCCTCTAGGGTCTTTGATATTGTCATATCCATCAACAATATATTGTTCAGGTTCAACGCCTACTATTTCTTTGTCGGATGGAACTGAGATAAGTTTAGCTGCTTCAATTACCCTGTCCACATCAGATTGTTTAATTTCTCTGTCTTCAGAAGATATTGCAATCATTCCAGTATTTCTTACTAGTTCACAAATTCCACCAGGTAGTGATATATATACCTCACTTATTTGTATATCTGTCATACGCTCTAATTGTGTGATACATTGCTTTATAGATTCAGCTGTACTATCAATATCTATTACAACTGATTTATTTAAACCACTACATACCACTGATGTAATGCCTATAATCTGAAGTTTTCCATTGCTAGCAATCTTACCAACTGCTCCGCATATTTTCGTTGATCCTAAGTCTATTCCCACTATGTGTTCATTCATTAAGTTTATCCCCCCTTATAAGAGAAACCTCATTTTATATATTCAACAAAAAAATAAATTTTCCTCTTATTTAAATGAGTTTTTTATAATATTTATTAGAAATTTAAATACAATTAAAGCTGCATACATTTTATCCTATATTAGTAGGTATATATAAACTTAATTTAGAATTAGTAAACTACATTATAATAATCATAATAATAATATTGAAAAGTTAGTTTTCTTCTAGGTTTAGTATAATAGCAATATATAAAAAAAGCAATATTATATTAATTAGGTAACCTTATTGTTATCCCCCCATTTATAGAAGTGGGAGACTTTCCTTCTGAAATGTCTTTAAAACTTAACTTTAAAGTAAAAATAGAGCTAAAAGCAATAATTCATCTATGCTTTTAGCTCAGTTTAATTATTTGCTAAAGTGATAGCATTCTTAACATCATTTCATTGTCAACGGAGTATGTCATTGCCTCATCTTTTGATATAATACCTTTTTTATATAAATCTGCAATGGACATGTCCATAGTTTTCATACCATATTTTCCACCAGTTTGAACGCAAGACTGCAATTGATGCGTTTTACCTTCCCTTATAAGGTTTTGAATTGCTGGAGTTGATATCATTATCTCAAGGGCAGCTACCCTTCCTTTTTCATTAACTTTAGGTATTAATTGTTGAGAAACTATTCCTTGCATTACTGCTGCTAATTGCACTTTAATTTGTTGCTGCTGATGTGGAGGAAATACATCCACTACTCTATCTACTGTTTTTGCTGCACCTATAGTATGTAGCGTAGAGAAAACCAAATGACCAGTTTCAGCCGCAGTAATAGCAATAGAAATTGTTTCAAGATCCCTCATTTCGCCTACTAATATAACATCTGGATCTTCTCTAAGGATAGCTTTTAAAGCATTTCTATAATTTTTACTGTCTTTCCCAATTTCTCTTTGATTAATAATGGATTTATTGTGTTTATGCAAATATTCAATAGGATCTTCCAGAGTAATAATATTACATGCTCTAGTAGAGTTAATTTCATTAACCATAGCAGCTAGTGTAGTACTTTTACCACTGCCTGTAGGTCCAGTTACTAAAACTAGTCCTCTTTGCTTTGTGGTAAGTGCGCGAACAACCTCCGGAAACTCAAGTTGTTTGAGCGTAGGTATTTTTAGGGAAACTACTCTAATAGCTATAGTATCGCTTCCCCTTTGTTTATAAACATTAACTCTAAATCTTCCAATACCTCCAATAGAGTAAGAAGTATCAATTTCTCCATTTTCATAGTATTCTTTATAAGAATCTTGTAAAATTTCTCTAGAGTATTTTTCAGTATCCCCTGGAGTTAATTTATCTTTCCCTACTTGTATTAGATGCCCATTAACTCTAATAATTGGTACGGAACCAACTGTTAAGTGCAAATCTGATGCATTTTCTTCTGTAGTTTTCTCTAGCAATTCACTAAGTGATATCATTGTTTGTCCTCCTGTTATTTTAATGAAGCTTTCCAAATATCTATGGCAAAATGGGCTTGGAATTTTAGCATATTCTTGCCATTTATAATCTTAGCTCCCTTTTCCTTACCTTGCTTTAAAAACAATGTTTTCTCAGGTATATAATTTAAATCGTATAATATATTTTTTTCTGAAGCGTTTTCCAATTTTAATGTAAATTCCTTAAGATGATTTATTCCACCTAAGGGTGTACAATTTACAATTATATTGTAGTTGCTACAATCTATAATTGAATTAAATTCTACAAATTTATCCATTTCAGAAAATTGGTTAAGAATCTTATGTTTGTCTCTTCCTGTAATATCTATAGATTCTATTCCTAAATCTTTAAGTGCAAAAAATATACTCTTTGCCGCACCTCCATTTCCAATAATCAGTGCCTTGCCATTTAGAGAGTTAATACCCTCTACTTTTAGGCTTTTAATGAAACCTAGATAGTCTGTATTGTAGCCAATAAGTTTATTATCTTTTAATACAACTGTATTGACTGCGCCTATATCATTTGCGGGATACGCAACCTTGTCTAGAAAACTTATAATATGCTCTTTATAAGGTATAGTTACATTAAAACCAACTATATTATTTTTTTCTAAATTTTCAATAAAACAACTTATTTCATTCTTTTGTAAATCATATAACCTGTAATTAAAATCAAGTCCATTTAGTCTGTAATACTCATTGTGAACTTCTGGTGATCTTGAGTATTGTATATTGTTTCCAATTAATCCAGTATACTTCACTTTATCATCTCCAAGTTATAATATGGAAGACTTATTAATATTCGACGAAATTATAAAATTCTCCTTTTTTTATTTTTTCTATTCTCTATAACTATTTATTAGAGCAATTAAGTTTTGATTTATTAGTATTATTTAATTCTTTATAAAGCTTCTTTAATGCTCTCTTTTCAATTCTAGATACATAAGACCGAGAAATTCCTAGAATTAATGCAATTTCTCTTTGAGTTCGAGGGTTACCATCAAGTAATCCATAACGCATTTGGATTATTATTTTTTCTCTATCCATCAAAGCTACGTTTATCTTACTATAAAGCTTTTTAATTTGTATTTTATTTTCTACTATCTCAATAATAGAATCTTCATCACTACTTAATACATCCATAAGCGATATTTCATTTCCCCCTACATGTTAGACATATATATAAAAATTTACCCTTCCATTATATACACCTGTTGGTCAGTATCGTCAATAGGTGTATTTATTTTCTCACTTAATTTAATAACTAAATATAACAAGTCCTTTTGTTTTTTTATTATTTCCTCATTTGACATTAACTTTATCCCCCTCGTTTTACCTGTCTAATTTTCCATATCTATCCTTAATAACTTAATAATATCACATTTCATTATAAATTCATAGAACAAGTGTTCGTTCTTTTATTCACCTTTTGTAATATTTTTCTTGTTTTATTATAACAACTCCCGTTAGAATTGTTTATTATAAGAACAAAACGTTCTTGAGATGATCATATTTAAGCCTCCATGCTATTCTTTTTATGGGGGTGTAAATATGATATTATTTGGTAATAGATTACATGCTTTACGTGAAGATAGTGACCTTACAAGTGAAGAATTTGCAAATAAATTACACATTACTACTCGCGCCTTAAATTACTATGAAAACAATATGAGAGAACCTAGCTTCCCTCTACTTATACAAATGGCTGATTACTTTAACGTATCTACAGACTACCTTCTAGGCAGGACAGA
Source organism: Clostridium tagluense (assembly GCF_003865095.1). Classification (GTDB taxonomy): domain Bacteria; phylum Bacillota; class Clostridia; order Clostridiales; family Clostridiaceae; genus Clostridium_AD; species Clostridium_AD tagluense. The sequence goes on along the minus strand of NZ_BHYK01000039.1, from coordinate 1,706 downwards.
CATACAGACTCCATATCCTAAAAAGCATAAATAAATTTACCACGTCAACCATCTCTGTAATTTTCTTCTACTTATCCATAATACCACTTTATTTGTTAATATTTTGTCAAAACAAAGGTCACAATTAAAATAAATTTAGCACATATTGTCAACCTATTGGTTGGCAATATTATTAAGTTTATTATTTAATAATAATTTAATAATAATTAGCGCTAAATATATTTTAATTTGTTGCTATATAGGTTATGATAAGATAAAAAGGCGGTTAGAGATGAAGGCACGTGAATATAGATTGAAGTCTAATTTATCACAATCGCAATTGGCTAAGATGCTAGGGGTTTCAAGACAGTATATCTCTGCAATTGAACTAGGTCATAAAAAAATTTCTATAGATATGCTAGAAAGAATTTGCCTATTGCTAGACACGTCGCCTTGCCAAATGCTTGATTATCCATGCATAGAAGATAATAGAGGAGTTGATAAAATAGTGATAAATACAGATAAAATAAAAGATGATATTAAATTGTTAATTAGTTCTGGAACAATAAAATCCGAAGATGAATTAGAAAATATGTCTTTAGATAACATTTATAAAATCGCAGAGGAATTTAATATATGTATAAAAGATTTTTTATGCTACTTTTGCTTTAAGGGCAATGGTAAATGTAGAGATGGAAATTGTACATAACAAATAAAAACAAAAAATAAAAAGACACTGGATCGTGGATGAACTCCATTGACCAGTGCCTTTTATTTATTTAACTTAATTAATTATATTTACCACCACTCCTGTAGATACCACTTTGATAGTAACTTGTATTACTTAAGATTATCTTTAGCATACTGTGCTTCTGCTGCTGTAAATTTCTCACCATGTGGTGATATTAATTGGTCATAAACTGCACTTGGAGACATTGACATGTCTTTTTGATATGCCTGTGCTTTTTTTAATGCATTTTCTTTCCAGTCAACTTTTACATTATCTATAGCATATTTAGCAGCTTCTTTTGAAAACTTCTCTCCATTCTCTGATATTAGCTGGTCATATATTCCTGCTTTAGACATATTCATCATATTGCCATATGATTCTGCTTTTGCCAGTGCTGAAATGTATTCTGTTGGAACAGTCTCTTCTTTTTTCTCTTCTACCTTTGGTGTGTCCTTTTTTACAACATCTGTAGCTACAGGCTTGGTACTAGTTTCTTTCGCTGCTTCCTTATCTCCGCCCATGCCTGAACCAATTCCAACCAATACAACAACAGCTAACACAGCAGTTAATAGTTTGTGCTTCATAAAAAAGTTTCTTTGGTCTTTGCCGCAGTGAACGCATTTATTTACCCCTTTTGCTATTTCTTTACTACAAGCCTTACAATTTACCATTTTACTCATAATTAATCCCCCTCGTATATTTAAATTCTATTGAATTGTACCATACCGTCCATAATCATACAATTCAAAATAATTTTAGAAGCATTTACAAGCATTTGAATATTAATGTGTAAGTATAGTTAAAAGCCAGCGTCTATCAATCGGTAAAATCATTAAAAATTTACATCGAAACCCACTGTATTTAAAAACATATATATAAATTAACAAAAAATAAAAAAGACCCCAAGGAGATTAGTCCCTGAGGTTTGAATTATTGTGCTGCTACTTGTACAGCCCCTTGTATGGTTGCTATGGTCTGTTTAAGTTGTGTATTTTCT
>NZ_BHYK01000038.1 GCF_003865095.1 Clostridium tagluense | reverse complement strand
AAATCATATTAATAAAATGCTTTTTTCTTACTGATAAAGTAATTTTATAGGGATAATCTGACGTAAATCACCTACTAATAATAGAAATAAAATGACGTTTCAATTAGTTATAATTTGACGTTTAACATTGTCACAAAAGCATTATTAAGTTGGGCATAAAATTTAAATGGATATAAATTAATTGCTTTTAATCCTATGATTAGAATTATAAAATTAGTAAAGTGAATAATTATGTATTCTTTAGGATTTAGGATTATTGGAATTGAAAAACAAAACATGGCGACAATATATCCCGTAATTTCTCCTTGATATAATTGAGCATTTATAGAAGTAATAGTACCTAGTATTATATTTAAAAAAACAAATATAACAAGTATGCTCCGAGAAAACTTTATACTTTTATCATTGAAATAATTAGTATAAAGTCTAAGCAAATATAGGGCGCTAAATAGTATAGTTAATAAACAAATATAATTTAAATTTCTATATGCTACTATAACGCTTTGATTATTAATGGTTTTTCTAGTTTGAAATAATAACTGAATAAGGTTTACAAATATTAAAATTAGGCATACAATAGGAGTTCTGTTATTATTTTCTTGTAATATTTTCTTATCAAAGTCTTCTCTATAGATTATAGGTATATCATAAAATACACAATTTTTAATTTTATCAATAAATTTATATATGCTTATATTTCTTAATTCCATAGTGATTACCGCCTTGTTTTTATTTTTGTATATAATTCATATAGTAATTATATACAGATAATTATAAAATTTCCACATATTACGATTAAATTCATAAAATAATTTGTTAAATAGGTGTAGATTTTGTTGCGGAAATAATGAAGATATAAAGCATATCAATGAAAATCATGCAGAAAAAAATACATTCACTGTTAAAACAATGCCAAACATGTTATGGCATTGACGAATTAGTAAATATATATAGTTTAGAAAGGGGATAAGTACTTAAATGGAAAATAAAAAATACTTGGAACAAACAAAAATTGGGCTAACACCACTTTTAGCAATGGAAGAGGCAGCAAGATGTCTTTTATGCCATGATGCACCTTGCAGCAAGGCATGTCCTGCTGGTACAGAGCCAGCAAAATTTATTCGCTCACTTCGTTTTAAAAATACAAAGGGTGCTGTCGAAACCATTAGAACAAACAATATTTTAGGTGGAATATGCGCTAGAGTATGTCCTACAGCTCAATATTGTGAAGGGGCTTGTAGTAGATGCGGTATAGACAAGCCAATAAGAATAGGTGATTTGCAGAGATATGTAACTGATTATGAAAAAAGTATAAATATGAAAGTTTTAGATAAAGTAGAAGCTATAAATGAAAAAATAGCAGTTATAGGTTCAGGTCCAAGTGGAATTGCAGCAGCCACAGCACTTGCATTAAAAGGATATAAAGTAACGGTATTCGAAGAAAAAAGTATATTAGGCGGATGGTTAAATTATGGAATACCACCTCAAAGATTACCAAAAGAAGTTGTACAAACAGAAATCAATTATGTAAAAGATTTAGGTGTGGAGTTTAAGACAAATTGTAAAATAGGAAAAGATATTAAGCTAGAAGACCTTAGAGCAAAGGGTTATGAAGCATTCCTAGTTTCATGTGGAATGCAAAAGGGAAAAGATATAGACGTTAAAGGGGCGGAACTTAAAGGCGTTTTAAATGGAGTGGATTTCCTTTCAAAGGCAAAAATTAATGAAGGTAACGTTAAGGTAGGTAATCATGTGATTATTATAGGTGGTGGAGATGTTGCTTTAGATTGTGCTTCAACGGCTAAATTGCTTGGATGTGAAGATGTGAAGATAGTATATAGAAGAACTATAGAAAAAATGCCAGCAGATGTAGCTGAAAGAGAATATATACAATCATTAAATATTCCAATATTTACAGGGTTCAAACCATTAGAGATTAAAGGAGAGAATGGATTGGTTTCTGTTTTTAAGGCAGAAGGAATGTTTGATTCATCCCTATTAGAACTTACAGCAGATATGGTGATATTTGCAGTAGGACAAGAATCAGAAGATATAAAAATCATTGCAGATATAGAAGTCGATGGAAAAGGAATAGTTGTTACAAAAAACTGTAGAACAAATATTGAAGATATATTTGCAGCAGGAGATATAGTTTGTGGTGATAAGACAGTTGTGCAAGCTGTTGCATCCGGTAAATTAGCTGCAGAAGAAATTGAAGGATATTTGACTGCAAAAAGAGAGTCTAGGCAAGTAAATAGACAGGTAGCATCACCTAAGGAGGTTTAAGTTATGAAAAAGAAAGATCTTTCAATAGAATTTTGTGGAGTAAAGTGTGAAAATCCGTTTTTTCTGGCATCATCACCAGTTGGAAATAATTATGAAATGTGTGCAAAGGCATTAGAGGCCGGTTGGGGTGGTATAGTATTTAAAACAATCGGAGTTTTTATACCAAATGAAGTATCACCACGTTTTGATGCTCAAAGAAAAGAAGCTACGCCTTTTACAGGATTTAAGAATATGGAACAGATAGCAGAGCACCCACTTGAGTGGAACATTGAGCAGATGAAAAAGTTAAAAGAAAACTACCCAAGTAAGGTTCTTATTGCTTCAATAATGGGAAGTAATGAGCAGGAATGGACTATGCTTGCAAAACGTGTTACAGAAATAGGAGCGGATATTATTGAATGTAACTTCTCCTGTCCACAGATGACATCTCATGCTATGGGTTCAGACGTTGGACAAAACCCTGAGCTTGTTAAGTCATATTCAGCAGCAGTAAGAAGAGGAACGCATCTTCCCATAATTGCAAAAATGACTCCTAATATAGGTAATATGGAAGTGCCTGCAATAGCAGCTATTGAAGGTGGAGCAACAGCAATTTCAGCTATAAATACAATAAAGTGTATAACTGGAATAGACTTTGACAAGCAAGTAGCATTGCCAATAGTAAATGGAAAATCATCAATATCCGGATATTCAGGAAAAGCTGTAAAACCTATAGCACTAAGATTTATAGCTCAGCTTTCAAAAGAACCAAAACTTAAAAATGTTCCTATAAGCGGTATTGGTGGTATAGAAACTTGGGAGGATGCATTAGAATTTATAATGCTTGGGTCTTCTAATCTTCAAGTGACTACAGCAATTATGCAATATGGTTATAGAATAGTTGAAGATTTAATAAGTGGAATTTCATATTATATGGAAGAAAAAGGAATTGAAAAACTAGAAGATTTAGTAGGAGTAGCTCTTGGAAATACAATCCCAGCAGAGGAATTAGATCGTGGATACATAGTATATCCTAATTTTAAACATGAAAATTGTGTAGGCTGTGGAAGATGTTACGTATCTTGCTTTGATGGAGGTCATCAAGCAATTATATGGGATGAAGAAAATAGAAGACCTTCACTAGACAGGGAAAAATGTGTAGGATGCCACTTATGTTCTTTAGTATGTCCAGTAGATAACTGTATAACTAAAGGTGATATAAAATTTAAAGATGGAGAAAAAGAAAGAAAAATAGATTTATAAAAATTTAAATAAATCTATGAAAATGTAGTAAAAATTTATCTATATAATGCTAAAGATATGGTTTAGTAGTTTCTACTTGAATACCTTAAATATTCTAGCTATAGATAAATTTATGCTACATTAAAAATTTAAAGATATTGATTTTTGATAATTGATTTAATCTTCTATATATAATTCTTCTGAATCGCCGTCATAACTAAATAATTCTGCATATCTTCCCCAATCAATAATGGAATCCATGATAACATCGATTTGCTCCTCAGGGAAATGACCTATAAATATTTCTTTGAAAAATTCTTCTTTCATTGTATGATTCTTTTTATTGCCCAAAACATTCATAATCAAACGAAAGGTTGAAATTTCCTCTAATTGTTCTTTGAAGATAGTTTTACTTTCGTCAATGTCTGCTTCTACAAATTTAAGACCTACATCCGTAATGAAAATATCTCCTTCCTTTATTTTAATAAAGTCGAGCAATCCCAGTCCTTCAATATTAGGAAGTAAATCATTTATTTCCATCATTAAATCTCTGCCTAGCTGGTAAATGTCCATTTCTCCGTTGTTATCATCTATCATCTCTAAGAGACCCGACAATACGCCTATAGGGGCTTTAGGTATTAGCACAGGCTTATCTATATTTTTAGTACCATCATTAAGTGGTATTTCTGTTTTGTCTTTTTCTAATTCATTAAACTGACCTTTAGTAATAACTCCATAAATATTATCTACTATGTTTTCAAACTCAGGAGATTTACGATTTCTCGGATGAGGCAGTTCAACTTTTATCTCTGTAACTATTCCTGCAGGCTGCTTACTTAAAATTACAATTCTATCTGCCATAAGCACTGCGTCTTCAATAGCGTGAGTAATCATAATAATACTCTTTATAGGCATTCTTTTGTCTGTCCATAAATCTATTAACTCTGTTCTTAGATTTTCTGCTGTAAGAAAGTCTAAGGCTGAAAAAGGTTCATCCATACAAAGTAGTTTTGGTTCTACAGCTAGTGCTCTTGCAAATCCTACTCTTTGCCTCATACCTCCTGAAAGTTCTTTAGGGTAGGCTTCTTCGAAACCATCAAGGCCTATCAGGTCTATTAGTTCTTCTGCTTTTCTTCTTGTATACTCTTTGGGAAAGCCCTTGGCTTTAAGTCCAAGTTCTACATTTTCTAATACAGTTAGCCATGGATAAAGAGCAAAAGTCTGAAAAACAATAGAAACATATGGATTCACTCCGCTTACCTTTTTCCCATCAAAAATAATTTCGCCTTCAGAAGGTTCGATTAATCCAGTAATTGCCCTAAGTATTGTAGACTTGCCGGATCCAGATGGACCCAGTATGGCAATAAATTCTCCTTGATTAATGGTTAAGTTTATATTCTCAATAGTTGGAACTTTATTTTCTCCAAAATACTTTGTAAGTCCTGTTACTTTAATAAATTCTTTTTTCATATATAGCACCTCACTTATGTTTAACCTTGTGGTTATATTTATAGTTCAATCTTAAACCTTTCTTCTGATAAACTGTAAAGTTTCTTCCAGAGGATTTTATTAACGCCTACAACTACAATACACATTACAAGTGTACTTACTATAAGTAGTGGGAAATTTCCAGTCTCTGTTGCTTCTGAAATCAATGCCCCAAGGCCGATGGTACTTACTGTGTGCCCTCCGAAACTTACATATTCTGAAACAATACTTGCATTCCAACAGCCACCAGTAGCTGTTACCATTCCTGTTAAAAGGTAAGGAAAAATTGAAGGTAAAATAAGTATCTTCCACTTTTTCCATCCTTTTAAACCATAAACTTTAGCAGCTTCTTTTAAATCTTCTGGTATTGACATTGCCCCCGCGATTACATTGAACAAAATGTACCACTGGGTGCCAAGTAGCATGAGGAGAATAGATGCAAAACTTAATCCTCCAAATATATTTATAAAAAATGCCAGTACAACTGGGAATAGTGCAGTGGCAGGGATAGATGCTATTACTTGTATAATAGGCTGAAGTATACTTGCGATTTTTTTATTCATTCCAACTGCCACGCCTAAAGGAACGGTCCATGCTAGTGCAATAATTTGTGCCACAGCAACCCTTAAAAAGGAATAGGTAACAGCTGGGGGTATTTTAGCAAGATCCCTTATCGAAATATCAGAAACTATTTTTATAGCTCCATAAGTTGAGTATATAAAAAATCCTATAAAAAGCATCCGAATTGACCATTTTATAATTTGACCTACTGTATTTTTTCTGTTGTTTTTGTTACGTTTATTTTTCTCTATTTTATTTACAAAGCCATCTATTTTTTGATTTACCTTTTCGAATAAGGGAGTTAATGCCTTTTCGGTTACTGTCTCTATAATTACAGAACGTCTAATCATTGTTAATATAAAAGAATGTGGTGCATCTTGTGAGCCTGTAAGTTCCACTTTGAATTTATCTGACCATGCAATGACAGGTCTCCATATGAGCTGATCTAACAGTACAATTACTAAAACCAAAGTAAGAATCCCCCAAAACAAAGCTTTTTTGTCTCCTGCATTGGAAGCAGTTTGCAAATAAGAACCAAGTCCAGGTAATCTGAAATCTTTCCCTTTTAGTCTAAACATCTCGCAAGCCATTAGAAAAAACCAGCCTCCTGACCAAGACATCATGCTATTCCAAACTAAACCAATGGCTGAAAAAGGAAGTTCAAGTTTTTTAAACTGTGACCATTTATTTAATTGGAAAATTTCTGCAGCTTCTCTTAAATCTTTCGGAATAATTTTAGTGGAATTATAAAAACTAAAGGTCATATTCCACACCTGACCAGTAAAAATTAAAATAATGCAAGAAATTTCAATACCTAAATTGCCATTTGGAAAAATTGCCATTAAGCCCAATACAACCGCTGGCAAAAAAGATAAAACAGGTATGGATTGCAAAATATCTAATATAGGTATCATAAATTTCTCTGCTTTTTTATTATTTGCAGCTATATATCCATATACAAAAGTAAAAATTAGTGAAAGAATATATGCAATCATCATCCTTCTTACAGATAGAAATGCATACATAGGAAGGTTTGCTATGTTTGTAGAAATTTCTATTCCACTTGGGGTCACTTGTTTTCCTATACTAGGAGAAATAATCAGGAACAGTAACGCACCCAAACTTATAAAAATTACTATATCCATCATTCCAAATTTCCGTCTTATATCTATTTTTTTTAATTTCATTGTATAATCCCCCTTATTTTAGGGAATGAGATTTCAATCTTTTAAAATCACACTCCCTTGTGTTTTTTTTATTCTATATATATTATGCCAACTGGCATACTCATCCATACCATCATCACCTTTCATAAAAAATAAAAGAGCCCTAAAAGGACTCTCCAAATTCAACACAACATACAATGTAAGTGTCACTTACATTGTATGTCTATACTGCTTGATTTGCAAGGTATTAAAGGTTAGCATGAGCATATCAGTTTATTTTTGTACAAAATTTCATTAAATATATTAAAGAGGAAGAAAATATATGAAATTTAATAAGTACGTGGATTCATTTATATACAATATTGTCTAAATATAAAAAAGAAAAAATTTATACCTAAACAATTCGCAAAAATAGTCGATAAGGTAATATAATATTGTATTTTATTTAAATATATTGAAAGAATACTGCGAATATTTATAATAATTTACAATTATGCTAAGGAGGAGATTTTTTTGAAAAATAAGATCAGTAGTAAAATAATTATTGCCATAGTGAGCTGCTCAATTTTGGTATCGGCAATTGTGGGAATTACAAGTATTGTTAAATCTACAAGTATAATTAAGCAGGAAGCCACAGAGAAACTATTAAATATAGCTTCTAGTAGAGGAAATGAATACACAATACAAACTACGGTGGTGGAAAACACTGTAAAGGAGTTAGCTGGACTAGTTTTAGGTACAATACAAGGTTCTAAGGTTAAAGACCTTGGCTATATGAATACATATGAAAAAGAGTTAAGTTCACTAATGAAGAGTATAGGGGATAGCAATAAAGGTCTTGTAGGACTATACATAAATTTCGATCCTAAATTTACAAAGGTCAGTAAGGCTTACGATGTAGCTTATGAGTATGATGAGCAAAAAAAAGATAGCAATGTTAATGCCAATTCATATTCACTAGAAGATTATAAAGAAAACAATGAAAAATTAGCATGGTATTATAATGCTATAAAAGCAAAGCAAGGAGTGTGGTCAAAACCTTATATAGACTCAGAAAGTAAAATAAATATGATATCTTATACTATGCCTGTATATGCAAATAACCAATTAGTTGGAGTTGCAGGTATTGATATTTCATTTGAAAGTCTAAAAAAGATGATTTTAAGCACAAAGGTATATGACACTGGTTCTGCATTTTTGATAGATAAGGATTATAGTTTTGTAGTGGATGTAAGCAAAAAAGCTACTGATAAATTAGATACCTTAGAAAATGGAAAATATAAATTTATAACTGAAGAATTGAAAAACAAAAAATCTATAGCGCTAGAAATAAACTTTGAAGGACATAAGCAGATGATGAGTTATTATACTTTGAATAATGGTCAAATTATGGGGGTGAAAGTGCCTAGCTCAGAAGTATTCAAGAATTTAAACAATTCAATATATGTTATTATTTTAATTATAGGCCTAGGAATTATAGGTTCAATAATTATTGCATTAGTTATTGGTAGAAGAATATCTAGACCCATAGAAGTTGCAACAAAATTTATAGGGAAATTAGCTAAGCTAGACTTAACTTATAATGATAAGAATATTAATCAGATGCTCTTAAGCAAAGATGAAATAGGTGTTATGGGAAATAGTTTAATAGAACTAAGGGAAGAATTAATAAAGGTTGTTGAAGAATTAAAGAAGGATTCTGCAGAGGTATTGCAATATTCGAATACTATCTCTTTAAATAGTGATGAAACATCAGCTTCTATTACTGTTGTGGCGCAGACTGTTGAAGAATTAGCTAAAGGAGCTGTTGAACAAGCAAAAGAGGCACAAGATGGCTCATGTAAATTGAGTATACTTGCAGGTGAGATAGAAGAAGTTGTGGTAAGTAGTAATAGTCTTAAGGAATATTCAATAGAAATGGAGAAAATGCAAGAGAAGGGTAGTAAAGCAATAAAGGAACTCAATGTAAAACTCGGAGTAAATCTGCAAGCTACTGAAAAAGTTGCTGGTAATATTGATGAGCTATCAAATAAATCAAGCTTAATAGGAGAAATTATAAGTACCATTCAATCTATCGCAAGTCAGACAAATTTATTAGCTTTAAATGCTGCAATTGAAGCAGCAAGAGCGGGTGAGAGTGGGAAGGGCTTTGCGGTGGTAGCAGAGGAGATTAGAAAGCTAGCAGAAAAAACAGCCACATCTACACGTGAAATAGATGATATAGTAAAGCAAATTCAAGGAGAAATAAGCTTAGGAAAAAACAATATGGATGAAGCTAAAAATACTGTTAAACAAGCAAATGTTGTAATGATAACATCCACAGAAGCCTTTGAAGCTATAGGAGAAGGAATATATAATATTAAATCTAAAATACAGTGCATTGCAGCTAGTATGAATACAGTAGATAGTGGAAAAGATGATATAGTCGACGCTATTCAAGGAATATCTGCAATAACGGAGGAATCTGCAGCGTCCACCGAGGAAGTGGCAGCAACCATGGAAGAGCAAGAAGCTGCAATTAAAAATATATCAGAAAGCGTAGAGGAATTAAAAGAATTAGCGGTTGTATTAGATAAAATAGTAGGTAAATTTACTGTATAAAACCCAAAAATATAGAGAGGTGATATTATGAATTCATATATGTTTCCTATTAAGGTAGCACTTATAACATTCCCTGTTTTGGCCTTTATTCTTACGGTACCATTTTTAGTGCACCAGTATAAAAAATACAGATATATAAACAAATTTAGGGCATTTGTTTTATATTCATTTTTATTGTTCTTAATGGTTTCCTATTACTTGGTTATACTGCCACTTCCCAATACACATGATGTGAAAAGTCTACAGGCTATAGGAACTAGGCATTATAATTTAAGGCCTTTTACATTTGTACATGATTTCTTAAAAGAAACACATGTTGTATTTAATTCCCCTTCTTCTTATATTAGAATTTTAAAAGAAAGGACATTCTTACAGGTGGCTTTTAATGCAATATTGATTGCACCACTTGGAATCTACTTAAGATACTATTTTAAAAGAAGTCTAAAGCAAACAGTAATAATATGTTTTTTATACTCTTTGTTTTTTGAACTAACTCAATTAACGGGTGTATATGGTATATATAATGCAGCCTATAGACTTTTTGATATAGATGACTTAATGCTAAATACCTTTGGAGGATTTATAGGATATATAATAGCTCCTGTATTTACTTATTTTTTACCCGAAGTTGATAAGTTAGATGAAAATATTAAGCTAGAGTCTATGCCAGTAGGATATATTAGAAGGTTTATAGCATTTCAAATAGATTGGTTTGTCATTGGGATTGCAGTTAGTATATTACCAATAAATAGAAACATCATAGTAGAGGCAGTAATTGTATTTTTATATTTTATTGTATTGGTTTATTTCACAAATGGAAAAACTTTTGGTAGTTGGCTTGTTAAAATTAAAATCCAGGGTGAAAAACGAAAAATAACTTTTTTAGAATTAGTCAAAAGGTATGGAATTTTGTATTATGGAGTATTTGGTTTTAACTATATTTTATCAGAAACTTTTAATGCAAATAGATATGATAGTACATATTATGTTCCGGTATCAATAGTATTATTGATTATGTTATTTGTTTTTAATTTAGTCGTTTTTATACATCTTTTGCTTCATGTTTTCAGTAAGGATAAGGAATTATTTTATGAAAAAATGAGTAGGACTAAAGTCGTAATAATACCTAAATAGTTATTAATGATGAAGAAACAGGATAAAGATATATTAGTTAGTAGGTGATACTCAAAGGACTATTTATGAGGTATAATAGATTAATAAAATAATTAAACTATATTTTGAAAATATTCATTATGAAGATTAATTCAGAAAAAAATACAATATTTAGAGTATTTTTTAAATTAAAATGGGGGCAAGTATACATGGAAAATAATAAAATAAAAACAAAAGTTTTAAGACCTAAATTTGATAGCGATCTAGATATTATAGAGTTATCTAAAGAAAATATAGTGGATGAGTCTATATTTTCTTATGGAATAATTAGTGATTGCAATCTAGAAAACCATGAAGCAGACAGGGTTAATTTTAAACAAGTAATATTTAAGAAAGTTATTTTTAGTAAAATAACTTTTAGACGTATAGAACTAGTGGATGTGAGATTTGAAAATTGCGATTTATCAAATGTAGATTTTAATGAGGCTTCATTACATAGAGTAGAATTTGTAAATTGCAAAATTATTGGTATTAATTTAAATGAAGCCACATTTAGAGACGTTATTTTTGAAAATTGTAACGGTGAATTTGCTTTCTTTAGTTATTCTAATTGTAAGCAAGTTGCATTTCTTCAATGTCAATTACGATCTTCTGATTTCCAAAATTCAAAATTTGTAAAAGTAGAATTTAAAGAGTCTAATCTGCTTCAGGCTCAAATGAACTTTACAAGTCTTAAAGGAATAGATTTTACAAGTTGCGATATTGAAGGTATAGGAGTAAATATTGCTGATGTTAAAGGTGTAAAAGTTACCGCTATGCAAGCAGTTTCTCTATCGAGCATACTAGGTCTCATTATTAAATAAAATGAACTTTATAAAAAAACATCATATATACTGAAAGTAGTAATGTAAAAAGGGGGTGTGAGTTTGTCAAATAATGATGAAAATTTAAAAGAGGAAATTGTTAATCTTATTAGTAAAGGGGATAATGATAGAGTAGAATTTAGGCATAATACTGGGGGACCCAGTTTATTAGGTAAGATTATTTCATCTTTTGCAAATGCATCAGGCGGCAGATTGATTTTGGGGGTAAATAATAAAGGTAGAATCTTTGGATGTAAAAAAGAAGATGTAATGGAAACCTTTAATAAATCTAAAGAAAAATTGATACCCTGTCCTATTGTTTCAATAGAATTTATTGAAATAAACAAAAAAGTATTGGCTATTATTTATATAGAAAAAACCGAAAAAATAATTTCCTCTAGTTTAGGAGTATTTAAAAGAGTTAATAATTCTGAAGAAATTATGGTAACAGAAGAGATAAAGAGTAAACAATTAAGTGCAGTTATTAATGATGAAGTTAAAGATACCGTTGGAGAAATGGCTCAGCAAATTTCACAGCTTACAATTACATTAGAAGATACTATACAAAGATACAGAAGGCAAAATAAACTAAGTAGAAAAATTTTTGAATGGATAGCTTGTGGAATAATTGGAATTATCTTATCAATGATTATTCATTTGTAGGGGTATTTGCTACAATAATATCAACTTTGAGATTTTTAGGAATTGGTCTTCCGCTTGAAATTATATCATAGGGTAGTATGCATAAGGGGTACAAATAAAGATGATGTTCTTATTATATTTATTAGAGCCAGAGGGATTGATGAAATTGAACTTAAGATAAAAAAACTACCACAGTCGCTCTAACTTGCAGCGTTAGTAAGCTGCTTACCCTAAATTTTGATGATGTGCCTTATGACTGCTAAAAGCAAGCCTAGGCAAAAGGGTATTTTAAGTTTTTATTGCTATAGGATTCCCTCAGTTCACATTTAAAGAATATTTTCAATTAACGATTTAAAGTTTTCTAATCCCAATTTTTCTAATGTCCTACCTTCTTTTCTAAAATCTCTGTTAAGTGCAGCAGAAGACATATTTATTAGGGAGGAGCATATTGGGGTGAGTATTTCTAAATGTTTACCAATAGATTCCATTAGTACTAATCCCTCAGGTACATCTTCTGTTATGTATCTAGAATTAGAAACAAATGGTCCTTTGCAGGAATGATTATTAGCGTAATCAAAAAACACTTCAGTAGCATCTAGACTAGTATCTAAGGAATTTCTGAATTTACATTCTTCGACATATGTATTTCCTTTGCATTTTAATTTGTTTAGTATTTGGATTTTTTCTCTATCTAAAGCGCATACAATATTCCATACTGATTTTGTAAATACCTCTTTATACATCCAGTATTCTCCATTAGCATATTCTATTCTTGGTATACTCATAAATGCGCCAATAGTATGAACTATTAAATTAGGATTGTTTAAAGCAGCCTCAATAACGGATTTTGATTTTACAAAATTATATTCTAAAGCTTTTAACATTTCAAAAGTTTCATGAGCTTTTGATTCTGGATATATCCCTATTGGATTTCGTACATTTTCAAATAATACTGTTACCTGACCTGCCTTAGTTATTCTACAATCCATTGGAGAACTTTCTGCTTCTACTATAGTTAAATTTTTATTCTTGCAATGTTTTAAGAAATACATTGTTGCTAAATATCCTGGTTCAATTAATATAACTTGGTTATCTAAATAGGGTGCCATTTTTTTAATAACATCTTCTTGATAATTAGTTTGTACATATAATATTATAAGTTGCGAATTTTTTAGTGCTGACTCATAGTCGGTGGTTATTAAACTTATCTTTGCTTCTTTACTTTTACCCTTTCTAATAAATTCTATTTTATAACCATTGTCAACCATAGCCTCATAATGTTCATTATGAAGTTTTTTAGAAGTCTTTAAGATTGTAACCTCATGACCTTTTAATGATAGATCCGCTGCTATTGTACTACCAGCATTTCCAGCGCCTGCTATTGTGATTTTCATTTGTATTTTCCCTCCTGTTAATTGTTATGTTTGAAACCTTACACATCTTTTGTATTCCTGTAATGTGAACTTCACATAAAGACTAGTATATTATCTATTATATACCTTATTTAGATTTAGTTCTTAGATTCCCTATATATATTTTTTTTAACAAGTCACAATTACCTTCTGTTCAATGTAATAGTTCTAACAGATGAGGATCTTAATTATATTAATTATGGTTATTTTATAGGGAGGAACAATATGATAATTAAAATGAGTTTATTTGACAAAAATAGAAATATAGTTTAAAATGCATATGTAAGAGCAACGTCAATATTGTGTAAGAATTTAGGAATAAGACTAATTTTTTTTGAAAAATAATTTAATAACTATTTAAGTTAAACCACGAAGGTTCTGCTTTTTTTTATTTTGAAAAAGCATCTGAATTTTCGTGGTTTTTATGTTTTTCATGTACCTTAAGGAAAGGATAGGATCTAGTGAATGATGTAATTTACATGGTGAAAAAAGTAATGCAGTTTATTTTTGTTATATTTCTGTTGTCTATAATTGTCTTTTATATGGCAAGATTGTCACCTGGTGATCCTCTAATATCTTATTATGGGGAAGGTGCTGAAAGGATGAATACTACAGAAAAATTGGAGGCAATGGAAAAGCTGGGGCTAAATGAACCTATATATAAACAATATATTAGCTGGTTTTCAAATGCATCCCATGGACAGTACGGTATATCTTATAAATATAAACAGGACGTTACCAAAGTAATTGGAGATGTTTATAAAAATACAATTATACTGGGTGGGCTTGGATATATATTCACATTTTTGTTTGCTCTGCTGTTAGGGATTTTTTGCACAGTACATGAAGATAAGCTCATTGATAAAATTATCTGTAAAGTAGGGGTTATAACTACTTGTATTCCAGCATTTTGGTTATCGCTAATACTAATATTGATTTTTAGTATTAATTTAAGGATATTACCTTCAAGTGGTGCCTATGCCATGGGTAAGTCAGGTAGCGTTGTAAGTAGAATAGAGCATCTTGTCTTGCCTTTAATTGTGCTTATACTTAGCCACCTGTGGTATTATACCTACATGATTCGAAATGAATTAGTAGAAGAAATCAGACAAGATTACGTGTTATTATGCAAAATTAAAGGTTTGAGTAAAAAGAAAATTGTATATAAACATTGTTTGAAAAACATTATGCCCTCCTATATTAGTGTTATGGCAATATCCGTTCCTCATATTTTAGGAGAAACTTATGTGGTAGAAAAAGTTTTTTCTTATCCTGGACTTGGCTCATTGTCTTTTGAGAGTGCGAAATATCACGATTATAATATGTTGATGTTGCTTTGCCTTATAACGGGGATACTAGTGGTTTTCGTAAATATGATATCACAAGTAATTAACGATAAAATAGATCCTAGAATGAAACATGATGAGGGGGAGCAAGATTGGAAGTAGAAGGTAGCGACTTTGAAATAGTTGGAGAAAATTATATTTCAGAGGCGATAAAAGTAGCGCAAAAAAAAAGCTTTAAAAAAACCCTGAAAGAAAAACCCTATATCTCAATAGGAGTCTTGCTCATAATAATCCTTGGATGTACCTTTTCAGGGGAAATATTAAAATTAAATCCGGGTTATATGGACTTAAGCAATATTAATGTGGCTCCCAGCAGCACCTTTTATTTCGGTACAGATTCCTTGGGAAGAGACATTTTTACTATGATTTGGTATGGTGGTAAAATCTCTTTATTTATCGGGGTATTTGCTACAATAATATCAACTACAATGGCAGTTGTATATGGAAGCATAAGTGGGGTTGCGTCAGAACTTATAGATGATATGATGATGCGATTTACTGAAATACTACTCATTATACCATCTATTTTAATCGTGATTTTCATTCAAGCAATGATAGGTAAGGCAAATCCAGTATCCATAGCAATTGTAATTGGTGTTACTAGTTGGATGAATATTTCTAAGATTGTACGAAGTGAGGTAAGGAAAACTAGAAATAGTGGATATATTTTAGCAGCAAAGTGTGCAGGTGGTAAATTTTTTTATATTTTAAAGAGGCATCTGATACCAAATTTCATTTCAGCAATAATGTTTATGGTGGTAACCAATGTTGGAAGCGCCATTGCAATAGAATTAACTTTGAGCTTTTTAGGAATCGGTCTTCCGCTTGAAATTATATCATGGGGTAGCATGCTCTCACTTTCAGAGAAAGCATTATTATCAAATTATTGGTGGATTATCTTGATTCCAGGTATATTTTTGGTGGTTACATTGGTTTGCATCACAAATATAGGGGATTATGTAAGGAAGAAAAACAATAAAGAATTTAGCAACTTATAAAGACATAAAGTGTCGATATTACTTTCAATATACAATGCAAATTTAAATAACAAACATTTAGGGGGATAATGATGAAATTAAAAAAAATGATTATTTTGGGATTTACACTGGTAATGAGTATAGTTTTATTGGTTGGCTGTGGTGGGGATAAAACAGCATCTAATGAAAAGGTTTTAGTTTATGGAAGTGGGGATTATTCAAGTATTAATCCAGCATTATATGAACATGGAGAAATTAATTCCTTGATTTTCAGTGGACTTACTGCACATGACAAAAACAATAAGGTTATTCCAGGACTTGCAAAAAGCTGGACCATTGATAAAGCTACCAATACATATACTTTTATGTTAAGAAATGATGTTAAATGGCATGATGGTAAAATTTTTACGGCGGAAGATGTGAAGTTTACCCTGGAAACCATTATGAATCCTAAAAATTCTTCGGAAATAGCATCTAACTATGAAGATATTACAAAGATTGAAGTAGTGGACAAGACTACCTTAAAAATAACTTTAAAAGCACCCAATGTAGCTATGCTGGATTATTTGACAATTGGTATTTTACCTAAGCACCTACTAGAAGGAAAAGATATTGCAACAGATAAATTCAATCAATCACCAACGGGAACTGGCCCATTTAAAATGGAGAGCTGGGATAAAGGACAAAGTATTACACTTGTAAAAAATAAAGATTTCTACAAAAAAGAACCACAAATTGATAAAGTGATTTTTAAAATTGTGCAGGATACCAAAGCAAGAGCACTGCAATTAAAATCCGGAGAATTGGATTTAGCACAGATTACACCCCAGGATGCAGCGCAATTTGAAAATAATAAGGGCATTACTATCTATGATATGAAAACATCTGATTATAGAGGAATTTTGTATAATTTTAATAGTCCTCTATTTAAAGAAAATAGAGAATTACCTAATGCTTTAAGTTATGCTATTGATCGAAAAGCTGTTTTGGACAGCGTTTTATTAGGTCATGGAAAAGTAGCCTACTCACCAATTCAGGTTGGAGAATATAATGATCTTAACATGGAGAAATTTGACTATAACCCGGAAAAAGCAAAAAAAGAGTTGGAAAAAGCGGGTTGGAAGCTTGGCCCGGACGGTATATATATAAAAAAGGATAAAAAATTGTCATTTACTATCAACTGCCAAGAAGGAGATCAGGTCAGAGTAGATATGGCGAATATCTGTTCTCAACAGTTTAAGGCGATTGGTGTAAATATGAAGGTGGCGGTACTGTCAAAAATCGATTGGGAAAATCAAGACGCGCATCTTATTGGATGGGGGAGTCCTTTTGACCCGGATGATCACACTTATAAAGTGTTTGTAACGGGTAAAGGTAATAACTACAGTAGCTATTCAAATACTAAAGTTGATGAGTTATTACGCAAAGCAAGAGAAACTGATGTGAAGGCTGAAAGATTAAAATATTATAAGGAATTCCAAATTGAATTAACCAAGGATATGCCATATACATTTATAGCTTATATAGATGCATTATATGGTGCAAAGCCTAATATAAAAGGAATCACCACAGAAACAGTTTTGGGACATCATGGTGTGGGTATATTTTGGAATATTTCAGATTGGACAATTGAGTAGAAAATTTAGAAAACAGAGTGAAACCACAATGGTGCCTATGGCTCCTTTGTGGTTTCTAAAGAATAGGAGCGAATATGAAGGATTTGTTAGAAGTAAATAATTTAGTTGTAAGCTTTTTAACTAAAGCAGGTGAGGTGCAAGCGGTTAGAGATGTTTCTTTTTCTCTTAAAAAAGGAGAAGTTTTAGCCATACTTGGAGAATCAGGCTGCGGAAAATCAGTATTATGTAAAAGCATTTTACGGGTACTTCCAGAGAATGCCTGTATAAAAAGTGGAGAAGTTATTCTTAATGGAGAGAACTTAATAAATTTAGAAGGCAAATCTATGGATAAGGTTAGAGGCAGTGAGATATCTATGATCCTTCAAGATCCTATGACTTCTTTAAATCCTACTATGTCTATTGGCAAACAGATTATGGAAGCGGTCTTGATTCATCAAAAGATTAGCAAAAGTGAGGCAAAAAAGAAAAGTATAGAGCTTATGGAGCTTGCTAAGATTGACCATGCAGAAAAAAGATTCCATCAGTATCCCTATCAGCTCTCTGGAGGAATGATACAGAGAAGTGTTATTGCAATTGCACTGGCCTGCAAACCAAAAGTATTAATTGCTGATGAACCAACCACTGCTTTAGACGTAACTACTCAAGCACAAATAATAGAACTTATTCAAGAATTACAAATAAAAACTGGGATATCAATCATATTTATCACACATGATTTAGGAGTTGTTGCCAAATTAGCCCAAAGGATTGCAATTATGTATGCTGGGAAAATCGTTGAAATAGGTACTAGCAAAGATATTTTTTATGATCCACGGCATCCTTATACCTTAGGATTAATCTGTTCTTTACCTAATATGGATTCTGACGCAGAAAATTTAAATTGTATACCAGGAATGCCACCGAGTTTATTGAATCCTCCCAAAGGTGATGCCTTTGCACAGAGAAATAAATATGCATTGAAGATAGATTACCTAGCTGAGCCACCTATGTTTAAAATCAGCGATACCCATAGTGCTGCAACTTGGCTGCTGCATAAAGATGCTCCAAAAATAAAGCCACCCATTAGATTTAAAGAATTTAGGGTGATGCAAAATGAAGACTGAAAAAATATTAGAAGTGAAAAATCTAAAACAATATTTTAAATTAGATAGAAATACTGTAAGTAAGGCAGTTGATGATATATCTTTCGATATTTACAAAGGAGAAATATTGGGACTAGTGGGTGAATCAGGTTCAGGTAAGTCAACAACGGGTAGAAGCATTATTAATATCTATAAGCCAACAGGGGGAGAAATTTATTATGGGGGAAAGCTTATATCAGATCGTAAAATTTATAGAGCTGAAAAAAAATTTATAAATAGAAATATGCAAATCATATTTCAAGACTCAACTTCGGCTCTAAATTCAAGAATGACAATAAAAGAAATTATTGAGGAGCCTCTTATAATTCAAAAATTGTATAAGAATAAAGAAGAGCGCAGGGAGAAAGTTTATAAGCTTATGAATTTAGTGGGACTAGATAAAATTTATCAGGATTACTATCCCTTTGAATGTTCAGGTGGACAGAGGCAACGTGTAGGAATTGCACGGGCGCTTAGCGTAGATCCCGAATTCATAATTGCGGATGAGCCCATTGCATCTTTAGATGTTTCGATTCAAGCGCAGATTATCAATTTATTCAAAAAACTTCAAAGAGAAAACGGCCTGACATGTTTATTTATTTCACATGACCTAGCAATGGTGAAATATGTATGCAACCGAGTAGGTGTTATGTATCATGGGAAAATTGTTGAACTGGCTGAAACTAAGGAATTATATCGAAATCCCATTCATCCTTATACCAAAGCATTGTTTTCAGCAATACTTGTTCCAGGCCTAGAGTGCGCGCAAAAGAGAACTCGTATCAAGTATAATCCAATTAATGATGATCTTTTGGAAAAAGCAAGTCAGTTGGTAGAAGTATCAGAAGGGCATTTTGTGCTGCAATAATTATAATTTTAATTTTTTAACAAGTCACAGTTACCTTAGTACTATTTATTAGCTATAAATGGGTATTAGTTTGCTTGTGGCTTGTGTTTGTTATATGCATGTATTGAAAAAAACTATAAGATACATAAATTGTATTGAAAAACAAAATGCGGAAAAACTTTACAATATATTACCAAGGCTATATAATAAAACGCGGAATGGGCCAAAATAATTCCAAAAATTACATTAAATTCGAGGGGGATTTTCCATGAGAAGAAAACTATGTAAGATTTTAGCTGCTGTAACGGTAATTTCTCTAGTATTTACTGGTTGCGGTAACAAAAATCAAGCAAATGTAAAAAAAAGTGAAAAACAGGAGATTAAAAAAGGAGGGGTTGTTAAGGAAGCTATTACATCAGCTCCAGAAGGTATATTTATGCCAGCCTTTTTTACTTTTAATGATGATGCAAAGGTCAATTTGATGATTTATGAAGGGTTGCTAGGTTTAGATGAGAAAATGGAATTAAAACCAAGACTTGCTGAATCCTATAAGGTTTCAGATGATAAAAAAACTGTAACTTTTAAAATAAGAAAAGGGGTAAAATGGCATGACGGTAAACCTTTTACTGCTGATGATGTAAAGTTTACTTTTGATTTCGTTTCTAATCCTAAATATAATGGACCTTATACAATGTTTGCTAATAACATAAAAGGTTATGATGAGTTTAAGGCAGGTAAATCTAAGGACCTTGAAGGGGTTAAGAAGATAGATGGTAATACTGTATCAATAACTACTAAAAATGTATACGGCTCATCTTTAATGAACTTTGGTTATATGATGACAATAATTCCAAAACATGTTTGGGATAAAAGTAATGTAGAAACTGTACAAAAGGATACTAATTTAATAAGAAATCCAATAGGAACAGGTTCATTTAAATTAGGAAAATTCACTCCAGACCAAGGGGTTGAACTTGTTGCTAATAATGATTATTGGGGTGGAAAGCCTAATATAGATAAATATATACTAAAATTAGTTAGTTCAGATACGGCTGATGCACAGCTTGCTAATAAAGAAGTTGATATAATGGGCGTAGGAGACATCACAAAAGAAGAACAAGAAGCTTATAAGAACCAAGGCTTTAAAGTAGAAGAAATAGTAAATAATGCATATCAATATATGGGATTAAATTTAAGAAAACCTCAATTTAGTAATAAAAAAGTAAGACAAGCATTTTCTTATGCTATGAACCGTGAGTCAATTGTAAAAGATGTTTTAAATGGTCATGGAGAAATTGCAAATAATCCATTCCCATCAAACTTCTGGGCTCATCCAGAGGGATTAAATGAATATAAATATAATCCTAAAAAAGCTATGGAGCTTTTAAAAGAAAGTGGATGGCAATACAAGGAAGCAGAAAAGAAAATGTATTATAACGGAAAACCGTTTAAGTTTACTTTAAGATATAAATCAGGTGATGACGCAAAAACTAAGTATGCATTAATAGTGCAACAAAATTTCAAGGATATTGGTATAGAAATAGAGCTTAAACCTATGGAATTTGCAGCTATGACTACTGATGTTAAAAGTGCAAACTTTGATGCGTTTTTAATGGGAAACGGTAATTTCTATGATGGAGATTTATCACCAAGTTATCTTTCGACTTTAACTCCTCCAAATGGATATAATTATACAGGATTTAATAATAAAAAAGTTGATGAGCTTTTATTAAAAGCTTCTAAACTTATGACAAAGGATGAGAGAAAACCTATACTTAATCAGGTAGCTTTAGAATTAAACAATGAATTACCAGTTATATATGTTTATCATTGGAGCAGCTTAATGGTTGTAGATACTAAGATTAAGAACTTTAAGAACGCTCAACCGGCATATTATATATATGCTAAAGATTGGTATGTAGATAATAAAAAAATAAAATAATATTTGTTAAAAAAAATAGATTATGTTGCCTTATAAGAGAAGTTTTTCTGTTAAAAAGGCAACTATTTTATGCAACAGTCTAAATTAAGAATTCAGAGGTTATAGAATATGAGTAGATATTTTTTGAGAAGGATTTTAACAATGATTCCAGTGTTTATTGGGTTATCTATAATTATATTTACCCTTATAAATATTGCTCCAGGAGATCCTTATACTAATATAGTTGAAGGACAAATTAGTATTTCAGCTTCAGATAAGGAAGCAGCACTAAAGGCTATGGGTCAATATGACCCAATATATATAAAATATACAAAGTGGATGGGTAAAGTATTAATAGGAGATATGGGCACTTCTATAAGATATAATGAACCAGTTACAGATATAATAAAAAGGAGAATAGCAAATACGTTTTTATTAGCTATTATTACTTTAATTTTGACTACATTAATAGCAGTACCTTTAGGTATAGCATCAGCAGTAAATCAAGATTCAATTAAAGACAGGATGCTTACAATATTAGCCTTTATAGGCATATCTGTACCAGGATTTTTTATAGCTCTTGTTATAATAAAAGTTTTTGCTATGGATTTAGGATGGTTACCTATATGTGGAATATCAAATATTGGTGATGATTTATCTGGTTTTGATAAATTTATTGATATAGTTAAACATATGATTTTACCAGTTGTATCAATGACTGTTATAGAGGTGGCATCTCTTATGAGATACACTAGGTCATCTATGCTAGATGTTTTAAGTCAAAGCTATATTAGAACTGCTAGAGCCAAGGGATTAAGAGAAAGGATAGTTGTTTATAAGCATGCTTTTAGGAATGCACTAATACCAATAGTTACTTTATTAAGTATATCACTTGGATATATATTCTCTGGAACTATACTAATTGAAACTATATTTGTTTGGCCTGGTATGGGAACCTTATTTTATCAGTCCATATCTAATAGGGATTATCCTTTAGTAATGGGATGTGCAATGATGCTTTCAACGTGTATATTAATAGCAAATTTATTTTCAGATGTTGTTTATTGCATTGTAGATCCAAGGATAAGACTTAAGTAGTTTACTGCTATTTATAAAAGAGGAAAGTTTTCATTCCGAAACGTTGTTAAGGAAAATGGTGAAATTTTATGAAGATAAATAATAAAAAATTTAAGTTGTTATTAAAGAATAAGAGGGTAGTATTTGCAGTAATTTTTTTAACTGTAGTTGTTTTAATTTCTGTATTTGCTCCGTTATTAATTACTGTGGATAGGGATCAGATAAATACAGCTATATCAAACACACCTCCAAGTTTAGAACACTTACTTGGAACAGATGATTTAGGTAGAGATATTTTTGTGAGATTAATTTATGGGGGAAGAATTTCACTAGCAGTTGGAATGGGGGCAACATTTATATCTGTAACAATAGGCGTTATCTTGGGGGCTACTGCTGGCTACTTTGGAGGTGCCATAGATATGGTGATAATGGTTCTTTTAGATATTTTCATGTGTCTTCCTTTTTTCATAATAGCTATAATCCTTGCATCTTTAATAGGCCCTAGTATATGGAATTCTGTTATAATAATAGGTTTCTTGGGGTGGACAACTATTGCTAGAATTGTCAGGGGTGAAGTTCTTGCATTAAAGGAGAGGCAGTTTATAGAGGCTGCAAGGTGTATTGGTATGGACTCTATAGACATAATATTTAAACATATTATTCCTAATATTATTTCGTCTATAATTGTATACGCTACTTTAGGAATTGCAGGAGCTATATTGGCAGAAGCGGGTCTTAGTTATTTAGGAATGGGTGTAAAACAACCTATTCCAAGTTGGGGAAATATGCTTTCTACCGCTAGAAACATGAGATCTCTTATGCTGTATTGGTGGGAATGGGCACCACCAGGTGTAATGGTATTTTTGACTATACTTTCTATCAATTTCATGGGCGATGTATTAAGGAATGTTATCAAGCCTAATGCAAAGGAGTAGTGAACTATATGGAGGACAATATATTAGAGGTAAGAGATTTAACTACTAGTTTTAAAGTGAGCGGAGGGAAATTTAAGGCTGTAGATGGTGTTAGCTTTAAGCTAAAAAGAGGAAAGGTATTAGGTATAGTTGGTGAGTCAGGATGCGGAAAGAGTGTAACAGCTATGTCTATAATGAGACTTATTGAAAAACAAAATGGATTAATAGAGAATGGTGAAGTTTTATTTGAAGGAATAAATTTGTTGGATTTAAAAGAGTTAGATATGAATAGGGTTAGGGGAAATGAAATTTCAATGATATTTCAAGAACCTATGATATCCTTAAATCCAGTGATTAAGATAGGAAATCAAATTGGTGAGATACTAAAAGTACATAGAAACATAACAGGTGCTCAGAATAAAAAGAGAGTTATAGAGATGTTAAAACTTGTTGGAATAAAAAGAGAAGAGGAGATTATAAATGAGTATCCTCATCAGCTTAGTGGTGGAATGTGTCAAAGAGTTATGATAGCTATGGCTTTATGCTGTACACCAAAACTTTTAATAGCAGATGAACCTACAACAGCACTGGATGTAACAGTGCAAGCTCAAGTACTTGATTTAATTAATGATATTAAAGATAAGTTAAATATGTCTGTGATTGTTATAACTCATGATTTAGGTGTTATATGTGAAGTTAGTGATGAAGTTATGGTAATGTATGCAGGAAACGTAGTTGAAAAGGCTCCTGTAGAAGAAATATTTGATAATCCTATTCACCCATATACCATGGGGTTAATGAATTCTAGGCCAGAGGATTTTAAAAAAGGGGAACCGCTTAAGTGTATTAAAGGTAAGGTACCTAAACTTTCCGAGCTATCAGAGGGATGTAAATTTGTTAATAGGTGCGATTATGCTATGGATATATGCAAGAGGTGTAAACCTCAATTAAAAACCATAAAAAGTGGGCATGATGTTAGTTGTTTTAAATATGATTTAGAAGAAGAAGGTAAACTTTGATGGAAAATATAGACTTTAGAAAAAATACATTGTTAGAAGTTAAAAACTTAAAGTGCTATTTTAATGATAGTAGAAGGGTACTCAAGAGAAATAATAGAGTGGTTAAGGCTGTGGATGGGGTCTCTTTTAACATTAATAAAGGGGAAGTATATGGACTTGTGGGAGAATCAGGTTGTGGAAAATCTACAACAGGTAGAGCTATATTAAATTTGATACCTAAAGTAGGAGGGACTTTAAGTTTCGATGGAAACCTAATTTATGATGTAGAAAATAAATATAGTATAAGTCGGAAAGAAATGCAAAAGATATTTCAAGACCCTTATTCATCATTAGATTCTTATATGAATATAGGAAGTATAATTAAACAAGGTATGCTAAAGCATGGACTTGTAGATGAAAAAGAAGCTAGGGTTGAAATTAAGAAAATATTAGAGTTATGTGGTTTAAGAGGCGAATGCATTGATAAGTATCCATATGAGTTTAGTGGAGGGGAAAGACAGAGGATTGTAATAGCAAGAGCATTAGCTCTTAAGCCTAAGTTTTTGGTATGTGATGAACCTACCTCCGCATTAGATGTATCTATACAAGCACAAATTCTTATGCTTATGGATAGCTTGAAAAAGGAGATGAATTTAACCTATCTTTTTATAT
Organism: Clostridium tagluense; assembly: GCF_003865095.1. Classification (GTDB taxonomy): domain Bacteria; phylum Bacillota; class Clostridia; order Clostridiales; family Clostridiaceae; genus Clostridium_AD; species Clostridium_AD tagluense. The sequence goes on along the minus strand of NZ_BHYK01000038.1, from coordinate 14,710 downwards.
CTCATAACTTAAGTTTAGTTAGGTATTTTTGTGACAGGGTGGGAGTTATGTATCTTGGTAATATTGTAGAGGAATCTTATGCAGAGGAGTTATTTTTGAATCCTAAACATCCATATACTAAGTGTTTAATTTCATCAATACCTAAAACTCATCCAAGAGAGAAAAAGTTTAGAATAATAATGAAGGATGAAATACCAAATGGAGATAACCTTATAAAAGGATGTAAATTTAACACAAGGTGTTCATATGCTAGTGAAATTTGTAAATATAAAGTACCAACATTGAAGGAAGTTACAAAAGGTCACTTTGTTGCATGTCATGAAATAGTTTAGAATTGACGGTGGGCTGAGCACCTTGAGAAAAAAAAGAAAATATAAGGAAGCTAATAAAATATATAAAGAGATTGTATGATAAAAAAGAATTTGCAGAGCAAACAAATGCGCGAATACTCAAGTATTTCGCGCAAAATATAGAAATTAATAAAAGCTTAATTGATTTAAATAAGGATAGCTAATCATGAAAAAAAATAAGTAAATTTTTTCAGGACATCGAACACATAACAATAATTTTATAGGGAGTGGTTTGGGCTGGGATACTTTTTGTAGTAGCGCCATAGACAACAATTAGGTTTCGGTTTGCAGGGTTTCGGGTAAAGGCTTGCCCGTTTTCCAATACTATCTGAGTATAAGGGGCAATGTTTAATTTTAAATAATTATCGCTACTCACCAATTGACTGTTAAAATAGTCTACTTTCACATTTTGATATGGTGTATTTATTGCCATAACAATTGCTTGAAATTGTGGAGGAAAAATCATAGGGACAGGTGCATTTGCATCATAAAATCCAGTTATATTATCTCCTAATCTAACCATTACATGGTCTACGAAATAAGTCACCGGTGTCACCACGAAATTTACTACAGTTCCAAATTCATCCTCTACAGACATTAATTTATAACATCCTGCACCTTCTCCACTTTCATTTATCCAAAAATCATTAATCATGGTAATGAAACCACTAAAAGATTTAAACTGTATCATTTTCCACCTCCATTCCTATTTAAACTCCTAATCTATAGTATTTTAAAAGCATTGGAAACTACGAATATCCCTTAAATCCATTCCAAAATATCTCCAAGTATTTCTATTAAAGCGAAAGCCTGCTACAGATCTAGGGCCCACGAATACAAGCCATGCCCAAAATCCGTTGCCTCTTCTTGGCCATATATATACAAAGCTATATATGCAAGGTCTAATTGCCCCTGAGTCTATAGACAGAGGAGTAGCGCCAAATTGTTGTGATTTAGGTTCAGTTGGTGTAAAGTTTGGAGGTCCAGAAGGTGGCATGCCCTGAGGACCTATTTGCCTGTATTGATACGCCAGTGGAAGATATTCAGTATCTGGTTCATACATATATCTTTGATTATAAGATTTAATAGAATCTTCATCAATATACATTAAATTAACTCCTAAAAGTATTTACAATTACAGTATATGATGCACTATAGTTTTTTGTTATTTAAATTTAGTACTTATTTATTAATAATATGGTTAATATTGTAGCTTCGCAGAAGATGATTTAATTTAACAAAAGTTAAAAATTCGTATCCAATATATTAAAGAACATAGGCACCTTATATATAATATGCATATTATATATAAGGTGCCTTGGGAAAAATAACTAGGAATATACCTAAATACATAATTGTATGAGGTGTTTTATGGATTTATTAATATTTGAAAAACGTAGATTGCTTAGATATAACTTATTATTTCAATTATATAGGGACTTCTTTACTTACGGATATGAAGTGTGCAGTAATATTGATTATGAGATTCCTAATGACTGTAGAATTGAAATAATTGCAGCTCTTTATTTCATATACTATAGAAGATGGATTTTTTTTAACATAGAAAGAGACAAAACAGTTTCTGCTTATGTTTTAGGTCGAGGTATGGAGGAAGTGGAAAATTATCTTATTGAAACTGGTAAATTTGCAGTTTCAAATATATTTGAAGATTTGCTAATACCTGTTATAAACAAAGAAGAAAAGAGTGGAGGTACAGTTAATGCGGATTATAATGGAGCCTTTATATGATAAAAGGGCTAACTTTGTTGGGTGGTTATTAGAGTATAGTAATGTATTTGATAAAGATTTAAAATGGGTAGCATATGTATATAACAATTATGTTTGGGCAACGAAATCTAGAATATGGATTGGTGGGCTCAGGGGTACTAACCTTTTAGATAGAGAGGGTAGGATTGTAGCTTGGAGTACTAGCGGACCTGTAGTGGGCGGTATAGGGTTCACAAAGGCGCCACTTGATATTGGGCCTCAAATTATGCCGGTTGCACCAATTATTCCTGGAATTCCATTGAATCCTGGGTATGCGCCTGAGCCTGCAGGTGAATGGTCTAAACTAACTTTCACTCAGTGGCTTAATCAAAGATAGGTGTTTAATGACATTTCAGAAGGAAAGTGGCCTATTTCTATAAGTGGGAGTTACACGGCTGTAATATGCAGCTCCGCAGGAGATGATTTAATTTATGCTACAGATAGAAAGAGATTTAATTAGAATTCAAATTTTATTTGAGTTATATGAATATTTATTTTGTATTTGCAATTACAAAGATATTACAAGGCAAGAATATAAAATAGTAGGTGCAAACAAGTGTGAGATAATTGCAGCTCTCTATTATTTAAGTGACAGGGGGTTTATTACTATAAGGAGTACAAATAAAGATGATGTTCTTATTATCTTTATTAGAGCAAGGGGGATTGATGAGATTGAACTTAAGATAAAAAAAGCTACCACAGTTGCTCTAACTTGCAACCTAAGTAAGCTACTTACTCCAAATTTTGATGATGTGCCTAATAACTGCTAAAAATAAGCAAGGGATTATACTGTATTTGTTGTTCTATAATTGAATTTCAAAATCTTATTATAGTATTATCTGCGTATGCTATAATATAGGTATTACTATATATAACAAGTCCACACTAGAAGACGATGGCTTTGAGCAGGTTGTGCAGGGAATTGTAATCTTTCTTATATAGAAGAATAGGTATGAAAAAAGCTTATGTACACTCTTAAAATCAAAATATATAATATGAAATTTAGAGATGATTTAATATAGTACCTTTATTAATGATTGGAGGAAGTATTTTGCAAAACGCTTTGTTACATCTAGATGAGATTATTAATGTAGATAACTTTCAAAAAATTCAGGATGAAATATCAGAGGTAACAGGTATAGCTATGGTAACTGTGGATTATACAGGAAAACCGATTACCCAGCATAGTAAGTGTAGCGAATTTTGTGAATTCATAAAATCGAATTCAGACTTAAGTAAGCTATGTGAAAAATGTGACTCTAGAGGAGGCCTTGAGGCTGCTAGATTACAACAACCATACATATATACATGTCATGTAGGGGTTTTAGATTTTGCTATTCCTATTATAGTAGATGGACAATACTTTGGTGCGGTAATGGCAGGACAAGTTATTGTTAATGAGGAAGAAAAGGAAAATTTGGAGCAAATAGTTAATAATAAATATTTTGAGGCGAATTTAGAAGAAGAAGCCAAAATGAAACGCTTATATGAAAAGTTACCTATAATGACCATAGGTCGAGTGAAATCGGTTGCTAGCATGATTTTTCATATTAGCAACTACATCGTGGAGGAAGCTTTATTAAAAATAATTTCAAATAAAATCAATGAAAAGGTTTTAACTGTTGGTTCATTTAAGAAGACAAATTTAAAATTGGGAAAAGTGGAACAGGATTTAAAGGAAGTTAATGGCTTAAGTGTTAGCAAATCAGATATTAGTGAAGATACAAGTAATAAAATATTAGATGGTAAAAATAATGTTTTAAAACCAGCATTGGAATATATACAAAAGAGATATAGTGAGTCAATTACACTTGTTGATATGGCATCGCTATGTAACATTAGTCCTAGTTATTTTAGCAAGCTTTTTAAAAAAGACGTTGGCGATAATTTCTCTAAATATATAAATAAGGTGAGAATTAAAAAGGCTAAGGAGTTCCTTGAAACATCGGATATTCCAATAATAAATTTATCCATTGATTTGGGTTTCGAGGATTGTGGTTATTTTATAAAGGTATTTAAAAAAATCGAAGGGATAACACCCGCCGTATATAGAAATAAATATAATCTAGGAAAACAGTACTAAGTTAAATTAGTGCTGTTTTTTTCTATTTCAAGAGTAAGTACAAAAAAGTACTATGAAATTTTACATAAAGTAAGCGACTACATTCCATATGAATGCAATTTAATCCAATGAAATTTTAAGCAGTGGGGTTTATAATTTAGACAAGTTAGAAAATTAAATCAGATTAATAAGGAGCGGATTAATAATGAAAAAAATGTTAATATCACCTTCAAAATATATTCAAGGTCAAGGAGAATTATGTAATTTGGGGGATTATGTAACCGCTTACGGCAAAAAAGTATTATTTGTGGCTCATAAAGATGATCAAGCAAGAGTCCAAAAGCAATTAGATAAAACATTAGAAAAAGGAGATTTTGAGCTTGTATATGGTGAGTTCAAAGGCGAATGCACAATAAATGAAATTGAAAGACTAAGAAAATTAGCAGTTGAAAATGAATGCGATGTTTTTGTAGGACTAGGTGGCGGAAAAGCTATTGATACAGCAAAGTCAGTTGCACATTATCAACATAAAGCTGTAATTGTTATACCTACAATTGCAGCAACAGATGCACCTTGCAGTTCTTCATCAGTGATTTATACGGAAAATGGTGAATTTCAAGAGTATATGTATTTAAATAGCCCAAATGTTATCCTAGTTGATACAGAAATAATAGCAAAAGCACCCACAAGATTTTTGGTTTCGGGAATGGGAGATGCACTTTCTACTTATTTTGAAGCTAGGTCATGTTTAAGGTCTTTTGCAACGGTAAATTCTGGTGGAAAAAGTACAAAGGCAGCTTTTGCAATGGCAAAGCTATGTTATGAGACTTTACTTGAAGATTCTGTTAAGGCTAAAGCGGCTTGCGATGCGAATGTAGTAACTAAGGCTCTTGAAAACATAATAGAAACTAATATACTTTTAAGTGGACTTGGCTTTGAAAGTGGCGGTTTGGCTGCAGCTCATGCCATACACGATGGATTAACTGTACTAGAAGAAACTCATAAATATTATCATGGTGAGAAAGTAGCCTTCGGAACAATAGTTCATTTAGTACTAGAAAATGCACCAAAGCAGGAAATAGATACTGTACTTGCTTATTGTAAGTCTATGGGACTGCCAACTTGTTTAAAAGATCTTGGAGTTAATGAAATAAATGAAGCTAGGTTAATGGAAGTTGCAAAACTTTCTTGTGCAGATGGAGAGTCAATGTATAATATGCCTTTTAAGGTAACTGCCCAGGATGTATATGCAGCAATACTTACAGCTAACATACTTGGAGGAGAATAATGAAAAAGATAATAAATAATGTTGACGATATGGTTTTAGAAATGTGTAAAGGAATGGTAAAAGCACATCCAGATAAATTAGTACTTAGTAAAAAATATAAAATAATAAAAAGAAAAAACTTAAATCAGAACAAGGTAAGTCTTATTAGTGGTGGCGGAAGTGGTCATGAGCCTGCACATGCAGGATTTGTTGGCACTGGAATGTTGGATGCAGCAGTATGTGGCGATGTTTTTGCATCACCATCTACCATACAAGTTTATAACTCAATAATAGAAACTCAGTCCAAAAAAGGAACACTTTTAATTATAAAGAACTATTCAGGAGATTGTATGAATTTCGACGGGGCAGCAGAAATGGCCTTAGAAGATGACGATATAAAAGTTGAAAAAGTTTATGTGAATGATGATGTGGCTGTTAAAGATAGTCTTTATACAGTGGGCAGAAGAGGGGTGGCAGGTACAGTACTAATCCATAAAATTGCAGGAGCCGCGGCAGAACAAGGAATGAATCTCTTAGAGGTTAAGGATGCAGCCCTAGAAGCTATTGCAAATGTTAGGACAATTGGATTTGCATTTACTTCTTGCACAGTACCAGCAAAGGGAACTCCAACTTTTGTATTAGGTGAAGACGAAATGGAATTTGGTGTAGGAATTCATGGAGAACCTGGAATAGCAAGGGAAAAAATAGTATCATCAGATGAATTAGCAGACAAAATGCTTACACGAATTATTGAAGATCTAAAATGTGAGTCTGGGGATGAAATCGCGTTATTAGTAAATGGGTTCGGTGCTACGCCACTGCAAGAATTATATATTCTAAATGGTTCTGCAAATAAAATTTTAGAAGATAAAAATATTAAAGTTTATAGGACATTAATTGGAAACTATATGACGGCAATAGATATGGCTGGTGCATCAATTTCTGTACTTAAGTTAAATGATAAGCTTAAAGGCCTTCTAGATTTCCCAACTGATACTCCAGCTTTAAAGTTTTAACGACATTTCAGAAGATGATTTAATAAAAAATATTAGATAATCTAATGTACCTAATTGTGTACTAGAGAAAAATTGGAGGAATAGCAAATGAATAAGTTGATAACAAAGGACATTGTTAATATAGTAAATAATATGTGTGACATAATAATAAGAAATGAAGTATATTTTTGTGATTTAGATTCTCCAGCAGGAGACGGTGACTTTGGAATGTCATTATCCAAAGGTTTTAAACAACTAAGAAGTGAATGGGAAGATATTTCAAATGAAGATATTGGAAAGTTCTTAAAAGGCTGCGGAATGATAATTACAGAGCATTGTGGCGGTGCGTCAGGTCCAATTTGGGGATCAGCATTTAGAAGCGCAGGTAAATATGCCAACGGAAAATTAGAATTAAGTTTAAAAGAATTTGCAGAAATACTTCAAAGTGCAGCTGATGGAATACAAAAAATAGGTGGAGCTAAACTGGGGGATAAAACATTACTTGATGCTTTGATTCCTGCAATAGAATCACTTAAGGTCAGTGCTAATGGTGATGAAGAAATATTAGAGGCCATGAAGAAAAGTGCAAAAGAGGCTGTAATAGGTGCCGAGAATACAAAGAAAATAGTGGCATCTAAAGGAAGAGCAACTTATGTTGGTGAGAGAAGTTTAGATCATCCTGATGCTGGAGCAACAGCTATTGGAATTATATTTACGGAAGTTGTAGAAAATTTAATTAAAAGCTAATTCTAATAGAAAATTAACACAGTTGTATTAGTAAATAAAGAAATATATATAATAACATAAGCTTATTTCATAGAGTAATCTATGGGTAGGCTTTTTTTGAATTTTCAAAAAACAATACAATAAAATGTAATATTTTTTTTAGAAACTTAGTTTTTAATATTAAATTCGACAGATTATTCAAAAAAAACACTGATATCTATAAACCTAAGGTATAATAATATTATAAGATTATAAAAATAGGTGTATAAAATAATCTAATAAGACATTTAAAAAAATGGACTAGCGTATTGACTTGTTATTTTTTTTTGGAGAATTCTAAAGGGAAAAGAATAAGTATCTAAAGGTACGCATTAAAAAGAGGAGGAAATTTATGATAATAACAAGAAATTTATTAGGAATTATAATTTTACTGGGCATTTTATATTTAGTATCAAATAATAAGGGCCTTATTAATAAGAAACTAATTATTAAGGCATTTGTTATACAATTTGTAGTGGCATTCTTATTAGTTAAAGTTCCATTGGGAAGAATAGTTATACAAAATGTATCAGATGGGGTTAGTAATGTCTTAAACTATGGTAGCCAGGGTTTGAAATTTGTATTTGGATCATTAGCAGATGCTGCGGCACCAACGGGAATGGTATTTGGTATACAAGTATTAGGTAACATAATATTTGTATCAGCATTGGTTGGAGCTTTATTTTATCTAGGAGTTATAGGCTTTGTTGTTAAAATAATAGGTGGAGCAATACAAAAAGTTATTGGGACAAGCAAAGTAGAAAGTTTTGTTGCAGTAGCAAACATGTTTTTAGGGCAAACAGATTCACCATTACTTGTAAGCAAGTATTTACCTAAAATGACTGAAAGTGAAATAATGCTAGTGCTTATATCAGGTATGGGGAGTATGTCTGTTAGTGTAATAATGGGATATGTTGGTCTTGGAATACCTATGGAATATCTTTTAATTGGTAGTACATTAGTGCCACTTGGAAGTATAATTATCTCTAAAATATTAGTTCCAGAGGTAGAAGGAGTTAATGAAATAGATAATTTAAAAATAGATAATAAGGGTAATAATAAAAACTTAATATCAGCTATTTCAGAAGGAGCATCTGCAGGACTTAATATGGCTCTTGGAATTGGGGCAGTGCTTATAGCAATAGTAGCACTAGTTGCAATGGTTAATGGGTTTCTTGGAATCTTTGGAGCATCACTGGAAGGGATACTTGGATATGCATTTGCACCAATAGGTTATTTAATGGGTGTACCGAGTGGAGAAATATTACTTGCAGGACAATTACTTGGAAGTAAGATGGCGTTAAATGAGTTTGTAGCATTTGGACAACTTGGTAAAGTAATGAGCACATTAGATTATAGAACAGGACTTATGCTTGCAGTTTCATTAACAGGTTTTGCAAATATATCAAGTATGGGAATATGTGTATCAGGAATATCAGTATTCTGTCCAGATAAGAGAGGTGAACTATCAAAACTTGCTTTTAGAGGAATGATAGGTGGTTTCTGTGTAAGTATATTAAGTGCATTAATTGTAGGTTTAATTATTGCAATTTAGAATATCATAAAAAGTACCAAAATTAAATAGCTTTGTTAAGTACACCTTTTTATTTTTAATCAGTTAAAGATTTGATTTTTTTAACAAGTCACAGTTACATTGTATTTGAGAGTGTAATTCTACAGTCTCATAGTGCCTATTAAGGCACTATTTTTTTTGCCACTTGCCACGAAGGTTAAAGGGTATTATTATTTATATATAAGCATAAAAAGGATAGGTGAAAACAGGTGATAGAAAAATTAAATAATTTAAAATCCAATTTAACTTTTAAATATTTTGAAGAAATATCTAAAATACCAAGAGAATCAGGTAATGAAAAGGCTATTAGTGATTATTTTGTTTCATTTGCTAGGGAAAGAAATTTGGAAGTAATACAAGACGAGGCATTGAATGTTATTATTAAAAAACCTGCAACTAAAGGTTATGAGAATATTCCAGGAGTAATTATCCAAGGACATATGGATATGGTATGTGAAAAAAATAAAGATACTAATCACGATTTTAAGACAGATCCAATAGAACTTAGAATTTGTGGGGATATGTTATATGCAAATAATACAACACTAGGCGGCGATGATGGTATAGCAGTAGCATATGCCCTTGCAATACTTGATTCTGATAATATACAACATCCTAGACTTGAAGTTCTTTTAACTACAGAGGAAGAAACTACTATGAGTGGGGCTTTGAAAATAGATCCTCGCAATTTAAATGGCAAAATATTAATTAATTTAGATTCAGATGAAGAAGGTAAGCTACTCGTAAGCAGTGCAGGTGGTGCAAATACAAAGCATATACTTCCAATAGAATGGGAAGAAGTTCATGATAGCTACTTAGCATATTCTATAAACATTGGAGGGTTAAAAGGAGGCCATTCAGGTATAGACATTAATAAAGGCAGGGGTAATGCAAATAAAATCATAGGCAGGATTTTATACGATTTATCAAAAGACTTTGATATTTATTTAAAAGAGATTAATGGGGGTATGAAATCAAGCGCTATTCCACGTGAATCAGAGGTGGTAATTTTTGTTAAGTGTAAGGAGATAGATTTTTTAACAAAAGAAATTTATAAATGGAGTACAATAATCAAAAATGAATTTAAAACCTCAGACCCAGAAGTTTGTGTTGAAATAAATAAGAGTGACTGCAAAACAAATAAAGTTTTATCTAAGGATACAATGGAAAAAGCAATTATTTCTTTATTACTTATTCCAAATGGGATAATCACAATGAGCATGGATATAAAAGAACTGGTTGAAAGTTCTAGCAGTTTAGGTGTTATAAGAACCTTGGAAAACGAAATAGTTTTCGAAAGTGATGTTAGAAGTTCAATAAAAAGTTTAAAATACTGCATAATAAATCAAATGGAAGCAGTTGCAAGTTTACTTAACTGCAAGTTTATTGATGATTTGCATTACCCAGAGTGGCAATATAATTCAAACTCTGAGGTGCTGCAATTATTTAAAAAAGTTTACAGGGAAAAATATCAATTAGATCCCCAGGTTATAGCTATACATGCAGGTATTGAATGTGGTGCTTTTATGGAAAAAATGACATATCTTGATATTATTTCTTATGGTCCAAATGTTTATGATATTCATACTCCATATGAGCATTTAAGCATATCATCTGTTGAAAGAACATGGGATTTTATAATCAGTGTTTTAAAAGAAATGATAAATTTAACAAACTAAATTTATAGAATGGGAAATAAAAAGAATACGCCATAGAAATTAAAAGTATCTATATTTATTATAGTACATTATATATTGTTATTTATTCTTATTAAATTAGGACAACTAGTAATAGATGGCCTAATTTTTGGTTTTAACGACATTGTAGCATGGCAGATGATGATTTAATTACTTAAGATGTTGTTGCTTTTATCATAAAAGTATATTATAAAAGAAATAGGTTTATAATCTAAAACCTATTATAGTGACCTACCTTTAAAAAACCTCTTAATAGGTACTAATACTAAAAGTACTGATGTTATGAGCCCCTCAACTCCTGCACTTGAACCGTTATATATACAGGAATATAATAAAACATTCATACCTTTTGGTGCATATTGACCGAAAAACAATGCTCCAGATAAAATATTAAAACACAACGCAATACCTGTTGCAAATAATCCACCACATATTATTTTATATTTTTTATCATGCCCAAAGGTATCTGCCAAACCAAGTGCCATGGATGATAGTATAAAATCTAGTACAAATTGAACAGGATGTATTATAACGGCACCATTTAAAATCTTACATAGACCAAATATCATCCCTCCTGTAAGTCCTGCCGTTCTTCCACAAAGAATAGAGAGTATCATGATTGGTAGCATAGACATTAATGTTATACCGCCACCTTGAGGATACTTTACAAGTGGCACCATATATAGAACATATGACAGTGCACTCATCATACCTGTTATAACCATTGTTTTTGTTGTAAATTTATGTTTCCGTAAATCCATTATATAAAGTATAAATATTATTATTGATACTAGTCCAGTTAAAATAATCATTGTAATTCTCCTTTTTCATAGTGCATTAATTATATGCATTATCCCAAAAATTCAACTCATACATGCATGATTTCATAAAAATAGCTAATAGTTTTTTCTTTTCTTCTTCATTTATATCCTTGCACAAATCATTTATATAATCTATCCAGTCATTAGTGAATTTTGTAAAGCCATCAGAAGCATATTCTTCAATCCATGGCTTGAAAAAATTTTCCTCTAGATTATATCCATAAGTTTTTTTGATATATTTACCTATGTAGCTATAACTCCAAGTACAAGGCATAGTAACCAGGGCAATTTCCTTTAAATCTCCAGTAAGTGCTACACCTTGCATATAGCTTGTATAACTCGTAGTTGTTAAATCATATTCACATTTTTCTGTTTCTTTTGCAGTTAATCCAAAGCCTTCTAAATATTTTATATGAACCGCTGCCTCATCCTCCATAGTTCCTCTTATTGAATTATAATAGAATTTCATCTCTTCCATAGTTTTTGACTTAACGAGCCCTATGCAAAATACTTTTGAGTATTCTTTTAAATATAGATAATCCTGTATAAGGTAGTTTTTAAACTTCTCCCTGTCTAAGGTACCTTCTCCTATCTCCTTTACAAATGGATGTTCTAAATATGAATTCCAAAATTCCTTTACTTGTTCAAATATGTAATCTGTAAATTTCATAATGTTCTCCCTTCAATATTTTTTGTAAGTAAAGATGCCTAAACAAAAAAATGCATATATTCCATAATGGAATATATGCACGTAGTTTATATTTATAAATATTATTTATCATTATGATTTGTATAATGTTTATAAATAAGCTTTCCTACGCTGGTATTATCCAGATCAGGTTAAAGGGTTAATAGTAAAAACTATTTCTCAGCACAAGTGCACCCCTAGCAAATATTCTGATTTCTTTTATTATAACCCGATGAAAAAGCTTGTCAACACTAGCAAAATAAATTGTGCCACTTTTTTACTTGCTAAGAACCAGTATTTTACAATTAATTATCCCTTTACAAACAAAATTTATAATAAGTGTTTTAAGTAGGTAAGTCCGAACATAAAATGAAATGTAGATTAAAAAGGACGCGTACTTATTATAAATTTTGTTTTGATTTAAAGGGGTGAAATATTATGGAAAATGAAGTAGAAAAGCAAATAATAAGATTAATTAAACAGCACAAGAAAATTGTTATAGGTATTATAATTTCTATTTTTACTTTACTTGTTATATATTTTGGAATGGCAATATATTTCATGAATCATTTTTATTTTGGTTCTACAATAAATTGCATTAATGTTTCAGGTAAAAATGTGGAGGCAGTAAATAAGCAAATGGCATCTAAACTTCAGACTTATGCGTTAAATCTAAAAGAACGAGGCGGTAAAAATGAACAAATTAGAGCCAATGAAATTGGTTTAAAATATAATTCGGATGGGCAATTTAAAGAATTAAAAGATAGACAGAATCCTTATAAATGGATTTTAGCATTTTTTAATACAGATGCATCTAAAATGATAGAAGGAATTAAATATGATAAGCAACTATTAAAAAAACGAGTGGACACTCTCTCTTGTTTTGTTAATAGTAATTTAATTGAGCCTAAAAATCCTAGCTTTAAGTATATAGATAAGAGCTATGTGATTGTAAGTGAAGTCCATGGAAATAAGGTTAATAAAGACATTTTATATGATCATATATTAGATGCAATACTTAAGGAACAAACTATAATAGATTTGGAGTTTATTAATTGCTACGTTAAACCACAATATACTTCCAGTTCCCCCAAAATTATAGATACAAAAAATATGCTTAACAAATACGTATTTTCAAAAATTACCTATACTTTTGGAAACCATAAAGAACTTTTAGATGGTTCTACAATAAATAAGTGGCTTACAGTTGATGAGAATCTTGAGGTCATATTTGATGAAAAAGAAGTGAAAAATTATATAGATCGACTTTCTAAAAATTACAATACAGTTGGTAAGAATAGAGATTTTGTTTCATCATCAGGAAAGACAATAAATATTGGAGGGGGCGATTATGGCTGGTCAATTAATAGAGTAAAAGAGGCGCAAGCTTTAATTACAGCCATAAAAGAAGGGCAAACCATAGCAAAAGATCCGGTATATATTCAAACTGCCCTTTCCTATGGTGTAAATGATATTGGGAATACCTATGTAGAAATAGACCTGACAAAACAGCATCTATGGTTTTATAAAAACGGTGATTTAATAGCAGAGGGAGATGTTGTTACAGGTAATGCAAGTTCTAATCATATAACGCCAAGAGGAATTTATAAGTTAAAATATAAACAAAGTGATGCAGTCCTTAGAGGTCCAGGGTACGTTTCTCCTGTTAACTTTTGGATGCCCTTTAATGGAGGCATAGGAATTCATGATGCAAGCTGGCGAGATGCGTTTGGAGGAAAGATATATAAGACAGATGGGTCTCATGGGTGCATAAATTCACCATACTATTTAGCAAAAGTAATATTTGATAATATTGAGGCAGGTATTCCAGTTGTTTGTTATTAGCAAATATGGTTCACAAAACATATTATTTTGTGGATTATTAGTCGAGAGCAGTTTTTTTCTTGCTAACTTTTATACAATAAAAAGGAACTGATTATATTAACCAGTTCCTTTAAGGGGTAATGTTAAATATATATTTAATTAAAGGGGGACTTTAATTAAAAATTAATTACTTTCTATGTACTTATAATAACAATTATATATGTCAGTATAGTGACAAAATTAATAATTAATTGTAAATTAAAAATGATTTAAAAAAAATACATTTCATAAGATAAACTGGAAGTTTATGATTGCTGATAATGTTTTAGATATATGTATTTTGAGTAAAATAGATATTATCACCCAAAGGACTGTTTTTGGGGTATAATAGATTAATAAAATAACAAATCATACCTTGCAAATATTCATTTGCAAGGTATCAGTTAGTTTTTTAATGTAAAAGATGTAAAAAATAAAAAAAAGAAGGTAAAAAATATGAAAAATGATATGAATAAAAGCATGGAACTAATGAAAAAAATTATTGAAGAAAAAAAATTAAAGTCTTCACAGCAAAAAAATACTAAGAGAGCAAAGATTTACGGATCACAAAGCCCAGCATCAGGTGGTCAAGGCCTATATGGCAAATAATCTATATGTATAGAATAAAAATTATCATAATTAACAAGGGAAATTACTGCAAAAGCCTGACATTATAAAATTCCATAAAAAAAGTATCAAGACTGTTAATATTCTTGATACTTTTTTGACCTTATTAGAGCCTATAAATAATTTTGTGTAACTAGAATAAAAAGTACTCTTTCTTGGCAATAATTGAGATAAGCTAATTATCAAATATTGTAAGGAGGAGTATTTTTATGTCAGATATTTCTAAAGAGATTTT
>NZ_BHYK01000037.1 GCF_003865095.1 Clostridium tagluense | reverse complement strand
GAACTTTGCCTAAGACTTCCTTCAGTTCACACCTCACGGTGGATACCTTGTCTTCAGCTAGTGGTTGGTAACTACAGACCCCCACAGTGGACTTTCACCACCTAGTTAATTGCCATGCCTGGCACACTATAAAAAGCGTGGGGTATAATTATACCTCACGCTTAATTCCTTTTTGTTATATTTTATTAAAAACTTACTAATAGTTTCTCCTGTTCAATTAAATGTTTCAATTCCATTAGGGAAGTTGCACAGAATCTATTTTCTATAAATCTTTGATATCCTTTATCATCTTTATAATTAGCCACATGACAAACGACATTGCCACTATTTTCAGTAATCATATGTTCTGAATTTACAGAATTTTTAAATATAAAATAGAAAATTTCTTCTGATACTTCTAAACTAAAATTATGAATATCTACATTTTTATCTTGATATGTACATAGTGGTTTTAAATTTTCTCTATCTAATAAATCTAAATTAATTTCTTCCTTCACTTCTCTTATTAAAGCATTTTTTAAAACCTCTTGTGTTATCATTCCATTGATTTTATCTTCCTTATCTACTTTTCCACCAACGAATCCTAGGCCTCCATCCCATCTCATTTGCATGAGAACTAAAGGTATTCTAACTTCTAATCCTTCAACCTCTTCATATCTCTTATATGGATTAGCATTTCTACAAAAGATACTAGCAAATACACAATTTTGTTTATCCTGCCTTATAGAACCTGTTTCTACTAAATTATACATAAATTGTTCCTCCTAATTATTTTATAATTGTTTTTAATATTAATAAGATAAAACGTGGATAATCCACGTTCATGACTAATTGGCATAAGGATTCTTTGATATGGCCTTTGTTACATCAGTTAAATCAACATGGGTATATATTTGAGTGGTTGAAATCTTCTCATGCCCAAGTACTTTTTGTATTTCTGCAATATCTACATCATTTTTTTTCATAAGTGTAGCACTTGTATGTCTGAGCTTATGAGCTGATATACTCTTTATATTAGCAATCTTACAATATTTATGAATCATATCATTAATATCTGATTCTCCCATTTGTTTACCACTTTTACTCAAGAATAAGAAATCATCTATCACTATGTTATTTTTTCTTTCTTCAAGGTAACTATGATAATAAGCACTTGGTTTTTTAGGAATGGGCAACAATCTGTCCTTATTCCCTTTCCCTACAAATCTTAAATTATCATCAGTTATATCACTTATTTTTATATTAACTAATTCATTTACTCTCATACCTAATGTAAGTAAGAAATAAATTATAGTTATATTCCTTAATTTCAACCTAGTTTTAGTGATTTCTATGGCATTAATTAGACAGGGAATTTCTGTTTCTGTAAGATATATGGGAATACGTGTGCCAATTTTCGGTACATCTAATTCTTCGGATATATTATCTGTAATAACAGATATTCGCTTTAAATATCTAAAAAATGTTCTTATTGAATTAGTTTTTGTGGCAATAGTATTTGCTCCATTTGCTTTTTCACCATTGTTTTTTATTCCAGTTATTTTCTTATTATCTAAGAAACTTACGAAATCAATTAAATTTTGTAATTCTATTGTTTTATAAAAACTTTTATCTATTACTTCTATGCCTTTTTCTTTCTTCATCCAGTTATGCATCTCTAATAATGCAGTTTCATAAGTTATAATTGTATTTATACTTCTATTTTTTTGTGATTTTAAATAACCTAAGAAAGAATTTAATACTTTATACTCTGTATCCATATACATTTTATAATCACTCCTTATTCGTTTGCTATAGTAATACTATAACATACCTATTACTCTTCATCAAGGAAAAATATGTCTTCAAATTTTAAATTTAATATTGTAGCTATTTTTAATCCAATCTCCATAGAAGTATCATATCTATTATTACATATATTTGACATAGTTGACTTGCTTATATTTATCCCTAATTTACCCAAGTCAACTATTAAATCAATTTGCATTATATGTCTTTCTTCTAAAATATCTTTTAATTTATTTTTAACTTTTGTTTTTTTTACTGACATAACTATTCCCCCTTATCTATAATATAGTCATAGCGTTCCTATGTAATTTTAGCATACAAGTTTCTTATCGTCAAATTATTATTCTGTAGCTATTTGAGCAAATAATCTATCTATTCGTGAATTTCTCTTATTTAAATATCTACTAGTTATTATCCTACTATCTTTTTTATGCTTAGATAATTTCTTTTCTTGAAAATCCTTATTAGCTTTTTGTTTCTCTAAAAAATTAATTTTTTCTAGCTCTTTATTACTAAGAGGTATTGCAGGCATTACATTAATGGGAGCAACTTTATTTTTTGGTATTAAATCCAATTTTGTTTTTCTAGCTTTATCACATTGTTCTTTTACATTATTTTTACTTTCAACTGAGCCACATTTATTATATGCCTTTAATATCATTTCATTTGGAAAATCTATAATATTTGAATATTTCCATCCAATACTTTTCTTTAAATTATCCCTATGTTTATAACTTGTGTAATGAATATCTTTAACAAAATGAAAGTCTTCAATATTTTCTTTAATAATTTCTTTGAATTCAAGGTCTTTAGAGCGTAGTTTTTTAACTTCTGATATCTCTTTGATTAACTTTATTATATTTTCCGATGAGTAAATTTCACCATATCTTTTTTCTTCCTTAAATAGTCTTCTATCATCATTTATCAATAACAACCTATCATATCCTTCTATTTTATCCCTATTGGAATAAGCCTTGCCTTTTGTTATCATTTCATGTTGGAAATTATCCCTATCCTTAGTTAATACATTTACTTGGTTTGTTATATATTTTATTCGTTCGGGCATTTGAGTTAATATAGATTCCAGTTTTAAAGTTAAGTCATATATGCTTTCACCGCTGATATTATCTGCTTGCTCTTTGATTTGAAGTTCCTTTTTATTAATGATTTCTTTAACATAAGAGATTCCAATAGTGCCATCTTCAAAAATTCCTTGGAAATTTACAGTTGCACATATATTCTCTTCTGTATAATGCTCTTTAGTTTCTTTGTATAATTTTAGCATTTCTTTATAATTCCTATTGTTTACCTCATGATAATTTATTTCCTCAACATCATTGTTCATGTATCTTATTATTATTTTATATTCACAACATTTTTTATTGTTCATTTTAATTTGCCTCCTATGTATTTCTATTTTTAATTTTCTATGTATTTTATTGTTTTTTAAAATATTTTGTAATCATTCTTAAGTGAAGATATTCCTATAATTACTCCAACTATAAATCCAACAATTATGCCTAGTATGGATAATTCCATTTTAGCAACCTACTTTCAATTTATTTTATAATTATTTTTTATTATATTTAAATTATATATTAGATTCTTTAATATGTCAATACCTTTTGTGAATAGTATTAAACTAGTAGTTTTTTCATTTTTCCTAATTTTTCATCTAACTCTATAAATTTATCTTCTAATCTGTAATCTAAATTTATATCTGTCAAAGCACATAATATTGATGCTTGCAGTAGTTGGATATCTTTTTTATTTAACATTTTAATAGCTCCTTCATCTAAATTTTAAGCAACTTAACATAGGTCATCCTAATCTATTACCTATACTACTGTGATATATATTAGAATAAGGATTTGTAAGTTTATATTTTGATACTAAATCGTAATTAAAATCATTAATTAGTGTTTCTATATCCCATTCCAAAACTTCTTTATGATTAAGCCAAAAGCCCTTGGGAAATCTTTTTTATTATTTTTTAATATGTCTTTGTATATTTTAATACTATTATAGTTTGCAATAGAAACTCCCCCTTATTATAATATTAATAGCTCCCACTGATATTTTGAACTTAAGATTATTATATACCCTACAATTTAATAAATCAATATAAATTGTATAATTATTGGTTATGAAATTGTAGGCTTTTACAATCTTATTTTTTCATAATGAGCATTCTCCTATATTATAAGTTTTGAATAAGCTCTACATTTTTTATTGTATCTAAGTCTATTAAAATAGAAGAATCTTCATTATCAGAATCTATGATAGTTATAGCTCTATATTCAGTAGGGTCTATATTCGCTACCTTGCCCGTTATATCTACTTCTTCGCCATTATCCCAAAGAAGACCTTTTATCCTTATATTAGCACCTTCACTAATTATAGTCTGACTACCATTAATTTGAGTGAATACACATTTTATTTTATAATTTAACATTTTTATTCCTCCTCAAGTTTTAAGTAAGGAAATAAATATCCTTCTCAATAGTTTTGAAGTGCGTAACAACTCTAATTACAAGAATCATCTTTTTCAACCATTTCTGTTATAAGTTCAATAGCTTTATCTAAATTATCTGTTAAATTAGTTTTTTTAGAATCACCTACTCGATACATAATTTTATTCTTACCAAAATCCACTATTGCTCTAATTTGATATTGATATAGTCCTATTAATACCACTTCTTTTTCGTATGATTTTAAATTTTCTAAACTTTCTAACTTGTTTTTATTCATTTTATTAATCCTCCTCGTATAATTTTAAATGCTTCGTCCTATTTTCATAATAAGATACCACCTTAAATTATAGTTTATATCATAAAATTATCTATTATAATATAAACATCATTTCCTTTATCATCAAAATACTTATCTTGCAAATCAGAAATAATCTTTTGATTCTTACTAGGTAAATCATCATATTCAACTGAAACAATCTCAATTAATTCCTTAGAAGAAATTTCTCCAAGATTTGATTCTATGAAACTATCCATTTCAACTAATGAAATAACATCTACCTGCCAACTACCCTCATATGTTTTAATATCAATAATTGTTCCTTTTCGTGAGCATTTAGTATTAGTTAAAGAAAGTATTCCCTTTGAAAAACTTCCTATATCTTCAAATCCTTCAACAACATATTTAAACCCTGTTACCTTTTCCATTTTCATTTCCTCCTCAATAATATTATCTATTTTACTAAAATGACAAGAAATTATAATGTCAGTGTCTTCCATTTATAGTAACATAACCCGATATCTTTAATTATTAAATGAATATTATAACTCCTTATAAACTTCTAATGAGTGTTTATTAAAATCATTATATTCATCTAATATTTCTATAGGCACAAATTGTTTTCCATACTCCCAAGCACTAATTTCTCTTCTCATTAGAAACTCTTTATATACTGCATTATCATTTAATTTCATTAATTCTATAACTTCATCTAATAATGTAGGATTTTTTCTAATATCTTTCATATGTCCCATTTCATGATAAGTCATTATTTCTAACATTTGTTCATCTGTTAAATTAGGATATGGTTTCTTTGATAAAACATTAGCTATTAAAAATACATTTATTTTTAAAGTATTAGCTGAAAAGCTATAAGACATTACAGTATCTATTTCGGTAACTTCATAAGAAGGACACATACCCTCTTTAAAAACCAACTTTTCAATAAATTTTCTATAATCACTAGCTTCAATGCTCATAAATAACTCTCCTCTTATAGTCTTTTTATTTACTTACTGTACATTTCACATAAATATCTTTATAATTTTCTGCTTCTTTTGTATGGAATATAAATGAACTATTTGACCCACTACTTGTTCCAATGCTTTGTATTTCACTATCTCCATTAGACTCTAAGTGTATTTTTAATGCCTCTATCATTTCACTTATTTTTATATTTCTATTCATAATTTACATCTCCTTAAATTTCAATTAAATAGTATAATCAACTATACTTGTCTTTGTATCTTCTTCTGTAGCATATTCTTTATACTTGAATAAGAACTCTTTACATAGTCTTATTGCTTTCTTTCTTGTCATATGGTGCAATTCATCATGAACTGTACATCTTTGTGTTAGCAGGTCTAATTCTAATACTGTAGCCCATAGTAAATCTTCAATTGTATCTTGGTCGTGTCTATCTGTCCGAACCCAATCATTAGGCACATCCTTCCAAGCATCCTCAAAAGTTAATATTTCAGTGTGTCTTTTATCCCATGCTTCTTTTACTGTATCAAATGCGTTATCTGTCTTTATTGCAATTATACGATTGAAATTGTTTTTTACTAAATAATTACCATTGCTATATCCTGTCACCATGCCATTGTCAATTCCACTTTCAGTAACATAATTAATAAAGTTACCTATACTATACTTTTTCTTATTCATTACATTTACCTCCTAACTATTTAATAATCTAAGGCCTTTGACAATAACCAATCTTTAAACTCTTTTTCATTTTCAAAAATAACTCTTTCCTCTTCATTAATTGCAATCATTATAAAGCCTGTTACTTCACTAACTGTAAATTTCCAATTATCCTCAATCAAATTTATCATAGTTATAGCAATAATAGTGTATTCTTTTGGTACTTTAACATTAGGCAGGTTATTAAATTTACTCATTCTCAATATTCCTTTCATTCATCATCTGTACTTGTTCTTCTATTGTATATGTTTGGTCTACGTTTGGAGAGCCAAGCTTAAGCGTGTAATGCAGTTTATATTGCTTGGTAGTCTTCATTTTGATATATGTCTTGATTGCTATACTATCAGCAGATATTCCATCTACACCAGTTTCTACAACTACCATAATTTGAACTCCATTCACTAATGTGATATCCTGTCCTGTTCCTCTTATAATGCCTTGCCCTTCTTCAATATCCCCTGTCATTTTCAAATAATCTTCATAAGGTAAAATTATTGACACAGGCTCATTGTTCTTCACAATTATTTTAGTCATTTTATTACTCACGATTTCAGATAATTGTTTTTTAAAATCTGATAAACCTACCATTAAATCCTTTAAGTTTGCTATTTTCATTATAATAACCTCCAATTTATATTATAGTGCTGAATTTTCATCTAAATTCTGTAATGCTTCTAATATTTCTGTTAATTCATCTAATTTATCTTTTACTAATTTAATATCCTCAGCAGAATAACACCATTTTTTATTTACTCTAATAAAAAACTTACCTTCTTTTCTATTAAAACTTAAACTTGCACATTTTTCTTTATTCTCTTCAATGTAATGAGGAATGTCCCTTATAATATTATCACTACAAATTTTTAATTCGGGTTTCATAATTTCAAACCCTTTATCAATCAGATATTTTTCTTGTTGTTCTGTCATGTTGTATAAACTTTCTTCAAGCCACTTGGAATATGTTTTTTCATATAATGTCCCACCTTTTTTGCTGATTATGTCTTAAGTTCATAATAGTATATAATTAAATTTAAGTCAATATTTAATACTTAATTTAGACCTAAATTTAATTATATTTTAAATTGATAATGAAAAATTCACTTATTCTATATGATTTATAATCCATCCTTTAATTTGCTCTTGGCTGAACCACCCTTTTGCAACTTCTAAGCCTAATTTTATCAATTCCTCTTGAGTATATTGAAGCTTAATATTATTTTTGATACATAGTGCCAACATAAGTCCTACACCTATTCTTTTATTGCCATCATTCATAGAATGACTTTGAATAAGAAGATATGTTATAATGCTAATCTTATCAATTCCAGTCTTATATAACTCAACACCGTCAAATGTTTGAAAAGGTGTCTCTATTGCACTTTTAAATAAATTGTAGTTTTTAATTCCGTGCAATCCACCATAGGTATTAATTAAATCTCTATGCATCTGTAAAATTTTATCTTCGGAAAACATTTTCATTTTGATAGCTCCTCCATTGCTTCTCTATTTTCTGAAATAACCTTGCTAATAATTTCATCATCTTCTCTATCTTGTTTTTCTTTAAGATATTTCATAAAATCTATTACTTCAACCTGTTTGTCTTTTAATAAAGAATCGAATATTTCTGTATAATTTTCAGTTAAATTCATTTTTATCATCCTCCTACACTTAATTAGTTATTAATTTCTTTCTCAAGTACATAATATCATACCTCTAAATACAAGTCAACATTTAACACTAAATTTAATACTATATTTAGGTACAAGTTTAGCTTATATATTTAATAACATTTTCTGCATATCTAAAATCCTTCTTTAATTATGTATCGTGACTTATATTTTATACAAGCCACGGTTAATTTGTTTATTAATTCCTTACAAATACTAACTTACCATATATATTTTATAATTATGTTTAATGAACTTTTGAATTATTTAATTACTAAATTTTCAACATTAATTTTATAGGTCTTCTTGCCAAATTGTAAATAATCAAGTTCAGACAGAGGAAGTCTTTTATCTAGTCTTGGTTGCATATTGTAACTATCATTGATATAAAATTCATTATTAAATATAGTAAACAGACCATTTGAACTTACACTGTTATTGCTTTTTAATGTAACAATCTTTCCTTTTTTCCCAATATCATTTTTAAAATTAATCTTAACTGATTTTTTACCATTTAAAAATTTATTTAGATTAACTAGTTCAGTAAATACATTATGTGCAGTTCCTTTTCTATATTGTTCTATAGCTAGTATTAAATTTAAGTTTCTTCTATAGAAAATATCAAGTGGTGTTATTTCTTTTTTATCTTTATCATAAGAATTGTTATACTCTTTCTCAAATTTAATGAACTTAGCTTCTTTAAAGTCATACACGCAAATTATTCCATCTATTGTAATTTTGAAAATTCCTTCTCCTGCCTCTGAATATGAGGTAGATACATTTCTCTGTATTTTTGGATATTCGTCTTCCCATGAATGATTATTTGTCAAGAAACAGCTATCATTTTGATTCATATTAGTATAAAAAACAGTATCATTTATATTATTTTCGATATACTCTTTTAATTGTTGGTCTGCCGATTCTTTCAATTTATCAAAAATATAAGTTCCTATTTCAACATATTTAACTCCATCTGCTATTTGTACATCATGTGACCATATATATTTTTTAAACACAACATTTGGTATACTATCAATCATCAAACCTTCAAATTCAAACTTCCCATTTGTATCTGCTCCACTTAATAATGTTGTCATATTTCCATTTCTTAATTGATATTTATTATCCATTTATAATTCCTTCTTTCATAATTATTTATTATTCGATTAAATATTTTAAATCATCTATAAACTCTTTGATTTGTTGGATTCTTGCCTCTAATAATATCATTTTAGCATGTTCATCATTTGTTAAAATGATATTCTCATTTCTTTTGGTGTAATATGGTTTAACTAGACTCTCTCTTTTTTCTAACATCTTTTTATAATTAGAAAGGAGTTTTTTGACCTTAATCTTTTCTAGCATTTGTATATTCTCCTTATAATGAAATCTTATCATACTTAGTTTAGTTTGTCAATACTTTAATCTGAAATCAAATCTTCTAAAATAATATCATCTATATGAATAAATTCCTTGCTATTATAAAGAAATTTGTCTCCTTCTATACTTATATATTTACCCCTTGGAGTTATAGACTCTCCCTTTTCTATAAGCTCCTGTGGTACTCTACCCAATCCATATTTATTCTTTCTCATTTCTGCTACTGTCATAATACTAATCCCTCCTATTTATTACTACCTTACAAATACTATTTTACTACATACAATTTAGTTTGTCAATACAATTTATAATTATTTTTGTTGCTCCGAAAATTTTATTTAATCATCTTCCATAGATATTCATTTGCTCTGCTGTTCGCTCCATCGTATTTATAAATTATTACTCCTGTCATAGCTTTTTCAAGGCTTTTAAATGTGTAATTTGTATCTATATAATTTATATATGGATGAAAAGATATAGTATTTTCGCTATCAGTATACTCTATTATTTGATATTCTCCAATAGTATGAGTCTTTATAACAGTTCCCCAACTAAAATCCTTTTCAATGTAATCAATATAATCTTGTTTATTTGCCTCAGCGTATTCTATCTCGGATAATAATTGCAAGTCACTTTCATAATAGCTACCAAACTTAACTGGGTGAAACATCTCCTTGCCTTTATGGTCAAAATTTCCTATTACAACTTTTCCTAAAGTTCCATCTTTTTTAACAACTACTCTCATAATTTAAAAGCCTCCTATTTGTTTTTTATTTTACCATATGCATTTTAATACATCAATATTTTTAGATATAACGACCAATAGTTATTATCAGCCATTATATTCTTATTCTTAACCCATAATGTATACATTATAAGGCATTGGCTTTCTATAATTCATATACTCTTTGGCCGTGCAATCCATTAAAAACAATTCACATTTTCGTATTTCATATACTTTATTATCCTTAAGATATATACTATCTGCATCACCGATTATTGTACTGCGACCATGAATTTGTTCCCCATCCCATAATTTATTGTTTTCATAAGAAAGTCCTATATATTTAAATTTTGGAGTCTCACCATATTCTTCTATGTGTCTTAATAACATAGATAGCCAACCACTGTAATCCGTTGAGATTTTTGTTTTTAATTCTGCTAAGATTTCATTTTTAGTTAACATTTTAATTCCCCCTCAAATCATTTTATAATTTATTCTAACACGTTGAGTTTAACATGTCAATACTTTTATTCAATTAAAAATTTAATTCTTGCCAAGTGACATTTGTTTTCTTCTTCTGTCATTATATATTTTAATTCTTCATATGAACTTTCAATTTTATTTAAATCATAATTTGTGATTACTCCATATTTTAGAAATGTTTCAAAAATCATTCTATACATTTCTTTTGCAGTTCCTTTTATATCTAATTTCTCACAGATTACTTTATTCTCAACTTCTACTAAATCCTGCTTAAATCCTAAATCTCTAAACATGAATCTAAATTCTCTGAGGCTATCGGATTTGTCAAAGCCTAATATTTCTTGAGCATAATATACTTGGTAATAAGCCTTTAACATTATCTTACTTTCCGTTTTATTCATCATTTACAACTCCTTAAAGATTATTTTACTATTATGTATAGAAGATAGAGGGATTTTAAGCCTCTATTAAATTTACCATTAATTCTTTATTTTCTAAAATCCACTTATTTAATTTTATAATTAACTTACTAATAGTTGTATCCTTCTTTACTCCAATCATTTTCAAACCACGTTTTCTCATTACATTTATTGTTCCGAATTCACCTTTGCATATTCCAAAATTATCCTCAACGCTTATATGAATTCTAAGTGCCACTTTTGAGTTTTCATTATATACGTTTCGCTTATGGCCATTACTCCAATATTCTAAAAACAAACCTCCAAGACTTGTTGTGCTCCATTTTAAATTGTTCTGTAATTCTAGAGGCAATAAAACACCTTCTTTAATTTTGTTTTCAACTGCTATGGCTTGCATATTTAATCCATTTATATTTGTTATCATTTTTAACGCTCCTTTATTTTATAATTATGTTTGATTACAATTTTAGTATACATTATATAATTTAATATGTCAATACTTATTTCGTATTTTATAATTATTTCATATGAAATGTTTAATTTAAAACGTTTGGCTTGTTACGATGGTTTGAAGCGTTTTTGTTTCATTGGATTAATTACATGTTATCATAACTAATTCATCCTGTCAATACTATTTCAATAATTATTTTTAACTATAAATCCTCCACATTTTCTACCTTTTGCTACTTCATCCCCATCTTTATATTCTTTATAACTTCTTACTAGGGTTATGCCTTTCTTTACAATTTTGTTATTCTTGTTTTCTGTTTCATAATGGAAATATACTTCTTTATTTGTATAAGTTCCAACAATTCCATTATATTCAACTACAATAGCTAATTTCTGTGAACCTAATGTCAAAACTAAAACTTCATCCCCTGTACATAGTTGAATTTTTTTATCACCATCTAATACATATAAATTTGTTGGAGTGCCACAGATACGTAAATTTTCATTTTGATTCCATCCCATCACTATTTTCATTATAACTATATCTCCTTTTGGATTGATTGCATGTATTATAACCAATTCCATATACTATTTTGATAATTATTTTGTGGCAAAATCTTTTAATAAATCTTTCTCAGTAATTTCATCTGCTAATAATCTTTTCAAATCGTCTGTTACCTCTTTATCTGTCTCATATTCATTAAGAACTTTACATAATTGAAACTTGTTTTCATGCACTTCTTTGATAACATATACCTGTCTATATTTTTTGAACATTTTGATAACCACCTTCTTATATCTAGTGTAACATATTACACCGATTAAATTACTTGGGTTAATTATAATTTTACTACAATTAATCCAAGTTGTCAACTTTATTTAATAATTACTTTTGATGATACTCAGTATACACAAACGGAAATTCATACCATATTAAGCCATCTATTTCAGATTTAAAAGTTTTAACATTACATTTAAACTCATAATTTTTAAGAAAACCTGTAGATATATCATTTTTTAAAACATATAAGTCGCTACAGTGATTATCTAATTCAGCTTCTTTCATACCTAATTCCAATAATTGTTCTTTCATTGTTTTATTCATTATTAACTCCACCTTTTTTATAATTATTTGTTGTTCGGGTTAAGTACATTCTATCATGTACGTTTTAACATGTCAATACTTTTCTTTAATTAATTTCTATCATCTGAGATTATGAAACTCTGTCC
This sequence comes from Clostridium tagluense, assembly GCF_003865095.1. GTDB lineage: Bacteria > Bacillota > Clostridia > Clostridiales > Clostridiaceae > Clostridium_AD > Clostridium_AD tagluense. The sequence continues at coordinate 27,180 of NZ_BHYK01000037.1, read as the reverse complement.
ACCGTAGCATTATATAGGGTAGTTTTGGCTACACCTCTTTATTCTATAAAAGACTACTTTTAACAAAATATGCTGAAAATTTCCACGTTGAATCATCTATTTTACCTGCATTTAAATAATTATTATACATACCATTTTCAATTAAAGTATATCCTTTTTTCTTCATTACTATTATATCCTTATCAAACTCCTCTTTTGATGTATAGTCAAATTGTTTGATAGTTGCTACTGTTCTTTTCATTTTTTCTACCTCCTTGGTTAATTTACATTTTTATTCATTATGAGTACGAATATCTTTTTTAGCACATTCATACTCATGCTCATAGTCGTGCATCCATGAAGCTCTACCATTTACAATTTCTTTCCATTTAGGTATAAGATTGTTTTTTTCTATAAGGTCTGTTCTTGTCTTTCCTTTTAAATAGTAACTAGCCCCACCAATAGTATTTTTATATGATAATTTTCCATCTTTTACTAACTCATAAAGCATATTGCTTAATACTATATCATTAACGTCGGGAAATTTCCACTTCAAGTCACTAAACGATATAGAACCGCTTAGAAAATGACCGTTTTTAAGGTAGTAAACTACATACATATTTAATATTTTATCTTTATCTACAAGCCTAGGCGTTTCTGTTTTTTTGTAACCTTCAAGTCTATGTCTTGTTTTATCATTTATTTTAAATCTGCAATCTGTATCTTCTATCGCCATATATTGCCCATCAGTGTAGTCCAATTCCCATATTACTATATCACTGATACCGTTACTCCATATCTCTATAAAATCACTTTCCATTGTTATTACACCCCTCTATAAGATAAATTCATTATCTTAAAATTAGATTTTTATTAAAACGGTTTAATATTCACTACCTTTTCAATTATAAGAATAATTGCCTTATCTTCTTCTTTAACTTTATAAGCTAACTCTGTAATATTTTTTGCCTGTCGTGTTATTTTTACTACACTTCCAAAATCAAATTGTACTGTTATAATATATTCATTCATTTGCCACACCTTCTTTATAAATCATTGTTTTATAATTATTTGGTTAGATTAATTACATATTATCATAATTAATCTAACCTGTCAATACTTTATTTTATAATTAACTTTAATACATTTTTCCGCTAATTAAAAACTCCCAATTATTAGAATCGCAATTCTCTTGAAAACTTTCTTCTGAATAATGAAAATTATAATCTTCATTACAACATTTAACCCATGAATTCAAACATTTGGCTATTAAGCCTTTAAATGTGATATTATCATTTGGCTTGTTCATAAACTCATAAATAGGGGTCAATAAGGCTTCATCTACATAATACCCTGTCATTACGCAACAATTATCTTTAATAGTCTTAGAATGTCTTATTTTAAGTTCTCCCACCTTTGGATTAGTTTTTGATTTTTCTGTTTTGCTCCATAGTGAGAAAAATTTTCCTTGGAATAAATCTGTTTTATAATTATTCCATAGATATTTAGAAAGCCTAACACCTGTTAATTTTTCAATCTCTTCATATTCACAATCTAAGTCAAAATTTATAAAATTTCTATCTCCATACTCCCAACTTAAATTAATTACTGGAAAAATTTCAGAAAATTTATCTAGGGACTTTTCATTATCAGCTCCAATATAGTCTTCATCATTGCAGAAATCTTGTAAAGCCTTTTCCTTTGCTCTAGCTGATAATTCATTATAAGCATAAACTTTATATTGTACATTTTCAAATCTCATTGATAATACACCATCCTTCTAAATTATTTAATTCTTAATATAAACTGTATAATAGCACATTCTGAAATACAGTTATATTTTATCTTTCGTAGTTACTAGTTGTTATGTATTTATTTGACTTGATTATATCTTAACATGTATGATTCAGTACGTAAATACTTTTATTTAAAGTTTATAAATATTTTTAATGCGAGGCTTAATTTGATACGTTTGGCTTTGGTTCGTTTATATTGAATTGATTACATAATACTATATACAATTTAATATGTTAATACTATTTTGAGTTATTTCCTTTTAAACTTATTAGGTTGTTATTTCTAATAATTGAACATTAACTTTAATTCTTTTATACATTTTTCTTTTAATTCTTTATCACCCATCGAAATAAAAGTCCCAATTTTACTTGATTCAACCATAAATAGTCCATTTGATATTTGGTTTTTAATCATGTAATTGACTTTACCTGTCATTTTGTAAACCACAGAATTTGACATTACAATAATCTGTTCTATTGTCTTTTCCCCACTGAACGTAGGTATTTCTAATTCATAAATTCCATGTTTTTTTATTTCTCTATCCATAATTAAAATATTCCCTCCCTTCTTGATTGTACTAATTACATAATATCATTTCCGATACAGTTTGTCAATACTATTTTAAAAATACTTTATTAAATCTTAATATAATTGTATAAGTTTCTTTACTTCTCTTTCACTACCTTTAATATTCTCAACTATATATTTACTATTAATGATAGAAGTACCTTCACCACCTTTTAATTCTATAAAAAATCTATTGCCTTTTGAGTCATCTGCATAAGCAAAGAAACCATTTTCTATGCAATTATCTTCACACTCTCCACCTATTGTTACAACATGATAACTATGATTATAAACAACTGGAATAGAAACAACGCCTAGTCCCAATATTATTACTAATGATATTAATGCTTTTTTCATTTCAATCTCCTCCTAATTTTATAATTATTTATAACGTATTAATTAATATTACTTAACAATTATATTTTTTGATTTCTATATAATTTAGTAACCGCTTCACTTTTTAGAATTGCCTCAGATATTGAATTATTTTTATCTCCATTATAACAATAGTAAGTCCCCTTTTCATCTATTCCAATTGTAGTTATATTCCTGTTTGCTTTATCATTTGAGTAACTTATCTCCCCTTCTAAAAATTCAATTAATTTAAAGAAATAATTTCTGTTTTTCATTATTTTCAACTCCTCAAAATCCTTATTAATTTATTAGACTCTGCTCTGAATTGATTTGCTTGATACGTTTATTCTTGAGTGATTCTGACTTGTTTGACTTGGTTCGTAATTTAAATTGTTTTTTCTTGTTCGGCATAATTCATTCTAACATGTATAGTTTAGTATGTCAATACTTATTTTTAAGAATATTAAATTCGCTTAGAAATCTTAGTGTTTTCATGATTAATAGAATAAACTTTATCATTATTTCCATTGTTATAATTGGTAGTGGCTTCAATGTCAACATCTATATTCCAAGTTACAAAATTTAATCTAATTTTAAAATCAGTTATTATACAAGGTTTAGTATCCATGAAATGAACAAAAATTTTATCTCCTATTTTATACTCAATGTTTTGAAAATTATAATCTTTTTGGCCTTCTAATTTCTCAAATTGATTTAATATAAAACTATTGTATGTTCTGCTCATGATATTAGTCATTATTTTATTTCTTATGTTGTCCATTTCTTTAAATGTAATTACATTCCAGTTTTGCTCAATTTGCAAGTTGTTAATTATTTTTGATATTTTTGATATGTTGATACTCTTCACTTTTTACCACCCCTAGAACTTATTATGTATTTATTGCCTACATTTAATATAACATATCCTAATGTAGATTGCAATGGTATTTTATAATTATTTTTAATAATTCAAAATGATTAGAATACACTCTAATGTGACACGTAAGGTCTTTAATACAAAATACATATATTCATACTGCTGATACAACTAAGAATCAATACAAGCTATCCTGTGGTGGCATAACCTTAAAAAATAGTATAAATAAAAAGAGTAACCTTTCGGCTACCCTATCATTTTAACTCTTGTAAGAACTGTTTGTTTTTGTTTTGTTGTTCCATATTCTTCATGAGCCTTGATAGTTCCTTTAATTATTGCAACCTCTCCTATTTCTAAATCTAAAGTTGTTTTGCTATTCCATTTTAAAAAGTTCCCTTTTTCATCTTTGAATATGCTTATTCTCATAGTTCCGTATTGTGTGTCATAACTGAAAACATTTTCCAGTGTTATTTTAATTTCTATTTTATCCGCTATAGTTCCAATATATTCAGTATCCCCTAAAAGTTCCCTTTTAGCATTTTCAACATATTCACATAATGTTGCATATTCAAAACTTACTCTTTCTACTGTGTCCCCTTCATAGCTTAGGCATATATCTGCAACCTCTAAATAATTTACTCTTTTAGTTATATATTTTTCAATATTTTCGTTACCTTCTAAGAAAATCCAACTTCTGAAAGAATTATTCCACCTTGCTCCTTGGAGTTTTAATTCTTCTTTTATATCAAAACTATTTTCATCTAATATTATATAAATTGTATCTGTTACAAAGCCAACTGATTTTTTATCATCTGAATTCATTCTTTCAATTCTTTTCATTCTATCTGCAAATTCAGTTTCTTTTGCTTTTGTTTCTCTTTTTAATCTTGCCGTTTCTTTATATTGTTTTTCTTTATCTGTTAAGATTCTTCTATTTGTTCTTATGTATTTTTTACCGTCACATTTGAAACATGCACTTCCGTTGTAATGCTCCCAACCATTCCCAATGTGAAAACCTGCTCCTCCACATCTATCACAAGTTTCTTCTACTTCTTCCCAAGCTTTACCTTTTTCATCTATCCAAGATTTTAGTTGTTTACACATTTTTCATTCCTCCTAAAAATTACTGTTTAACTACGATATATATAATATACCACACCCTAATCCAGTATGTCAATACTATTATCTTATTTTATAAATAATTTTTATGCCCTTTTATTCCATGTAAAATACATATTGATAATGTTTGGATTTTAAGGTAAGATGTAATTAGTTAGAATTGCAGAAATGCAGTACATCCGTAGTATATGGGAGTGCCTTCCATAAAGTTGTTTTTTAAAACAAATGACTACTACGGAGGTGTACACATGATAATTGAATATATAAAGCTTTTAATGTATTTCTGCCTTGCCCTATGTGGGGTTAGAACTATTAACAAAGCAACTGAGATAAGTTTTCAAATAAAATTGATTAGTATAGATATTTCTTTCAAAAAAAGAAAATAGCTACTATGTGAAAGTAGCTATCTTCAAAGATTCAATATATTAAATTCTAACTAATAACTGGAAGGTACTCTCCCCATTTGTTATAGTATAACACAGAATGTAAATAATATTCAAGGGAGGAACAAAGAATGTTTAAAATATTTTTAGATATTATAGAAATTATAATTCCTATTGCCTTAATAATTTTTCTAAAATACATTGATAAGCATAACATTGATTGGTCATTTAAAAAAAGGTTTATTAATATTAAAATAAAAGTAATACATGATTAAAACATTTATTTAAAATCACTATGAAAGCTACCTAATATTAATTCTAAGCCATCTTAATATTAAATGGTATAATTATATTAAAAACATATATCAAATGAATATATATTGTACCATGAGATATTAGCACTATATGCCAAGGACTTATAAAAACAAAACAAGCAACCTCTCAGTTACTTGTTATCTTGATATTTTGAGACTTTGCTAATTTCTCCACAACATCCATTTTTAAAGATATAATATTTATATTTTTTTGTTGGGTTTTTTAAAAAGAGTTCTTTCAATATAATTTCGTTTTTCAGTATAGCTATTTGATTTTCACTTAACATTTTTAACATCTCCTATTTTATATTTATCAATTACATTTACATTAATATTTTACTGCACATATGTATTGCATTTCTCAACTCTCCAAAACTACAGGCTTTATCTTGAGCTAAGTTTAATAATAGTGTTGCTTTGCGTGAATTAACATTTTTATTTATATTTAATAATGTATTCATTTGAATTTTAAGATTTCTAATTTGTCCTATTCTTATTAGCTCCTCTCTTTTGCTAGTCTTTTCTAAAGATTGGATTAAATCCATTATATCCTGTGAAGTTCTTACTCCACTATTTCTGATTAAAAGAGCTTGCTCATATGTTAGGTTTTCTATGTCTTGAAGGGTTCTATACCCACCTCGCATTAAAACATTAAATACTCTTATACCCATTAAATTAGCTTCTCTTAATTCAACCATAGTTACATCTAACATAAGAATCACTCCTAAATTTTATTATTATTTAAACAACTTAATTTATTCTACCATGTCCAGTTTAGCATGTCAATACCAAAAACAAAATTTATAATTATTTTTCATATTACATATTATTTGCAAAAATATTTGCTTGGTGGTTTATATATTTTCTAATTTCTTCTTTTGTTTCAACTTCATAAAAAACAGTTACTTCATTACCTTCTTGAAAATAGCTAACAACTTCGATTGCCTCCTCTTCTGTTTCGGCTTCAAAAATAAGATTGTTTTGAGGAAAACTTTTTTCATAAATATTATACATAATATCACTTCCTTCCCTCTCTTCATATTTTGATTAATTTAAAAATTATCTTTTATGTGATTAATATATTAGCAAAGTTTGTTAATGCATTCAATTGCTTTTGTTCATGTTCAATTAAAAGTCCCCATCCTTTTGTTTTATTAGAAATAAGTTCCTTGTTATATTTCTGTATATTTTTTCTACACAATTCAGCAATTGAATTACAATGATTCAAAACTTTTTCTTTTGTCCCACATTGATTAACAGGAACGAAAAACAGACTTTGTAAATCTTTCATTGTTCCATAAGCATAAAAATTATCTCCACAATCCACTAAATATAGTTTACTATCAATTCCAAAGTCTTTTTCTGACAATACGTTAAATATATTTATTCCATTATAACCTATCATAGTTTTCATTTTTAATACACCCCTTGTGATTTATTATTTTCATTTAAAACTATCTTTTTATATTAATACAATTGCAATTCTTTTATTGATTGTTTGCAGTGTAGCTTTTATTTCATATTTCTTTGATTGAGTATATTTTTTAAATTGTTCTTTCTCTTCTTCTAGTTCTTTTTCATTATCAAAGAATACAACTTCTAGCCCGTCATCAAATAATTTTAATTCTTCCTTTGTATATCCATCTGAGTTATTGAATAATAGTTCGTCAATACCTATGTTGAAATATTCTTGTGTTGTTTTTATTTTTTTCATTGTCACATCATCCTCTTTTAAATAAGTTTCAAATTCATACATATTCTCTTCACAATTTTTGCATACATATGGATATTCTTTTTTCAAATTTTTGTCTGTTTCTTCAATAACTTCGTTATCGCAATTATTGCAATATCTTTTTAACATTAATAAACCCTCCTATGAAATCATTATTTTATATCTCTGTCACTTGGATTAATTATATCTTATAATAATCAATCCATAATGTTAATCCTATTTTATAATTAATTCTTATGGTATGTGTAATTTGATACGATTAGCTTAATACGCTTGGTTTAGTTCGTTTGGATTAGTTACATATTATCATGTATAGTTTTATATGTCAATATATTTTATAAATATTTTTTATAGATAAATTATTTTTATATCTCTATCTTCTAACTCTTCAAAATAGTCGAATACATCCTTATCATTCTTAAAATCAATTTGCTCTACTTCTTTATAATTTATAAATCCATTGTCTAACCCTTTTCTTAATATATCTTTGAATGATTTCATTTTTTACACCATCCTTTTTTAATATTCGCAATCGCAACTTTCATATGCTTCAATAATTTTCCCGCATTCTAAACATTCTGTAACACTTTCAAATTCACTACTTCTATTTTGTCCCATTAATGTTAGAACTTGTGCTTCACTTATTTGTTGTCCTGTATTTACTGAGAAATAGTTTGTATTTGTCATGCTTACATTACCGCCTTTTAAATTATTTGTTTATCCGATAAAACAAGTATAATCTTATTAGTTTAGTTTGTCAATACTATTTATTAAATAATTTCTCTGAATCTTTGTATTTTACAACCTTCCAAATATTTTCAACCTAAAAACAGGGGAAAACTCCCCCTTAATTAATTATTCTTTCTAATTTTTCAACTAATTTAATCTCATTTTTCTTTTGAGTGTCAAGTTCTGCTCCCCAATATCTCGTATCCATTTTATAGTTGGTAAAGGATTCTATAATCAAAGCTTGAATATGTTTCATTTTATCTTTTATGTCGGCTAAGTCATTTAATATTTTGCAAAGCGTTTCAAAATTTTCGTTAACATCATCTTTACCCATTGCAGATATTTCAACTTTTAAATTTTTAGCTTTTTCAATAATTACATTAATTTCAGATTTATCCATTAATAATGCACCTCTTTTATAATTAGTTCTGATTGCATATTTTAAATATATATTGTCATATCCATATTTTTCATATTAGTTGCCCCGAGCACCACCTATGCTTTGTGTTTAGGTACATTTTATATTTAGTCTTACTAATTTCTTTAATCATATAGATATTTTTATTTGAAACAGATTTTTTAATATCTCTAGAACTTCTCATACTTATAAAATAAGCTTCTCTTCTTAACATTGCAGTTACTATTATTTCAGTTATAATATAGAATTTTCTAATTGGCATAGCGAAAACCATCCTTATATTTTATTTTCCATCAATTGGATTAATTACATAATACCATATATAATTTAGTATGTCAATACTATATTTAAATAATTAGTTTATGACCTCCACTATTTTATGAGTATGATAATGTTTATAATAATCATTAATTAATTCATCCAGTGAATTGCTTTTTTCATCCATTATAGCTCCAAATTTATCAAAATAACTTAATTGATATTTAAAATTTGGATTAGTACATGGATGAAATATAATATATTGACTATTATCTTCTATATTTTCAGATTGAAAAGCTCTACAACTTTCAAAAATAGGTCTCAACTTTTCTATATGGTTACTTCTATCTTGCCTATTGGTTTCTATTCTGATTAGAAGATTTGCCATTTTAATATCTTCATGTGCTACTTGACAATTTTCTAAATATTCCTTGGATGAACCCCAATAAGACTTGTCATACACATAAGTAATGGCTATTTCTTTCAATTCGGCATATTCCATTTCTATAATAGCTCCTTTTGTCTTTTATCCTACAAACTACCTTTAATACACACTATTTAAATACGGTTTGTCAATACTGGCTTTGAATAATTTGAATAGCTTCTAAAAAGTCCCACTCAATATTACCAAACATTTTTATTAATATTTGAACTGATTTAGAGAAATCTGCATTCTTAACCTTTAGAGTCCTCTCAAAATTTTTATTCCTACTCTTACTTTTCACATTAATTTTAAATTTCCACATTATAAATTGCCCCCATTCCTGTCCTTCTCTTTTATTTTCAATTTAAAAAAATTGCATATAATTAAATTTTAAGTATAATTTATAATTATTTTTTATGTGAAGAAAATAAGAGGTATCTTCCAACCTCTTTTAAGTTTACTTTATAGTGTTTACTAACACCCTATAGTGCCAACATTGTACTGCATACCCCCCCGCACTAATAGTTTCTACTTTAGCATTTGCTTTTAATCCTTTTGCTATACCGTTTATTTCACCTTTTGAACTAATATTTAAACCACTTAAATCTTTAATTTCTCCAATCACTTCTTTAATTCTGCTGATAAATGTTTCTTTTTTCATTTTAACATCATAGTCTAATATTTTATTTAACATTATATTATTAATCGTTTCATGATGTTCAATTATTTTTTCTAATACTGCCATATCACTTGCAAAATGTGAATCTTTAAACTTTTGGATGTATCTATATCTAATAGTTCTTTTTATTTCTGCTCTCTTATATTCGCTAATTTCAACACTCAATATTTTTTCAACCTCTTCATCTGAATATTTATTAACCATTTCATATCTTCTAGTTTCTTTGTTTCTAATTTCCATTTTAAACTCTTTAAGTTCTTCTAGTGTGATAGCATATTCTGTATACTCTTTAGATACTAATGTAATATATTCTGTTGCTAATTCATTGTAAAATGTTATACATTTTTGTTTCCAATTTTCTAAAAATACATTTAAAACTTCGGGAATTAAATTATTGGTTTCTATCTCTTTAGCTAACTGATTTTCAAGTTGCTCCTGTAATTTTGCTAATGTTACATTTACTTCTCTTATTTTTTTTGCATTGTTTTCTATATCTTTAAGCTTGGATTCATAGTCGCATACATCCCAATAGGCCTCAGAGGTTATTACCTTTCTATCATATTTATCATAATTTTTTAAATCAATTCCTATATCTATTAATGCTTTAGATTTTTTTAGTAACTGTTTATTATGTCTTTCAAGTGTTCCGTTTATTTTTTCTAATTTAGTCTTTGACATTTTGATTCTTTCTTTTATAGTTTCAATTTTCATTTTAGCAACTCCCCATATTTGATTTTGTGTTTATTCCTTACTTCTAAATACATCTTATACCATGAAGTTTAGTCTGTCAATACTTTATTCAAATATCTTATAATTATTTTTGTCTTTACTTCTTTTATTTTGGATATTTAAAAAGTGTCTTATTATGTACTTTTATTCTTCTCTTATACCGTCTGAATCTTGTCCGTCAGCTTCTTTGGCTTCTCTTTAGTACATTATATTAATATATTTATAACATGGCTTAAAATTGAAATTTAGAAGTTTTAATTATCTTTGTCTTTTTGACTTCTCCTAAAAAAAGTAGCTATCATAAGCTACTTTAATAAGTTACCATAATTGTTTTACATCTTTCATTTAAGCCTGCATTACTCATTGATTGAATTGAGGCATAACATTTTATTACTATATTTGTATCATTCATTTCCATTAAACTAATTTTTGAATATTTTTCATTTAATTTTCGTCTGTAATCCATGTCAATATCATTAAAAGCTTTTGTCCTTGCTATTGTGCGTTTCCTATTAATTATATGGTTATCCATTAGATTATAACCTTCATTATCTTTGTGAACTCCATAGCCCTCCATATGGTCTAATACTTCTAGCGTTTCAAAACTTGTATTACATAACTTATTAATAATCTTAATAACATCCTCTTTGTTATATTTAAAGTTGTTTCTTAATTCTTCATGGCTATAATATATTTTATTTATATTGCAATCTTTAGTATCACCAGTTATATAAAATAGGTGACTTATACAAGTTCCCCATTCTGATATAATTTTCATTTTTTTACTCTTTCCACTTGCTTCATATACTGGACTTCTTCCCATCTCTAAATATATTTGTTTTCCCTCATTGTTAATAAATGCAGTTCTTATTCTATAGTTACCGATATTGCTCTCCTCGTCTGTATATTCCATTCCTGCACCCTCAAATAATAATGTTTTCATTATGTTTATACCCCCTTAACCTATTATAAAATATTTTTCATTCTCTTCATTGTCCCATACTTCAAGTATAATTTTGTCATCCTCAGTAATTGCAAATAGTTCAATATTGTATAGCCCTTCATTATCTACAGAAAAAATAGTATTTGTGTTTCCTATCATTGCATAACTACTACTGGAAGTATAAGGTAATCCGAAAAAGCTTTCTATGTCTTTTAATTCATATATTTTTTTAATATTTCCTCTATGGTTCATTAATGATTTTAAATAAAATAATTTTATTAATGCTCTATTAACCTTTTGAAAATCTTTGTCATCCCATTCTGTTTTAAATTTTGGGTTTTCTATCTCTACTAAATTTTTAAACATTGATTTTAAATTCATTATAAATACACTTCCTTTTTTAGTCTTAGCATTCATTCATTTATTATTTTCTATTAGAGTCTATAATTTCGCAAATTTCGTCAACTGTTAAATATCTATCTAGTGCTAGTTGTCTTTCTTCAATTATCTTTATACTAATTTCAACTGTATCATTCATCTTTGCACACTCCTATAATTAGTTCTTTTAATATTTGATACATGATTTTAAAGTATATATTTATACAAAATTTATTTTGAGTTGTTTTTATATTATCTGCTCCTTCATTCTCCCAATACAAATTTAGTCCCTTATAGTAACAGCCTAAAGCTTTTGTGTATTCTTTTATAATAAATATTTCATCTTGAGTTAAAAATTTATTCATTTCTAATATGCAATCTTCAGCTATATTTTTTAAATACATTATTCTTTCTACCTCCTTACTCATTCATTTCTACATTATTGTTTAGTAATTATCTCTCATGAATTGACCTATAAAATAAATTACTCCAGTATTCGTTGTAAAGCTTGGTTGAAATAATCCGTCTTCACTATCGGCATAACCCGTTATATTGTCTGTATCCTCAAGATACTCAATTTCGGCTTCTAATACTTCTTTATCATGTGAATACTGATAAGAAACACTGTCTCCATCTTCAGATACACATATTTTTAATGCATGTGAGTTACTTAATCCTAAAGTTGCACAGTTACCTAATTTTTCAATTTCCATTATATAAAGCCACCTTATTATTTTATTTTTATGTTTAACAAGCCAGTTTAAAAATATATTCCTAATCCAGTATGTAAATACTATTAACAAGAAAGAATTACAGTTTTACGGTAACTGCAAACCGTCTTATTAGTTATTATCTACGACTTTGATTATATCTCCCATTGAACTTAATATTTCAAAACTTATGGCCATTGTCTCAAATTTTTCCCTAATTATTTCTTCGGGTACATTTCTTTCTCTTTTTGAATTTCTTTCTAAACTTGTTTTCAATGAAACTTTAACATATAGTAATGTGACTTCATATCCTTCGACCTGTAAATCTCTTATGTATTTTGCCATTTTTTCGGTGTTTGTTCCAGTTCCATCAATGATTATATTTTTTTCTTCGATTATTGCCATTGCTATTCTTTTCTTTGTCTCTACTTGTGACCATGAATGGTATACTTGAGGTTGCTTAGGGTCATAATCCAATTTTTCTGCTTTGATTAAGTCGGGGTCGATGTTTGTGTAATCTCCGTTTAAAAATCCTAAATTGTTTAAAACTGTACTTTTTCCACTTGCAGGTAAACCCATTGTTAAAATTGCTTTTTTCATAATCAATCACTCCTTAAATTTTGTTTTGCCGTGTGTTTCTATAAACATAATATCATATGTAATTTAGTCTGTCAATACTATTTCATAATTATTTTTTATGACTTGTTTTATTGGTGCGGTGAAGTTTGTTTCGGTTAGTGTGGTGCGTTTGTCCCTTGCTTCTGTAATTAATATACCATGTTCATGTTTAGTTTGTCAATACTATTTAAAAAATACTTTTAAACTATTTTCCAAACCCTGTAATACCAATGCTTAAGAGGTATAATTATTTTTGACTTTTTATAATTATTTGTTATTCTTAATTTATTTAATTATTCTGAAAATTCCACATCGTTCGGCATGGGGCAAACAATATTATTTTAAATATGAAAAATTGTTCGTGGTTTACTCTGAATACGTTTACATATACAAATAATATATATTCCTTAACCTTGGAATTACAACCGTTAAAACCCTTTAAACCCTGTTTTATAGTATCACATGTGATTTTTGAGCGACCTTTATATATATTTAATACAATTATACGCTTTTATGCTACAATGCAAAAGTAATCGTTTACATAGAGTTATGTTGTTAACAGATTTAGTAAACGTTTACATGTGAATAAATAAAAAAAGTTACTGATTATTCAGTAACTCGATATAATGTATTATTGTTTATAAATTCAATTCCTAAAGTTTTAACTCTTGAATTAAAAAATGCTTTATATCTTCATTGGTGTTATATGTAAATAATTCGCCTGTGCTATAATATATTCCATTCCTATATTGTAAGGGTGTTTTTATTGCAAGTGCTAAGGTTTTTATATTTTCTTTAAAATTATTATATTCCTCTTTGCTCATTTTTTTATCATGACAATATTTTGCTATATTCATTATTAACAACCGCCCTCTTATTTAAATTTGAAATACTTGATTACAATTACAAGTATATATTATATAGTTTAATATGTCAATACTATTTTATAATTAGTTTTGACAATGAAAAAAGGTAGCTTTATTAGCTACCTTTCTAATATCTCATAATCAGTTATTCCATATTCATTATTTTTATAATCGGTGTAATTAACTCCAAAGCTTTCAAAGAATAAATTTACATTATCTTTCTTGAAAGTTTTTAGTAAGATATCTTTTATTTCTCTATTAAAAATATTCTCAGTTCCTAATATATTTGCAAATTGTCTAACAGTTTCATATTTTATGTATGCACTTTTTATGTCCTTGTTAATAATTAAGTTTGCTACATTTTTAGCATTTTTATATAGTGCAGTTTCTATAAGTTGCGTTTCTTTCTTGTTTATCATTTTTAATAACCACCTTTTTATTTTAGTTTGTTTCGTTTACTACTTTGTTTCTAAAATAAGTATACAATGTTCGTGTTTAGTTTGTCAAGCTTATTTTATAATTAGTTTTTATACAATTCATAAATGAGGTATTTAAAGGATTTACAAGGATATTTATTTTAATATTTTATAATTATTTGCATATGTTATTATTTTGTAATTATGCTAAATTATAAATATAATTCGTACTGGTACGAACATTTTTATTATAAATATATTTTATCATTAGTGTTTTACTAATTTATAAATTGTATACGTTTACATTAGGGTAAAATAAAAAGTAGCTTCTCAGCTACCTTTAAAATTAATCCAATATATTCCATAAAAGAGGTTCATCATCATCTGTTACACTAGTGTTATTATCATCAAAAATGACATATAAATGTTTCCTATTTAAGGACTTGTTTAAAACGTTCAATATATTTTTGTCGCATGGTATACCCTCACAGATTTCTAGCCCCCATAAGTCTCCGCTAGTTGTTATTATATTCATGCTATAACCGTAATCGGTATATGTAATATTTTTTATTACCGCCCCTGTTTTGATTATTTTCGCCTGTGCTACATTTGTACCCAACATTAATATTATTATTACACTTGCAAAGATTATTGATATTTTTTTCATTATAAAAAACCACCTTTTAAAATTAGCTTGTAAAAGCTTTATTAAGGATATAAGGCTTATTTTTCATTATATCCTTTAAAAACTTTTAAAATTTTACTATTCCTGCACTTGTACTTTTATATCCTAAAGAATGTAAATAATCCCCATATTCATCTTGAAAATTTTCAATTAAAGATTCCTCATATTTTGTTAAATTGTTTGTATCGGCATCCCATGTAATAAGCATCCATTTTTGAAAAGTCATAAATTTATTATCCATTTTAACAACCGCCTTTTATAATTATTTTTAATATGTACTGCAATTACTATAATATATCATATGGTTTAGTTTGTCAATACTATTTTATAGTTAGTTTTCATTAAATTTTTTATACCTGTTTTATTATATAATGTTTATATCTATAATTCATTTATAACCCTATTAAAACATGCCTAATATCAATTATAAGCTACTTTATAGTTATTTAGATATAATATAGAATCATTGTTATTATATTGTTATATGCTTGTTTTAGGATAATAAAAAAAGTAACTTTTCAGTTACTTAATTTTAAACCTTTTAATAATTCATTCATTTTTTCAACCCTTTTTAAGTCAGCCCATCTACCATTTATGAATTGTAAAAAACATTCTGCAAAATTTTCATAGCAATTTTTTTCTGCCCTTCTTGATTTACCTATTGAATTAAACCGTATTTCTTTATTATTAAAATATACATCATGGATGTAATGCCCTATTTCATGTATTACAGTTTTTTCTGCATATTCTCCAATTACTAAATATATTGTTTTGTTCGGTGTGTTATAAACTCCAATTATATCATGCTCATTAATTATTTTCATTGCTTTTAATTCCTTTTCCGTTACTTCTATAATTTTAGGTATATTAATATTTATTTTAGAATTTATTTTTAATATAGCAGTTTCAATTATTGTTAAATTTTCTATGTTGTTTTTCATTTTAATGCAACCCCTTTTTTATTAAATTGAATCTAAAATAAGTATAATCTTATTAGTGCAACATGTCAATACTTTATTTTATAATTGTTTATTATAAAACTTTTCTATATATAAGCAGAGATTTTTTTATACCTCTATTTTATTTTTAATATATGGATTTTACTGGATATATTAAAATATTCATATTATATTTATTGAATATATGGAGCGTTGAATATTATTCACTAATTATTGCATAACGTTGTATATTATACATTACTGTAATTAATGATTATATATCATATTATATAAATATATGAATATATACTAATATTTATACCTCTTAATTAATGTAAATTACTGTATAAGTTTATCGTTTATCAATAAATATCACCCTTTTTATGCCTGTTTTGAATATGCCCCTGTATATTTATGCATTATTCATGTATAATCATGTATATAGTATTGAATACCATTAAGTAATGGCTTAGGCAATGGGTTTACAACTTCGATTGTGTTGAATTATACATCGAATATTCATTTTTAAGCGATAACTTACACACGCTATTGTTATATAATTATTTATAATCCATTATAAAAAATCAGCAGAATCCAACAGTATTCACACTCTCACTTTACTGCATTGAAGTATAAGATAAGTAACTATGTATGTATATAGCACATATAGCATATATATATATTAAGTATCAAATAGATACCAACTATATACAATATACTAAGCATCTATACAGCATATAGTATGTGACATGTATGGTATGTATTTATATAATAGTTAATATCTATCGAAGGTATACACCGTTATTAGATTGCAGGTATATAATAAGTAGTAAGTGTATATAAGTTGCTTAGTATATAAAAGATACCTACTATTATATTTAACACTACATGTTAGTTATGCCCTAAGTATATATAATCATTGTATGTATATATACTATCTATTAATGTTGATACTATATACAGTAATGATACTATGTATCATATAAGATGTTATGACATATGATATACTATGTATATGGTTGACAGTTAGTGTCATATTAGCCATTAGTATATAAATGATACCATGTATATCATATATGCAAAGTATAATAATAGTAAAGGTTAATACTATTGGTCTATTTGTCTTTACCTCTTTGTCTTTCTTTCTATTATTGTAATACAGTTTAATATTTTAGTCAATTATGACTTATTTATTGTATGCCCTGTGCTGAATTTATATAGTATAGTTTCTTTATAATGAGGATATATAAGGTTTGAAGTGCGTTCATTATGATTTTTTTATGTGTGTGGATAGTGGATTATAGGAGGTTGTGAGGTTGTATTGAGTGAATTGTTTTGGTTGGAGGTGATTGATTGGAATTGTTGTTTGGCAGTTGTATTGGTGATTGAGTGTGATTTAAGTTTATATTAGATAAGTTCTTTATGTAAAATCATGTTAAAAACGAAATTGTCAAGAACTTTTTTATCTCTTATCCTTATATTGTCATTTTCAAATATCATTACTCTTAAACAATAATCACTATCCATAATCACATAAAAATGATAAAATGAGGCACAGCAGACCTTTACAGACCAACAACCCTTTATAATATACATTATAGAGGGTTAAAAAACTATATGGGGGGTACGTTTTTACTTTTAAAACACCTTTTTTACCATAAATTCCCGTGAGCATATCTAAACTTATCGTCATTTAAAATCACAATCAAATTATCCCTACTCTACAATCCCAGTTAATACAATCTCCAATTCCATCTCATAAATCCAAATTTACCCAATATATCCCCTACTCAAAATTAATCATAAATTCCCAATAATCCTAACCCACATATTATTCCCAAGCATAATCATCACCTAAAAAAGACTCGTAAAAACAGTCGAAAAACTATATCTATATAAATGAAAACTACTAAAATAAAAATGTACCCTACTTCCACGTTGGAAACTGATATCAATAAAAATCAACTTAACATATACTCTTAACAAACAATAACCACTCAAAAACACCCTTCTAACCAAAAGAAATAAATAATAGGCTCAATGTATAGGGAGGGGTGGGGTTACGTATTACAGGTCAAATTAGAGTATATGTGATACATGGGGTAAGGTTATAAAAAATATTTATAAAATGATATTGATATATTAGTATTAAGGGTATATAATAAGATTGTAAACATGAAGTTTTAAGAATTAATTCCGAATCAAAATCTCAAGAGAGGAGAAAATTAATATGATATGTAAAATGTATAGTAAAGAATGTAAAGATGTAACAATGGAAGAATGTAACTTCACATGTATTAATGATGATAACTTAACTAAATTTTTAGTAGAAAGTGTATGTAATGAATATGGAAAAGATTATCCAGATATATACCAATATGATGAATCCCGATTATGTAATAGTTGTCTAACCAAGAAATTTTCAAGATTTATTGTAGAAACGCAAAAGCCAATAATAAACTGTACATATAATAATGATTAAGGAAGAATGAGTAAAACGAATGATGATTAATCATTATTATATGTCAATAAGGAGTAATATATATGAGCAATATGACAGAGATAATAAAGGAATTATTAACAAGTAAACAAATACATTTTCATAGTTCAGCAGAAAATAATATGTTAAAAGAAATGGATAGATTTAGAGGAAGAGAATCAAGGAGTCTAAATATTGAAGGAATGAAAGGATTTCAAAGAGGTAAAATAGTAAATATTAATAGTAATGAGGAACTTTTCAATAATGAATATCTAATGTCCCCTATTCCAATAGAACCCCTAAAGTTTGATATACTTCAATTAGATTCTCAGCAATTAATTCAGAAAACTCTTGAGCAACAAATATATAATTTATCAAAGATACCGAGTGAATTATTAAATAGCAATAAAAAATAAATATAAAACACAAATAAGAAAGGTGGAGTTACTGTATTAATGAGTAAACAGTTAGGTACATATGATATAGAGACAGAGGCAAAGGTTGGATTTGTAACAGTATATGATATAGATGATAAGTTAAGGGGTAAGAAATTTTTAGAGAAAAAGAAACAGAATATAGAATTTCAAGAAATGCAGGATACAATTTGTGGCAATTTCGTATTCTTCATATTTAAAAATATAAATCATCTGCAAGAGATATTGAATGATAGTGAGTTAGCTAAGTTTGTATTTATAGGGACATACATAAAAAAGAATGGTGCATTGATGGAAGATAATAATAAAGTTTATATAACAAAAGAAGTGCTAAAGCAAAAATTAAAACTTGGAAGTACAAATTTCCCCCTATTCTATAATAAAATTTTACATAATAAATTAATAGAGCAACGTGGAGATAAAATATATATCAATATTGCTTACTTTTACAGGGGCAATGAGGTAGAGTATAAGAAAATATCCAGTAATAAACTAGAGGACTTCACAAGATTATATACTAAGACAACAAGAGAGCTATTTATTCAAACACCAGTAAGAGGTCAAGGCAAATTAGTTATAGTGTATAAGTTGCTTCCATATGTAAATTGGAAATATAATGTTCTATGCAAAAATTCAGATGAAATAAATAAAGATAAGATTGAGCTTTTAACAGTTGGAGATGTAATTGACTTATTGGGATATAATAGGAGCAATACATCAAGATTTAAAAAGGACTTCTATGGATTGAAATATTGTAATTATAATATATTCAAAACAATACAAGGCGATATGGATTATAGTAAAAGTACCGTAGCAGTAAATCCATTATTATATTATAAAGGGTCAGATTCAAATGAGTTTAAAATGTTAATGTTACACTTTGGCATAAAAATATAAAGTTGTAATTCTAAATATACTTATTAGGAATGAGGTAACGAATGAGTATTAAGTATATTTAAGAGTAAGGATGTCAGTTTATCCTTACTCTTCATTTATAAGTAAATTTAACGGGTTAGGCTAAAACAATAAGGTATCGAAGAGTTACCTATGAGACAATTAAAAGACTTGTCACATAGGAATATAGTCTACTATCGTATCCTATATTAATAAGTACATGTTCACTATATTCACATTTAAAACACATAAGAGTAAAGAGAGGACATTGACAACCTAATCGGAGCTAATCTTTATACTACAAGTATTACAGGCGATATTTTAGACCGAAAAATCAACGGTCAATGACTGAAAAAGGGCAAAAATCAACGGTCAATGACTGATTTTACAGAACTATATTATAGATAATGAACACAGGTGTCATAGGAGATGTATACAAGCTAAAAGCCTATTAGAGTAAATACAATCAATTTAGGTAATCTAGCACCTTTTATGATTAAATCGTTCTAATAGGCTTTGAAATGTCTTATAAACTAAACCTTTGTCTTAAATACATTAAATCTTTAATGTTAATAACCATATTTTTATCTAACCAAAATACTCCTGTGTTAGAATATTCCTCTGGATATTTGAACCATGTCAAATCTTTTGTTCCTTCAAAAACTGTACTACTTTCATATGCTCCATCAATAGGTAGTACTCCAATAAAAAAATTATTTTCTTTTTCATTTGTTGCTACAGTTACAATCTTTGTTATTTTGCTATTAGGAGAAAAGCCATCTAAATCAATAAATTTTCCTAATAAACGTTCAAGTTCTTCTCTAACTATATTCCAATTTTTCATTCTAGTTATCCCAAAAGCTATCATCTGCAAATAACTCATTTAAGTCTGAACTGGTGATTCTACTTTTTGTTGGAACTTCATCTTTCTTACTTGCATTTGTAGGCTTATTTCTTTTTATAATGATATCTTCTTCAACAACTCTTTTTCTTTTTTTATTCTTTAATTCTTTTAATGCCTCGCATACCAAGTCAATTGTTTCTTTAGGCATTTCACATCCACCTAATAATATTTTAGTTTCATTATCTGTGTTTTCGTTAAATTTACTAAAATCATAACATTCAAATTCTTCTTTTATAAACTTAATACTAAAATCATTTGTATTGATATCCCCTATCATCTTATCACATTCAAAATTGCTAGGCATATAAAACATACTATTTTTAATTGCAGTATCTATGGCCTCTTCTCTATTTTCTATATTTTCATCTAATTTCAAGAATACTTTATATCCAACTGTAGAATGTACTTTTAGTGAATCCGAGGTATCTAGTTTTCCATTAACCATATTAAAACTTTCATCTAATTGCTTCATAGCTTTAATATTAACTTCTTTTTCGCTTCCCTTATTGTTATCTATATATTGAATGGAATCTATAATATTATTTTTCTTAAGGGCAGACACTTCATTCCAAAATTGAATAGCATTCTCAAAATCTGTGCTAGTTTCAGTAAGGGCAGGAAACGTTATAGCTAGATTAATACTTTTTTCTGAACATTTACTCTTAATTAATTTGGCATACATAAGGGTTGCCATCGAGCCTGTCCCACCATTTGCACTAGCAAGAAACAAAAAGTATGGTTGTGTAAATTTCTTAATCATAACATAAAACTTAGGAGCTTCTTCTTTTGCAAACTGTTTCATTTTTTCCATATCTTTGCCACAACCATCTGCATTAGATATGTAAAAACATCTTCTATCTTTATCAAAATATTCTAATTCATCCATTTCACTAAGATTACTATTTAAAAACAGTCCACCATAACGAGCATCTAGCTTCATTAGTTCATTTAGTTGACGATTACCGCATCCCCCTGCTCCAATAACAAGTATATCTTCTTTTTTCATATTAATTACCTCCCAAATATATTTAGTCTTAAGCTATTTAATTCTGTAAATCCTTCTTCTGTTAACATATAAGTCTTTGTTCTAACAATAGAAGCACCTTCTGAAATGAAACCGACTTCTGTAAATCTTTTAATGGCTAACCTAATCTTCTTATCAGATAATTGTGTTTTAAGCTTTATTTCATTTATGCTTGTACCATTAATTTTACATAAACCTTTTTTTTCATCATTCCTATCAATTACTGATTTTAATATTTTATAGTCGTTCTCTGTAAAAACCATGTTATCCAGTTTTATTTCACCTCTACTTTAAATGATAGTTATTTAGCAGTCTAATGGAAATGAATTGGTATCAAATAAGAATAAGTTAGAACGCAAGTGGTTCTTAATTGGAATTTAATTAGACTTTAATTGGAACTCACTTGGTAGTAACTTAGCAATTACTTTTCTTGAACTCATATTAACATATAAGAACAATAGTTGCAATACCCTATTGGAAAATTTTACCGAATATTTAAAATGGCAGTAGTATGGTATTATAATAGAACTAAAATGGTATCTTAATGGCACTATAATTATCCTTTAAAGTAGTTAAATAATACTACAATACACCTGTATTATACTTATATTAGTAATAAAATGAGATTTAATTGGTATTAATACGGCATTATATTATCAATATCTAATATAAATGCTTATTTAATAGATATAAACCCCTTTTTTAGACCAAAGTAAAGCAAAATCATTGAATATAGCTATCAAAGTGAAGTAAAAGCCTCATAATGGTCAATTAAAGCAAAGTAAAAGGTGCATAAATATGTATTATAGTAAACCCAAAGTATCATATTGTTAACCTAAAGTAAAGCGAAACTTTCACATAATTAAATAGTAGTAAACCCAAAGTAACACTATATAATGCTAGAGCAAAGTCAAAGTATAAATAAGTTAATGTAAATCAAAGCCGAAGTAACACTTAATATAAGCAAACAAAACTCTAAGCAATATTTAATTAAAGTAAACCAAATTTTAACTACTATTAATGTAGAGCAAAAGTTAATATATACTTTTACTTTGAATATGTTATACTTATAGTATGATTTAGTTTAAGGAAGGAGAATCAATTATTATGGAAGACTTTCAAGATGTTGATTATCATGGTGTAAATGAAACTGAAAAAGAAATCAGAGGAAAAGTGTTATTCTATTCAACCTCACAAGTTGCCACATTACTAGGAGAAACTGATAGTAAAATAAGATATTATACAAGTGTGTTTAATGACACTTTAGATATTCAATTTTCAAATAAACAAAGAAGATACAAAGATGAAGATATCAAAAAACTTAAATATATACTTGAGTTAAAACAAGAGGGTTTAACCTTAAAGCAAATTGCAGAGTATATTTCTGAGGTATCTTTAGAAGAAGGGGAAGGTATTCAAATAAAAGAAAGTAACCCTCTGAGTATAAAAGCAATAGCTATCACACTTCTTGAGGAGCAACACACTCAATTTTTAGAATTAAAAAAGGAAATGAAAGAAGAACAACATAACCAATTAATAGAAATTAAAGAAGAATTGATAAGTACATTAAAAGAAAACTATGAAGGGTTAAAAGATAATATAATAGAGCAGATAGCTACTAATATAGATGATATTATTGGAAATAAATTAAATGAGGTAGTAGAAGGGCAGGCTAAAATTAAAGAGCATGATATTGAGTTAGTAGGACTACTGAAAGAGCAGATGGAAGAAAGGAAAGCAGATTTTTTTCAAATAAAACTATTAAATGAGCAACAAAACAAAAGTTTTTGGAAAAAATTAGTTGAATTATTTAGTAAATAGAGATTTAAATTTAAATAGACCTTAACTAAGGTTCTAGGATGAAAGGGGTTGAGATATAATTATTAAAATATTAGAATTTGATATAGAAAATACAATATCTTTATTTGAAGAAGTTAAAGATAAGTTAGAAAAGGGACTATGTTATAATAACACACTGAATTTAGTTACAGAATGTTTATTGTCTCAATTTAAAGTAGATATAGTCAAAATAGGATACTGTTATGTTGGAGGCTTAGGATGTCAATTAACAAGACATTGTGTGGTTATAACTAATAAGAACAAAGTTATAGATATATCTGCCTTGTTAAATAATAATAAACATAATTTAAAAGAAATTATTGATGAAGATAGTATTAAATATTATATTTTTGCAGAATTAGACTGTAGTGAATATTCAAGACTATTGGAAGAAGAGACATATAACCCCGAGTTAAAAAAAGGATTAGTAATATATGAAAAAATTATGATTCAATACCTGTATGAAAATAATTTAGAAGTAAATGATTATGACTTTAATAAATACTTATTACCTCTTACAAAGTAAAATTAAGAGTAATATAGTATCTAATATCAGAAAGAAAATGATGATATGGTGTTAAAACTCATTTTAAGCCTCGTGGTGAGTTTTAAATAGTGGTCTATAGACTAAATACCTAGATAACACCTAATCTATATTACAATAGGGTACAATAGAGGCAACTTCACATTATAGAAGTTATAATGCTATATATTTTTAAGTTTCAAGAAGTTTTATAAAAAATAATTATAAAATATAAAGAAAGTTTTTTACAATGATATTGAGTGGTGATATAATAGTTTTTGTAAGGAAGAATAAACCAAAAAAATACAGGGAGATGTATTCATGATTTTAGATAAAATTATATCATACATAAATATAAAACGCCACGGATTAATATTCAAAAGAAATAAAATGGAACTTGATTTATATTCACTAATGAGCCAAGGAAAAAAACCTAAGAACCTAAAATAATAGTCCATATAGACTTAAAACTTAAGGAGCTATAATTATGAATGAATTGATTAAAGTAGTCGAGGATGCTAAAGGTAATAAATTAGTAAGTGCAAGAGAATTACATATTTTCTTGGAAAGTAAGCAAGACTTTAGTACATGGATAAAAGGCAGAATAAAAAAGTATAATTTCATAGAAAATGAGGATTTCTCCACATTCCATATTTTTGTGGAACGTGAAGATAGTAATTTAAAAAGCAAAACAACAGAGTATGCTATAAATATTGATATGGCAAAAGAATTATCGATGATAGAACATACTATTAAAGGTAAAGAAGCAAGAAAATATTTCATAGCATGTGAAAAAAGTTTAGGAGAAGCAGTTCAGATGTTAACAGAAGAACAAAAACTTCAATTATCAATATTTAATGCCGAAGATAAAAATGGTGTAATAATTGCATCGGGTGAATTGGATAGGTATAGAAGAAATCAATTAAAAGAGAAAGATATCTTATTAATAAGTGCAGGAAAGTATAAAGGGATAGTAGACGATTTTTTATCTACTGATGGATTATATAGTGTAGCAGTTTTATCTAAAGTATTAGGAATTAAAAAACTAGGGACAGGTAATCTTTACAAGTATTTAAGAGATAATAAAATAATTATGACAGACCTATATCTTAATAAAGACGGAGAAGAAAGAGTAGGACTTAAACATTATACTGCATTTGCTAGTTATTGCAATGCTCAACAATATTTTAGACATAATGCTAATCCTTATAAGGTAAAAGGGAAAACATTCATGAGCAATATTGCAATGTTCACGCCCGTAGGTGTTGCTTGGATATATAAAAGATTGCAAAAGGATGATTACATAGTAATTAAAGATTTAGAAACAATAATAAAAGAGTTAAAACTTGAAGAGTCAAAAATAAAAGTGGCTTAATGAAAAGTAATTATAAAACGATATAAATAATACATATTATTATGTATATAAATACGCTCATAGAAAATACATAGTATATAAGGAGAATGAAAAATGAGTAAAAATTTGATAGATAATTGCGAGTCTCAAATAGGGTTTTCAGATGAATTTAGCTATGGAAATCAGCTTATAAAATATGAGGTTAGCAAAGACAATAACCTTAGTTTATATGTTGAAGACTGTGCTTTAGCATTAGGTATAACTCAAACTAAGAAATTAAAAGATGATTCAAAATCATTAACAGTTAGATGGGAAAGAGTTTATGACGATTTAGTTGGGATTGAGAGAATCCCCACCGTTGGGGATTTTAAAAATCTTGATGCAGATGTAAAAAAACAGATAAGAAAAGAAATGAAATCAATGACTATAACTGAACCTCAATTATATTTATGGAGTTTTAGAGTGGAGGGGGCACAAGGTAAGCAATTTAGAGAGTGGTTAGCTATAACTGTGCTTCCGAATTTAAGAGAACACGGAATATATGTAAATGGAATGGAGAGTATGTCTCCCGAAGAAATTAAAAGAGTTACTGACGAAAGAGTTGAAATGTACATCTTACGTAAATTTGGAATAGGAATCCGTAAAAGTTTAACTGATACAATACAGAAGGTCTTAAACCCTGCTCCATATGAGGGATACATCTATGCTAAATATACAAATATAGTTTATAATATCTTATTAGGAATGGATTGTAAAGAATATAAAGAGATGATAGGATTAAATAAAAAAGATAGTTTAAGAGATAAATTTAGAGATTCGGGGAATGAAAAAGCTTTAAATAGCATAGCTAAAGCAGAGGATTTTATGGGGAACTTAATGATGTCGGGAATAACAGATGATACAATGTTAAAGAATTTAATAACTAATTGGTATGCAAAAACAGAATAAAAATAATTATAAAATTATATATGCAATGAATTAGATAATACATAATATAAGGGAGAATGATAAAAATGAAAGTAGCAAGAAATATTAATGGATTAATTGTGAATATAACAAACTCAGTACCTAATATGGAATATAAATGTCCAGTATGCGGAGATTCATTAACTCGTAACTTTGGAGTTTTAAAGCAATATTTTAGTCATTTTAAAGGAACAGGAGAAGAATGTGAATTAAAATATAAAATATTTGAGAATGGCGAATCAAATTTGAAAGATAGTGACTTAGATATACTTAAAAGAGAATATTATGATAAAAAGTTTGAGGGTATAAGTACAGAATTATCCGATTATAAATCTGATGAAGGATTCTTCTTAACTGAACAACAAAAGTCAATTATAAACTCAACAGAAGATAAAATAGTAGTATCTGCTTTGGCAGGTTCTAGTAAAACAACAACAATGTATTACTATTGCAAAGCAAGACCATGCAAGGAATTTCTTTACTTAGTATATAATAGTAGTATGAAAAAAGAAGCAGATATGACATTCGGGAAATTAAGAAATGTAGAAGTTAGAACGATACATAGCTTGGCCTATAAATATGTTGGAGCATTCTATAAAGATAAATTAACATTCAATTATGGAGCAATAGATATTATTAAGGATTTGGGTATGAGGTGGACAGACCAAGAAATTGCAATCAAAGTTGGCTTAATGATGAAAGAATATATGCTGTCAAATGTTATGTTTTTGGCAAGCTAAAAACCATGCATTGCGGAACTTAATTTTTCCAGCACCCTATTTCCATTATTGGGTATTCATGGTTGAGTGTGTTAAGCGGTAGCTTGGGCCACTAAAAACTAATAAATGGC
>NZ_BHYK01000036.1 GCF_003865095.1 Clostridium tagluense | reverse complement strand
TCGTTCTCCTTTTCAGTTTCGTCACTAAAAAGGATAGTATATTTTGAGGGTGCTGGCAATGGATTTTTCCATTTTATGCTTGGTTTTTTAAAGGCCGGTCTGCATTGATTTTAGTATACCAGAAACATTTTTTCATACAGTTTATGAAAAATGCAAATACAAGTTGCGGATTTGCAAATGTAGATTGGTGTTATTTTAGTGTAAAACATATTATAATTTACACATAATAACAAAGAAAAGAGGTAGAAAGTCATGGGTTTTGCAGATAACTTAAAATCAATTAGGAAAGAAAGAAATATTTCACAGGAAGGGTTAGCAGAAATAATCGGAGTAAGTCGTCAAGCAGTTTCTAAATGGGAACAGGGGAGCGGCTATCCAGAAATGGAAAAATTGCTTGTGTTATCTAAAGAACTTAATGTATCTTTAGATTATTTGATGCTAGGGGAGATAAAGTCCACTGAAAACAACAAAACTTTACCCAATACTATAATTGTACCAACAGGGAAAATTACTATTAAATCATATGATGGAAAATCAATTGTTAATTGCTATAAAGTTTTAGCGTCACATGTAATGTACAAAGCAAAAAACGATGAGCCTAAATATTGGCTGATTGGTCTTAATAGCGGATCGTTTTGGGGAGAAAAATCAATTGTACTTGGTTGGTATGTTGATGAAGAAAAGATAAAAAAGGAAATGGATGAAATTGCAGAAGCAATTAATAATGGTGTACCAGCCTATGAATTAAAATATGCAGTAAAAGTTAAGAATAAAATGTTAAGAGTAAAAATAGATGAAGAGTAACTTAAGTGAAAGTAACACAATACTAATTCAGTTATGATGAAATTTAAGAAGCATGTCACTTAATCTATAAATTATTCTTATAGCACAATCAACAAAAAGTAAAAACATATTTACATTTTGTTAGGGTTAGTGTTAAAATGATAATGTAAAATACTTTTTACATTATGGAGGTTGTTATTATGAGAAAAATGGATGAAATGGAACTAAGTATTAGTTTAAAAGCAATGAAATGGACTTTGGTTTATACAACCATATTTTTAGTGATTTGGGATATCTATGATTACACTCAGACAGGAATATTGGGATTAGGATTTATTCTTTTAATATCGCAAAATCTTGTTCTTATGGTAATTCAATCTTTTTTGAAATGGAAACTTGGAAAAGATGAAAAATAATATAAAAGAATTAAGAAAACAACTTGGATATAGACAGGAAGATATAGCGACTACGCTTGGCGTTACAAGGCAAACCATAAATGCAATTGAAAATGAAAAGTATAATCCTACTCTGGACTTAGCTATGAACCTTGCTAAACTATTAAACACTACGGTAGAAAAATTATTTATACTTGAAAGTTAAAAAGAAAAAAACGTAATTTTCTAGACAAAAATTATGTGCAACAAAGATTATTTATATCTTTTAAATGGAGGAATTCGGGTGTGAAAAAATGCATTGGGGAACATTATATCATTTATAGTCTCCTATTTAATGATAACCTGTTCAACAGGTGAAAAGTGGAGTTATTATTTTAAGCCTTTTACATCTGTTGGATTGCTCGCAATCAAAAAAAAGTGGATAGGCACTAAATTTCTATCCACTATAATACATATTGGAGGTTATTTATATTCCCTATAGCTTTTTAAATATAACATAAGAATATATTATTGGAACGATGGAAATTACAGATACTATTACCATTAAAGCTATGAAAGAAGAAGTTGCACCTCCAAATATTGCAAAGACTGCAGATATAATACCTCCAACTACCCATAATGGTGCAGCCATTCGGTGAGTTTTAACCCACACTTCTTCGTTTGCAAGAGTCCATGGAGTTTTTATTCCAACAAAATAATTATGCTTGAATTTTCCCATGACATTTCCTATCGCAACAAATAATAAAGATGTACCTAAGCCTACAAACATACCTACATTTATATGATATCCAAGTGCAACTAGCAACACTGTAGCCTGAATACCTGCAAAGAGCATATGGAAAGAATACCTTATTAATTTATATGCAGATGGAAATTTTGCATAATTTGCTTTTTTAGGGTCTACATAGGGTAGAAATATAAATAGAAAATAAAAAGCTAAATTCATTAAAGGAATTCCAAAGGCTCCAAAAAATCTACCCGAATAACCATCAATTTGTCCTTTAATATTCCAGTGGCTTGGAATCTTGTTTGGAAGGCTTGGATAAAAGTATAAACTAACAATAAAAGTTAAGGCAATTATAGCGATAATAAACCAATCCTTTTTTATAAACTTAAGAATCTTTTTCATTATTAAGATCATCTCCTTCGTTATAATGAGTTACATCAAAAAACCAGCCAATAACTTCTTGGAATACAGTGGTATTTAATGAATAATAAATGTTCTGCCCTTTTCTTTCATCACTTACAAGGTCAGCTTGTTTTAACATATTCAAATGATGAGAAATACTCGGTTTTGTCATATCAAAATGCTCCGCTATTTCACCAGGAGTAAGGGATTCTTTCTTAAGAAGCATTATGATTTTCCGCCTAGTTGGATCGGCTAAAGCTTTAAATGGCAAATTCAAAGCAGACATACAATCTCTCCTTTATTTAGTTATTAGATAATTAGATAGTTGTCTAATTATCTAATAACAGTATATTATATTTACTTAAAAAGAGCAACTGATATAAAAAAAACATCTGGAATTCAGATGGTTTTTTACTGTACATAATTTTACTTACTTTTTGGCTTAGTAGTATCAATATTGCCTGTAGTAATCTATGTATTTCATGTATAATAACTGTTTAAGTTAACGTCCTAAACGTGCTTTCTCCAAAGCATTTAAATCAAACTTTTTCATTTTTAGAAAAGCCTCTGTTACTCTTTTAATTTCATCATTTGTACCATGCATTAAGATTTCTTCCATATTTGATGGCACAATCTGCCATGATACACCAAATTGGTCCTTTACCCATCCACATTGCTCTGCCTCAGGAACAGCAGAAAGTTTATCCCAATAATAATCAATTTCCTTTTGGTCCTCGCAATTTATAATGAGTGAAAATGCCTCATTGAAATTGAAATCTACATCATATCCATTATCCATGGCCGAAAAATCAAGACCGCAAAGCTTAAAAGCAGCATAATTTACTTGAGCTTTTGATGACTCCGCTTCATCCTTGCCATATCTACTTATTAAGCCTATTTCTGAATTTTCGAAAACCTCAGCATAATACTTCACTGCTTCTTCTGTTTTTCCACATGAAGAATTTGAGAAAAGCAAATTTGGTGTAATCTTTTGAACCCTTTGCCCAATATCAACAAGCATCAATTGCCAAGACAGCCCATAACGATCTTGTATCCAGCCGTACCACTTGCTAAATGGATATTCCGCGAGTGGCATCAATTCCGTCCCACCTTCTGATAATGCTTTCCATTTAGTATTCACTTCCTCAATAGAGTCACAAGCTACCATAAGGGAAATCGATGGGTTAAATTTGAAATAAGGACCTGCACTTATTGCAGCGAATTCTTGCCTTGCTAATTCAAAACTTATACTTTCCGCATTTCCTGAAGGAGTATCTCCGATAACTGTCTCGTTTAAAATCTTAGAGTTTTCAAATAAACTGATATAGAAGGTTGCCGCTTCTTTGGCTTCTTTGTCATACCATAAATGAGGAACTATTTTTTTCATATTTTTCTCCTTCCTAAATCATAATTTCACAAAATTCTTTTAGTCTTTTAATACAAACTATATAATAACATTGTACCAATTAATTTCATTTAATAACCATAAATAATTCATTCTGCTTATATTGCTATAGTTTTTTCATATTTTCTTTTATATTTCCTGTAAAAAGATATGTATCTTGAAGAACTATAACTATAAAACGGTAATATCCCAACAATACTAAACCTCATCACACTCCCCTAAAATCCAAAAAAGCTATCAAAATGCTTAGTACATTTTAATAGCTTTTATAATGATCTTTTAGGTTTCACCCACATGGCACGTGGCAAAAATATATTTTCAACTTAATTTCCTTCTAACAATGCCTGTTCTAATTCACCTTGAATTTCAAATTTTATTAAATCTACTATATCTAATGGTGCTTTACAATACATGCCTGTATTTTCATCTTCACGAAGTTTATACATTTTTGAATTATATACTATTTCTAATGATTGTTCAAAAGTAATATCTAATTGTTTTCCGAGTTCTGTGACTATTTCAAACCATGTAGATGCATCAATTACTGTTGCCTTCATACACATTCTCCCTTTATAAACCTTAGTCTTTGAATTGCTTCTTGGTTTACAATACAAACCTGCTGATTACGTTTCTGCATTTTAATACGTCTCAATAATTCTTCTTTGGGTATATACTCTCTGATATATAGATTTATAGCTGGAGTATGTATTTCCTTAATTGAACCATGATAAAGCATCATAATAGTACACCTCTATTTTTATTGATGTCTCCATATGTATTTGTAAACTCAACACCCATTTCAACATAATAAAGCATTAAATCAATTACAAGTTTTTCATCTGAGCACAACTTTTTAAAATAATTCACTATTTTTTTGCTTCTCCTATTTTAAAATTTTCCTTATAAAATTTAAAAATAGTAAAAGCTATGAAACTGTATATTACATTTTCATAGCTTACATGAACATCTTCTAATTTTTTTATGAATTTCCCTTTAACCTTAGCCTTCCATGTAGAACCTTATTAAACTTGGAAAGTTATGACCATCATCTAAAAAGCATTATAGTTTTTAATATATTTTCAATGGTATATCCCGTGAGTATATTAAACATATCACTATTTACATCAAAGTGTTTTCTCCCAAAATCAGTTGAGGATTTGCACTCAGTTCTATACAAGCCTTCCTTACAAGACCAGTCTTATTCTGGTTTTCTATGCTTAAATAAATAATCCACATGCAGTTTTATTTTTATGCAAAAAAAGCAGTAAAATACTGCTTTTTTATTTAAATGTCATCGTCTTCATTATACTCAAACAAATCTATGTTTTTTATATCTATCTTCAAGTCTTCAAATCTACTTGATTTTATGTCTTCTTCTAAAAATTTATATTCTCTTTCCAATTTATATCTACCATTTTCTAAATTATATACATATACTTTCTTAGACATAGGTGAAGCTATCCAATATTCTGGAACATGAAATTTCTCATAAATATCTTTCTTTTTTATTGTATCATCCTCTGAATTGCCAGGACTTAAAACCTCTACTACTAATTGTGGTACTCCTAAAAATCCTCTTTTGAATATCTGTTCTTTATCGCAATATACTGCTACATCCGGAACGAGTTCCGCACATTTGCCAGTTACTAAATTTTTTAATTTAACTATATCATTTTTAAGTTCACTAGGATTTTCTTTTGTTAGAAACAGAGCATTTTCTAATGCTACTTTACACTTCCCATTAAAATAGCTTTCTAATCTAAATCCTATCATTTTTTCAATTTCCATATGATTATACTGTGGCCTTGGGGACATCATAACATTTCCGTCAATCCATTCTTCTTTTACTAGATTATTTTCCATGTTTCACACCTCCCTATTATTTCAATTGTATCTTATAATTTTACCTTAAATTTTGAACATTATCAACTGAATCTTTAAGCTACTTCCCCATTAAGCAATATTCTAGCAACCTGATATAATTCTATGAAACTCAACCATTGCCTCTTTCACGTAAACAATGCACACTATTCACCGATAAATAGTGTGCATTAATGGCGAATTGAGTTTTACTGTATTGAAAGAAGGCCTAATTCCAATGTTGTACACGGATATAAGGAATCCAGATTCAAATACGTTGTATATGTTTTAAGTTCTTCTTAAATCTATTCTATCACAGTAGTTTAGCTAAATTAAGATAAATTTATCAAATTGTAACTTAATAATCACATTTATATAGTATCATTCAGCAAAGTCAGAATTTGCCTTCTAAAATTTCAAAACAATAAAAGCTATGAAAATGCGTATTACATTTTCATAGCTTAATACCTTAATATTTCTACTAAGAAGGCTGGAAAGTATTGCAAGCAGAAGTGCACAGTGGTACTATTACAGTACACTTGCAAATTCTGGTGTGGGTAACAAAATCATATCACTAAGTCACGCAAAAACAGCAGTTCAAATTTTTGTTTTGCAAAAATATTCTGTGGTTGCTAATGACTATCGTATTAATGAGGAGTGAGTAAAATGGGAAATTTAAAAAATAAATTAGCACAGTTTATGTATGGCAGATATGGTACAGATCAACTGTATAATGCTTTGATTGTGGTATATTTTGTTTTAATAGTTGCTAATGCTTTTATCAGTTCTGCTATTATTAGGATTTTGATGTCCGCTGTTCTGATTTGGACTATTTTCAGGGCATTATCTCGAAATGTTTACAAAAGACGTATGGAAAATGAAAAGTTTATGAAGATTTGGAAACCTGTTAAAGGTTCAGGTTCTTTGATGCTTCGCAGAATTAAAGAAATTAAAACACATCGTTTTCGCAAATGTCCACATTGCAAGAAGGTACTTCGATTGCCACGAACTAGAGGAAAGCATATAGTTAAATGTCCTTGTTGCAATAAGGAATTTGAACTGCAAATTCTACTGTAAGTAACTTTAAAAACCCTAGTATTAAATGAAAATGTTGAAAAAGGATAGGCACTAACTGCCTACCCTTTTTCACTTGCTAATTATCTGTTTTTACTTTTAATTTAGAAAAATCAATAAGCTTCATCCCTCTTATTTCCGGATGTATTTTTAGAAATATGATAAACCAACTTGTTAATATTAAGCCTTTTAGGATACTGCTAATGCTGATGCTCCACCATACGCCACTAAGTCCCAAAAACATTGACAATAGAAGTGCTCCTGGTATTCTAAGCATATTTAGCACAATACCTACTATTGAAGGAGGCATTGTCCTTCCAAGACCATTAAAGGCTCCTGCTGTTGTCATTTCTATACACATGAAAAGCTGTGAAATTCCAAGTATTCTCAAATACACTATGCCATCCTTTATTACCGCTTTTTCCGAAATAAAAATAGAAAAAATAGGACTAGGAAAAAATATTAAAAGACAGGATGTAATTGTTCCAATAATTGAAATAATAGCTAAAGCTATAAAATACCCCTTATAAATTCTGTCCCATTTTTTCGCTCCAAAATTTTGCCCTACAAAGGCACTTAATGCAGTTTGAAACCCTCCAGCTGTCATCCATGTTATTGATTCTATTTGTGACCCAACGCTTTGCACCGCAATAGGCAATCCAAACTTAACAATTTTTCTCATATGAAGCCAATCAGGTTTTTGTAGAAAATTAACTCCGTCAAAATAATCAGTTTTTTTTGTTATGACATAAATAAATATTGCTGTTACAACAAACTGGGCAAATATTGTTGCAATAGCTGCCCCTTGAACTCCCATTCTCGGGAATGGTCCTAGTCCAAATATTAAAATAGGATCAAGTATGATGTTAACAATAAGCCCTACCACGTTTATTCTAAAAGGCGTCCGACTGTCTCCATGACCATTGAATATTGCTGTAAGTACAGGAGGTAAAAAGAAAAATATCATCCCAGCAGAAACTATAACAATATAACTTATTGCCCTACTAACAATATCCTCACCATTAATGTTAAAAAAACCTATAAGCTGTTTTCTAAATATTATCAATGTAGCCCCATACAAAATAGCAAAAACTATATTCATTTGCACTGAATGCCTTATATAGCTTTTGGTCTCTTTTATAGCTTTTGGTCTCTTTTATATCTTTTCTCCCTACAGATTGGGATACTCCAACCGCTGCTCCTATTTGAGGGATTGTAATAAAAGCGAAAGCAAACCAAGTAAAAAATCCCGCCGCGCCTACTGCAGTAACAGCCCTAGAT
Organism: Clostridium tagluense; assembly: GCF_003865095.1. GTDB lineage: Bacteria > Bacillota > Clostridia > Clostridiales > Clostridiaceae > Clostridium_AD > Clostridium_AD tagluense. The sequence goes on along the minus strand of NZ_BHYK01000036.1, from coordinate 32,561 downwards.
CCTAATCTACCAACCCATATCATATCTGTCATGCTATAGGCTGCTTGTATCAGCGATGTTCCCATGATAGGTATTGCTAGAATTATAAGTTTCTTATAAATATTTCCCTTAGTTAAATCAATTCTCATTAAGTGATCCCCCCGCTTAAATCTCATAAAATATTTATAACTTCACATTCTATTACTCCTGTTCCAATAACTGAAAACCTATAAATTTGCCTGAGTTATAAATTAAATTGTTCCATAAATAATTATTTTTTAAAAGGATTAACTATTTTTTCTTTGATTTTCTTAATAGTAGATTCAGTTATTGATTCCAGTATATTTTTAGGTTCCATACTTGTTATCTCCCATGAATTAGTTTTACATAAATTCATTATTTCATATATTATGTCTCTATTTTCACTGCTTTCAGCTCCCCAGCTCACCATAAATACTCCATTTTTACCCCCACTAATAACTATCTCTATTTCCACCTTATTATCATCAATAAATTTCATAATAATAACTGACATAAGGGTTGATGCAATTCTATCATAGTAAGACTCTCTCATTAGTATTGATATATCTCCGTCTTTATAAATATGTGGTTCATCTTTACTGGATTCAGCTTGGTTCTTATATAAAACATCACTTATTCTTCTGATATTTTCCCCTTCTACGACTAAATTAGCTACTTTCATATGTACCCCCCTTGTATTTTACGCCTCAAAAAACTTGCCATCCACATGGCAAGTGGCAATCTCCTGCAAACTACAAAAACATCCTTTACAACGAATTAGGTAGAAAGCCACTATCCCTTTAGGGTAGTGGATGAATAACGTTCTATCCTTGATTTTGTAGGTGGATATTGAACCAATATATGAATATGGTCTTTATCAACTTCCATTTCTATTATATTTAAATCTTTTTCTTCTGCAATGTCACATAATATTTTCTTAATTTCTTTTCCATATCTTATTAAAAGTTTCTTTCTATACTTACAAGAAAATATTAAATGTTTTGAATGATTCTGACTTATATAATCCATTAAATCCACACTATCCCTTTGTTAAATTTATAAGGTATTAATAAATCTACTCTAGGAACTTTTTTTATTTCATTTAATCTTATATACGCCCCACCATTCTGAGTTCCTCTAACACTATATACTTTTCCTTCATATTTAACTAAATCATTATGTTGATAAAAGTATCTAACTTTTCGTATTCTTCTTTGTCCTTTTGACAATTCCTGTCCTCTATATTGATGAAGATTTTCAGAATTTAAATTCTCATCCCTTGTTCTTCTTCCATTATTTAAATCTCCACCACTAACCTTTTCACCAGTTCTTATATCAATATATTTTGCATCATAAAACATTTCTAAACTTCTATTATTTCTTCTTGACTGCTTAACTGCAAATATTTCTGTATTTCTTATTTGATTAACACCTTTAGTTATTGCAAAAGCATCATTATAATGAGTTTTTTCTATCTTATTTTCTATCCTGTGATTTTTAGTTATATAGCCATAAGTTGAATGAATATTATCATGATTTTCTTTCAAATTATTGATTAAATACCATATAATAATTCTTTATTATTTGTTACGGCACTAAAACCAACATTGTTGTAACCTGAATCTATACCTAAAATGATTTCTTGAGTATATTCGGTTTCAGTTTTATAGTTTAATTGAATAGTGAAAGGTTTTAATTCTTTAACTATTGCTTTATTTTCTCTTAATAATATTCTTGATTTCGCATTTGATGTTGGCATTAATGGTTTCCCATCAATACTTATTACATATACCATTAATTACACATCCTTTCAGATAATTTAAACTCCTAATATATTACTATATTAAGGTAAGTTCTCTTCGCCAATGTTATATAAGGTTTTATATCTTTAATACACTTCTCCTACCCTCAGAGATGTTTAATATTAAAGCTTAGAGCCACAGACTCGAGAAGTATCCATGGGTAACTATATATTCTCATATAACGTAGTAATTTGATACTTAGGCTATTCAACTTGGCTTAATGATTGATATTATCTCCTACAAGCCACTATGCCTTTAGGCTAGTGGTAGTTGACAGTTAATCATTTTAATGCTTATAGCAGTAACCATAGTATATATGATTTTTATTATTTTCTCAAATTTTAAACATTTCCAAGTACTGAATATTTGTTACATATCTCAGAAATAAAATATCCCAGTGTGTATGTAATACTTGTAGCTACAGATAAATAAAAATGCAAACTCCCTATCAAAAGATATGTAGTTTGCATTTTTTTATATGGATCCGGTTTTTTCTTGCAATCTTTCAATTTCTTTATTATGAAGTTCCATACTAAAAAAATTTCTCTATTTCTTTCACTTCTTTCATGTCAAATAATTCAAGCCCTATTATCTCTATAGTTTCATCTGGTAATTCCATTATCTTATTTTTATATTCACTTGGTATTTTATTGAATCTCTTAGTTAATTGCTTTAATAAAAGCTGTGCTTTTCCTTATTTCCTACCTTTTTCTATTCCCTTTTCTATTCCCTTAGCAATTCCATCTGCTAATATCATTTTCCCTATTTCTGTAATATTAAATACCTCCTTAAATTTTTTCTTGCTTTCAGCGTCTCCAAATTTTTCTAATAATGCATACAACATTGTAAGACACTTTAATTTACTATCACTTATATTTATCTTATCTGCTAATTCTATACTTCTTATAGTTCTTTCTCATCTGGTTAGTTTCCCCTTCATTAAGGGTATAAATGTTAAACCTAATACCTCTTCATCTGTAAGTTCTTCATTACTATCAATTTTATTTTTTAAATAATTATATTTTTCATCACCATCTATATTACTCATATAATAGGCCTCTATATTATATTTGATACTTCCTGCATCTATATAACTTTCAGCCTTTTTAATATCTGAAGAATATACTATTACTGTTCTTATTTTTCTATTCCCTTTATAATGCAAAGATGCATCATAAAACATAAATCTTCTTATATCCTCTTGCCTATTTGTTGTTTGGAATTCTTTTATTATATCATAATATTACCTGTTTATAGTATTAGTATAATTTCAAATCATATGCGAACATTTGCTCTTGTAATTACTGATAAGTAGAGGGCCTTTCTTCTGAAATATCATTAAAAGCTCTGTTTCCTAACTATATCACCGCCCACTAAGAGAAATGAATTATATAAGTAAAATTCACAAAAGGTCCAAACTAAACCTATATCTGCTTAATATGGGTTTTGTTGTGACGACATATGAGAATTAGACGACTCATCAAAAAATTCTTATTTTACAAGATCACACTTAATAGTAATATAATTGGATTTTTTTGGTTGCATAGCGTGGAAACTGAATCTTATGAATTAGAAGATTTATGTATTCACCCTGAATACCACAATAAGGGTTATGGATTCAACACAATGAAATTAATGGAAGAGTTACATCCACAGATAAAAAAATGGGTACTGGGAACGCCTTATTATAGTGTGAAAAATCAATATTTATATGAAAAAATTGGCTATAAAAAAACTGGGCAAACTGAAGATGGTTTCTTATTCTTTTATGAAAAATTAATTGGTTAGAGTATTTGTTAATACGGATCTTTCATATTAAGCGTCACAACTATTAAAACCGAATAATCCCTTAAAAATGCCGTATTATTCAATTGAATTTTACGGTATTTTTACGTCGTCTTTCAAAAATATTGTTCCCAATTTCAACTACAAATTACTTACATTAAGTTCATAGCTTCATAAGTTCAATAACATTACTTTATATATTCAGTAACTAAATCAGTAAAAAGAATACCTTATTAAGCAATTGGAGCAATAAAACGCCAAATAGATTCATAAATTTTTTTCCACAAACCACGTTTTGAATAAGTTTCAATATCGAATATTGTACAGTCTTTCATATCTTTTAAAAATGTATCACGACACTTAATTGCAAAATCATTATTATAAATAAAAGCATTGATCTCATAATTAAGGCTAAAACTTCTCATGTCAATATTTGCAGTGCCTACTGTTGAAACGTGGTCATCTATAACAAGTGTTTTTGCATGAAGAAAACCTGAATGCAAATATACCTTTACACCGTCCTTTAAGAGTTTCGCTACATTTAATAGTGAAACGGCATAAATAGATTTTTTATCAGGTACCCCCGGAAGCATGATTCTAACATCTACACCACAAGCTGCAGCAAGCCTTAGAGCTTCTAATAGTGTTTTATCTGGAATAAAATATGGTGTTTGAATATATAAATATTTTTTGGCAGTGGTAATCATTTTAACATATCCATCTTTTATAGTATCATTACGAGTACTAGGTCCACTTGAGACTATTTGTACTCCTATATCCCCTTCTTCAATTGGACAATAAAGGTTTTTCAAAAACTTTTCATCGAACATCAATGTAGCTTTATTTTTCTTACTAAAGCTTTGATTTTGCAAAAAAATCAAATCAGTCCAAAATCTTGTTTGAAGTGAAAGTACACAGTTACCAGTCAACCGTATTGTTGTATCTCTCCAAGGTTTATTTATCTTTTTTAAACCAAAGTATTCGTCGCCCACATTTATTCCGCCAGTATGAGCAATTTTCCCATCAACAATAACTATTTTCCTATGTAAGCGATAATTTACATGTAAAAAACTTTTTAGCATTGATGGCAAAAATCTGTACACATGTCCACCAGCCTCTTTTAACTCCTTAAAATCTCTCATATGAGTACCTAAAGAACCAATGCCATCATATATTAGAGTTACTTCTACTCCCTGACTTGCCTTTTCTATTAATAGAGAAACAAATTCTTTACCAATATTATCTTTTGCTTTAAAAATATAATATAATACTTCAATACTTTTAGTTGAATTTTTAATATCTTCAAAAATACGAGAAAAATTTTGCTCTGCATTTATTAAAAGCTCTACATTATTATTTTGAGTAAAATAACTCATTGCATTTTTTGAATTCAACGTTATCAAATCTCTATAGTTTTCAGTTTTTACTTCTTTAAACTGTATTTTATCTGCTGCAATGTCATGAATTTGTTTATCAAGAGCTTTGCTGTGTTTTTCCTCAATTTCATTCATACCATATTTTTTTGACATAACACGCATTTTATGTTTACTGCCAATAAGAAAGTAAAGAATAAAACCAATATATGGTAGAAAAAAGAATACTAAGAGCCAAGTAAATATAACTCTAGTATCACTTCGTTTTACAAAAATCAATGTAAAAACAGATGCGATATTAAATACATATATAAATATCAGAAAAAAAGTTGATAAACTCATGTCGCTCCCCCATAAATACTATTATTTTAGTTGATTGCTCAAATCTTCTTTAATCATTATTATGCTTTAACTAACCATCTTAAATCCATTCTGTGAAGCTCATTATTTAAAACAGTAGAATTCGAAAATGCTTTTCCAAGCCATATATTCATTTGTAATAATAACTTCACCCACTATCCATTTTGTTAAATTTAATTAGATTTAACAGCATTCTTAACTAGGACTTAACTCCATAAAAGCCAGTGATTTCAGTGTATTCTCAGATATTGAAGTTAATTATTTAATTAAATTCTTGTTAAATTTAACAAGATTCTAATTAAATTAAAATACGTTATACGTTATTTGTTTATGGATATTTTAAATGATCCACATGCAGTTTTATTTTTATTTAAATGTCATCGTCTTCATTATACTCAAACAAATCTATGTTTTTTATATCTATCCTCAAGTCTTCAAATCTACTTGATTTTATGTCTTCTTCTAAAAATTTATATTCTCCTTCTAATTTATATCTATCATTTTCTAAATTATATACATATACTTTCTTAGACATAGGTGAAGATATCCAATATTCGGGAACATGAAATTTCTCATAAATATCTTTCTTTTTTATTGTGTCATCCTCTGAATTGCCAGGACTCAAAACCTATACTACTAATTGTGGTACTCCTAAAAATCCTCTTTTGAATATCTGTTCTTTATCGCAATATACTGCTACATCCAGAACGAGTTTTATTTCAAGTGTAATTTACATATTTCACCTTAAATTTTGAACATTATCAACTGAATCTTTAAGCTAACTTCCCCATTAAGCATCTTCCTATTAAAAATCAATTATATCTGCATCAACCATCATACTCCAACAACGCCTCTTTTAAATTTCTAACTCCGCCTCTTGGCTCAGTAACATCCCCTACATACCTAGGAATTAAATGCACATGCAAATGCTCTATGGTTTGCCCAGCATGAGCTCCTATATTTATACCTATGTTATATCCCGCTGGTTCATACTGAATATCAAACAATGACCTTCATTTACTGGGAAATGATCCAGTATAGCAAAGGTGTATTTATTTTCTACTATTATTTCTGATTTATTGTAATTGCAAAATATACATTCTGACATAGTTTTCTCTCCCTTATTACCTTTTTCACTTGCTAATTATCTATTTTTACTTTTAATTTAGAAAAATCAATAAGCTTCATCCCTCTTATTTCCGGATGTCTTTTTAGAAATATGATAAACCAACTTGTTAATATTAAACCTTTTAGGATACTGCTAATGCTGATGCTCCACCATACCCCACTAAGTCCCAAAAACATTGACAATAGAAGTGCTCCTGGTATTCTAAGCATATTTAGCACAATACCTACTATTGAAGGAGGCATTGTCCTTCCAAGACCATTAAAGGCTCCTGCTGTTGTCATTTCTATGCACATGAAAAGCTGTGAAACTCCAAGTATTCTCAAATACACTATACCATCCTTTATTACCGCTTTTTCCGAAATAAAAATAGAGAAAATAGGACTAGGAAAGAATATTAAAAGACAGGATGTAATTGTTCCAATAATTGAAATAATAGCTAAAGCTATAAAATACCCCTTATAAATTCTGTCCCACTTTTTCGCTCCAAAATTTTGCCCTACAAAGGCACCTAATGCAGTTTGAAACCCTCCAGCTGTCATCCATGTTATTGATTCTATTTGTGACCCAACGCTTTGCACCGCAATAGGAGTTGATCCCCACTGCGATAGTATCCTAGCTATAATCATTCCTATAACCGTAAATACTCCACTTTGCACCGCAACAGGCAATCCAAACTTAACAATTTTTCTCATATGAAGCCAATCAGGTTTTTGTAGAAAATTCACTCCGTCAAAATAATCAGTTTTCTTTGTTATGACATAAATAAATATTGCTGTTACAACAAACTGGGCAAATATTGTTGCTATAGCTGCCCCTGGAACTCCCATTCTCGGGAATGGTCCTAGTCCAAATATTAAAATAGGATCAAGTATGATATTAACAATAAGCCCTACTACGTTTATTCTAAAAGGCGTCCGACTGTCTCCATGACCATTGAATATTGCTGTAAGTACAGGAGGTAAAAAGAAAAATATCATCCCAGCAGAAACTATAACAATATAACTTATTGCCATACTAACAATATCCTCACCCTTAATGTTAAAAAAACCTATAAGCTGTTTTCTAAATATTATCAATGTAGCCCCATACAAAATAGCAAAAACTATATTCATTTGCACTGAATGCCTTATATAGCTCTTGGTCTCTTTTATATCTTTTCTCCCTACAGATTGGGATACTCCAACCGCTGCTCCTATTTGAGGGATTGTAATAAAAGCGAAAGCAAACCAAGTAAAAAATCCCGCCGCGCCTACTGCAGTAACAGCCCTAGATCCTAATCTACCAACCCATATCATATCTGTCATGCTATAGGCTGCTTGTATCAGCGATGTTCCCATGATAGGTATTGCTAGAATTATAAGTTTCTTATAAATATTTCCCTTAGTTAAATCAATTCTCATTAAGTGATCCCCCCGCTTAAATCTCATAAAATATTTATAACTTCACAATCTATTAGTCTTGTTCCAATAACTGAAAACCTATAGATTTTCCTAATGCCGATTCATCGTACTCCATCAAATTTTCTTTTAAATTTCTCACCTTACCCTTAGATTACTCACATACCCTATATACCCAGGAATAAAATACACATGCTCTATAGTTTGCCTAGCATAAATTCCTACAGTTATTAGGATGAAAGGATTTATTAGGAATATTATAGAACTACTCCACCAGTGCCTCTTTCAAATCCCTAACTCCACCTCTAGGATTACCCACATCCCCCACATATCTAGGAATCAAATGTACATGCATATGCTCTATAGTTTGCCCAGCATAAGCGCCTATATTTACGCCTATGTTATAGCCATCTGGTTCATATTGAATATCAAAAATTTCTTTTACCTCGTGCAATAAGCCATATATTGCTTTAATTTCTTCTTCTGTGGCTTCAAAAAAATTTGAAAAATGTCTCTTAGGTATAATTAAAGAATGACCTTCATTTACTGGAGAATGATCCAGTATTGCAAAGGTGTATTTATTTTCTGCTATTATTTCTGATTTATTGTAATTACAAAATATACATTCTGACATTGTTTTTGTCTCCTTTTAATATTTCGTGCAAATTAATTTACACTATATTTCTTTATTTATATTATGCTATGACTCTAATGTATCATAGTATATACTTCTAGTCTATCAGTCACATCACCTATATATCTGACTTCGAGCCAGTAGCTCCTGCTTGAAATAGTCTTGAATTGGCTCTATTTCAGTTTCTTCAAAAGTTATTGAAGAAACTTTGCAACAATAATCTCTTCTACACTATTTACAGTATATGTTATCACCAAACATTTCAAAATTATCTGCATAAGTAAATTAACAAGTATTCTTACTATTTTACCACTTTCACCTACAAACGAGCAATAGGTATAGCTTCATCAATGGAATTTTAGGTGCCACCCACGTGGCAGGTGGGATGTTGCAAAAAAACAATGCATAGGAACTATCTTTCTATCCATAATATCCCTGATATTTTTTTAAAAAAATCTCCATAGTGCGAATATATGTTCGTGTATTGGTAATAATATTATTATAGCATATGTTATTTAAGCATAAAATTTGATATAATTAGGAGTGTTAATATGAGTTTTAAAAAAGATTTAAACAATATTCATGATAAGAGTTATAAAGATTTATTTTCTACTAAGGATGCTTTTTTATCCTTTGTTAACACCTTTGTTCAAGGAGAGTGGGCCGGTCAATTAGAAAAGGACAAATTAATACTCAGTGATAAGTCTTACATTTTGTCTGATTATGAGGAATTAGAATCCGATATAGTATACACCGCAACTATTGGAAAAGATGACCTAATATTTTATGTTCTTCTAGAACTTCAATCCAGTGTAGATCATAGCATGCCCATAAGGTTGTTAATGTATATGGTAGAACTCTGGAGGGATATATTAAGAAATAGTGAAAAAAAAGAAATTAAAAGAAAGAGCTTTAGACTTCCTGCAGTCATTCCCATCGTTCTTTATAATGGTACTAACAAATGGACATCTGCTAGAAATTTTAAGGATATTATAACTGGTAGTCAATTGTTTGGAGATAATATTTTGGACTTTAAATATATTCTAGTAGATATTAACAGATACTCTAAGGAGTATTTGTATGAGTTTAAAAATATTGCCTCAGCCATATTTTTATTAGATCAAGATATAAACGCTATAGAATTTTTGGAAAGATTAAAAAATATAGTAATTAATTTTAATAGTTTGACTTATGAGGAAAAACTATTATTAAAAGGATGGATTAAAAACACAACTAATAACAATGATATAGTTAACATGAATGAGTTAGTAGAAAATATATTTAATAATGAAATGGAGGTTGAATCAATGGTTTCTAATGCATCAAATATATTTGATAAATTTAAAAAAGAAGCAATAAAAGAAGGTTTAGATGAGGGCAAGAAAGAAGGCATGAAAGAGGGCATGAAAGAGGGCAAATCCGAACTTCTTATAAAACAGCTAATTAAAAGATTTAATGGACTTTCTGATTTCTATATAGAAAATATTAAAAAATTACCTGAGGAGTCTATTGAGCTGATAGCAACAAATATCTTTGATTTAGAAAAAATTGAGGATATAAAAAAATTCTTGTAAAAAGAAAAAAAGTCACTAATGAAATAACACATTCATTAGTGACTTTTGTCTTCTTATTTTTATATTAGATATAAGTAACCTCTAATGGATTTCTATCAACTAAGTTCTTGTAGCTATACTTAGGATATCCAACCATAACAGCAGCTGTTATGGTTTTTCCTTCTGGAATATTAAATAATTTAAGCAGTGGAGAATCCTTAAGGGATGCACAATACTCAAAAAATCCAGCCCAACAAGTTCCAAGTCCTAGTGATGGGGCAAATAATTCTAAATAAGTCAAACAAGAAATAGAGTTAGCCCTTCCATTTGAAAAGTCTTTGTCCGCAGTAGTTATAATTAAGTTTGGCGCACCACGTAAAATTGAATCAACTCCGCCTTCCCTGTAGATACTGATTAATCCTTTTAATTTATTTTTTAGTGGAGAATTTTCTATCATCGTAATAGTAAGCTCAGTAGCTTTTTCAACTAATTGCTTGTCCTCAACTACCACAAATGATATACCTTGACCATTGCTTCCAGTAGGCGCGAGCCTTGCAATATCAACTAATTTTGTTAATTTTTCTCGTGATACTGATTTATCTTTATAATTTCTTATAGAACGACGTGACCTTAGAAAATGCTCTGCCTGCTCTGCATTTAGTTTAGGAAAATCTTTTGCATCAACTTGCTTATCTAATGGTGTTTTTTTATTATCTATAGCGTTACTCGGGCATATAGCAACACAATGTCCACAGGCAATACAATTGGTATTTGCTACTTCTTCTGGTCCCTTTTCTCCCATCTTTAGAACATATGATGGACATTCCTTAATACATTGTTCGCATTTAATACATTTTTCTTCATTTACAGTTATAAGATCCATTCTATTCATCCCCTTGTTAAAATTAAGTTTTAGCTGTATACCCTAAAATAGACTTTCCTAATTATTAGTTATCCAGTTCCTTATATTTTATATGTATATACATACATTATGCTAAAAAAATTTACTCCACTAATTTTTCAATATCCTTTAATGTTTTTAATAATTCCTCAATTCTTTCTTTTCCAATACCATCCTCAATCTTACTTTGTGCTTTCTTTAATATAGGTATAGCCACTTCAAGAGTCTTTAAGCCTTTATTAGTTATAGTTATGCACTTTTTCCTAGAATCCTGTTCTTCTTTCTTAATATCAATATACCCACCCGTTATAAGTAACTTAACATTTCTTGTTACAGTACTTTGATCCATGAGTAAGATGTTACCAAGACTCGAAACAGAAATATTTTCATTCAAAGAAATATCCAGCAATAACAAGCATTGAGTACTCTTAAGTCCAGTTGGTTTAAGCATTTTGTCATAAAATTGAGTAATTGTACGAGTTGTTTTTCTTAAGTTACCACAAGCACAACTCTGTGTATTTTTATTAATAGACGAAATTAAGCAGCACATCAATTCAACTCCAGTACAATATATGTATATACATATACTATAATAAAGTTGAATTTATGTCAAGTATGTGTTAATTGAAAGAACTTATAGATTTTCCACTTTCATTATATCCATGAATTCTTTGTATAGTTAACCTCCATCTAAATTACTTTTATTTTTTGCCTCATATCTTTAACATTATGGCTACATTGATAATATTATATAATATGGTTTTTTATTTATATTAAAAATCTAGAAATGAAGGAGGGATTATATGTATTTAGATAATATAGACACCTCAAGTTTTTCAAAGATTCAATATTTATATTCTAAACATATGGAACTAGACTATCCTGCTTTAAAAGGTATTTTTGAAAGAGGTATCGCTGAACATGGGTTAAGCAATGAAGATGATGAATTTTTAGATGTTGTTGCCCTGCTTTTAATAAAGATTCACAAGGATAAAACAATTTTACCTATTATAGTAGATATGATTTTTTTTAGAAACAGAAAAGGTCTTTTTACACATGATTTAATATGGGCTTTTTTTCAAGCAAGAGATCCATATAGCTTAATGTTAATTGCTAATTATTTAATTTCAGAAGACGCAAATGATGTTAAGCTAGCATGCAAACTTCTAGATTTCGTACCTTCCATAGATATGACCATGGAAAAAAATAGTCAAAAACAATATATAGCTTTTTTTTATTGGCTTGAAGAGAATTATCCATTTTTATATTTTACGGGGGAAAGTTTTCAGAGAACCAGTAAGCCTATACCCTATATTGTAGCTTTAGATGCAAAATATCTATGCAAACAGGTATCACCTTATACTGGAAAAACCTTCATACCATACACTGCAAAAGAAAACAACTTATTATATTATTTTAACCACTTAGATGAAAGTGACAAACTACTTCTATCAAGCTTCTCACGTGCAACCCATTATGAAAATATATATTTATGGAAATCATGGATTAACCATTCCATAATTAAGCAAATAAGCATTGCTAAAGCTAGGCTAGAAACCTAACAATTGATAATTGTTATAACTAATTAAGGAGGCTTTAAATGATCATAATTTCTAACAATATTTTTAACATCGATACTTTTATAAATAAATATAAACCAAATGATATTGAGATAGATATCATTACTAGGATGAGTTTAAGCAAATCCCTATATGAGTACGATTCATTAAATCAATTGCAGTTTGAATTAAAATTAAGAAATAATATTGTTATTGCTGCTAAAAAACTCAATGAAAGCAATATGTCCTTTAAAACCTTTCGTAAATCAATCTGTAATCTTGATTATTGGGATCGTACTTATGAAGGTGGATTTGTATTAAAAAAAGGAGTAACTCCCAGTTCAGCTATAAATGATATTTCTATAAATAGTTCAAAATATGGTACTGAATGTTCTACCGCAATTATTATTATTTATTATCAAGCATTGCTTAATACATTTGCAGAAAAAGATTTTAATGAGCTATTTCCTAAAATACAATTAATGAATTGGCATTATATAGATGATGCGCTAGAGGATGCAGGTTATTTAGAAAAACGAAGTGATTATTTCCCAGGAGATAGAAGATACTTTGCTAACCCTGATGTAAACCCACTAAAGCCTGAATGGCAAGGAGAAAATGTTATAGACCTAGGTAATGGACTTTATTTTGGGCATGGTATAGGCATAGGGAATGCTGACGAAATAATTATTGAATTAAATAAATTTAGAATAAAAGACGCAAAATTATCCGCTTATTTACTAGATTCAGCTGCACGCCTAGATTTTAAAAATTTAGCTGATATATATTTTAATTTTCTTTCATCATCCACCAATTAAATTTCGTTATTAAAATTAATGATAATAAAACTAGATATTCTAAGTAGGAAACTATTAAATCATAACAACAATCTCTTTTTTCAGACTTTGACATAATATCACTCCTTGTCCTTCGACAATATGTAATATACAGCATAATTGAAAATGACGCAGACCATTTTTTTTTGAACTTTTCTTAAAACTGGGTATGCGGGACTGTTGTAACAAAACAATAAAAACAGAATAGTATGAATGGTGAATATTATTTTGGAGGTACTTATGTACAACTACCGTAGTAAAGATTATGAAAATCTTGGACAGAATATGCCCATGATGAATATGCCTATGAAGGATATGCCTATGAAAGATATGCCTATGACGAATATGCCTATGAAAGATATGCCCATGAAGGATATGCCTATGACGAATATGCCTATGAAAGATATGCCCATGAAGGATATGCCCATGACGAATATGCCTATGATGTATATGCCTACGATGTGTATGCCTATGTATGATGAAGATGATGAATATGATGAAGATGATAAAGATTTAAAAAACATGTACCCTAAGATTTATATGAAGATAAATCCCATGGTAAAGCATCATTGTAATATGCTGGAGTCCATACATGGCACAATGTATTCCCCTAGTAAGGAAGAAATGGATCATATGTGTAAAGAAATATGTGACAAGTACGAAGAGCACCATAAAGATGAGGATGATCGAAATGATAATAATGATATGAGACAAATACTCGGACTAGGCAGGAGAGGTCCAATTGAGGATTTAACTAGAGTACTGTTTATTAGAGATTTACTTGGAAGAAGAAGAAGACGAAGAAGAATGTTTGATCATGGATTCCATCACGGATACTAGGATTAACGGCTGATAATATGATGAAATAAACCCAGTCATTCTATTGCGTATGAGTAAATTAAGCAATATAAAAACAGCCAATCTTCTGAGGAGATTGGCTGTTTTTATATTAGGGAGCTACTGGTGTAATTGGCTTACTAGCTAAAGCTTTAGTAACCTTCTATTTATTAAAATTACAATGAGTAAGAATAAAATATAAATATATGCACACACTAAATCAAAATGAGGTGTTATAAATAATGGATAAAAAGCTAAGCCTTATAATGTTTAGTGGAGAATATGACAAAGCTTTAGCTGGATTAATACTGGCAAATTCAGCTAAAGAATTAGGAATGGAAGTATCTATGTTTTTTGCCTTTTGGGGTTTACTTCTATTGCGAGACCCCAATATAAATATAAGCGAAGGCAAGTCTTCACTTGAGAAACTTATGGGAACAATGACTCCAAAAGGTCCAGAAGAATTACCCCTTTCCAATATGAATTTTAGTGGTTTGGGAAAAAAAATGCTTGAAGCTATGATGAAGGAAGATGGAACACCAAGTCTTTCAAAATTCCTGGAAGGCGCTATAAAAAAAGGCGTTAAGTTCTATGGTTGCAAGCTTTCAATTGAAGTTATGGGCTTTAAAAAAGAAGAACTCATTCCTGAACTAGAGGTAATTGAAGCTACGGATTATCTAAAGGATGCACTTCAATCAGATATACAATTATTTATATAAGACGAAAAAACAACATTATAATTATAATGCTTGTTTTTTATTTATTGTTTAAAATTAAAGGATTTTAAAATTAGGGAAGCAATTTATATTTAATTATGTTATATCCAATACAACTACGTTCTAGTTTTTATATTGAAATCACGTACACCATCCGGGCCACATACTAAAAATATTTCTCTATTTCCTCCACATTTTTCATTTCAAATAGTTCAAGCCCTATTATTTCTATAGTTTCATCTGGTAATTCCATTATCTTATTTTTATATTCATTAGGTATTTTATTAAATCTCTTAGTTAACTGTTTTAATAAAAGTTGTGCTTTTCCTTCTTTCCTACCTTTTTCTATTCCCTTTTCCATTCCTTTTTCCATTCCTTTAGCAATTCCATCCTCTAATATCATCTTTCCTATTTCTGTCATATTAAAAACCTCCTTGAATTTTTTCTTACTTTCAGCATCTCCGAATTTTTCTAATAATGCATACAACATTGTAAGGCACTTTAATTTACTATCACTTATATTTATCTTATCTGCTAATTCTATACTTCTTATGGTTCTTTCTGTTCTGGTTAGTTTTCCCTTCATTAATGGTATAAAAGTTAAACTTAATATCTCTTCATTTGTAAGTTCTTCATTATTATCAATTTTGTTTTTTAAATAATTATATTTTTCATCACCATCTATATTATTCATGTAATAGGCTTCCATATTATATTTAATACTTCCTGCATCTATATAGTTTTCTACCTTTTTTATATCTGAAGAATATACTACTACTGTTCTTATTTTTCTATTCCCTTTATAATGCAAAGATGCATCATAAAACATAAATCTTCTTATATCCTCTTGCCTATTTGTTGTTTGGAATTCGAAATGAAGATAATTGCCATCTTCTGTATAGAAAGTATAATCCATAAAGTTTGTATTTATTTTTATATCTTTTAGCTCTGTTTGTGCTGGTGCTATTATCTTAGTATTTATTCCAAAAAAATCAACTGCATTTTGTTGAAAAAAATCCATAGCACTTTTAAGAACTGAATCTTCAATCTTCTCATAATCCACATCTGTTCCTCCTTAATTATATCATAATATTACCTGTTTATAGTATTGGTATAATTTTGGATTTTATGCGAACATTCGTTCTTAAAATTAACAATAATAAAAAAATGCCAACTACTTCTTTATATAATCTTTTAGGTGCCACCCGCCTGGCAAAAATATAATGGATAAGCACTAAATGCCTATCCATTCATAATCACTTAAACCTTTTTAAAAAACTGTGTCACTTCCAACATAGCATGCTATTCCATTATCTAAATATAAATCTTGAAGCTTGCTCATTTTTTCCTCATCTGTTGCTTCTTCTTTACTGTAACCATATTCTTTACCAAGCTGATTCCATTTTGAATCTCCCATTCTATGAAAGGGTAAAAGATTAATTTCAAAAATTCCTAGCTTTTTCATGAAACTTACTGTCTCAATAGCATTCTCCTGCGTATCATTAAAATCATGAATTACAGGCATTCGAAGCACTAATCTTCCTGCCCAACCTGAGTTAACAAGGGTCTCTATATTTTTAAGTATTAAATCATTATAAACACCTGTTTTCTCTTTATGCCTATCTCTATTCATATGCTTTACATCTATAAAAGCAAAATCTATATATTTCATAGTTTCCAAAAATATATTAGTATCTATGAAAGCTGATGTTTCAATAGCCGTGTGAATATATGATTCTTTGCATTTTTTTAAAGTTGCTATTAAAAATTCATTTTGGCAGAGGGGATCACCTCCACTAAAAGTAACTCCACCATTACTCCCCCAAAATTGTCTATCTCTATTTAAAATTTTTAATAAATCTGTTACCGTATAATGCTTGCCACAGACTCTTAATGCTTCGTTATAGCACACCTTAGCACATTCAAAAGTAGTACATTCTCTACATACTTCCCAGTTTAATATTAACTTCTGCTGCTCATCAAAACTAATGGCCCTGTTATTACAAGCTTCTTCGCATCTAATGCAGCCCTTTTCATGTTTGCATTTTGTTTGTGAAAACATGATTTTTTCCTTATTAGTCCAACCTTCAGGATTAGCACACCACTCACATTTTAAAGTGCACCCACTCATAAAACAAGTTGTTCTGCACCCAGGACCATCATGTACGCAGTAACTTTGTATATCAAAAATAATTCCTTTATTCTCCTCCATAATAGTTTCCCCGACTTTCAATACGTAATTTGAATTCTATTTATTTACTTTGTAACCTTCGCAAGTTACTGCATTTAACTCTCCATAGGTCCAAGATTGTTTTTTTAATCCGGTGCATGTTCCAATATTATCTTTATTAGGATTTTTAAAGCTTAAGCAGTTGTTACATTTACTAACCTCATTGAAATTCTCACAAACTTGCGCATCTATAAATACCATTTGATTTGATAATCTACAAATACCCTTTGCTACATCAATTGGCGAAAAATTTATACAATCATTATGCTTCATACTCTCATTTGCCATTTTAATTAAACCCCCTCATATTCAGTTCTTGCAATAACTTCATCTTGTATAGGCTTACCTATTTCACACCAGTATTGTGTAAATCCAGCAACACGTACCATTAAGTCTCTATAGTTTTCAGGGTTTCCCTGTGCATCTTTTAAGACCTTAGAATCTACAATGTTATACTGAATATGGTATCCACCTTCTCTCATATAAGAACGAGTCAGGTCAAGAAGCTTCTTTGATCCTTCAATACCTTTTATAGCACTTGGATGAACTTTAAGATTCATCTGGGAATTTTGGGACATACTATGATCCCAAACTGTAGCCGATTTAAATAATGCATAAGGACCATTTTTATCTGTTCCAGGGTATGCGGACATAGAACCATCTGCATAGGTTGTACCAGCTAAACGACCATCTGGAGTGGCCAAGGTCGCTGCTCCTTGTGCACCATGAGTTGAAACAGAAATTTGGCAAGCGTACATTTTTTTCGCATATAAGGACTCATAATTATGGGTCATATTACAGAACCATTCTTCATAATCTTTTAGTATATTGTCAACAAAATCATCATCGTTCCCATATTTAGGAGCAAGCAGACAATCTCCATACATATTATCATAT
Organism: Clostridium tagluense; assembly: GCF_003865095.1. Lineage (GTDB taxonomy): Bacteria > Bacillota > Clostridia > Clostridiales > Clostridiaceae > Clostridium_AD > Clostridium_AD tagluense. The sequence continues at coordinate 14,552 of NZ_BHYK01000036.1, read as the reverse complement.
TTAGTATTTATATCTTTTTTCTCTTGATCTGTAAGTGAATAACTACCCACCTCACTAGCTGTTTTAAACCCAAAGTTATCAATCATTGCTTCTGTCATTTCTTCAATAGTATATTTTTTCTCTTCATATACAAGCTTTTTCAATGCTGCTAAGCTATTTACACAATTAATAGTTCCACAACTTTCAATATTGTATGTTGCATTATATTTATAACCTAAATTACCAATATGCTGTCCCTTATCCAAACAGTTAGGTTTTAACATAGAATTAAATACAGCCATATTCTTCTTACGCCAAATATCATGCTGAATATTATTAGTTTTAGCAAGTACATCACAAGTTAATGCATAATAATCTTTAAATTGTTGTAAAAGTTCTTCATAAGTTTCAAGTTTCTTATTATGTGCAGGATATACTTGCAAACCTATTCTATTATCTCTTCCATTTGTAAGCACAAGTTCTAAGATCTTTGGATTAGCAATAAAATGAACACCAACGGAAGTAGGCTGTCCTGCGCCCCCGGAAACACTATAAGTTTTACCGTTTAAAGTAAGATCTTTCCAACTGCAAGGTGATGTTTCAAGACATCCTCCTATTGCAACAGACCTTGCCTCCTTAATAGTCATTCCTTCTTCTCCATACTGATTCATCATGAATTCTACTGCACCACGATTATTCACCCAAGCAGGATATCCTGTACCTGTTTTATCACATTCAATACATTTTAATAAGAATTCTTCTGGCAACTTTTCATCATATAAACAGGACAAGGTTGGCTGTGGTGTAGCACAAGTTATGCCAGCCTGAACGATTAAATATTCCAATCTATTTACGGCGCAGCTACCATCTTTCTTAAGCCCACCTAATGTTAAATTGTTAAAGGTATTGCCTGAAAGAACCCCTCCTACAACTCCAGTGGACGCAAAACAATCTATAGTTGTGAACTTAACTCTGTGAAGTTCAAGAAGCTCTAACACTTCACCTTCAGTTGTTCTTCCTTCCTCAATATCTTGCTGGAACCATGGATATAATATTTGACCAAGTCGTCCAAGTGACATTCCTGAAATAGCATCCTCATTAACTACTGCTATATGAATTATATAGGTTAATTGAATTGCTTCTCTGAATGTACGTGGCTGTTTATGTGCGATCCATTCCAAGCATTCAGCTATTTCAATATATTCTTGCTTTTGTTTTTCATCACCGCAACTTTCCACTAAAGCTCTTGCATGCTTTGCATAATTTAATATCCAGTTTTGAATTCCTTCTATAATTAGTTTAACAGATTCATAAAAATATAGACGATCCATACCTATAATCCCATCACCATCAGCATTTCCAGCTACATTTGCCTTTAACTCCTCCGCCATATCAATTAAATTATCAAACCCATACTCAAGAGGATAATAATAATTTATAACTTCTCTACCTTGTGGTAATGTAAATCCTGAGTCAAACATGCAGATTAATGACTTCATAATATTTTCTTTTATATGATAACCTGGTACCATTTGTTCATATTTGTGACCTAAGTCATCAACAGAACGTCCAACCCATTCTTTAGCAAGTGTAATTAATGCAGGTATTTCTTCCTGTCTCATTCCAAACTTACCAGCTATTGATACTACCTTACCAAAGTTATTGGTAACGTTTCCACCACCTGTGCCAAATTTACTAAGTTCTCCTGCACTACCACTTCCGCTTTCTAATGCTGCCTTATAAAGCTCGTCTTCTTTTGCAACAAAGAAACCTTCTGAAAGCCAAGGCATGGGAAAAGAGCCCCTATAATTATTAGTTTTTTGCATAACTAACTTTTCTCCTGGTATTATATTTGGTGTTAAATGTGAAAATGCACATTTAAGGGATTCTGCTCTTCTAACAACATCTACCTCTCCCTCTAGTTCATTCCATCTTCTACTATACCAATAAGGAAATTCTGTATTAGCAGATGATAGTGTGTCATAATAGATATCCCTAAGTCTCTTAGCCCTAGGACTTGGCTCCATTTTTATTTCACGACCCATCAGACCTTCTGGTGCTTTTCCACCAAATTGGTTATTGATAGGTATTCCTTTTTCAGCCAAAATATCAGCTAATTTTGTTTTTATTGCCATTAAATTCTCCCCCTTTTAACGTGCTTGTTATAAACTAATGTAATTATAAAAATAAATTATAAATTTGCTTTTAATCTTCCAAAGTTAAATATATGTCTATATATGTTATAACACAATTTATCCATAAATGTAATGTTCAAAAAATCTTATATATCAACGCTATACTTTTCATTTACCTTCCATAGTAAGTATAGTTTGTTACAGACGAGTCTTAAATAGCTTTATAATGTATGAAAACAGAGTATGCATTTTGCTGGTGGTACCCACTTTATACTATAAGTTTTGTTATAGTTTTTTTATGTTATATAAAAGTTTAAAAAAAAGATTGGAAAATATGTAGTAGTTTTATATTTTTCTCGTCTTAACTACTGTAATTACAATACAAAATAAAATGCGCATTTTATTCTAGGCTGTAATATCTTTAGAACATATCATTGAATTAAATGCCTACAAAGTAAATTCATGAAGGAGATGGGAATGGAAACGGTGAATTTTGAAATATATGAAGACAGCAATAAAATAAACTCCACTCAGACCACGGTTACTGAATTTACTGAAATATACACGGCTTATTATAAGCGTGTATTTAAATATATTTGTTACCGAATTGATGACCAAAATATGGCCGAGGAATTATGTAGCCAAGTTTTTGAAAGGATTATTGCAAAATATAGCAGTTTTTCTAAAAATAAGATGACTTTTGAAGGCTGGATTTTTGCCATAGCAAGAAACACTATAACAGACTATTATCGAAAGAACAAACGAGGATTTCATTTTTCACTGGATTATATAATTGACATAGTATCTTCAAAACCATCTCCTGATGAACTGATTCTCATAGAAGAGAATAACTCATATTTATTTCGAGCATTAGCTCATCTGAGTGAAAGGGATCGTGCTGTAGTTTCAATGAAATATGGAGCTGAACTCAGAAATACGGAAATTGCAAAGTTAATGGAATTAAGTGAATCAAATGTAAGTGTTATTCTTTGCCGTAGCTTAAAGAAATTGCAAAAAAAATTAATCCGTGGAGGTTTTAAATATGAATAAAAAATCAGACATGAATGAACTTAAGCAGCTTGAAGATTTGCTTATAAATGTAGATGTTAATAGCAGTGAGCATGAGGCCACAATTTTAAATCGCTTAAAGTATAAAATAGAAACAGGAACAATAAAATCAAATTATATAGAAAAGGATGGGTTATATATGAAAAAGAAATTTTTTAGACCTGCTACAATTGCAGGCTTAGCGTTGGCAACATTTATTTCGGGGGCATCTGCTGCTTATGCCAGTGGAACTTTGGACTCCATCATTGCACATTTTCAAGTAGGTCATACTCAAATAACACAATATGCCAGTAATAATGAAGCTAAAGATGTTAATACCGAAAGTGATGCAAAAAGTCTTAAATTCATGCAAGAAGGCTATAAAGGCAAACTATTTGATAAAAACGGAAAAGAAGCAATATATGGTGAAAGTAAAACCTACTACACTGCAGATGGCAAAATTATTACTGAAATGGGAGTAAAAGATTTGCCAAATGGAGAACATGAATTTGTTATTTCAACAGAAGAGAATACTTCAAGTAATGAAAAATCTCTTACTTTAGAAGAAGTTAAGAAAGTCGCTAACAGCAACAGTAAGCTTCCTAATTACCTGCCACAAGGTTATGCTTTTAAAAATGCAACCACCTCGTTTAAGGGAGCAGGAGTTAATGTAGTGTATGGCAATTCATTAGGAGATACAATCACCCTCTTAGCCTCTAGCACAAAAGAAGCAACCTGCGGTGTAGCATCCACTGGCAAGGTTAGTGAAACATCTATTGATGGAAAAAAAGTAACTTTATCAACCAATTGTGCTTTTTGGGAGTCAAAAGGTGTAACTTACCAATTATATTGGAATTTTAAAAATAGTAGCGAGGACAAAACACCTTCTATGGATATGAAGGAGGTTTCAAAAATAATAGAGTCTATGAAATAAAACATAAAATCTTTTTTCGATAAAGAGTGTATTTCATTCCCTGTTTAGGGATAAAATACACTCTTTGTTTTTTGATTTACTGATAAATAATGGCTCTTTTTCTATCGGTTCAGCTTCCAATTAGCACTAAACCCAGTTTTAGCTTCTAAAGCTCTATCTACATCATAAAGTATTTCACTAAAAAATCTTTCTGGTACTTTTGATGGAACAATAATATTTTCCTCGCTTATTTCATCATAAACATAACTTCCACGTTCAACTGTGCTCGCCCTATAGAAAGTTAACTCATAAATAGTGGTTTCTTCATTTTCACAACCAATAGAAAGCCACTCAAAAGAAAGTTCTGCAGCAATACCTATTTTTTCATCTTCTTTATAGAACTGATAGTATCCCCCACCATCTTGCACAGAGCCTCTATACCAGCCCATTTTACTAAGCTTACCGACCAATGAAAGTCCATTAATTTTTACACCTGCAAAACGTTCTATAGGCTTCATTTCTTTCTCTTTTTCATTTACCTTATAAACCTCTCTGCGTAGCTGAAGGAAAGGTTGTACTATTTCATAATCTTCAAATTGCTGAATCCAAGTATTTAATGTGTCTTTGTCCATTTCCAAAGGATGTACAAGTCCTATAAGATAATCTTCTAGAAGTTCATATTCTTCTTCATCCTTCCTATTAAAGCTGCCATCTTCCATGTATCTAAAAGTGTCCTTTAATTCTCCTTTAACATATACTCCCCACACTAATCCAAGAGAAAATTTATGCATAATAGGATTTTTTACAAATAGGTTTTCCCAATCTTTTTTCTTCCAGATTCTACTTACGGAAAGTGCCATTTCCAATCTTAAAGTTTGAGTAGAAACTACAGTTTTAATTTGCTTTTTAAGATTTTTAAATTCTTTTGATGCTTCTTTAGCTTTTAACTCATCATCAGATTTATTTGGTTTTGGTAAAGTTTTAATTATCTTTCCATTATTATCTATGATTTTTAAAGAGAAATCCAAATCTAAAATTGCTGTAAAACTTCTACTTCCAAAGTCAAATATCCTTTCTCCCCTTTTATTAAAATCTAAATCTGGTACTATTTTATCCGCCAGTTCTTCCTCTGTTAAATTAAGCATTTGAGCCGCAAAAATAAACGCTTCCTCTGCCGCTTTTTTAATCTGTTTATGCTTAAATTTCCTTGCTATTGTATCTATTATTATTAAACACTCATCACTTCCATTTAATGACAAAGCTTTTATGGCATCGCATGCAATAGCTCCTCTTGAATTCTTAGACCATATATCTATTTGAGTCTTTAATGCATTAACAACATTAAAGCCCCCTACTGCTGAAATTAAAGATAATATCCACTTCTGCTTTGTATCTGCATCGTTATTGATCCAAAGATTTAAAAATTCATTTCCAAGTTGATCTAAATCATGCACATTACATTTTTCAATGACCTTTTCTGCTACTTTATTTCTTTCCACAACATTTTCTAAAGAGTATTTACTTATCAAATAAATTATTACGTCTTTTGATACTAAGTTTCCATCCTCATACCTTATATCTTGAAGTACACTTACTGGAATCCAGGCTGGAGCAGTATAGGCGGTTTTCTGCAACCTTTCAGTACAATACTTACTTATACTTTCCGCAGTTTCAAGTATTTCATTATCTAAATAATCTGCATTTATAATATTTAATAGTAACACTTTAACATTTTCTTTCTTTTCTAAGTCTGCAAACTTTTGAAGTTCTTTAGCCGAATCTCTCATGTCAAAGTTTATAAGTATCCTAGCAGCAGCTTCTCTAACTGCTAACTTTTTACTCTTTAACTCACTTAATACTTCTTTTTTACAGCCCTCATAAGAACTAAGAAGAATTACCATTTTGCCTCGTATAACTTTAGAACTATCTGATAAATGATTAATAAGAATTGAAGCATACTTTTCATTATTTACATTAAATAGTTTTTCAAGTACTATTTCTTTAACGTTGATATTTAATTTACCTATATTGTTTATAATCTCTGTATTTTCCTCTAAACACAACTTACTTAAGTATTCTATAACCTTTGATTGACTTCTAAAATTATATGCATTTAAAGCCCTATCTGCTGTTAAAATCAAATGTTTTTCACTTATATCTAAAGCTGTAAGTTCTTTAGCAAAACTTATATAACTTATAGACTGACTTTCTATTATTTTATCTATAATAGAAGCTGCTAAAGAATATTTTTCAGCTTTAAGCCCAAACTCTAAAAATCTATATATAATGTCCCTAGTTTCATTTGTAAAATAAATTAATTTAAAACAAAAGGCATGATAACTCCATAAATATCCTGTATCTGCTACTTCTCTAATTTTGGTAGCATATTCATTTATACAATCTTCATTTTTTCCTTCTAACACATATTGTAAAACCTTAGATTTTTCTAATTGTGATACCATATCAGAATCTCTAGAAACATCTATATAACCTCTTAAAAATTTTCCAATATATTGCTTGACTTTTTTTAAGTCCTCATCTTCTTTTGAATAATTATAAATAAAAGAAGCAAGTGTAAGCCTTTCCACATCTTCAATATTACTTTTATTAATAACCTCTAGACTTTCTCTGAAAACTAAGGGTATTTCTTTTATCCTTTCATTTATCTCTTTAAGTACTTTCTTATTTTCATCTCTAATATATAAGTTTATCAATCTAATCACATATAGTCTCTTATCAATGTTAAAGGCCTCTACAATATCATAAATATCAACCTCAGCATCATATGTACCAATAAATCCTACCCATTCATCAAATATGATTCTCCCATTGCTACTGTTATTGACTATATTTGTAATGATATGTGCAAATTCTTCATTTTTACTGTGAGCATAGTATAAAAATTTAACTAAAGCTATCTGCTTATTTTTTAATTGTTTATTTACATTTTCAATATTGTTAAGACACACTTTTATAAATTTTTCTCCATCTTCAGGTAAATCACAGGAATTTTTAACCGCTATAATAGCTACCACTAATTTTACAAAAGTATCCTCTGAAATTAAAAAAGCTTTTGAGAGTATTAACTTATCTTCATTTATTAATTCTTCAGAAGCTATAATTATTTCACTCACATAATCTAAACAAAATGAATTACTTGAATAACCTTTTATAATCCAAACTAAAAATCTTTCTTTATTATCTATGTATTTCAAATAATCTAAAATTTTACCAACAGAATAAAATCTATTATATAACATTTTGAAAAAACCTTCCTGACCTATAGCAAAAAATATATTCAAAATCCTTTTAAAAACATCTTCTTTATCCATAAATCCATCTAATAATTCCCATAATTTTTCTCTGATATTGTAATGACTTCTAAGGGATTTTTCTATATTATACTTATGAGTTTTACTGAAATCTAATAAACCACCATTTTCAATATAGTCTTTAATTTCCCTTACCTCTTCATCTTTTAATGTACAATTGCAAAGATTAACTTGCAGTATATTTAATAGTTCATCCATGTGTTTCCTCCTTATTTAACAATTATGTGTAACTTCTAACTTATTGTTTTCATATATGGTTCCATAAGTAGCACAAAGCAATAATCCGCCACATACCTCACTGCCAACTTGAAAATGTATTTCATCTTCATAAGTATCAATACTACCAGCTTCAATGGTATCTACAAGTTTTTTCAAATCAAGAATTGGCAAATATTGAGCTACTATTTCATAGCTCGTTAAGTTATCTTTATTGGTATACACATTATATTCTTGAATTTTTTTATAAACGGGACTTTGACTCTGTAAATCATGTATTACTTGTCCATTTTCATCTTCAAACTTCTTCATTTTTTCTTCAACTATGTAATCCGGATACTTTTTACTGCCTTTATCACTAAATCCAAACTCCCAAAAGGGATATTCTATATCGCATAAGTACGTTATAATCCACATTAAAAATTGCTCATTTATGTAATTAACATCTGCTTCTAATTCTTTAAATCTATCACCGTAGTATTTTGAAATTTTCGAGAATTTCTCATCTTGTGACGTATCCTCTTGCACTCCTGCAATTTCACATCCATATAAGTCTATAGAGATAGTATCAAACTTCCCCATAACGCCTAAGTCAACAATTTTATCCCAATAAACTTATTCTCCCTCTTTACTAATTTTAAGCATAAAAAATCATCTCCTCATTTATATCTATAGCGTTTTAATCTTAGACTTTAACTTATACCTTCACTTAATCCTTAACCGGAATATTATACATGTTAACAAATAACTTCAAATTTTTATTAAGTTCATTTACCACTTTAAATACTGGTTCTAATGATTCACCAATACCATCAATAAATAGGTCAATGTGAAATTTTAAAGTTGTCCCAAGTTGTCTGCCATATGGGGTTACTGGCGGTAATGCAAATGGTCTTAATTGAATTTTTGTGCCACCTCTAGCACTGTCCCTAACAAACCAAGCAAGAAATTCAAGGCTGTTTAGACTTTCTGCAGAGTTATCAAGCTTAAATTCAAATTGTATAAGCACTTCATTTTTCAGACCACCATTTGTACGTAAAAGAGCTGCGTGGGGTAGATGTGAAAACTGAGACACTTTTAACAATTCAACATTTACCTCTTCTAGGTTGTCCAGTCCACTTTCTATTGAATCAATTCCTCTCAATTTTAAAATTGTATTCTGGAAATTTTCTATATCCATTGGATAGCCGCTCATATTCTCCTCCTTATTGATTTCTTTTATTTTATCCTTGTATCTTCATCCATCAACATCTGTTCTCTTATATATTGATGAAATGTTTGTCCGCAAATTTGCAATTCTTCCCTATCATGCCAGAATTCAGCAACCTTCCATTCTTCTTCAATAAGGAAGCCTGAAAAATCACCACTATAGTTCTCTCCAAAAACTAAAAATTTCTTATCTTCCAAATCATACAAGTCATACCCTGTAAGATCCTCTATAGTTTCTAAAGCTCCATGAACTACAAATTGACATTCCCTAAAAGATCCAGTTCCTATTTCTTTAAGATAGTCTAAATACTCCTGCGGTATGCCTAGGTGTTGCTCAACTAGTTCCTTTATTTGTGCATCAGTCCACTTTTCACGACTGTTCATTTCAGTCTCTTCTTTATCTTCGACTATTTCTAAAAAACTTATTTCTTCTTGGTACCTCAACTAAACTCACCTTTTCCTTTTTATAATCTAATCTTCATCCTCATCATCTTTTTCACAAAATTCCCATTAGAATGATCCATCAATATACCTACTTATTCAATAACAATTCCTTGTTTTTTTATTGGCTCTAAAACTTCTTCAGCTACCATACTAATGAGTTGTACGGATTTTAAATTTTTAATGTGTTCAAACCCTTTTACTGATTGAACATCAAAAAAACAATCCTCTCCATCCCAATCTGGTTCTATATAGCCATAAATTTCATTACCACCATCAAAGCACAATTCTGTAATCTTATCTAAATCTGTTTGCCCTATATTTAGCTCAGCGAAGAATTGAAGTATTCCTTTGATAGGACCCGCGTCTGTGTACCATTCGTAATTTTTAGTATGCTCTTCAACTAATGCTTCCAACTCATCTTGAAAAGCTGAACTTTTATCTAACAAAGCTTCAATTACTACCAATTTAAAATTAAAATCTTCAAATATCCCCATTTTATCTATATATTTTTCCATTTTGAAAACTCCTTTTCTATTTTAAATGAAATTATAGTATCTAAAACTTACATTTCTCACACTAAATAATCCCTCTCCAAATCCACTATATCCTTTGACTTAAGCATATGCATAACTGTATTACTCACTAGTTTTTCTTCTAAATCTAAAACTTCACCTTTTAAATACTCAGCCAATTTTTCTGGCCTAAAAACAAAAGTTATATATTTTACTTACTCTATCGTATCTTCGTTAATAAAATCTATCCCATTTTCAATTAGCATTTGTAAATAATTATCAAAACTATCTGCTATCACTTGAATTTCATCGGGATCATGCAAAAATCTTACAATCTGCCCCTTAATTCCTTTTACAGAAGGTGAAAAATCAATAAACAACTGTGATGTGCCACCATTATTCATACAATCTGAAAAATGTAACCATTTCATGTTATTTGCACAATCTGTAATTCTTTCATCTACTTCAACCTCATCACTATATTCACGATTAACGTAGTCAGCATAGAAATCGACTGCTTCATTTTTACTCTCCAAAATCTGATTTACTGAAAGTAGATAATATGGATACTCATTAACATCAGACCCAAGAATATAAAAGGTAATTTTTTCTCCTTCATATTCCCTCCAATACGTTCCATCCACATATTCAAGAAGTTTTATTAAGGAATCTGGGATGTTAGTATATTCCTCTTTCAATTTGTTAATATCTTCTTTGCTCGCACCATGCATAACTCTTTCAAAATAATCCCAACTCTCTTTTCCATCATTATCATAGTATGCTTTTTTTAATCTACTTACATATTCTTCAATAATTTTCATTACATCCTTCTCCAATCTCATATTAATTAATACTTGTTAAAAACAAATTTATTTTTCAAACCAACAAATTACTATTTATATTACTCAACCTTAAATACAAATTGGAATTTATACTTCATTATTCCATTCTCTAAATATCTTATTATTTTGAAATAAAATTAATTTTTTACCTCTCATTATATCATTTAAACATATTTTATCTGGTTTTGTAAAATCAATCTTTGTACTATTTTTAATGACATTGCAACCTTCCTCATAATATACATTATATTTACATGTATCTGTATAAAATATATGTGCTAATTTCCGCAAATCTCCACCTTTACAAGCTTTGCTTCTAAATATAATATATATAAAATCTAACTGGTCCGTTGGGTCAATGTATGTATCAAGTATAATAAATTCATCAAATGAATCTAAAGAATAATGCACTTCCATAGCACTCTTATCACTTCTACAATTGTATAGTGTTTCAATAATTCTACATACATCAAATTTCACATTTAAAAGTTCCATTATCTTCACAAAAGTCGGTTCAATATTATATTCATCTGCATCATCATATGGATATACAGCCAATGTATCAAATGGCATCATCATTTTTATCTCAATATCCCACATAGTTTTTTCCAAAGTATTCACTCCTATAAATTGGGACTTTTCTGTCCTCCATTTTAATCATAAGTTTCACATGACATGAAGGTCCAAAAATTTCAAAGTTATATTGTTTTCATCAATTTTCATTATATGAAATCTGGCTGTTAGATCACTCAGTTCACCATTTAAAGGAACGCAATCATAATGCACCATCCCTATAATATTTTCATCTTTAAAGTTCCAGTCACGACTTACTTCGATACTGTTCATTATTTTATCCTTTTCTTTATTATCAAAAATCGAAGTAATTTTATAGTCCTCAGAACCAAACATTTCTTTTATTTCCTCACGGGTATAACCAATAACACCATAGCCATATACAGCTTGTTCTAATAGGTCAGAGGTCCATTCAACTTCCAAATTATCAGATGGAAACATAGAAAGTGCCTCTTCGTATTTTTCAACAGCTAAAAGTTCATTCCACTCAATAATCAGATTTTTAATTTCTTCATCCCTTACATCAATGGGTAATGTCCTCATTTTACAGCTCCCTTCTCAAAATATAAAAAATCTTCGTATAAAATCGCTATTTATAGTAATTTAGATTATTCTCATACACCCTATTTAGTTTTTATCATAAAAAAGTATGGACCACACATTGATTCATGTGTATTTACATATGTCCATTTAAAAGATTGGTCAAATAAATATATGTCATCAACTAATTCATTCTCAATAAAATCAGGTGTCAACTCATCATATTCCTTAATAATCTCTTCATCATTATCAAATTGATTAAAACTATACATCCTTTTGGTTCTTAATCTTTCAAACTCTTTCTTAGCTTTATCTCCAACTATAGCTTCTACATAATTCCACGAAAAAATATGCCACAGATAATTTCCACTTGATGTAATATGCTCTTTTTTATCCTCACAACTTATATTAGGTGCAAAATTTCCTAACCATTTATATTTTATCTCTTTCACTGTAACATAATTTCCACCTAAACACCTTAATCCTTCATTGCCTATTCCATATGCTTTTTCCAAGCAATCTGTTTTATGTATATAATCTTTAATATCAGACCAACTTACAAATTCCATTTCATCTCTCATATAATCATCATGTACCTTTTTCTGTAGCCAAACATAATACAAATCAGCATTTTCCTTATATATTTCATACCTATACTCTTCATCAAAAGAATAAATTACATCAACTAAATTTTCTCTCATAATAACCTCCCATTATATAAATAAATCTCCTCAGCAAATTACTATTTATATTACTCAACCTTAAATATGAATTTCATTCTATAATTAGTTTAATATATCCATTTTCCTCTTTGTTATATACTCGGTTACCAATTATTTTAGATACTTCCATAATATTATCATGATTATCTTCATTATCATTAAGACTGCCTTCTAATTCAAAAACTAGAGTTCTTAGAGCCCCATCATTTTTTTCTTCAAAGCAATCAGTACAATTTACATAATATTTGTCTAAGATATCTTCTAAAGGATATTGACTGTCTTCATCTTTTTCCAATTCACAAGATAGCGTAATTCTGAAATTTCCATCAGATAGATTTTTATATACATTTTCATTTATTTCTTTGTATTTTGTGCTGTCATTATATTTTTCTAAAACAATAACCTTGATATTTTTCATATACTTTTTTCCTTTCTTATGAGTTCATCATTGTGCTTTATCTACTCAATAAATTACTACTTATCTTCCAAATAATTAAAACCTATTTTTACATTGAAATTTTTAGGAATTCATTAACTACCAAGCATTATAAAAGGCATGCTATTTCTCATTTTTGCAAAAATCCTCACATCTTCTATTTAATATAACTTCAAACTTTTTATAATCCTTCCAGTCAAAATCAAACTCACAAGGAATATCATGCAGTTCATTGAAAACAAAATCTACGTAATCTTTCATAAACTGTTCACTATCATAATAATATTCAGTAAATGCTAATCCTTCGTCATTAAAATCATCACTCCATAGCTTACCATCACAACATGTTAGAAAAAAATCCACTCCTGTCATTTCTTCCCTTCTTACCTTTTCAAGATTTTCTGAATCATATTCTTTATGCATGTCTCCTTCCAGATTATTATTAATAATCCATGTAAGGTAAAAGCCAATATGAACACAGGATCTTTCAATAATTATCTTATTCTGTTCATCATTAATATTTTTAGGATCTATTTTCTTATTAGAACAATAAGACTTCATTGCTCTATCATAATAATTATCATAACTATCGAAAACAGCCATTACATCATTCATCCTTTCAGATTACTATTTAATTTTTAATAAATTATTACATATAGTATAAATCTAATATCATTCAATTTTTAATCCTAATATTAATTTCTCCAAATGCAAAGCTCTTCAAGATTCTTCAATTCCTCTAAACCATCAAGGCTTTCTAAAGAAACACCACCTAATTCCAAAATTCTAAGTTTATCTAAATTCTTCAAGAAATCAATTTTATGAATCTCAATACAACAATCCATAAACCTCAAGGCTTCTAATTCTGTAAAACACTTAAAATCATCAGTGTTTAATAGCGTCTCATTTTCAGCATCTTCTTCATACTCTTCTTTTATATAACAACCATCATAAGGTTCAAAACTTGCTAAAGATTCTTCAAATTTACTACTTTCCATTGATATTTTTTCAAACTCCACATCCCAGATATCCACCTGATTTTCAAGTGCTTTATCCTTTAATTCTAAAGAATAACTATCCTCCCATTTTTCGCTTTCAATAAATTCATCAATAAAATTAAATCTTTTTGTATTATATATACAACAACATTCGTATTCATCACCACAATCACTTGGAATAAATTTTTGAGGTGGTGCTTGAAGACTTAATTGAAGTTCGTAACCATTGCTTGTTCCAATTCTAATGTATTTTATTTTCTTTAGATCTTCTTCTTTTAATATGTTATCTTTCTTATTTAAAAATTTACATAAACATTTTTGTAACCATTTTGATTTCAATTTTATTTCCATTGTTATCCTCCATTTTCTAACATAGACACACATACAAATTTACTATTTATTGAGTTGTTTTACATCTTTCATATGTCGTATTGAATTACTTTTATGATACAAAATTTTTATGAAGTGAGAATTGAGAACGAATGAAGTTTTTCGATTAAAAGGCTTCCTTATCACATTACTACAAATGTAGTGCGTCAAAATATAGCTTTATGGAACTGCATTCCTAAGTCAAATTATAACTATAATACTAATAATTATCTAGTGGTTATTTGCTTTTTTACTAAGCAGATTATTCCTATAACAAAGCTCCTA
>NZ_BHYK01000035.1 GCF_003865095.1 Clostridium tagluense | reverse complement strand
AACTTTGCCTAAGACTTCCTTCAGTTCACACCTCACGGTGGATACCTTGTCTTCAGCTAGTGGTTGGTAACTACAGACCCCCACAGTGGACTTTCACCACCTAGTTAATTGCCATGCCTGGCACACTGAAAATAAAGTCAGATATGGTTCCATATCTGACTTTATAATATTAGTATTCCCACGTACTAAGGTATAGTTTTTTAATTTTATTGCAAATAAACTTTAATTAATTCTCTAGTTATCTCAGCTGCAACTCCGCCACCTACTCCACCCTCTTCTACAATTACCGCTATGGCAATTTGAGGATTTTCATATGGTGCAAAACCAATAAACCAAGAATGTGGACCCACTTGTTTACTGGAATCACCTTTATGATCTGCAGTGCCTGTTTTTCCACAAACAGTTATGCCATCCACAGCTGCGTTTTTACCTGTGCCTTCAGCCACTACATCCTTCATTAAATCTTTCATTATCTTCGCATTTTCCTTTGACATGTTTTCTCCCAATGCTTTAGGCTCTATTTTCTTTAGTGATTTGCCCTTACTACTCAATATCTCTTTAACCAACATTGGCTGCATCATAATGCCATCATTAGCAACAGTGCTTGCAACTAATGCCATTTCCATAGGCGTAGCTAAAACCTCAGCTTGACCTATAGCACTTTGTGCTATATTACCTTTTTCATTGCTTTTGTAACTTGGAAATTTACTGTTCTCTATTGTTAAGCCTGATGCTGGAATGTCCTTATTAAAATAAAATTTTTCGGTAGTATCCTTTAGCGCCTTATTTCCAAGTTCAATACCCAATGACCCAAAAACCACATTACTAGAATGTAAATAAGCAGTTCTAAAATCTATATTTCCAAAAACTTCACCATCATAATTTTTAAGTGATGAACTTTGATTGAAAACTAATGAACCATTATCTTCAAATCTCTTATTGTAAACGCTTGGAATGTTCTCTAAAGCACTTATCGCCGTAATAGTTTTAAATATAGACCCCGGTGGGTATAGCCCAGATACTGCTCTATTAAGCAATGGCATATCCTTATTTGCAACTATTCCTTTCCAATCCTTTTCTAAATTATTAGGGTTATAAGAAGGCATAGACACCATAGCCAGAATTTCTCCAGTTTTGGGGTTCAAAGCCACTATTGAACCACGCTTACCTTGTAAAAGACTAAAAGCTTTTTTTTGAAGCTTAGAATTAAGTGTAGTTCGCAGGCCATTGCCAACCTTTTCTTCTTCCTTTTTATTAAAGTCCAAAAGCTTTGAGGCTACAGTGTCTTCGGACCCCATAAGTTCTGCATCATATTTTTTTTCAAGTCCTGCAAGTCCATATATAGGATTCATATACCCTATAGCATGAGCAAAAATTTCACCTTGCAAATATTCTTGTTTTTGAGACACTTCGCTTATTTTCGTACTTTTAGTTAAGGGTGTCATATCTTTATCGTAAATGGTTCCCCTAAGCACCTTATTTCTTTCTGCCCATAATCTATGATTAAAAGTACTAGACACTGCCTTTTGACTATTAAACATATAAATATAAGTTATGTAGGAAATTAAAGTAATAAAAAGTATTAAAAACACTAACATGACCTTTTTTATATTAATTACAATATCATTCATAACTTTGACCGTCCTCCGAAATTTTTTGAAGTATACCTAGCGAAAAGAAAGTTACTATCATAGAACTTCCACCATAACTAACCAGTGGTAAGGTTATTCCTGTTAATGGTATAGCTCCAACTACACCACCTACAATAACTAATACTTGAGCGGCTATCATTGTACTATAACCCACTGCCAGCAGTCTTGAAAAATTATCCTTACTGTAAACAGGAACCCTCATACATCTATAAAAAAGCAAAAAATATAAAATAAGTATAGCAAACCCAGTCAATAATCCCATTTCTTCACAAATAGCAGAAAAAATAAAATCCGAATTAACTACTGGAACCATTTTAGGATATCCAAGTCCAAGACCAGTTCCAAAAAGGCCACCTGAAGCAATAGAAATTAAAGATTGTACTATTTGATGTCCTTCATCATATCCATATTTCCAAGGATCGCCCCAAATCAAAACCCTTAGGCGCACATGGCCAAAAATTTTATAACTTATAAAACCACCAATCATGAAAAGTACCAAACATACCAATACATATCTGAATTTTGAAGTAGCAATATACAACATAGTTACTGAAATAGCAAAAAATAAAAGTGCTGATCCCAAATCCTTTTGATAGACCATGAGCCCAAGTGAAATCATAACTACAATTCCTGGCTCTATTAATCCTTTTAATTTTATAAACTCTGACCTTCCCTCAAGATTTCTACCATAATACTGTAGTGATGATGCTAAATACGCCACAAGTGATAGTTTACCAAATTCTGATGGTTGAAAACTAAATCCACCAATATCTATCCAGTTTCTAGATCCATAAACTTTTGGCGCAAATATACTCCCTAATGACATAAGTACAAGAGTACACACCAAATAAAAATATTTGTATTTTCCAAATTTTTTTAAGCTAGGAAAAAGCACTACTACTAAAATGAATATAGCAATTCCCACGGTATACCATATAAGTTGTTTAAGCGCAGTAGGAGAATCTAGCCTATATAGCATTCCCATACCTATAACCGCCAAAACATTTGAAAACAGTAAAATATATTTATCTCCATCGGGGAAAAATCTTCTTATTATAAAATGAGAATAGGCAAAAAGTATACATATTATTACACCCATTATCAAGGCGCCTTTATCAAGTCCGCTTTTACCAATAAAGAACATATTTACAAATAAAACTATACATAAAAGATAAGTATACCTTAGAAGTTTACGTTCTTCCTTTATACTTTCCATACTATCACCTCTTTAATCATCACCTAGGCAGCTGTTCGTCACCTTCGGTGCTGAAATTTAACAACTTCAGAAGGAGGTTTTATCACCAACTAAAGTTTTATTTTTATCTGTGGTCGTCATCTCCACATATGTGCTTATGAGTCTCTCCTTCTGAAATGTTGTTAACACTCACAATTTATCCTATAACCTTAAAAATTGAAGTTCCTATTTTAATTTCGTCACCTTTTTTTATAACAACCCTATCCTTAACCTTTTTGTTGTTCATTAACGTACCATTAGTACTCCCCAAATCCTGCAAAATATAATCTGTATTTTTTCTATATATCCTTACATGCTGAGAAGACACGTATTTATCACCTAATATTAAAAGATTATCTGCTTTTCTGCCTACGGAAAGTTCATCATTCAGAGGAATAACAGCACCAACTCTTAAGTTAAAGTTTTCTCCCCTTTCTATAACCTCAAGTCCCATAGTTTTCTTTATTACCGGTTTCTTCTTTGCACCACCTTTTATGTCTTTATACATTATTCTCAAAGCAAATATTATTATAAGGTAAATAACCGCTATAATTGCATACTTCATAATCGAGCTTATAATAGTCATAAGTCACTTTCTCCTCTTTAAAAAATAATCCAAGACTAGCATTAAATTAATATGCTAATCTTGAATAAATTATAACATCTTTTTTAAATATTGTCCTGTATATGAATTTACATTTAAAGATATTTCTTTTGGAGTTCCGCTGCACATAATGTAACCGCCCTTGTCTCCACCCTCAGGTCCTAAATCTATAATATAGTCTGAGCACTTTATAACATCTAAATTATGCTCTATTACCACTACAGTGTTACCTGCGTCAACTAATCTTTGAAGTATTTTAATAAGTTTGCTAACATCATCAATATGAAGCCCTGTAGTAGGCTCATCTAAAATATAAAAAGTCTTACCTGTACTTCTCTTAGATAACTCTGAGGCCAGTTTAATTCTTTGAGCCTCACCACCAGATAATTGGGTGGAAGGCTGACCTAGTCTAATGTAACCTAGTCCAACATCTATCAGCGTTTTAAATTTACTATGTATTCTTGGAATATTTTCAAAGAATTTTACAGCTTCCTCCACAGTCATATTTAAAATTTCATCAATATTCTTTCCTTTATACTTAACCTCTAAGGTTTCTCTATTGTACCTTTTGCCCTTACAAACCTCACAAGGCACATAAACATCAGATAAAAATTGCATTTCTATTTTAATTATCCCATCACCCCTGCAAGCTTCACATCTTCCACCCTTTACATTAAAACTAAATCTACCTGGCTTATAACCTCTCACCTTGGATTCTGAGCTCATGGAGAAAACCTCGCGAATTATGTCAAAGACACCTGTGTAAGTGGCTGGATTGGATCTTGGAGTACGTCCAATAGGACCCTGGTCTATGTCTATAATTTTATCTATATTCTCTACACCTAAAATATCTTTATGAAGTCCTGCATTCTTTTTAGAATTATTTAGCTTCTTGTTAAGACCTTTATATAGGATTTCATTTACTAAAGTACTCTTTCCGGATCCAGAAACACCCGTTACACATGTAAATACACCCAATGGAAACTCCACACTAACATTCTTAAGGTTATTTTGCTTCGCATTAATTATTTTTATGCATGAGCCATTAGACACTCTTGTTTTATCTGGAGCCTCAATCTTCTTTTTACCACTTAAATATTGCCCTGTAATTGACTCTTTGCAGTTCTTTATGTCGTCTATTGTTCCTGCAGCCACAATTTCTCCACCATGTTCTCCAGCTCCTGGTCCAATATCTACAATATAATCTGCTGCCATCATAGTGTCCTCATCATGTTCTACAACTACTAGCGTATTTCCTAAATCTCTTAGCTGTTTTAATGTCTTGATAAGTTTTTCATTATCCCTTTGATGAAGTCCAATACTAGGTTCATCTAAAATATATAAAACTCCCATGAGGCTTGAACCTATCTGAGTAGCTAGCCTTATTCTCTGTGCTTCTCCACCAGAAAGCGTTCCTGCAGATCTTGTTAAATTTAGATAATCAAGTCCCACATTCTTAAGAAAACTAAGTCTATTATTTATTTCTTTAAAAATTTGGTTAGCTATCATCTTGTTTTTTTCTGACAATTCGATTTCACCTAAAAATTTCACTTCATCTACAATAGACATATTGCAAAATTCATATATATTCTTTTCACCCACAGTTACAGCTAATGCCTCTGGGCTAAGCCTTGCACCATTGCACTTAGGGCATGCATTATCCCCCATATATTGTTCAACTTCTCTTTTTATATAATCAGAAGAGGTTTCAAAATATCGCCTTTTTAAATTGTTTATAATACCTTCATAAATATGATTAAAGGTACCCGTCCTATACTCCTTAACATATTCTACCTTTATTCGCTCTCCATTAGTTCCGTATAATAGTATTTTCAGGATTTCCGGATCATATTCTTCTATAGGCGTATCTAAACTAAACTTATATTTTTCGCTTAGTGCCTTGAGTACTGCAAAAGTCCAAGAATCCTCCTTAAGGCTACCTTCTCCAAAGGACAAAATGGCTCCACCCAAGATACTCTTACTTTTATCGGGCATAATTAAATCCTCATCAATTTCCATAAGCGTACCAAGTCCATCGCAAGTATCGCACTTACCAAAAGGAGAGTTAAAAGAAAACATCCTAGGTGCTAGTTCCCCTAGACTTATACCACAATCCGGGCAAGCAAAATGTTCACTGAAAAGCATGTCTTCTCCATCCACGACGCTAGCGATAGCTGTTCCCTCTGCTAATTTTAAAGCACTCTCTAAGGATTCAGAAAGCCTACCACGAATTTCCTCTTTTACAGAAATTCTATCAATAACTATCTCTATACTATGCTTTTTAGTCTTTGTAAGCTTTATCTCCTCTTCCATAAGTTCTACTATATTGCCATCTATTCTAGCTCGAACAAAGCCATTCTTTTTAATATTCTCTAATACCTTAACATGCTCACCCTTTTTCCCCCTTATTATAGGCGATAAAATTAAAAGCTTGGTTTTTAGTGGCATATCCATTATTCTATCCACCATCTGGTCTACAGTCTGCTGAGAAATCTCCTTGCCGCATTTAGGACAATGAGGCGTTCCAACTTTAGCATAAAGCAATCTCAAATAATCATAAATTTCAGTTACAGTACCCACTGTAGAACGTGGATTTCTATTAGTTGTTTTCTGATCTATAGAAATCGCAGGAGATAGTCCCTCTATGTATTCAACATCCGGCTTATCCATATTACCTAAGAACTGCCTTGCGTAAGCTGACAGCGACTCTACATACCTTCTCTGCCCTTCTGCATATAATGTATCAAAAGCTAGCGAAGACTTACCAGATCCTGAAAGTCCAGTAAACACTACAAATTTATCTCTTGGAATCTCTAAATCTACATTTTTTAAATTATTAACCTTAGCACCCTTTATAAAAATCTTATCCCTCATAATTTCACTCCTTATATTTCCCCTAAATAGTCAGAAACTGATAATTAATAATTTTCAATTTTCAATTATCAAATATTCTTAATTTGTTTTTTAAGTTTATAAATTATATCGCGAAGCTGTGCTGCTCTTTCAAATTGTAAATCCTTAGCCGCCTGCTTCATTTCACTTTCATACCTGTCCATTAACTTTTTAGTTTCATCGTAATTTGCTTCCATAGCAGCTTCAAGGGTTTCATATACAGCTTCTTCCTCCGCCACTGTAACAGCTCCGATTACTTCTCTAATATCTTTAATAATAGTAGTTGGTGTAATATCATGTTCTTCATTATAATCCATCTGAAGTTTTCTACGTCTATTAGTTTCATCTATAGCCTTTTTCATAGACTTTGTGATTCTGTCCGCATACATTATTACTTTACTCTCTGAATTTCTTGCAGCTCTTCCTATAGTTTGAATTAATGAAGTTTCAGAACGCAAAAATCCTTCCTTATCTGCATCCAGGATTGCCACAAGAGCTACTTCTGGAATATCTAAGCCTTCTCTTAAAAGATTTATACCTACTAGTACATCAAATGTACCTAGTCTAAGATCTTGAATAATTTTCATTCTTTCTATAGTATCAATATCAGAATGTAGGTAGGTAATTTTCATATCCATCTCTCTAAAGTATTTAGTCAAATCTTCTGACATCTTTTTTGTAAGTGTTGTAACTAAAACTCTAAATCCTTTTTTTATTGTGTCCTGAATCTTAGCATATAAATCATCTATTTGGCCTTTGACAGGTCTAATAGCTATTTCAGGGTCTAATAGTCCTGTGGGTCTTATCACTTGCTCTGCAGTATTCTCGCTATGCTCTGCTTCATAGACGTTTGGAGTTGCACTTACAAAAACTGTCTGATTCATAGTACCCTCAAACTCTTCAAAGGTTAGAGGCCTATTATCATAGGCAGAAGGAAGTCTAAACCCATACTCAATCAAATTAGTCTTTCTTGATTTATCTCCTCCAAACATAGCCCTAACCTGGGGAAGGGTTACATGACTTTCATCTATAAACATTAAAAAATCCTTTGGGAAATAGTGCATCAAGGTTTGGGGCGCTGTTCCGGAAGGCCTCCCATCTAAAATTCTAGAATAGTTCTCTATGCCACTACAGTAGCCAACCTCTCTTATCATTTCAATATCAAAGTTGGTCCTTTGCTTAAGTCTTTGAGCCTCTAGTAATTTATCCTGTGATATAAGCACCTTTAATCTGTGCTCTAATTCTTCTTCTATTTGTTCTATAGCAGGCTCTAGTTTTTCCTTTGAAGTAGCAAAATGAGAAGCTGGAAATATAGATACATGCTTTCTCGCTCCAATAATTTCTCCTGTTAGCGAATCAAATGATCTGATTTTATCTATTTCATCACCAAAAAACTCTACCCTAATTCCTTCACTACTGGATGAAGCAGGAAATATATCAACAGTGTCCCCTCTTACTCTAAAGGTTCCCCGAATAAAATTAATGTCGTTTCTCTCATATTGTATATCTACTAATTGTCTTAATACTTCATTTCTATCCTTTTCCATGCCTTCCCGAAGTGAAACTGTAAGTTTTTTGTATTCTTCAGGATTTCCAAGTCCATATATACATGAAACTGAAGCCACCACAATAACATCATTACGCTCGAGTAACGCGGAGGTAGCTGAATGTCTTAATTTATCAATATCATCATTTATAGATGAATCTTTTTCTATAAAAGTATCCGTTTGTGCAATATAAGCCTCAGGCTGATAATAATCATAGTAGGACACAAAATACTCCACACAATTGTCAGGAAAAAACTCTCTAAACTCCGAGCAAAGCTGTGCCGCTAAAACCTTATTATGAGCAAGCACCAAAGTAGGCTTTTGAACTCTTTGAATAATATTAGCCATGGTAAAAGTCTTACCTGAACCGGTTACTCCTTTAAGAGTTTGAAATTTTTTACCTTCCTCAACACCGCGCACAAGACTCTCAATAGCTCGTGGTTGATCTCCAGTAGGTTTAAACTTCGAATGTAATTTAAATTCATTCATAAAAATCACCGCCTTTTATTCCGCTTAATTCGATAACAACTATTAATTGCTATCATCTATCTGAACATTTGTTCGTCTACTCTATTTTAACTATAAGTATTTAGTATGTCAATATCTCCTACAACTAATTCACTAATAAGTACTCTAAATAGTAAGTGTGAAATTTCTCCGAAGTGACTTGCAAAAAAATTTAAAAAAAACTTGCCCCATCATAACTGACAAGGCAAGTAAATATAAAGTCGAATTACTATTTTCATAACTATGCCCCATAAGCACCTCTTATTTAGATTTTTTTAATATTAAGGATTCTTCTTTCCCATTCCATTCTATTTTTACTATCATATCTCTATCAGTAGATTTAGGAAATCCTGTGGGTAGTATAAGCTTGCCCGTATGAACCATGGTACTATCCATTGAGAATTCACCCTCTTCTCCTTCACTCCTCGTATCTATTGAGTATTTTACATCTTTTACCAAGTTAACTTCTTTCCCAGTGTACTTAAATGTATAATAAGTGTCATGTGAGTTCTCATTACCATCAATTTTATAACCTACATGCCAATTATCACTGGTGCCTTCATAATTAATTACTACATCTTCAACGCCTAAACACAAATTATTTGAAAGCCTAGAAAGTGCATCGCAACTATTTTTATCATTAGGATTATCGCTTATATATGTTAAATATTTATATATAGCTACTCGCTTTTCAGTAACAGCTTTCCATCTACTGTCATTTGTGTTAATTTCTGTCATACAGCAATAAAGCTCATTAATCGCACTAGTTAATTCATTGTTTTTTCCATTATTACCATATGAAGTTAAATCTACTATAGATAAAGCTGTATATAAGTTAGAGGCTGCTAATCTATAATAATAATTTTTTTCATCATCCTTCATTATAGTATAGTCTTGTGCAAAACAAAATTGGGACTGGGATAATGTGTATTTAAATAATTCATTTGCAGTTTTTTCTCGCCGCTTTAAACTAAAAAAACTATAAGTTCCAAACAGCAAACTAATTATTAGCGCTAATATTAATAGATTTTGTTTTTTCATTAGAATTCCACCTTTGCATACCTTATCGTCTTACCTTCGCCAGGTACTTAAACTACTATAATTTTATTGGTTTTTAAATCTATTCCCAGTGTTCTCATAAATAGCTACTACAATTGCTTAAATAAAAAGTGTTATATCTGCAAATGCCCATATACTATATTATAACATTAAATCCAGTTAATTATATATAGTTTAAGCCACCTAATATATTCCAAGGATGCACCCTTATTTGGAGAAAG
Organism: Clostridium tagluense; assembly: GCF_003865095.1. Taxonomy (GTDB): domain Bacteria; phylum Bacillota; class Clostridia; order Clostridiales; family Clostridiaceae; genus Clostridium_AD; species Clostridium_AD tagluense. The sequence goes on along the minus strand of NZ_BHYK01000035.1, from coordinate 33,105 downwards.
CATTTCAGCAATATATACTTGACCTTATAGCATAACCTAAGAAAAAAAGACTTGCCTCCTCAGTCTAAACTGAGGAGGCAAGTCTTTTTGCTTTATTTCAATTAAGCTTTTTCTACTTCTTGCTCGATTTCTATATTTTCAACATTAACAATATTTTCTTCAATAATATTATTATCAACCTCAACTTTAGTTAGTAACATTAAGCAATTTGAAACTTTTTTATTGACTATACCCACACCTAATATTAGAAACGCGATGCCGCCATATATACCAATTGGTTCAAATATTCCTGGTAGCAATTGAGATGTCAATAACGCTTTTCTTACAGTAGCAATATCATATCCCTGAGCCACAGCTTGACTAACCGTACTTTTAAATAAGAGGATATTATTAACTAATAATGCAACCCCAATAAGTGCAACAACTGAAGCTACAAGATACATAACAATCGAGATAGAAGATCCCTTTGATTTCTTAGATTCATTTTTTTCTTTAATTCCCATAATAATTCGTCCTCACTTCCGCCCTTAAAGGCTATATTATAATTTCAATTTAATACTGAGCTAATATTATTCTTAAAAAAACATCCGTGTCTATTCATTAATAATAGTAGATAATTGTTGCATTCAGGTGTCAATAATGTTAACAATCTATAACCACTAAATCAAATCTTACATAAAAAAAAATAGGAACCTAAGTCCCTATTCCTTAAATATTATATACTTTTTAGTTTAAAATTAAACAATTAGTAATTGTTATGTACCCATAATAATAGTAATAATATAAATTTTACTTATTCTATTATCCTTTTACCTATTACAAAGTTATCTGCGTAATACCCAGTTAATTCAGATATTTTTACAACATCACCAGGTTTAGGACAATGTATAAATTTATTATCTCCAATATATATTCCAACATGAGATACTTCAGAAGGTACAGCTGAATTAGTTAGAAAAAAGACTAAGTCTCCCTTTTCCAGATTATTTATATTAACAGATGCACCTATATCTACCTGGTCCATAGTCGTTCTAGGCAGATTTATCCCAAATTTTTTATAACTATACTGCACAAATCCTGAACAATCGAATCCACCACTTAAATATTCCCCAGTAGCGTTGACTTTTGCTGGTGCTTCGCCACCCCAAACATAAGGTGTTCCCAAAAATGTATTTGAATATGACACTAAGTCATTTCCAGTTGTTTTTGTGTTATACTGTTGTCCATCTTCAACATATTCAGCTTTATTTGATGTAGTATCAGCAAGACTTACATAGGATTTATATATATATCCCCATTCACCATCATACTTAATTTTATAGAACTCGCCTTGAGTTCCATATATATCTACTTTTTCCTTAGGATACTTTTTACCCATAACAATAACATCACTATCCAATGAAGCTGTTTTTCTTACGCTCAAAAAATCAGAGGCTGTAATAGTTCCAACACCTGTAGCTTTTGTTACAGGTATTGGTGTAACACTGCTTGTACTACTTTCATTTACAACTTTTACGTATAATTCACTTATATAGCTTGTTTTACCAGCGTAAGTTATTTTATAAAAACCATTTGTATTTTCATACATTGTAACTTTACTTCCAAGCTTAATAGAACCTATCACAGGATAGGTTGTCCCAGCTCCAGACCTTACATTTAAAAGATTTGCTGTTATAACTCCATGTTTTTCTATGTAAGCCGGTTTTACACTCACTACACTTTTGGGAGGAGAAGTATTTTTCACTATGTTTACGTATGATGTATGTGCGTATCCAATTTTCCCATTATAACTTATCTTATAAAAATCACCCTGTTTTCCAAGGGTATCTATCTTTGTATTCTTTGAAAGAAAACCTATAACGGAAGAAGAAAGTGAGGGATTTTGCCTAACACGTAATGAGTCCGTATTCACTACTCCACTATCAGCAGATGCAATTTGAGAACTCACCATTGTCAATATCATAACTATAAGCGCTATTCTTTTTTTCATTTATTTACCTTCTCTCTATATTCTAAAATTCAATTCGAGTATATAGTATATATACTTAAACTACTTATGATTTTGGTTTTATATTTATATTTCGACATAATATAATTTACTAAATATTTAAATGTATTCATCCTCCCATTTATTTTGAATCCTATTAAAACTCACATTAAAAACACTAGTTGAAATATGATGAAGTAATATTTAATATTATAGCACTGATATACTATAAATTTGCTGTTTTCAGAAATTTATGATTCTTATCATAGAGAAACCTAACATATATAAAACATACTAGCAATTATTCTTTACTATAGACTTTACTTACTTTTAATTTGAAGTCTAAAATTTTTGACAATGCATCTATGTCGCCTCTAAATGGGTAACATAATAGTTTATTTTCATTTTCAAAAATCATAAAAAATGCTGGCTCATTTTCAGGTATTATTATGTAAACTTCGTTTATAAGTGCATTTATACATTTTCCTTGTACCTTAACAGAAGGATAAAGTGGAATTCTAATAGCATAACCATCATCTGTAAGAGGGTTGCTTTTACCATAGATATTATCCACATCCTTTATCCAACTTACAACCATATTTTGAATTTCTCTATTAACTTGAATTACTTTTACGACCTTATCTTGCTTTGGGTCAAAAATTTCTGCATATCTAAATCCTTCAGCACTAATTACTATTGAATGCATGATCATAATAAATAAGAATATAATAACTGGTGTTTTTTTAATCATAAGTATCACCTCTTTATTAATATTCCCATAATGAATTATAGTTATGTCCCAAAGATACACTTTGAATTTATGTATAGTTAAATTGTAACTATACCAATCACCATTCATATTAACCAATTCATAAAAACACCTCTTTATTTAATTATATATCATATCAATGTAAGTATTCAAATTTTTAACAGTATTTTTTTTACAATTTATTTTGGAGAATTCCTTGAAAAACGCCTGGATAACTTACATATTTACGCCAAAATTATCAATGCCATACACACTCTGATAGCGTCTAAAAGAATTTTGCGCACGGTCTATTGCAAAAAAAAATTCACTATGTAATTTTACAGTCAATTTTAGCAGTATTCTCTTAACGCTCTAGGATATATTTATATCTTTAGATTTTCCCTTTGATTTCTTTGATTCCTTTAATAATATAAGTAACGCCAACTGGCAAAAAAACGCCTACCATTGACCAAATATAATTATCTGTAATAAATCCAATGGCCATTCCTACAATCATACCACCAACCATTAGCGACGACTCACCATCATCTTCTTCTTCTTCTTCGCTTTCAACATCCTCATTGTAAACACATAATGTGTTTTTGTCCTTTACTAGGTCATCTATGGTTATTTTAAATAAATCACTCAATATTATCAATTTATTTATTTCTGGATACGTTTGTCCAGATTCCCATTTTGATACTGACTGACGAGATACATTTAATAATTCTGCAAGTTGTTCTTGTGATAATGCTCTTTCTTTTCTCAACCTTTGTAATTTTTCTGAAAAACTCAACTTGATCACCCCACCTAAATAATACCTAAATTTCGGTCGTGACGCTACCAATTTTCATTTGCTTTTTTGTCAACTTACGGTTGCAATCACTGTAGCAACCTAAAAGTAACTATTTGTTTCATATAAATTATAATCATAAAGGTGAAATCATGAGGCTAGCGCCTGAAAGAATTTCAGACTTATTCATTTTCTATATAATACTTTAATTATTATATAGAAAATTCACAGTCTATGGGCTAAAAGATTTTGGGACTGCTCCGTTGCAAAAGAATATGCAACACAGCCATATATTAAGTCCCCCAAGGTTTTACCCCCAAATCTACAAAAAAAAGAGGCATGAACTTTCTCCTGCGTGACTTGCAATAAGAAGTGCAGAAACTATTGAAATTCCATTTAGAAATTCTTATTTTGCAAATATAAAATTCTCGTGAGCCTGCCAGGACGCATTCCTTTTAGGTATTTTTTCTTAGATTATGCTAACAAAAGTATATATTGCGCAGAATGCATTTGAATAAGCCTTAGTAATTCAAAATTTATTTTATTTACAGATGCGTGAAGAAAAACATATGTTTGAGCGTAAGCGAGTTTATGTTTTTTAGTCCCTATACCACCTAACAACTAATAATTGTTATGTACCCCAAGGTTTACCCCCAAATCTACAAAAAAAAGAAAGAATGAACTTTCTCTGGAGTGACTTGCAATACGAGACGCTGAAACTATTGAAATTCCATTTAGAAATTCTTCTTTTGCGAATGTAAAATCCTCGTAAGCTTGCACAGGAAGTGCAAGCTAGCGAACCTGAGGCAGGACGCCGAATGTGAGCGTTAGAGGATTTTACATGAGCAAAAGATTAGAATTTCTTAATGGAATTTTTAGTTTCGAGTTCGTTTGCAAGGCACTCCAGAGAATTGTGCACCTTTTTTTATTTCTTATCTATGTCTTTCATTTTGTCCAGCACATCTTTAAAGCTTTCATCATCCATCTTTACCACAGAGTTATCTTTTGGTATCTCCCTTGGTACAATCACTATTCCTAGTCTTTTGTTCCCAGCTACATTGGTATAGCTCATATCTTTTAATTCCCCAGATGGTTTTTTGATTTTTAAAAATAATGAACTAAAATTACCTTTAACTATATGTAAAATTTCTTCTTCAGCCTCTATTTTTTTATCATTAATTTGGACTATTAAATCACCACTTTGAATTCCCATTTCAAAAGCAGGGGATTTAGGGGCTACCTCTAGCACCATAATTCCCTCATCGCCACTAACAAATTTAGGTTTTAAAGTGAGCTCCAAATGCTTTTCTAGTTGCAACATTGCTTCATGCAATGCAGCTGCAAATATTAAAATAAAAATTTGAACAGCTACACCAAATACCGCTAATTGAGATATGGCTGTTAAGATCACGCCATATCCCATTATTAATGCTCCTGAAAAGAGAGTTTTCTTGCCCTTGCTCTTAGTAAAGGTAATGCTGCTATAACCAATAACCCCATAAAGAGCAATAGAAGCTATAATTGACTTTTCCAAGATTTTACCCGCTATAGCCCCTCTTATTGCAGGCATCCACTGTGGAGTCATTAAACTCTGTCCTGCCACCAGGTCTGAGGTCTGAGAACTTAAAAGTATAAGTATAGAGATTGGTAATGCCCAATATCTTTTTAAGGCAAATCCGCCAATAATTTTATTATCTCTATTTGTAAAAACAGGAATGGCTCCTCTTGATCCATCTATCATTACTAAACTTCCCTCTACAATATGTAGTACACCCACCAAGGTCATTAATGTAAGAATATCTACGTTTATAAAATCCAATTTTGGCATATGTAACATGATAGCTGCATATTTAAACATTAGGCTGGTTATACCTAAAACTGCACCAGAATAAGAAAAACATATAAATCTAGGTTTAAATGCCATAAAAAACAATGACAACATAAACAATAAATAAATATTTGAATTCTCATCAAAAACTAAACCTAAAAATGTAAACAGAAGACTTGCTAGAGCCCCTGCAATAATTCCTATTACAATTTGCGATATAGTTAACTCAAAAGGTGAATCTAAACTCTCTCCCATTATCATTCTCTGCATAACCGATATTTTCTTATTTTTATTATAAAAAATTAATCCAATCATTATTAAGATAAACGCATTTGAAGGATCTACAATTGCATAAGCAACTGCTCTTAAAGTATGTATTGCAATGTCCATTCAGTAAAATTCTCCTTTCATATTGCTATGAAAAACTATATATTCCCCATATCACCCATGTAAATGCGTTACATCACCTACAGTGATGCTCTCAGCTAGGGTGATGCCATTACCTATGATGATGAGCCTCGCCTGCTGTTCTAACGGTTGTTAAAAACCAAGTATCCACCAAATTTATTGGTAGATACTTGGTATGTTATTACTTGATTTTATCCTTAGCTATCTCTAAAGCTTTCTTAAATTGTGGATCCAAAGTTCTATCATATGCTTTCTCTTTAAGTGCTTTTGGATACACCACCTCAACTTCTGGTTTTATTCCAATATGATGTATATTTTCTCCATTGGGAGTATAATATTTTGATATAGTTACTTTTAATGCAGTACCATCATCAAAGCCATCAACATCTCTAGAAAACATAGTTTGAACTATGCCTTTACCAAAGGTCTTCTCTCCCACTAAGGTACCAACCTTGTAGTCTCTGATTGCTCCTGCAAAAATTTCTGAAGCACTTGCAGATCCTTCATCAGTTAATACTGTGAGTGGCATGCCTACAGCTAGACCACCCTTAGACTTATATTCTGTCTTTTCCTTATTCTTATCTATTGTATATACTAAAACCTTTCCTTCAGGTACAAAATTAGAGGTTAAATCTACACATTGATTTAAAAGACCACCAGGGTTTCCTCTTAAATCTAAGACTAGACTTTTCATACCTTTCCCTTTTAATTCCATTAATTTTTTGTTGAAATTTTTAGCAGTATTTTCATCAAACATTGTAAGTTGAATATATCCAATATTTTTGTCTAACATTTCACCTTTAACTGTTACCATATCGATTTTAGCACGTTTTACACTAACTTCAAAACTGCCTTTATCTTTTCTACTAAGAGTTAACTTGACAGCTTCATTTTCCTTGCCTTTCATCATTGTAACAGCTTTTTCTAGTTCTTTTCCTGTAACAGCTGTTCCATTAACCTTTTCAATAACATCTCCTGGAAGTATTCCTGCACTTTTAGCTGGTGATGGATCGAAAGGGGCAATTACAACTATATTATTTTCTTTAACTCCTACTTGTAAGCCAAGTCCTGTATACACACCTACTGTTGTAGCATTAAACTCTGCATACTCTTTTTTGTTCATAAAAACTGTATAAGGATCTTCTAGGGAATTAGTCATGCCCTTTATAGCACCTTCTACTAAAACCTCATCACTAATTTTACCATCATAATACTTATATAGTTTATTTCTCACTAAAAATAGTTTTTGAAACTTTACTACTTGGTCATAAGCGTCTCTTCCAATTATTACTTTCCCATTGGGAGTTCTTAATGAAATTTGAGTTGAAACTAATAGGGTTATTGCATTAGTGACAAGTACTATAACTATAATCCAAATAACCCATTTTGTTTTCTTTGTTTTGTGTGTGACATCATTATATTCTACAGTTTTATATTGTCCAGGTCTATTTTCATCGCCCATTTTATACACCTCTTTGTAATTCTCTATATATTATTTATGTAAATATAATAAATTTATAACACTAATAAGAAAATAAATATATTGTATTTACACAATCAAGAATTTTCTTATGGACATAATACTTCCCACAGCCCCAATAACTATGCCGCCCAACATAAATTGCCACAGAATAGTGCTTAATATAAAATGAGGATTTATTAAACTAATTCCTAATAATACATTTGCTGAAGACTTTAGAAAAACCACTTTATAAGCATAATATAGTATTCCGGTAGAAATAATTGCCCCAGATACTCCAAGCATCATACCTTCAATAATAAATGGCCATCTTATAAACCAATCAGTAGCTCCAACAAATTTCATAATACCTATTTCTTTTTTTCTAGAATATAACGTAAGCTTAATTGTGTTTCCTATTAAGAACAGTGATACACTTATTAAAATTAAAAACAATACTAATCCTACTACCTTTAAAGTATTTGTTATTTTTATAATTTTATCAACTAATTCTCTAACATCATTGATTTTATCTATACCTTTTAGTCCTTCAGCAGCCTTAACTACATTATCTACTATTTCAGGTTTTTCTACACTTACAACATATGCATTTGGAAAAGGGTTCTTTTTGTCAAAACCTTGTACTAATGATTTACTATCTTCTCCAAATTGTTTTTTCACTTTTTCTAACGCATCGCCCTTATCTTCAAATTTAATTTCTGAAACTCCTTGCACATTATCAAGGGCCTTTTGAATAACAGATTTATCACCTATTGTTATATCATCTTTAAGAAAAATTTTCACCTGTAGCTTAGAACCTATTTCTTCCACTCCCGCATTAACATTAAAAACAATTAATAAGAATACGCCTAAAATAAATAGAGTAGCTGCCACTGTAGCAACTGACGCAATACTAACAGTTCTATTTCTTTTCAAACTTTTTAGTGCATCTACAAAATAATATTTAATTGTACTAATCTTCATAACCGTATCTTCCCCTCTGCTCATCTCTAGCTAGAACACCTTTTTCTATAGCTATTACTCTCTTCTTCATAGAGTCTACTATATTCTTTGCATGTGTTGCCATAACTATTGTAGTACCAGCCTTATTAATATCATTTAAAATATCCATGATACCTATTGCTGTTTCAGGATCTAAATTACCTGTTGGCTCATCTGCTATTAGCAATGTAGGATTATTTACTATAGCACGAGCAAGAGAAACTCTTTGTTGCTCTCCACCTGAAATCTCATGAGGATAAGCCATATGTTTTTTTGATAATCCGACTAAATCTAAAACCAAAGGTACTCTTTTCCTAATATCCTTTGGAGAACATTCTGTAACTCTCAGTGCAAATGCAACATTTTCATAAACATTTAAAGTATCAATTAATCTAAAATCTTGGAAAACCACTCCGATTTTTCTTCTAAAATAAGGTATCTGGTCTCTTTTTAATTTCGTTATATCTGCATTGTTTAAAATGACACTACCAGTAGTTGGTTCTATCTCTTTTAAAAGTATTTTAATAAAAGTAGATTTTCCCGCTCCACTGGGGCCTACAAGGAATACAAATTCCCCTTTTTCAATAGTAATATCAACATTTGACAATGCTATTACATTATTATCATAAATCTTAGTTACTTTCTTAAATTCTATCATATTTAATTCTCCTTACCACTTTTCTGTAATTCATTTCAGTAAAATCCATAACAACATTATATCATAAGGACTAGGCTTATAATAAATTTTATTATAAAATTTTCGTGAATATTACTCAAAATACGCTAATTTACTTTTCTAAAAATTCACAAATAACATTTATCTTTATCGTTTCCTATAAAATTAAAATTATGAGTTATTATGAAATCCTTTGTAATATTAAAGCACTAAAGATTGATTAGCAAAAGATGCTGACTACAGCAATGATTAATAAATCCGAAATAAAACTAGGTCAATAACTGTTGAATAAACTAACATAAATAAGGAAACAAAGAATATTACACCAACTAAATTCAATTTTTCATAATACTCCATCCACTTTTCTTCATAATTTAGTGGTTCTAACATTTCTCTTTTTATAAAACCTATACCTGAAATAGCAAGACCAAAACAAGATATTCTAATAGCTGTTCTGTCTACTGAAGCTAATACCCCTTGTAGATTTAAATCACCATTGACTAAACCACTTATTACTCCAATTAAAGCTCCCATAATTATAGGAACTAAAAATATCTTTAATGATAGTATAAAACAATGTAATAAATCCTTTAAAATTCCTTTCATGCTTCTTCCTCTCCCCATAGTTATTCTTGATGTATTATATCATAAAATATCACAAAAAACATTATCCCGCAAAATAGTTAAAACCCCTATGTATAAATACATAGGGGTCCTTAAAATTATTTTAAACTGAGTCCTTTTTTAAGAGCTTTAACTATTTCATCTGTGGTTAATCCATAAGCTTTTAAAAGTTCATTTGGTTTACCACTTTCACCAAAAGTATCTTTAATTCCCACTCTCATAACTGGTACTGGGTGGTTTGAACAAACAACTTCAGCCACTGCAGAGCCAAGTCCACCTATAATGCTATGCTCTTCAGCAGTAACAATTAATCCGGTTTTTCTAGCTGCAGTAACAATTGCTTCTTCATCTATTGGTTTAATAGTGTGTATATTTAACACTTTAACCTTTATTCCTTCTTCTGCTAGTATGTTATAAGCTTCCAAAGCAGCATCTACCATAATACCTGTAGCTATTATAGTTGCGTCGTGTCCTTCTCTAAGTGTTACCGCTTTTCCAAGTTCAAATTTGTAATCTGGGTTATCATTTATTGTCTCAACGCCCATTCTTCCTAGCCTTACATAACAAGGTCCATTGTATTTCGCAATAGCTTCTATGGCTGCCTGCGTTTCAATATTATCACTTGGGCTTATAACTACCATGTTGGGAATACTTCTCATTAGTGCTATATCCTCTATCGCTTGATGAGACGCTCCATCTTCCCCTACAGTTAAACCTGCATGTGTGGCACAAATTTTAACATTTAATTTCGGATAACAAATAGAATTTCTTATTTGTTCAAAAGCTCTTCCTGCTGCAAATATAGCAAAAGTACTTGCAAAAGGAATTTTACCACAAGTAGCAAGTCCCGCTGCTACAGACATCATATTTCCTTCAGCAATACCCATATTTATAAATCGATCTTCCGCAACTTTTTTAAAATCTGCAGTTTTAGTAGATTTAGACAAATCCGCATCTAAAACAACTATATTTTCATTTTCTAGTCCTAATTTAGCCAGTGCGCTTCCATAAGCTTCTCTTGTTGCAATTTTACCCATTATAGTGTACCCCCAATTTCTTCCAAAGCCATTCGGCACTGCTCTTTACTTGGAGCTGTGCCATGCCAGCTAGCTTCATTTTCCATGAAGGACACGCCTTTACCCTTTATGGTTTCACAAATTATAACTGTTGGTTTTCCTTTTGTTTTTTTAGCTTCTTCTATAGCATTTTTAATTGAAGCGAAATCATGGCCATCCACAGATATAGTATTCCATCCAAAAGCTGCAAATTTAGCATCTACTGGATCAGAACCCATAACCTCAGAAACGGCGCCATCTATTTGAAGTCCATTATGATCTACAAAAGCCGTTAGGTTATCAAGCTTGTAATGTGCAGCTGACATAGTAGCTTCCCATACTTGACCTTCAGCAAGCTCTCCATCTCCAAGTAAGGAATACACTCTATATTCTTTTTTATCAAGTTTTCCAGCTAGTGCCATACCTACTGCTGCTGAAATACCTTGTCCAAGTGATCCTGTAGACATATCTACTCCAGGAATAGTATTCATATTAGGATGTCCTTGAAGCCTTGATCCTAATTTTCTAAGCCCCATTAGCTCATCCCTATCAAAAAAGCCCTTTTCAGCAAGCACACTATATAATGCTGGTGCAGCGTGTCCCTTTGATAGTACAAATCTATCTCTATCAGGGTCATTTTTATTTTGTACACTTACATTCATCTCATTAAAATATAATGCAGTTATAATTTCAACACAAGACAATGATCCACCTGGGTGACCAGAACGTGACTCTGTAATCATAGTTATTATATTTTTTCTAACTTGCCTTGCAATTGCTTTTAATCTTTCTACTGTTTTTTCCATATGTATTCCTCCTAGTATTTCTTTGGGAGATTAATAATAATTATCTACCTATATTCCTATTTATCTTCCACAATTATTATAACAATATTATACACTATAACAACATATTTCTTAGAAATTCTACAAAAATAATTAAATAACTATAAGATTATTTAAAAAGCTATAGTTTTATTAAAATACATTGAGCTATTATTCCATAAAATAAAATAAGGGCAATGATTGCCCTTATTCATTTTATAAACCTACGCTAATTAAAATCGCAGTATCTACTTTTTTCATATCGCTATCAGTCATATGACCAATTTTTTCCTTTAATCTTTTTTTATCCAGTGTTCTTATTTGTTCTAGCAAAACTACTGAATCTTTATTTAACCCATACTCTTCTGAAGAAATTTCAACATGAGTAGGGAGTTTTGCCTTATTTATCTGTGACGTAATAGCTGCAATAATAATAGTGGGACTGTACTTGTTGCCAATATCATTTTGAATTATAATTACTGGTCTAACCCCACCTTGTTCTGAGCCTACAACCGGACTCAAATCAGCATAAAATATATCTCCTCTTTTCACTATTGTTGTCATTAGACAAATCACTCTCCGAAAGCTTAACTTCGTAATCTTTAAAATCTTTAATATCAATTTCAAAACCCATGTCAGCTATTTCTAAATTTAATTCAGCCATTTCTAAATAACCTTGTTTCATTTCATCTATATAACTGAGTCTTTTCTTTTCCTCAATATATAGTATTATAGCTTCCCTAAAAAATTCACTTCTTTTTTTAGAATCTTTCTGGAGTGCCTTATTAAATTCAATATAGAGTGTTTCTGATAGGTTTACTACTAATTTCTTTGAAGTTGACATAGAAAATTTAATACCTCCCATTTGCTTAAACAACAATATGTACAAAATATATTATAATTCAACCTATGTCAATCTGTCAAAGAAATTATGGGTATTTTCACCCTTTTACAACAGGATTTTTACACATAAATAGTTTATTTTACATATAATACATTAATATTACACGTAATTTCTTATTTTCACAACTTTACCTTCGCTAATGTAGACTCTCGGAACTCTTTTACCAACCATACAAACTATTTCATAGTTTATAGTTCCTATTAGCTGCGCTATTGTATCCGCTGTAAATTTATTATTCTCATCTTCACCCATTAGTATAACCTCATCACCAATCTTCACTCCTGAAATATTAGTAACATCAATCATACATTGATCCATGCAAATTCTACCTATTACTGGAGCAAAGCTTCCATTTATAATAACCTTTCCCTTTTGAAATAGGAGCCTTGTATATCCATCCGCATAGCCAACTGGAAGTGTAGCTATAATACTTTCTCTTTCCGTTTTAAACTTTCTTCCATAACTGACGTATTCTCCAGGTGGCAAACTTTTTATGTGTACTACATTTGTTTTTAATGTCATTACAGGCTTTAAATTTATATTGTCCTTATTCACCTCTTCAGAAGGATAATAGCCATATAATATTATTCCTGGTCGTACTGCCTCATAATGTGTTTCTGGTAAATCTATAATAGCAGCACTATTGGCCATATGTCTTATATTTATGTTCACTTTTTTCTCTTTCAACTTTTCATAAAAATAATTGTATTTTCTAACTTGATTATAGGTATAAGTCTTATCCTCTTCATCCGCAGAAGAAAAGTGACAAAACATGCCTTCTATAATTATATTAGGTAGCTTGCTAATATTATATACTTCCTGCGCACTTTCATCATTTGGTAGATAACCTATCCTTCCCATACCTGTATCTACCACTATATGAATTTTAGCTATTTTATTTTTCTTGTGAGCCATTTTTGATAATTCACTTGCAAATTCATAAGAGTATACAGCTTGTTCAATGTTATATTTTAATAAATCATCTATTAAATTTGGTGGTGTAAACCCTAAAATCATTATTGGGCATTCTATGCCTGAACGTCTAAGCTCCACTGCTTCACTTACTACAGCTACAGCTAGTCTATTAGCACCATTTTGCAGGAGCACTGGAGCCACATCTATAGCTCCGTGACCATAAGCGTCTGCCTTTACAACTGCTATGATATTTGCGCTTCTAGCTACTCTTCTAATTTCTCTCATATTATACGCTAATTTATCTAAATCAACCTCTGCCCATACAGGCCTTAAATGTCTAAACACGATCTTCACCTCATCTGTTATTGAAATTTACTTTTTGTCGTAGCTTGTAACTCCCACTTATAGAAGTGGGAGACTTCCTTCTGAAATGTCGTTAAAAACTCTGATGGTTCTATTCTTACGTTTGGAAGAAAATTCGAATATGTTATGTTAATTTTTTCTTTACCCTTAATATCGTAAATAACCAATTTTTCTGGTATCATACTTTTAGTATTAACATACAGCAATGCATTATTAATATTTTTGTTGCCACCAGGTATAAATAAATCGATTACTGAATATTCAATGTCATTAATCTTTTCAATTGAATATTTTATTTCCTCATTGGTATACAATAATCCTATGTATTCTCCAATAAAACAAAGTTTAAGTACTTCGTCAAAATCTTTGCTCTGTACATACTTCGCTCCATTATTTTTATCACTAATATAAATATTATCATTTGCTTTATAAATAAATACTCTGCTATTGTTTAGCTCTAGTTTGTATCCGCCTCCTCTCAAATAGGACTGCCTTGCCTTATAGTTAATGGTCTGCTTATCATTCTTTATATCCATGTTCATTTCTGTAGTATAACTTTCCATATTTTTTAAAAAAGTTAAAAGATCATTAGTATTCTTAGGTTTTTTATTACAGGAAGTCATTAGCGTGAAACTCAAAGTAAGTAAAAGTATTAAAAGTACCAGTAATTTTTTTTTCATTGTTATCCTCCTAGCATTTCTCTAGAGCAGATAGGCTTACCCCTGTTATGTACCATAACAAATCACTCTACTACTAATACTATTACTACTTCTTTCATACTATTACAAAAATTAATAATGACAATAAATCATTATCCTTGTCTATTTTTACACCTGCTCATTTTTTTCAACTTCCCATATAGCATAAGCAATTGCACTATCTTCCCCATGAGATATGCTAAGATGAATGTTATACTTCCCCTCTTTTTTAGCTATTAACTTTGCTTTGCCTTTTAAAATTACTATTGGTTTTCCAAGGGTTGTCCTGTCAATTTCAATATCTCTAAAATCAAACCCCCTAAATCCAGTACCTAATGCTTTAGCTACTGCTTCTTTAGCCGCAAATCTTCCAGCCACGTATTCCGGCCTCAAATTTCTACTCTTAAGATATTCTAATTCAGTTGCTGTAAAAATTTTTTCTAAAAAACTATTGTTGGCGACCATAGCATTTTTTATTCTACGTATTTCAATAATATCAGTACCTACTCCAATAATCAAAACTATCACTCCCAATCTTTAATCTGTACACTATAATTTTTATATTTGATTAAACACATATCTTAACTTTACTAATACTACAATAATATAATAAAATTATAATTATTTATAGTATTATTAATAAAAACTTAGCAGCAATCTACTATACCTTTAGGGTAGTGGGTATTGACAATATATTTTATTAGTAAAATAATAACAAAATTTTTATCCTATGTACTTTTATTATCAAGCTATATTTTTTTTATATAACAAAAAGAGGAGAAACCTCCTCGCCATCTTAGTTTAATAATATATCGCCACTAACTCATTGTTAAAGTCACCAGAGCCCATGGCGATTTTTGAAAATATTAGCAAGTACCAATATTTTTTAACATCTCATCAAAATCGCTAATATACTCATCTATATAGTCACCTAGTATATCAATCATGTGAATAGGTGATACTGTATTTTCATATAGCATTTTTATAAGATTTTTAACCTTATGTCTTTGAGGACTTATGTTTTCAACGCAATCCCTCTCTATAAATACCACTGTATCATCAATGATGTCTTGTCTTTCAATCTCAATACCATAGGCTTGTACTTCAGTAGATTCATTATCCATTGAAACAGAAACCTGACTCTTTACTAATCTATAAAAATAATTATGCTTTACATCAACCTCTGTTACTTTTTTAGATAAACTTTCTAAAACTACCATATTCGTCCCCCTTGTGTTATGTTATTGAAAATATAGTAACATTATTTTTCAGAAAAATCTGTCATTTCATGAAATGGGTTCAAAGGTATTATCTCTTAAAACTGACAACTTCAACCTTTTGTGCCCATAATGTTATTATTAACAAAGTATCCACATGCATATCATTGTATACACATTAGCTTATTTTGTCGAAATCATGATAAATATATCTAAAAGTTTTTATATTTTAAATTGAATATATTTTGAAAAGCTGCAACTATTTTTTATTTGGCCCCTAATATAATGAAAAATATAATTATTTTGTAAATATTTAGCATAATATTCTTTTATTTTGATAAATGTTTTATATATTTTTTAATCCAATAATGTTATTTGTATTTTTTTTCCTTTATTTCTTTTAGCATTTTGTACCTATCCACACCAATGTATTTACATAAATCTTCCAATATTAATAATACTGCAATAACCATAGTACAATCTTCCTCATAATATTCCTCTAGCTCATAACGATTTTTATACACAATGGTATTAGCTTTTTTACAACTAATAGTTTTATATAATTCATTTAAGGTATTGTATAGTATAGAGTACGAAATTAAAATATAATCGCCTTTTGCTTTTTCACTACCATTAACTACCTCTCTAATAATTTTATTTAATGAAGTATTCTTATAATACTCTAGCATTTTTAACATATAATTATCCCGGATAAATTTACCAATTATCTCGGCATCTATCAAAGTTATTTCACCCTCTGTGTTAAAAAAAATGCTAGCATCTAATAAACCATTTTTCTGATCACTAATTTCTGATAACATTTTCCTCATTTTATAGTTAAAAAAACTAGTAAATTCGCCCTTTGTAATAAAATACTGCAGTTCTTTAGTAGACACAACATACACTAGCTCTGAAAAATTTTTATAAGCCTTATTTAGATAACTCTTATTATTGTAATCTATGTCACTCATAACCCTATGGCCCCCACTATAATAAATTAGTTGAGAATTTTAAGTCCTCTCTATTTAGTTTGGCTAATTAAATTCAAACTATACTAAAACACAGAAAAATAAATAACAAGTCAAGTATACTAGCATACTGACTTGTTACTTATTTTCCTGTGTTTTGACTTTATAGTTGCCTTTTAATATTACTATGTCCCTTTCTAACGCTCTCCACATTTTCCTTAGTCATAGTATGCAATGAGAACTTAGCTTCGTTATATATTAGTGTCATTTCATCTAAATTATCAGAATTATCTACATTAATTTTAGTTACATTCTTTAGTTGCGAGGCAGTCATATAAGTCTTATAAATATCTGCTTGCTCAGTTATTTTCTCAAAGCCTTTATATGTGTAGAGAATCTTATCTCTATTACTTTCACCACCTCGGAAAATTTTATCAAACAAGTTTTTAACCCAATGTTTTTTGTCCTTTTCTTTAACAATTCTTTCCTTTTCTTCTACAAATCCATTATAAATTCTTGTTTTATTTCTAAATCTTGATAAAAATTTATATATTACATATAGAATAAGTAGTAAAATTAGAATTTTTAAAATTAAAATAATCGAAGGTGGCAGTTTAATATCTTGATATTTAGACACAACCTGTGGATTATTCAAATTCCCATTTATTAAGCTTTGCTTTGGCTCAGAAATATTACGGCTTAAAATAAGTTTCCTTAACATCTCAGAAATAAAACTCATTGGTACGCCGAAAATTGTAGTTAAAAGTGATGTTACTAGAACTAGACTTAACCTTGCTAACTTTATTAGCATATCTAATACCTTCGCAATAATTTTGTTAGCAAAATCTAAAGATAATGTAAGTACTGATATACCTATAATTATATTCGTAACTATAGATGTATTGCTCTTAACCGAATATATATATCTTCGAGTTTCCCTCATAAGTATAATAATCATGATTATATAGAGAACATGAAACCTATACATTGAATTTACAAAGTCACTTCCTAACGTAAAAGAAATCATCCAAATAAATACTAAAACTACCATAGACTTATCTATATCTTGTCTATATTGAGAGTAATCAATAGGGCTATCCTCCAATGAATAAGTTATTAAAGCCATAAATAACAAGAAAATTGTATTTATAAAAATAATTTGTCCTTCGAAAAATATGGAAGACGTTACTATATTAAGTCCCAAAATCACTAGTATAAAAAGATTCTTTTTTAACTTCACGCTATTAAGATATTGTGTAAAAAAAACAATACACAAGGTTATTAAAAACAGTTTATAATCCACTAGATTTTCAAATAACCATTTACTTAAAGTTGACCAAATTATAAAAGAAATAGTAACAAAGGTTATACTATACATACTTTTTACTTTTCTATACCAGCTCATACCGTAATCCCACCTTTATAATCAATCTTTTCAATACCTGAGATGTAGGTCACAGTGGATTCTAAAGAAACATCTATTATTTTAATTAAAATGCCCTTTCTTTTCAATTTAGATAAAATACCAACACTGTCTTCATCTAAATATGGCGTAATAATTACATAAGTAGAATTTGGATTTAAATCTTTTATTTTACTTTTTAAATAATCACTAAATTTAATAGTAATACTATAACTCATCCTAGCACTAAGTTCCATTATTTTTCTAAGAGCATTAATATCAGGTGAAATTTCATTAATGATTTTCGTTTTCATTCCCACCAATTGACAGTTGGTCCACATTCCTGAAGGTACGCCTTCTTTAATGGCTTTAGACGCCAGTGATGCCGCCACTGTAATTCCATTTTCTATAAGTGTTGGTTGAATTGTTCCCCAATAAGGCTCACCACATTGACCATTTACTATTATTGTAAGGTCTCTATCCGATGTGAAATCGTATTCTTTTACCATAAGCCTGTTCATTTTCAAACTAGATTTCCAATGAATATCCTTCATTCTATCCTCTACGTTATACTCTCTTATGCCTTTAATATATAATGGGTCTTGATGAATCCATCTCTTAACATAATTATTACCTTGTAAATTGGTATTTGCAAACTCAACATTATTCATATTAATAAGTCTAGGATAAACCAAAATCTCTAGGAAGTCTTCTACTGCTACTGTTTCTGCAGAGCGTCCAAATAAATCTCCTACAGTGACATTAATATCTCTTAAGATGTAGGCTCCCCTTTTGTTACATTTCAATTTACAAATTCTTCTTTTTCTTTCATGCCAACTTATAGTGTATTTACTTAAATGCCACAAATCCGCCCCTTCCTTAAATTTATTACTGTCTGATACAAATTCTATATCCCCTGGCATTTTTTCACTTAACATTAGAAATGATATAGGTAGCCGTTTATTATTTTCAATGGTTGTAGTTAGTCTGAATTCCTCACCAGGTAATACTCTATCTTTATCAATATTTCTACTGATTTTCAGGTTATCAAACCCTTTTTTTCGTGTATACTCACCTATAAAAAAAATAATAGTTAATATGGCCAATATCAGAGCAAATTGTATAAACATAGTTCGCCCCCTATAGCTTTTCGAGTGGAGCTTGAATACTACTTATTATTTCTTCTATAAGTGATTTACTCTTATTTCCCTGTCCTAAATCGTTCTTAAGCATTAACCTATGGCCTAAGATAGGAACTGCAAGTTCCTTTATATCCTCTGGAATTACATAGTCTCTCCCGCGCACCGCCGCAAGTGCTTGGCTTCCCTTCATCATATTTAGTGTAGCTCTTGGACTACATCCAAGCTCCACTTCCTTATGACTTCTTGTAGCACTAACTATTGCTATTATGTAATCTTTTATTTCTTCGCTAACATGTACCATAGTATAATTATTTTGAACATACTCTATATCTTCCATAGTAATCACAGCCTGAAGGTCATTTAATGGATCCGCTGTCATAAATCTATTCATCATAGCTTTTTCCTCGCTGGCATCTGGATACCCTAATGAAAGTTTCATAAAAAATCTATCTAATTGTGCCTCTGGTAATGGAAAGGTTCCAAACTGTTCCACTGGATTTTGAGTAGCAATTACGAAAAAGGGCCTTTGGAGTTTTATAGTATTACCCTCCACAGTAATTTGTCTCTCTTCCATACACTCTAAAAGTGCTGACTGTGTTCTAGGTGTAGCCCTATTAATTTCATCGGCTAAAACTATTTGACTGAGTAGTGGTCCAGACCTAAACTCAAAGTCCTGATTCTTTTGATTATAATAATATATCCCAGTTAAATCTGATGGTAGTAAATCTGGTGTGAACTGTATTCTCTTAAAATTGCAATTCATAGAGCTTGATAGACTCTTCGCAAGCTTGGTTTTTCCTAGTCCAGGAACATCCTCAATAAGCACATGCCCAGAACATATAAAAGCTACTATAATTTTATCTACACTGTCTCCTTTGCCTACTATAACTTTACCTATATTTTCCTTTATTTTGCTTCTAAATTCTTCAAATTTCTTTGTATCCATTTTTACCCCCCATTAGCTTATATATTTACATTTAGCGACTTACAAATCCTTTACTGTAAATATATCACATATAATAGTCTTTTTAAATATAATTTGGCATTAATATTTCTGCTTGTTACTGCTTTATCAGTTTTAAAATAGTAGCTCTATACTAGGTGTGACATTTCGATGTAGTGACTTGCAATATAAAAGAAAAAAAACTATTGAAATTTGATTTAGAAATGTAACATAATCTAAGAAAAAAATCTCTCACCATTAGGTAAGAGATTTTTTATTAAAGCATTTTCAAAAAAGCTGGAGCAGCTACAGCTAAACCTGTAATAATAACTCCGCATAAAAAAGATCCCACAACTGCACACATAACAGATCTTTTAAAATCCAACTTTAAAAAAGCAGCTATTGCAGTCCCTGTCCAAACTCCTGTAGTTGGAAGAGGTATTGCAATAAATGTTATGAGCGCTATTTCTTCAAATTTTTCAAACTTAGCCTTATTCTTGTTTATCTTTCTATCAATTAGATTATAAAAGCCACTAAAAAATTTATATTTTCCTAAAAAGTCAAATATTTTATTAAAAAATATTAACACAAAAGGAACCGGTAGCAAACTTCCAAAAAAGCTTAACAAAAATACTACTATTGGATTAATATGATACTCATATATTCCAAGAGGTATAGCCCCTTTCATCTCAATAAGAGGTACTGCCGACAGTAATACTACTTTTAACCATTCCATAAAAAATTCTCCTTATTTACATTTTTCTCTTAATGTATCTTCAAAAAAAATGACTAGTCATTATACTAGTCTATTCTTTAATACTTAATCTATTATTTATAATACTATTATAAGTATTATGATTACTTACTTTCAAGTGATATTATAAATTAAATAATATTTAACTATATATTCACAATTCTAAATATCGATTACATGATGTTGTCTACTCTCACCAATAAAAAACACCGCCAAAGCCCCTGGCCCACTAAATCTTCCCACCACTGGTCCAATGTAATGAATAAGTACTTCTTTAACACTAACCTTTTCCAGTATCTCCTCTTTAAGTCTTACAGCTTCCTCGTAGCAATCCGCATGACAGATAGCTATGCTTTGAGTTTCAGGATCTATAATCTTATCCTTTACTATTTCTGCAAGCTTAGTTATGGATTTTTTACGACCACGAACCTTGAGCACTGGCATTACGCGTCCAATCTGGTTAAGCGTAAGTATAGGTCTTATATGCAGAACTAGCCCTAATGTAGCCGCTACATTAGATATTCTTCCGCCTCTTTTTAAAAAATTCAAATCCTGTACAGTAATATATGTATTTAAATTTTGTATATTTTTTTCTATTTCGCACACTATTTTCTCTGCGGCGCATCCGACCTTTTTCATTTCTACAGCTTTTCTAACCATAAGCCCTTGACCAAGTGATGCTGTTAACACATCGATAATATATATTATAACACTTGGAAACTCTTCCAATATAGCAGTCTTTCCAATATTAGCACTATTATAGGTTCCGCTAAGCCCTGACGAAACTCCAATATAAATTATATCCTGGCCACGCTTAGCTACTGGTTTAAACATATTGTAGAAGCTTTCAGAATTTGCTTGAGAGGTATTTGGAAGTGCCCCTTCCCTAAGATCATCAAAAAACTGTTTTTGACTTAAACTTTGTCCGAAATCATCTAAGTACTCTTTATCATTATAACTAAATGGTAACATAGCAAATGGTATGTTATTCCCATAAATATATTCCTTTGGCAAATCACAGCAAGAATCTGTCATAATAACAAAATCTCTCATTTGTACTCCCCCTACTTTTTATAATTCTGCAAATATTTCGTTAAACAATACAGTAGAAACTATAGCATAAAATATGTTCACTGTAAAAGGAAATTGCATTTACAGGGTAAATTATTATTGCTTTCTAAATACGCCTATACTATAATGTTAAATAATAACTATTATTTTTCAATAGTAATTAAAGGAGTGTTGTAAATGAAGGCATTAGAAGTGAAAAAAGATATATATTGGGTGGGTGCACTAGACCCCAATCTTAGAATTTTTGATATAGTTATGTATACCCCTTTTGGTACTACTTATAACTCTTATGTAGTTCGCGGCAGTGAAAAAACTGCGGTATTCGAAACAGTAAAAGAGAAATTTTTTGATGAATATCTGGAAAGACTAAAGTCTTTAGACATTAATATAGAGAACATTGATTATATCGTAGTTAATCATACGGAACCAGACCATGCAGGTTCAGTTGGTAAACTTTTAGAAATTTCTAAAAATGCTAAAGTAGTGGGTTCAGCTACAGCAATTAATTTTCTTAAGGAGATTGTAAATAGAGATTTTGAATACATAACTGTAAAAGATGGAGATATTATAAATCTTGGAAATAAAACCTTATCCTTCATTTCAGCACCTTTTCTTCACTGGCCAGATTCAATGTTTACCTATGTTGTAGAGGACAAAGTTCTTATAACTTGTGATTCCTTTGGAAGTCATTACTGTAATGCCGAAATGTACAATGACTTAAATCAAAGCGATAAAAATTATAGGGAAGCCTTAAAATACTACTTTGATGGTATTATGTCCCCCTTCAAACCTTATGTATTAAAGGCTATAGATAAAATCAAAGACCTTTCAATAGATATTATATGTCCAGGACATGGCCCTATTTTAAGAGAAGACCCTTGGAATATAGTAAATTACTATAAAGAGTGGAGCCTTCCAAGAGAAGCTTCCCAGGAGCCACAAATCACATTATGCTACGTATCCGCTTATGGCTACACTGAGGCTGTGGCTAAAAAAATAGAGCAAGGCATAAAGACTTATTGTAATTTTAAAGTTAACATGTATGATGTTATACATAGCGATATGAATGATATTTTAAATAGTATAGATAAATCTGAGGGAGTAATTTTTGGTTCCCCCACTATGAATGGAGACGCACTAAAACCAATATGGGATGTTTTAATAAATCTAAACCCTATAGTTCATGGCGGAAAAGTAGCTTCTGCATTTGGTTCTTATGGTTGGAGTGGAGAAGCTGTTCCAAATATAGAAGATAGGTTAAAACAGATTAATCTAGATTTATATCCTTCCATTAAGTATAATTTTAAACCCACAGAAGGAGATTTAAACTTTGCCTTCAAATTTGGGGAGTCTTTTGCAGAGAAAATATCTGAAAAACTCAAAATAACAAGTTGCCCAGTAAAGCCCTCTACACAAAAAAGATGGAAATGTGTGGTTTGCGGAGAAGAATTTGATGGACCAAACCCACCTGAAATATGCCCTGCTTGTGGAGCCAGTGCCGATCAATTTATTCAAGTATCACAAGATGTAGTAACCTTTAGTTCTGATAAAAAAGAAAAATTTCTAATCATCGGTAACGGTGCTGCTGGATATTATGCTGCTGATGCCATAAGAAAAAGAAATAACCAATGTGAAATAGAAATAATCTCAGATGAACCATACTTAACATACTATAGACCTTCCATCTCTGATGGTATAAGTGAAAATCTTAAAGAAGATACTTTTTATCTATCTCCAAAACAGTGGTATGTAGATAATAACATTATCCTTACTTTAGGAGTTCAGGTTGAAAGTTTAAATCCTGAAGAAAAAAATATATTACTTAAAAATGGCAGCGCTGTGAGCTATGATAAGCTAATTTTAGCAAATGGAAGTCAAAACTTCATGATTCCTGTAGATGGAGTAGATAAACCAGGTGTCTTCACTTTAAGAAATCTAAAGGATTTAGAAGCTATTAGAAGTAAAATGAAAACCGCAAAAAATGTAGTAATTGTAGGTGGCGGACTTTTAGGCCTTGAAGCGGCTTATGAAATAAGCAAGACTGGTCTAGATGTTTGTGTGGTGGAAGTCAGTAATTCCCTACTTACTAAGCAATTAGATAGTGAAAGTAGCCTTATACTTAAGACTGCAGTTGAAAACCAAAATATTACAGTTATGCTTTCCGATTCCGTAACCTCTATAGTAGGTGAAAAATCAGTTTCCTCTATTAAGCTCAAAAGCGGAAAAACACTGGCGGCAGACCTGGTGCTATTTTCAACAGGTATTGCACCAAATAAAAGTATAGCCCATAAAACTAATATAATTACGAGCAGAGGCATACTAATCAACGATAAAATGGAAACTAATGTTAAAGACATCTATGCCTGTGGAGACATTGCAGAATTCAAAGGTAGAGTGTATGGTAATTGGCCTGCTGCTGTAGAAATGGGTAAAGCTGCAGGTATGAATGCAGTAGGAGAAAGTAAAGACTTATCCATCTCCCTAAGCGCCATTTCCTTTAATGCTATGGGCCTTGAATTATTGTCCGTAGGCGAAATTTCAAAAGAAGGATCTGTTGCTATTGCCTTAAAGGATGATGCAAACAAAATATACAAAAAATTATTCTTCACTGAAAACATCATAACTGGTGGTATTCTAATAGGAGATAATAAATCTTCAGCTAAACTAATAAGTGCTATCGAAAGTTCAAAATCAATAAAAGAAGTCCTAGATATCCTTTAGGTGTGAGCGTTGAAAAGAACACATAAGACTTAGTTGTCTTATGTGTTCTTTTCTTATTGCATTAACGCCTTATCAATCCCCTCTGATAATGCTTTGGATAGTTTATTTTGATAATTTTCAGTTGATAGTAGCTTATCCTCTTCTACATTAGATTGAAAACCCATTTCCGCTAAAATAACAGGAACCACCGACCAATTAAAACCTGTAAGATCATTTCTCTCCACAACACCTCTATTTTTTATACCAACGCCGTGGATTAAATTGTTAAGAACTATTTCTCCATATCTTTTACTTGTTTTATATATAGCCTTTGTGCTTTTGCTATCTGCCGGCACCAGCATTGATGCTCCCTTAACAGCTGAATTATCATTTGAATCCGCATGAATTCTTATAACTAAGTCTGCCTTAGCCGTATTCCCAATCTTCGCTCTTGCAATATTCCCTAACATTTGTTTATTTTCTGTTTTAGTCATTATTATCTTATAGCCTTTTTTTTCTAATAAATTCTTTAGTTTAACTGCTACTCCCATATTAACCAAGTACTCGGGAGTTTTTGTGTTAATACCCTCAGCCCCACCTGGTTCCTTTATTTTCATTATGTTGGAACCTGGAGCCTGCTGCTCTTTTTCCATACTAGTAACACTTGCATGTCCCGGGTCTATAACAACAACCATATCAGATTGTTTTTTCAAAGCCTTCTTGTATTCTTGGGTTTTAACCTTTGTTTTTGCTATGACTGGGGTTTTAACTTCTTTTTTAGTTACAACCTTGCCTTTTGGTATTATCTTTTCTGCTACCTTATTAGTTTTATTTATATTTCCGACCTTAACATTTATATCCTGTACAGATTTTCCATTTACTTTACTCACATAAATTGCACCATATAACGCTCCACCTATAATTGGTAAACAGATAAAAATCAATATAATCTTCTTCATTTTCGACATTTTAACACTCCTAACTCTTTTTCTTTGAAAATAGCGACAATTAATGCCTATCTTACTATTCCTTGATGATAATGTATATACTTATATCGCTTTTAAATAAAATTTATAGATTTCAATACAAACTTTACAATATTTTGAGTAAAATATTAAATGTTAAACTCTAATCATTACCTAGTATTATAATAGGTTAAAAAAAACAAACTAAAAAAGATGAATTTAAAAAAAGAGGAGGACTTTTCATGCCACGTAATAAAGATAAATACATCAGCGAATAGCGTAATAAAATCGAAAAATCTAATAGAATAGAGGAACTTGAAAACTTAGTAGAAAGCCATACTAGAACAAAGCGACATCTTGAAGAGCACTCTGACATTGCTTCACCTCAAAAAGTTAATGAATCAAGAGAAAAACAAGCTGATAGAGAATTTAACATTGAAATATTAAAGGATAAAATTATGAGCGGATTAACATAAGAGGTAAAATATTCAAGCATAGAATTTATAAATTTTATTGATTTTCTATAAATTAAAAACAGGCAAATCTAGAAATATAACTTCTAAATTTGCTTGTTTTTTCTTTTTAATATTTTATTTTTCTTTCCTTGTTGCTTACTCTCAATAGTTGCTGCAACCTCTAATTCTGATTTAAAAGGGTGTTTAGAAATGATTTTCGTATTTACAATCTTTATGTACTCTTGATCAATAATAAACCTATCACTATTGTCTCTTTCAACGATTAAAGTACGTGGATAGTACATTTCTCTTTTCTCATCCTTTTCAATACCCAGATGTATCCTACGTCCATAGTGAGTATCATACAGGATAAATTCGCAAGATACCTTAGAATGACCTGTAATATTATTAAATCTTATAATTTCACAATGCCTCAATAGTTTATAAATGCATGAAAAGCAAAGAATTTTGTCCTTATCTCTAGAAAATTTTCTTTCATCTATGCTTCTTAACTTTTTAATAGTTATATCCTCATTAAAAACACCCATATAACCATTTTCACCACTATAGAATTTTTTTGACTTATAGGGCACTATATGTTGGAACCCCATCAAATGACAAAGATTAACATCTAAAAATTCCAACTTGATTATATCCTTGTTTTCTAGCTGAAGCATATATATGTTAGGGCAAATATATATATCATAAAACTCTTGCAAAAGCTTCAAAGAAATTTCAGAAATCTTGGGTAACCTATTTAAATTTAATAGCTCATCTGTAGTTAGCATATTCCCTCCATAAGGAATGTCGTAAAAAACTATCCTAAGTATAAATATTTTATAATGCCTTGTGATACTAATAAAGTCTTAACTAATAAAAGTTAAGACTCCTAAAAAAACATATATTCTAATAAAATGAACAGCATATTAGTATTTTATGCCCTAATCGGCTAAGCTCCCAGTATATTTATTGTCTCCTAGGCGAGAGTGCGGGGCTGTTCGCTTATTCCCTCACAAGACTTAAATATTTTAAAAGTCTATATACCCTATTATACTCCTCATAAACAAACAGTACAACAATATTATAGTATATTTATAATCATTAGGAATACCCAAAAGTGTACTTAAAATACCGGCTAAATATTATTTATGAAATCTCCAGTTCCAAACTCTTATTGCAAGGCACTCCGTCGATTTCTTACTTTATTTTTCCCAGTGCCTCCTCTATAAGCCCCAGCACATATTTTTTATCTTTTTCATTATTTTCAAAATCTAATCCTTCCACATTTATCTTTAAAATTGGTGATATATTATATTGTTCAAAATAAGCTCTATAATTAGAATTTAGCTTTTCCCAATATTCACGTTCCACAATTTTCTCATACTCTCTGCCTCTTTTATTTATCTTATCCATAGCTGCATCCACAGAGGTTTCAAGATATACAAGCAGTTTTGGCGCCTTACAATGTTCGATCATATTCTCGAACAGTTCAGCATATAACTCAAATTCTTCATTGCACATCTCACCTGAATCCTTTAACATTTTCGCAAAAATCACATCTCCATAAATACTTCGATCCATAACTGCATCTTTTACTTTTGAAGCTTCCTTAATATGCTTAAACCTTTTATTTAGGAAAAATATTTGAAGTGGAAAACTATATCTCTCTCTGTCATAATAAAATTTTTCTAATATAGGATTATCCACCACTGGCTCCTCAAAACGTACATAGCCTTTTTCTGACATTATATTCATAAGTGTGGTCTTCCCTACGCCAACTACTCCATCGATAACTATCATATCCCAGTTTCCTCCTCTATTTATCTTACTTAGTGCCCTCTCGTAAAACCCCATAATCTTATACTCCTCTTATATACTTTTAGGTATAAAACTGCGTATCTTCTAAGTACTTTCATTCTAAAATTTGATTTCTATAAACAACTCAAGACGCCTACCCATTAATAATTATTATGTCCCCCTGGGGAATAGTAAGCATGAATTTTCCCCGTAGTGACTTGCAATAAGAAGCGAAAAGACTATTGAAATTCCATTTAGAAATTCATATTTTGCGAATATAAAATTCTCGTAAGCCTGCCAGGACGGCAGGCTAGCGAACCCGAGCCAGGAAGGCGAGTGTGAGTGCTAGAGAATTTTATATTAGCAAAATATTAGAATTTCTTAATGGAATTTCTAGTCCCGAGCTCTTATTGCAAGTCACGCAGGAGAAACTTACCACCTTTTTATCCCCTACACAATTTTAACATTTTTCCTTTTTGAATAAGCTAAAATTATACCCAAAGCCAAGGATAAAAATGCAGCCATAAGAACTCTATACTCACCTGGCAATAAAAAAGTTATTGTATGTGCTGGTATCCAGAAAAAGGGGATAGTTTTAAAAATAACAAAACTCATAAATCCATACCAATCTATTTTATTCGTTACAGCTCTAAGCTTAACTTTTTTAATCTCACTAAACTTTCCATGACCCAAATCTATATATGTATCAGTAAGCCTCTGTATTCCTCTGTATTATATCAGAATCCTAAAGCAGTTTACAGATTTTTCCGGCAAAATTGTGATTGTTTATAAATAAAAAAAAGCTAGTAATTGGACTTTTACTAGCTTTTCGATATTTGTTTGAAAAAGTTTTTTTGTATTAATTTTGTCTTTAACTGGGGGGATAAAGATGATCAATACAAACTGAATTAACAGTTTCTATGTTTTTATTATATACTAATTAAATCTTATTGTCAACAACCATTATTATTTAATATTAATTATACCGCAAAAGCTTCTTCGCCATTCAAAATGAACTTATTAATTATATATGCTACTCCATCTTCCTCATTAGTTTTAGTTATAAAGTTGGCAATTTTTTTAACTTCTGGGAAGGCATTTCCCATAGCAACTCCTAGTCCAGCATATTTAATCATATGAATATCATTGCCTGCATCACCTATGCATATAACCTCTTCTTGCTTAATATTAAGTTTTTTTGCAAGGGCAGCTACTCCTGCACCTTTATTAACTGATTTATCAAGAAACTCTAAGTAGAAAGGTGCACTTCTAACTACTGTATACTTGCTACTTACCTCTTCAGGAATCTTTTGCATTATTTCCTCTATTATTTCTGGCTTGTCCACAAACATGACTTTTACTATAGTAGTATCTACAGCTACATCTTCCACAGCAATTATTTCGTTAGAAATACCATTCATTTCAGCCTCTCCCCTAGTGTATATAGTATCTTTAGGAGAAATCACACTAGTCTCTGTTAATGCATGTATATTAACGTTTAGCTCTTTGCTTAGCTTGTACAAATCTTTATAATCTTGGAGAGTTAATGTTGTTTTAGATATTATTTCCCCACCTTGAGAGCTTTGAACAAGGGCTCCGTTAAAAGCTACTGCATAATCATCCTCGGAAACTAAATTAAGTTGTTCTAAATATTTTTTAAAACCAACTAAAGGTCTTCCTGATGCTATTACGACTTTCACTCCATTTTCTCTCGCTTGTTGTATTGCTTCATAATTCGCTGGCGAAATTTTCTTTTCATCACTTAATAAGGTTCCATCCATATCTATTGCTATTAATTTATACATTCATAACCTCCATGTAACACATTTCTTAAAAATCACTTAACGTGATTAAATCTCTTTAAAGTATATCATGGAATTTTTTAAGTAATGGATTTCATACTTTGTAAACTTTGCGTGAATTTTTTATTTCTATATTTTTTATCTATTATAAAAGTTTCCGGTTAGATTTAAAGAGCATGCATATTACAATTGCTTTAAAAAAGTTAGTTCCACAATTTTCAATAGAATATTCATTTAAAAAAATTTGAAATATAACAAAAATCTTTTCAAATTAATGTTCATAAATAAACAAAAGAAGTATATTACTACAATTTTTTTTGTAGTAATATACTTTTCCTATATTTTATAGCTTCCTTTATTACAAATTTCTTTAATTATAAATAGCTATTATGAATTTCAATACATAAAAATGTTAAGTTAGAGAAAAAATGCTGACAAGTTTACAATATTAATATAAAATAATAACTATAATATGTAAAATAGACTAATTCTATACATTAGGAGGCAAATTATGATGCTAAAAAAAGAAAAATCACTAATAATTACTTTATCTATTATTATTTTAGCAGCATTATTATATACAATTTTCACATTAAATAAATTAAGCAACGCAAGTACCTCATCCAATATTAACGCTCAAAAAGGTGCATTAGAGCTTTCAAATTGGAATTTCCATAAAGATGGCTATACTTCCCTTGGAGGTCAATGGGAATTTTACTGGCAGCAATTATTGACACCAGAAGATTTTGCTACTAGCTCACCACTTCCATCTTATATAGAAATGCCTATGGAGTGGAATAAATACAATAAAGATTACAGTTCTAATGGCTATGCTACATATACTTTAACAATAAAATTAAATGATAAATATAAAAACACCCTTTTAGGTATAAGTGTACCTTCTATGTTATCTGCATATAAATTATGGGTTAATGGAGACCTCTTTGCCTCTAATGGAATTGTTGGTACAAGCGCTTCTTCAGAATGCCCAAGCACTATACCTCTAACAAGTTATTTTATGAATAAAAGTAATAAAATTCATTTAGTACTTCAAGTATCAAATTATAATTTTAGAAATGGTGGTACCCAACACAAAATTTGTCTAGGAACGCAATCTCAAATGGCTAATAAAAGAGAGGCTTCCATCGCTCTTGAAATTCTTTACTTCGGTGTATTGCTTATAATGGGCTTGTATCAATTATGGCTATATGCTTTTAGAACAGATGATACTCCTAAATTGTATTTTGGTGCCCTCTGTATAACTTTATCCTTAATAGCCTTAACTGTTGGCAATAAATACTTTTTCACCATGTATAATAACTTAAGCTATAGCTTGGATATCAAACTAAAATACTTAACTTTTTATGTTGGAGTTTATTTTATGATAAATTACATACATATACTTTTTAAAAATAATTATTCAAAATGGATTATAAATGGTTGCAAACTTTTTTGTTTTTTCTTTATAACTACTACTATTTTTATACCCCCACTGCTGTCCTCAAAGTTCCTTATTATTTTTCAAATATACACTTTGTTAATGATTATTTATGCTGCTTTTATTATATTAAAATCATATCATAGTAAAAAACAGGAGAACCTAATTATTTCAATTAGTTGTTTAGTACCCATTGCAATAATCGCTATGTCCATACTACGATATCTAGGTTTGAATAATATCAACGACTATTCACTATCAGGATTCTTACTTCTCATACTTTTAAATGCTTTTATGTTGGCAATGAATGAATCTAAAGCTTACAGAAAAATAGAAAATTTATCTAAGGAAAAAGAACAGTATCTATTAGCAGAAAAACTTACAAAAGTTACCTTACTCTTAAATTCTACCTTGAATTTACAAGAAGTTTTAGATAAATTATTAGAAAACTTAAAAGAATTAGTACCTTATGACAGTGCATCATTTTTCATGGAAGAAAATAACCGTTTTAATGTTATGGCTGGAAATGGATTTGAAAATGTGGAAGAGATATATAAAATTTCTATTAATAAAGAGGATGACAATCTATTTAAAGAAATATGTAAAACTAAAACTACATTATTAGTTTCTGATGTTAAAGAAGATCCTCGTTTTAGTCTATTTATAGATAATTTTACTATTGAAAGTTGGATGGGAATACCTATACTGTTTAAAAACGAAATTGTGGGTATCTTAACATTAGATTCAACCCAAAAGAATATTTATACTAAGTATCACTGTGACATAGCTTTATACTTTGCATGCCATGCAGGAATGGCTATAGAAAACGCTAAATTACATGGTAAAACTAAGCAGCTAGCTAGCATAGACCCGCTAACTAGCTTGTACAACAGACGCAGTTTTTTTGAACTTGCAAATATAAACTTTGATAAAGCAAAATCATTTGCACAGACTATTTCAGGCATTATGATGGACATTGACGATTTCAAAAAAATCAATGACAATTTAGGTCACTATACTGGTGACCTAGTATTAAAGCATCTTTCTAAAATTTGCTCTGAAACTTTAAGTAATAGTCATATTTTAGGTCGTTTTGGTGGTGAAGAATTTATTGTTCTATTACCCGCTACCTCTTTTGAATCTGCAGAAATAATTGGTGAAACCCTACGAAGTGCTGTAGAAAACAATCCTATGATTACTAGGGCATCAGGTTCAATACCTATAGCCCTAAGCATTGGAGTTGCTTCAATTACTCCAACAATACAAGATTTGGATTATTTATTTATAGAGGCGGATAAAGCACTGTACCAGGCGAAATCTCTGGGTAAAAATCAAGTTGTGTCAATAAACTTGGACACTTTAATAGTAACTTAAAATGGAGGTATATAATGAAATTGTTCAAATGGGTGAACCCGTTGTAGATTATTTTACAGACTCTTAGTCTACTACATTACAAATCCCCGTAAGCAGGTCAGGGCAGATGACAATTAATAAAACAAGTATGTACTTTCTCCAAAATGACTTGCAATTAGAATTTCTTAATCAAATTTCCAGTTTGAAACTCTTATTGCAAGGCACGCAGGAGAAATTTAATGCTTTTATTATTTTATTAAAGACTATCTATTTTTTTATGCTGACATCTTTTACAAACCTTAATTTTTTCACCACTGCCCATAATTATTAGATCATACAACAATTTTATTCTTTCAGTCTTACATACAGGACAAGTTCCTCTTCCTCTCGATGGCAATTTCCACAAAGCCCTACCGCGAAATTCTTTTCCCATTTTAAATCCCCCTTTTGGTTTATTGTTCTCTAATCACTATTAATAGTATTAATTATTGAAGGAATTTATGAATGTTTTTTATTTTTATATTTCGCGGAACAAACTTTAAATAGACCACACTTAATAGTACACCAAGAAATTTTATACTTTCTCACTCACTCTTCTCATTTTATCTAAGACATCTTCTACTACCTCTTCCATACTGATATGAGAAGTATCAATAACTAAATCGTAGTTACTCCCTCTAT
This sequence comes from Clostridium tagluense, assembly GCF_003865095.1. GTDB lineage: Bacteria > Bacillota > Clostridia > Clostridiales > Clostridiaceae > Clostridium_AD > Clostridium_AD tagluense. Next base: position 133 of record NZ_BHYK01000035.1, on the reverse strand, counting down.
CTATATGAGCTTTCACGGAAACTCATTAGCTCCTATGATTACTCATTTCTAGTATCATTAATTTTTGTTGATTCCCCCATTTTTTCTGCATAAAACACTTGACAAGTCTGTAAAAATTTGAAAAATACCTCCT
>NZ_BHYK01000034.1 GCF_003865095.1 Clostridium tagluense | reverse complement strand
AGAAAATACACAACTTAAACAGACCATAGCAACCATACAAGGGGCTGTACAAGTAGCAGCACAATAATTCAAACCTCAGGGACTAATCTCCTTGGGGTCTTTTTTATTTTTTGTTAATTTATATATAAGTTTTTAAATACAGTGGGTTTAAATGTAAATTTTGAATGATTTTACCGATTGATAGATGCTGGCTTTTAATTATACTTACACATTAATATTCAAATGCTTGTAAATGCTTCTAAAATTATTTTTAATTGTATGATTATGGTCGGTATGGTACAATTCAATAGAATTTAAATATACGAGGGGGATTAATTATGAGTAAAATGGTAAATTGTAAGGCTTGTGGTAAAGAAATAGCAAAAGGGGTAAATAAATGTGTTCACTGCGGCAAAGACCAAAGAAATTTCTTTGCGAAACATAAAGTAATAACTGGGATTTTGGTAGTGGTGGTAATAGGCATTATCGGTAGTACAGCAGGTGGTAAAAAGGATGATACAGCTAAGGTAGCCGATAATAACAAAACAACAACGACCGCTACAGCTAAAGTAGCAGAAACGCCAGTAGTTAAAGATGTCTACGCAATTGGAGAAGCTGTTAAGTTAAAAGATGCAGTAGTAACAGTTACTAAGGTTGAAAAGTCTAACGGAGGCGAGTATGACAAGCCAAAAGATGGAATGGAATTTGTTATAGCAACGGTTTCTATTAAAAACAGTGGAACGAGTGAAATTTCTTATAATCCTTTTGATTTTAAAATGCAAAATAGTAAAGGACAAATTACGGATGAAGGTTTTACAACTATAAATACTGATTCTGCATTAGCCAGTGGTAATTTAGCTAGTAATGGAGAAATCACTGGTACAATGGCTTTTGAACAACCCAAAAATGATACAGCTTTGATTTTAAAATACAAAGGTAGTATGTTTAGTAATAAGGAAATCAAATTCAAATTAAATTAAATTAAATTAAATTAACATGAAAAGTAGCTAAGGGTATAAACCTTAGCTACTTTTCATGTTTCTTTTGTAAATACTCTGTCAAGAGTTTATTGACAATTGCAGATAAATTTGTATTCTCATCTATTGCAATTTTTTTAACAGCTTTAACAACGTCTTCATCTAGATACAAATCTTTTTTAGTCTTCATAATACACCCCAAAAATAGTGTAACGGAATGTATTAAATAAATATATGCAACAATGAGGTATGTCGCATAAAATTAACTGAAAAAATTACTTGCTGCACCTCCGCCTACAAATATGTTTACAATCAAATTCAATCAAATGGTGTGGGCAAATTCCCAGTGCTATTCCTATTTTTTCCACAGTGCAAACAGTGGGGCTTTTTCTTATGCCTTCTATAGCGGATATTGCCGTTTGGCTTACGCCACTTGCGATAGATAACCTTCTTTGTGACCACTTTTTTTTCTCTCTGTATTCCCTTATCTTCATCTTATACATAATCGTTCCCCTCAAATGCCCTTATATGGCTTTTATATTTCAATATATATTATATTTCTACAAAGTTCAACGTGTAAATTATGCCAATTGTCGTATTGAGGGGATTAAGAGCACTATAGTGCTCAAGAATAGGTTTATAATAAACTCATGATAAATAATTAACAAATATAAAATTGTAAGCTGTTTGACTATATGTAATATGCAATAATGGCATTGACTATATGAGAACAAACGTTCTATACATTTGCAAATTAATATGTTATTATTAATTCATTAAGGATAGATATGGAAGATTTAAAGGATAAAACGGAGGGGGACAAAACTGATGTCAAATGTGGAAGTAAAAACTGGGGATAAAATATTAAAAAAAGAAATTGATATTAAAAAAATAATTCAAAAAGAAAAGGAATATTATGTAAAAATTAGAAATTTAAAAAAACACTATGGCAAACAAAACCTATAGCGTTTTCATTTATTATATTTTTGTACAAACAGATAGTGGAGGATGTTCGCCTATAGGTATGAAGAAACAGTATAGAACATTTATCCATGAAAGTGCTTTAGAGATAGAAACCATAATAGTAAGTGCTGGGAAAATAGGATTTCAAATAGAAATTAATCCGAATTCGTTAAAGGATATTGTGGGCGGGCAATTTGAAGATTTGATAAAATAAACTAGATAATATTCAAGAAATAATAACAAAAACTTCCTCATATTTGCAAATTTCGACTTAAAATGCTATACTTAACATAAGCAAAGCATAGTAAAATGTTCATTTAGAGTAGATGAGCCCTAAGCAATGATATACTTGAAGTTTTTAAGTAAGATTGAAAAATTCAAAAAAAATTATAACTGCATTATGAGCAGGGCATACTATGTTAGATAGTAAAGTTTGCAAAAAAGTTGAAGTTTAAGAACGCCAGCTCTAGCTCTAACATTTAACAAATGAGTTAGAGTAATTTAAAAATCTATTTCTAATTAAATGTTGAAGGAGAGATTATGCGAAAAAGTGGAAGAACACCCTTAATGAGAGCGAAGAAATTAGAAAAAATATTAAATATCGGAGAGATATATCTGAAGCTTGAAGGAGCTAATCCATCAGGACATAAATATGACCGTATTTCAGAGGTTTTAGTAAAAGATGCTGTTGCTAATGGTTTTAAGCAAATTTTAGTTGATGGTTCTGAAAGTTACATAAAATCAGTAATGCTATTTGCAAAATTAAAGGAACTTGAAGTTAAGGTTCCACTATTTAAAAATGAAAAATGGAAAATATCTCGTTTAGATAAAGATGTTTTACTAGATTTACGAGATAAAAAAGATAATTTTTCACGCCCCCAATTAAGAAATATAGCAGAGCAAAGCAACATGTACTTGACCTGCGAATGGGATTTAAACACCATTATAAGTCATCTCATCTTTGAAGACATGACTAAAGAGTGTTTAGAACGTATGGATTTTAAAGTGGATACTATAACCACTAAATTAGGCTTTGGATATACACTTTCAAGTATTTATAGTGGCTTAATAAAAAGCTGGGTACATGAAGAATTGAGTGAAATACCTCAATTATTATGTGGTGCTAGCACATCATGGCAAGAGGATCTCAATCAATATGTTAGGAAAATGAACATTAGACAAATTGAAACTAATAACACTAAAAAAACAGTTTTGTATTCACCAGGCAGAGATACAGATATAGTTGAAAGCATTAACAAAATTATTGTGGAGACTGGTGTCGAAATGTTTGACATTGAAGAAGAAGATCTGAGGCAGGCAGTTACTATGCTACGTGAAACTGAGGGCGTTATTATTTCAAGGAAAGAAGCGTATGCAATGGCAGCCGTTATCAAGAAAGCGCAACAAGGGTTGCTTAAAAATGGAAAGCATTTAATTATTTTAAACGATGCAAGAAGTGAAGTTGAGGTATGTGAAATTACAAGTTTTAATGATAAAAACAAAGATGAGTTACTGAACATGACACGAACTTGGTTAGCAGATTATAATGATTCAGTGGGAGAGACAGTAGATGCTATAGAAAAAGCCATGAAAGAAGGATTTTTGTTAATAGCCAAACGAAATGGAGAAGAACAAGGTATCTGTATTGTTGTTAATATGGGATTTGAGACGTTTATCTCCACATATCATTTAGCTTATATTGGTGTTAAACCCGGTAATAAAGGGCGTGGTGTGGCATCAGAACTTATTGGGCGTGCAATAGAACTTACAGATGGTAACCTGTCACTTCACGTAGATCTTGATAATAAACGTGCGAAAAATCTTTATCGTAAGATGGGATTTAACCATGTATATGATCGTATGATTTATAACCATCCAATGGATTAATATAAAAGGTGAAAAACATCGAAATATATTTATATTTCGGTGTTTTTTTGTGATTAAACTAGATATATTTTCAATATTAAGGGGTTATCATCTCCAATGGTTACAAATTTATCATCTAAAACTAAAAAATTAAAGTTGGCATGAAAATTTTCATAGGTTAATCTAGAAAGAAAATTGAGAAAAAATAACATATACCAAATAGAAAGTGTTTGAATTCACAGAAAACACTGTATATAACAATTGCTTTTTCTTGACAATGTTTGTCCGAGGAAATATAATGAAAATATAAGAAAGATAATGTAAATTTCTAGAAATTTTATTCTGTATATTTAAATAAGAAGTTCTTACTAATATAAAACATAATTTAATTTATATTTTAGCAGTACTGCAAGGAATATATTTTAAGGAAAGGGACAACAGGTGAAAAATGAATTTTATTTTAGAAATTTTTAAACTATATAGCTCTAGATTTGATTTTTTTGTTCAATTATTTATCCAGCATATTTTGCTCTCTGGAACAGCAATTATTTTTATTACAATAATCGGTTTGATCCTTGGGGTATATATAACAAGAAATAAGAAGGCCGCTGGAATAGTGCTTGGAATAGCAAATTTTTTATATACTATACCATCCATTGCCTTGTTTGGGTTCCTAGTTGCAATATCTGGTATAGGAAATAAAAGTGCTTTAATTGCACTGACGGTTTACGGAGTGCTTCCTATCATAAGAAACACTTATGTGGGAATAAGTGAAGTGGATTCACAGATAATAGAATCTGCAGTAGCTATGGGAAGTACAAATAGTCAGTTACTTTTTAAGATACAGTTTCCATTAGCATTACCAGTAATAATTGCAGGATTTAGAACTATGGTGGTAATGACTATTGCCCTTGGTGGAATAGCTTCCTTTATAGGAGCAGGTGGTCTTGGCGTAGCAATTTGGAGAGGTATAACTACAAACTTTCCTGAAATGACAGCAGCAGGTAGCATACTTGTGGCAGCCCTTGCAGTAGTGTCAGATTTTTCCTTAGGTATTCTTGAAAAGAAGATAAGAAAAAGAGTTTTTGGAACAGTAAAAATTGGAGGAGTATAAATGAATAAAAAAATACTTGTAAGTGCTTTAGCTTTGATTATGCTTGTATCATTAGTTGGGTGTGGTAGTAAAACAAAAAAAGTTGTGGTAGCATCAAAACCAATGACAGAGCAATATATATTAGCAGAAATGATAACGGCGTTAATTGAAGGTAATACAGATATAAAGGTAGAAAAGAAATTAGGTATAGGAGGAGGAACTTCAAATATTCAACCGGCAATGATTAAGGGTGAAATAGATATATATCCAGAATATACAGGTACAGGTTGGCTTTTTGTACTTAAAAAAGATTTAATTAGGGATCCTCTTAAATTATATGAAGAAGTGAAAAAAGAGTACAAAGCTAAATATGATATAAAATGGCTCGGGTTATATGGATTTAATGATACCTATGCTCTTGCAATCAAAAAATCCGTTGCAGACAAGCTAAACATAAATACTTATTCTGATTTGGCTAGCAAGAGTGATAGCTTAAAATTTGGTGCAGAACCCGATTTTTATGAGAGAGAAGATGGATATAAAGGGCTACAAAAGGAATATAATTTTAAGTTTAAAGAAAAGCGAGAGCTTGACATAGGACTTAAATATGAAGCAATAAATTCTGACAATGTAGATGTAATAAATGCTTTTTCAACAGATGCTCTTCTAAAAAAATATGATATGAAAGTTATTGTGGATGATAAGAATTTTTTTCCATCATATTTTGCTTCAACTTTAATACGTGAAGAGACACTTAAGAAATACCCAGAACTTGAAAATGTACTTAATAAACTCCAAGGAAAAATAAATGATAAAGAAATGATTCAGATGAATTATTTAGTGGAAAGTGAAAAGAAGGATCCAAAAGATGTAGCAGTGGAATTTTTAAAGGGTAAAGGATTATTAAAATAGTAATCGGACCTGCCAGGTTCTGCTTACACTATATTAGCACCAAAAGGTTTGTAAAGAAAGGACTAATATAAATGGAACTTATTAAATTTGAAAATGTAGAGAAATCTTATAAAAATGGGATAAAAGTAATAGATAATCTGAATTTTACTATACATAGTGAGGAATTCATAACTTTAATTGGTAAATCTGGTTGTGGAAAAACTACTATGCTTAAACTTATAAATGGTCTAATTAAGCCAGATTCAGGGAAGATATTCATAAGTGGTAAAGAGATAAATCAGTGGGATATTATTCAGCTACGACGAAGTATAGGATACGTAATCCAGCAGATAGGTCTATTCCCACATATGAGTATAGAGGATAATATAGGTTATGTGTTAAATATTAAAAAAGTATCAAAAGAAGAGAGAGTTAAGAAGGCTAGTGAATTAATAGAACTTGTTGGTCTTAGCTCAGAATATTTAAAAAAATATCCAAGAGAATTAAGTGGTGGTCAAAATCAGAGAGTTGGAGTAGCTAGAGCTCTTGCATCAAATCCGGAAATAATTCTCATGGATGAACCCTTTGGTGCGGTGGATGATATAACAAGGAGAGTACTTCAGGAAGAAATATTAAAACTTAACGAGAAGTTAAAGAAAACTGTAGTATTTGTAACTCATGATATAGATGAAGCCTTTAGACTCGGAAGCAGAATAGTGCTTTTTGATAAGGGGAAAATAGTTCAACAAGGAAATAGAAAAGAAATGATATTTAATCCTAAAAATAAGTTTGTAGAAGATTTTTTTGGCACTAAAAATTTTACTGCTTATTTAAATGTAACCCTCGTAAAAGATGTCATGATGCCAGCTTTTGAAGAGAAAAGTATTCCTAGGGTCAATGAGGAATCTTCACTTATGGAAGGAATTAAAATATTGTTTAATTATGGATTAGACCACATAGCGGTGGAAGATAAAACAGGAAAAATTGTTGGAATGTTTTCGCTAAAGTATATAAAAGATAGAATTTAAAACAAATGAGAAAAGGAAATGAGATAAAATACATCTTATTTCCTTTATTTTAGGTTAAATTATGTGATTATAATAATTTAAATAAGGGAATAGGTGTATAGTTGACTTGTCAACGAAATTCAATTATAATAAGGTTGACTTGTCAATTAAAATAACAAAAGAAAAAGATGATTATATATAAGGAAGGTGAAAAATTTTGCAGGAAGGCATAATGTACTTAATTAAACTCAATAATAAAATTTTCAGAACTACGCAAGTTTATTTGGATAAGGTATTAAAAGAATATGAATTAAGTAGCGGTTCTTACCCATATTTACTTATATTAAGGGAAAATGAAGGTATTAGTCAAAATAAAATAAGCGAAGAAGTAGGTTATGATAAGGCAATGTCAGCTAGAACCATTACAAAACTTATAAAACTTGGATACATAGATAGGAAAAAAGATGAAACTGATTCTAGAGCCTATAAGCTATACTTAACAGAAAAGGCTAAGGTTATAATTCCCAAAGTTTTAGATGAAATTCATAAATTAGTACATATAATAACAGTGGATTTAAATGAAGAGGAAAAGGATATAACCATAGATTCCTTAAATAAGATTCTAAACAATATAAAGAAAATTAAATTATAAGGATAAAAGGAGAATAGAGATGAGTTTGAAAAATAATAGTAATAATAAAAATAGATGGGTAATTTTATTTATAGTTGTAATGGTAACTTTTATGTGTACTTTAGATAGTAGTATTGTAAATGTAGCTTTACCTGTGATGGCTAAAGCTTTGAATGTATCATCAGCGAATATTCAATTGGTAGTAACAAGTTATTTAATTATAATTTCCGCAACTATATTAGTTTTTGGAAGATTGGGCGATGTAGTTGGTAAAACAAAGGTATTTAAGTTTGGACTAGCACTATTTACACTAGGCTCTTTACTTTGTGGAATAACAAGTTCTCTTCCAGTTTTAGTGTTTGCAAGAGTAATACAGGGAATAGGAGCTGCGGGTACTATGGCCAACAATCAAGGGATTATAACTGAAGTATTCCCAGTAAATGAAAGAGGAAAAGCACTAGGAATAACAGGAACCTTCGTGGCATTGGGGGCATTGGTAGGACCAGCATTGGGAGGATTTATAGTAAGCACTACCAGTTGGGAATATATATTTTTAATAAACGTACCAATAGGTATAATAACACTATTTTATAGTTTAAAGATACTTCCTAAAGGTCACAAAACAGCGAAGGTAAAATTAGATGGTCTTGGAGCATTATTGTTTATGTTTGCTATAGTTCCTCTATTTGTAGCTCTAGGTAAGGGACAAGAGGCTGGGTTTACCAATCCAATAGTTTTATTAGGCTTTTTAATAGCAATTATTTCTTTCATTTTATTTATTAAGGTGGAAAAGGTGCGTGAAAATCCCTTATTACAGCTGGAGATTTTTGAGAATAAATTGTTTTCACTAAGTATATTTTGTGGGTTTATATCCTTTGTAGCCATCTTTTGTTCAATTATCATTCAGCCCTTTTATCTTCAGGATGTGCTTAAGTTTTCACCAGCATCTACTGGACTAATACTTATGATTTTTCCCTTGATTTTGTCAGTAGTGGCACCAATTAGTGGACATTTGTCAGATAAAATAGGTTCCGAAATTCTTACTTTTATAGGGCTTGTGCTTACAAGTTTGGGGCTACTATTAATGTCAACTTTAAATGAGCAGTCTTCAATAATAAGCATGGTGATTTTTATAGCAACTATGTCGATAGGAAATGGTTTATTTCAGTCACCTAATAATTCTTTGGTAATGTCTACAGTACCAAAGGATAAGCTAGGTATTGCAGGAAGTGTGAATGCACTTGTGAGAAATTTAGGGATGGTGTGCGGGATAGCTTTAGCTACTACTATTTTGTATAACAGGATGAGTTATAAAATTGGTCATAATGTAACTGATTATGTAATTGGGAGAAATGATGCATTTATTTATGGAATGAAAACTGTATATATAACTGCCGCCGCTATTTGCATGATTGGAGCGATTTTAACCTTTTTAAGATTACACAGAAGTAAAGCTAAATTGAAAAAGGTTTCATTAGAGTAAATGGAAGAAAATACTGTGGAAGTATACCGCATATAATTCATAAAAAAGAGCTGTCTCATTCTATAAATTACTTTCTAGTTTGAGACAGCCTCTTATTTTTAATTTTTATTTTTTAATACCATAACCACCATATATAGTTTTAGTATCCATTAGTGAGATTACAGCCTTTATATGAGAATTGTGTATTATTTTTAATATTTGAGATTTTCTTTTTCTTTTAACATGCAAGATAAGCATTTTCTTATCTTCTTTTAATCCTTCTGCATCAATAATAGTAACACCTACATTTTCTGCTCTCAATATTTTAGCCAAGGCATGGCCATCTTTTTCAGATACTATTGCATTTATTGTCATGAGTCCTAGTGCTAGTTTATCTTCTAAAATACATCCAATATAATTTCCACAAGAGAATCCTAATGCATAAATTACCATTTTAAATGGTTCTTTACTTATTCCAACAAGTACAGTACTAATTACATATAACCATATAAGTACTTCAAAAAAACCAATAATAGCTCCATAAAATTTTTCGCCTCTAGTTATTAGTACTACTCTAACCGTGGTTAAAGAAACCTCAATTATTTTAGCGAAAAAAATAAGGATATAACCAAACATAAGCAACGCTCCTTTATGAAAGTATTTAATGCTTGTGCGTCTTATAATATACAGCATGCTCCATTTAATGAGTTTTTACAAGACTTATTCATGAAAGTTAATACATATTTAACTAATAGGATATACATTCTTTAGTTACAATAATTAAAATAAGTGAAGAAAAATTGGTCATCCTGTAACTGACTATGCAATTTGGAGTAATTTCAAACTATATTATGGTATAATTGTTTGATTAATAATGGTTTCATTTTTAAAATTTATATGATAGGGGTGAAAAACTGCTAGAAAAAATAAATTTTCATGGCAGTAAAGGATTATGAAGTATCTTAGATATTTATTAATACTAATACCAGTTAGTATAGTGTTTGAATTTATGCATTTAAGTCCTACTTTAGTTTTTGTTACGTCGGCTCTTGCAATTATACCTTTGGCGGGACTCATGGGGGAAGCTACAGAAGAAATATCAGTGTATTCAGGGCCTAGGATAGGCGGATTTTTAAATGCCACATTTGGAAATGCTACCGAATTAATAATAGCTTTCTTTGCTCTTAAAGAAGGCTTGTTCGAAGTAGTTAAAGCATCAATTGTTGGGTCTGTAATAGGAAATATATTACTTGTGTTAGGGGCAAGTATGATTTTTGGTGGTTGCAAATTTAAGACACAAAGTTTTAACAAAAAAGCTGTTGAAGTTTCTTCTAGTATGCTTTTATTTTCAGTAATAGGTCTAAGTATACCAGCAATATTTACTCATACAGTTAAGGTTGATTTATTGACTTCAAAATATGAGAGTTTAAGTATAGCTGTAGCTCTAATTATGTTCCTTATATATATTTTGGGATTGTACTTTTCATTTTTTACTCACAAAGATATATATGGATCTGAGCATAAAGGCGAGGTTCAATCAAAGTGGAGTTTGAAAAAATCTATTTTAGTTCTTATAATTGCAACGCTATGTATAGCTATTGAGAGTGAATTTTTAGTTGGATCAGTAGAAGCAATGACGAAAGCTATAGGCTTTAGTAGTTTTTTTGTAGGAATAATTATTATACCTATAATAGGAAATGCTGCAGAACATAGTACGGCAGTTATAATGGCACTAAAAAACAAAATGGATGTAGCAGTAGAAATTGCAATAGGTTCAAGTTTACAAATAATATTATTTGTTGCTCCAATATTGATTTTTTTAAGTTTGTTATTTAAGCCTATGAGTATTATTTTTAACGAGTTTGAGCTAGTGGCACTAATAGTATCAGTGATTATAGCAAATAGAGTTGCTAGCGATGGTGAATCAAATTGGCTTGAAGGAGTTCAACTTATAGCAGTTTATATAATTATCGCTATATGTTTTTTAATACTTTAGCAAGTTCAGTTAGGACTTACTCACAAAAACCCTAAGAGTGCAGACTTTAAATAAAAGATATAGACTAATATCTATATGTAACACTTATGATTGTAAATAAGACCAGTACTTTAAAAATCAATGTTGATATTGAAAAATATTAACATTGATTTTGATGTGCTGGTCTTTATTATTTTAGATTACAAAAAACAAGCTGGGAGTTGTGAAAAAATTTGTTGAAAATAAGAGCTTTTCGAAATATATTGACATGGTACAACATATTATATGCTATGATAGTAAAGTTTTCTAAAATATGATATTATTACATTAAAATTATAAATTAAATATTAGAAAAACTGAGAAAGATATTGTAGTTTGATTCAAGTTCATTATATTAAAAGGAGGATACAAATGAAAAATAAAAAATCAAAGACATTAAAGGGAAAGTTAGTTTTTATAACCTTAGCTATTTTTTTAACAGTGTTAGTATTAAGTACATTTATTGTAAGCTTTCTCATAAAAAATGAGATGAAAACTGTTTTATTAAGTAAATCATTAGAAACTACAAAAGAAATTTCCTATGAGGTAAATAATATACTAAACACAAAAGATATTAATATTGAAGCCTTACAAAGTTTTGTTGTTAACAAATCAAAGCAGAGTAATATTACATATGCGGTTATAATAGATACTAATGCTAAAGCCATAGCTCATAGTGATAAGATGAAAATAGGAAAGGTTTATGATGATGATTATACAATAGACGGAGCAAAAAATGGAAATATAAAAACATCTAGGTTTTATGCAGATGTTCAAAAATATTGGACATATGACATTATGGTGCCAATATATGCAAATAAAACACTAATCGGAGCACTTGATATTGGTATACCGGAAAAAGGTATAACGGAGGTTGTAAATAAAATACTAGTTATTCAATTCATATTACTAATTATTTCACTTATAGTAATTAGCGTTCTACTTATGCTTATTTTTGGTAAAGCGCTCTCTCCAATCAATAAAATGGTAGTTGGACTTGATAAAATAGGCAAATTTGATTTAACTGATAGCGATGAAATTAGCGAACTTATAAAACGACAAGATGAGATGGGCAAAATAGCAAATTCAATACGCAATATGCAAACTGGAGTTTCTTCTTTGATAAAAGGAATTATGGATAATTCGCAGAATCTTAGGGGATCATCTGAAGAACTTTCAGCAACAATGCAGGAATTAACATCAACAATTGTAACAATAGATAGTGCTGTTAAGAATATTGCAAATGAAATTCAGGAATCAAGTTCAGCAACTGAGGAAATAAGCGCATCCGTAGAGGAAGTGGACGCAAGCATTAATGAGCTTTCACAAAAGGCGATGCAAGGAAGTAATAATGCAAATGGAGCAAAAGAAAGGGCTACAGAAGTTAAAAAGAGTAGCGGAAAAGCTATAGAAGATACACAAGAACTATACGCTGAAAAACAAGATAAGATGTTAAAAGCCATTGAAGATGGTAAGGTAGTAGATAGTATTAAGGTTATGGCGGACACTATAGCAAGTATTGCAGAACAGACTAACTTACTTGCATTAAATGCTGCTATAGAAGCAGCAAGGGCTGGTGAGCAAGGAAGGGGCTTTGCAGTAGTAGCTGATGAGGTTAGAAAACTTGCAGAACAATCTTCACAGGCAGTAATAAGTATTCAAGATACAATTATAAGGGTTCAGGATGCATTTAAAAGTAGTACTGATACTGGTAGTGATATATTACAATTCATTAATAAAGATATTCAGGAACAATTTGATGCGTATGGAGAAGCAGGAAATCAGTATTATAATGATTCTGATTTTGTAAGCAAAACATCAGAGGAAATTGCTACTATGTCAGAACAGATTACGGCCACAGTAGGTCAAGTAAGTGAAGCAGTGCAGATCATGGCACAATCTTCGCAAAAATCCAATGAACAGGCTGAAACAATAAAAGAGAGTATGGATGAAACTACGAAAGCTATAGAACAAGTAGCTTTGATTGCGAAAAGTCAATCTGAATTTTCACAAAAGCTTGATGAAATGGTGAAAGAGTTTAAGATATAGTTTTAGTCAAAGAGACAAAGACGAATCAAGGAGTAGAACTAAAACTCTATAAGGTGTAGATAAAAGTCCAGCGAAACTTAAAGTTTTGCTGGGCTTTTTACGTGGTTTATAAATCTTTATAAACAGTAATCCAACGTAAGTTCATAGCATCTTTGAAGAAATAATCACATAATTAAATACAATAAAAAATCAGTTGACCAATCCAATGACTAACTGATTTTTTATTGTATATTATGCTATTTTTTCATTTCCTGTTTTCCAGTGACTTTACTTGTAGCATCTATTTTGAATGTGGATTTAGATTCAGCCGTAGTAAAATATATATTTCCATCAACTGTAGCGTCTATTAACTTAAAATTGCTTGCTGAAACATAGAGATCCCCTTTGAAAGTTCCATGTTCTATACTGCCCATAGGACTTTTAAAAGTTAATTTTGGCGCAGTCAAAGTGTATCTAGCAGTTATGGTTTTATTTTGATCTTGTGCATATAGAGCTATTTTACGTTGTATAATGTCCTTGCCAGCTGTATCTTTTTTGCCGTTTTTAAACTCACCTTCAATCACAAGATCCTTATTAATGGCTAAATCTTTTGTTATTGCAATAATCCATGTACCTTTGCTACTTATTGCATTTTCAAAGGCAGCGGCGTTATCTACTATTGAAGCTGTGGTTACTACATTTGGGGTTGTTACTGATGGTTTTGTTTGTGGTGATGTTACCTGCGGTGTTTTTACAGGAGTTTTAGCACACCCAACAAACAATACAGTTGATAGGGATAATGTTAATAATATATTTTTGGCTTTCATTAGAAATCCTCCTTGTAAGTTATATAGTTTTTATTACAAATTTAGTATAACCAGAATAAAGAAAATTATTGTTCAAATAAAGTTAATCTGTTACCATGGCAGAAAATATAATAATTTTATGGGACGAGATAGGTTTTGAGGTAGAGATTTTTGAAAAAAAGTGTATAGTAAAGAGTGGAATGGATGCTTTTTATACTGTGGCAAGCAGTGGAAAGCCTCTAGGTATCACTTATTTGCAAAAGGAGTAGAATACTATGTCATTTATTTTAGAAGTCTGTGTGGATTCAGTAGAGTCAGCTATGGAAGCGGTAAAAGGTGGAGCAAATCGTCTGGAACTTTGTAGCGCTCTAATTATTGGGGGTACTACACCTAATATAAACCTATTCAAGTTAATAAAAGAAAAAACAAATATAAAAATGAATATTTTAATTAGGCCTAGATATGGTGATTTTTGTTATACAGAAAATGAATTTGAGATAATGAAAAGAGATATCAAAATCTTTAAAAAAGCTGGTGCCAGCGGAGTAGCCATAGGAATGTTAAAACCAGATGGAACCTTGGAGATAGAAAGAATGAAAGAGCTTATAGCTTTGGCAGAAGGAATGCATATAACTCTTCATCGCGCCTTTGATGTTTGCAGAAATCCTTTTACTACCTTAGAAGAGGCAAAAAAATTAGGAATTAGGTCTATTTTGACCTCAGGTCAGAAAAATAAATGTACGGAAGGTAGAGAAGTTTTAAAAGAGTTGGTAGAAAAATCAGAAGACAAGATTGAAATTCTCATAGGAAGTGGTATAAATTCAGGTAATGTAGAAGACGTAATAAAATACACTAAATCCTATGCAGTACATACTTCTGGAAAGATGGAAGTTGAAAGTTATATGGAATATAGAAAAGAAGATATAAGTATGGGATTTCCTATACTTAGTGAATATGTTATTCTAAGAACTCAAAGTGAAGAAATAGCAAAAATCAGAGAAATTTTAGAAAAGCTTTAGATAAAATGGACAAGTGAATGAGTATAGGATTAGCGATAGAATGTGTAAAAGGAGATGGAATATGGAATATACAGATGAGGTAAACCAATATGTAAATCATAGATTTATAGAGGCATTAGACTTATTTGGATATAAAAAAAAGGATATAATTTATAAGCTCTCCTTATGTAAGGAGGAGGAAAGGTTTTTAATAGAATATTTATATTCTAAAATGCCTTTAAGTGACATCTCTAATTATGATTTTGAGCTTTTTTACAAATATGTTGAACATGCTATTTTTTTAAGGGGAAATACTCCTTGGGCTGTTAAAATTCCTGAAGATATTTTTTTGAATTATGTGCTTCACTATCGTATTAATAATGAGGATATAGAAGACTGTAGAAAAACATTTTATGATATGATATATCATAGATTAGAAAATAAAAACATGTATGAGGCGGTTTTAGAAGTTAACTATTGGTGCGCTGAGAATGCAACATATAAATCAACGGATGAAAGGACAGCCTCACCTCTCACAGTATTAAAATGTTCATATGGAAGGTGTGGAGAAGAATCTACGTTTACAGTTACCGCCCTTAGAAGCGTGGGAATACCAGCAAGGCAGATATACACCCCAAGATGGGCTCATTGTGATGACAATCATGCTTGGGTAGAGGTATGGTGTGATGGAAGATGGCGTTATCTCGGAGCATGCGAGCCAGAACCTGTGTTAGACAAAGGGTGGTTTACCTCAGCAGCAGCTAGAGCCATGGTTATTCACAGCAGAGCATTTTCTGATTACTACAAAAATGAGGATATAATATCAAAGAATAATGCAGTAACAACTATTAATAATATTAGTAAATATGCTGATTCAAAAGTTTTTTATGTTAAGGTTCTAAATTCAAAAAATATGCCTGTAGAAAAAGCCATAGTGAGATTTGAAATACTTAATTATTCTGAATTAGTACCTGTAGCAATATTGTACACAGATGAAAAGGGCTTAGCCCACATAAATATTGGACTTGGAACCATAGCTATTAATGTGGTGAAAAGTGGTAGGTTTATATGTAAAATGGTTGATACAAAAGTTTCCACGGAAATTATATTTAACATTGATGATGCCGTAGATTATGAAGAAAAAATTGGAGTAGAACAGATTCATATAGTACCTCCAGTTGATAAAAGGCCATTGACCTACAACATAACAGAAGAAGAAAAAGACAAAGCAAAAAAGAGATTTGAATATTGCAATAGAGCTAGAGAAGAAAAGAACAATAAAATAGTGGACGCCATAGATAAAATTGAATATTTAGGTAAGTATGATTGTCAAATTAGAAACATACTATTAACTGCTATGGGAAACTATACTGAAATATTACAATTTTTAAATTGTAATCATAATGATGAGGACTTAAAAAAGAGGATAGATTTATTAATGTGTTTATCAAAGAAGGATTATGTAGACAGCAGATGCAGCATATTAAATTCCCACATTAATAGTATTGATGGTTTTGATAAAAATTACCCTAAAGAAATATATTTTAACTATGTACTTTGTCCAAGAATATACAAGGAAAAAATTACGGATTTTAAGCAGTTTATTATTAACTATTTTGCTAGTAATTTAAAAGATGGCTTTATAAAAAATCCTACCAATGTATGGAATTATATTAAGGGAAATATAACAGAAATCCTATATCATGACTATGAAGAATTATATACTACACCTGCAGAGGTGCTTAAAATAGGAAGGGGAGGCATTATAGCTAAGAAGATTTTGTTTGTTGCTATATGCAGAAGTATAGGTATACCTGCTAGGATAAATAGTAGTGATTTATCTATAGAATATTACAAATATTGTAATGAAAATCACAGAGGATTTATAAAGGTAGATGACAAATATAGCTCAGTAAATTCGCAAGTTATAATTAATAATATCAATAAAATAGAGCTTAAGTACTATCAGAATTGGACTATAGCATTATTAGAAAATGGGGTCTATAGAACCTTTGTTTTAAGTAAAAATATACTGCCGGGTAATAAAGCTAATATTAGTCTTGCTTTTGGGCATTATAGAATTTTAACCTCCAACAGATTACCTAATGGAAGCATATTTGTGAACAAGTATACTTTTGAGGTTAAAAACAAGGAAACAAAATCTATAAATATAAGCCTTAGAGATTCAAAAATTTCAGACATGTTAGAGAATTATGAGCTTGAAGATTTTAATCTTAGGGATAATAATAGAAATATAATCCATGCCTCTGATTTAATAAAAGATGAAAAAAGCATTATTATATGGATAGAAGAAGGCAAAGAACCCACAGAACATATCTTAAACGAAATAATAGAAAGGCAACAAGATTTTAAAAATATAAATGGACAAATTATATTTGTGCTAAGAGATAGTTCTGCAAAGCAGAATAAAACACTACAAAGAGTGTATGAATTAATCCCAATCATAAAAACTTATTTTGATGATTTTTCTGAAAATGTAAATACCATAGCGAGAAGAATGTATTTAGAACCAGATAAGCTTCCGTTAGTACTTGTTTCTAATAATTGTAATAACAGCAAAGATATTAATAATAACTGCATAAACGGAATCTATGCTTGTAGTGGATATAATGTGGGCATAGGAGATTTGCTCATTAAAATTATAAAGGAGTAATTATTAAACTTGTAGAATAATAAAAAATTACATTATTGATATTAAATAAAATTTATGGTAAAATTAAATTATTAAGTTTTTAATATACGGAGGTGAAAATGATGGCTAAGTTCTTTTTAGAAAATACAATTTTAGACAGACTACCAATGGCATTATCTGGAATTACACATACTGATTTCAATTTTACGGGAGAAGTCTGTTCAAAATTGAATATATCACTAAAAAGAAGTGAGTTATCTTTGCCTTAAATACATTATAATTATGTTATTTTGAAACCAGGTGAGGACTATCTTGCCTGGTTTTTTACTGCGATTATATAATGAATTAGTATATCTGATTTACATTAAAATCAAAACACAAAAACTCCGGCAAGTATTTATTGCGGGGGTTTTATTATTTTGTAGAGAAAAATTTATATTGCAAATATATAGGAGGAATTAATAATGATAGAAGTAGCGTTAAAAGAAGTAGAAAAATATTTTGGTGGAAATAGGATTTTTGAAAGTATTACTTTTGAAGTTCAAAGTGATGAAAGAGTTGGCTTAATAGGAAGAAATGGTTGTGGTAAAACTACAATTTTCAAAATTATTGCGGGTTTAGAAAGCCAAGATAAAGGTAGCATATCCATAAGAAAAAATGCCACTGTAGGATATTTACATCAAATACCAGATTATCCGCAGCAGTTTAAAGTAATAGATGTTTTAAAAATTGCTTTTAAAATTCAATACCAAATAAATAGAGAACTTAAAATATTAGAAGTGCAAATGGCGAGTTTAAAGGACCGTGAATTAGAATATGCATTAAGAAAATATGGTGAACTCAATGAACTTTATGAAGCAAAAGATGGTTACGAAATAGAAGAAAAAATGAGTAAGGTATGTACTGGATTAAAGTTTACTGAGGACTTTCTAAGTAGGGATTTTATAAGCCTAAGTGGTGGTGAAAAAACCATTGTGATATTAGGCAAAATTTTACTTGAAAATCCAGATATACTTCTTCTTGATGAGCCTTCAAATCATTTAGATGTGACATCTATAGAATGGCTGGAAGCTTATCTTAAAGGATACAAAGGTACAGTAATAGTTATTTCCCATGATAGATATTTTTTGGATAGAGTTGTAACAAAGATAGTTGAAATTGAGGATGGCGAAACATCACTTTATAATGGTAATTATTCTTATTACGTTAAAGAAAAGGAAAGAAGAGTTGTTGAACAATTTGAAGCATTTAAAGATCAACAGAAAAAAATAAAGGCTATGGAAAAAGCAATAAAACAACTAAGGGCATGGGCTATTCAGGCGGATAACGAAAAGTTTTTCAAAAGAGCAGCAAGTATGCAAAAAAGATTAGATAAAGTAGTAAGAGTCGATAAGCCTCTAATAAATCAACCTAAAATTCAATTGGATTTTGCGGAGACTGATAGATCTGGCAGGGATGTAGTAAGTATTAAAGGCTTATGTAAAAGCTTTGACCAAAAGGAAATATTAGAGGATTTAAATTTAGAGATTAGATATGGTGAATGCACGGCTTTATTAGGAGATAATGGAAGTGGGAAATCAACTATAATAAAAACGCTTTTAGGTGAAGTTCAGGGGGATTATGGCGAAGTCAAGTTAGGGTCTAACACTAAAATAGGATATCTTCCTCAAAATATAACTTTTAATAATGAAGATTTAACCGTGATTGATACTTTTAGAGAGGATATGTTTATCTTAGAAGGTCCAGCTAGAGGAATACTTGCTAAGTTTTTATTTTATGGAGAAAGTGTTTTTAAAAAGGTTAAAAATCTCTCAGGAGGAGAAAAAAGTAGACTTAAGCTTTGCATGCTAATTCAAAATGACATAAATCTTTTGATACTTGATGAACCTACAAATCATTTGGATATAGATTCAAGAGAGAACCTTGAAGAAGCTTTAATGGAGTTTAGTGGAACTATATTATTTATATCTCATGATAGATTTTTCATAAACAAACTTGCCATAAGAATATGTGAAATAGAAGATAAAAAGATTGTAAGTTACCAGGGAAATTATGAATATTACAAAGAAAAGAAAAATGAATTTAAGCGAACTAAAATAGAGACCCCTAATAAGGAAAAAGAGAAAAAGTCAAAGAATAAAGAAAACACTCAAAAACAAACAAGCAATAATAAGCTAAGAGAAGTAGAAACCTTAGAAAGTAGAATACAAGAGCTTGAATCAAACCTTAAAGAGATAGATATTGAAATGAATCAAAATGGCTGTGAATATGAAAAATTGTTAGAATTAGGTGGAGAAAAAGAAAAAATCAAAGAACAATTAGATAAAGCCATTGAAAGGTGGATGGAAATAATAAACTAGCATTTTTAATTGTGTTTTCACAAGGGATTTTTATGTTCAATGCAAGCATATTCTTTTATTTTCAGAACTACTTGTTGGATAGGGGGATTTCAAAAGGGAGCATAGGTGTAATACTAGCTACTTCAGCGTTAGCTGCTGCGATTACGGCATCTCAAACACATAAAATTGAGAAGAAAATAGGAGAGAAAGTAATCATAACACTATTTCCTATAATAATATCTATATGTATATGGGGAGTTGCCTTAAGTAAGTACTATTGTATATTTTTTATAGTAATAAATACTATAGATTCTATTGTTTTTGTAGCAGTTGGAGATTATATAAATAAATTAATACCCTCAGAAAAGAGGGCTACAATACTTTCAATGGCAAGTATGATATTTAGTTTATACATGATAGTGTTATTTCCTATTGTAGGTAAAATTGCAGATGAGTTTTCTTTGCAAATTGCGTTTCAGGTTTTAGCTATGGTAGCAACTATTATGGCCGCTATAAATATTATGGTTCTTAGGCATAAGAGAAAAATAGACAAATAGAATATTAGATAGCCTGTAAACAACTTAGTGTAAACTAAATAAAAATACTCTTTCTTGGCAATAATGGAGAAAATAAATCTCTAAATATTGCAAGAAAGAGTATTTTTTATAATTTAAATATAGACACAACTTCTTTTAGATTTTCGGTGCTTTGTGCGCTCTTTTTAACAAGCTCATTTACTTTATTTATGTTTTCAAGTATCTCATAGGTTTTTTCAGAAATTGATTGTGTGCCCTGTGATCCTTGATTTACAGTTGTAGTTACCTCATTTATTGCAGTAACTATTCCTTCTATGGAGGTTGAAAGGTCATCCATCTTTGTTCCTACTGATGTAACAAAACTACCTATAAATTTTGAATCCGTATTATAAGTTTCACCTGTATTAACCATTTCTTTATAATCGTTTAACACTTGGCTATCAATAAAATTTAATATTTGTTCAGAGCTTGTTGAAAGGTCTCTTACAGATTCCACAACTACAGAGGTTACGTTTTGAATTTCACTTACAGTAGATTTTGACTGCTCTGCAAGTTTTCTTATTTCCTCTGCAACAACTGCAAATCCACGCCCCGTTTCTCCAGCTCTTGCAGCCTCAATTGCGGCATTTAATGCTAAAAGATTAGTTTGAGATGATATTTTAAGTATTGAATCTGAAAGAACATTTATTTTTTCTACAGATTGCGATTTTTCTATTGCTAAGGATAAAATATCTTTTGTTTCATTATATAGGTCATAAGCTTTTTTAGAAGAATGGAGTGCATTATTTTTAAGTACTTCTGCCCTTAGCTTTATTTTTTGTGAAGCTACCTTACCTCCATCTGTTCTAGTTTTAATATTTAGTACATTAAATTGCATCTTATTTGTAGATTCATTCATCTCTTCTGCGGAGGCAGCGGTTTCTTCCATACCTGCTGCAAGTTCTTCAACAGTTGCTGAAGTTTCATCCGTTTTTACAATAAGATCGTCCATAGAAAACTGAACAGCTTTAAATACATCTTCTATTTCAGATGATTTATTTACTACATTTGAAATTATGCTTCTAAGCTTTATTATTGTAGTATCCAGGGCTATCATCATTTTTCCAATCTCATCATTAGTTTTATATGAGTCATCTATATTAATGCTTAAATCTCCCGCGGACATTCTATCTAATACTTTTAAGGTTTGTGATAATGGCTTTGTTATCTTATGTACACTAAACATTATTATAGTTATTAATAAAATCAATGAAAGAATACCTGTAATCAGACAAATACTAAGCATTTTATTATAATCAACTAATATATTATTCTTAGGTATAACACTTGAAAAAGCCCATTTTACATCAGAACCCTGAATTGAAATTGGGACTGTTACCCTAAGTACTTTTGTTTTTAGGATACTTGAAGTTTCAAAGCCTATGTAATCCTTATCATTATCAATAGTATTAAGTATAGTTTTCCAATTTTTATCTTTTTCTAATGGGTTTTCAAGTATAAGCTTAGGATTTAGGGGTTGTGCTGCATAAACTCCATTTTTGCTATTTATTTCAACATATCCTCCCATAGGTTTTATTTTAGATGCTAGTATTTGTAAATCAGATACTCCAACATCTAAAACAATAGCACCAGCAAAGGTATTATCATCTTTAATTATTGGAACAACAACTTGTGAAATCATCACATCTTTATTATCTATTGTATAATTACCTGGTTCACTTAAATAAGCTTTTTTGCTTTTTTTTACAGAATCATACCATTGCATTTCTTCTTTCGTGCTGTCATCTGGAAAGCCTGATTCTACTGCATAACCAGTTCCACTTCTTGAGACATATGGTTTGAATAAGCCTTTTTTACCATATATATATTCCTGTGATTTATTTTCGGCATACTTAATATCCTTTCCATCAAATGCATTTGGCTCATAAAAAACTCCAACTCCGTATATGGAAGGCGTTTTTTTCAAAATGTGTTTTTGAATTTCTATAACTTGTTCCCTGGTAA
The DNA here is from genome assembly GCF_003865095.1 of Clostridium tagluense. GTDB lineage: Bacteria > Bacillota > Clostridia > Clostridiales > Clostridiaceae > Clostridium_AD > Clostridium_AD tagluense. The sequence goes on along the minus strand of NZ_BHYK01000034.1, from coordinate 21,574 downwards.
ATTGACGCTTGTTTCTAAGGGTTTCTATGTTACTTGCCATAGTTTGTGCAATTACTACTTTTTCATTAAAAATGTTCTGAATCTCCATAGAATATCTATGTGAGGTCTCAATTGCAATATTTTCAGCTTGAGTAAGACTTTGCTTATAAATATTGTTTAGTAGTATAGAAAATATACCTAAGAAACATACCAATAAAACGAAAGACATAACTAGAATTATTTTGCTGGATATGTTTAGGTCTTTGTAACTTTTCATATTTAATCTCCAATCTATAAATATATGTATATTATTTACAAATAAGTATTTATAAATATATATTTACAAACCATATTACCATACATGAAATATTTGTCAATATTTGAAGTGATTTGTATTACTATCAGTGGATAAATTACTTATTCATTATCTTTAATAAGTAATCTAATATTAAATACCTAAAATGACCTTTTGTGGTATTATTTTCTCAAAGTATATGTTAGAATATCATAATTAGATTTTATACTATTATTTAAATTGTAGAAGGAGGAGTTTTATTGTGAAAAATGAATTATTAGAAAAATATGCTCTTTTATTGGTGAAAACAGGAATTAACATTCAAAAGGATCAAACACTTGTAATCAATTCGCCTATAGAGTGCGCGCCCTTTGCTAGAATCCTATCTAAAATTGCTTATGTTGAAGGTGCTAGGGAGGTAGTTATAAATTGGAGGGATGAATTATCTTCAAAAATAAAATTCATGCATGCTCCAGAAGAGGTTTTTGAAGAATATCCAGACTGGCAGAGAGACTTTTATGTGTCAAATGTACGTAAGGGAGCTGCTTTTTTAAATATTTCAGCCTCTGACCCTGAGCTTATGAAGGATGTTAATCCTGAGAGAATGGCAAAATCACATAAAGCAGCAAGTAATGCAATAAAGGAATATAGAGATAGGCTTATGAGCAATAGAAATGTTTGGTGTGTTGCATCAATTCCAACTATAGCCTGGGCAAAAAAAGTTTTCCCAGAATTATCAGAGGAGGTCGCCGTGGAAAAACTTTGGGACTCTATATTTAAAACAGTAAGGGCAGATACAATTGACCCTGTTGCTTCCTGGGAAACGCACAAAAGTAACCTAAAGAAAAGCATGGACTTTTTAAATGGGAATAATTTTAAATATCTAAAATATAAGAATTCATTGGGCACTGATCTTGTAATTGAACTTCCAGAAAATCATTTATGGCTTGGAGGATCAGAATATACACCAGAAGGCGTGGAGTTTATAGCTAATATGCCGACTGAGGAGGTATTTACACTTCCTAAAAAAACTGGAGTTAATGGAGTAGTAGTTTGCTCAAAACCTTTAAACTATAATGGAAATCTAATTGAAAAATTCTCACTTACTTTTAAAGATGGGAAAATTGTAGATTTCAAAGCAGAAAAGGGCTACGACATTTTAAAGAGCATCATTGAAACTGACGAAGGATCACATTATCTGGGTGAAGTAGCATTAGTACCAAATGATTCTCCCATATCAAATTCAAATATATTGTTTTATAATACACTGTTTGATGAAAATGCTTCTTGTCATTTGGCTATCGGAAAAGCATATCCAGTATGCATAAAAAATGGTGAAAATTTAAGTGATGAGGAACTTTCAAAATCAGGAGTTAATGATTCTACTGTGCATGAAGATTTTATGGTTGGCACAGAAGACTTGCAAATAATGGGTATTACAGCGGATGGAAGGGAAGTATCTGTATTTAAAAATGGAAATTTTGCAGCACTTTAGGTGATAATTTAACTTATAATTTGAATATCATAAAAAATAACAAGTAAGTATGCTATCATACTACTTGTTATTTTTTTATTATCTATATTTTTTGAATAAAACACAAATACATGTAAATAATTACAATATATACAATAAATAAGATAATAAGGAGTAAACTATGGAAATAATTGATTTGAAAAAAATGTTGGATAAGGAGGTAGAACCTGTTTGTAAATTAGAAGGAAAACTTTTTTTAAGGGAAACAGTAAAAGTTTTTGATGACTTGCTTAAAGACTCAGACATTATAAATTATTACACTTATGATATTGAAAATAATAAAATAAGCCCTGTTAATATAGGGAAAGAAAAAATACTATTGGATTTTTTTCAGCAGAGTGAAGTGGAGGGGGAGGATGGCTTTTATTATCTTACTGTTAAAAAACAGATTTTAATTAACGAATATACTTTGAATAGTGTTAACATAAATACTTCTGAGATTACATCAGTATTTAAATTTGAAATGGACACGCGATTTAATAATTTGTTAGTAGAAAAATTAGATGTGGGTGAATTCTTAGTGTTTTTCAAGCAAGAACATCAATTAACCTTTGAAGAATTTGAGAGTTTTGAAACGTCAATTGAAAGTTATGGGTATGAAAAGGCAATACTTTATAATATAAATAATGGTAAAAATTTCGAAGTAGAGGATAAAGCCTTCTTAAGGGGACTTCGCTCCGTATTTTTTAAGACCACTTTAAAAAATGAAGAATGTGTAGTTTATGAAGAAAATTATTTAGAACCTTATGATAAGCAGCAAATATATAATGAGGTACGTAGGGGGAGAAAATCTAAAAAAGAACAATTTTTTTACCGGGATAGTCTTAAATACTTACCACTAAAAAAATTCATTAGTGAAATTGAAGGTGGTTATGAAAAATTAAGCTTTGTAGATATGGAAATTCAAGGACTTGATGGTTATGAGTTTTTTTCTGGAGTAGATAAAGATAATATTTATTATGAAGTAAATAAGTTTGGAAAAGAAAATAGTGATGCTATGATTATATTAAATAAGGAAAGCCTTGAAAAAAAGACAATTAAATTACCTTCAGAATGTGAGGGTGATGAAATTATAAGTTCTTCCGATTATTCTTGGAATTTAGATGGTAAGTATAAAGTTATTTTTCGAAAAAGCCTTATTTCTAACAAGCAATTAAAAGTGAAAGAAATTATAAATGGTAATATTGATTACAATTATGAAAAAAAATTAGGATATCCAAAGGAGTGTATAAACAGCCGTTATTTAATTACTTCTACTAGTAGGGAGGGGCCCAATACGTCTATTATTGATATGGAAACACATAAGATACAAACACACAAAAAGGAACATATAGTTTTTGATGATTATTTAGTTTTATTTTAAGTTATAAATAGAGGAAAAAATGTATTTATGTGTAATTATATAGTATGGTAATTATTGTATCAAAAGGGGGTATCATTAGATATGATTGTATATGCTCATATTGCTTTTATAGTTATTGCATTAATAGTTATTAATTTTTTTATTTTTGCAAATATTTTGAAACATACAAGGGTAAAGAAAGGGGTAGTAAAAGAAAAGAAAATACTTCAAGCCATATTAGACTCAACTGGGGATGGTATTTTAGTCGTAAATGAAAATGGCAGGAAAATTCATCATAACAATAAATTTGCTAATATGTGGGGAATGTCTGAAGAAATTTTACAGAGAAATAATAATATAGAAATGATTAATTATGCTAAAAACCAATTAATAGATCCAAATGAGCTTGATAAAAGTATAAAAGCAAAGCTTAATGCTTTGCAAAGTGAAATAAACTTTATTAATTTCAAAGATGGAAGAGTAGTTGAACTATTAGTTCAACCGCTAATAATAGAATATAAATCAAGTGGTACAGTTTGGAACTTTAGAGATATTACTGAAAAAATACAAATAGATGAATTGCAAAAGGAAGTTAAGATAAAAGAAAACTTAATAGAAAAAGCAAAGGAATATGAAAACATAAAGGATCAATTTTTTAGTACTATATCTCATGAATTAAAAACACCTTTAAATATAATATTAGGTGTTGTTCAATTAATAGATAAAACCTTTTGTCAGGAAAAATTTTGTGTTAATCATGAAAAACTAAAGAAGTATATGAATATATCTAAGCAAAATTGTTTCAGATTGGTAAAATTAATTAATAATTTAATTGATATTAACAAGTTTGATTCAGGGTTTATGCATATGGAGTATAAAAATTATAATATTGTAAGTGTGGTAGAAAATATAACGCTTTCTATTGCAGAATATGTAGAGAGTAAAGGAATTCAACTTATATTTGATACAGAAATAGAAGAGAGAATAGTTTCCTGTGATGCAGAAAAACTTGAAAGAGTTATGTTAAACTTACTTTCTAACTCTATAAAATTCACAAAATGTGGGGGAACTATAATGGTGAGCATATATGATAAAGTGGGAAGTATACTGATTTCTGTAAAAGATACTGGTATAGGAATACCAATGGATATGAAGGAAAAAGTATTTGATAGATTTACACAAGTGGATTCTACCTTAAGGAGAGAAGCAGAGGGAAGCGGAATTGGGCTTTCACTTGTAAAAGCAATTGTAGAACTACATAAGGGAACAATTAATTTGGAAAGCAGTGTTGGGGTTGGAAGTGAATTTATAATTGAATTACCAGTGGTAGTAGTAGAGGAACAATCTTATGTTAGAGAAGAAGTAGCCGCATCCATTCACAGCAATGTAGAAAGGATAAACATTGAATTTTCTGACATATACTCATAAAATTACAGTATATTATCACATTTCAATTCGAAACAAACAGAGAAACCTGGTTTTTAAGTGGCAGTATTTGATTAAAAAAATTAGATATAATATATAAATATATTTAAAAATGTATTGTAAGTATTTATTAAATATGTTAATATAAGCATATAATAGTAATGAAAAATTATTATTATAGAAGAATCTAATCTGATAAACAACATATCCTCTTTTGCTTAGGAAATTATTGTTAATCAAATTTAGATCTTAATTTTCAAATAAAAGGGGGAATATTTAAAATGGCAGACAAAAATTTAGTTTGTAAAGACTGTGGAAAAGAATTCTTATTCACTGAGGGCGAACAAGCTTTCTACAAAGAAAAAGGATTTGAAAATGAACCACAAAGATGTGTTGAGTGTAGAAAAGCAAGAAAACAACAAAATAACAAACCATCTTTTAGAAAATAGTTTAAATAAGTAATTTACACCCTATAAGAATTTAATCTTATAGGGTTTTTGTTTTTTTTAAAACATTTAATATAATATTAATGCGATTATTCGAAATTTATATATAAGAGCACAGGATATAATACTATTACGCAGGAAGTATCTAGTGATCTTATATTACTTTTAAGAGATAAAATCTATTATTGGAGTTAGTAAGTAGTTAAAATTAACCTAGGAAAAATAAAAGTGGATATTTTAGATAAAACAAGAGAAACTATGTAATATAAAAATAAAAGTGGAATCAAATTATTAATAATTCCAATTATACGTATCTATGAGAAAAGGGGATGGTAATTGCAATGGAAGATGGAAATCTAAATGGAAATATTGATTTAATTAGAGAGGGGCTTGGCAAGCAAAGTCCTATGGTGGTAAAGCATTTTTATATTGGTATGGATGAACCTTTGGAAGCTGCTATTATCTATGTTAATGGAATTACAAACAAGGATATTATTGATAGAGACATATTAAATCCTCTGATGATTCATATAGGAGAAAATTTAAATGGAAGGGCAAATATAGGAGATTATCTATGTAAAAGATATATTTCCATGAGCAACACATTGGTAGAACTCGATTTAAATGTAGTTGTTGATCATCTTAAAAGAGGAAAAACTGCAGTGGTGATAAATGGCGCCTTAGAAGTGATAATAGCTGACACTACAGGGGGACAACAGAGGGCTATTATGGAGCCTATGAATGAGACAGCGGCAAAAGGACCAAGAGATGGCTTTGTAGAAAATTTAGAAGTAAATATTAGCCTTATTCGAAGAAAAGTCAAGGATAAGAATCTTAACATTGAGTTGTTTAATTTAGGAAAAAGACTTCAGAGTGACGTGGCAATGGTTTATATAGACGATATAGTAGATAAACAGGTATTGGGAGAATTAAAAAAGAGGATAGAAGCCGTTGATGTAGATGCTGTACTTTCAGCTGGAAAGCTTGAGCAATATATTGAAGACTATGCATATACGATTTTTCCACAAGCCTATGGTACAGAAAGACCAGATAGAGCTATTGGAAATATGTTAGAAGGGCGAATAATTCTTCTTATAGAAGGAACACCCATGGTGCTATTATATCCAGCAACATTTATGCAATTTTTTCAAGCCACGGAGGATTATACTCAAAGAGTTATGGTAGCCTCTTTTGCAAGACTTCTTAGGATTTTGGCGGCAATTATTGTTGTTACCCTGCCTTCTATTTATTTAACATTAATAAAGTTTAATGTAGAGCTTATACCTATAAAATTTGTAACCCCCATTGTTCAATCAAGGGTAGGAATTGCTTTAACTCCATTTTTAGAGATTATGGCTATGGAACTAGTTGTGGAGTTTTTAAGAGAGGGCGGCTTAAGGTTACCTACCAAAATAGCTCAAACCTTAAGTTTGGTAGGTGGTATTATTATAGGTGATACCGCAATTAGATCAAAAATGGTGAGCCCTACTACCTTGCTTATAGTGGGAATTACGGTAATAACTACCTTCTTAATTCCTAATTATGATATGTCTATTTCTATTCGATTGTTAAGGTTTCCCATGCTTATATTAGCAAATATTATGGGTATATTTGGAATAGCTGTAGGATGGTTTTTAATTTTAGCTCATCTTTCCTCTTTAGATAGTCTAGGTGTACCATATTTTGAGTTTCATAAAAGTGATATGAAGGACACCTTTATTAGAGCACCCTTGTGGAAGATGAACAAACGGCCAGAGGCGATTCCACATGGAGATCCAATAAGGCAGAAGGATTTTAGGAATAAGTTTAAGAAAAAAAGGTAGTGGATAAAATGCAAGAAGGCGCGAGTAAAAAACAAAATTACTTATCAGTAAGTCAGTTTGCCCTTATTATATTCGGGAGTATTGTTGGAGTTGGTGTTTTATCACTTCCAAATGCTGTGGTAAAAGTTGCTCATCAAGATGGATGGATTTCTACTTTAATAGGAGGAATATATCCATTGTATATTGTCATCGTAGCTAACTATATAAGCAAAAAATTTCCGAGTGATAGTATATTAATCTTAAGCAAAAAGTTTTTTGGTAAAATCCTTGGAAGTATTTTTAATTTGATTTTTGCAACTTATTTCATTTTTATTGCATCAATGGTAGCTAGTTATTATACTAATTTAATGCGAAATTATATAATGGGATTTTTAACTCCTTTTAAAATAATAGCTATCCTTTTTATATGCGTTATTTATGTGGCTTCTAGAGGGGTAAAGGTGATAGGGAGAATTAGTGAAATTTCTTTTTATTTTACAATAATTCTACTTTTGTCAACTGTAGTAGCACTGCGAGATGCGAACATGATAAATATTTCCCCTATATTTGGTTCTGGTATTAGTTCAATAATAAAGGGAACTGTGAAATCAGCTTTTAGTTATGGAGGAGCAGAAATAATTTTAATTATTTATCCTTTTCTTAAAGAGAAAAATAAGATGTTGGTCTCTTCACTTATAAGTGTAGCTATAGGTATAGTTCTTTATGTATGGAGTGTATTTATAACCACTTATTATTTAGGACCGGATATTGTGTCCAAAAACTATTGGTCACTTTTATTGGTGATGGGTAGTGTAACAGTATCAGTAATCAATAATTATAAATATATTTTTATGACTTTTTGGAGTTTAATTGCATTTAGCAGTATGAGCATTAACGGATACGCAAGTATATATATTTTAAAAGATTTTCGAAAAAAAATGGAGATGAAAAAAATTTACTTTTTAATTTATCCACTTCTTGTATATTTGGCAGTTATATATGGCAATGAAATAGGTAGACAAAACATTAGTGAAAATATCATGCCTTGCTATATAATATTTAATTTATTATATATGACGGCGATTGCTGTATTTATATTTTTCAAGGAAGGTGGTAAAGCTTGAACAAGAAAAAATACGCAATCATAATCATTGGTGTCCTTACTTATGTATTTATTATGCTTGGGCAGGGTAGGGTTCCTATTGAAGAGGTAGCAATTATTAATGGCGTTGGCTATGATATAGAGAGAAAAGGTGAAGGTATTATTGAATATAGTATGCCAATTAGTACAAATGTGTATAAACCAAGTGGTAGCCAAGTGAATTTGTTATTTAAAGATGAAGGTCTAAATTTGGGAGAAATAATTCAACAAAGGCAAGAAAAGATGGATAAAAAGTTTATACAAGGACATGAACGGGTAATTTTGATTAGCGAGGATTATGCAAGGTATGGTTTAAAAACAATGATGGAGGAGAGAGTTAGAAATTCAGAAGCAAACGATACGGCTTACATGGCAGTATGTAAAGGAAAAGCAGAGGATTACTTGAAATATCAGAAAAGGGGGTATATGAATGCTTCAGAGTATATAAGTGGGCTCATAGAAACTTATGGTGATTACAGTTTTTTTTCTAACAATTATAAGTTAATAGATGCATATGTGAGGATTGGAGCTGAGGGTAGAAGTCTGGTGCTTCCATATATAAATATAACAGAAGATGGAATAGAAATTACTGGCGCAGCAGTTTTTAATGAGGATAAAATGGTAGAACTTGCAGATGTAAAAAACGGTAGAATCCTTAATTTGTTGAAAAATGATGCAGTTAAAGGGATAATTTCACTGCAAAAGAGTCCTAAACAATACATTGATTTTGATGCAAAAACCAGTAAAAGAAAAGTGAAATGTTATAGGCAAGGGGATAAATATAGTTTCATTATTGATTTATCTTTCACAGGTACAGTTTCTAATAACGAAATGTATGTTGATATGATAAAAAATATAAACATACAAAAAGAATTTGAAAAAGACATGGCAAAAAGTATAGAGAGTCAATGTTATGATTTTATAAAGAGAATGCAAAATGATTATAAGATTGATTGTATTGAACTTGGAAAAGAAGCTGCCGCCAAGTATGGAAGGCAAAAAGGTATTGATTGGAATGAAGTGGTTTCCAATGCAGATATTAAAGTAAATGTAAAGGTTAAGGTGGATTTACAGGGTAGAGGAGATTATTAAGGATGCAGATAGAAAAGAAAAATCTACTAACTCCAAATGAAGTTACATTTTTATTAATAGGAATTATGCTTGATGTAACGGCGGCAAGTTTACCTAATAATGTAGTGGAGACTGCAAAACAAGATGGGTGGATTTCTGTAATAATAGGGGCTATATATCCACTATATGTAGCACTTTTAGCTATATATGTTAGCGGTAAATTTCCTAAGGAAAATATTTTATTGCTGAGCAAAAGATACATAGGTAAGACCTTTGGAACCATATTAAATTTTCTTTTTTTACTAAGCTTTTTTAGTTATTTTCCACCCTTGATTTCAACAATTGGGATTATTACAAGAACGGAGGTAATGCCTAATTTAACTCCACTAAAAATTTATGTAATTTTGTTTTTTATAGGAGCATATGCGGCTAGTAAAGGAATTAAAGTGCTGGGAAGGATAGGTTCCATAACCTTTTGTATGGCGCTGGGAATTATAATACCTACTATTTCTATTTTAAAACAAGGAAGCTATTTAAATATAAGTCCTGTATTTGGTAGCGGTATTGTAAACATTTTAAAAGGAAGTCTGGATTGTGTTTATGATTATTCATTAATGGAACTTATATTTTTAATTTATCCCTTTATAAATGATAGTAGCAAGATAAAGGCAGCAACTTTAAAGGCAGTAGGAATTACTGCTATTATATATACCTGGATTACCTTTATAACAATCTATTATATGGGGAAAGATATTATTCCTAAGACAATATGGAGTTTTCTTACAGTGACAGTAGGAGTAAAGATTGAGATAATAAATAATTTCACATATATTTTTATATTTTTCTGGATAATTATAGCTATTAAATCTGCAGCTATTTTTAATTATGTGTGTGTGTTTATTTTAAATGATATTAAAAAAATAAAAAGCAAAAGGATAATATATGTAGTTATTGCTGTTTCTGTTATTATCATTGCAAAGACCTATTATGGAGATAAGGTATCATTGAACGAAATTACAAAATATACATCTCCTATCAGTACTATATATAATTTAATATATATAACCCTCATCACAATTTTAATATGGATAAAAAAAGGAGGTGCAAAATGAAAAAATATATGAATACAATATTTATTGTTTTTTTATGTAGCACTTTCTTTCTTGTATTTTTTACTGGTAAAAAAATGGGCTCACTAAGTGTGGAGGATTTGGGTATATCTGTGGGGGTGGGAATGGGTATAGATAAAAATAGTGAAGGGGATATAATATATAGGGTTTCTACCACTGCTAATGAATATAAACAAGATGAGAGTGTGGAAAGTATATTAGGTAATGGTGTAGGCACTACTATTGGCAAAACAAGAGAAGATAGACAAAAAAAAATAGGGAAAAAGTTTTTTTTAGGGCTTTCAAAAATTTATTTAGTAGAGGAGGGGTATGCTGAATATGGAATAAGAGCTTTAATGGACGTTAATTTTAAAAACCCTGTGGTTAATGACAATTCATTTTTAGTGGTATGCAAAGGTAGGAATGAAGAATATTTTAAATACACCATCCCCGGATATGATAATTCAGCAGACTATATAAGCGATATGATTAAAAATTCATCAAACTACAATTTTTTCAAGGAAAACTATTTTTTTAAAAATGCAATATTATCAATGGATGCAGAAGGAAAAAATATAGTTAGCCCATATATTGAAATAATGGAAGATGGAATTAAAATAACAGGAATGGGAGTTTTTAAAAAGGATAAGCTTGCTACTATTTTGGATATGAATGATACAAAAATAATGAATATGCTACGGGAAAATAAGGTGAAAGGCATATTAACTATACAAGACCAATCAGGAAAATATGTAAATTATGAGGCTCAATCTAAAAGAAAAATTAAATGTATGAAAATAGGTGATAAATATAAATTTATTATTGACTTAAATTTAGAAGGAGAAATTATTAACAATACACTATATAAAAATATGGCAGGAGATACTAAGGTAATTAAAAAGTTTGAAGAAGACATGTCAAAAAAAGTTAAAGAAATGTGTGCTACTTTTTTATATAAGATGAAAAATGAATATAAAGTGGATTGCCTGCAACTAGGATGGGTGGCTGCAGCGAAATATGGAAGAGACACAGGGGTAGATTGGGATGATATTGTTTCTAACTCTGACATTGTGGTAAATGCAAAGGTTCATGTGGATAAAGTAGGAAGAGGAGAGTACTAAATATAAGATAAGTATGAAGAAATAGAAGGTGATACCTTTTGAAAAAGAAAAAAATAATAATTATGTTTTTAGTGGCACTTATATTTCCCGTTTATGCAGAAAAATTAAATGTAGTTCCTATGGAGCAGCTAAACATAGCTGCTGGATTTGGGTATGATATTGTAAAGGAGTTAAATGGTAATGTTCAATATAGCATTCCTTTTAGTATATATGATTTTAGCAAGAGGGAAAAAAAAGGTGCAAAGAGCACTGATAAAAAGGAAGAAATTACAGAACAAGGCAGTAGCAATATAAAGGCAAAGGCGAGCAGTATTGGTGAAACAAGGGAACAAAGACAACTAAATTCTAGCAAACCTATAATAATCGGAACTGAAGAAATAGCTATAATAAGCGAAGAGGCGGCAAACTATGGCATTAAGGATATAATAAATATACTGTTTGCCAATGCAAAAACTAATGATAGTGACTTTTTTTCAGTATGCAAAGGGAAGGCAGAAGATATATTGAGGTTTAAGGTTGAAGGGTATCCTAGTTCTGCAGATTACATGGGAGGAATTATTCGAAATTCCACAGACTATAATTTTTTATCTATAAACTATAGTCTGTGGAATATATATGTAGCATTGGAGTCGGAAGGAGAAAATTTAGTGCTTCCTTACCTAGAAATAAAAGATGAAAAGATTTGTATTACAGGTATGGCTTTATTTAAAGGAGATAAAATGGTTTATGTAATACCTATGGAGGAAAGTAAAATTATGAATATGCTTAGAGAAAAAAAAGGAAAAGGGATTTTAAGTTTGCAGGAAGGACCAGATAAGTACATTAATTATGATGCAATGGTTAAAAGGAAGGTGAAATGTAATAAGACAGAAGGAAAATATGAATTCATTATTGAGTTAGATTTTAAGGGAGACATCATAAATAATACGTTATACAAAGATATGAAAAAAGAAAATGAAAGTGAATTTGAAGAACTCATGGAAAAAAAAATAGAGAATATGTGTTATGGTTTTCTTAATAAAATGAAGAATGTTTATAAAATAGATTGCTTAAACTTAGGAATGGTTGCTGCAGCCAAATATGGCAGGGAAACCGGGGTTGATTGGAACAAAGAGGTGAGTAATGCAGATATTAAAGTAAATGTAAAAGTGGAAATAGATAAGATGGGAATAGGGCAGTACTAAAGTACAGATGGAGAAAAAAATGGAGAAAGTAAAAAATAACTTGTTAGAAGAGGTCGAATGCATAGCAATGGTAGTGGGGTTCGTAACCAGCATAGGTCTTTTATCATTACCCAATGGAGTAGTACAGGATGCTAAACAGGATGGATGGATTTCAGTGATTCTTGGTGGATTATATCCGCTATTTTTGGCTTTGTTAGCTATCTATTATGTAAAAAAACATCCCAATGAGGATATATTGGTTTTAAGTAAAAAATATTTAGGGGTAATTCTTGGGAACATATGCAACATTTTATTTATGGCTCAGTTTGGTATATATTTGATAGCGATTGCCTCTGGAATGAGTAATGTTTATAGGACTTATGCAACAATTTTTTTAACACCAATAAAGATTTTTATTCCGGCTATATTATTAGCTACTTATTTAGATCTTAAAGGGGTAAAAGTGTTGGCAAGAATAAATATAATTGCTCTTTATGCTATGGTGATGTCGGTGTTAACATTATCAATAGCCTTACAACGTGGTAATCATCTAAATTTTAGTCCTGTTTTTGGAAGCGGGTATAAGAATATTTTAAAGGCAAGCCTTGAATCCGCTTATGCTTATGGTGGAATAGAGGGAATGTTTTTAATTTATCCTTTTATGAGAAATAAAGATAAAATTAAATCAGTAGTGTTTAAATCTACTTTTTTAATTATGGTGATTTATACTTGGATAACTTCTATATGTATCTATTCTTTAGGATATAAGGTTACTTCTAAAGCATTATGGCCGGTTTTACTAGTAACAGAAGGAGTAAATTTACCGGTACTAAATAGCTTTCGTTTTGTATTTTTGTTTTTATGGAGCATGGCTATATTTAGGACCTTAGCGAATTATCAGTATTCAGTTACATATATTTTAAGTTATATATTAAAAGTAAAAGATAAAAAGAAGAGTTATTGGTTTACAGTTCCTATTGTAATTTACTTATGTTTAAAAGTTGGAGGTGAAGTACACAGAAGAGTTTTTCTTGGATATATTATTCCGAAGGTAACAATGTTTAATATTGCATACATATCTATTATTGCTATATTGATATTTATAAAAGACAAAGGTGGAAAATAAAGTTGCAAATAAATGATGCGAGCAGATAACTAACCCAAAATTGGTTGGGTATCTGCTCCTTATGACTGTGGTGATAAAATACTATTTGTTATGAGATAATTTGGAACGCTTTGTTAATTTGTCATTATTTGCATCTATTTTTTCGCCATTTTCAATTCCTATATCCCCACCACTTTGAGGGAACATTTTTCTAAGTTCTGCATTAGTTTTTTTATCAGTTTTCATATGACTTTTATTATTGTCCATAAATACTCCTCCTTTTATATTAATTGATAAAGTAGCCTTGAAAAAACAATTATTCAGTATTATAGTTTAATTTTTGAATTGCTTATATTAATATAACCCTAATATCATGAAAATATTTGTACGAAAAATTATTAAAAATACTTTTTTATTCTTAATTAACCAAATAAAATAATAATTTATAAAATTTGTATTTATGAATTTTAAATAGTGTGTATAATACTAATATGGAGTATTTTATGTATATAATAAAATAATAATTTACAAGGAAGTGACTTTATATGCCATTTAATGTATATGATAGAAATAAAAAATATTTAGGCTTTATTCAATCAGCATATCCTCAATATACAAATGTATTTATGGTTGCTAGTACAGATGTAAAGCTTTCAGATAACGATTTTAATGTAAATAAGATTAAATCTGAATTAGCTGGGTTTTTAGGCTGTAAAAGTATTTTAGGTAAAATCAATGAACTTAGATTAACTAAAAGTATAGACAATATAATAATTAAAGAATTTGGTAAATTCAAAGATAATACTTATGATGAATTATTGAAACTGGTATATCTTAGAATATTACGGTATGAAGAAGATGTTTATTATAAAAGTATTAAAAAAGAACAAATTAATGCATATTTTTTGATTGATATTAATAATGTTGTAATTGAAAATAACTCTATAATTATAGATGAGGAAATAGATTATATTAATAGTGAAAAATTAGAAAATCATATTCCTATGGTTGCAAAAATCATTGATTATCCAAGAATACAAATTGATAGTATATCCTCAGGACAGGGTTTGTTATTAGGAGCAGACCTTGCTGATTTGTCATTAAGAAACCATGTTCACAAGACAAAACTAAAAATAAAATCAGGGAATTTTGCTTATGAACTTAATTTACCTGTAGAATTGTACTTGAAAAAAGGTGATACAATTCAGATTTATGTGGATAATAGAGTTATTAAAAGGGTGTTTTGCGATGGTATAATATATGATTTCTAAAACTTGTTCGAATGCATTCTGCGCAATATATACTTTTGTTAGCATAATCTAAGAAAAAACATTTAAGCTTCAAAAGAAGTATTATTATGTGAAAGCAAACATGACTTAAAACTAATTAAGAGAGTTGACCTAATATTTATGCAGATGGGAGAAGTGGACATGTACATTAATGAAACAAAATTAAAAGTAAGGTATGTAGAGACAGATCAAATGGGAATAGTGCATCATTCAAATTATTATGCTTGGTTTGAAGTAGGAAGAACAGAATATATAACAGAAATAGGGATGACGTATAAAGAAATGGAAGAAAATAATATTATGTTACCAGTGGTAGAGAGTTCTTGTAGGTACAAAGAAGGGGCAAAATATGAGGATATAATTATAATTCAAACATTTATGAAAGAGTTAAATGGTGCTAAGGTAATATTTAATTATAATGTTATTAGAGAAAAAGATGGGAAAATTTTAGCTAAAGGCAGTACAACTCATGCATTTGTCAATGAAAAATTTAGAGTTGTAAACCTTAAAAAAGCTAATGGAGATATGTGGAGTAGGTTTCAAAAACTCTTTGAAAAGACAGAATAACGTCCTATTATAATTTAAGCGTTTTTTCTTAGAGAAGGCTATAAGGTCAAGTATATATTCCTATTAATAATAATGAAAACAATATTTAGTTAATTAGGGGGAAGAAATGATTTTTGAAGCTTTAAGTTATATTGGTGAAAAATTAAATGAAAATGGAGTTGTATGGGCTGTAGGTGCATCTATTTTATTGCATCATTATGGGCTTATAGACAATCCTAATGATATTGATATTTTAGTAGATTTAAATGATATTGAAAAAGTAGACAAAATTTTAAAAAGTATTGGTGAAAAGAAAGTCAGGGAAAAATCAGATACATATTCTACAAAATATTTTTACGAATATGTTGTCCATGGAGTTGATATTGATCTTATGGCAGGACTTAGCATTAATTACAAGAATGGAACATATGAATACATCTTTGATCATACGTCTATTTCAGAATATAAAAAAATTAATGGAGTAAATGTACCATTGAGTTCTTTAGAAGACTGGTATGTAATTTATCAATTAATTCCTGGTAGGGATATAAAAGTAAAGATGATAGAAAATTATCTATCATTAAATGGAGTAAAGAAGTCCACTTTATTAGAAAGAGCATTAAAAGGCAATTTACCAAGGGAAGTTAGAGATAAAATTCAAGGAATATTAAAATTGTAATATTCCTGTATCATTTCTTAATATGGGTAAAGCTAGTAGTAATATAGTGAATGTAACTTTTGAACTTTATTGTTTTTTATTGGATTATGCTAACAAAAGGATATATTGCGTAAAATGCATCTGAACAATTACTTAGCGATGTGAATGCATTTTTAGCGATATATCCTTTTATTTATAGCAGAATCCAAGAAAAAACTCGTAAATTGTAATAGCACATTGTATACCCGTAAAAATTACTTAGCAAGTTGCGAAAAATAATGTTTAGGGATAAAACCTTTCTTAATACCCTCTGTTACTAGTAAATAAGTTGCAGTAGTATCAAATCTAGCATCATGAAAATTTGCAGTATCTCCAAAATATTCATTACTTTTTAAATTTATTTCATTTTCATTTAATTCAAGGAAGGTAATGGCTTCTGATAATTTCGGATTTTTATAGCCTCCACGTGCAGAGTAAAGTTTGCATATGTCTTTATAATATTTCATTGTACAAAAAATATGGTTAGGATTTAGAGTATGTCCACAATTTTTGAGCTCGTGAGTTAAAAATTTTATATCAAAATTAACATTGTGTCCTATAAGAATATCTGCATTAATAAAATCATCAATAAAATCTTCATAAGAATCTTCAAAAGTTTTGCCATCGCTTAGTACAAATAATGCATCTACACTAAAACCATGCACATCTTCGGCAGAAGGTTCTACGTAGTCTACCGTAAAGAATGTATTTTTACCTATTGTTTTTATAGGTTTATAACTAGTATCAACAAGTATGTAACTTAACTGACATATGCTTCCTGGTCTTATACCAGTAGTTTCTGTATCAAAAAAAATCATTTTCATTAAAGACCCTCCTGTCGTTATCTGGGGCACGAAGCAATTATTAATTGCTTGGCCTATTCTAGTTCTTCTTTTTCGCTTTTCTTTAATCCAGTATATACAAGGTCGAAAGATAAATCCACTAGAAAGAGGATTTTATCATCAGAAATTGAACCATCAAGAATTATAGTGTTCCAATGTTTTTTATTCATATGGTACCCTGGAATAATTGAAGCAAAGTCTCTACGTAAATCTAGGGACATAAAAGGCTCACATTTTAAGTTGATTTCGAGTATTGGTTTATTGATATTTGTTAAGGCAAACATTTTAGAGCCAACCTTAAAAACTAGTGTTTCATCATCAAAGGGGAAACACTCTGTAACGCCTTTTTTGCTTAGGCAATATTTTCTGAAAGTTTCTAAAGATAACATAATAAATCACCCTTTATCTTTTTTATTCATTTTAAATAATGTTACATCAATTATAGCATAGATTTTATATCTTTATATATTAGAGAATATTGTATATAATATTTATAAAACCTTCTTTATGTACATGAAAATAAATCAAGCTAGAATAGACTAGTATACTGACTTGTTATTTATTTGAATAGGACGTTAGGTGAAATGGAGTTATATGTATGATTGAACTTTTAAGAAGTCTTACTAATAATTTAGGTTATGTAATTCTTATTGCTTTTTTTGTTTCTAGGATAGGAAGCTTTAAGAATATAGTGCAAAGGGATAAATTTAAAAAAAGAGATTTAATTATGCTTTCAATAATTTTCGGATCATTTGGAATTTTGGGAACCTACACAGGAACAGAAGTTAATGGGGCTATTGCTAACACTAGAATTATTGGTGTAATGGCAGGGGGAATACTCTGTGGTCCTTTTGTAGGGCTCATGGCAGGAGTAATTGCTGGAATGCACAGGTTACTAGTAGATATTGGAGGAATTACATCAATACCCTGCATGATAACCACTATAATCTCAGGAATATTTGCAGGAATCTTATATAAGATATCAAATGAAAATAACAAGTGGGTGTATGGGTTAATTGGTGGACTTCTAATGGAAATTTTAGAGATGGCTTTAATACTTACAATGGCACACCCTTTTAGCGAAGCTTTAACTATTGTAAAAAATATATATTTTCCTATGAGCTTTACTAATGCCATAGGTATTGCAATATTAATAGTAATAATTCAAAAAATCTATGATGAAAAGGAAGAGATTGCAGCAAAGCAAGCACAAATAGCACTGGAGATAGCTAATAAAACCTTGCCATATTTTAGAGAAATGGATGGAAACTCATTAGAACAGATATGTAGTATAATAAGAGAGTCTATTGGTGCAGATGCAGTAGCTATAACAAATAAGGAGTATATATTAGCTCATGTAGGTGTAGGTGCTGATCATCATATAAAAGGACATAGAATTATAACAGAGGCTACAAAAAAAGTTATTAAGGAGGGTGATTTGGTCTCCTTAGCTAATGCAGAGCAAATAGATTGTCCAAATATAAATTGTAATTTAAAATCTGCAATTATTGCTCCTTTAAGAGAAGGAAACAAAATGATAGGCACATTAAAAATATATTATTGCAAAAATAATGCAATTTCCTTTAGAAATATAAATTTAGCTGTAGGATTGTCTCAAATTATTTCTACTCAACTAGAAATAAGTAAACTTGGAGAGCTAAAGCATATGGCAAATAAGGCTGAAATAAAGGCGTTGCAAGCTCAAATAAATCCACATTTTTTGTTTAATGCGCTAAATACTATAATTTCCTTTATTAGACTTAATCCTAATCGCGCAAGAGAATTAATTATAAATTTATCCACTTACTTAAGGTATAATTTAGAAGCCGGAGAAAAGCCTGTAGACATTTATAGAGAACTAGAGCAGGTTAAAGCCTATATAGAGATAGAAAAAGCAAGGTTTGGAGAAAAACTTCATATAATTTATAATATTGAAGATAATTTAGATGTTAAGATCCCAAGTCTTATAATTCAACCAATAGTTGAAAATTCTATAAAGCACGGTATTTTAGAGGGCAGTGGACATGGAACAGTGACAATTGAAATAAAAAAAATTGTGGGCAATAATATTATGATAACAATTGAGGATGATGGGGTGGGTATTTCAGAAGAGATTATAGAAAAAGTCTATGAAAGTAAAATGGAAGAAAATAGAATAGGAATGTCAAATGTTCATAATAGATTAAAATATATTTATGGCGAAGGATTAAAAATAGAAAGACTCCAGAATGGTAGCAGGATCCATTTCAATGTTAGAAAAATAAGGGAGTGACAATGTGAACTGTATTATTGTTGATGATGAATTTCCTTCAAGAGAAGAACTAAAGTATTTCATAAACAATTTTAGTAACATTAAAATAATGGAGGAATTTGATGATTCGATTATTGCACTAGAATACATTGAACTAAACAAACCCGACATTATTTTTTTAGATATTAATATGCCCAAACTGGATGGAATGGCACTTGGCAAAATTATTAGCCACTTCCCAAAAAAATCTCTTGTTATTTTTATTACGGCTCATAAGGATTATGCTGTAGATGCTTTTGAAATTCAAGCTTATGATTACATATTAAAGCCCTATTCAGAAGAACGTATAGTTAGTACATTGAAAAAAATTGAGAAATGTTCAGATGAAAAATTTACAAATAGCAAAATAACCCTTTGGAAAGATAATAAAATGATTGTAAGGAGCATAACTCAAATTTCTTACTGCGAAGCAAAAGAACGGGAAACACTAATTTATATCAATGGGGAACAGTACAATGTGAGTTGTAGTATATCAGAATTCTAAAAAAAGCTTCCAAAGGAATTCTTTTTTAGAAGTCATAGATCATATATAATAAATATTGATAAAATACTAGAAATAGTTCCATGGTTTAACAATACCTATATGTTAAAGATACAAGGTGAGAACGCAGATATACCAGTAAGTAGAAATAATATAATTGAGTTTAAACACATAATGGGTATATAAAAGCACTTTATGTGCTTTTTTTGCTTGTTCATGTATGAAACCGTCTTCAATTCCCGAAAATATATTATAATTTAGTTATTAAACAATTAGGAGGAGTTCAAATGGTTTCATTTATTTTAGCAATTATTGCACTTGTTGCAGGTTATTTTATTTATGGTACAATCGTAGAAAAAGCTTTTGGCGCAGATGAGAAAATTCAAACTCCGGCTGTGAGGCTGGCAGATGGTGTAGATTTTGTTGAGATGCCTCAATGGAAAAATTTCTTAATTCAATTTCTTAACATTGCAGGACTCGGACCCATATTTGGTGCTATTGCAGGCGCAATGTGGGGACCAGTAGCATTTTTATGGATTGTCTTTGGATGTATTTTTGCAGGTGGAGTTCACGATTATTTTTCAGGTATGTTATCAGTAAGACATGATGGCGCAAGTATACCAGAAGTTGTAGGAAAATATCTTGGTAAGGGCTTTAAAAACTTTATGAGAGTGTTTTCAGTTATAGTTTTAATACTAGTTGGAGTAGTTTTCGTAACAGGACCTGCAGGTATATTAAGAGATTTAACAGGAATGAATTTACAATTATTAATTTACATAATATTTGCATATTATATATTGGCAACAATGCTTCCAATAGATAAGCTTATAGGAAAGATATATCCTATTTTTGGAATTTGTTTATTGATTATGGCAGTGGGTATTGCTGGTGCCTTGATTTTTGGAGGATATCCTATTCCAGAAGTTACAATATCTAATTTAGTTAATATGCATTCAGACCCAGGTAAGAACCCAGTATTCCCTATGTTATTCATAACTATTGCTTGTGGAGCTATTTCAGGCTTTCATTCAACTCAATCACCTTTAATGGCTAGATGTATATCTAGTGAAAAACAAGGTAGAAAAATATTTTATGGTTCAATGATAGTGGAAGGTATAGTTGCATTAATTTGGGCAGCGGCAGCAATGAGTTTCTTTGGAGGAGTTGAGCAGTTAAATGCTACTATGGCTTTGCCAGGTCATACAGCAGCTTGGGTAGTAAATCAATCTTCAATGAGTTTACTTGGAAAAGTTGGCGGAGTATTAGCTATACTTGGAGTTGTAGCTTGTCCTATAACTTCTGGAGATACAGCATTTAGAAGTGCAAGATTAACTATAGCTGATGCATTAAAATTTAATCAAGGTCCTATTAAAAATAGATTCATGATTAGTATCCCACTATTTTTAATAGGTTTCATATTAACTAAGATGGATTTTGCAATAATATGGAGATACTTTGGATGGTCTAATCAAACTTTAGCTGCTATAGTATTATGGACAGCAGGTATGTATATGGTTAATATAGGTAAAAATCATTGGATGGCGACTGTGCCAGCTACATTTATGACAGCGGTATGTACTTCCTACATTTTGATTGCGCCGGAAGGATTTAAGCTTTCTCAAGGCATTTCATATTCAGTAGGAATTATAGCAGCAATTGTAGCAATGATAATTTTCTTAATTGCAGCAAAAAAGGTAGAAGTAAAGACAACGGTTAAAATGTAAACTTTTTATAAATCCCCTTTATAAAATAGAGCGTTCACGGAAACTCCTTAGTTCCTGTGATTACTCATTTTTAGTATCATTAATTTTTGTTGATTCCCCCACTTTTTTCGCATAAAACACTTGACAAGTTTGTAGAATTTTGCGGTCCTTC
>NZ_BHYK01000033.1 GCF_003865095.1 Clostridium tagluense | reverse complement strand
CTTGCACCGTGCAGGCTTGTTTGCTATGCCTGTTTTTATTACAAACCGCTCTAATATCATAAATTTTATAGTTCTATACAACTCAATACAAATTCAAGTTTTATTTATTAGTTTCCGTGAGTACTCTATATCTATATTATAAATATCCTTAAATCTGCTAAGCTCGAGTCTCCTTCTTTCAATTATATTCTCCTTTGCTTCTTGTTTTGAAGCATATTTCTCTGATTTACCTCTTTCATTCTTCATAGCCCGTTCCACTGCAGTATCAATATCTACCTTTAGATAAATTTTAAAAGAATCAGGTATAAAATTCCATGCAAGTCTAGCATCAAAAATAAAATTTTCATTTTCTATTCCTATTTCTATAGTCCTATTGTCAACTTCACAATCTAAATTATTATCAAGCATATATTTATTGTATTCTGTTATAGATATTCCTTTTTCAACCGCTAGCTTTCTTTGTAGTTCACCTACACTAAAATAAGTATAATCTAACGCCTTACTTATAGCCTTAGCAACGCTGCTTTTGCCTGAATATAAGGCTCCTGTTATAGTTATTTTCAATTTAAAACCATCTCCAATACTTTAATTCACTAAGATAAATAATCCATGAAATTATAATATCAATTATACTTCATAATTATACTTTTTGTAACTGCTCTCTGTAACAGATAACAAGGGTTCTTCATATTATATATAATATTGATTTTATAATTATTTTCCCTGAAAAGCGCTAAAAGGAGGGTTAAAATGTTTGCAAACCCATATACCATGTATGATATGAATTTATTAGAAAAGTCATTAGAAGGGATTAAATTAGCTGTTCAAGGTGAAAAGGAAGATGAATTATTCTATGATTACTTAATAAGCATTGCCCCAACAGAGGATGATAAGAAAATTATTGCTTCTATAAGAGATGATGAGCGTGGACATAATAAAATGTTTAGACAAATATATAGGAGCATAACTGGTACCTCTGTACCGCCTGGTGAAGATGCTGAATTTGTAAAACCTATTTCTTACCTTGCTGGTATAAAAAAAGCTTTATTTGGAGAACTGAGCGCTATAGAACGATATAGAGAAATCAGAAGAGGCCTTCCATCTACAATTTATAGAGATATGCTTTTCAACATTATAACGGATGAAATAAAGCATAGTGCAAAATACAATTACTTATTTACCTTAAACAGTCACAACATGCCAAGAAATTAACTTTTAAGATAACTGTGACTTTGGAAATAATAGTTCTTCCGTAAATTATGAATTTTTTCTTATACTATGCTAACAAAGATATATATTACTTGGCGACATGAAAGCATTGTAGCAATATATAATTTTTGTTATAGCATAATATAAGAAAAAATAAATTAATATTGACAAAATTAGTCATTAAGCATACAATCAAATTAGATATTACTTGATAATCATTATCGTTTTATAAGGATTAGGCATATGAAAATAAATGTGCCTTATATCAAAAATGAAAGAGAAGGTGAATATGTATGATATTCCATAGTAAAAATATAAAATCCAAAAACAATGAAGCTGAAACAAAATTTATTACATATTTTGAGGATTCAAAGTTAGAAGATTTAAATTTATCATTGGACAATGAATTACTGTCTAAAATTAAATTTACATTAGATAGTGAAGGCTTCAAATGTAAAAATGGTGAGCTTCAAAATATCAATTTATTTAGAAATGAAAGTCCTAAAAATATAATTCTAATTGGTATTGGCAAAAAAGAAGATTTTAATTTAGACAAATTAAGAAAAAATATAGCAAAAGCAGTAAAAGAAGCAGCAAGTCTTAAATCTAAATCTATTGACATAAATATAGGAAATTTAGTTAGCCTAATGAACTTAGATGAGATCACTCGAACTATTTCTGAATCTGCTGTCATGGCAGAATATAAATTTGATAAATATAAATCAGATAAAAAAGCGAAAATCTTAGAACAATTTACTATAATATATAATCTGGAAGATGAATTAGAAAGTATTGATAAGGGAATTAATGAAGGTATTATACTTGGACAAGCTAACCTACTCGCAAGAGAATTAGTTAATGAACCTGCTAATATATTAAGTCCTATAGAGCTAGCACAGCAAGCAAAAAAAGCTGGTGATGAAAGTGGCTTTGAAGTTGAAATATTTGATGAGGCTTCTATAAAAGCATTGAATATGCAAGCCTTCCTTGAAGTAGCAAAAGCTTCTGCAAACCCACCAAGATTAATTGTAATGAGATATAATGGTAACCCGATCAAGAAAGATGAAATTGTAGGCCTCGTTGGAAAAGGCCTTACTTATGACACTGGCGGATTATCTATAAAAACTACTGCCGGAATGGTTACAATGAAATCTGATATGGGTGGAGCTGCCGCTGTAATTGGTGCCATGACTGCCATAACAAAATTAAAAGCAAAGGTAAATGTAGTAGCAGTAGTTGCTTCTTGTGAAAATATGATCAGTGGAAACAGTTACAGACCTGGAGACATAATCGGCTCCATGGGTGGAAAGACCATAGAAGTACTTAACACTGATGCTGAAGGAAGATTAACTCTTGTAGATGCAGTAAATTATATAATTGAAAAAGAGCATGCTACTAAAGTAGTAGATATAGCAACATTAACTGGAGCAGTTATTTCAGCTTTAGGCACTACAACTACTGGGGTAGTTTCAAATAATGATTTCTTCTATAGTAGATTAGAACAAGCTTCAAAAATTTGTGATGAAAAGGTTTGGAGATTACCTGCCTTTGATGAATATAAAGAATTAATAAAGTCTGATGTAGCAGACCTTAAAAACATAGGCGGTCCAAAAGCTGGAACTATAACAGCAGGTTTATTCATTGGCGAATTCGTAGGAGAAAATCCTTGGCTACACCTTGATATAGCTGGAACTTCTTGGTCAGAAAAGGACAGTGGTTATGAATCTAAGGGTGCAACTGGTGAAGGTGCTAGACTTTTATATCACTTGATTAAGCAACTAGAAAAATAAAAAAATAAACTATCAAAATATTTATAAGTATTTTGATAGTTTGTTTTTTTAAGTAGGCCTTATAATTTTTCCTTATTATTCATCCATTTGGTCATATTATCCTAATATTGAAAATTGCGGAGCAAGCCTTTAGTATGATATTATATATATATTAAGAATGCCTAGGAGGATATTATGGAAACTGAAAAAAAACTTTATGCTAATCGAAAAAAACATTACGATAATCTATTAAAAAAACAAACTGAAACGGTAAGTTTTATAAGCTTATTAAGATTTTTAGTCTTTGCAAGTGGCCTGGGATTTACGATTTTCTTTTATTTACGACCTAATTATTATTTATGCCTTTCTGTATTAATTACCACCCTTCTGATATTTGTATTTTTAGCAATTAAACATAACAAGATAAAACACAACAAAATTCGTTGTTCTACTTTAAGTGAAATTAACGAAAATTGTATAAAACGTCTTAATAATAATTGGAAGGACTTTTCTGATAAGGGTGAGGATTTTTCTGATGAAAATCACAATTATACAAAAGACTTAGATATATTTGGTGACAGCTCCCTTTTTCAATGGATTAATGCTTGCACAACTTATCTTGGCAGAAAAAAATTGAAGGATACTTTCTCTGCACCTATTTATGGTATTGAGGAAATATATAAAAGACAGGATGCAATCAAAGAATTGGCAAACAATATTGGTTGGACACAAAGATTTCAAGCAGAAGCAATACTTAGCGAAAATAAAAATCATAACCCTGAAGAATTATTTCAATGGGTAGTGTCAAAAAATGAGTTTTTTCTAAAATCTTGGGTGATAGCTATAATAAGGATATTGCCAGTAATAACCCTATCAATTTTGTTGTCCTCACTCATTTTTTCAAAGGTGTCCTATAAAATAGGACTTTTAGGCGTTGCGATTCAAATAATACTTCTCTCAATTGGTTATAAAGAAGTAAGCAAAAATTTAGATACTGTACATCAATATAAAAATACAATTCTTATATATAATAAACTCCTTATACATATAGAAAAGAAGAAGTTTAACTCAGAGTATTTAATAAAATTAAAAGAAAAACTTATAAATAGTAAAGGACTTACGGCTTCTTTTCAGATAAAAAAATTAGTAAATCTAGTAACCATAATATCTGACAGAAAAAATATGTATTATATTCCTATAAATATCCTTACTCTTTGGGATTATCAATGTTTAATTAATTTGCAGCGCTTTAAAAAAGCTAGTGGTGCTTCTTTAAAATCTTGGCTAGAGGTTATAGGAGAAATGGAAGCCTTAAATAGTTTAGGGTCTATAGCCTATGAGCATAGAAATTGGACAATGCCAAAGTTCCAGGAGGACCCACCTATTTTTAAAGCTAAAAACCTGGGCCATCCACTACTGGGAACCAGCAGAGTGTATAATGACGTTCTTATAAAAAAATCACAAAACATTCTTTTAATAACTGGTTCCAATATGTCTGGAAAAAGCACCCTACTTCGTACTACAGGTATTAATTTAGTTTTAGCCTATGCCGGTGCTCCCGTATGTGCAGATGATTTTTACTGTTCTATAATGGATATTTATACCTGCATGAGGACAAGTGATAATTTAGAAAAAAATATTTCTTCTTTCTATGCAGAGCTACTCCGAATAAAAAAACTTGTAAGTGCTACAGAAAATAAGGCGCCCATATTCTTCTTATTAGATGAAATTTTCAAAGGAACTAACTCTATAGATCGGCATACAGGGGCTAAGGTTTTGGTAAGCAAATTAAGTAATGAGAATGCACTTGGCTTTGTATCTACACACGATTTAGAATTAGGTGAAATAGAAAATACCAACGTGAAAGTTAAAAATTATCACCTTAAAGAATATTATAAAGATGATAAATTGTACTTTGACTATAAATTGCGCCCTGGGGTTTCTACCACTAGAAATGCATTATACTTAATGAAAATGGCAGGGCTTGAAATTCCACCTGACATTGAAATTCCTAAATAGAATTATGGCTTTTATTCCTACTTTTAAAAAAACTATCAAGATACCTGAGATGTATCTTGATAGCTTTTTTTAAAATAGCCCTATAATCCAAAGACACTCTTAATTGTTCAATGCTATGTCCGTTAGCGTTGGCCGGCTTTATAACTACCTGGTTTTGTGTTAAAGCTTATGGTCTTTCCATTAGATGTGGCAATAATTGTACCTAACTCGTCTGTCCTGTATACTGATATGTTTTTATTTTTTAACTTATCCATGGTTTCCCTATGTGGATGACCATAGTCGTTTCCTGTTTCACTAGATATAACTGCATACTTTGGGTTTACCTTGGTTAAAAATTTATCTGTAGTAGAAGAACGGCTTCCATGATGCCCTACTTTAAGTAAATCTGCTTTGATATTAAAACCTTTTGCAAGAATCTCCCCTTCTGATATATCCTCCGCATCCCCTGTTAAAAGGAAAGAATTACTTCCAAATTCTAATTTTACCACCACAGAGTAATTGTTTAAATCCTTATATTTACTATTGTTTGGTGCTAAAATAGTACATTTTGCAGTGCCTAAATTAAAGGTTTCTCCTGGCTTTGGTTCTGCTACCTTCATTCCTTTATTTTTTATTGCTACAATTACATCTCCAAAAGCTTTAGTAGTAGATGTTACTTTAGGTAAATATATTTTACCTATTTTAAAATCATTAATTATATAATCTAATCCTCCAATATGATCCTCATGTGGGTGAGTTCCAATAACATAGTCTAAGCTCTTTACACCTTGCTTTAGTAAGTAGTTTTTAACTAGCTTACCATCGCCGTTATTTCCTGCATCAATAAGCATATACTTTGAACCTTGTTGTATTAAAATGCTATCTGCTTGTCCTACATTAATAAAATGAACTATCAAATTACCATTTTCATCTGACTTTATTCCTTGCTGCTTATTGGTACTTATTTGTAGTTTGTCATTTGAAACGCTCATAGTGTTATTGCCTGCACTACTAGCGCACCCAGATAAAAGAAAAACAAATAAAAGCAAGATTAAAAAGCGTATATATCTAACTTTAAATCTTTTCATAACAAAAACCCCCTTAAAATTTCAATTATCTACTACAATACAACACTTTTGTAGTTTTGTGAATTTTTTTGGTTTTTTTTGTAATTTTATTTTTATCTATATTACCAATTAACAATTAAACCATGTATATATTTTAACTTATTCCCTATGATTCAATAGTGTTTTAATTTTATTTTAGAGCAAAATAGTATTATAGTAATATAGTATTATCGGAAAGGAGAAATGTTATGAAGATTAATTTAATATTTAAAAATTTTATTATATTAATTTCAATAACTACTTTTTTAAAAGGCTCCTTCTTTGTAAATTCTTGCAATAAAGACGAAGATTTTAAAGACAAATATGGCGTTCAATTAGTTTTATCTAACTAATATTTACAAAAAATTAAAAAGGTTGTACATGCTATTGTAAAGCTTGTACAACCTTTTTTAAATTAATATAAAAGCTAATTTTATTTTACTAGTACCATATCTATTAGTAGTAATTCTCTCCTTTTGCAAAATCATTTCTATGCAATTGACTTTAAAGAGCTGGTATCATATAATAAATTAGATTAAACACGTAAGCTTTTTAGTATATACTAAAAAGCCATTTTTATTGGAGGTAGTATAAATGGATTCAGGACCCAGTCATCATATTTATTATATAAAATTTAATATTATTATAGAGGAAGAATTCATTTATACTATTGATTTAATTTAACCATACATTCTTCCTCTTATAAGATTTAGGAGGCTTGTATGGCACATGGATTAAATGGAGATGCACTAACAGAGTTTTTAATAAATGGAAATATAGATGAAATAAACAAACTTATTCAATTTATCCATCCTACAGATATTTTACTAGCTATTAGCCAATATGAGGGAAATATTATAGATTTATTCCAAAATCTATCCCCAAATATCATTGCTGATATTATTGATGAAGCAGAGGATGAGGATAAATACAACCTTTTATCTATTCATTCCGAAATAATTCAAAAGAAAATTATACACGAAATGTCCTCAGATGAATTGGTAGACTTATTAGAATCAGTTTCAGAGGATGAAGCTAAAAACATTATGATAAAAATGGATAAAGAAGATGTTGATGGAGTAAAAGAGTTATTAACCTACCCTGCGGAAAGTGCAGGAGGTA
Organism: Clostridium tagluense; assembly: GCF_003865095.1. GTDB lineage: Bacteria > Bacillota > Clostridia > Clostridiales > Clostridiaceae > Clostridium_AD > Clostridium_AD tagluense. The sequence continues at coordinate 38,622 of NZ_BHYK01000033.1, read as the reverse complement.
TTATGGCCACTGAATTTATCAGTGTAAAAGAGAATATGACTATAGGTGATACCTTAGTTTATTTGCAAAAGGAAGCTCCAGAAGCAGAAACTTCTTATTATATATACGTATCAGATGAAAACCATCTTTTAAAAGGAGTTATATCCTTAAGAGATATAGTAGTAAGCAGTTTTGATGTAAGAATCTCTGATATTATGAACAGTAATGCCATGAGCATACCCGTTGATATGGATCAAGAAGAAGTTGGACACATATTTGAAAAATACGGATTTTTAACTATGCCCGTAGTCAATGAGTCTATGCAGATTTTAGGAATAGTAACTGCAGATGATATAATGGGAATTCTTAGTGATGAGCATACTGAGGATTTATATCGACTTGCAGGTTTACAAGAAGATGAAAAGGTTACTGGTTCTCTTAAAGCATCTGTCAGTAGTAGATTACCCTGGTTATTTGTAAATCTAGTAACCGCCATAATGGCAGCAGCTACCGTTAGTCTTTTTGAAGGCACCATTCAAAAGGTTGTGGCCCTAGCCACATTTATGCCCATAGTTGCCGGTATGGGTGGTAATGCAGGTACTCAAACTCTAACTATTATTATTCGTAGCATTGCCCTTGGAGAAATAGATGCTAAAAATTCGAAAAAAATATTATTAAAAGAATTTGGCGTAGGACTATGTACTGGTGTTTCAGTTGGTATTGCGGTAGCTCTCTTAGGCTGGTTTTGGGAGAAAAACGTGGTTTTTGGAGTGGTTATTGGTTTATCTATGGTGCTAAATATGATGGCAGCCACCATATCAGGTTTCGCAGTACCAGTTGTTCTTAAAAAGCTAGATATAGACCCAGCCCTTGCCTCTGCCGTATTTGTTACTACCGTAACAGATGTACTAGGCTTCTTCTTTTTCCTAGGACTTGCCACTTTATTCTTACCTTTCCTAGTATAGAACTTCTATAGGCTAACAGAAAATAAAAACTACCAAAGTGCATTTAAATACACTTTGGTAGTTTAACTTTATTACTCTTGATCTTCTTGATTTCTAAGTTCTGTGTTTTTAAGGTGCATTCTCTCTCTAAGTGCATCAGATTTTTCCTTAGTTAGAATACCATCAGCTACCAGATCTTTAAATAATCCGCCTCTTTCACCTTCACATTTTCCACTTTTGCATTTTTTGTCTGTTTTGTTTTCCACCGATTTTTTCTGTGATTTAGCGTTTACATATTCTAAGACCTTATCTCCTTCAGTTTGTGTAATAATACTCCCTGTTACACTCTCTTTAATTACAGTTTCTAGTGTAGCCATCATCTCTGCCTGTCTTTCTTGCTTTAGCTTTAGCTTTTCCTTATCCATAGGAACTTTAACATCCATACTTGAAGCAAGCCTGACATTTACACTTCCACTATCTTTTACTGTAGCAAAACTAAGACTCCCTCTAGAAAATACTAAGCCTGTGCATAACATTCCACTTAATATTTTTATTCTTAAAGATGTTTTTTTCATTTTTAAATCTCCTCATAGCGAATTTTAGTACCTACTTATTATGACTATATTGAGTCAATAATATACATTGCTAATACTTCACTGTCCCCTTGTTTTTACGGATTTTATAACCAATATTATATATTAACATTGCTAAAATTCCACCGCTAAAATCGATTATTATATCAAGAACATTTGAGGTTCGACCTGGTACATATTTTTGGATAAACTCATCTAGTACGGGAAAAAGTAAAAGAAGAAATAATAATAAAAATATTTCACTTGTCTTATATAATTTAATTTTCCTTACTACACTACATAAAAATATGCTCAGAATAAAATACTGGAAAAAATGAGCATTTTTCCTTACATAATAGTTTATATCACTAAATTTAACACCAGCTGCGTCAATGCTAGCTGCTGGAATCTTCATAACTTCACTTGCTACCTTTATAACCTCTTTACTAGTTTTTTGTGATATTTCTCCTTGCCTTGTGCCATTATAAAAAATCACACAGAGCCAAATGACACATAGTAAAACCTTAGCTATTGTTTTTCTTTCAAATAAATTTTTCATAAACTTCTCCTATACTTACCTTTATTTTTAATTGTTCCTAAGTTATTTCTATATCATCCGTCCGCTAATATCCAATGGATTTCAAATCCAAAAATGCTATACTATTCTAGTTTGAAATACTAAAAATAAAGTGAGTGATAAAAAAATGTTAAACACAATATCCTTTAAGCATAACACAACACAAATATTAAATATATTAAAAAATGAAGTAGTTTTTTCCTTAGCGCTAATATTGGCAATTATCACTTCATTTTTTTCCTTCCCTAAAATAGAATATATTGATTTTAAAGTATTATTTACCTTATTTAATCTTATGATTGTTGTAGGTGCATTTAAAGATATGAGAGTATTGGACAAAATAGCTATAGGATTACTTTCTAAATTCAACAATTCTAGAAAAATTTCATTTATTTTAATATTTCTTACTTTTTTTAGTTCTATGTTAATAACCAATGATGTAGCTCTAATAACTTCACCTCAAACTGGAGAGAGCTACTGCTAGGGGTTAATATAGGAGGCCTTGGAACCCTCATTGCATCTTTAGCTAGTGTTATTTCATATAAGCTCTACGTAAATGAATGCACCTGTAAGAAAAAAAACAAATATCTTATTTGTTTTACATTTTATAATATAATAAGTTTATCATTATTTACATTTATAAATTACTTTATTTTTATATTTTAACGACTTGTTACCTGGGTGGCACTATTCTTTGTTTACAATATGACTATTATAATCTATACTTGATTTGGAAAAACTATTATATGTTTGAGGGGGTGAATTTATCAAAAGTTTAAATTTTACTTTTGATAAAATCAAAAATGCCAAATAACTCTACTTTAAAACCTATTTATCAAAAAATCGCTATAGATATTGCCAATAGGATAGTATCCGGGGATCTTTCAATAGGTGATAAGCTACACGGTCGTTCTTCGCTGGCAAGTCAATATAATGTGTCACCAGAAACTGTAAGAAGATCTGTAAGTCTTCTTAGTCAAATGGATATAGTAAAAGTAACAAAAGGTAGCGGAATTGTTATAAACTCAGTAGATAATTGTTTGCAATTTATTGATAAATTTAAAGATATAGATTCTATAAGTTCTATAAAAAAGAATATTGTGGATTTACTTGAAAAGAAAAAAGAGTTAGATAAAAACATAGAACATTCCATTGATGAACTAGTAGATTATTCTAGCAGATTTAAAAATAGTAACCCATTTATACCTTTTGAGTTCCAAATACATTCTGAAATGAGTATAATAAATAAAACTATATCGCAGGCTGAATTTTGGCAAAATACAGGAGCAACTATAATTGGTATACGGCGTGATGATAAATTGATACTTTCTCCTGGTCCAACTACAATATTTAAAGATAATGATATTTTTATAGTTATTTGTAGCGAAAATAATTATTATCGGATTAAAGACTTCCTTAATGAAAAATAAAAATTTATTTAAATGTGCCTAAACCCTTATATCACAAGGTTTTATAACAATGTGATGAGGGGTTTTTTTTGCGCCTATGAAAAGCTTTTACAAAATTTAAAAAGTATTTGTATAAATCGTTTTCAACTGTTAAATACTAGATTATAGGTGTTAATACATTCTTTACAAAGTAACAACTCAATGTTATGCTTAAGTTGTTACTTTATAATAATTAAGGAGGCTACACTTTGATCCAATTTAAAAATGTAAGTAAATCTATAAATGGTAAAGCTATATTAAAAGATATAAACATTACTATAGAAAAAGGACAATTAGTTGTTTTTATCGGACCTAGTGGTTGTGGAAAAACTACAACACTAAAAATGATTAATAAATTACTAACTCCAACCTCTGGTGATATTTTAATTAATGGAGATAAAATCGGAGAAAAAAATACTATAAAGCTTAGGCGTAATATGGGATATGTTATACAACAAGCAGGACTTCTTCCTCATTTAACTATAGGCGAAAATATTGGACTCATAGCTTCTATCGAAAAAATGCCAAAGGATAAAATAAAGAATAAAATCGTTGAATTATTAAATCTAGTAGGACTTAATCCTGATGATTATATAAATAAGTATCCTAAGCAACTTAGTGGAGGCCAACAACAAAGAGTAGGTGTCGCAAGGGCTCTTGTAATGGATCCTGATGTAATATTAATGGATGAACCTTTTAGTGCATTAGACCCTATAACAAAAACTCAACTTCAAGATGAAATATTCAACATACAAGAAAATTTCAAGAAAACTATAATATTCGTAACTCATGATATGGATGAGGCTTTAAAACTAGCGGATAAAATTTGTATCCTAGATGCTGGAAGTGTAGTTCAATTTGATACTCCAGAGGAAATATTAAAAAATCCTATTAATGATTTTGTTAGAGACTTTGTAGGTAAAAATAGAATATGGAATCAGCCAGAACTCATTAAGGCACAAGATATTATGATAGAAATGCCTATAAAATCAGTTGGTGAGCGAACAATACTCCAAGCTATTGAAATAATGAAATCTAGTCATGTGGATAGTCTACTTGTAGTAGATAAATCTAACCTTTTATGTGGTCTTGTTACCTTAAAACAAATTAGATCAAATCCAGATAAAAGTAAAAAGATTAAAGATATAATGGAAAAAAATCTTATAACGGTAAATAACGAAGATTCTATAATAGATGTATTAGAAATTATAAAGAAAGAAAATATAAGCTTTGTACCTGTAATAGATGAAAACTTAAAACTGTCAGGCCTTATTACAAAAAGCAGCCTTTTGTCTATATTAAGTAATCAGTTTATAGATGAGGAGGTAGATGATAATGAATAGTATAAATTCTTTTATAAATTTCGTAATAGATAGAAAATCCGAAATTTCCCATTTATTCATACAACATATTCAACTAACTATATTTTCAATTTTGCTTGCAGTGGTAATAGCTATACCCCTTGGAATACTTATAGTTAGATATAGAAAACTTTCAGGCCCCATTATTGGATTTACAAATATAGTTCAATCTATACCAAGTTTAGCATTACTTGGATTTTTAATTCCTATACTTGGTATCGGCAGTAAACCCGCAATTGTTATGGTAGTTATGTATTCTCTTCTACCTATTGTAAAAAGCACATATACGGGACTTACTAACGTAAATCCTTCACTTATTGAAGCTGCTGCTGGTATGGGACTTACTCAAACTCAAGTACTTCTAAAAGTTCGTTTCCCCTTAGCCATGCCCATTATAATGTCAGGTGTTAGAATATCTTCAGTTACAGCAGTAGGACTTATGACCATAGCCGCTTTTATAGGCGCTGGGGGTTTAGGCTTTTTAGTATATTCTGGTGTTGCAACTGTTAGTAATAATATGATACTAGCTGGAGCTATTCCTGCTTGTTTGCTTGCTATTTTTCTAGACTTCATTTTAGGTAGGGTAGAAAACATAGTAATACCTAGAGGTATAAGAACCACTCCTACTAAAGCAAGAAAAAGTAATACAATCTTAGGCAATAAAAAATTTAAATTTGGAGTCTTAATATTAGTTCTTATAATCATTGTATCTTCCGTAGTTTCTAGTTTTGGAAAAAGTAAAAACACAATTGTGGTAGCCTCTAAAAACTTTAACGAACAATTAATACTTGGAGATATGGTTGCCTCTTTAATAGAAAGTAAAACGGAAATTAAAGTTGAAAGAAAATTAAATTTAGGAGGAACTGCTGTAGTATTTAGCGCTATGCAATCAAAAAATGTAGATGTATATGTAGAATATACTGGAACAGGTCTTGTAAGTATACTTAAGAAACCTACTATGAAGGATCCAACTAAAGTTTATAATGTCATGAAAACGGATTTTTCTAAAAATTATGATATGGAAGTATTAAGCCCCTTAGGATTTAATAACACTTATGTAATAGCAGTAAAAAAGGATCTTGCTAAAAAAAATAATTTAAATACTATTTCTGATTTAGCAAAAATAAGTCCTACTTTAAATTCAGGATTTACTATGGAGTTTGCAAATAGGCCAGATGGTTATCTTGGAGTTAAAAAATTATATAACCTAAATTTTAAAAATTCAAAAGGTATAGATGGTGGACTTAGATATACTGCGCTTGAGAAAGGTGAAACACAGGTTTTAGATGCATTTGCTACAGATGGGTTACTTAAAAAATTTGATCTTCAGCTTTTAAAAGATGATAAGAATTTTTTCCCACCTTACTATGCAGTTCCTATAATAAGAGCAGAAACATTGAAGAAATATCCTGAGTTAAAGGAAGTATTATCACTCTTAGAGAATAAAATTAGTGATAAAACTATGAGAGATCTGAACTATAGAGTAGATAATGGAGAACAATCCAGAAAAGTTGCAGAAGACTTTTTAAAGTCTATAAACTTAATGGATTAAATTATAGAGGGTGTTATATACTGCTAAATTAGTATATCACGCTCTTTTTAAGTCTCTTAGAGCGCTTCACAGTTCATCACTTAAAATTTACTCTTTTTTCATGCAAACATGCATTCTTTACAAAGCAACAACCTGATGATATGCTTAAGTTGTTACTTTGAAAGTTTAAGGAGGCTATATTTTGATAGAATTTAAAAACGTAAACAAAAGTATAAACGGCAAAATAATATTAAAGGATATAAATATCACTATAGAAAAAGGAGAATTAGTTGTTTTTATCGGACCTAGTGGTTGTGGAAAAACTACAACACTAAAAATGATAAATAAATTACTAACTCCCACGTCTGGTGAAATTTTAATTAATGGAGATAATATCAACACTAAAAACACTATAAAGCTTAGACGTAACATGGGCTATGTTATACAGCAAGCAGGTCTTTTACCTCATTTGACTATAGGTGAGAATATTAGTTTAATAGCATCTATAGAAAAAATGCCCAAGGATAAGATAAATGAAAAAGTTATTGAGTTATTAAATTTAGTAGGCCTCGCTCCTGAGGATTATATGAATAAATACCCTAAGCAGCTTAGTGGAGGCCAGCAACAAAGAGTTGGTGTGGCAAGGGCTCTTATAATGGATCCTGATGTAATATTAATGGATGAACCCTTTAGTGCATTAGACCCTATAACAAAAACTCAACTCCAAGATGAGATATTTAATATACAACAAAACTTCAAGAAAACCATAATATTTGTAACTCATGATATGGATGAAGCCTTAAAACTTGGGGATAAAATTTGTATCCTAGAGGCTGGATCAGTAGTCCAATTTGCTACTCCCGAGGAACTATTAAAAAGCCCTATTAATGATTTTGTACGAGACTTTGTAGGTAAAAACAGAATCTGGAATCAGCCTGAACTAATTAAGGCAAAAGATATTATGATAGAAATGCCTATAAAATCAGTAGGAGAGCGAACAATTCTACAAGCAATCGAAATAATGAAATCTAGTCATGTAGATAGTTTACTTGTGGTAGATAAAGCTAATCTTTTATGTGGACTTGTTACTTTAAAACAAATTAGAAAAAATCCAGATAAAACTAAAAAGCTTAAAGATATAATGATAAAAGATATTATAACCGTAAATAATGAAGATTCTATAATTGATGTATTAGAACTTATAAAGAAAGAGGACATAAGCTTTGTTCCTGTAACAGATGAAAACTTAAAGCTGTCAGGCCTCATTACCAAAAGCAGTCTTTTATCTATATTAAGTAATCAATTTATAGATGATGAGGAGGTAGATGACAATGAATAGTATAACTTCTTTTATAAATTTCGTAATAGAAAGAAAAACTGAAATATCAGATTTGCTTATGCAACATGTTCAGCTAACTGTATTTTCAATTTTAATGTCTATAATAATTGCTATACCCCTTGCAATACTTATAGTTAGGTTTAGAAAACTTTCAGGTCCTGTCATTGGTTTTACAAATATTGTTCAATCTATACCAAGTTTAGCACTACTCGGATTTTTAATACCCCTAGTCGGCATTGGCAGTACACCAGCAGTTATAATGGTAGTTATGTATTCTCTTCTACCTATTGTAAAAAATACATATACAGGACTAACTAATATAAGCCCTGCACTTATTGAAGCTTCTGATGGTATGGGACTTACCCAAACTCAAGTATTACTCAAAGTTCGTTTCCCTCTAGCTATGCCTATTATAATGTCAGGTATTAGGGTATCTTCAGTTACAGCAGTAGGACTTATGACCATCGCAGCATTTATAGGTGCTGGTGGTCTAGGATACTTAGTATATTCTGGTGTTTCAACTGTTAATAATAATATGATACTAGCTGGAGCCATTCCTGCTTGTCTACTTGCTATTCTTCTAGATTTCATTTTAGGCAAGGTAGAAAACGTAGTAGTTCCAGAAGGTATAAGAACTACTAGTAAAGCCTCCAAAACTAATTCCCTATTTAAAAACAAAAAATTTAGAATTGGGGCAATGCTATTAGTTGTTATACTAATCGTAGGATCCTTAGTTTCAAGTTTAAATAAAAGCAAAAACACAATAGTAGTAGGTTCTAAAAATTATAATGAACAAATAATACTTGGAAATATGGTGGCCTCTTTAATAGAACATAAGACAAAATATAAAGTTGAAAGAAAATTCAATTTAGGAGGAACTGCTGTAATATTTAATGCTATGAAATCAAAAAATTTAGATTGTTATGTAGAATATACTGGTACGGGTCTCATAACTATACTAAAAAAACCTTCTATTAGTGACCCAGCTAAAACTTATAATGTAGTAAAAGAAGATTTTGCTAAAAATTATGGTATAGAGTTAATGAAACCCATAGGTTTTAATAATGCTTATATAATGGCAGTAAACAAAGCTCTTGCTAAAAAAAATAATTTAAAGACTGTTTCTGATTTAGCAAAAATAAGTCCTACACTAAATGCTGGCTTTACTATGGAATTTACGAATAGATCAGATGGTTATCCTGGGCTTCAAAAAAAATATAATCTTAATTTTAAAAATGTAAAAGGTATCGATGGCGGCCTTAGATATACAGCCCTTGATAAAAATGAAACACAGGTTTTAGATGCAAACTCTACGGATGGATTATTACAAAAATTCGATCTTGCACTTTTAAAAGATGATAAGAATTTCTTCCCACCTTACAATCCAGTTCCTATAGTTCGCTCAGAATCATTAAAAAAATTTCCAGAATTAAAAGGAGTATTACTACAACTGGAGGGGAAAGTTACAGACGAAGACATGCAAAAGCTTAATTTAAAAGCAGATAATGGAGAAGACCCTAAAAAAGTTGCAGAAGACTTTTTAAGGTTAAAAAAATTAATAGAATAAGTTGAAATAGCCAAACTACCACTGGGTAGTTTGGCTATTTTTATGTATGCCTAATCATAATAGCAAATATCGTAACATAAATATGATTATATATAATAAATTTATTGGGGGTGGCATGTTTATGAACAAAAAAAATATATCAATAGCCTTAGTGCTTTCTTTGATAGTAATATCCTCAGCAGTTTTTGTAACAGTGAAAAATAAACAACCAGTAACTAAGAAACCAGTAATACTTCAAAATAAGGTTGTACAACCCATATTAACACCTCAGCAAGAAAGAAGAAAGCAAGGATATATAAAGAAGAATTCTCTAGGCGTAGAATATAAAATTAATGCAGTACTATGGACAAAGTATGATGATAACATATTAGTAGATGGAATTCCTAATGCTGACGATGAAGATAATACTAAGCCAGTATATGGTGGAAAAAAAGTTTCTTATATATCAAAAGATTTAATAAAACAATATGAAGAAGCTTCAAAAATAAAAGATAAAAAAGAAAACAAGGCTAAAACTAGTGAAATATTGTCAAAGGGAAAAGATTTTTATTCTATAGTAGTTTATAAGAAAGATAAATTGCCATCAGAAGTTCAAATTAAGAAAGATGTAAAATGTGAAAATCAACAGAAACTAGGTGAAAAAGAAAATTTTGTTTTCTACTTTGGATACAACAATTTCAATGACAAGGACTTGCCAGATGGAGAGAAAGTGATTTATAAAGAACTTTATGATGATGCCATGGCTATAAAAAGCACAATCAGCACATTTAAACCTTTAACTCTAGCAGATTTATTTAAAGAAACGAATAATTTTAAATTTAAATTAAAAGATTTAGATGGCACTGAAGTTTCTAGTGAAGTGTTTAATAAAAACAAGTTAACTATGGTTAATCTATGGGCTACTTATTGTGGATATTGTATTGATGAAATGCCTACACTTCAATCCTTAAGTAAAGAATTAGCTAATAATAAATTTGGAGTACTTGGTGTTGCTTCTGATGTATATACAAAAGATGCTGTAGATAAAAGTTTAGCTGAAAAAGCTAAAAAAATTGTTACAGAAAAAGGTGTACTATTCACAAATGTTATTCCAGACGATGTAATGAAATATGATGGCCCCCTTGGATATATATCAGGTTATCCAACTTCATTCTTTGTTGATAGTAACGGAAATATTGTTGGTGATATAATAGTTGGAGATAAAACTAAAGCTGAATATACAAAAATTATTGAAAAGCTTCTAAAAGAAGTGAAATAACTATATATTAGTTTTTCGATTCTATAAGGGGGTTATAGTGTGAATCTTAAAGTAAAACAATATGGAATTCTTATAGCCAGTATATGCTTGATTTTTTTAGGAGTAAACAGGGGGGAATATAGCACCATATTAAAGAAAGCAATAAATATTTGCTTGGAGTGTATAGGAATTGGTTAAAGATTTTAGAAGACGTATAGTTCAAGTAGTATCAAGCATAGTCATAAATGGTAATTTAAAAGGTTTTAAAAATGGAACTATTTATAAAGGTAATTTTAAAAAAATATGTGTACCAGGATTAAACTGCTATTCTTGCCCTGGGGCTATTGGTTCTTGCCCAATAGGCTCTATGCAGGCTGTAATTGGTAGTATCCGGTACAATGTTTCCTATTATGTCTTGGGCTTCGCATCACTACTTGGAATACTATTCGGTAGGCTAATTTGTGGGTGGGTATGTCCATTTGGCTTAATTCAAGAATTGCTACATAAAATACCTTTTCCTAAGATAAAGGTTAGTAGCAAAATAAACAATGTTTTAAAGTATCTTAAATATGTAATACTTGCAGTATTTGTTATAATACTTCCGCTAGGAGCAGCTCTACTTAATGATTTAGGAAATAGTGACCCATATTTTTGTAAATTAATATGTCCAGCAGGTACATTGGAGGGTGGAATTCCTTTAGTATTATCAAATAAAGAATTAAGAGGAGCAATAGGATTTTTATTTGCGTGGAAGGTATCATTACTTATAATAATTATATTTTTATCTATGAGTATTTATAGAGTATTCTGCAGATATATTTGCCCATTAGGAGCATTTTATTCGTTGTTTAATCCTATTAGTTTTTATTCATTTAAGGTTGATAAAAACAAATGTGTGTCCTGCAATAAATGTACAAATGCATGTAAGTTAGATATAAAGGTATATGAAAATCCAAATAGCAGAGAATGCATTCGATGTGGTGAATGTATAAAAACTTGCCCTAAAAATGCTATTTCAAGAGGGTTTATAAAAAGGAAGTTAAAAGGTACATTCAAATAAATATATAAATTTATAAGGAAAGGTAGAAAAAATGACTAAAAAAGTATTATCATTAGCTTTAATTTCAACTGTTATTTTTAGCTTAATAATTTATTCTCAAATAAATAAAAAGGTTAATTTACCTGAAAGCACTAAATCTGTAGTGGTTGTTAAAAAGGAAGATCCAATAATGGCATTGAAAACTATTAGCTTCACATTGAAAGGTATAAATGGTAGGAAATACAAAAGCAGCGATATTTTTAATGGGAATAACCTTACAATGATAAACTTTTGGGGAACTTTGTGTAATCCATGCATAAAGGAATTGCCAGAACTTCAGGAATTAAATGATGAAATGGAAAGCAAAAATTTCGGAATAATTGGTATTATAGGCGATGCTACAAGTGAGGAAAGCTTAGATGATGCGACTGCAACAATAGAAAAAAAAGGTATAAGCTATGCCAACCTTATACCAGATAAAAAAATAGAAGAAGATTTTATCTCTAAAATGACAGGTTATCCAGTATCCATATTTGTAGATAAAAAGGGCAATATAGTTGGTGAAATAATTACTGGAGCTAGGAGCAAAGTTGAATATAAAAAGATTGTAGATAAAATATTATCTACAATAAAGTAAATCATGTGAAATAAATGTTAATAATAGACAAACTACCACTGAGGGAGTTTGTCTACTCTATTTAGGATATTCTCTTCTTTCTTTTTAAAACTGAGAGGCTTTAGGCACTGGTTTTATGTCTTCGTAAATAAAATTATGAAGTTGGTCTGCAGTAGCATCCATATCAGCAATCAAATACCACACCTCATCCATTATTTTTCCTTTGCAGTATCCATCTAATGGGAATCTCGCCTGCTCCAAGGTCGTTATATTAGATGTGAGCACCTTTGTACCAAGCTTTATTATGTCCATACTCTTCATGCTTGTTTCAGTATAGGGTAGAATCTTAGAAACTACAGATGGAAATTCTGTTATTCCTAATGATTGAATTTTTGTTATCATAGCTGATAATACAATCCTTTGTCTTTCTGTTCTCCGAAAATCACCACCAACAGTATAACGTATCCGTGAATATGCAACAGCCTGAAGTCCGTTTAGAGTCTGCAGTCCCGATTTTGTAACTTCACATACTTCTCTTTTCTCAATATTAGCAACTTCAATCATATAACTGTTTAGCAATTCAATTTCATCTTGATTAACTTGTATAGTTACTCCACCAATAGTATCTATTATTTTTTCAAGTTTAAAAAAATCAACCATAACATAATCTCTAATATCTAAATTAAAATTTTCATTAATAGTTCTTATGGCAAGCTGTGCACCCCCATAAGCATATGCATGATTAATCTTTGTACCACCATGGTTTTTTATTTCTACATAGGTATCTCTCATAATAGATGACATTTTTATTTTTTTATGCTTTTTATCTATAGAAAGTATCATTATAGAATCTGAACGACTTGGTTCATTCACACCTCTTCTATCTATACCAAAAAGTGCAATATTTATTATTTCGTTAACCTCTTCCTTTTGCATCGGCACTTCAAGTTTAACCCTTGAATTTTTATGTATTTTTAAGGGTGCCTCAATGATAATACCTAAATCCCCATCACTTTTTGATATTATTGTAGTATTTACTTTACTAAATTGATAATAGGTGTAACTAAAGGTTACCCCCACAACTAGTATGATAATAATAAATGCACATAAAACAATTTTAATCCATAGTTTCCTTTTATTTTTATCTTTCATTATGAGTAGTATAATCAGTGCTAAAATTAATTAATTCCCTCTTTATATCATATCCCATCTTCATCCCCCCTTTTTAGTTTATGCCCTGTTTTCTTTCCCTATGTTATATTTAACGACAGGTTTTGATTTTATTACTAAATATTTATAGGATTAGGCTTCTCATTATTATTTCGTTTTTTTCTCCCACTCTTATTTCTTAATCTACTGCTCTTTTCTTTATCATAAGAATAGTAATCATATCCATAGCCTATAAATGACCTTTTATCTACTTTATTTAATACAATTCCAATTATTGTAGCGTTGATATTTAATAATAGTTGTTTTGATTTTTTGCAGTTTTCTATTGTTGATTCCTCTGAACCTATTACTAATATTACTCCGATTTTCTCAGTGGCCAAGGTAAGAGCATCAGCAAATGCAATTATTGGAGGAGTATCTAATATTACGTAATCATACTTTTTTTCCATGTCCTTAATAAAGTCCTTCATTTTCTGAGATGATAATAACTCTGATGGATTATAATTAGCTTTTCCAGCAGTTAACACATCAAATTTATCGTCAATTCCTATTGAAATTTCCTCAATTTTTCTTTCTTGTAAAACTATATCCACCAAACCTTTTGCATTGTTAGTAATATTAAAGTGTCTGTGTATACAAGGTTTCCTAAGATCACAATCAATAAGTAAAATGCTTTTCCCGGTCTGTGCTATGGTAGACGCAATGTTTGTGGAAACTGAAGTTTTACCATCTTTAGGCCCTGGGCTACAAACCATTAAGGTCTTTATACCTCTGTTTTCCATGGAAAACAACAAATTCGTTCGCATGGATTTAAATGCTTCTGTAACTGGAGATTTCGGCTCTCTTTCTACAATAAGATTCACCATTTTATTTTGTTTAGGAATTATTCCCACCATAGGTAGATTTAAATATCGTTGTACATCATCTTCACTTTTAATTGTGTTATTTAAGTAATTAATTAATAAAACTAACCCTAATGACAATATTAGCCCTATTATAAATCCTATAGAAATATTAAACTTTTTTTTAGGTGTAATAGGTAATTCAGGAATTAGAGCCTTGTCCATTATTTTTGCAATTCCTGAGGGTAAAAGATTTTGGGATTCTTCAATAAATGCCTGTGATAAAGCATTAGCTCCTTCCGCCGCTATTTCCGGATTTTTGCTTTTATAAGATATTTCTATTATTTGTGTACCTATTTTAGGCGTAATACTCAAATCCAACATAAATTCTTTAACAACTATCCCTGATTTTAGATTTTTAATGGCATTTTCAGCTACTACCCTTGATTTCCCAATTTCACTGTAGGTTTTTATTAAATCTTGATACATCATTACTTCACTTTGCGTAATTTTATCCGTACTATCCTTTCCAACAATGACAGTAGCTTTAGCCTCGTATACAGGCTTTATCACATAAAAACTTAATAACCCAGCTATAAGCGTTGGACAAATTATTATAAATAATATAACAACAATCTTCTTCCTAATTATATTTAAATAATCATTAAATTCTATGTCATTTTCTTCTCTCATGGTGCTCCTCCGCTTTGTTATTATTTTCCATATATGTATTGTATTATTACAGGTCTGCTTTGTCAAGTCTACTTTTAATATATGCCTTCTTCATTATAGAAACGAGACTCCTTTATAAAAAAAATTAAGATATGCAGCCTATATTAGCGCTAACTCCTGGGTCTAATTTTACTTACAACCACAGCAATTAAAATGACTGATAGAACAATAATACAACTCAAAACAAATTTAAATGTATCGTTTATATTATTAAGCACTGATAACCCCTTGTGAGAATCATTAATGCTACTATATATCACCACTGCCTTAGGTGGTATTGTATCAGTAAAGTTATTCAGAACTTTATTAAATATCTTATCATGACTTATAATTTTTGATTCTACATTTGTCCGTATTAATGTAGGATCATATAAATAACGGTATAATCTTTTATTAATATCAATAGATAAATTCACACTTATATCCTTCTCTAAATTACTACCATTTACAATAAGGAAACTCCAATTTTGATCTAGTTGCTTGCTAGCAGAAATATACACATCTCTACTACACGTTGTTTCATAAACTTTAGTACCAGCCCCTCCCATCAATTTACTTATCATACTAAACGCATAGAAACTTGGCCTAGGTTCCATACTCTCGGGCAGCCAATAAGTAGTTCCCCATTCATGTATCCCATTATAAAAGGAATCCTTATTACTGATTTTATCAAGTGGATATGGATAACCTTGGTCAAATAATAGCCATAACATTGATGTAGCACATCCCGCATTCATAAATCCAGCTACTGCCTGTGCAATATAATTTCCATAGAGTGGTGAGAATCTTAAATTTTTATCTGTTTCCCCGTATTCATCAAACCACATTGGTTTATTTATAATTTTAGCATAATCAACCATTTTCTTAGCTTCATCATACCAAGCGTTATAATCATGTAAATCATAGTTGTGCCCACTTAAAATATCTATTTCATTACTACAACCCAGGACCGCCTCCTCAAAGTGTTCACCTCCATTACCATTATTAGGCCCAACTATTTTCACAAGATTTCTTCTATTATCCTCCACCAATTTTATATGTACTTCCTTAATAATATTCCTGTGCCAGTCCCATAGAGATAAAAATCCGGAAGGTTTTTCTGTATCCAAATAGCCCTGAGACCCCTCAGTTAGCAGAATAACATATTTTATATTAGTAAAACCCCTAACATTTACTAATTGATTTATGGATTCACTTAACCACTCAGAAAATCTAGGCAAGTATACTTTCCACTGATAGCTTTGCCCTCCCCACCAAACATCAGCATTAGTACCACTAGACCACCAAGGATTAATTGCAATATCTACATTTCGATCTTTCATTTTTTGGCACCAAGAATAAAATGCCTTCATCTTAACTGAATTCCAATCAAAATTGTTCATTAGGTCATCTCCACAAGCAAAATCAGGTCTGTACCAAGTCCTTGCTATATGTAAATTCATATTTTCTACTCTATTAAATTCTATTTTTCTATAATTGTCATTCATCCCTTTGCTCTCTTCCTCTGGCATATATGCAAATCCATGATAAACTGCATTTACACCAAGAAATTTTTCCTGTATAACCTTATTGTTATTAACTGATATTACTGAGGTTGCTTGTACTTGAATCGGTAATGACAGCAACCACATAATTATAAAAATTAATATTATAATACCTGTTTCACCTAATTTCGACTTACCCTTAAATACTTTAAATTCCACTTTTATAATACACTCACCCCCTTTCTGTTTATCTTTTTTATATCAAATAAAACAACCTTCTATAATTTTATTCTTTAAATCCCTTTATTATTACTAAAGTAAATAACGTATAGAAAGAGAGACTACGCCCTCTATCTATTTTTCTATTGTAATTTAATTATAAATTTCTAAGTTTGAATCAATCCAAATCCTTTCCAAACCCCTGGAGTACCTGTTGTAATACACACCCATCCAATATAACCATTAACTTTAGGGTTGCTATTATAGACTAAAGCTCCTTTTGTCCAAGTACCTGTTGTTGGAATTGCAGCTTTAGTAACAATCATTACACCTCCAATACTTACAGGAGTATTTATATTTGTAGCATTAACTATTGAGTTATCTTTTAATAATAATCCGCCCAAAACAGCACCACCGCTTATAGGAAGATTTATTGGTGAATCTTGCCATGATTCAGTATCAGGGTCATATCTATCAATTCGGAAGCTTTTATCTAAGCCATTTTGTCCATACGCCCAATTTTTCGAATTATCCCTATGAATTTCTATCATAGCATCCTCCGTTCCTTCTAATCGTTGTGCTATGGTACCACCTATTTTTAGATATTCTATTGGGATTCCATTAATAATTTTCAAGTTTTCATATACTCCCTCATCATGATCCTCTTTAACATCAATCTGTTGTTTAGAACAAGTTATATTAATTATGCAGTCAGTACAATAACTCAAATGCACACCAATATTTTGTGTTTTATATTTACCACTATCATCTTGCCTAAAGTCTGTACACATACAACTGTTTAATACTACATTTGAACAAACATTTATATCAAAACCATTCTTAGTAAGATCTGATGTGGTTTGTTGATTTAACGAAGTTATCCCATTAGAATCTGCTACGCATCCTTGCAATGTCATATCCCTACAAACCTCCAAATACCAACCATGACCATAACTTTCCTGTGCCTGACAATCAGTAAAAGTATTCCTTTGGCCATTATATATAAGCCATCCTGCTGAATCATGAGATGAACGGTTTATTGTATTACATTGAAATGTTTTACAACTGAGCCATCGGTTTGCACTTCCATTTTCATAAAATCCTGCTAATCCATTTCTCCAACTTGTTATACAAACCATATTATTGTCTGAACCATCATGATAAAACCCAAACCCTCCACAGTAATCTATAGTAACATTTATATATCTTCCCTCTCTGTGTTGCCCTCCATATACTCTAAATCCATCTTCTGGAGCCTCTGTAATATGAATGTTTTTGAGAAATAAATGGCTGTCATCACCATAAACTGACCTAGCAAAATAAACTGCATGTCCTTTTTTGTTATTCGTTTTATTACCATCAATCTTCAGCGATTCTAATCCACACCAACCCGTATATTCATCAAATACTTTTATAAAGTTATCATTAGTGTCGTTTTTCATTACAATCACAGAAGATTCTCCATCACCCAAAAGCCTAACTTTTTCTTTAAGAATTATAGATGATGCAATATAGATATTAGAGTGAAAATATACCGTACCTCCGCCATTCATAAACGCACTATTAATTGCATTTTCTATTGATAAAGTGTCATCTGTAATACCATCACCTTTTGCTCCATAGTCTCTTGCATCATAACTTGATTTTTTCTCCTTATCTGCGAGAAGCAAATTAATTTTAGAGCTTGAATACACTGTAGTTCTAGACGGTGTATCATCCGTAGCCTCTAGTAAATTTAATTTATTATCCATTTTATCATCTCCTAAGATTATGCATATACCAGACTAATCTTTATCTTTAACAAATAATATTTTTCTTTAGATTTATAATCATTATATTAAAGTTAATACTTCATGTGATTTTTATCTCCATACAATACAAAATATTCATTTTTTAATTGTAAATTTATTTTATAAATGGTAAAATAATCAATAATAACAATGTTAAAAAGGAGGTTAACAATGAAAAAGTTTTTGCAATTTGTATTTATAGTTACTCTTTTAATTATTGGTTTATCTAGTACTACTACTTCAGTAATAGTTGAAGCTAGAACCTCTTCACCAAAATTATTTATAGACACTCCAACAGATAGGGTAACTATAACCGCTTCTGAAACTCCACTTTCCATTGATGGCTGGGCACTTGATCCTTCTGGAATTAAAAATGTACAAGTATGCATTGATAATATATACAAGGGCGATGCCATTTTAGGAATACCAAGGCCAGATGTAAATACTGCTTTCCCTGGCTATATTGGTGGTGCAACAAGTGGTTTTAGTTACGCTCTTGATATATCATCATTGTCAAAAGGCAATCACACTATAACTGTAAATAGTACTGGGGTTAACGGTGCTATATTGTCACAAGATATTATACTAACTGTAAATTTACCCTCAAGAGCATTCATAGACACTCCAGAAGATGGTTTAACTATAACGACTTCAGAAATTCCACTTTCCATTAATGGTTGGGCTCTTGCTCCTTCTGGAATTAAAAATGTACAAGTCTATGTTGATAATATATACAATGGAGATGCAATTTTAGGAATAGAAAGACCAGATGTAAATACTGCTTTCCCTGGCTATATTGGTGGTGCAACAAGCGGTTTTAGTTACGCTCTTGATATATCATCATTGTCAAAAGGCAATCACACTATAACTGTAAATAGTACTGGGATTAACGGAGAGTTGTATCCCCAAAATATTATAATTAGTTGCGCTGGTCCTAGTAATCCCTCAGTAGTATCAATCTTCAATTCACCCACTTCGGACAAAACCGTAATTTTTGATTCTTCACATTATGAAGAAATATTTTTGAAAGTGACAAAATCTTATGATACGCTTATATACGTGTACGGTGAAATTTCCCCTGGGGTTTATACCACTACTCCATTGCAATTGATCAATTTAAATACG
The DNA here is from genome assembly GCF_003865095.1 of Clostridium tagluense. GTDB lineage: Bacteria > Bacillota > Clostridia > Clostridiales > Clostridiaceae > Clostridium_AD > Clostridium_AD tagluense. The sequence goes on along the minus strand of NZ_BHYK01000033.1, from coordinate 19,050 downwards.
GGTAATTCATTAAATTTTATATCAACTTCTGGAACTTACTCTATTAAAACTAAGCGGTTCCAAAATGTTAAATTTATGAATATAAATGGTTGGAATGGAAAAAGTAATTTAACTGCATCTGTATATGTTCAGAACCCTTCACAAGAAAACCCCTCACAAATTATAGGGGATTATAATAATAAAGCCCCTACTCCAAAAGTTCTAAACACCATTACTTCAGTAGGCACATTGCTAGCAGTTAAAGATAGCAAGTCATACTGCGCGGTTGGTAATATAATATACCGTTCTGATAATTGGGGTGTTGACCAGTTTTCCACAAATGTAGGCACAGTTATAGGCGCAACTTCTCTTTATAAAATGTTGATACTCGATAATGGTAATGTTTTAGTATGGGATAAAAATGGTAAAATATTCTTATCAACAAATAACTTTGCTTCCTTTAAAAAAGTATTTGATATGCTAAACTCCCCAACACATGATTTATTTGGAGCGAAAACTTACAAGAACTATGTAATGTTTACTCAATATAGCAACACAATAGGAGCTGCTTCAAAGGCATATATTAGCGAAGACTATGGTGTAACAATAAAAGAATGTTTTGATATTTACAAACAAGAAGGTTTTATTGAAGATGGCAATACAAAATTTCATACTCACGATTGTGCTATAGACCCCTACGAATTAAATTCAGCTGGAAAGCCAATGTTATGGACGTGTATAGGTGATGGCATTGGTGCTCAAATGATATTTTTCAGCAAAGATATGGGAGTAACTTGGACTAAATCATCGCCTATTGGATATGGTCCTACGCAAACAACACAAATTATTCCTTTAAAAAACTGTGTATTATTCCTATCAGACTCAAGGCTAGTTTCCGTACTAAGATATGATAGACCAACTACAGGAACCAAATCAAAACAAAATTTAAACTTTGAAACCGCCTTTTTATTCCAGGTGGGATGGGGTAAAACTACAAATACAGAAGTTCCCATCGGCTGCACTTCAGCTATAGATTTTGAAAATTCAAAGGCATATTTTGGATTTTCAATAGTTGGTAATGCTTTTACAGGTAATATAACTGATGACACTTTATTAAAAGGTCAAGTTTATGCTACAGACGGTTATAAATTTTATGAGATATATAAAAATGCTTCCTTGGTAAATGGTTCGGGAGTAACTGCAGTATACGGAATAGATTCAGATAATGATAAAAGTATAGTTGCGAGGATTGATGGATTTGATTCAGTTCGTTTAAGCTCAAAAATGTGGGATTAATTTAAAAAAGCCTCGCTTGTTTTTTGTTTTATAAAACTTACCTATCATATGTGAATATTTAACTAATTCCGTTATATAACCTTTCTTATTTACATAATATATTATGATTGTAAATATTTCAGCTTAAATTTAGTGAATTATAATTAAAGGAGGTAGTCCCATTGGAATATTCCAGAGAGGAATGGATTATTCGTACAAAAGCCTTTGCAATACTTTTAGTTGTTACTGTCCATATGTTTAGAGGTTTTATTTCAGCTAATATGTATAACTACTCAAGTTTTAAATATATAGACTTTACTGTGGATAGCTTTGCTATGCCCTTATTTTTTATTTTAAGTGGGTATCTATATGCCAAAACCAAGCAAATCGATTCTTTCAGCAAATATAAAAAAATATCCTTCAATAACATCTTAAACCTAGGAATACCATATTTTGTATTTACACTAGTACAATCCACGATTAATATTATTTTAAGTTCAAAAACTAATGGTACTGTGAGCATAATAAATTTGCTAAGAATACCAATTGTCCCATTATTTCAATTTTGGTTTTTGTATACATTATTAATTATATTCTTAATAATTCCTTTGTTAGAAATATTGCTGAAAAATAAATATATTATCTTATCAATACTCATTATATTAAAATTCGCATCACCCTATCTAGTAACAAATATTTTTTTAATAGATAGTTTTTGTGATTATGCATTCTATTTTTATATAGGAAAAATGTTATATTTAAAAAATAAAACCCTTGTAACAAACAATTTGGCTTTAGCATTATTTTCTCTTATATATATTTTTTTAAATATATTAGCTTATACTAAATTCATTTATATCCATAATAAATTTATAAGCAGTATTTTAGAAATAGCATTATCACTAACAGGATCTTTATTTGCAATTTTTGTTACAAGTCTTTTATCTACAATAAATAATTTTATTAGAAATATATTGAATATAATCGGAAAATATTCTTTTCATATTTATTTGCTACATGTAATACCAATGGCAGGTATTCGTATAGTTTTATCAAAAATTTTCAAAATAGATAATTTTGCATTGCATACAGCTTTAGGCTTAATTCTAGGTGTTTCTATTCCTATCATTGCTGGATATATAGCATATAAGATAAATATATTAAATTTCTTTTTCTATCCAACAAAATATATTTATAAGACTAAAGAAAGTTCAATAAAAACTATGCCTAATATAAACTCACAGTAGTTAATGGTTTGAAGCATTATAAAGTCACTTCACTTGTGCATCATCCCATTAACTACTCCCTGTAAATGTTTAAATTCATTAGTTCTTAAAAATATACTTGCAAATATTACATTAGGAATGATCAGACAAAATAATCCTCTGCCAACTATACTTAAAATCGTATATTTAGTAAACAAAGAACAGGCTAATATTGTTATTATTGCTGCACCAATTGTAATTAATGTATAGATTGTATACTTTATAAAATATGGTCTAATTGGCCTTCCAAACCCACGTTTATATAGTACATATGGTTCTACCCAAAAGGATGTTGTCATTGTACTTATAAATGTCCCTAAAAATACCCCCGCAACACCAAATTTTTTAAGCAATATAATAGAGGCCGCCATATTTATTAGTGCCTCAAACCAGGGTTTAAACCTATAATTCCAAAACAATCCTAAAGTAATGTTATACATTAAAACCGTTTGTCTCATCCCCATCACAAAAAAATTCAGTACAATCATAATTACGATATAGTCATCCATTATATACTTATAGCCTATCCACATTTTAATAAAAGGATTAAATAACGCCAACAATGCTATACTACAAAACCCATATAACCAAAAATTCATAAAAAATAATATATTGAATACCTCATGAGATTTTTCATTACTTTCTATAGCATTTAGATTACCAATACTGGCGGTTAAAGCTGTAAATACCTGTCCTAATACCCCATTAATCATAGCAATAATCATAACATAATTAGAATATAACCCTACCCAATATACTCCGATAAAAGTAGATATTAAAATGTTATCTGTACTACTAACTACTACACCACCAATCTTATGAGACATCATTGCACCTGTGTTTTTAAATATACTTTTTTTAATCTCCTTATCTAAATATTTTTTTTCGCCTGTTTTTAAATAAGGATATATTTTATCAGCTTTTTTAGAAATTGAAAAATTCATTAAAAAACTAAATATAACCTGAAGTCCTAAATACAACAAGTATTTTCTTGTAACTAGGAGCAGGATGATTTGAATAATATTTTGAACAAAATTGAAGCAAACTTGATTTATGATATTAATATAATTTTTTTGGTCTGCCATTATAAGTGAACTTTTATAAGCGAAAAAATATGTGATAACAGAATTAGCTAAAAACAATAAGTATATTATATTTAAATTTGGTATATTAGGTTTATCCTTAATTAAATAATTTAAAAAGGGAAGCAATAGAAGCCCTATTATTGCAACTGTACACCCGATAATACGATAAGCAGTTGCATACAAGCCCATTATAGCCTTAATCTTAATTTCATCTTTTTCTGCCAAAGGCTTGTACATACTATATATTATTGCACTACCTACGCCTAGTTCCGCTAAAGATAACATAGAAAGTATATTACCAAACAATCCGTTTATCCCCAAATAATTAGCACCTAATATATAAATAAATACGGTACGATTTACAAAACTAAGTATAGTTCCAATCAACTGCCCAACTAAACCATAAGCAGTATTTCTTATAGTGTTTTGTGTCCTCATTTTTTCAATCCTTTCAACATTTAAATTATTCAATATTTAATAAACTATCATATTTATCTAAATTCTCATGCTTATCTTCAATCTTTTCAGTATATTTAAAATTAAAAATGCTTAGAATTATTGCTAACATAAATATCATCTCAAATGTACTAAATACCTGAGTATATATTGACATGACTGTATAATTAATAACCATTATTAAATAAGCAAAAAATCTAATTAGTTTTATTTTATTAGAGAAATAAAGGAGTCTAATAGAATAATAAGAGTACAAGAGTATAATAGATAATAAATAAATAAGTCCTCCTTGATAAGTTATAATTGATATTTCATTCATACCAAAATGTGGTGGTAACATAATGTCTCCATAGGTTGCACTTCCTATACCAGAACCTAACTTATATCCATTCCCATAGTCCAAAGCGTATTTAAACAAAATTACTCTTTCCTCATCTTCTTGCTCCCCACTTTTTCCAGAATACTGCTCATATTTTTCTTTAATCCTTGAATTATAAAATTCATTAACTTGCTCATTATTGTTGTATATATATACACCACATATGGTAACCACTACTATTATGCTGATAAATTTTACAAAGCCTCTAATATTAATTTTCAAGAACTCCTTTATGAAAAATTGTAATATAATTATAGGAAAAAAATAATAAAAAGCTGTATTATCACAATACGAAGATATTATTACCATAAAGATTATTTCAGATATTGTCATCCAGAGTATAAATTTTTTTTTGTATTTTTGATAAATATATATATTTATTAGCGTTAATGCTACCCAGTAGAATGTCATTCTGTGTGTTCCATTTACGCCTATTAATCCAGTTATTTGATCAAAATACAACGGGTTACCATCTGTAAATCTCATCATGAAGCCTGTGTTACCTATTTGTTTTATAATAATTGGAACATTAATGAAAAAATATAAATTAAGCACTACTGACAAATTTTTTATTATTAACCTTTCTAATGCTTCTCTCTTATTCTTAATAATAAACCCAAAAAAAATAATAATAAATATATTTGAAAATACATTAAATACATTCTTTAACAAGTGAGCAGATATGCCATTTTCACTTATATTCAAGTAAATAACCGTAATATTTACTAAAACAAATATAACTCCTATGATCCTCACCTTAGAATTATGCTTTTTCTTAGAATCTACAACAACAATTATAAAATATATAATATAAACCATAAAAATATATTGATAAAAATTTTTATTCCATAGCCAAGTAAATAGGAACATTTGAAAAAAACTATAGATTATAAATAAAAGCTCAAATAAATTGAGTTTTAATTTTTTTCTAACTAATATATCTTGATACATTGTATTCCCCACTCCCTTAACCTGAAATATATTTTCCTATGATTTTAAAATTTCATTATATAGTTTATATATTTCTTCTGCATTCCTTTTTGATGTAAATCTTTCAATAGCATAGGAATGACCATTAACACCCATTCTTTCAATTTCATTTGGATTATCAATAAAATATTTAATTTTTTCTGATAACCCAATATAATCACCTGTTTCATATAATAATCCATTAAAATTATTTATTATAAGCTCCCCAGTAGCTGTGTTATTAGCGCCTATCACTGGGTTTTCGTTAAACATAGCCTCTATGGTAACTCTTCCAAAACCCTCGCTACCTGAACATACTACTTCAAGGCAAATACCTGCTCTCAGGACATCTATGTCAACTCTAAAACCCATTAATATTACATTTCCTTCAATATTATTTTCTTTAATAACTCCTCTTATCTCTTGAATATAATCTTCATTACCATTTCCAACAATAAAAAGCATAATTTCATCATAACCTTTTTTTATCAAATTATTCACAGCTAGAACAGCATCTTTTGTTCTTTTATGAGGAGCTACCTCACCAACAATCATAATATTAAAAGGCTTTAATGTTTTTATGTTTTCTGATTTCTTTTTTAAATTTCTAATAGAAACTCCATCATATATTAGGGTAAGTTTATCTTTACTAAAGTTCTCAAGATTTTCATCATACAAAGCTTTAGATATAACTATTATTTTTTCTGAGTACTTGTATATGAAACTTAAACATTTCTTTTTTGATAAAAAGTATTTAAAATTCAACCCTCTTTCAGCAAACTCTCTTACATGAAATATATGAGGTATTCCAGTATTCTTACTTAGCAACAATCCAAAGTTAACCACACTTGTATTTGTATGAATTAAATCTATTTTATTTTGCTTAATTATTCTAGAAATTTTTCTTGCATTAATAATGTTAATAATATTTTCATATAAAAATTTCACTTTACTTCTTATTTTGATTTTCTTGTTTAACCAAAAATAATAGGTAACTATAATTAACTTAACCTCTCTTTTACTTATCTCTTCATAAAAAGCTCCTTCTTTAGCTATAACTGTTACAAAGACATTATTACCTTTTAATATCATTTCATCAATTAATTCTAATAATGCAATTGTCGCGCCACCTAATTCCATTTCATGAGATATATATAATATATTCAATTACATATGCTCCTCTTCTGGTTTCTTTTCTTTAAAAAATTATAACTTTTTATAGCTTTAACTACATTCTTATAATTATATCTTCCAATAAGTATACAATGCAGCATATATATATTTGTATAAAGGGTAGCCATAGCCTTGTATCTATCTCCAAAATTTCTTTTTATGAATAAATACCTATTTCTGCACATATAAAATTGATAAGTTTCTGATAAGACTCCCGTTGAACCACTTACCTTGTGATAAATTAATGACTTAGGACAATACAATATTTTGTAGCCTGCTTTGCTTACCTTCATACAATAATCAGTATCCTCATAATATAAAAAATATTCTTCTGATAAGTATCCTACTTTTTCTATTACTTCTTTATCAATTAGCATCATACACCCTGTGGCAAAATCTACATTTTTTTCCCTATCATATTGACCATTATCAGCTTCTCCACATCCAATTTGAAAAGATTCCCCTTTAAAATAATTAATGCCGCCACCAGCATACCATATCCTCCTAATTCCATGGTTGTAATAAATTTTACCAATCGATATACCTGGTTTCTCCTCTACGTTAAGGGTTTCATCTATTAAATTAGTTAAAAATTCAACTTCCACCAAAGTATCATTATTTAATAGCAATACATATTGTGCACCTTCTTGAATAGCGTACTTAATTCCAATATTATTGCCCCCTGCAAACCCTTTATTACTATTTGTTTGAATTATTTTATACTTTTTAAATTCCCCTTTTAATATTTCTTCCGACCCATCCTTTGAATTATTATCAACTATAACTATTTTATAATTTTTATAATTTATTTTTTCTATACTTCTTACACATTCTATTGTGTCTTTATAGCCATTATAATTTAAAAGTATTATATAAATTAATGGTTCAAAATTATTCATTCCGCCTTACCTCTCCATAAATTTACGATAGCAAACTTCCATATTATTTTTTCTATTAACTCTATACTACTTTAGTAGCTCCACTAGCTTATTAATATATAACTTGTCTATAAAGTTTTCAAGGTATAACTTTCTAGCTACATCATTATAATTATGATCTTTATTATTCCCAATATAATTTTTTATTGCTTTAATGTAATCTATGGGATTGTTACATAAAAAACCTGAACCACTATATTTATCTATATCGTAGCCTTCAAAAGCCTCTTTGGTGCCAAAAACCGTCTTTCCAAACATAAACGCCTCAGCAACTTTTACCTTCATCCCCGCACCATCAAATAATGGAGCAATAACAAAATCACATTTATAATAATAACTGTCAATATCCACAACCGTACCTTCAACTTTAACTTTACTAGACATACCTTCAAACTTTTCTTTATGTTTCTCCATATTTTTACCTATTACTATAAGTTTTAAATCCAATTGCGATAACACTTTACTAATAAACCAGTTCATTGCATTAACATTAGGAAAGTAATCCCCCACCCCTACAAATAAAGCTATAGGTACCTCTTTATTATTATTTTTATTAGCTATCTCCACATTAAACCTATCCTTCATAGTAACAGGTAAATTTAAGTCACTCTGTTTGTTGTAGATTTTATTTAACTGCGCGGCATCTCTTTCATTTATGGTTATAATTTTATCGGAATATATTGAACTCAATCTTTCATTATATATAGTTGCTATATACTTAGGATAATATATGAATCCTGAATTCTTTAAATCCTGCTTTGCTAATTGATATTTTATATCATGATAAAAAATTACTACTTTTATATTGATAAATTCTTTTTTGATTTTTTTTGCCAGTTTCCCATACATTGAATTATCTATATATATAACGTCATAAGAATGCTGTCTAATTGTTTTTTTAATATCTGAAACTATATATCCATTCAATACAGGATAATATAAATTCAAACAATTAATCAATGAACATAGCTTATTAGAAGGTGAATTATAAGTTTTTATGGCACCTTTAAATTGTTCTGACTGTTTATTACCTATGACAACCAAGTCAACATTTTGATCTCCTACAGCGCTTTTAACTAAGTTATAGTTTCTTGTACTCACGCTGGCAATACCTGTATTAGTCAAAGACATACCATCACTAATAAATAATACTTTCATATTTCCTCCTTTGCTACCCATATCTACAGAAAAGGCTACAACTAATTATTAAGAATCTCTTCATAATAATTTTTATACTTTCCCATAACATTTTCTAATTTAAATTTTTCACAATAAGTGTTATATGCATTTTCGCCTAAATTATTAAGTTCTAAAGAGTTGGAATACAAATGATAAATTGCATCAGCTAATTGCTTTGAATTTCTAGGTTCAACTAATAATCCATCAACATTATTTGTTATAACTTCATTAGTGCCGTCTATATTAGTAGCTACAATTGTTTTATTTTGAGAAAATACCTCCATGGGAAGCAATGGTAGTCCCTCCCTCAATGAGGGTAATATAACTAAATCTAATTGATTAATTATATTTAATACATCTTTTCTAAACCCAAGAATAATAAACATATTTCTTAAATTGTGCTTTTCAATACTATTAATAATCTCTTCCTTCAAATCTCCTTCACCGACGATAACGTATTTAACTTTTGCATCTGTTTTTAACAAGTGTAGTGCTGCTTCAATATAATATTTAATTCCCTTTTCCTCAGCTAATCTACAAATAGTCCCTACTAAAAAATATCCTTCAGCCTTGCATTCCTTTAGCTCTCGAATTTCTCTGTACTCAAAGCTTTCATTAGTAACTCCGTTATATATAACTATTATTGCCTTAGCCTTTACATTAAAATAGTTTAACAAATTATTTTTAACTCCATTGCTAACAGCAATAATATTTGTATTTCTAAGTACATATTTTGTTAACCCTTTCTTATTTTCTTGTAATACATGTGCAGTATGAACAACTTTAACTCCAGTTAAAATTGATAATATTTTAGCATAAAAGGTGCCCATTCTATGTTGACTATGAACTAAAGTAATTTTTTCAACTTTTATTATTTTATATAGCTGAAATGTAATTTTAATCACATTAGCCAGTGATTTATTCTCAAAGTCTCCAATTTTATAATGTTTCACATCTAATTCTTTTAAATCTTTTTCATAATTTCCACCTAAAGAGCAAACTACGACCTTCTTAAATTCATTTTTAAAATAATATGACAATTGCATTACAACCTTTTCTACACCACCATATGCCATTTCTCTTGTTAAATATAAAATACTACTATTTAATATTACCTTTTTCAAATCAATAACTCATCTGCAATTATTTTAAATCGTCTTACAAAGTTACTGGTGCAACTAACTTCATCTACCTCGTTATTTGCTACTATTTCACTGTAATTCACTATAATATCTTCTAAACATTCTATGTCGAAAACTGTTAACACTCTATTTTCAGCCTTCATTCTTTTGCTAAAATACACTTGATGATCATCTACATGTTCATTAAATTTCTTTTGCCTTGGCACTACTATAGGTATTTTATTATACTGCAAAGCTAGTAGCATGCTACCCGGGCCTCCATGAGTTATTATTATCCTAGCTTCCTTCGCTAGCTTATTCATCCTCTCAAACCCAATAACCCTCTCATAGCTACAATATTTAGGTAAATATTTAGTATATCCTATCTGGATTTTTACATCTTCCAAAATAATTTTTTCACCTTTAAGTCTGTCTATTTCTTTAATTAATCTATCAAAAGAATCTTCATGGGTTCCTACTGTAACAAATATCATATAATCCCTCCTATGTTTATCCCACTAGAGTAAAACTTCTTTTGTTCTTCCCATTGCAGTATAAACTTGTCAGTTATAGGATAGACTAATTTACCTGTAATTGTTGGCAAATCAATTCTATCGTATACTTCTATATATATAAGCTTTGCGCCAAATAATTTTCCTATATAGAAAAAAGGTACAGCTACTGCAGCTCCAGTGGAAATTATTAAATCTGGTTTTTCCTTCTTTAATACCTTTATAGCTAAATAAGTGTTACGTATAAGATTTAGTATATTTCTATTGGTTGGAAAAAAGCAAAAATATTTTTTCTCGTCTTTAAGTAATGAAGTTGAGTCCTCTTTATCAAATGTTACCCAAAACCTATCATGCTTTATCCAATACTCTTTAAGTAACCATAAATGCGTCAAATGACCTCCACTTGAACCAACTAAACAGATTTTCATATTATCTCCTTCCATGTATTGTTCTTTCATTATGACTTATAAGCTCGTCCTAATTGTTTATAACTTCGCTTTTCAAATTTTCATCTTGATATCTCTTATACTATCCATTCCATCCTTTTTCCCAACAAATATCATATCATCACTTTCAACCACAAATATACCTTGAAGCCCTGAGATAACTATTGGTTTACCATTACTAATAATAATGTTATTGCTACAATCAAATTTCTTAACATTACCCATACAAACATTATCATTACAGTCTTTCATCATGTATCTCTGGGCAGCTTCCCAATTTCCCACATCATCCCATCCAAACTCTCCTGGAATAACGTATATGTCTTTTGCTTTCTCCATAATTCCAAAATCTACAGATATACTATCAATATTATTGTATTTTTCTTCTAATACTCTTTGATAATCCGCTTCGCAGGTCGCTACTATTTCACTTAACACTTCAAAAGTATTTTTCAAATATTGACTGGTAAGTCTTAAAATATTGGCCACCTTCCAAATAAACATTCCACCATTCCAAAGGTAATTTCCATCTTTTAAATACTCCTTTGCCTTATGTAAATCTGGTTTTTCTACAAACTTTTTAACACTTCTAACTTCATATCCATTTATTAAACAATGTATATGGCTATAATTTATATAGCCATATCCTATTTCTGGTCTATCTGGTTTTACACCTATAGTTACTATGGCTTCTTTGTTTTTATCTACAAATTCATGTGCTGAATTTAAAACTTGTAAGAAATTTTCTTCATCAGTAATAAGGTGATCTGAGGGTAATACTGCTATAGTAGCATCTCCGTATATTTTGTTAATATGAAAAGCTGAAAGCGCTATGCAAGGTGCCGTGTTCTTTGCTACAGGCTCTATAATAATGTTTCTATTTGGTAAGTTAGGTAACTGCGCTCTAACTAGATCTATATATCTTTTACCTGTTACTATAAATATTCTCTCTATAGGAATAAGTTTTTCTAATCTTTTCACGGTCATTTGAATCATTGTATCTTCACTAATAAGCTTCAGAAACTGTTTTGGCTTTTCTGCCGTAGACAAGGGCCAAAATCTAGTACCCTTACCTCCTGCCATTATTAATGCACAAAGCATTAAGTACACCTCCTTACTTTCAATTTTGAACTAATACTACCTTGCGCCATCATCCCCAAACAGCACTCTCACCGTTTTGAATATAAGTATTATATCTATCCATGTATTTCGTTCTTCTATATACTGAACATCCATTTCCATCCACTCTTGAAAACTCACATCACTTCTTCCTCTTACCTGCCAATAACAAGTTAAGCCTGGTTTTGCAACTAATCTTTGTTTTTGAAATGAGGTAAACTGTTCTACCTCTTTAGGCAGACTTGGCCTTGGTCCCACAAGTGACATTTCTCCCTTTAATATATTAAAAAGTTGAGGTAACTCGTCTATACTTGTCTTTCTTATAAATCTCCCTACTTTAGTTACTCTTGGATCATCTTTTATCTTAAACATAGGTCCTAACATTTCGTTTTTATCTTTAAGCTTTTTCAAAAGATATTCTGCATCTAAACACATAGATCTAAATTTATACATCATAAACCTAGTACCATCTTGTCCAACTCGTTCCTGTATAAAAAAAACAGGTCCTACTGAATCTAACTTAATCCAAATAGCAACAACAATCATCACAGGACTTAGTAATAAAATTCCGCATAAAACGCCCATAATATCAATTATTCTTTTGATAATAAAATATCCTATATTTTTCTCATACTCTCTGGCATTCTCCAACTCTTGAACCATGGAATTTTCTTCTGATTGTTGCATATATATCACCTCTTCTTTTTAAAATATAAGAATGACTATCCTCTATTCTATTTCACATTCTCACCAATTATAACCAAAATCTTTTTTGTTACAAAACCACTGATTATCTCTATATGGAATTTTCAAACCCTATAAAAATGTAGTAATTCTTTTATATTTAAAAAATATCATACTAATAACATAAATTAACAATCATCTAACATCCCAGTGGCCTGTCACCATAATGCATTGTGTTTTTTTTCATTAAGACATATAATCTATATATACCTTTATATGAATAAAAATCTATTAACTGTTATTAATGTGGGAGGATGTAGTCTTAATGATAAAATTTATAATTATTGGATTTATATTAACTATTATGTATGTCTCTTATGCTAGCCTAATGAAAGCAGCTGGAAAGGCCACCCCCCCAATGCCATATAACAATCCTAATGACACTAAAGATTTTTAACTTTATTGCCATTCGCACAAAGTTTCTATATAATTCTTTTTCCTTAAAATTCAAAAAAAATAAGATAGAATTTGCTCATGAGCAAATTCTATCTTATTTACGTTAATTATCTTTAAAGCTGCAATTCTAAATTTTCATTCTTTAACAACTACAATCTTCTTTTTTCTACTTTTTTATATAAGTCACTAAACTCATCATTACATTTTAAAGTCTGAAGATATTCCATAAAAGGAACTTTTAATTCTTCTCTTTTTAGTGCAAACTCAACTGTGGCCTCAAGAAATCCTAATTTATCACCTACGTCATATCTTCTTCCTTCGAATACATAAGCGTACATATCTTGCTGTCCTATTAGAGTCTTTAGAGCATCCGTTAGTTGAATTTCTCCACCTTTACCTGGCTTTGTATTATCTAATATATCAAATATCTCTGGAGTTATAATGTATCTACCAAGTATAGCTACATTTGAGGGTGCCACGTCTACTTGCGGTTTTTCAACAAGGTTATTAACTTTGTATACTCTATCGCTAATTTGAACCCCATCAACTATTCCATATTTATCTACATTTTCTTTTTTCACTTCTTGAACCCCTAAAATTGTTGCTCCCTTTTCTTCAAAACAGTCCATAAGTTGTTTTAAACAAGGGATCTTCGCGTCAACTATATCATCACCTAACATAACAGCAAAAGGTTCATTACCCACAAATGTTCTTGCACAATTTATAGCATGGCCAAGTCCCTTTGGCTCTTTTTGTCTTATAAAATGTATATTTACCATGTTTGATATATCTCTAACTTGTTCAAGTAAGCCATCCTTATGTTTATTTTCTAGCTCTAGCTCAAGTTCTACAGATTTATCAAAATGATCTTCAATAGACTTTTTATTTCTTCCTGTAATAATTAATATTTCTTCTATGCCTGAAGCCACAGCTTCTTCTATAATATATTGCATTGTAGGCTTATCAACTATAGGTAACATTTCCTTAGGTAGTGCCTTTGTTGCAGGAAGAAACCTTGTTCCAAGTCCCGCTGCTGGTATAATCGCTTTTTTAACTTTCATATAAACACATCCTTATTTTATAAGTTATTTTTCATACCCATTAGGATTATTTTTATGCCATTCCCAAGCTGTTTCTATGATGTTTTCAATGGAATTATATTTAGGTTTCCAACCGAGCTCACTTGTTGCCCTATCACTAGAAGCTATAAGTACAGCAGGATCTCCCGCACGCCTTGGCGCAATTTCAGCTTTTATAACCTGGCCTGTAACTTTTCTTGCAACTTCTATAACCTCTTTAACAGAAAAACCTTCCCCATTGCCTAAGTTACAAATTATACTCTTACCACCATTTCTAAGTCTTTTAAGGGCAAGTAAATGTGCATTTGCTAAATCTGTTACATGTATATAATCTCTTACGCAGGTACCATCTTCTGTAGGATAGTCATCCCCAAAAATCATGATTTTTTCTCTTTTTCCTAGTGCTACCTCAAGAATTAATGGTATTAAATGAGACTCTGGTGAGTGATCTTCTCCTATTTTTCCATTTACATGAGCTCCTGCTGCATTAAAATATCTAAGAGCTGTATAGGTAATCCCATAGGCATTATCACACCACTTTAATATCTTTTCTACTGCAAGCTTTGACTCTCCATAGGGATTAGTTGGTATTGTCTTATCCTCTTCAAGGATAGGTATACTCTCCGGTTCTCCATAAGTTGCAGCTGTTGAGGAAAATACTATATGGCGTACTTTATGATCTCTCATAGCCTTTAGTAAATTAACAGTACTTCCTATATTGTTTTCAAAATACTTTAGTGGCTCCACTACACTCTCTCCCACTAGTGAGTCTGCTGCAAAATCTATAACTGCATCTATTTTATTTTCATTAAAAACAAGATCTAATAGGTTACTATCTCTTAAATCTCCCTCATAAAACTTGCCACCAAGTAATGCTTGCCTATGTCCTTTTTCAAGATTATCTAGAATTACAACTTCTTCGCCTTTTTCTAAAAGCTCCGCTACCATATGACTTCCAATGTAGCCAGCTCCGCCACAAACTAAAATAGCCAATATATTCAACCCCTTTCAAATGGTTTCAAAATTATTTAAGCTCGTTTGTAAGTTATAAGAATCCCACAATGCAATTATACTATTTAGCTTACTATTTTACTATGATTTTCACCTGGCAGTAGCCATCAAAAATGACTTTATACCAGATTACTTTCTGACTTTATTATTTTAAATATTCACCAATCGCTTCTTCCCAAGTCCTAGTTATATCCCCACAAGTGAGTTCCATCATATAATTTCTAAGCACTGAATATTTAGGTCTTTTTGCTGGTCTTTTAAATTCATCTGTTGTGCAAGGCAAAACTTCTGTAGAAATACCCTTAAGTCTAAATATTTCTTTAGTGAATTCATACCAGGTACATTCGCCTTTGCAGGTGCAATGAAACAATCCATAATTTTTATCTTCTATAAGTTTTATTATAACTCTAGCTAAATCCACTGTACTTGTAGGTGTTCCCTTTTGGTCATTAACTACTTTTATTGTTGTATTAGTTTTACTTAAATTTATCATAGTCCTTACAAAATTATTCCCTTCTCCGTAAAGCCATGCAGTTCTAACTATATAATGCTTAGGATTGTGGCTTTTAACTAATATTTCTCCCTCAAGCTTTGTTTTCCCATAAACAGTTTGTGGATTTACGAGGTCAAACTCTGTTAGTGATTTATCAGTATTACCATCAAAAACATAATCTGTTGATACTTGAACAATTTCTGCCCCAATTTCATTTGCAGCTATAGCCAAGTTTTTAGGTCCTATAGCATTTATCTTATATGCCATATCTATTTGTGATTCGCAGGTGTCAACAGCAGTAAATGCAGCACAGTTAATAATTACATCTGGTTTTTTTTGGTTTACAAAACTATATACACTATGTAGGTTTGTTATATCTAAATCTAATTTACCTGCAAGTATTAAGTCAATACCTCTTATATCTTTGTATTGATTAGCAAGCTCTCGTCCAAGCTGGCCATTAGCTCCTGTAATTAATATCTTCATAATTCATTCTCCTTTATATTTTATTTACAACTAGAAATAATTTAAATTATCACCTATGCCATATTTACAATGTGGCTTTAGGCACCGGCTTTATATCTTTGTAAATAAATTTGTGGATTTGGTCTATAGTAGCCGACATATCCGCAGCTAAATACCACACTCCATCAATAGTTTTTCCCCTGCAGTAGCCATCTACTGGAAATCTCTCCTGCTCCAAGCTATTTATATTAAACGTAACCATTTCTTTAGTATTTTTTATTATTTCCATATTATTCATGTTTGTTTCAGTATAAGGTAGAATCTTAGTAGCAACTGATAGAGATTCTGTCACCCCTAATGATTTAATTTTTGTAAGCACATCTGATAATACCTTTCTTTGCCTTTCAGTTCTCCGGAAATCCCCGCCAGTAGTATATCGTACCCTTGAATACGCAACAGCCTGAAGTCCATTTAAAGTCTGCAGTCCCGATTTTGTAATTTTAGTAACTGCTTTCTTTTCGATTTTAGAAGCTTCAAGTATTTTATCGTTTATTGCACTAATTTCGTCTTGTTTAATATCTATATTTATTGTGCCAATATCGTCTATTATTTTTTCAAAGGCAATAAAATCCACAGAAACATAATCTCTAATGTCTAAATTAAAATTTTCATTAAGAGTTTTTATAGCAAGCTGGGGTCCACCGTAAGCATATGCATGTGCAAGCTTTGTTTTACCATGACCACTTATCTCTACGTATGTATCTCTCATAATAGAAGACATTTTTATTTTCTTCTGCACTTTATCAATAGAGAGTATTATTATAGAATCCGACCGACTTGGCTGGTTTTTATCTTCTCTATCCAGACCGAAAAGTGCAATATTTATTATACCCTTTTCATTTTCTTTTTTTACAGATACTTCAGGCTTGATACCTAAATCTGCATCGGTTTTTGATATTTTTGAAGTATTCATTTTGCTAAGTTGATAAAATGTATAGCTAAATACAGCTCCACCAACTAGTACAATAATAACAAATACACTTAAAACAATCTTCATCCATGGTTTCATTTTCTTCATATTTTCACCTTCCTATAATGATTAGTATAATCAATTTGGAAAGTGCTATTCAGACTTTAAAATAACCACAATTAATTATATATCTCCCATAAATTTATGGCAAATTTAAAATTTCAAAATGAACATGTTTTCACCCATTTTTATAACTAATTTAAGAAAATCTAAAGGATAGTAGATTGTTTTCGATAATATATATTAATGGTAATATTTTATTTAATCTTCTAGATAAATCTTCTAGATGAATCTTTTACCGATAATAGCAAACTTATCGAAAGGTAAGGACGCAAAGCCATAGGGCCTTACTTAGGTATGGTAGCCTAGCCACCGAAATAAAAGGAGTGATTTAAATGTTAAAAAACAATTTCAAAAAAAGTATAACCGCAATAATAATATTAATTTCTTTATCAAATGTTAGTTACTTTCTAACTACTACAAATGCTGCTGATCTAACATCACAATCCTCTAACGTATCTATGACAACTAATATTCCTACTATTATAAATGCTATAAATTATAATTTAGATATAACAGGAGTATCAGATACCTCAATCCAATTTCAAAAAATGATAGACTCTTTTTCACAAGGCGCTGTAATACAATTACCAAAAGGTATATATAAATTTTCTAGTACTGTTAAATTAAAAGACAATATAAAACTACTTTCTTCTAATGATGTTATAATTAAAGGCACTGGCAAAAATACTTTATTTTCCGCAGGCAATTTTAACAGTTTTGAGGGTATAGAGTTTCAAAATTGCTCTACAGCTTTAAGTGTTTTTCAAAAAAATGGAGTTAATATAATAGGTTGCAGATTCACAAATAACATTGATTATGCAGGGATTAATTTTTATGGAGCAAGTAACTGTTCCCTTACGAATTCATATTTTTATGATATACACAAATATGGAGTTTTAATAGATAATGATAGCTCTAATATTATAATAGATAACAATAATTTTGATAACCCTAAGGTTTTTGGTGGCTATAGCATTGAACAAATAAGTGGGCATGTTTATTGTCTAAATGGAACAAACATCTACGTAACAAATAATATTTTGAATAACAGTGGAGGACAAGGTGTAATACTTGCTTACAATTCAACCACTGGAAAAGGCACAACCAATTCTGTAGTAGCCAATAATAATTGCCAAGGTAATGGTCAGGAAGGTGTTACAGTTTATGGAGGTAGCAAAAAAGTTACCAGCGCAAATTCTATTATAAATAATACCTGTAAAAATAACAGATTTAATCAAATAGAAATATGGCAATCTGATAATAACATTGTTAAAAACAATACAGTAGAAGAATCAATAAAAGGTCGTGGAAATTTGGGCGCAATATGCCTTTTTGCTACAACTGGATCAACTGTTACAGGTAATAATGTATTGTCTTCGCAAACTAATGGCATAGCAATAATAGCAGGTACTTCAAATTGCACCGTTTCAGATAATATTATAGCTGATACTAATGGTAAAAATGATGTTAATACTCCCGAAAAAGGTAATGCCATATTACTTGACTGGAATGGGGTAGCTGATCCTCAATATATTACAATCACCAATAATAAAATTAGCTCAAGTAACGGAATTATAGCTAAAAGTGGTATATACTCCACTTCTAATAAAAATCATAATAACAAAATAAGTGGTAATATAACCAAAGGCTACAAGTATGGAGATCATTGGTATGCTCTAGCCACTCGCGGGAAATAATAATTACACTAGATAAAATTATTATTTAAACCATCATTTTCAATTTTGTAATCGAGTAGGAGCTAAATAATTAATTTATTTAGCGACCTCTCACACCACCGTGCGTACCGTTCGGTACACGGCGGTTCAATAAGAATTACCTAATCATAAATTTTTCAGTTAAGGTTATAAAGCCT
>NZ_BHYK01000032.1:23998-47954 GCF_003865095.1 Clostridium tagluense | reverse complement strand
GAATAATATACTATATAAGGATGATGAATTAAAAGTATTCATCGACTTTAATTAACATTTTTTTACAAAAACTTAAAAATCAATTTTTTGCCTAAGAGAGAGAATACACAAAATTATTTACACGCCCAAAAACCACGGTATTTCTACCGTGGTATGCATATACTTTGGAATATAGGTAGGTGGTAATCTACATCTCCTACCACATTTCTGTGGGGTGGCGGCTACCTGTTCCGCCCTCAGATATTCCTCAGCACTATTAGTTTATGTATTTTTCTATTAGTTTATGTATTTCACTACTAGTCTATGTATTTTTCTATACGGTATAGTTACATTATAGCCATAAAATTAAGGTTACACAACAAGTTTTTTAAAAAAACTACTTTTTAATACGCTTTGAAGGCATCCTTTTCGTGATATTTATCAACTTTTTCATCATCCATAACAAACAATGTTCTTGCAAACAGCGCTCCAGAACCCGAAGCTCTAACAGCTACAAGTATATGCTTGTTATTATCATCAATATAAATTTTCACATATTCAATTGAATCCTTTTTAGGATGTTTACAGATATAAGTAGGGTTTGCTATTATTTCTTCGATTTTATTTCCATACTTCTCAAAATCTTCTGGATGCTCGGCTTTCATATGTGCTTTATTTGATTCCCCACATAAGATCACGGTTCCTTCATTCAAGGGCAGACTAAATGTATCTATTACTTTCTTAGTTAATATTCCAACGATTTGTTGACCGCTCATAACTTTGTCCCCCTAAAATAAACCTATATAAATAATAGCATAATTAATGGATTACCACCAGTTTGTAAATTACCTAAATAATATAGCAAAAGCAGCTATACTATTATTATTTTACTCCTTTTGTTTCCTTTGCCTGGTCTATTTGGGTTCTCGCCAACATTGTCGGTTTATCTATGATGCACCCCAATATGGGTATATCTTTTTTTCTTTACTTGAAATGTTGGAATTGTTCCTGTTTTATTAAAAAACTTCCACTTGAATGATTATTTCATAAAATCTATAATATTATCCAATGATATGTATTGATATGAATTGATATGTATTGACATTGTATGATGGCAAGTGATATAGTAGTAAATATAAAGGAGGTGCAGCAGTGGGACTTAATAATTTACCTGATGTTTTAACTACAAAGCAACTTGCAGAATTCTTACAGATTAGTGACCAAACAGTGATAAGGGCTATAAAATCAGAAAAATTAGAAGCATTCAAAGTAGGAAAAGATTGGAGAATAGAAAAAGAATCAGTTTTGAAATGGATTGAAACGACTAAAAAATAAAAAAGCCCATACAATAGTATAGGCTTTCAATGACTTACAAGTGAGTAAGCCGATAACTCGCAATTACAGTTTACTCACTATTTCAAATAAATGCAAGAGGTGAGTTAATGAGTATCTATATTTTACTAGAATATATTTCTACCTGTAAACAAGAACACGTAGAGCCAACTAAAAATGGACTCTTCAATTATAAGAAATTATGGAAATAATTTAAAAGGAGATAAGATATGAAACAAAAGATAATAGAGCTTATCGAATCTTGTAACGATTCAAGGAAATTGGACTTAATACACTTCTTCATCAGCAAGTTAATAAAGGTTAAAGTACATTAAAACTAATGATAAGGGGGATTTATAAATGAGAGTATCAAAAGAAATTTTAGAAGTGTTAGCATTAAACGATATGTATATCAGAGAGTGTAAAGGGAATAAATGGGTGAAATACATAATAGGCAGAAATGGAAGAATGGGAGAAGAGTATTTTAGGACTACCACGAATATCAAGTTCTATCTGGGGATGTTGAGATATGAATTCACTGAAGAAGATGGCAAGCGTTGTTTGCAAGAGAGTAAATATAGCCTTGAAGATATAAAGAGGGAACGCAAAATAAATGAAAAGCTAAAAAATGAACTTACGGAAGAAGAATTTAAAATCTACTGTGGATTAAATCAAAAATCAATTGAAAATATTGCAGAGCAGGTGGCACTACAAGTAAATCAGGCAAAGAGATTGAAAATATAAAATTAATCAAAGCATCTAGCATTTATTGTTAGGTGCTTTTCATTATGTTAAGCTATAGTAAGAATTCAGTTAAATTTAACTAAACTTAATACCAATATCTAGTATAATATAAATTTGCTAAAAGTAATAGAAAATATTAATTATTATTATTATTAATAGTGAATAAATAAAATTTAGAAATGAAGTCCATATATATACCTTTAAATCGAATTTAGGGCTTCTATAAGCCTTATTTTTGTTTGAAGGTGTTTTTTGTATTGGTCAACTATAAAAAAGCTTCTACAGGTCACAATGTCCCTTTAAAAGCTTTGATTACGAGTTCCTATTAATAATTAGGAATTTAAGTTGTTGTGAAGTTTTAATAGTTCCTCTTCAATTAAAAATTTCGTATAACTATTAACTTTTTTTATTATATCATCATATGTGTCTGCCAACTTTGTTTCAGAGACATTCTTTATAGAAACATGATCGTTTGATATACTAATTTCATTATTTTCATTATTATTAAATCCAGATACTCGAAAGCTATTTTGTTCTAATAGATCAAGCATTTTTTCAAGATTGTTTTTTGTTGAATCCTCTTTTAAGAGAGTTTTTATATACTTAGATAAAAGTGGTTGATTATTAATTTCTTCACGATTTACGTCTATGAACTCTTCAAATTCAATTTTATCATCACCATAACCATCCTCATGGAACTCCCATTCATTCCAGAATGAGAGTAGCTGCATTTGTTCTTGTATTGGTAAATCTATATTATTTTCTATACAATTCTTCAATGAATCTATGGCAATTCCAGTATGACGTAAAATAGTCTTAAAATTGTACTCTAGAGATTCATCGGCAATAGTGATGTAATTCATTTTCAAAATAGATTCAATTAAATTTTTTGAAAATGATTTCCCTACAAAATCCAACAGTTCATTTAATGAAATATGCAATGCTTCAGCAACTTTGCTTAATGTTTCTATATTGGGAGTTCTCTTTCTGTTCTCATAATTCCATATGGCATTCTTAGAGAGACCACATTCTCCGGCCATTTGTTCCTGAGTCCAGCCCCTATACTTTCTTAGTTTTTTAATTTTATCTCCTATATTCATAATCCACCTCACTAATATTAATTATACACAAAACCACACAGTTGTAAACTTTTTTGTGCAGTACGGTGAAAAAAAGTATTGAAACCATACGATTGTGTGGTTATAATAGAGATGCCAATAAAAACCACACACATATGACTATAGGAGGTAATTATATATGCTTAACATTAATTGCAATAAATTTTTAGTAGTACTAGCGGAGTCAGGAATGACCACTTTAGATCTTGGAATTAAATCTGGAGTTGGGAGAAATACCATATCAAAAATTATTAATGGAAAAACTAATGTAAGGCCGCAGATTGTTGGGAAATTAGCAAAGGCACTCAATGTACCCGTGGTGGATTTAGTGAGTCTAACTGCTTAATAGGGCAATAGATTTACAAATATAATTGAGTGAATTAAACTATAAAGTTAAAAAAGTAGGTGAAGTATGATTGGATTTTAATGTGATAAAAACCCATTTTAAGCTAAAAGAAGATCATGGTGATATATGTAAGGCCATGTGTCCTGCACACCCTGACAAGGAGGCAAGCCTTAGCATTAAATATGATAGAGCTAAAGGAATTACAATTTTTAAATGTCATGCAGGTTGTGAAACTAGAGATGTTGCAGAGGCAGCTGGACTTGAAGTATCTGATCTCTTTGATAAACCATTAAAAGATAAGGATAATTCCAATAATAAAAGTGAAATTGTGTACCAATACAAAGACGCTTCAGGAAATGTTCTGTTTGAAAAGGTAAGATTTGAAGCCACAGGAGATAAGAAAAAACATTTTTCTCAAAAGAGGATCATAAATGGCAGCACTGTTTGGGGACTTGATGAAGGAACATATTATGAAACTTATAAAGGAGGCGACAACTGGAGCAAGAAAAAAAGAGATAAAGCTATAATGAAAGATTTCCCTATATGTGGCCCCGTAGTGTATAACCTTCCTGACCTTATAAAAGCAATTAAAAAAGGTGAGAATGTTTATGTAGTAGAGGGTGAAAAAGATGCTGAAAACCTTAAAAAATGGGGCTTAGTTGCAACTTGTAACTTCGATGGAGCTTCGATAAGTACTCAAAAACCTAAATGGAGAAAGGAATATAACCAATGTTTCAAGGGGGCTAAGGTTATTATCCTAAATGACAACGATGATCCAGGCAGAGCACATGCAGATAATATCGCTGTACAGCTTTATCAAATTGCTGAATATATAAAAAGACCTGAAATTCCAGGATTACAGGAAAAAGAAGATATTTCTGACTGGATTACTGCAGGTCATACAAAAGAAGAGTTTATGGAAATTATTAATGATACCTTAGTTTATGAATATGATGACGCAGAGGACCAAAGCCTTATAAATTTTAACTTTTCTGATGTAGGTAATGCTGAAAGATTAATGGCCATATACGGTAAGAACATTAGATATAGTCCTATTCGTATAAAGTGGTATATATGGTCAGGTAAATACTGGGCTCTTGATAATGCTGGCAAAATAGAATTATTAACTAAAAATGTAATAAGAAAATTGCAAACTGAGGGTGACGAGCTTTCAGAGGATCATGACAAATTAAAAATATCGATAAAAAAATTTGTTTTAAGAAGTGAGACTGATGGAAGAGTAAAAGCCATGATTAATCAGACCAAAACTCAAAGAGGCTCAACTATATTTCAAACAGATTTGGATATATATAAGCTGAATTTAAAGAATGGCACTTTAAATCTTAAAACTGGATTAATTGAAAGTCATGATAGAAAAGATTTTATTACAAAAGTTATAAATGTTGAATATAATCCAAAATCTAAATGTCCAAATTGGATAAAATTTATCAATAAAATATTTAAGGAGAACAAGGAGCTAATTGAGTATATTCAGAAAAGTATTGGTTATTCCATGACTGGTGATGCTAATTTACAGTGTTTTTATATACTTCATGGTAATGGATCTAATGGTAAAGGTACCTTTATCAAAACAATAATGACTTTATTAGGTGATTATGCCGGAACATTGAATGGCAAAAGTCTGATGGAAAAAATGGGTGATGAAGGAGCAAGAGGAGATTTAGCCGCCTTGGAGGGAATTAGGTTTGTAAGCATAAATGAGTTAGAAGAAAATAAAACCTTTGATGAAAGCTTAATGAAAAGTATGAGTTCAGGAGCCGACGAATCATTAAGAGTAAGAAGAATGTATGAAGAAGATTTTAATTTACATCCTCAATTCAAAATGTGGTTATCAACAAATAAATTACCAAAAATCAAAGGCAATGATGATGGAATCTGGCGAAGAGTTAGGAAAATTCCTTTTGAACATAAATTTAGTGAAGCAGATAAAGATGTGTATTTCTTTGAAAAGCAATTAGTACCTGAAATGAGTGGAATATTAAATTGGGCCATAGAGGGTTGTCTTAAATGGCAGCAAGAGGGAATGGAGTTACCCGAGATAGTAAAACTAGCAGTAGAGGAATATAAATCAGACATGGACAAACTTGGGGGATTTATAAGTGAGTGTTGTGTAGTTGGAGAAAGATTTCATATTTTAGCTTCACAATTATATCAAGCTTATGAAACATGGTGCAGAGATAATGGTGAACGTTCTATGACAAGCACAGCGTTTGGAAAATCTATAAAAACTAAGAAAATAGATAAAAAACGCGCAGGTATAGGATTTTTCTATTATGGAATTGGTTTAAATGATTCCAGAGATAATAAACAAAATATTGAGGAAGAACAGCTAAAAATATTAAAAATGTAGGGTTTGTGTATAGTTTATGTATGGTTTTTTACAAACTGTACATAACATCAAAGCATTGGTATTACTAAGTTTCTTTATAGCTAGTGTATAGTATGTATAGTTTTACTATACTTACATACAGGAAAAAATAAAAATAAATATATATATATAACAATAGGGCAAAACTATACATACCCTACACAAAAACATTGCTAAACGTAGACACATCAATGCTTTAAGGGGTTTATCCAAACTATACACTAAAATTCAAACCATACACAAACCAAATTAGCATTAAAAGGGGAGTTGAGTTCAAATAAATAATATAGAGAATTTTAATAATGTTATACAAATTATAGAAACAAAATATAAATTGAGATGCTTAGTAGTAGAAGGGGTATGTGTAGTAATGGAACAGAAAATTACAACAAACCCCCATTTATTTACAATTGCTTAAATTCTAATATTTTGCTCAATTAATTAAGTCATTTTGACTTTCTAAATCAACCAGTGGTCTTAACTTACCACCATCAATTACCTCTGAAATTTCAAATGAGTACTTACCCATGATATTGATGTGGTCATATCCTAATGCTGATAATCTTTGAATTTCATTATCTTTTATTATTGCACCAGCAGCTCTAAGTTTTTCGATAGATGCTTGCATATACCTTGTATTCCACACAATAATAGCATTTACTATAAAACCTAATGCATCAAGTTGATCTTCCTGACCCTCACGATAAGATTGATATAATTGACCTTTTTTACCATAGAAAACTGATCTAGCAACGTTATGGCGAGATTCACCACGATTTAATTGTGTTAATATTTTACGCTGATAATCTTCAATATCAATATATGAAAGCAAATGTTGAGTCTTATAAATACGACCTACTTCTCCAAATGCACGCCCCAACATTGTAATTTTATTTCCACGTTTAAAAGTAGGAATAAGCTGTGATGGGTTAACTTTTCCAGTTTTCAAAGACCCTACTACTTTCAATATATCCTCCCAGTAACGAATGATCAAATCTATACGTATCTTATTTTTTGAGATGTTGTTTAAAATGCCATAATCAGCTGATGAATCTATTCTCCAAAACTTTGTATTACCTATATCGGCAATACGTGGACTAAATTGATATCCAAGTAACCCAAACAAGCCAAAAATAATATCGCTATACCCTGCTGTATCTGTCATTACTTCTTTAATATTCAAAACTGTATCATGCTCTAAAATACCTTGTAAAAGATAAAGAGAATCTCTTATAGTGCCCGGAATAACTATAGCATTAAAACCAGTAAATTGGTCACTTACAAAGTTATAATATGTAACACCTCGACCAACTCCAAAGTACTTAGAGTTATGTCTTGAGTTTATACTTTTAGGGGGTGTTACAAATCTAAGGCCATCAGCTGAAGCAACTTCTCCACCACCCCACTTTTGTGCTAAGTCCAATTTTGAATTAAACTCGACTAATATATCATTAGCTTTTTTTATTGTTTCAGAACGAAAATGATTTTGATTTATCCATGTTAATCTGTCATATTCTAGGGCCTGCATACCTGGCTGAACAACTGGTTTAAGACCTATATTACAAGCCCTAGAAATAAGGAGTGCACAAATACTTATATGTAAATCGTTTAATTTAGAATTTCCCTCACTTATATGAGTAAACGCTTCGGTGAAGTTGGTCCAGCTATTAACTTCTAAAACCAATTCTGGTAAGTCTATATGAGGAATACTTAATTGAACACTTTTCCTTAGCCATTTTAAAGACTCTGATTCTGGTAAACGGTCAAGAGGCGTTACAATAAGTCTATCATGCCCATCGAAAGTTTCAATACGAGCATTTGGATTGTCAGGCCATCGATTAGCAACTTCTTTGTATAGGCTATCAAGTTCTTTTGATAATGAGTTAATTTTTTCTTCAGGGATCAATGGCAAATTAAGTGTTCTTAGAATATTGGGTTTTATTGCTTTCCATTCATCACCTTGCAAAAGTTGAGCTCTAGGATCCCCATAACGATAACTACATTCAATGAATATATCACGATTTTTTAATGCTTCAAGGACTTTCTCAACAACCCAAAATGTATACGCACAAGGATTTATTTTGTCGTTTGATGATTTTACAACTAAATTTTTCCATGATGTTGTAATCCTATCTAATGGTGCATTAGCATATTTATTCTTTCCTTTTTTAGATTCTATACTTGCAAGAAAATTCCATGAGTTTAATGCCGATTCTCCTGAAGATGTTGATTTGAATTCTAGAATCATGAAAAGTTTGGGAAGAAACCTTCTAATCGTTGAATAGTTACTAAATAATTCTTTAGATGCAACTGATTGTTTAGGGTTTTTAGTTAACTTATCTACTGTGTTTAACGCTCCTTTTAAATCTTCTTTTGATATTGATGAAAATATAGTTTCTCTTATATCTTCATTTGAAAGACTTTCATCAAGTAATAATGCACAAGCATCTTTAAGTTTTCTAGCAGCAGAATCTAAATCTTTAATGGTTCTGATCCTTGCTTTTTGTTCCTTACGAATCGATTTATTAAATAGCTTTGTAAAAAGCTGTTCCATGATATCAATAACATCATCTTGAGCATTTTTAGTAAATAAAATTGTAAAAGCTACAAGGGTAGCAATTTTTCTATCATAATTCATTTGTGATATTGTTTGAGCCCTTGCCATTGAAGCATATCTAGCAAGTGTTTCAATTTTACCAAATGGAATTCCTGATAAATTCCATTTTTGAGATTCTAATAACCTTAATTCTTCAAGTCTGCTAGTAGCTTTGAGAATTCCTCCCGCTGTAACATTTCTAGGAGGTGTTCTTAAAATATCTAACGGAGTTTTTTTACGTTTGGTATCAAATTCAATAAGATTCTCAATAATATTAAGTTGATTTTTATCTGGAAGATTAGATAATTTAGTAAATAACCGTTTATTTGTCCTATCTTTTATTTTAGCAATCAATCTTGCCATAACAGTAACTCCAGGTAGTAATATTTTCTCTTCAACACATTTAGCTGTTGCAAGATCAAAGAGTATACTTGAACGTTCTGATGTAAGCCATGACCTTGTATAAAGCCATCGTGTAAGTCGAAAATTCATAGGTTGGTCTGAAAAGTCGCTATATCCATAGGCTTTACGAATTTCTTGAGAATGTATCCAAAGACTTCTATTGTTAATAGAGGTAGATACCTCTTTAATATCTATATTTAGTTGTTTGCAAATATAGTTAATAACTACTTGTGGAACTTCATCTATATTTTTTACAAATGTTCCAAGAAACCTTACTGTTCCAAGTTGTATAGCGTAACTTAAATAACTATGATTACCTCTATGACGAAAAATCAATACTTTATCTTGATCATCAAACCAAAAATATTTAGATAATTGTTCTGAATATGGGTTAGCATTATACTTTCCATATCTAGTTTCTTGTTCTTTTGTTAAAAATTCAACTGGCATTGTAAAAACTCCTAAAATTTAATATTTATTTAGCACATAAAAAGCGTCATAAAAGTTGCCTTTTGTGACACTTTTAAGTATAATTTGTTATTATACTTAAGTAAAGAGGAGTTTTAATGGATAAAAAAAGTGACGCAAAAATTATTTCGGAATTTATGGAGTATCAAAAATTAGAAGGAAATAGTGAAAGCACTCTAAAGTTATATATTCAAATTATAAGTAAATTTAATGAATGGCTGTTGAGCAATGATGGTTCCTTGGATAATATTACACGTTTTGATATCCAACAATATATTAATCACCTTTCAGATAAAGGTCTAAGTGCTTCAACTATTGAAAATAAATTTGCAGCAATAGTTAGTCTAGTAAAGTTTTTAGGTAGAATAGATATATTGCAAAATATACGCAAACCTAAATATATAAAAACTAAAAATATTGCTCCTAAATCACTTGAAAAGAACGATAGAAATAAACTTTTGAGAGAGATTGAAAGAACCGGAAATTCAAGAAATATAGCTATTACATATATGTTTTTATACACTGGCATACGAGTTTCAGAATTAGCTTTCTTGGATAAAAAAGATATTACTTTAAAAGAGAGAAGTGGCATAGTTATAGTTAAAAAAGGTAAAGGAAATTTAGAACGAAAGATTCCACTTCCAATTGAGGCAAGAATACACTTAAAAAATTATTTGGATACAAGAACTGATTATCAAGAGGCCTTATTTTTATCAAATTATAAAAAAAGAATGTCGGTTAGGTCTATACAGAGAATTTTTGAAAAGTATGATGTATACCCACACCAGTTTCGCCATACTTATTGCAGAGAACTTATTAGTGCTGGTATAGATATTTCAATAGTAGCAGAATTAGCAGGGCATTCAGATATAAATATAACTAAAAAATATAGCAAACCTTCTAGAATTGAAATTGAGAAAGCTATAGAAAAAGCTTTTTATTGATATTAATCTCTTACAAATGCTCATTTGGAATTAAATGGGCATTTGTTGTGATTTTCTGTTCCATTAATACAGAGACCCCTTATTCCTTCTAAACTTGTTATATTTTCTAATGACTTTAATCTTTTTTGTATAAATTTTTTAGATACACTTAGTCTATTGTTACCTTTTGCTTTTGTACATTTTGGTTTATACTGGCATGAATCACAATCCTCACATTCATAAACTGTTACACTAGCTTTATATCCAGACTTTGACTTTCTTATCGTGTTATAAATAACTTTTAATTTTTTATTGTTATGGCAAGTATATTCATCATTTACTTCATCATAATTCATGTTTTCTCGCTTGCTTATATTATTTTTAAAGCTTCTCTTTTTCATGCTTTCATAAGTTTGAGGTTTTATAAATGTGTTTTGCCCAGTGGATTCTAAATACATATAATTTTCTTCACTCTCATATCCAGCGTCAGCTATTACACTATCAAATATTTGTGATAATGTTTCTCTTAATTTTTTTAAAAATGGAATAAAAGTAAGTTGATCAGATCTTTCACTAGAAATATCTATCCCAACAATATATTCACCTTCCACTCCTATTTGCATGTTATATCCTGGTTTTAGTTGCGAATTTCTCATATGATCTTCTTTCATATGCATAAAGGTTGAATCTTTATCAGTTTTTGAAAAACTATTTCTCCCATCAAAAGTTTTGGTATAATCATCATATTTTTTTTGCTTTTCTATAAACTCTGAAAGATTTTCTATAAACTTCTGTATTTTAGTTTTTCTTTTGCCTTGTCCATGCACAAATTCTATATTCTCATGTTCTCTATTTTTATTTAAAAATTTTAAAATCTCTTGAAGATATTCTATTTTAGCCTCCGGCTCTGAAATTATATATTCTGTTTTAAATTCAAAATTTATTTTTTCAATAATTTCCTTTATTTTTTCTTGAAGCTTCGCTTGAAATTTATCCGTAGATTTTTTCCATACGAAAGTATACTTATTAGCATTGGCTTCAATTTTTGTTCCATCAATAAATATATTCTTAAATTCAACCTCACCGTAGGTTTTTAACTTTTCAACCAATTGATTAAATAAATCATCTACAACACCAACAAGTCTTTTGCTTCTAAACCTAGCTATTGTATTATGATCAGGGGCCTTTCGGCCTTGTAAAAGCCACATGAAGTTGATGTCTCGCTTACAAGCTTTTTCTATTTTTCTACTTGAATAAATGTCATTCATATAAGCATAAACTAATATTTTAAATAGAATCTTCGGTTCAACTGCCGGTTTTCTTCCTTGTGAAGAGTACGCCTCATTTAAATTTTTATAATATAATTCCTCCAATATTTGGCTTAGCAGTCTCACTGAATCATCCTCGGGTATCAAAATTCCTGTTTCAATAGGAAAAACTAATTGATAAACCTCGCAATTATTGGTATAATTCTTTTGTGTAATTTCTTTATTTATCATATTTAAATTATACACCAAAAGTGGACTCCTTGGAGTCCACTTTTGTATTTGGAAAAGAAAAAAAGAGCCATCTCGCTGTAGAAATCACTTTCTATTTTGAGACAGCCCCTTCACTTTGAAGCTATTGCCCATTCCTAAAAAAATTCATTTTGAATGTAACATATCGTATTGACTCTTTACTTAGAATGTATTATAAATCGATAATTATAATGCTAAAACGTCGCAGTCAAAGGCTAGGCCACATCAGATTTTCTCCTTCATGCTTCATGCGAAAATCTGATGTGGCACAAGCTCTTTCACTGCGCCTGGTCCAAAAGGAAGCTTTGGACAATCTTACTCACTGCCATTAAATATAACATTTTATTAAGGTACTGCAACATTCATCTTTTAATTTAGTCTTAGTAGCAGTCAGTAAACTTGTCCAAAGCAAAGAAAATAATCCACCAGACAAGTTGATACAAACATATTTGAAAGGTCTGCCTACGACAACACCGAAGGTTATTTTTATATTATGAAAAATAAATTTGATTTTAATACTGGAGCAATTACGGATATAAGTGAAGATAAAATGACAATTGAAGAATACAGAGAGTATGTTAAAAGTTTAAATTCTTTTTTTGTTATAATATATAATTTTAACATATAGAAGAGAGAGAGAGACTTTAATTCTGAAATGCCGTTAAAATTTACAATGGAAATTAATGTTAATAAATAAAAGGGTAATATTAATAAGTAAAGAATATATAGAAGAATACATTTGGAATATACTGAAAAGGATCTTTGAATTTTCAAAGTACCATAAACGTTAAATTATAGATATATCAGTACTTTGATTATGGTACTAAGTTATAGAACCCGTTAACATAGCATTAATAGGTCTTACCTACCTAATTAGCAATTAAGCACTATAAACGGTCGTTTATGGGACTTTTACAAAAAATAAAACAAGAGCATTTTTACCCTTGTTGATGAACAATATATGAACATTCCGACACACTATATAAATTGATTTCAATCTTGAATGCTTTTACTCTTTGTAGTCATTCCATAGTCTCATAATAGGAGTTGTTAACTTAAGTAAATCAAGGCTACTATTATTACTACATATTTTATCAATTAATTTATCTATGACTTTCTTATCTAAATTTTTAACATGAAAATCAAATTCATTATCAGTTAAATTTTCTAAAAATCTTCTAAAAACAAGTGAATGCTTGTAATTTTTCAATAGAGGTTTAGTAAGTTCCTCATAAGTTCCTAATCCAAAAATATCATATGCCGAATATATTCCTGTTAAAATTGATGTATATTGTCCAAATCCCAGACCAGGAGAAATAGCACCAAAACAATTTCCAACAAAATATGTATTATCTATTTTAGGTTTATTACATATTCCCATCATATATCTTGTAATTTCAAAGTTATCAGTTATCTTAAAGTTTTGGTCTAAATTCTTACATACTAGACTATAGAATTTTCCCCACATATCATTTAGATCTAATTTTATATTGTCAGGATAAGCAATAACTAAATTTGCCTCTTTTTCAGAAAAAGGTATCAACCAAGCATATCCTTTAGGTAGTATTTCATAATTAAACCATACATGAGGATTACTTGTCACAAATTCTCCTTGAACAGTTACTCCTTTTATAGTACAAGTAAGGTCACAATTATAATTTCCTAAATGAGAAGCATATTCTCCATCTCCAGTGGCTAATACTACATACTCAAAATCTTTACATAGCTTTTCATATTCGTAGGTTGAGTTAAAATTAATATTACATTTTACTTGTTTCTCTAATTGACTTTCATATGAACTCTCATGTCTACCTCTTACATTTGTGTATCCAATTTTCCCAGCAATAGTACCAAGCTCATTTTTAGAGTGTATAAAAAATTTATCAACTTTATCTATAGGTCTTAAATCTATATGATAATTTTTTGATATGTAAGGTATACAGTCTTTAACAGGTCTATTAAGGATACTGAACATTGATTCTGCATTAACAAATCTATCTCCTACACTATTTCTTTTTTCAAAAATAGTTGGTGTAATTCCATACTTCTCTAATGTTATGGCACAAGAGAGTCCGGACATTCCAGCTCCCATAATAGCGACTTCCATTTAAACCACCTCCTATATCATATAGTATGTACTTTGATAAATTCTCTATACATTACATTCACATTGAGGCTATTGAACATCCTTGAAAAGTTCAATTTGAATATATTATAAAGAGATATTTTATAAGAAGTGGTAGCTTTAAGTTAATAAAAAAACTTGAATTATTACATAATATGGCAAGTAGCCCGTTTTTACATTAATGGTTGCCGTACCCCATATAGAGTCCATTTAAAATGTAATGTATGGGGAGATGATAATTTGTATGTAGAAAAAATATTAAAGCTTCAGGAGCAAGGAATGGATATATCAGTATAGATGGCAAATATGCCTGCAGAATATAAAATGAATATAAATGGAATACATCAAAAAGAAGATTTAGATCCAGTAAACAAATTATCTTTAGAATATAAAAAAAGAATTGATAAAATGCTTGAATGGTTTGAAAATAAAAATAATGTTGATG
The DNA here is from genome assembly GCF_003865095.1 of Clostridium tagluense. Lineage (GTDB taxonomy): Bacteria > Bacillota > Clostridia > Clostridiales > Clostridiaceae > Clostridium_AD > Clostridium_AD tagluense. The sequence continues at coordinate 33,570 of NZ_BHYK01000032.1, read as the reverse complement.
GTGAAGTAGCAGTAACTGTGACGGATGTAATTGAAGTTGGTCTTAAGATTGATGACAAGATAAAAGACGGAGAATTTATGAAAATGAGCAGTTATATTAATAAAGAAATGTGGGATGAATTCAAGGATTTCATGAAAGTATAAAAGGAAGTAGGCAACAAATATATTTTAAGTCAAGCGATGAAAGAGTACATGGATAAATATAAAAAATAAATATCTATATACTCTAAAGTAAAAAATATTGTTTATTCAACATTAAAGATATAATCATTCAAAATAATTATACATATCTAATTTGATATGGTATAATTATTTTGAAATTTTAGGAAAAAAAGAGTAGAATAAGGATATTTTTGAATAAAAAAAAGAAATTTTATTACAAAATTTTACAAATAGAAAGTAATTAGGGTTTATATATATCCAAAAAATAAAACAACTCTTGAATATCAAAAGTTTGGACGACTTCATTCAAGAGTTACATAAATCCTGATATCTTCCTCAAATAGGAGAATTATATAAATTAAATATTTTATTTAATTTATATACTTAGTTTAATATATCTGTTAACAATAGTCAAGATATGTGTAAGTTAAATAAAATATTTAATAGGTATAATGCAGCACTCTTTATTTGGGTTACAAAAAAATAGGAGGGCTTTTTTATGTTGGCACAAAAAAAGCAGATTGATGAGTTAAGCGAGCTTATTAGAAATTTAACCATAGTGCCAATGGAAGCTTTGGTTAATAGCAAGCAAGTATCACAAGCACAAATGCAAATAGATCTGTTACATAAACATGATGATGGATATATAACTATAGCAAGTAAAAAGGGAAGTAATTGGATACAACATCACTACAAAGTAGACGAGCTTAATGAAAATATACAAAAGTTGATAAGTGTAAATGATGCAAATATATATTTGAGCCCTAATAGTTTTTATAAACCCATGAGACGTATAGAAAACATAAGAAAATTAAATTCATTATTTATAGATTTAGATTATTACACAATAAAAGAATACAAAGGGTTAAGTGCAGAACAAATTTTATGGTTACTAGAGAAGGATTATTTTAAAAAATCTGTTCCACCACCTAGTTTTATAGTTATTTCAGGTCAAGGCATGGTTATTTATTGGCTTATAAAGCCTTTGCCATATATGGCTCTTCCTCTTTGGAATGCAACGCAAAAATTCTTTTTAGAAAAACTAAAAGAAATAGGTGCTGATGTTAAATCAATTGATGCAGCTAGAGTATATAGGCTAACAGGTACTATTAATCAAAAGAATGGACAAGCAACTAAGTTATTAGTTTTTAATGAGGAAAGATATATGAGAGTTAAGTACCTAAGGTAAAAAATATCCAGCTGTTGTAAAACAAAAACCTCGTATCAGAAAGATACGAGGTTTTATTTCAATTATTCAACATCAATAAGTATTGTTCCATATAAACCTTTAGGCATATATATTGATCTAACGACTACACCAGTAGTAGTATCTAATACGCTGATATTTACGTAATAGTAGCCGCTCTGTTGAGGCCTATAAATGCATATACCACTAGTGCTGTAAGGGGATGTGTACTCCGTTAAACCATCACTGGAACCCTTTTGATTTTGGTGTACTACCGTAAATTGATATTGATAATTACCGCTCCCACCAACAGCATTCATACCAAATACTAAATTATCACCAAGTGGTAGGGTAGCGGGTGTATTGAGTGGACCAGTTGTTACTAAACTATAATTAGTAGTAGAAATACTGACTTCAGATGCAGCTAAACTATGCATAGCTGTAGAAGTAGACCTAGTAGTCGAAAGTGGAGTAACTGCTGTAGTTGCTGCAAATGTTGGTACACCACTTAAGCATAGTATAGATACTGAAGTTACAATTGAAACAAGTAATTTTGAATTTGATTTCATAATAAACATTACCTCCATTTTTTTATTTTGATATGTAAATATAATAGGTAATTTCTATAAATATAAACCCATTTTTCTATAGGCGATATTATAAAGAATTACTATTTACCTTAATAAGTTTAAAAGAAAAAAGAAATAGTTAACTAAAACTGGTTTTTAAGAGCCAACGTGACATTCAAGATATTAACTTTATAATACATATATTCTATAAAAATCATTAAAAACCTTTTTTTATACAAAATATATTTAAAAATGATGCAATTATGTATGTTTTTGGATAGAATAGCATGGAAATTGTAGCAAAGCCAATAGAAGTAGTTTCATGGACTGATGTAAAATGGAATATAAATCCTGTAAGGTTTAAGATTACCAAAGAAGATGAACGCAATTCTGTTGTTAGAATAGATAAAGTTATTCGTGTGGATAAAGAAAAGCTGGCGGGTAACAACATGCGAGTGTATAAGTGCCAAAGTGTACTCAATGGTGTTGAAAAACTATGTGAAATTAAATATGAGTTGAGCAGTTGCAAATGGATATAATTTAAAATCTAGATTTTAAATTATATATTGTTTAACAAGTTTTATTACTTCATTAATGGAAATTTAAGCCTAATGTTAGAGGAATCTAGCTTTAGGTTTTTATTTTTTTGTGTTTTGAAACATGATTTTTATATGCTCGTACATAAACTCCGGTTTTTCGTTCCATTACTACACATACCCCTAAAAGCAATGTTATCTCCTCATAAATTAAGGCATTTTTTGTTTACTTGGCTAAAAAAGCAAGGAATAGATGATGCTTTAATACAACTCTTTCTTAATTATAATTTTAGTCAAGGTCGGTATTTCCACGTTCATTTTAACCTTGATTAAAATTATAATTAAGAGCACTATTTTATTGGGTAAAATGGCGGTTAGGAAGATTATATGTATACAATGTGCAATAGGTTGAATTTACTCGTTTCTTCCTCTCTTAGTATTGATAACATGTAAATAGTTTCCGTACCCACTTATGCCCTAATTTAGTTGGATTAGTATAATGAAGTGTGAACTCCAAAAAGAAGACAAGAACTTAAATAAATTATGTTTCCTCAGACTTAAAGTGTCCGAGGAAATTTTTTTGCGACTTTTTATCATTGAAATAATCAAACTTATGTTAACATAACAAAAATGTAATGTTAATGAAATGTACTTCCATGGTTGCTGCAAATAAAATTGTATATAATAAGTACATCAGATGGAGTTAAAACAATTAAATCATCTCCTGGGTCGCTGTAATAGCTTCGAAGAAGATAACTTAACGACTTCAGAAGGAGATTTACCCCCTTGTAGACCTCTGGAGTAGATAACAATTCTCAATTGTTATCCTCCCACTGAAATTTTCTTTTTGTTGTAGTATGTCCCCCCAACTTATAGAAGTGGGAGACCTCCTTCTGAAATCTCGTTAAATTTAAAATAAAGGGAGAGTTATAAATGAAAAATATATTAAGTGTAGAAAAAATTGAAAAGTATTATGGAAATAAAGATAATGTCACAAAGGCCATAGACAGTATCAGTTTTAAGGTAGATGAGGGTGAGTTTGTTGGGATAATGGGACCTTCAGGAAGTGGTAAAACAACATTGCTTAATTGTATATCAACTATTGATAATGTCACTACAGGAAAAATAATAATAAATAATAGTGATATTACTAGGTTGAAATCAAAAGCATTAGATAAGTTTAGACAAAATGAGTTAGGTTTTATATTTCAAGATTTTAACCTACTAGATACTCTTACTTCTTATGAAAATATAGCTTTATCATTAACAATAAAAGGTGAGAAAAGTTCAGAAATAGATGGGAAAATAAAATCAGTAGCAAAATATTTAAACATTGAACCAGAATTAAATAAATACCCTTATCAAATGTCAGGTGGACAAAAGCAAAGAGTTGCTTCTGCAAGAGCAATAGTAACAGATCCATCCTTAGTACTTGCTGATGAACCAACAGGGGCTCTGGATTCTAAAGCAGCTAGATTATTACTTGAAAAATTAGAAAGTCTAAACAAAGATTTAAAGACCACAATACTTATGGTTACCCATGATGCTTTTACAGCAAGCTATGCTCATAGAATTCTTTTTATTAAAGATGGAAAAATCTTTAGTGAGGTAGTACGCGGTAAGGATACTAGAAAAGAATTCTTTAATAAAATTATAGAAGTTATAACTCTACTTGGAGGTGATGATAATGTATTCCAAAATAGCTGCAAGTAATGTAAAGAAGAGTTTTAAGGACTATGCTATATATTTCTTAACACTAACTTTAGCAGTTTGTATATTTTATAGCTTTAACTCAATGGGGTCACAAAAGGCACTTATACAAATGAAATCTGTATCTAAAATAATGAAAGTTATGTCTTATGTGTCAGTATTTATATCCATAATATTAGGTGGTTTAATATTATATGCAAATAATTTCTTGATAAAAAAACGTAAAAAAGAATTAGGAATATACATGACACTGGGTATGGGGAAAAGAAAAATATCTATAATATTAGTAATGGAGACTTTTCTAGTTGGAGTTATATCTTTAATTAGTGGACTTATACTAGGAATTGGAGCATCACAAGGATTATCCACCTTTGCATTAAAGTTATTTGATGTACCGGTTAATGAATATAAGTTTGCAGTTTCAACAGGTGCAATAGGTAAAACTGTATTATACTTTGGAATCATGTTTTTACTTGTTATGATATTTAATGTATTTGTTATATCTAAATACAAGATAATCGATTTATTAATAGCAGGTAAAAAAAATCAAGATGTTAAATTCAAAAATTCTACTATATATTTAATAGCATTTATTTTATGCGTAGGATCACTTGGGGTTGCATATAAATCAATACTAAAAGTAGGTTTAAATATACTAGACCCTATGGTCTTAATATCAATAGCTTTGGGAATATTAGGTACAGTGTTATTTTTCTTTAGTTTATCTGGACTTATATTATATGTAGTAAAGAAAAATAAAAAGGTTTATTTTAAAGGGTTAAATATATTTGTAGTAAAACAGATAAATAGTAAAGTTAATACAAACTTCATATCAATGTCTTTAATTTGCTTAATGTTATTCTTCACAATAGCAAGTTTATCTATGGGAATAGGCTTTAAAACAGTTATGGATGCAGGAATTAAAAAGTCAATGCCCTTTGATGCCAGCATATCAGTAACAAATAAGGATGTAAGCTACAACATAGAAGATGTTTTAAATAAAATTAATTTTAAAATAAGTAAAAATGAAAAATCCGTAGCTCATAATGAATATGTTACAGGTATGAAAGCTAGTGAGTTTTTAACAACAGGAGATTTTAAAGAAGACTATGTAAAATTTGTTAAACTATCTGATTATAATAAAATTTTAAAATTTAAGAATGAAAAAGAAGTAAATTTAACTAAGGATGAAGTTTTAATTTTATCAAATACTGATAAGTTTATGAAACCAATAAATAAAAAAATAATAAATAATAACAATAGAATTAACATTAAAGGAAAAGAATACCTAATAAAAAACCCTAAAGCTATAGAAGAAAATCTTCAAACTGCTTATTTTACAACTAGTTTTTTCATAATAGTTATAAATGATGAGTTTTTATCAGGTTACAAAATTAGTAACTCAGTAATTAATGTAAATTATTTAGATGAAAATAGAGAAAAATATAATAAAAAATATCAAAAACGCGAGGACTATGGTAAAGGTGGTTTTATACTCGGTATCTCAAAGGATGGGGTTTATTCAGAAAATATGGTAAATACAAATGTATTAATATTTACCGTAATATATTTAGGCATTGTATTTTTAATAACTAGCATGGCAGTACTTGCTCTTCAACAATTATCAGAAGCTAGTGACAGTATAGAAAGATATAAAGCTTTAAGGAGACTTGGTGCAAACGAAAAAATGATAGATAAAACAATTTTTGTTCAAACATTGATATACTTTAGTCTTCCAGTTAGTCTTGCATTAATTCATTCAGTGGTTGGAATTAAGGTAACTAGCGATTTATTAAATAGCTTACAAAAAACAAATATTAACTCTTCAGCATTAGTAGCAGCTTTAATATTTATTGTAATTTATGCAGGATACTTTTATACAACATACGTAGGATATAAAAATATTGTTAAGAGTAACTTATAAAGAGATTTATTTTAGACTTAATGCATATGGTTGTGTTGATGTATATAAACCAATGAAGAATGATGCAAATAAAATAAGTAATAAATTAAAGAGGTATTTACTGAAAAGTAAGTACCTCTTTAAGGTGCTCCCAAAATAGGCACAATCTAACGGGTGAAAGTCACGATTATGAGCTGATGGAGCTGAATATGTACTTTAATATTTTATAAAATTTAGAATATGTTATGATATTAGGGTACAGGATAAAATAAGTAGGGAGGCACGAGTACATATGAAAAAAATTATTATTATTGAAGATGATGAAGTTATAAGAGAAGAATTACAAAATTTTTTAAAAAGATATGGATACGAAATAAAAGCCCCTATGAATTTTAATAATATAATACAATATGTTGAAAATGAGAATGCAGAACTTATATTGTTAGATATTAATCTTCCAGTGTTTGATGGTTATTATATATGTAGAGAAATACGAAAAACTTCAAGGGTTCCAATTATAATAGTTACAAGTAGAGATAGTGATTTAGATGAATTAATGAGTATGAATTTAGGCGCAGATGATTTTATAACAAAGCCTTATAATATAGAAATATTATTAGCAAGGATAACTAATATTTTAAGAAGAACAGGTGGAAGTTCAAAAACTAATAATATATTAAGCTATAAAGATTTTAATTTAAATCTTTCAAATGCAACGGTTATTTATAAGGATAAATGTTTGGAATTAACGAAAAATGAGGTTAAGATACTCTCTTACTTAATAAACAATAAGGGAACTATAGTAAAACGAGATTCACTTATGGAATATCTATGGAAATCAGATTATTTTGTAGATGATAGTACCTTAACTGTTAATATTAATAGATTAAGAAAAAAACTTGAAGAGATAGGCATAGAAAATACAATAGAAACAAGAAGAGGGCTCGGGTATATAATGCCATGAGTATAGGTGAATTTGTTAAAGAAAAAATGGTGATAATAATATCTAACATGCTGCTATTTATCGTATTAGCAGGTATAATGATTACTATTAATGTTAATTCGATTATAATTTTATTTGTTTTTTGTATTTGGTTTTTGCCATTAATTTCTTATATGGCTTTAGACTTTATAAAATTCAAAAATTATTATGATGAAATTAGTAACATATTAGAAAATTTAGATAAGAAATATCTACTTCCAGTGGTAATAAAAGAAGCGAACTTTATACAAGCGAAAAAGTTAAATTCTATACTTAAAGAGATAAGCCGCGATATGCACGAAAATGTAAAATATTATAAGGATATACAGGTAGAATATAGAGAATACATAGAGACCTGGGTACATGAAATTAAAACACCAATAGCTTCTACAAAGCTAATAATTGAAAATAATCGAGATGAAGTAACTAATAAAATAGACTTCCAGATAAATAGAATTGAGGGGTTTGTAGAACAGGTGCTTTATTATTCTCGAAGCGATGATGTTAGTAAAGACTATATTATAAAACAAATTAATCTTGATAATGTAGTAAGGAATGTAGTTAAACGAAATTATAGAGATTTTATTCATAAGAAAATAAAATTAGATATAAAAGATATAAATGAAATTGTATATAGTGATAAGAAATGGACTGAATTTATTATTAATCAGATAATAGGAAACTCTATAAAGTACTCAAATAGTAAAGAGCCCATAATAAGTATATATTCAATTAAGAAAGCTAATTCAGTAATGTTAACCATAGAGGATAATGGGGTAGGTATAATAGATAAAGATATAAATAGAGTGTTTGAAAAAGGATTTACTGGTGAAAACGGAAGAAAATTTAGTAAAAGTACAGGAATGGGACTGTATTTATGTGAAAAACTATGTTCAAAACTGGGCTTAAAAATTACTATTGATTCTGAGGAGAATAAAGGAACTAAAGTTACATTAATATTTCCTTTGTCTAGTATGGTAAATTTTACAGATGACTAAGGATAAATTATTAAAATCCATAAGAGTTCATCTTTCTAAAACGGGTGGTAATCCCGTTATTTTTGTATCTTTTTATCAAAACATACTCAAGGGAAATACATATTTACATAAAATGGATTTATCCTTTTATACTCTCATTTATAATAAAAACTATAAATTACAACATATAAAAACTAATTATTTTCTTCAAGAATTTCACTATCAAGCATCACAATTGATACATTAACGATAGTATATGGCTCGTTTCAAAACCTAGGTATATTATATCCTACTAAAATAACCATGTCTAATGGTATATTTTATATTAGAAAAGTATTTACTATTATAAAATATAATAGTATTGTTAATATATAAATTAATATAATTTCTAATGTATTAGTTAATATATTATTATAAGGAGTGGTTACATTGAAAATAATATCTTTTAGCACCCTAAAGGGTGGTGTTGGAAAAAGTTCTAGTTTATTTAATATAGCGGGATTACTTGCAGAAGAGGGTAAAAAAATACTTGTTATTGATATAGATCCTCAAGGCAATAGTACCAATAATTTTGGTATAGATAGAACCGTCGATAATTTTAAAAGCATTAAAAATATTTTAGAAGATGATATTGAATTTGAAAACGTAGTTATTAAATCACCGGTTAAAGAACTCCAATCTCTTGATGTTATTCCAAGTTCTATATTTTTAACTGCTACGGAATTAAAACTTGTTAGTTTAGCTGGTAGGGAAAATATACTCATTAACTATATTGAGGATAATTTAAAGCATTTTAATACATATGATTACATTCTTATAGATACAAACCCTTCCATGAGTATAATCAATCAAAATGCTTTTGTGGCTGCAACTGATATTATACTTGTATCTGATATTAGCATGAATTCAGTAGAAGGATCCGAACTATTTTTAGCTCTTTGGAAAGATATAAGAAAACGCTTAAAAATAGAAAATAATATAAAAGGTTTCTTGATTAACATGTACGATAAAAGAATGAATCTTTCATCACAATTTAGAGATTATTGTAAAAGAAATGATGAAGTAAAAGACATACTTTTTGATACTGTAATACCTATGAATGTTAAATTAAAAGAGGCTGAGTTAGAAGCAAAGCCTATAAATATTTATTGCAGATCATCTGCAGGATATAAATCCTATGTAGAACTTGTTAATGAAATGAAGGAAAGAGGTATTTTATAATGGCAAATAAATTTGATAAGGCTGTACAAAACCGCAGCTATGAAATATTAGATTCTGGAAAAAAACAAAAAAATGATGATGTGGTTGTAGTAGAAGATAAAGCAATTGAACCCACTAGTTTTAATCTTGATGATATTATAGATAAAAGTTCTAAAAACTCTAAAAATAAAACATATTATTTAGAAACAAGTGCGATTGATGAAGTAAAAAAAATAGCTAAAAAGCAGAAGATAAGCGAAAGTAAGCTTGTAAATGATATATTAAAACATGTATTAGGTATTAAATAAGTTAATATAATAACTAATATATTAGAAATTATACTAGTTA
>NZ_BHYK01000032.1:0-23900 GCF_003865095.1 Clostridium tagluense | reverse complement strand
ATGAAGTAAAAAAAATAGCTAAAAAGCAGAAGATAAGCGAAAGTAAGCTTGTAAATGATATATTAAAACATGTATTAGGTATTAAATAAGTTAATATAATAACTAATATATTAGAAATTATACTAGTTATTATATTAATGATAAATTTAGCTATTTGATCTATAATTTTTAATGACTTCAGTAGTATATATATTTTGAGTTATATTTGGATTTGAAATTTTCCACCAGAGCAACAAGAATCTAAAATATAGAATTGAAATCCTGTTTAAACTGTCTTTGGAAGTGCATTATAATTTTTTAACTATGTCTTTTTCATAGTGAATATAATTATCTTCCGTATACCCTGTAATTTTTTAAATAAAAGTTTTTTAAGTATACTGGGTTTAAAGGTATTAACTATGTCTTTTTCATAGTGAATTTAATATTTTTTTAATTACATATGAATTTTAAAGTAAATAACAACAGTCTTCCTTGTTGTTGTTTATTTGTTTATATACTAATGTTTATATGTTTAACTGTTTAGGACGGGTTGTAGGTGTTGATATGACTTGCTTTAAAAGTGTAACTATGTCATTTTCATAGTGAACTATGTCATTTTCATAGCGAACTATGTCATTTTCATAGTGAACTATGTCGTTGAATAAAGAATTGACATAGTTATGTTGGCAGTGTAACATTATTTTGGGGTGATAATGTGAAGAAGGGGTATGTAGTTACTAAAAGCAATAGATTAATAAGTTCTGGTTATGATTTATCATCACAGGAACAGAAAATAATATTAACATTAGCTAGTTTTGTTCAACCGACAGATGTTGAGTTTAAAGAATATACATTTAAAATAAAAGATTTCATAGAGCTCCTAGGTTTAAAGGATCAAAGTAAATATACAGAAATACCAAAAATCACAAAAGAATTGATGAAAAAGGTTTTTGAAATAAAAGATGGTAAAAAGATAATTCAGTTAGCATGGTTATGTAGTGTAGTTTATGAAACGGGTGAAGGGACAGTAACATTAAAATTTGCACCTGATTTAAAACCTTATTTACTCCAATTAAAAGAGTTATACACTAGTTATCGCTTAGAAAACATATTAAGTTTAAAAAGTAAGTACTCAATAAGACTTTATGAGATATTAAAGTCTTTTCAATATAAAAAGCAAGCTAATATTAATTTAGAAGAATTGAAAACAATGGTAGGAGCAAGTGCAAATTATTTTAGTAGTTATGCAGATTTTAAAAGAAGAGTGTTAAATAAAGCTCAGGAAGAGATTAATGAAAAAACAGATATTACTTTTAAATATAGTGATCAGAAAGTAGGTAGAAAAGTTACAAGTATTGCATTTAATATTAAGGATAAGAGTTCTGTAGCACGCGAGGAGGTTGCTGTAACTACGGTTAATGCATCTTCGGATATTGAGATAGTAAAACAAATAATAAAGGAAGATATTTTAGAGTTAGAGGCACAGAGGATACTTGATGTTGCTAATTATGATATGAATAACATAAAAGAAAAGTACGACATTGTTAGCCAATTGAGTACCGTAAATAATCTTGTTGGAATAATGATTACCGCATTGAAAGAGAATTGGCAAGTTCCAAAGGGTAAGCATAAGGTTTCAACTTTTAATGATTACGAACAGAGAGCGTATGATTTTGATGAGTTAGAAAAGAAGTTATTAGGTTGGGATAAATAGTAACAGCATTTTAAGAGGCCTAATCTGTCCGTTGTTTGAGTTTTATGTAATAGGTATATAATTAGTCTAGCACTTCTTATTTTGCGCACCTGAGGTAGCTGAAAGGGGCTCAGTGATGATGTGGTACAACCTATTAATCCAAATAGAATTATTAGGGGGCTCGAAATATGGGCATACTTCAAGAATTTATGGAGGAAAAAATGAGGAGATTAAATAATAGAAATTTATATGCGATAGTAATAATATTAATTGTCATTATAAGCTGTATTTCAGTAGTATCATATAATCAATATAAAAAAATAAATAGATATGAAGATGCGTTGCAAAATCCACTATCTAGTGCCTTATCAAATCTAGGTATAGGAATGAACGAGGATACATATAAAATTTTAACTAATGCTATAAATAATAAATATATTAATAAAATGGATGCGTGTTTTATAGGCGATGCATTTTATCAGACAAGTATTTCATCTCAACAATTATTTGGTATGGCACTGCCGGTTTCTGGCTATAATGAAAGTTTCAATAATCAAACTTCGGTTATTTCAAGAGATTTTTCTGAGTATGTAAGAAGTATAATACCAAGACAAGAATCTCTTGCTTATTCAAAAAATGATGCTTCAATTTTAATCAGATTGACAGATGATAAAATTATAAAATTTGAAAAAATGAAAGAAATAACTAATAATTGGTTGAAAATATTAAAAATTTACATTCCGAGTTCAAGAACTATCGTTCTTGTAAAAGATAATAGATGGATAAATTTAGTTAATGGTTTTTCTGATTATGCAAATAAATTGAAATGGAAGCCTGGTGATATGCTCACTAATAAGTAATTTAAGGTTTATCGTAATGTATGTTTTTTTACTCATCAACTACACTATAATAGCTCAATAAAGTAGAAATTATAAAAATCTGGCATCTATTTTAATAGGTTCCAGATTTTTATAATTTTTTTAGAATAGGAAAATGGCTCTTCCATTTTTTTATTATCCTTAAGTAGTTTTATAATAGACGATTTGTTTAATAAATTACCAGAATATGAAAATTTCTATCAATGGCTATTATTTTTGAAATAACTAGTAAGTTTAATCGAGATATTTTCAAAATTAGATACTTGAATATTGAAATCACGGTCACCAATGCTTTGTCCATACAGCATATTTCCATAGCAACCAACTTCATCTCTTAAAAAACCAATTAGTTCATCTTCTTTTTTTGTAGTTTTTATTGGTGGCATATATTTATTATAAAAACGATATCCATTTTTAAATAAATCCATATCGACAGTACCATTTTCATTATATATTTATTAAATTATTTATAAACGAACAAAATTTCAAACATTCATTTATCTATATTAATGGTAATATACGGAAAATACCCATTTATAATTATAATAACATTATTTGTATTGAAAGTAAAAACAAAGTATATAAATTCATTCTACGTAGGTACTTTTTTTAGTATCGGATTTATATTTTATATTAGAGATTATTGTAAAAGAAATGATGTAGTTGTAGCAGAAGATAAAGCAATTGAACCGACTAGTTTTAATCTTGATGATATTATAGATAAAAGTTGTAAAAACTCTAAAAATAAAACATATTATTTAGAAACAAGTGCGATTAATGAAGTAAAAAAAATAGCTAAAAAGCAGAAGATAAGCGAAAGTAAGCTTGTAAATGATATATTAAAACATGTATTAGGTATTAAATAAGTTAATATAATAACTAATATATTAGAAATTATACTAGTTATTATATTAATGATAAATTTAACTATTTGATCTATAATTTTTAATGAGTTCAGTAGTATATATATTTTGAGTTATATTTTTATATGTTTGTTATATAAATTTCCTTGTATGAATTTTGATCAATAATATTACCTTTTATTTCCTAATTTAAAAAAAATGTATATCTGTCATATCAATCTTATTTAGATCATGTAATGAAACTACTTTTTTTATACTTTTTAATCCATATTCTAGGTATTTTTTTGATAAGCATATATTATCTAATTTTTTATATTTGTTGTATAGCAATAAATAACTATTTGTAGCATTTTTATCAGCTTTAATAGAAAGTTTTAATAATTCAATTAAGTCTCCTGAGTCTTTATCCAATAAATAGTTACAATCTAATGCTTTTAAATAATAAATCATAGATTTTATACATGAATCATTAGAATTTAGCAATATATTATCTAATTTTTTTCTAGTAAAATCAGATCTCTTACAAAAACCGTCCTCAATCCAAGATAATAATATTGTAAAATATGCATTATACTTATTATTATCTATAATATATTTTTCTAATAAATATTTAAGAATACTTATACATTTTTCATCATCACATAATGGAACATTATGTTCTAATAATATAAATCTACAAATTAATTCATAGTTTAAATTATTATCACATTTTATATGATTTTCTATGTGTTTTTCTATTTCGTTTATTATATTTAAATCTATGGTATGTTTATTTCCTTGATCAATAATTTTATTTAATATATTATTCATATGCTTCACATCCTATTAGGGGTTCTAAGCCCAAAACCCCGCATTTTTTGAAATTTTAATGTGATGCTAGCGAGATATTCTGTGCCAGTAATTCCCCAACTTGTTTTGCTATTTGCTCTGTACTAGCATTTAATTTATTCAATACAAAGGATTCCATAATACCTAAAACAGCCATACTTAAAAATATTAGAAGTATTTCGGTATCTTTTTTAGGGGCTATCTTATTTATTTTTTTACAAGAATTTGTGCGGAAAGCCCACTCTTTCAGGTGTGGGATGGATAGCACTACTAAAATATACCATTAGACATGGTTATTTTAGTACGATATAATATACTTAGGTTTTGAAACGAACCATATACTATCGTTAATGTGTCAATTGTGATGCTTGATAGTGAAATGCTTGAAGAAAATAATTAGTTTTTATATGTTGTAATTTATAGTTTTTATTATAAATGAGAGTATAAAAGAAGTTATTTAGTATTCAAGAACCCTATTCATTTATGTGTGGGAGTTTCAGAAATCATCAAGGTAAAGTACAAGGTGTATTTGGTTCATACAGAGATGGTCAAGAACTTTATACTAGGGCAACTTCAAAGAAAAAGGATTTATTCATTATTGAAGGTGCAAGTCACTATGATTTATACGACAAGCCAGAACCAGTTAGACAAGCTGTTGAAAAATTGGACGCTTTCTATAAAGAAAATCTTTAAAACTCAAGGAAAAACTCCCTTTCGGGGTTTTTTTTATGCGAAAATTTGCAAGAGTTAAATTTATGGAGGAAAAAATGAGGAGATTAAATAATAGAAATTTATATGCAATAGTAATAATATTGTGCAAGAAACTTAGCGGAGGTTAATCCAATATATTTGTTGTTGTTTACCTTCATGGAAATTTTCGCCTGTTAATATACCACCGCAACTCATCGCAGTATGACTTGAAGCAATATTAGCTTTATCACAGATAATCATTACTTTTGGAATTTTCATATCTTTTGCAATTTCTAAAACAAGTAATAATTGTTGCTTACCATAACCTTTTTTTCGCTCAGTTGGACGAATGCCATAGCCTATTTGTCCTCCATGTTTTTCTAATTCATCAGTTAAAAAGTGACGGAGTTGAATAGTACCTATAATTCTATTATCAGATTTTCTTACAGAAAAGAATGTGCTGGCATGAACATTATTGCGGAGTCTATCTTTCTCAATTGAAAGAACAATTTCAAGCCATTCATCAAAATCATTATAACGGGCTAGTCCACAACTGCCATTGATATTAGTTTCCTCAAAGTCTAAATATTCTTGTTTGTATTCCAGAATTTTTTCTTCTAAAACCTTTGATGGGTTTACTAAAATTAATTCACTCAATTTAATACCTTCCTCTCTATATTATAAATAATATGCTGTTCGTTTTATTCTAGGACTACAAAAAAATTTATAGATAGATTGTACTATTTAATGTATAAAATAACATTAAATATACTAAAGCTTATAGTGAATAAAAACAACTTTAATAGATAATTTAAAAAATTTACTCTAAATAATAGTTACATATGCAATTTACTACTGGAACTGCAAAGCAACCTTTATTCTAAAGTTCTATAATTATAAGCAAGGGGGAGATAATATGGATTGGCTTTTAGGTATGAACCAATCAGTTAATTACATTGAGGATAATCTTGATGGTGATATAAGTTATTCCACCGCTGCAAAATTTGTATGTTGTTCCGCATATGAATTTCAACGTATTTTTTCATTTATGACTAAAGTAACTTTATCTGAATATATTCGCAAAAGACGTTTGACCCTTGCAGCGCATGATATTCAGATAAATAAAGAAAAGATAACTGATGTAGCGATAAAGTATGGGTATGATTCTCCAGCAGCATTTTCTCGTGCATTTAAAGAGCAGCACGGAACTACACCTATATCGGCGCGCAATGAAGGTGTATTACTAAAGACATATCCTCTTATTTCTTTCAAATTTGTAATTCAAGGAGTAGATAAAATGGAGTATAAAATTATACACAAGGATGAAGTGCAAGTTATAGGTATGAGTAGAAAGATGATTACTAAGAATAATGAGCACTGGAGAGACATTCCTAAATTTTGGGATGATTTTAAGTTAACGGGGTTGAAAGATAAACTTAATTCTTTTGCACTCGATGATGTAGTGTTCGCAATAACTACCTATAGTGAAGAACCAGATTGCTTTTGGTACATGTTAGCAGTAGCGTATAATCATGTTCAAAACACAGATAACTATGATGTTATGACTATACCAGCTGGAACATATGCTGTCTTTGAAGTACCTTCCGAAAATGAAGATAATATTGGTAACTTTACTATGCGTATTTTTAATGAGTGGCTTCCAAGTACAGGCTATAAATTAACTGGCGAGGCAGAAATTGAATGCTGTACAAAAGACGGAACTGTAATATGGATGCCAATTATTCAATAGTACTCTTTTGACGATTAGGGTATAGCCTGTTTGTTGTGATAAAGTCACATCTTTCAAATATTGCTCATTAACAAGGGTAGAAATGCTCTTGTTTTATTTTTTTGTAAGAGCACCACAAACGACCGTTTATAGTTCTTATTTGCTAATTAGGTAGTAATGCTATGTTAACGGGTTCTATAACTCAGTACCATAATCAAAGTACTGATATATCTATAATTTAATGTTTATGGTACTTTGAAAATTCAATAATAATTTCAAAATAATGTTAAGTGGCCCTAAATTACATGAATGGTTACCGTATGCCTAAATCAATGCTTTAATCAAAAAAATAAAATAATCTTCTCCAAATCTTAAAAACCTCTCTCATCCTCCATATATATAAATCAAAACCCCAAAGGAGGAATCACCCTATGAACAAAAACCAAATAATAAAAGCCCTAACCACCGGAGCCCTACTATCCTACAAAAGATACAATACCCTTCCCTCAGTAACCATAGCCCAAGACATTTTAGAAACCGGATGGCTGCAGCATGTTTAAGCATGTAGTTGTAAATCTAGTAACCCATCTCATGTTTTAACAGCTATTGGATTCTCTCCTAGTGATGCAAAATCATCGCTAAGATTTACATTTGGAGAAGAAAACACCAGATAACAACCAAATTAATACTTTATAAGTATTAATATTAAAAAATGGATTAAATTTTCAATAATTACTTGAACTCCCTCCCTATGTATACTAAACTATACATAGGGAGCGAGTTCATTATATTATAGTTAAGAGGTATTAAAATGAAAAACACTGTTTTTAATAAGGTTAAATATAAGCGTACTAGTTTTAATTTTACACAAGAACAATTAGCAAATATTGTAGGTGTGACACGTCTTACGATTATTTCTATTGAAAAACAAAAATATGAACCATCTATAGGGTTAGCAATTAAACTTGCTAACGCATTTAATTGTAATGTTGAAGACTTATTTATGTTAGAAGGAGAAGGTTAAAATGACTTATTTATTTCGTTTTGTATTAAAGATAATTTTACTAATTATTCTACTTTTAAAAAGCTTTTCTTTGTTTAATTATCAATTACTTATTAGTGGCAAGGGTGGAACTCAGGTATTACCATTATTATCAATTATTTTACTGATTAACTTAATATATGAATGTATTTTATTAAAGAAAAAAAATACTTGGTATTATTTAATAAAAGATAGTGATGAAAGAACTCAAAAGTTTACTTTTAAGGCTGGGTATATTACATTCTGGATAAATATGATTGGAACTTCACTTATATTTATTTTGTATTCTTATCAGGATACTAACACAGTAAAACCTCTTGATCTTGTGGGAGCTTTATTGATACTAGAGATTCTAATATATAATATTATTAAATATTATTATATTCATAATGAATTAAGTTTAGGTATGAATATTGAGAGCGATACCAATGATAAAAATAGAGTATGTGAAATAAAATCAGTAAATGGAAAAATTTCCATAGGTATATCAATTATTCTTATACTTCTTATACTAAATCTAATTTTTGAAATTATGCCTATAAGAAAAATAGAGGGTCTTCCTATATTACTGCCTTTATTTATAAGTCCAATTGGAATTTTATTAGGTATTATTCCATTAAGGATCCATAAAGATAAACTTGCTTTAATTGGGGTAATAACAAATATGTTACTATGGTTGTTTCCAATTGCATACTTTACTATTGGTACACTTATATTTGGACCTTAAGTCTATAAATTTAATCTACTATACTCTGATATGTATTTTATTTAGGGGTACGGCAACATAGCCATTAAGCTAAGAAACCTCCATTCAAATAATGGGTTATCACCCAGTCAATTCTTCCCTTATGCACTCCTTTTGGGCACATAAAGAATATTATTCTTTATGTGCCTCGCTAACTAGATGACATCTATACCCCCTTCAACCAACAATAAAAAGCCAAAATAGTAAAAACACTAATAATTAGTACAAATACTTTGTTGCTAAGTTTTATTTTATTATATTTAATGTGTTCGCTAAAAAACTGAAATATTAGATCAATTAGTATAATATAAATCCCTTCTTCCATAATATTAAAATTTATTTAAACATCCAAATTCATTGTTTTCAATCTTGTCCATTCATTCCCGATTTTTTTGTTTGTTATAATCATAGGTAGTAACATTAAACCAAAGAAAATAGGTGATAAAAAACTCATGTGGAAGTACTTTTGCACAACATTTAAAACTAATAAATTGCTATGTGAAAAATAGAAGGCTATTAATATATTTATAATTAAAATTATATTGTCAAAAAATAATACTCTTTTTGGGTTTACAATTTTATATTTGTCAATCAACTTAACTTTTATATAATTCAATATTAATACGCCAATAAAAAATGGAGCTATTATTACTAATGCTATAATATTTTTACCCCCAATCACTATTCCTGTAAAAATAAAGAAGCATAAAATAAAAGCTAAAAGTCCAAAAATAGTTGCATTTTGAAATGTTAATTCTAATATTTTATTTTCATTTTCATAGGGTAAATTGTTAGTTTCCTTATATATTTCATCTGAAAAATACTTTGTAAGTAATATTGCCACTCCTATTATAGTTATACTCACTATGAAACTACTTTTGGATAAAGTTTTATTAATTGTACTAATATAAATAGTTATAAAATATACAATTATATGAATCCAAAAATGATATCCTATAAAATCAGTAACTTTACCAGTAATGATTTTATATTCGTTTTTAATAAAAAATGTAGAAAATAAAAACAGTGGTATTACTACTAAAGTACATAATATTGCCATCAATATTATATCTTTATTATTATTATTATTATAAGCCATATAAACAACAAAATTATAAAATGCCAAAATTAAATAATAAAATAAACTGAGAATTAAAGAAATTATAGTTCTCTTTTTAGTGTCTTGCATTATATTTCGCTCCTTTGATATTTTTCTTCCTTATTAGTTATGCTACCACCTGCTAGAATATAAGCCCCGTCGGGACGCACCATCTATGTCGGCTCAACCCTTCAAACTCCTATAGTTCTATTTCCACGTAAAAACAGCCTCAAGACAATAGCCTCATTTTTGATTTATAGTTCATCAAAAATGAAAAATGTTGTCTTGTGGCTGTTTTTTTACATGTTATCTATACTAAGAGAGCCTGAAATGAGTAATCCAGACTGAATCTACCTAAAGATAGTAGTATTCTCTGCATAAAGACTTATATATCCACAGTCTAAACATACATATTTAATTATTTTTGAACTTGGTGGATTCAATGAGAATTTATTTCCATTATCTATTACGGTAAATGATCCTTTTGTTACAATATTCACTTCTTTTAATTCTTCAGATTGACAAGCAATACACTTTTTATTCATATGAATATCCTCCCTCATTAATATAATTAGGATTAGCATACAACAAAACAATATCATCTACATTAACATATGTATAGGATAATTAAGCGAACAACATAAAAATCGTATTATTCGGTACTTAATATGCTTATATGCCATTCAATACAATTTTTAGGTCTTTCAATACAATTCTATTGACAATTAATTAATTGTTAAATTACACATATCTTTACTTGTATTTTTCTTCTATCTTCTTAACTTCTTCAATAATCTCTTCAACAGTTTCCTCTAATTCCTCACCAACTTTTTTATACTCAATTTCAAATTCTTGATTTTGATTTTTCATAAAATACATTAAAGCATAATAAGTGGGTTTAAATTTATCCTTTAGTTTAAATTCAATTTCATTAAAGAGTTTAAATAAGGAGTTGTATTGTTTTTTAGCCATTAATAATATGAAGTATTCATTAATAATCCTATTATATTCATCTGTACTATTAGCCAATTGTAAAAATAAATGGGCTTTTTCTAAGGATTCTTCTATTAGATCATTACAAAGTAAGCTTTCAGCTAAAGTATAAGTAACATCGAACTCATTTTCATATACCTCTTTAGTTTTTAAAGTATCCATATACATAAGTGCTTTTTCTTCTAGTTCCTCTCTACTGCACCAAGTTTCAAGGAAATGCACAAGCCATTGCACCTTATGCTTTTCTTTTTTTCCTCCAAACCTCATTAGATACCATATATTAAAGAATCGTTCTGTGATTTGGTACATATAATTTTTCTTATTTATAGCGATTTTAGTTATTACTCCGTTTTTCTCTAATTGATTAAGTTGGGCTGATACTTCTTTGCTTTGCATTCTTATTTTGTCCGCTATCTCTTTTGTAGTTATGGCATCCCAGTTTAAGGCTATAACATCAGCAATCTCCTGCTGCACTGGAGATAAATTATCCATTCTGTGTTTATAAAGAGGTGTTACCCTATCTAATAATGTTTCTAGTTCTTTAAAAGCATTTCCACTGTTATCTACAAAAATATCAAAAAGTAATATCATGGTTCTTGGCACACCACCGGTTAGCCGTCTTAAAGCTTCTATTTTCCCTTTATTACTTTCAAGTACCTCATTTATATCCTTCTTATCGAAAATCTCACCTAATTTCCCAAGAAATTCTTTGGTTTCTTCTGCATTTAAGCCTTTTAATCTTATGGGTTTAAAGAAGTCATAGAAGGGTTTACCGTAATCAAAGGTAAATTCTAAAACCTCAGAAGATGCTCCTATAATTCGAATTTCTGCAGAAGTTAAGAGAATTTCTCTAAGTTTTTGCTGTTCTTTAAGTTTAAACTTCTTTAATATATCGGAAATATTATCTATTAAAAGTATTAATTTCTTATTTTTTTCTTTAAGTTTTTGCTCAAGGATTTTAAAACATATATCTTCGTAGTCATCAAGCTCTGAATATTTGTCCATTTCATCATAAAGTCCTAAAAACTCACTACTTTCCATTTCAAGATGCTGTGCTGCTACCTCCCAAAGTTTAAATAGTTTACGTATATTATATTGCTCCTCAGGAAATATAACAGGAATAAGCCTCTCCTTTAATTCCTTATCTCTTTTTATTTCAAAGTATATTCTTTTTAACAAGGTTGTTTTACCATAGCCTCTTTGAGCTTCTATGATGTAATGTTGTTCTGGGTATTTCATCTCAGAATTTTTTATATCTTTAAAAATTCTTTGAAACTCTTTTTTCCTTACTACAAACCTATCAACTAATTCCTGATCTGTTAGACTATTAGGATTATAAAGACTTAAATTACTAGTTTGCAATTTTTTTACACCACCACATTCTTAATATAGGAGAAGTAAATGTATATATTTTTACATCCTCATCATTATTATTTATATATCCGTCATCTACAAGAGTATTTATAAGCTCTTTATATGTTTGTTCAAGATTATATTTCACGGCCAAATCATGTATTTCATTATAGGTTATCTTCTTAGTTTCACCTATAGATATTATGTTTAATAGTTCTATAATGAACTTATAATCATTATTTTTGTACACGCTAAGCCTCTCATGCCAACTGCTAAATTTATTGTTTTCCTCTATCATACGTTTAATTGCTATATCAACTGATTTATTATATATAGCAGGTGATTTCTCCTCATCATAAATGTCCTGAATTTTATCCATAGCAAGTTGAATATAAAAAGGGTTTAGCCATTTAATTTCGTAAAGCATATGGTTTATAGTATTATCGTCCATTGTAAAATCAAGCCCTTTAAGTAGTATATTTATAAAATCTTTTCCTTCTGATAGGCTTAGCGGGGTGACTTTTAATATATCCAGATCATTTATAGACTTTGAAGAGTCCATTCGTCTTGCAATGCTCTCAAGACTTATGGAGCCAGTATATATGAATTGAAATTTAGTATTTATATCGCTGTTTTGTCTTAAGGCCCTATTACTTTGAAGAAGTTTAACTGCATATATGGTGCCTTCTTTTTCTTGAATGTTTTGTATGGTTTGAGCAAATTCATCTATCATTATAATTAATTTATGTCCTTCTAAATCAATAGATTTCATAATTTCTATAAACTTTTCATAATAATTGAATTCAACTTTTTTGCCAAACTTAACGGAGTCTATACCAATTTCATCTATGCTTTTAGCAAAATTTTTTATTGCATCTTTAAATATGTTTAAAGCTTTATCCTTAATCTTTATAGAATCACAATTTAAAATAGCCTTTACAATTTCCTCATAATACTTATTTTCACTATATACTGACTCAGTAATTATATAGACTACATAGTATTTATCATTAGGATTATCTTCTATATGCCTCATCAAAGATGTTTTTCCAACTCTTCTTGGAGCTGAAATTATAATACTGCTTTCGGAATCAATTTTTCTCCATAATTTATCTATTAAAATAGACCTTTTAAAAAAATTATCTCCTCTTGCAGCTTGGCCTGTTATAATTTTCATAATTAGCACCCCTATCGTTATTCCTTATATTTACAATACTACTTGACAAAAATTGTTTTGTCAAGTATTTTAACAAAAATTTTCTTGTCAGATTTATATTGTGATCTTAAGATAAGTCCTAATAACCAGTTAGGGGATTCTAAAGAGTTTTGATTTTACTAATTATAATAATTAAGAAGAATTTCTATTCGCAAAAGAAAACTCTTCCCCACATCAACCATCTACATGATATAAATCCTATGTAGAACTTGTTAATGAAGTGAAGGAAAGAGGTATTTTATAATGGCAAATAAATTTGATAAGGCTGTACAAAATCGCAGCTATGAAATATTAGGTTTTGGAAAAAAAAGATGATGTAGTTGTAGTAGAGGATAAAGCACTAGCTTTAATCTTGATGATTTTTTAGATAAAAGTTCTAAAAATTCTAGAAATAAATGCAATTAATGAAGTGAAAAAAGTAGCTGAAAAGCATAAGATAAGCGAAAGTAAGCTTGCAAATTATATATTAAGACATGCATTAGGTATTACATAAATTAATATAGTTTTTAATATAATATCTAATATATTAGAAATTATATTATATATTATATTATATATTATATTAATTATAAATTTAACTAAGCAATTATGCTTTTTAATGGAACCACTTGTGGTAAAAACCTTAGAACATCTCACATAATAAAGCTCGAGTTTTCATTAAAATAGCGTATCTAAATTAAATCATTGGTCCAAAACCTACGAGTAGCTGTTTTATGAGAAAACCGTTAGCTGGCGTAAGGGGGAATTATTATTTTTGATTTAAACAAGGTTACTGACTGCTGCTCATACTAAATAGAAAGATGCATGTTACCACCCATTAATAAAAGGTTTTACTTCGAGGCAGTGAGTAAGAGTGTCCAAAGCTTCCTTTTGACAAGGAGCAGTGAAGGAATTTATGCCACATCAAATTTTAGCATGAAGTAGAAAATATGATGTGGACTAGCCTTTGACTGCGATTCCAATTTACGGTAATAATGATATAATTAAATAAAGGGTTTATGTCGTCTCAGTAAAATATGACGAAGCAATAGAATACAATTTTAATTTTATATTATGTTGGGGGAGAGAAAACGTTATGAAAAAATTATCTAAGAGAACTTATATTCTAATTGCAATTTGTATAACTGTAATTATATATTTTATAGGTATATATAATTATAGAAAACCAATTACTATACACAAAACATTTAGTAATGTAATTGTATTAAATACAGGTACTAAAAATATAGTAAAGGCTGAAATAAATGCTAAATTATATAGGGGAATATATATGGGTTCAATAATGGATATTAGCCTTCATTTTACAAACCGCATAGAAGGAAAAATTATAATAGATGCTAAGGAGTATAGCTTTGATGGGTTTAATAGAGAATCTAATCTTATCAATATAATAGGTACTGTATATGAAGACAATCAAAATTCTTCACCTGTTTTTTGGTTTAAAATGAATGATTTGAATTCCATCAAATTAACATGTTTTGTGCTTTAACCTTACCCGCCAAAAGGTATATTAGCATATTGGGGGTTATGAGTTAGGAGCAGAGTAGAAGTTATGTTACATAACAATATATCTTGCCCCTAATATAACTTTTTGGATGGATAGGCAAAACTACCTGTGGTGCTGAAACTCCCACACCTAAAGAGAGTGGGAGTTCCGTACAAATTCTTTGTAAGTCTGGTTGAAAAATAGAGGGAAGTTGAATTTTAGGAGTGATGCAATATTCATAAACTACGTCCTAAATAAATGTACGATTTTACTTAAAACATTACATTCATATTTTTGAATTAAGCCTTGAGTTATATAGATTGTTAAGCATTTAGTTAAATTTAGTTAAGCGATTAAGATTTTGAATGTATTATTTTATGTGCTCTATTATATTTATTTTGTGTTTCCAGTAGCCACCTTTTAGAAATAAATTTATCACAGTAATACCCCAAGTATAATTTTTTGTGGCACTATGTTATAAAAAATAAAGTACTTGAAAGGATTAAATAATGGATAAGAAGCAACAAAATTGGCACCCTATCACTGTTTAGAAAATATGACTCTCTAGATCATAGCTTACTTGACCATGGAAAGCTTTTAAGCTTCAATAGGTACAAATCTGTAATAACATCTAAAGACTACAAGGAGGCCTGCCATAGCGCCTATAATTCTGGTTACTGCACCGATACTGAGTACCTAAAAAACTAATTGCCATAATTAAAGGAAATAAGAGATTCAAATAATAATGTTTTATCTATCGATGGATTCATTGGTCCACTAACCGTTAAAAAGCTTCAGTACATACTTGACCTTTCTATATATGACATGTGTGGACCTGAAATATTATCTGAAGAAAAAAGTATTATGGAAATGAAACTTTAAGACTTGTTAAGGCCTATCAGCAAAATAATAAATTAGATTTAGTAATATTTCTATTTATACTTATGGTAATATTTGTAAATATATGTTATAATAATTATTGTGTCACATAAAAAAATTGATTATCTACAAGCTTATTTTATGTAACGCAAATATTATGAGGTGATATTATGGCAAGAGGCAGAAAGAAAATTGAAAACTCTAAAAGTGAATTGATCCATATAAGAATAAGTGAAGAATTATCCAAATCCTTAGAAAGCTTCAAAAATGCTAACAACATAACTAAAAGTGAAGCCGTAAGACTTCTCCTGGACAATGTTCTTAAATAATAACAAACCCATAGCTTGTCCTGTAGTTTTGTATATCTGTTGAAAGTAAAATCAGTAAATCTACTCCACCTATGCTGGCAATTATTTAAATGGAAGAAGATTCCATCAAATTAACCTTAGTGGAATCTTTTACTATGTTATCTCTAGTGGGGATCACAATGTATAACAAAAAAGGTATAGCTAATATATCGCTACCCCCTTCATCTATTCCCATCCAAGTAATTTCTTCTCCAATTTATCAAAATCATATTCCCTTTGCACGTAATCATTGAATTTACCAACTTTAACTTTGCTTATAGGCGGCTGATAATCTTTTTTTATTGCATCAATAAGCCAACCAACCATATTTGTAATTTTAGCTGCTCTTTGAGAACATCTATACTTTTCTTTGATTATATTTATATCTCCATTAGCACTAATCCATATGCTTTGTGCTTCCTTATCTGTTATTTCTTCTTTTATAATCTCTTTTACGCGTTTAATATGGTCAATGCTTTGAGGTACTCATAAAACTATTAAAACAACAACAAGGAACCTAACCATAAATAAGTTATATTTGTTGTTGTTTTGAAGGTATATACCAAACTTCTCCACAGCGTATCCACAAACATTAGGGCAATCCATATCCTAAGCTCAAATCGAACTAATGGGAATTATATTTTATATTAGAAAAGTATTTACTATTATAAAATATAATAGTATTGTTAATATATAAATTAATATAATTTCTAATGTATTAGTTAATATATTATAAAGAGGGGTTACATTGAAAATAATATCTTTTATCACCCTAAAGGGTGGTGCTTGAAAAAGTTCTAGTTTATTTAATATAGCGGGATTACTTGCAGAAGAGGGTAAAAAATACTTGTTATTGATATAGATCCTCAAGGCAATAGTACCAATAATTTTGGTATAGATAGAACCCTAGAAAATTTTAGAAGATGATACTGAATTTGAAAACGTAGTTATTAAATCACCGGTTAAAGAACTCCAATCTCTTGATGTTATTCCAAGTTCTATATTTTTAACTGCTACGGAATTAAAGCTTGCTTGTTTAGCTGGTAGGGAAAATATACTTATTAACTATATTGAGGATAATTTAAAGCATTTTAATACATATGATTACATTCTTATAGATACAAACCCTTCCATGAGTATAATCAATCAAAATGCTTTTGTGGCTGCAACTGATATTATACTTGTATCTGATATTAGCATGAATTCAGTAGAAGGATCCGAACTATTTTTAGCTCTTTGGAAAGATATAAGAAAACGCTTAAAAATAGAAAATAATATAAAAGGTTTCTTGATTAACATGTACGATAAAAGAATGAAGCTTTCAGCACAATTTAGAGATTATTGTAAAAGAAATGATGAAGTAAAAGACATACTTTTTGATACTGTAATACCTATGAATGTTAAATTAAAAGAGGCTGAGTTAGAAGCAAAACCTATAAATATTTATTGCAAATCATCTGCAGGATATAAATCCTATGTAGAACTTGTTAATGAAATGAAGGAAAGAGGTATTTTATAATGGCAAATAAATTTGATAAGGCTGTACAAAATCGCAGCTATGAAATATTAGATTCTGGAAAAAAACAAAAAATTGATGATGTGGTAGTAGTAGAAGATAAAGCAATTGAACCCACTAGTTTTAATCTTGATGATTTTTGTTCCCCCTGCGTTTTCTTATGCTCACAATATTATTGGTGTTTTGATTGTGAATGGGAAAATGGCTCTTACATATCATAGCATGGAGAATGGCAACGGTGCAGACAAAAATTTCTTTGACAGAGGTATTAAAAATCTCATATTGTAGGCCAGACACAAAGATGCAGAACTTAAAAGAGAAAAATGAAATAACAGCAAGTAAAATCAAGCAGTAATCTCTCTATTTCTTTATAATGAATGTAGGGTGATTGAAACGAGGTGAACAGAGGAATGTATGAGTGGAAGAAGCAAATTCAAATAATCGTTGATGAAATTGACAAATGTATTAAAAATTATAATGGTGAAGCCTTGACACTACGCTTTCTTTCTCGCAGGTTGGGTTATTCCGAATTTTATACAACGAGAAAATTCAAAGAAATATCGGGTATGCAATTTAGGGATTATCTACGGCATAGGAAATTAGCCTTTGCACTAAAAGAGGTTCGGGATAGTGAAAAAAACCTTTTGGATATTGCTTTTAATTATAGTTTTTCATCACATGAAGCTTTTACCAGAGCTTTCAAGGGAACATATGGTGTAACTCCAAGTGAATACCGAAAAAAGCCTAGGCCTGTCGTTCTTCGTACAAAAATAAACCCTTTCGACCGCTACTTTTTAGGATTGGGAGAGATTGGTATGATGAAATCTACAGATGATGTTAAAATTTATTTTGTAACCATTCCCGCACACAAATTTTTGCACATTAAAAACTATGAGAGTAATGGATATTGGGATTTTTGGCAAAAGCAAAGTCTTATTCCAAGACAGGACTGTGAAACAATTTGCGGCTTACTCGATAGTATTAAGGGCAAATTGGATGACGATGGTGGGAGCGAATCTAACGGCGGTAGCGGTCAGATTATGGCGTACATTAACGACCCGGACGGCAGACTCTGCGATTGGGGTATTCCACGCACAGAGTGTTACGGTACACGTCTTCCTTTTGATTATAAAGGCGAAGTACCACCACAAATACTTATGATTGATGTTCCCGAAGCCGAGTATATTGTTTTTGAACATGGGCCATTTGATTATGAGCAGGAAAATCGTAGTGTAGAGGAAAAAATTGAAAAGGCAATGGCAACTTTTGATTTTGCAGGCACTGACTACTGCTTTGATACTTCCCCCGGTAGGATAATTTACTTTTATTATAATCCGGAACGGTTTTTTAAGTATATCAGACCAGTGCGAAAGTAAATAAAATGGACTGCCTATCCACTATTGTTTCTAACGAGAAACCCAAACAGGAAATAACAAATTCCAATTTGTAGGGTTTGAATAACATAGTTTTATCTTAAGGTATCTCGCATCTTTCGTGTAGTACGTCATAACAGCCACAAAATAGTAGTTCCATTTTTGATTTACTGTTCATTAAAAATGGGAAATGCTGTCTTGTGGCTGTTTTTTGCATTAATCGTTGCCGTACTCCTATAAGAGTTCAGTAAAAAGTGATAAAATAGAAGTGACAGAAATTAATATTAAAGCATTTTGGATATCTATAGAAGATTTACTGTGCAATGAAAATGTTACAAGTTATCATAGATTAATTTTCGAAAATATGCTTAATGGAAGATTTTTCAATGCAAATATTTATCATAAAAATAAAGAAGGTATAAAAGAAACAGAGTGTGTTTTTGTTTATCCTTTGGAAGGTAATTCTATTGAAACTTTAATAGTCTAAAATATATTATTACTACATTAAAAGTTAGAATATTTATTTAAACATTATTATATAATTAACTTATTTTTAAGGGGTGGGGTACATGGAAAATGTAGAGTTAACTAATATGACAATGGTAATTGACAGAGAGAATAATAAAGTCCTTGTGCAAAATAGAATTAAGGGAGGTTGGACTGGAATAGCTTTTCCTGGAGGTCATATAGAAAAAGGTGAGTCTATAGTAGATTCAGCCATTAGAGAAATTAAGGAAGAGACTGGGCTAACAATAAATGACTTACAGGCCTGTGGGGTTAAAGATTGGTGTATACCGAAGGAAAATAAAAGATATATAGTTTTTTTCTTTAAAACATATTCATATGAAGGAAATTTAATAGAACATGGAGTAGAAGGCGATGTTTTTTGGCACAATATCAATGAAATTCATTTGTTAAAGCTTGCCCATGGATTTGATAATATGGTTAAAGTAATGCTAGATAATAGCCTTAATGAATATTTTATTGCAGAGAACCAACAGAGATCTGGCTGGAATCATATTCTGAAATAGATTAAAAGATTTTTTATTAATTGAAAATTATTAAGAGGGTATTTAACATTTTATGTTTATAAATTAAAGTTTTTTAAATAATACCTTTTACTAAATTACTATATTCTTTAGAAGCTAGTATACTAGCTGTATGACCACTTTTTTCAATCTTTCCATTATTCATTATAATCAATTCATCAAAATATCTCAAATGATTTTCTGACAAATTATGTGTTATGGAAATGATTGTTTTGTCTTGTAAACTATAAATTTTTTTTTGTATTAGTAGTGTACTTTGAATATCTAATGCGGAGAATGGCTCATCTAAAATTATAATATCTTTATTAATTAGCATCATTTTTACTAAGGAAAGAAGCTGCTTTTCTCCTCCACTTAAATCGGTACAATTCTCTTTGTTTTTAATAAAATTGATTTTATCACATTCTGAATAATTTATAATATCATCTATATCAGTACGTGCATATGAATCATATACAGTAATATTATTAAAAAAATCAGTGCAAAATACATGTTCAAATTGATTAACGCATCCTATTACTCCCGTGGTATCAATATCATTAATATTAATACCATCAATTGATATGGCGCCACTGGAGTTCTCTATATATTTCATCAATAGATTAATAATGGTTGATTTACCTGATCCGCTATGCCCTATAACTGCATACTTCTTTCCCTTTTTAAAGGTATAGTCAAATTTGTTTAACTCAAAATCATCAAATTTTACTGACACATTAGAGAATTTAATTGAGGAGTTAAACTTGTTTATTTTATCTATACTCTCATTATCATCATTTAAAAAATCAAGTAATTTTTCTTTAGTGGACTTGGCAGATTTTATATCACTCAAATCTGATACAATATATCGAATTGGATAAACAAACTCCTTTATATAAGCTAAAGTAGCTGTAGCTGTCCCTATGGAGATTTTAGAATATAATAACAAAATTGCAATTGTAACAAAGGCTGATATATCTAACAAATACATAAAAGACCCATTTAAAACATTAGTAAATGTTTTAAAGCTACCATATGCTAGTCTCTTGTTCTCTGTTTCAACCATTGTTTTATTATGTTCAGTTAAAAGTTTATCCCTTGTTTCATAATTTGCATTTTTAAAACCTTCCAATAAATCCGTTATTTTACCTATGTATGATCCTACTGCATTGAGGTGATCACCACGTCTTTTAGAAAGTGTCTTACTAGTTACATTCGGTAAACACAAACTCAAAGTTGAACATAAAATAATCACAATAGCTATTGTAGGATCTAATGCAAACATATATACCCCATATATAATCACCTGGATAGTAGACTTTACAATTGAAATAATGCCTTCAAGGTATTGTTCAACCACAGGCACATCATTATCTATAACTGAAATATATGTACTTAATTTTGATTTGTAAATTTTTTATAACTATAATTTAGAATAGACTTGAAAATATCCTCTTTTATTAATATATTAAAGTTCTTTCTAAATTTCCAACAATATAATTGACTTATGTATTGAAAAAGCATACCTACTACAACTACGAATAAATACATTAAAATAAATATTACAATACCTTTACTACCTTTTGAATAATCATAATCAATTAGTAATTTAATTATATATGGAATTGATGCAATAGCAGCGATATAAATAGCATCAGTTAATATTTGTATCAATATTATAGATTTGGTTTTATTTAAGTATTTTTTCATTTCATATAATGCATAGTATATTTATTACAAAAATTATACACCATACTCGCTCCTTCCTTTATTTCATAAAATTTTATTAAAATACTTCACATATTTAATTGAAAATTTGGACTATATACTATTAAATTATTGTTTTTTATTAGTAAATGGTTATTTATATACTCTTTAATAATTTTTGTAGCTTTGTTATTTAGAGTGTATTCTAGATAATAAAGCTTTTGTACTTAATTATTAAGAATTATTACATGAGGTACGGCAACCATTCATGTAAAAACGGGCCACTTCCTATTTTATGTAATAATCTAAGTTCTTTTATTGAAATACCCCTCCCATAAAAGATCGTTTTTGATAGCTAGGTATTAATCTTTGTTAATGGTATATTTTGGTGCATGTAACGGGAATTTCTGTCCAGTTACTACACAACCCCCATAAATGAGTTAATCCAAATACTTGGTCAGTATAACCTGCTGTATCAGTATAGTGTTCTTCAATCTCAAGTTCTGTTTTATGGTTGAGAAGTATATCAACTATAAAACAGAACTTGAATTTGTATTTATAATACCTATTCCAAATCTTGAATACTGATCACTTGCAGCTGAGTACATTGTCACACCTTTTTCTAAGCCCTAATGAGGGTTATAGCATGCATTTAAAGCTTCAACTGACGATTTAACACAAATAGGATACTTCTTTATATTTTATTTAAGTAAAAATTAAATTAATATGATTAGCACTCGTCTGCCACAGTTTTTAGCGGTTTAGTTCTATGCGAAATATACGACAAAAACTAAATCTAAAATTGTTCTACATCAACTTTACAAATTGGAGTTTGATGAACTCCGAATTGTGATCCTTTACCTAGTTATTTTTTCTTAACAGGAATCCAAATTTCACTGTAGTAGTTTTCGTCTTGATTACCTTGCGGATAATCAGCCGTATTGGTGTACATTTCAATATTATAACCTGCTGCAATTTCATAATCACTGCAATTAGGTAGCCATTCTGAGAAGATTTTTCTGTTCACATCTTGCAGAGTTTTCGGCATTGCGCCATTGCAAGCAAAAACAGCCCAGGTGTGTTTAGGAATAATTTTTGTAACAAAACCATTAGATATTTCTATGGACGGATTATAATTGTCTGCAATCAAATATTCGAACTCATCTGAACCCATGCTATCATCTATGCATACTCCGTACATTCCGCATACAAATTTCCCATTTCCTGTTTGATAATGCTCTGTCCAAAACTGTGGAATTTCTGTAGTTGCACTATCATATTTAAATACCTTTGATACGCCCATGACAGTAAACGAATCTTTTTTAACAATTTTGTAATCCATAATATAACCGCCTTCCAATGAAAATTTGATTTTTAGCGGAGCAAACGATTTAATCATTGCTCCATCTTTTCGAACAGCAGTAGGTGTGCAAGCATGAAATCGAGTAAAAGCTTTTGTGAAACTATCTGGTGAGGCATAGCCATATTTCAGTGCAATATCAATGATTTTTTCATCAGTAGAAACAAGCTCACTGCCGGCAAGGGTAAGCCTGCGTTGTCTGATGTACTCTCCCACCGTAAAACCACAAAGCATTGCAAAGCCTTTTTGGAAATAGAAGGTCGACATAAGTGCTTTTTTTGCAATATTTTTTATTGTGATTTCTTCAGTGATATTCTCCTCAATATATTTGATAGCTTCACCGATTCCTTCAATCCACCCCATAATCATCACCCCTGTCTGTACATATATCTTATCTCTTTTCAAGCGGTTGTTCCCGACTTTTTGTGTTATGTTTTGTCTTGTCTGAAAGATTATTAAATAACATGTACATCAAATTACTATTTATTGAATTGTTTTACATCTACGACCTATTTATTAGTATATCATTATAGTAAATACAATTCTAATTTTTATAAATTATTGCAATATATCCCTCAAAGGTCTCTTATTATGAATTATTGTTGTTGCAATTAACTACAGGTCTCTGAGGAACGAAAAAGTAATGGTATAATGTATACTCAAGTTGCTTAACACTTGTAGAAAAGTACGGCACACTCTTTTTAAAAAGGATTGGTAAACTAAAAAAAGAAAACTAAGGAGGATTATTATATGAAATGTCCATATTGTGATACGGAGATGTTAAAAGGCGACCTCTACGGAAATAGAGTAGAATTAAAGTGGGTAGCAAAAGATGCACATAAGGGCATAATGCATGCTTTAATTAGTGGTGGGTGTCCTAAAATAGAAACTTACAAGTGTATTCTTTGCAATAAGTTCATAAGTGATATTCCTGTTGATGGGCTTTAAAAGCACGAATAGTTCGCACTTTGAATAGGTTTGGATTCAGATGTTGAGCCGATAAAAACTATCACCATAAGTATATACTTAAATGATGATAGCCACTAAAGTTGCTCAATTTCTGAAACAAGCTAAAGAACGATGCCGCGTTTCCACT
>NZ_BHYK01000031.1 GCF_003865095.1 Clostridium tagluense | reverse complement strand
TCTAAAAGAAAAATCCTTTGATGTTTCGATCATGCGATCAAAACATATTATGCGGTATTAATCTCCCTTTCGGGAGGCTATTCCCCTCTTTGAGGCAGGTTACCCACGTGTTACTCACCCGTCCGCCGCTAATCCACCCCGAAGGGTTTCATCGCTCGACTTGCATGTGTTAGGCACGCCGCCAGCGTTCGTCCTGAGCCAGGATCAAACTCTCAATTTAAAAGTTTACACTTTTTATTTGAAATGAATAATCTGCGCCAACTGTTAAGCTGGTTAGCAAGCTCATTACATACTTTTTAGTCTTACGACTAAAATTACTTTTTTATCTAAAGTAATTAACTGGTCTAGCAAAATGTTATTTCGCTATTTTACCTATTTCTCTGTTTAATTTTCAAAGACCAATTTGCTTTGTCATCATGTGACGACTTCTACTATTTTACTTGGTATTGCTTGTTTTGTCAATAACTTTTTAAATTTAATTTTCATGTAAAAATTTATTAAATCGCAATTAACATCTAACTTTCTGAGCCACTCTTTCGTGACTACAAGGAGTATTCTATCATATACACATATAAGGCATTTATGCTAACTCTTGAAATACGACAACTATATATAATATTCTTTATAATACTACTAATTATGCAGTTTCTTTGATACTGATACACTAGGACTAGTATACTCTATTTAATCAAAGGAACACTGAAATCACCTTACTATTACTCCTTTATAGTTCATAAAGCCTATTTACTTAGTAACATCTAAACTGTTTTTTTATCCCTCATTGATTTATATATATTTTTTTGCTAATTGCATGAACTCCATTTACTTAGCTTTCTATATTATTATTTCATCTATATATATGAAGCAAAATAAAAAAGTCGATGACTTATCACCGACACAAATTTTATTCTACATATATACTTACCGCTCATATTCCTTTAACCCCAAACTATTAAATTATATCTCATTTAAAAAAACCTCAACCATGTCTTTTTTACATTGAAAACCTAACACCTTTAATGAGTTTTGTAATGCTAATAGAGTATAGACCATTTTATTCACTTTCGCATTTTCACCCATATGACCTATTCTTATTACTTTCCCTTGTAGATAACCAAAGGAACCAGCTATAAATACATTAAATTCCTCAAGCATATGCTTTAATAATTCTTTATCAGCTATGCCCTCAGGCATTTCTATAACCGTTACAGTATTGGAATATCCCTCCTCAATGTATAAATTAAGCCCTGCCTCCATTACCGCTTTTCTTGTAGCTTTGCCAATAGAATTATGTCTTTCAATTACCCCTTTATCTTCTAATATATTATCAATTGCCCGCCTTAGTCCAACAATATCACTTATCGGTGGTGTATATGGAAACCATTCATTTTCGTAATAATCCTTCCATACAAGTAAATTGCAATAGTAAGAAGCTATAGGCTTTTCTCTCTGCTGCATTAATTTAAATGCATCTTCACTTATACTTAGAAAAGTTAGCCCTACTGGAGCCGAAACACACTTCTGGGATGCACCGAGTACTACATCTATTTTCCATTCATCTACTCTTATATCTTCTCCACCCATTGCAGCTACACTATCTACCACAGTTAATATGCCATTTTTCTTTAACAAAGGGCATATTTTATCTATATCATTTAAAACTCCTGAAGGAGTATCACAATGTACTACAGTAGCATATTTAAAATCATGATCCTTTTCTAAAAATTTTTCTAGTTCTATTATATCTATCTTACGTTTCCTATTACCTTTAAAAACGACCGCTTCTCCACCGTACATCTTAACAAAATCCGCAAATCCTTCTCCAAAGATTCCATTATCAATTACGAGTACCCTATCATGAGTCTCAGTTAGGGATGCACAAGCTGCTTCAAGGCCTAAAATACCCTCACCACTTAGTATTCTAACTTGATTATTAGTCTTTAAAAACAGGCCTATTTTCTCACAGGTTTCTTTGTAAAATTCATAAAACTCTAAATCTAAATCTGGGTTAGTTGTAGCTAACGCTCTTGCCATTCTGACGTTTTCTCTTACCTCCGTAGGCCCTGGAGTCATTATTTGAGACACCTTCATAATTTCCACCCCTTAAACTGTAGTTTACAATATCATATTAAAAATTATATCACTATTAACGGATTTTAAAAAATGTATCCATACAATAAACTTCGCCATTTATAAGCATTCTTCTACTTGAAATTAAGCAATGATATAAATACCATACTAACAGCAATGAATTTAAAAATTATTATTTCTATGTATATTTTTTATTTTTTTGGATATATTTGTAATATAATTATGTATCTTCATGATTTACATGGAGATATCACAAAAATAAAAGCAGGTGTGAAAATATGAGTATTAAAAAAAGTCCTACTAGTTGGAAGCTTCTATTAATTACAATTATTTATAGTGTGATTTGCATAGTATTTACTAAAAATTTTACAGACTTAAATAGTACAACTCTTAATGATTTCGAAAAAGAAAATCCCAAGACTATAGCTACTATCCCCTCATATAAAAATGTACTATCAAATAAACTATCTTATGACTCTGCGTTACTGCCAAAAGATAAACAATCCCCTACTCTAAGTCGTGGATATATTGAACATTTGAATACAAATCTTTCAAAAAAAATAGAGGCCAATAATTATGAAGATGATCTCTATGCATTAAATGAATCTGCTCTCCTTGAAAGTTATTATACAAAAAAGGCCAACATTAGCTCAAACATTATTAACCCTAAGGAAAATCCAGTTGTTAATGCTCATCTTCCAGATTATTTAATGTACAAGAATGTTAATATAACAGAATTAAAAGAATTTCTAAAATCAAAAAACTCTCTTCTAGTTTACGAACCTTATTTTTCAGCAATATTATCTGTAAGCAAAGACTTTAATTTAAATCCACTTGTTATGTTCGCTATTACAGGCCAAGAACAATCCTTTGTACCAAAAGACAATAAAAACGCCTATAAAATTGCCAATAATCCCTTTAATGTATTTTTTAGTTGGAAAAAATATAATACTAATATCCAAGATGCTGCTAACATTGCTGCAAGAACCATAGTGAATTTGTGTAAAAATAAGCCTAATAACATTGAAGCCTTTACTTGGGTTAATAGAAAATACTCTGAAGATAAAAATTGGTCAAAAGCTGTTCGTTCTATATTTAATAAACTTGAAGATAATGTTTCTTATTGGAGATAAGTTAGTCATTTATTTTGAAAATTAGAACGTTAATTCTCCACGTATTTGCTTTGCCACTGATAGTAAATTTGTTCATACCCTGACCCATATATTCTATTATCAACCACTATTTCTGGAATCTTATCTATCTCCCGTTATATCCTTAAACGTAAACCCTGTATAAAATCCAAAAAATATTATTTTAATTTAATCAAATCTTTTTTTGAAGGGCAGCCCCCTTTTTTAATGTGACAATATACATAGTCAGAAATGCTGTAAGTCCCCCGCATGTATCTACCATTACATCTCTAAAAGCCGGTCCTCTTCCTGGAACAAAAGCCTGATGGAATTCATCGGAGCATGCATATAAAAACACTATTAATATACTGAGCATAAACGCTTTAATATCCCAATTTTTCTTTGTATTTATAGCCCCATATAGCAGGATATACAAAATAAAATATTCTGTAAAATGTGCCGCTTTTCTAACTATAAAATCACTAAGAGTCCCAAGTATACTATTTAAGTCTAGACCAATAAATTTGAATATATATATAACAAATTTATTATTTTCACTTGATACCTCACCAGGTTGACTAGAAAATAGAAATATTAATATCATCCATCCTATAACTAAAATCCAATTTATATGTTTTTTCTTCATATATTCACCCCTCAAGTATTTCAAAATTTCTCTATTACTGCTTTTATTATGATTTATGAAAATATACTTGTCAATATTCCTTTGTAAAATGCCCTTTAAAAATTGGATTATAATAGATATATATAATAAGCCTATGAAGTTAGGTTTTACAATTTTATAAATTTTCATAAAAATATTTATTTTGCAGGTTGACAAATTGCAACTTGCAAGTTAGAATAAATGTAAGTTATTTTTCTAAAAACTGTGACGAGAAGAGTACATATAGGAAGTAGTTAAAGCGAGTGGATTATAGTGAGAGTTCCATATGACGCCTATATCGAAGAACATCTCTGAGTTTCCAGCTGAAATCCTTGTGAAATTAGGTGTGGACGGGTCCTAACCGTTATATATAGGGCAGTATCGAAGTATTTTTCCGTACTGATTATGAGTGAGCTTTTAAAGCTAATTTAGGTGGTACCACGAAAGTTTAACCTTTCGTCCTAGAAACAAGGATGAAAGGTTTTTTGTTTTTTGTTTCAATTTTAGAACATATAGCATGGCCATGCTAATCATTAGAAAAAATTACAAAACTACTAGGAGGTTTTATTTATGATAACTTACAAAAAAGGACTTGCAATTCCAGTTGGCTACAAACCACTTCTCGGATTAAAAGATACAGAAATTGCTATTAAACAAGTAAAGGATTATTTTGAAAATAGAATAGCGAAAGAGTTAACTCTTACCAGAGTTTCAGCTCCTCTTTTCGTAAAATCTGATACCGGAATAAATGATAACCTAAACGGTACTGAACGAGTAGTTTCCTTTGATATGAAGGCTTTAGCTGGTACAAATATCGAAATTGTTAATTCACTAGCTAAGTGGAAGCGTATGGCTTTATATAGATATGGCTTCGAAGTAGGAGAAGGTCTATACACTGATATGAATGCTATAAGACGTGATGAAGATTTAGATAATCTTCACTCTATATATGTAGACCAATGGGATTGGGAAAAGGTTATTCTAAAAAAAGAAAGAACTTTAGATAAATTAAAAGAAATTGTAACTAGTCTTTATAAAGTTTTTAAAGATACGGAAGATCATATTCACAAATTATATCCTAAAATAGAAAAATTCTTACCTGAAGAAATTTTCTTTATAACTACACAAGAACTTGAAGATTTGTACCCTTCTTTTACAGCAAAGGAAAGAGAAGATGCTATATGTAAAGAAAATATTGCCGTATTTATAATGCAAATTGGCGGTACACTGAAATCTGGTGAAAAGCACGACGGTAGAGCTCCTGACTATGATGATTGGTCACTTAATGGCGATATAGTATTCTGGAATCCAGTACTTGAAAAAGCCTTTGAACTTTCTTCTATGGGAATAAGAGTTGATGAATTAGCACTAAGAGAGCAACTTAAAGTAGCCGGTTGCCAGGAGCGAAGTTCCTTTGAATTCCATAAGCTACTTTTAGAAGGTAAACTTCCATATACTATAGGTGGTGGTATAGGTCAATCTAGAATATGTATGTACTTTCTAAATAAAGCTCATATTGGCGAAGTTCAATCTTCAATATGGACAGATGAAATGATAAATGATTGTATGGAAGCAAATATAGTTTTACTTTAATGACATTTAAAAAAAACACTGAAAATAATTAATTATTTTCAGTGTTTTTTAAAATTGCTTCGTCTTATTTTATTAATTATTACTATTTTAATTAAATTCTATAAACGTATATCTAAATTATCTTTATTTCAAATACTTTAGGCCACATCTTTCCAGTTACAAAAAATCGATTATTTTCACTATCATAGGCTATTCCATTCATTGTACCTGCATTTTTATATTCCTTAGGACTTAATAACCCTTTAAGGTCTATCCACCCAGTTATTTTGCCGCTATAAGGACAAATTCTAGCAATTTTATCACTTTTCCATATATTGGCATAAATTTCCCCTTTAATAAACTCCAATTCATTTAGCCGCGTAATAGGCTTAAATTCATCATGGACTTTAATACTATATACCTTTTTAAAGTTTTTAGGATTCAAAAATAATATTTCATCTGTACCGTCACTCATAATTAAATGTTCATCATTATTAGTAATTCCCCAACCTTCTGTATTATAGTAAAACTTATTGATTAGGTTAAAATTATCTTTATCATAAATAAAACCCACTTTAGATTTCCATGTTAACTGAAAAATTTTATCATGGTAAAGTGTAATGCCCTCACCAAAG
The DNA here is from genome assembly GCF_003865095.1 of Clostridium tagluense. Classification (GTDB taxonomy): domain Bacteria; phylum Bacillota; class Clostridia; order Clostridiales; family Clostridiaceae; genus Clostridium_AD; species Clostridium_AD tagluense. Next base: position 42,800 of record NZ_BHYK01000031.1, on the reverse strand, counting down.
TAATTTTCATGTAATTTGTGTAATTTTAAAATCTCACCTGTTTGTAATTCTACTTTACGAAGTGTAGACTCATTATATTTTCCGGTGCTTTCATAAAGATATCCACATTCATACACCAACCCTTGAGTAAAAGAACTAACATCATGTGGATAAGTATTTATAATATCGTAAGAATATATTGGAATATTTTTAAAATACACCATAACCATCACATCCCTACATAATTTAAGTTTCCCATTATTATATGTATATTTCAATACTTATGTTAATACTAACGCAAAACAAAGTCATATATTATTACTTCATCTTTACATAAGATATCTTAACTATATAAATTATAAAACTTAACAGTAAATTTTTACCCGAAAAATTCTGGGTTTTTAACATTATCTGCTCTTATTGCCTTTTTCATTATGGTAAGATCAATAGTTTGGTTATCTTTATCAAAAGAGCAAGGATATTTGCTACCACAGGTGCTACATTCTATATATTCCTTGAAGCAAGTTTGTTCTCTATTATCAAATAAAAACGGCAGATTTTCAGATCCCTCCTCAGCTATAGTCTCATTAACTGTGTCTATTTTGTATGTATAGAGGAAAGTGGCTTCATGCTTTATTTCGAAGTTTTTGTTATTACATTTTGGGCATTTAAGTGATTCATTTATTTTCAACTTATTACTTCCTTTCTAACTTATTATATTTATAGTCTTTGTTTATTTTCCTTTCCTATTCTTCTTATTATAATTAGAGATTTATAGTATTTTTATATACTAAATGATAAAATATGTATTATAAGTAAATTAATTTTAGCTATATTTAATATGAGTCATGGTGTTTATGAAATTGTAAACTCCGCCTGGTAGTATGATTTTTGATTCTATATAGCTATTAGTGGATTTGCTGATTTTTATTTAAGTCTCAGGAAGAGAAATGGAAAGTAGTCCTCAATTCTTCTATTACCTAATAGTAATATTAATGGTAAACTAGTAGTAAATAAAATTGTTTTTATTATTAACTTTTTACATCTATCTTCATTGTGTATCATAGATGTAAGAATAAGCTTGGAGGTTTACACTTTGATTAATACTAGAAAACAAATAAGTACATCTATCTTAGAAGCACAAGATTTATTTCAAGATATATTTGTTCCTGTAAATAAGAGGCAGGGGTTTATTAAATCAAAATCCCCTAATATACCTATTTATTTTTATAGATATATTGGTATTATTGAAAATAGTGAACTCTATTATGAGAATTTACATAAACTAAACAATACACTTACTTCACTTGGAGACTTGTATATAAACTTTACCTCTGGAATACCAGTGAAAATTTTATCTACATCTATAACAGAGATACCTTGGACTGGGCTTCTAGGTTCTGATTCAACTGAAAGAAATACACTAATCAATATTCTTAAAACTAAAGGTCTATTCCCAGAGTTTAATAACAATTTTTTCAATGATTACATCCAAAATAGCTTCGATGAAACCCTAGCTCTATATTTAGCAAATGAACCTAATACTACAGAAACTGTAATGAAAAATTTTGCTATTAAATTGCTTGGATGGACTTTGGACTTTGCTCCAAAGCTATTTCATAGTTCTAATTATAATTCTAGACTAGAGACCGATATTATAAATCCCAAGGTGCTTTTTTATGGTGACATAAGAAAACATGAAGTTTATTTTTTAATACTTTTGTCTAAACTAAGTTGTGATGTTATATATATTAATTCTATGTCAGATATAGAGTTTTCAAAAATCGATAAACTAAATATTCACTCAAAACTCATAAAGTTACCTAAAACTCAGCCCTTAATAGATCTTAACCTAAAAACAACTCACAACTTTAAGGAAACTATTGTGGATGATACTCGTAATTTAAAAGAAACTGTTATTAAAATTGAGCAACCTGTTATAGAAAATAGAAATCTACCTTCAGATATAATCTTTAAAGATTCTATTAACACTTTACTTAAAAGCAGTATGAATATATTTAATGATTTAATCCTACCTGTTAATAAAAGGATTGGATTTATAGGAGGCAGCGTACCTTTTATCCCAGTGTATTTCTATAGATATATAGGAATAAAAGAAAATGAAGATGATTATTATAATGACTTATTTAGATTAGATAAAAGTTTAAGTATGTTCACTGGGTTATATTTAAAATTCACAGACTCTATACCTATACGTACTGCTGCTAAATTAATCACTAGCACTCTAAATATATGGCAGCATGTGGATCCTTTTGATGCTTCACTGACTACTAAGATTGCTACACTACTTATGGAACATAAAGTTTTTCCAACTAATAATAATACTTTAAATTGTTCTATGGCAAATAGTTTTAGCTATATATTAGATTTATACTGCAAAGAAGAGAAGAATTTAAACTTATCTAAGGTTAAGAATTTTTCACTTAAATTACTTTCTTGGGTTCATGATTTTGTTCCCACCCTTGTGAAGAATTTTCACTTTCAAGATACTTCCACAGATGAAATTATAAATCCTAAAATTATATACTATGGTGAAATTAAAAAACATGAGCTTTTATTCTTAATTTTTTTATCTAAATTAGGCTGTGATGTGTTATACATAAATTCTTTAAGTGATAGTTTTTTAGACCTTACAGAATATAGCGATACATTTTCAAAGTGCTTTGAACTCCCGTATAAGGCTGATTTAAAAGCATTTCCAAAAGAAGAGAAGCTTATACGCAAGGAAACTATTGCTGCATCTGCCTCTAGAGAATTATCAAACTCATTGTACACTGATGGAGATGGTTTTTATAGACCTTGGCAATTTGAGGAGTATAAAACTCAGCCTGTGACACTTAATACTACCTTTCATGAATTTAAACTTCTATGGAATGAACCATCTAGTCTTCGCACAGGATTTAGAGTAGAAAATAACACCGTATACATGCCAAACTTATTCGCAAAAATAAGTGGCGTTCCCAATGATTTAACTTTATATTGGAAGGATTTTTTTCATTTAAAATCCGCAGATAATACATTATTTATACCAGGAATTCCTTTTACTAATATAACTTACTCTAAAACGGATTTATACTCCTTAGCCTTTGTATTTGATAATAATGGATTTGTTGATGAAAAAAAACTACTAACCCACAGTTGTTATAAATTTTCTTATTTAAAAACTTCTCTGCAACATATTATTTTAGAAAAAATAAACTATTTTTTGAAAACAGATATGTTAAAAAAAGCTATAGATAAGGAATTTAAATTAAAGATTTTAATGACTATTTTAAATGCTGATAAAAACATATTACAACTAATTCAGCAGTATGATTATCCTTCAAAGATACCTAAACTTCTTATTTATGATAATAATGAAAGTATTTTTAGTGATGAGGATTGCATTATGTTATGTTTCTTAAACCTATTTGGATTTGACATTGGTATATTAACGCCTACTGGCTATAATAATATAGAAGGGAAAATCCAGGAGAAATTCTATGATACTCATAGATTAGAAGAAGTGAATTTTAATTTACCCTTACCTGATTTTAATGATGAAAAAAAATATACCAAAGAAAAAGGTAAAAGCTTCTTCTCTAATATTTTTAACTTTAAATAATTATATATTATCCGTACAACGGTATATGTTAATCTCCAAATAAATATCAATATAGAATAACACTAATAACTTCATCTATAGTAAGTTATTAGTGTTATTCTATACTTCTAATAAATATTTAAAAGTATTTTAGCAAATTCTATATTATCAAATTTATTTTCTTTTATATAATTTACTACATCAGCTGTATAAGTTTTGTGATGCCCTATGGTTTTCGAGAAAACTTGAATAAATTCAACTATAGCTTCTTTAGACTCCTGTTTATTATATAGATATTTCCCAACCAAATAAAATCTAATAAATGAATATCTTATTAAAAGCATAATATACCCATCAAACATTAAATCTGTTACAGAGAACGGAAACATGTTGTTATATATAAAATTCACCAAATAATTTTCAAAAATATAGCTATCATTATTTATAAATTTTTCAGTATAATCTTCAAATGCTTTTATGTACAATTCTGAGTGTTTACTTATGCCCCCTTCTTCCTCAAATTTGAATTCAACTATAATTTGCTTAGTATATTCCTTAAAAGAAAGACTGTCCACTTCTTTAAATACATTTAAAAAACCCACCATCTTTTTGAAAAAATCCATCCCAGCAATATAACTTAATTTATTTTTTTCTTGGGAATCACTAATTGAATTTATATCATATTCTTTAATAAACTTAGGTACATTATTATAATTATGTTTAGATTCTTTTTCTAATGTGTTTATAAATTCACCTAATATATAAAGCCTTTGAGTTAAATCAATTTTTCTATTTTTTATTATTTTAATACTCAAATCTCTAATTTCTTTAAAATATTTTATAGGTGAATTGTTGAATTTTTTAGATTTGGTATCAATATCACTTGATATTATATGTTTTTCTAAAGTTTCCGTGCTCTCTTCAAATTGAATTCCTTCTTCCTTTAGTAAAATAATTCTTGCAGCTTCAAGGCAAGCTACATCAAGAGACATTTCATAACATCCATCTACTTTATTGATTATTCTGGGAAAAGATGTGCAAACATTTGAAAGATATTCTTCTCCAAGCTTAGAATAAATAATACAATAATTTTCTCCATCTAAAAAAGGACATCTTTTTCCACTTGCTAATTTTACTTTTCCGTAATCTACATTACTATCTAGATAATTATCATTATTGTGAACATTTTTTTGAAACATTCTCTTCATTTCTTTATTTTGAACTTTATAATACTGTCTAAAGGTAACCTTATCTATATCTATATCCCATCCAATACAGCAACTATCTTTACACGCTCCACCTACACACTTAAATTCTTTAAGATATGTCGGATATCTTTTTTTTATATTTTCCCCCATTGTATACTTCCTTTCCCTGTTACTACACCGTAGCTATTCCATAATTATCACACAGTGCTTGAAGACCTCCTGTAAATCCACTGCCTATACAATTAATCTTCCACTCACTTTTATATCTGTATATCTCCGCTACTACCATTGCTGTTTGTACGGATAAATTTTCATTGAATTTATAGTTTAAAATTTCTTGTTTACTATCGCCGGCTATAATTCTAAAATATCCATCTGTTAACTGTCCAAAGTTTTGAAGCCTTTCATCTGCTTCATAAATAGTTACAGTAAATGCTAACTTTTCAATGTTGGATGGTATTAGATTTAAATCTAATTGAATACACTCATTATAAGCATCTTTAAGAGAAGTATTATGATCTGCCTTAATAACTATTCCTCCACACGTACTCTTTGTGTTTTCATAAAAGATAAAATCTTTTTCTATGGTTTTACCATTTATATCCACCATAAACACCGATACATCTAAATCAAACTCATTAGGTCCCTTTGAGATTGCATTATAATCTAGTGTTAATATCAATTTTGAAAGATTCTTAGCATTCTGATTTAGACTTAACTTTTGCCCTTTTCCTAGCTTAATGCTTTTTGTAACGTCTACAAGTTTTCTTTTTTCCATATTATTATTTGGCTTTACGATAGCACTCTCTTTAGGTCCTGCAGTGACATTAGAATATAAATTATTTGTATTTTTAGAATTATTTTCCTCTGTGCACTGCTTTACACCCATTGCTATAGTAGAATTATTTTCTGGTCTTATGCTGGTTTCAATAATTAATTTCCCATATTGTTTCTTTTGGGATGTTATTATTTTTTTATTAGTATTATCAATAATTATAGCCACAAACACATCCCCCCCTTAATCTATTGCAACATTTAATCCTGAAACTCTTTCACAGGGCTGGATAATTACAGTTTCGCCCTGAGAATTAAATTCTAACATATAGGATTCTCCGGAGGTTTGTCCAAGGAAAGTTTTCCAATTTACATCAGTCTTAAAATTAGGATCAGGACCTGTCCAACATACCACTGCATCAGGATCCACTACGCAAGGTGTTTCTAAAATAATCGGATTTCCATTGGTAGTTATAACTACCTGAGGATTATTGCCAATTGCTGTTAGATTTGATGTGAACATCCCCTTTTGAGATATTACCCCGGATCCCATAAATCTAACTCCATATTTACAGCCTTCAGTAAAAGCAAGTAAATTTTCTCCTTCAACTCCTATACTCTGACCTGGCTGTAGTGTAATTATAGTAATATGTTGCGCTCTATTTGCCATATAATAACTACCACTACCATTTACCTTCATAATCGGAATATTTTCTCCCGAAAGCTTTCTTGCTGCTAGATTCATAACTGATTTGAATATGCTTTGATTACTATTTGTATCTAATAATACCTTTTCTGAAGTAAAGTTACCCTTGTAAGCTACCATAGCACCTAATTTTGCGAAGAAATGACCATCGCCCTCTGCGATACACGTAAGCTCTTGATGATTTTTAAAACTAAACATGCGTATTAACTCCTTTCTTTATTTCAATATAAGCAAATCTTTTATTACAAGATTTGTATTTTTGTGTAAATTTCATTTTTTGAATTGTGTGTATACATTATATCATATTGTATACTATTAGCCCTTATTTAAATGAAAACTGGCCTAAAGATAATATTGAAAAAAATCATTTAGAAAATAAAGCCCTTGATTTTGAAGAAGTATAACTCAAATCTCATTCATAATTGTTAAAACTTCTTAACATACAGTAATTCCTATGTGTAATATGTAATTGTTTATATAACTATGTTATAATTATATATTACAATCAGTACTAAGTGTCCTTTGAAATTGCTGATTAATTTATTATGTTAAATGGAGAAAAATTATGCGCTATTTTAATAATATTAACAATTCACAAGATATTTTTTTTAAAATCCCTTCATCTTACAATCTATTTTCCTCAAAAGAAGATTTATCCTATGCACTAGGAGCATGCTTATATATGCCAGGAACTCGGGAAAATCTGCTTGTGGACATACTTTTTAATAAAAGTATGGGTGCTCACACTATTACTCTTTGTATTGAAGATTCTGTATCAACAAATGAAGTTGTGCAAGCTGAAAATAATATTATTGACCTATTTATGAAGATAGCACTTGCTTTAAAAGAAGATTCTTCTTTTATGGACCGTCTTCCCCTTATTTTTATTAGAGTTCGTAATATTTACCAACTTCAAAGATTACTCAATGAATCCTCCTTAACTGGGCTTTGTGGCTTTATTTTCCCTAAATTTAATGCTCCACTTGGGGAGGAATATTTTTCCTTGCTAAAAGAATATAATGAGTCTAATAAAAGGACTTTGTACGGAATGCCAATCCTTGAAACACCAAACATAATTCATAAAGAAACTCGGGTGGAAGAACTTATTAAAATAAAACATATTGTAGATTATTATAAAGACTATGTTTTAAACATTCGAATTGGTGGAACAGATTTTTCTGGATTATATAGTCTTCGTCGGAGTAAGGATTTTACCGTGTACGACTTAACCGTAGTACAGGGCTGTATAAGCGATATAATAAATGTCTTTAAAAGAGATAATTATGTTATCTCTGGAGTAGTTTATGAATATTATAGTAAAGTTTTAGATTTAAATAATAATGTTCTTATTAAAGAAACTCTTTTAGATAGAACTAATGGATTAATTGGTAAAACCGTTATACACCCAACCCAAGTAAATATTGTTAATTCTCTTATGGTAGTTTCTAAAGAAGATTATATAGATGCGAGCAATATTCTTAGTTCCTCCCTTGATGGGGTAATAAAAAGCAATTACTCAAATAAAATGAATGAAATAAAACCCCATGAAAAATGGGCTAAAGAAATATTACTAAAAGCTAAAATAATGGGGGTATTTGAAGATGGAAAATCGCACAGAGAATTGTTGCAACGGATCGATTCATTACAACATAGATAATAGACTAGACATATCACTTAATATAAAGGAAAACCTATGTAATATTCCGGTATCCAATCTTTTTACTATGTCCGCTCGTGAAAATAAAAAGAGAGATTTCTTGTTTGTAAGTAAGGTTATAGGAAAACATATGCCAATGATTCCAGATTCTCTAAAAATCATTGGAGGGATTTTGGCCCGTCTTTGGATTAATGAAAGAGAGGACTCCTATGATTATCCTACTACTGAATTAGTTAATGCCCTTATATCTTTAGATGTATCTCTTAATATACCTGATTCAGATTTAGAAAACGGACAAGAAATATTTAAGATTCATAATTCTCTAGTTAATATAGAAAACACACATGATCTTTTAAACACTCCTATAAAACTTGCAAATAAAACTCTTTTTATAGGTTTTGCAGAGACTGCTACAGGTCTTGCTCAAGCAGTATTCCAAAACTTTTCAAATGCTTCTTATATCCATACCACACGTGAAAAAATAAATTCTATAGATCCTGCACTATTTTTTAATGAAGAACATTCTCATGCAGTAGAACATTCACTTTTTCCTTATGAAAAAGACTTTTTTAATGATTTTTGCGATATAGTTCTAATAGATGATGAACTTACTACAGGTAAATCTGCATTAAATTTAATAAAATGTCTTCCGGGGAAATCTTTTGGGATATTATCCATTCTAGACTGGCGAGATACTAATAGCTATAAAATGTTTGAGGATGAAAAAAATATAGATGTTAGGGTCTGTTCTTTATTAAAAGGGGATATTAAGTGTAGTAAAACAAAAGATATTATTAGCGATGCAATAATTATGGTTCCAAGTTCTACTAAATTAATTCCAGATAAAGATTATATTTTTGAAATAGGCGAAAGCATAGAAGGTTATAATAAATCTACTGGTAGATTTGGACTTAGTTCAGAAGATAATTCTAAAATTCTGGAAGAAATCCAATCAATATCAGAAGTTTTAAAAAAAGAAAGAACTCTTGGCAACTGTCTTTGCATAGGAACTGGAGAATTTATATATTTACCTTGTAGTATAAGCGCAAAGCTTGGAGATAATATATATTTTCAGTCCACTACAAGAAGTCCCGTTCATGCTAGAAACATCCATTGTTATGGGAATAAAAATAAGGTCGCTTTTCAAAGTCCGGGAGATGAAACTATAACTAACTACCTTTATAATATTCCCGATAATTTTTATAACCAGGTATTCTTCTTTTCTGAAAAGCCTTTAACCAAAGAAAAAAAAGAAGAATTAAATAAAATCTTTTCCTATTTTCATGTGAAGTCTATTATATTTGCATGTTGGAAAGGCTAATAGCTTTTATTTTTCTAAATAATATATAAAAGAGGTGTATTTAAATGAATCAATGTATTTTTTCAGGAAGCTACCCCGCAGAAGATGTTGTATTTCTTCTTAAAGACATATCAAATCTTATAGTAGAACAAGATAATGAATTTAGAGAAAATGCTATACAAAGTGGAATTCATTATTCCGAAATGTTACCAATAGAATATACTCCATCAAAAGAATACATGGATATTTTCTATAACACACTAGAAGGATCAAAAATCAAATTGGCTTCTCTAGTTTCTGTATTAAGCCATAAAATTATAGAAGCACGTGGTAAAAATATTGTTTTAGTTTCCCTTGCTAGAGCTGGCACTCCTATTGGTATATTAATTAAAAGGTATATTCAGTTTAAATATGATATAACCATCCCTCATTATAGTATTTCCATAATACGAGATAAAGGCATAGATAAAAATGCACTTGCCCATATATTACAAAATCACCCCTGTGCAGAAATACAATTCATTGATGGGTGGACAGGCAAAGGTGTTATTCAACATACCTTAACAAAAGCTTGCAAGGAAATTTATAAAGATTTTAATATAAACCTTAATCCAAACCTAGCAGTATTATCTGATCCTGCTCACTGCACCCTTATTTACGGTACACGGGAGGATTTTTTAATCCCAAGTGCTTGCCTTAATTCTACAGTCTCAGGGCTTGTAAGCAGGACTGTACTTAATGATAATTATATTTCCAGTGATGATTTCCACGGTACCAAGTTTTATAGTGAATTAAAGTCCTCAGATGTTTCCAATTTTTATATTGACGAAATATGTAACTGTTTTAATAAAATAGATGAAAATTATCTATCTGAGCTTTTAACGTCGCAAAATACTTCCGAAATTGCTGCAGATATTGAGTTCAATGGTGAACATTTAAACTGCAAAGGACTTCGCGATATTGAAAGTATTAAAAATAAGTTTAATATTGATAATATTAATCTTATAAAACCAGGAATTGGAGAAACCACAAGAGTACTTTTAAGGAGAATACCTTGGAAAATACTAGTTGATTCCTTTGATAATCCTAATTTATTACATATATTTAAGTTAGCTGAGGAAAAGCATATTCCTGTAGAAATATATAGTGATATGTGCTATTCCTCTTGTGGTATTATTAAATCATCTCATGCTGAGCTGTAATAGCTTGGAAGAAGATATATAAAAAGTAACCAAAGGATGTGACTATATGATATTTGCCTCGGACCTTGATAGCACGCTTATATATTCTTCAAGGCACTGCACCCTAATTAATGAAGAAAAACTTGTCCCTGTAGATTTTTATAATAATTGTAACAGTAGTTTCATTACTAAGTCCATTCAAAATAAACTAGAGCATATAAATGAAAGTATGCTTTTTATACCTGTCACCACCCGCTCTACAGCGCAATATATGAGAATGAATTACTTCTATGATGTAATAAGACCTAAATACGCAGTAGTAGCTAACGGAGGCATAATACTTAAGGATGGCAAGGAACTTAAAACTTGGTCAGATATAAGTTGTTCTAAAATTAAGGCCGTTGTATCTATTTCGACTATGATAAATTTATGTAGTTTCTTTTTAGAAAGTGACTTTGTAAAATCATATAAAACTTGTGAAGATCTTTTTATATACTCCATTATGGATGAAGAAAAGTTAGCCAATACCTTTTTAAAGGGAGAAATAGCAATAGATTATTTCGAAGTATTAAGGCTCTTTTGCTCAAAGCATAATTATAGCCTATCAAAACAAGGAAAAAAGGTTTATATAGTACCTAATTGTATAAATAAATATGATCCTATAAAATATATAATGGAACTAGAAAACATAAATACATTTATAGCCGCTGGTGATTCTCTACTAGACTACCCTATGATTGAACATTCAAATTATGGAATAATCCCTTCACATGGAGAATTACTAAAGGCTCTTCCTGTGAAAACACTTGAAGATACTGTATTTATTACAAAGACATCTGGTATATTTGCAGGTGAAGAAATTTTAGATATAGTACATGGAAAATTCCATGAAGTTCACGATGTTTCACAAGATAAATTACATTCTTATGTTGTTTAGAATTATCATATATTCACTAATATAAAAAATCCACATTATTGATTTTACTCAATAATGTGGATTTTGTTGTTCTTAGGCTGCTATCTTTTCCTCTGATTCTGGTTTTACTTGTTGCTCTTTTTTTACAAAAGGCTTCATAACTAATTTTGCAATTTCATTTACAACTATTACAAGTGAAGATAATAGGATTATCTTAAGCCACATAGTAACACTTAAAGGAACTGCATTAAAGAATCCTGAAAACACTTCAGTTACAAATATCTGTGCTACTGCTGTAATCGAAATTATCTTTAAGAATATAGTGTTTTTTGTAAGACTAGGCAATATACTGTTTGCTCCAAATTCTCTACAGTTAAAAGCATTAAATAATGCACTAAAAGCAAATAATGCGAATAATACTGTCTGCATTTCATTTGGTCCTGTAACCCCTTCTTTCGGGAATCCAGCGCCTAATATGTCAAATTTCATCTGAACCATAATAATACCAGTTATATATATAGCATTTAAAAGCATGCTCTTCATCATTTGTTTAGTTATAATACTGGCATTTCTATTTGTAGGCTTTCTGTTTAAAACAGCATCTCTTACTGGTTCTAGTCCTAGTGATAGTGCTGGTGGACCATCCATTATAATGTTTACCCATAAGAGTTGTATTGTAGTAAATGGCATTTGAAAATCAAATACTACAGATAAAATTGCTGTTAAGAATGCAATTATATTTACTGTTATCTGGAATTGAATAAATCTTTGGAAGTTTTCATAAATACCTCTTCCCCATTTAATTCCTTTTACAATAGTTCCAAAACTATCATCTGTTAAAATTATATCCGCAGCATTCTTACTAACTTCAGTTCCAGCTATTCCCATAGCTATACCTACATCTGCTTTTGTAAGAGCTGGGGCATCGTTTATTCCATCTCCTGTTACAGCAACTACTTCTCCATTATTTTGAAGAGCTATAACTATTCTCATTTTTGTATCAGGTTTTGAACGTGCTACTATTGAAATAGTTGTTATCTCTTGTCTAAGTTCTTCGTCAGATAATGTGTCTATATAAGTAGCCTCAACTGCCCTATTATTACCCTCAAGCAGTCCCAAATCTTCCCCTATAGCAATAGCTGTATTAATATTGTCCCCTGTAAGCATTTTTGTAGCAACTCCTGCATTTCTAGCAGTTTCTACAGCTTCTTTAACATCAATTCTTAGAGGATCTTTTATTCCTACGAACCCTGTAAATACTAAATCATTTTCTAGAGTTCCTTGCTCGGATGCCATGGCTACCTCTTCATCTATATTTCTATATGCAAAGCCAAGTACTCGCATAGATTTTTTTTGAAGTTTTTCAATTTCACCTAGTATTTCTTTCCTTCTAGCTTCATCTAACTCTATTTCATTGCAATTAACATGCTCATATTTGCATAATTCTAGAACGATTTCTGGTGCGCCCTTTGTTAATACTGTAGAGCCTTCACCCTCTCCTATAACTGTACTCATTCTCTTACGTTTTGAACTAAATGGAATTTGATGAGCTATTTTTGCGCTTTGTCTTTCTTGTACGTAATCACAGGCATCATTATATAAAAGTAAAGCACATTCTGTTGCACTACCTAAATATTTAACTTCTTTACCTTCCTTTTGAATATCTGCCGTTGAATTTACAAGACAGTTATCTATAAAGTAGTTATTTCCATCACTTAATTCATTTCTTTCTTTGAACTTACCATTTAAATAAACTTTTTCTACAGTCATTCTATTTTGAGTAAGTGTACCTGTTTTATCTGAGCATATTACACTTACAGAGCCTATTGTTTCACAGGCTTCTTTTTTAGTAACAAGGGCATTTATTTTAGCCATTTTCTGCATAGTGATTGCAAGTGTCATATTTATCATTGTTGGGAGTCCTTCTGGAACAGCGGCAACAATTAATGCAACACATACAACAAAAGCAGTTTTTATAGGTTCAACAGACTGTAAAAATGCAAATATTCCTGAAGTGTCTGGTGATATAGTCTTGGCCATTACCATTTTTACAATCATAACTATAAATAATACAGCAGCTATAGCACTTGATACTTTTGAAATCTTACCACCTAAATCTCCAAGCTTTGCTTGAAGTGGTGTTTGAAGATCACTACCCTCAAGATTTTTAGCTATTTCACCCATTTGAGAACTGTCACCGGTAGAAGTAACTACAAAGCTAGCTCTACCGTAAGCTACTAGCGTTCCACCAAAAACCATATTCAGTTGTTTTGCTGGAATAGGGTCTTGTACAATGTTTTTATCTTTAGATTTTATATTTTCCATCTCTATTACAACTTCAGAATCTTTGCTTACGTCCTCTGATTCTCCTGTAAGCATATCCTCTCTAACCATTAAATCAATACTACTTATAAGTCTTCCATCTGCTGGCACCATATCTCCAGTTTCAATTAAAACCATATCTCCTGGTACCAAATCGTTTTTATTTACTTGAATAATCTTCCCATTACGTGTTACTTTTACCTCTATGTTTTCTGTCATTTTTGAAAGCGCATCTGCAGCTTTTTGTGATTTTCCTTCTGTAAAAATACCTATACCAATTCCTACTGCTACGGCACATACTATACCAATAGCATCTTCAACCTCTCCTACTAATGCACTAATTAAGGCTGCAACTAAAAGTATTATCATCATAGGCTCAGTTATTGCTTCCTTCACACTATCCCATATAGATCCTTTTTCTTGTTTAGTAAATTCGTTAGCACCGTATTTCTCCAGTCTTTCTTTAACCTCGGAACTCGATAATCCAACGCTACTATCAACCTTAAGCTCATCTAAAACTTCTGAGCTCTGCTTGTTAAAATATTTCATATTATCCACCTTTCAGTAATTTCTATATTTTCCTTACATTAAAATGTAGAAAATGATGGACATGTCATTTTCTACATAAATGCTTTTCTATAAATATATATTTATATTAATCTATAATCTATACTTATTGGTATTTTTTTGACATTTCATTTAAGCCAGCAGAAGCATCGCCTTCACCTACAGCTATGAATTTCCACTCTCCGTTATTGCGATAAATTTCCGCAACGTATAAACCAGTTTTACCAGAATATTCTTCTGTCAAGTTAAAACGAAGCATTTCTTTGTTGTCTGTTACATTTACTAAGCGTATAAAAGCATTTTCTATCATGCCAAAATGTTGTTTACGCTCCGCTGCAGCATAGATATTAACAACAAACACTAGCTTGGCTATATTTTGAGGTATACCTGATAGGTCAACCATGATTTGCTCATCGTCCCCATCACCACTTCCAGTAAGATTGTCCCCCATATGCTGAACACTACCACATTTACTTTTTAAATTTCCAAAATAAATTATATTTTCTTTGGACTTTATCTTGTCATTTTCATCTAACATAAATACAGAAGCATCACAATCTACTTGTGCTTGACTGCCACCAAATAATCCTCCAAGTAATCCCTTAGATTTTTGTTTTACTGGATCCCATCCAAGTCCCACCATTGTCTTTTTTAAACCAGGATTATCTTTTGTTAGGCTTATTCTTTGACCCTTTTGTAAATTTATACTCATGTTTTCCAACTCCCCTAATATCTATTGTACTTGCTTACACTTATTAATTTATATTTGTATCCCTCTAAGCATCAAGACCATAATTCTTACAAAGGGCTGAAAGTCCGCCTTGAAAACCACTTCCTGTTGCACTAAACTTCCATTCTCCATTATTACGATATATTTCACAAAATACCAATGCAGTTTCTACTGAAAAATCCTCTGATAGGTCATACCTTAATATTTCTTCATTAGTTTCTTCATTTACTACTCTAACAAAGGCATTAGATATCTGACCAAAATTTTGAGCACGAGCTATTGCATCATGTATAGTAACTGTAATTGCAATTTTTTCAATATCTTTAGGTATTTTAGAAAATTCAACGATTAATTGTTCATCGTCTCCTTCTCCTTCTCCAGTTCTATTATCACCTGTATGTATAACCGCTCCTGATGAATGCTCTAAATTATTATAAAATATAAAATCTAGGTCATTATTAGTTTTTCCATTGGCACCTACTAAAAAAGCTGAGGCATCTAAATCAAAATCGCCTCCACCTGAATATTTGTTTGTATCCCAGCCTAGTCCTATGATTGCTTTCTTTAAACTTGGATTGGTTTTGGTTAAATCAATTTTTTGACCTTTGTTTAAGTTAATAGTCATGATTATTCCCCCTTAATTATTAGTCATCACCTTCGGTGGTGTTAGTTTACACTAATTCCAAAGTTAGCACAAAGCGCAGATAATCCACCCTCGAATCCACTTCCAACTGCACTAAACTTCCATTCTCCATTATTACGGTATAGTTCAGCTACAACTACTGCAGTTTCAACGCTATAATCTTCACTCAAATCATATCTTATTAATTCTTCATTGCTAGTCTCATCACAAATTCTTATAAATGCATTAGAAACTTGTCCAAAATTTTGAGACCTCTCCGCAGCCTCATGAATAGTTACTGTAAAGTTGATTTTTTCAACAGAAGCTGGAACTTTACTTAGTTCTATTCTAATTTGTTCATCATCGCCCTCACCCTCACCAGTCTTGTTGTCTCCCAAATGGGTTACAGACTCTGCTGAGTCTTTTGGGTTATTATAAAAAATAAAATCATTATCAGATGTTACTTTTCCATTTGGTCCAACCAAGAAAGCTGCTGCATCTAAGTCGAAAGCCGATCCCCCATCATATTTATTAGTATCCCAACCAAGTCCAACAATAACATTAACAAGACCCGGGTTGGTTTTAGTTAAATCTACCTTTTGACCCTTTTTCAAACTAATTGCCATAATAAATTCCTCCTCGAATGCCACTAAAGTGACTATATTAGACTTTTATAATATATAGTAGTTAAATAATCGGTTTTAATCCATAAAAATAAAGTACTTTTTCTAAATTATTTCCAAAAATTTAGACAATAATCATTTTTTCTGAGCATTTATTAAAAAAGCCTTATTTTAGTTTAAATTACAAAATATAATTTAAACCCAATAAAGCAACACTCACTATTACTATTATAGCACCATTCCATACTAAACAGTAGATTATATAGATAAATGTACTTTACTTTTTTGTATATTTTTAGTGAACAATTTAACATTTTATTTATTAATTCTACAAAAAAATAATAATAAACCGTAAATATACAATCTGTATGAGAACAAAATATCTCTATGATCAAGTGTAAGTGTTATCCACAATCATTTGCGCAAGCTGTTTCCTATATAATAAAAAAATATCCTTATTATAGTATATTTTCATTTATTCTATTTTTAATGTTGCTTTAAATAATAATTACTATATAATATATATTATATAGTACAACAATAATATAGGACGGAAGTGTTAAAGTGAAATTTTCAACTATTAAAAACCTTTTAAAAGATGACCATAAACCAAAACTTATGGCATTAGATTTTATAAAATATATTGGACCTGGACTGCTAGTAACTGTTGGATTTATAGATCCTGGTAACTGGGCAGCAAATGTTGCTGCTGGTGCCAGTTACGGATATACTCTACTTTGGATGGTAACCCTTTCAACTATTATGTTAATTGTTCTTCAGCATAATGCGGCCCATCTTGGAATTGTTACAGGTAATTGTATAGCAGAAGCATCTACTGCCACCTTAAAACCAAAATTGAACAAAGTAGTGCTTGGCTCTGCAGTCGTGGCTGCAGTATCTACTGCCCTTGCAGAACTTCTTGGTGGCGCTATTGCTTTAAATATGTTATTTGGTATACCTATAAAACTAGGAACGGTATTAGTTTTAGCATTGATTTTATGGATGCTATTCACAAACTCTTATAAAAAGCTAGAAAAATGGATTATTGGCTTTGTTTCTATAATAGGAATATCTTTTATATTTGAACTTAGCCTTGTTCATATCGAATGGGGAAAAGCAATGATAAGCTGGGTTAAACCCTCTTTCCCTAATGGATCTATTCCAATAATAATGAGCGTTCTGGGTGCCGTTGTAATGCCTCATAATTTATTTCTCCATTCGGAAATAATTCAAAGTCGTCAGTGGAATTTAAAAGATGAAACTGTAATAAAAAAACAATTGAAATATGAATTTATGGACACATTTTTCTCAATGTTAATAGGTTGGGCTATAAATAGTGCTATGATCCTTATTGCAGCCGCTACTTTCTTTACACAAAATATTCATGTTACGGAGCTTAGTCAAGCTCAACAAATGCTTACACCCATGCTTGGAAGTATAGCATCCGTAGTGTTTGCACTAGCCCTACTGTTTGCAGGAATCGCCTCGTCAGTTACCGCTGGCATGGCTGGTGGTAGTATTTTTGCAGGAATATTTGGAGAACCTTATGATATTCATGATATTCATACTAAAATAGGTGTAGCAATTACTTTAGTTGGTGCTGCAGTAGTTATATTTTTTATATCGGAACCATTTAAGGGACTCATCTATTCTCAAATGCTCTTAAGTATCCAACTTCCTATAACTATATTCCTACAGATATATTTAACTTCCTCTAAAAAAGTTATGGGCAAGTATGCAAACACTAGATTCGATAAAGTAACTCTTTGGATTATTGGACTTATAGTAACTGCACTTAACATAATGCTATTATTAAGCTATATATTATAAATTCATATAATACAAACAAAGGAATTGGGTGCAATATGTTGCCCAATTCCTTTTTTACTATTTGCCACAATTATAAATATATTTTCTTTAAAAGGCATTAAATCACCTTCATCCTAATATACATAGGTAAAGTAATATAATGAAGCTTTAAGCATCTTCAAAAATAGACAAGCTTATTAGTTAGTTTTTTATTGAAGAAGCCTTAGATAATGGGGGTATTTAAAATGCCAAAAAAAGAGATGATAGCTATGATTCTAGCAGGTGGACAAGGTAGTAGGCTTAAGATGCTTACTAAAAATACAGCGAAACCTGCAATACCTTTTGGGGGTAAGTATAGGATTATTGATTTTACTCTAAGTAATTGTTCAAATTCAGGAATAGATACGGTTGGGGTCCTAACACAATATCAGCCCCTTGCACTAAATTCTCATATAGGTATAGGCGTCCCTTGGGATTTAGATAGAAATAACGGTGGAGTTACACTTCTTCCTCCTTATATGGATGAATCTGGAGGAGATTGGTATAAAGGTACTGCTAACGCGATCCATCAAAATACTAATTTTATAGACTCCTACGACCCGGAGTATGTACTTATTCTCTCTGGAGACCACGTTTATAAAATGGATTATTCAAAAATGCTCAATTTTCACAAAGAAAAATTCGCCGATGCTACTATAGCCGTTATTGAAGTTCCAATAGATGAAGCCTCTAGATTTGGAATAATGAATACTACTTCAGATAACAAAATATATGAATTTGAAGAAAAGCCTCAAAACCCCAAAAATAATATGGCTTCTATGGGGGTATATATTTTCAATTGGAAGTTTCTTAAAAGTTTTTTAAAAGATGATGAAAACAATAAACACTCCAGCAACGATTTCGGGAAAAACATAATACCTTCTATGCTTAAAAACCAAAAGAAACTTTATGCCTATCCTTTTAAAGGCTATTGGAAAGATGTAGGTACTATTAAAAGTCTTTGGGAAGCAAATATGGATTTAATAGATGACAATAATGAATTAAATATTCATGATGAGTCTTGGAAGATATACTCCATAAATCCTACCAACCCAGCTCAATATATAGGCCCTAATGCAAAAGTAACTAATTCACTAGTTGTGGAAGGATGCATTGTTCTTGGGGAAGTTTATAATTCAGTGCTATTTCAAGGAGTTACAGTTGGAAAAAACTCTAAAATATCAAATTCTGTTATTATGCCTAACACCAAAATAGGGGACAACGTTATTATTGATAAAGCTATAATCGGTAATAACGTTATTATAAGAGGTCATTCTCTTATAGGAATTGCAGATGACATAACTCTAGTTGCAGAAGGCACTGAAATTAAATCTAATTCAGTTATAAGATGAGGTGGTTGAATGCTTAATAATTATATGGGTATATTAAATCTAAACGAAAATGAAACAAATATAATAAGTCTTACTAAAAATAGACCACTGGCCGCTATTCCCATAGCTGCTAGGTATAGAATTATAGATTTTGCATTATCTAACATGGTTAATTCAGGTCTTAAAAACATTGGGATTTTCACTCAAAGTAAATCTCGTTCCTTAGTAGATCATCTAGGTTCTGGAAAACCATGGGATTTAGATAGAAGACTCAATGGGCTATTTGTTTTTAATTTGGGAATTGGCAACATGTCTATAAATGATGCAGAAATGTTGTGGAACAACATGGAATATATATATAGAAGTAAAGAAAAAAATGTTATTATTTCTCCTTCTTATATGATAGGGAATATAGATTATATAGATGCCGTGAAATATCATGAAGAGAGGCAGCAAGATATAACTGTCATATATAAAAATATTAAAACTGGGACTAAAAATTTCTTAAATTGCGACGTATTAAATATAGATGAAAACAATAATGTACTAAGTGTAGGAAAGAATATGGGCACTTATGACAGTTTAAATATTTCCATGGAAATGTTCATTATGAAAAAGGACCTTTTAATATCACTCATTAATAAATGTATACAAACTGGTTCTTACTTTACTATTAAGGATCTTATATATAAAAGCATCAAAGATTTAAGAGTTACGGCTTATGAATTTAAAGGCTACCTTCAGTGTATTAATTCAATAAGTACCTACTACAAAGCTAATATGGACCTGTTAAACTTAAAAACAACTAAGGAATTATTTTTTAGTAATGGACCCATCTATACAAAAATTAAAGATGAACCACCTACTAAATATTACGATGAAAGCAATGTAAAAAATTCCATAATTGCTGACGGCTGTATTATAGAGGGGCTTATTGAAAATAGTATTATATCAAGGGCCGTTGTGGTTCATAAAGGTGCTGAAATTAAAAATAGTATTATTCTCCAAAATTGCGAAATTGGAGAAAATTCTAAACTCTTCAATGTTATAATGGACAAAAATGTAATTGTAAATAAAAATAAGCAACTTAATGGTGATGAAGAATTTCCACTTGTAATTGAGAAGAGAGCTTTATTTTAATGTTATTTTACAAAAGATAAGGATACTGTTTTATCCCAAACAGTATCCTTATCCTTTAATTTATTTTATTATTTGTCAAAAGTATTATTATGAAATTCTACATTTTCAAAAATAACAGCTTCCTTATTACTGACTAAACTCTTAACTGCATTATCTTTTATTATGGAATTTTTAACAAGAACATTTGAATTTTCATCTACATTAAATAAATATGGGAAAAATTCACCTGTTGCCTTGTTATTATAAATCTTACATTTGTCAAAAATAACACCCTTAGTATTACTTACATTTATAAGATTAAATTCCACCGTATCATAAAACTTCGAGTCTTTAAATACAATGTTCTTTGAATCAAGTAAAGTCATTAAATCATATGAACACTCCTTAATTGTAGAATTTTCAAAATTAAAATTTTCAACCTTATTAAGATTTATACCTTCTGTTCCGCATCCAAATAAAACTGAATTTTTTATATCAACATTTTTACAATTATCAAAAAAGAATACTCCACCGGTACAAGATCCCTTGTCTGGATAATGCCCTGCAATTATATTTGAAATATTTATGTTGTTTGAATTTTTGAAAGTAAGTACATTTGCATATCTTGGATTAACTAATAATTTTACCTGCGCCTCTTTTAATCCTTCAATGTTTAAATTGCTTATATCTGATATTACTAGCTGTTGTCCATCAAACACTTTTTCAAATTTTATATGCTTATTATTTAAATCTTTTACAGCTAATAAGTCGTATTCACCCGCTTTTAATTTTATAGTCTTGTTGGATCCTATATTTTCTAATAATTCTTTTGCGTTACTAACTTCAATCACTTCATTTTTTATTTCTTTTTCAACTTTTTTTACTACTGTGGAAAAAGCATATACATCATCATAACTACCATACTTATTTTTATATTTCCCCTGCACTCCATCTCTTTTTACTCTAATTGCGAATTTATAATAGTCTGGTTTTAAGTTTAAATTAGATATATTAAGTACTGCGAACTTATTAGCCTCTATAGATTTTGTCCATCCATCTACCATATCTTTATTATTAACTAACTCCCATGAATTCATGGTGTTTTCTCCTATATAAAATGCCTGATACTGAACTTTACCTGTATAATTATTACAAGACGCATATATAGAATTTTCTTGTCCTTCAATGAATGGGAAATGTCCAAGTGATACAATATCCATCTTAGGAACAACTTCTTTCTCTTTAGCTTGTACAACTTCTGTCTTCAAACTTGCTATTGATAAAACCATGGTGAAGCACATTAGAATGCTTATTAATTTTTTTAATAAATTCTTCATATAAATCCCCCCATACTCTTCTATTTTTTTTAAACTACTCACTTATTATACTACCACTATTTATTATATATGTAAATATAATACTTACATTATAAAACACAAATCTCCTAAACCTTAATAATATAAGAAAGGTTTAGCTAGAAAACCCCTTAAGTAACTTTATTGTATCCTCTACATCCTCCATAGAAACCATTTCCGATATAGAGTGAGTATATCTACAAGGAATTGAAATTACTCCTGTTCTTATTCCACCATTTTCTTTATGAATGTTTCCACCATCTGTACTTCCATTTGAAACTCCATATTGAACTTTTACCACCGATCTTTGCGCTGCATTTTCAAGCATTTCTTTGATTTCATGATGCATGATTAAAGTTCTATCTTTTATCTTAATTATGGGACCTTTTCCAAGTTCTAATTTTCCCTCTGCACCAATATAATCTCCTGCCTCCTGTGTATCTAATACTATGCAGTAATCTGGATTTACAGTGTAAGCTGCTGCTCTTGCTCCCCGTCCCCCTAGTTCCTCTTGGCTAGAAAATACAAAATATAGCTCATTTTTTGTTTGTTTAATTTCTTTTATCATCCTAAGAAGAATATAACATCCTATCCTATCATCTAAACACGGACTTATTATTTTATCTTCTACTTCCATGAAATCTGATAAAAGACATGCTGTATCGCCTTCTTTAATCTTCTTTAATGCTTCTTCTCTTGAAGACACACCAAGGTCTATAAATAAATCTTCTATTTTAGGCTCTGATTTTGTAGCACTAACTTTGCCCATAATACCATTTTGAAACACAACAAGATTATGTACTATTTCAGAGGCACGAATTCCACCTATATTACTTACTCGTACAAACCCCTTGTCCTCTATATACGTAGCTATAAGCCCTATTTCATCCATATGAGCACAGAACATTATTTTTTGTGCGCCACTACCTAATTTAACTATTAAATTCCCCATCTTATCTTCTTTTATATCACAATTAATATCCTTTAATTCTTCCCTTATAACTTCTCTAACCTCATCTTCATGGCCACTAACACCAAAGGCTTTAACTAGTTTTTGTAACATTATATCCATGATTAATCCTCACTTTCATAAACTGCTTATTTTTAAAATGTTTTTAGCCACTCCACCATAAGTGTCACAGTATTCTTATAATCCTGTATACTTGCTACTGAAACAGAGGAATGTATATATCTACAAGGCACTGACACTGTAGCTACCTTTGCTCCATCTCCTGACATAAGTATGGCTCCTGCATCATTTCCACCTGCCGTTGCTCTCCTTAGCTGATAAGGTATATCCTTATCTTCTGCCACCTTTATTAATGTCTTTAAAATCTCATCATCAAAAATACTAGTCTTATCCATAATAGATAGTGCAGGACCCTTACCTATTTCTGTGGCATTCAAATGTTTAGGAATACCAGGCATATCTGCACATATAGTTCCCTCTAGCGCAACTCCTATATCTGGTTGTATATTAAAAGCAGAAACATAAGCTCCTCTTTCTCCTACCTCCTCTTGAACATTAAAGCTAACATAAAGATCACAATTATAACTTCCCTTTAATATTTCTATAGCAACAGCGCAGCCCATTCTATCATCAAAGGCTTTTCCTTTAACTAGTCCATCTCCAAACTTACCATACTTCATTTGGAACACCACAAATTCTCCGATTTTTATATTTTTTTTAGTTTCTTCCTTAGAACTTGAACCTATATCAATGCAACACATACTAGCCTTTACATTCTTTTTCCTTTCATCTCCACTTTGTAGATGAATTGGTTTAAAGCCTATTACTCCTGTTATTTTATTTTTGCCTATTAATACAACTTTAGATAGGAGCACCTTGCCGTTAATTCCACCTAAGGATTCAAACCTTAAAGTACCATCTTGATTATATCCAGTAATAATAAAACCTACCTCATCCATATGGGCATCTATAAGTACTTTTGCGCCATTACCTTTTTTATGTGCAATAATATTGCCCATAACATCTACTTTCATCTCATCTACATAATTCACAATTTCTTCTTTTATAATTTCTCTTACTTCTCCTTCAAACCCTGAAGGACCTGCGGCATTAGATAATTTTTCTAAAAGCATAGTAATTCCTCCACGTCCTTTCTACTTACCTTTTCAATAAACTTAGCAATTAATCTTCCTGTATTTATAATATCATCCATATTAACAATCTCAACTGATGTATGCATATACTTGATTGGTATAGATATTAATAGTGTAGGAATACCGCCCCTAGTTACTTGTATATCCCAAGCATCTGTTCCAGTATTGCCAGATTCCACTTCTACGTTATAAGGGATGGCGTACTCATCAGCTATTTCCATAAGTCTTTCTCTAAACTTACTATGAATATTAGGCCCAAAACATATAACAGGACCTCCAGCTAGTTTGTTTTCCCGATCCATATCACCCATAGGACCATTATCAAAAGTTACATCTATAGCAATAGCTAGAGTTGGTAATAAATCATAACTTGCCATTTTAGCGCCTCTATGCCCTACTTCCTCTTGGCAAGAAGCTACAAAATAAACATCTAAATCATGGTTTATTTTTTCTAGTTCTTTGCAACAAGTATACATAGCCACTATACCTGCTCTATCATCTGTAGCTTTACATGTTACATTATTATTTAAAAGCTCATAGAAATCTCTTTTTAATGTTACAAAATCACCAATACTCACAATCTCTTGTAATTTCTCTGTGCTATACCCTGTATCAATTGTTAACCCTGATATAGTAACTGATTTTTCACTTTCTCCCTCAGTCATAAGATGCGGTGGTTTAATTCCTATAATGCCATCTATCTGTTTTTTGCCATGAATAAGAACTTCCTGTGAAACCAAGGTCTTAGGATCAATACCACTACCAATAAACTTTAAAAATCCCTTTGGCATTATCTCCGTTATCATAAGGAAGACCTCATCAGCATGTGCCATAAGCATTATACTTTTTCTTTCTCCA
Source organism: Clostridium tagluense (assembly GCF_003865095.1). GTDB lineage: Bacteria > Bacillota > Clostridia > Clostridiales > Clostridiaceae > Clostridium_AD > Clostridium_AD tagluense. The sequence continues at coordinate 17,976 of NZ_BHYK01000031.1, read as the reverse complement.
TTTTTATTGCCTTTTTTTATAGCATACAGATTATTTAATTTCCCTTCTGTAACTTCGCAAAATGGCTCAAAAGCCTCTTTAATTTGTGCATGTATCCAATGTTCGCGTCCACTTGGAGCATGCGACGTACATAAGTTTTTTAACAGTTGCTTCTCGTCCATAATTTCCCCCTACTTGAGATTCTAGTCTAATTAATATTTACCGTATTTCTTTAATATACTTTAGAACAAACTCATACTTACTTGTATTCTATATATAATGGTTTTTTCCTCCAATATGTGAGTGTAATTTTTGAAACTATTGTCATTCTATGTAACTATAAAAAGCTCTAGGGCACACCCTAAAGCTTTTATTGTTTTCAGTTTTTCCATTGCTTCTTGAAAAATTTTATTCTGAAGTTTTCTTTTTCTGGGCTTTATCCACTAATTTAAAATTCTCTTCTATTGTATTAGGTAGACTTTCCACATATACGCTTGTGCTTGGAAATGCCATTGAAACTCCTTGCTTTTGCAGAATATCCATTATTTTAAAATTAACATCCTCTTTTATTTTAAAGTATTCATCAAAATCTGCTGTATCAGTAAAGAAACATATTAAAACATCTATACTACTTGAATTAAATTTATCGAATCTAACAAGGATGTCCTCCTTATTAATCTGTGAATGATTCTCTAACATATGCCTTATGCTTTCAACACAAGTTTCTAATTTCTCCCTAGAGGTCCTATAATTTAATCCTAAATTAAAATTAACTCTTCGTTTTCCTCTTCTGCTAAAATTGATTACAGCTTCATTAGTTAATTTTGAATTAGGCACTATTATTAATGATTGATCAACAGCTCTTATTTTCGTAGTTCTAAAAGAAATATCCTCTATGCTACCTTCTAATGAGTCATTACTAATCCAGTCTCCAATAGTAAATGGCTTATCCAATATTATAAAAACACCTGCAATAATATTAGCTGCTGCATCTTTAGCTGCTAGTGCAAAAGCAAGTCCTCCTAGTCCTAGACCTGCGACAAAACCTTGAATATTATATCCCCATTTTTCAGCTACTATAGTAACAGCTAATGCTAAAACTACTAATCTTAATGTCTTTGACATAAATGGAAATAATATTTTATCTACCTTTATGTCATAAGCTTTATGCATTCTCTCAAAGAGCACAGAAGATTCGCCAGTGAGATTATATATTCCCCAAGTAATTAAAATAATTACAGCAGAACTAAAAAACTTATCTATAGTTATTAATTTAATTGGAATTCCTGCCCTAGTTAAAATTTTAAAAGCAAAATAAAATCCTAATACCTCAAAAAAATTAGTTACAGGTTTTTGAAAGGCAGCTACTATTTTTGTATCTGCATTAAACTTTGTTTTATTAACAAGTCTCAATATTATTTTAAATACATATTTTGCAAACACTTTTTTTAATAATACAAATAATGCAAACACTACAATAGCTATACCTACATATTGGAATTTGTAGGATTGCATATCAGTAAAAACATATCGTATTCTGTTTTCTACAAAAAAATCAACTATAGACTGGAACAAAAAATCACTCTCCCTTTATCTTATGTTTATATATATAATCATTTTAAGCTAATAATGTTATTTTCTCAATGGATTATGTAAGAAAGAAAGGATTCTTATTAATATATTCATAAACAAAACTTACAAATATTCCTTGACAATAATTTTTAATCCGTATATACTGTTCACATAGTATATATACACTATTAACAAAGGAGTAAATTATGAATATTATAATTTCTAATTCATCACAGCATCCAATTTATGAGCAAATAGTAACTCAAATAAAAACCGCCATTATGAAGGAGGCGCTTTCAGAGGGTGATGCCTTGCCCTCTATAAGAAGTTTAGCAAAAGACCTTCAGATAAGCGTTATAACAACTAAGAGAGCTTATGAAGAACTTGAAAGAGATGGTTTTATAGAAACTGTACCAGGAAAGGGCTCCTATGTTTCTGGTCAAAACAAAGACCTAATAAGAGAAAAAAGGCTAACAGCTATAGAAGAAAAACTAACGGAGGTAACAATTGAAAGCAAACATTTAAATTTAAGTTTAGAAGAATTACAAAGTATGCTAGCACTACTATATACGGAAGAAAATTAATATCTAATGAAATTAGATATTACTAACTATTTATAATTACGTTCTACCAAACTATTAAGGAGAGATAACTATGAATAATATTTTAGAAATAAATAATTTGGAGAAATCCTATAAAAATTTTACTTTAGATAATCTAACTTTTAATCTAGAAAGAGGCTCTGTAATGGGCTTTATAGGTCCAAACGGTTCTGGAAAGAGTACCACCATAAAACTTATAATGAATCTTGTTAAAAAAAATAGTGGAAACATAAATGTTTTTGGACTAGACAATTTAAAACATGAGAAAGAAATCAAACAAAAAATCGGTTTTGTTTATGACGAAAACTATTTCTATGAAGAATTAAACGTCCTAGAAATGAAAAACATCCTTAGCCCTTTCTATAAAAGCTGGAATGACACCTTGTTCGAAAAATTTATAAAAGAATTTGAATTGCCTAAAAAAAATAAAATTAAAAACCTATCAAAAGGAATGAAAACGAAATTTTCTCTAGCACTCGCTCTTTCTCATAATGCAGAGCTAATTATAATGGATGAACCCACTTCTGGACTCGATCCAGTATTTAGAAGTGAACTTTTAGATATTTTATACAACATAATTCAAGATGAAAATGTAAGCATACTCTTTTCAACACACATAACTACAGACCTTGAGAAGATAGCAGATTATATTACTTTTATCAATAAAGGCAAATTAGTTTTCTCCCAAAGTAAAGACGAAATTATTGAAAACTACGGTTTAGTAAAGGGAAGTAAAGAAGTTTTAGATAATGATACTAGACGTGAATTTGTGAGTATAAAAGAAACTAATTGTGGATTTGAGGCTTTAACAAAGGATATCAATAAGGCAAGAAAGATATTTACTGGCAAAACTATTATTGAAAGAGCTTCTCTTGAAGAAATTATGGTATATACAGTTAGGGGGAATGATTAATGTTAAATTTAATAATAAAGGATATAGCTATTCAGAAAAAAACCTTATTATATGCTCTTCTTTATTCTATTTTTGCACCAATTGCTTTTTTTTCCAAGGGCCCCAGTGGCTTCGGTTTATATGTATTATCCCCTGTGGTAACTGCCTATATGCTCATAAGCTTTGCGGTAAGCTATGATGAGAAAAACAAAAGTGAAATTGTATTAAATAGCTTGCCACTTAAAAGAAAGGATATTGTTTTATCAAAATATATATCAGTCTTTGTATTTGCATTTATAGGCATTATTTATTCTATATTAGTTGGATTTATAGGAAAAGCCACTGGTCTTCCTATGTTTGCTGCATCAATTTCATTATTGAATATTATTTTAGTTTTAACATCTGTTTGTATATTTACCTCTATATTTTTTCCTGTATATTTTAAATTTGGGTATATAAAGATGAATTTCTTTAACGTTATACTGTTTATGTCATTTTTATTCGTACCAACAGCAACTATTGAATATGCTACTTCTAATCCAAATAATGTTTTAGTACAAAAAATTAATTATTTTATAAACAACACTTCTAGTTTTACTCAAAACTCACTAGCTATAATCATATGCTTAATTATTTTCTTAATTTCTCTAATGATCTCAATACGCATATATAAAAATAAGGAGTTTTAAACTCCTTTTATTTTAAAAATAGTACTATTAAGACGTTTAATAAATTAGATTGGAGGTATTTTAATGAAAAAAGACAAATTCTTGAACATTGTAACTCAAAATTTTCATATCTATAAAGCTAGTTGTACCATGTTTCTTTTGGGTCTATCAGCCATACTTGCTATATTATCAAACATATTTGGTATGTTCTACTTAGTTCTTTCATTTTTGCCAGTTATTGCGTGGGTAATACTTTTTAACAATGAAAGGAAGAATACCTATTTATAATAAATAGAAGATTATTTTAAAATTGGCTTGTCGTAAATGACAAGCCAATTTTACTTACATTAATCTTCAATATTGTCTACTATAGAATTTAAAACTGAAGCATCACCAATTTCCAATACATACTACTTTAGATATCTCCTTATTTATAAATTAACAGGCTGACTTTCTATCTACCTGAATATTTTTTAAATTTCCAATCTGCATTCCACTATACTCAGCAAAACATGATTTCTCACATTCTTCCTCTATAGTATCGCCGTAGTCTATGCTTGTTTTATTAAATATATAAAAAAATGAAGTTACTCTTTCTAAATTTTTATCTGCTGGTTTATAAGTTGGATCAAATACATATGCCGCTCTATAATATGTGCACGCCATAGACTCGTCCCTTTTATATTCTGAAATAATTCCTAGTAAGTTGTATACTTCTGCCGAATGGTCATTTTCAATCATTCCTGCATACAAATACTTACGTGCTAGATCATATTCATTTGACTTTATTGCATTAATAGCTTCTTTTATATTATTTTCAAAAGAACTTTCTTCATTTATACTTCTTAACATACTATCACCTCAAGTTATCCTTTCACTCTTTATTTTATAATTATATTTTATCAAATTCAATATTAAGAAGGTATAAATATAAACCCTATCGTATAAAGATTGTGTTAAGATTTTATAATTTAACGTTGCTTTTTTCCATCAACTGTTCTATATTAACGCTTTTCATGCCCTCCATAGTTTTATTGTGTAGTTTTAAAAAAATATAAATTAATTGTATAATGAATATATGTTTTAATTCATAACTTTTCACTTAAAGAACCAAAATTTTATAAATAAAGGATTGATTTAAAATGAGTAATAATTCTTTCTACCGAACTACACCTGAAGAAGCATTAAAAGTAGTAGAAAAAGAAATTTCGAAAGGACATCTTAAAATATTTTTAGGCTACGCCCCTGGTGTTGGAAAGACATACTCCATGCTTAATGAAGCTAATAGAATGTTAAAAAGAGGACAAGATATTGTTATAGGTTATCTTGAAAGCCATGGGAGACAAGAAACTAATTCTCAAGTAGATTCTCTTGAGGTATTACCCAGAAAAAAAATAAACTACAATAACATGATTTTAGAAGAAATTCATTTAGGTGAGGTATTAAAACGTAACCCTAAAATAGTACTTATAGACGAACTCGCCCATACTAATGCACCAGGTTCTAAAAATAAGAAGAGATATGAAGATGTTTTAGAAATACTGGAACATGGAATAGATGTGGTTACTACTTTAAACATTCAACATTTAGAAAGTCTTAATGACGTTATAAAACAAATAACAGGTATAACAGTAAGAGAAACAATTCCTGATATTATAGTTGAAAATGCTGAAGAGGTGGTTGTTATCGATATTACTCCTTCAGCACTTCAGTCCAGATTAAAAAGAGGTGATATCTATAAAAACGAAAATATTGCAAGAGCATTAAAAAACTTTTTTAGAGGTGGAAATTTAAATGCCTTAAGAGAAATAACATTAAGACAAACGGCTGAAGAAGTTGATGATGATTTAGCAGAGTATATGAAGAAACACAATATTAGAGAAAACTGGCACACCGCCGAAAGAGTTATGGTTTGCGTAAGTGCTAATCCCTTTGGAAAAAAATTAATAAGGAGAGGTGCCCGCATAGCAAAACGTTATAAATGCGAATGGATTGTAGCTACAGTAAACTGTACTCATGCTTTAGCTACTACTCCTTCTAAAAAAGGTTTAGATATGTTAGCAAATCACTTTAAATTAGCTGAGCAACTTGGCGCTGAGACTATAACCTTAACTGGCAAAAGTGTTTCTAGAGAACTGGTAAGATTTGCTTCACAAAAGCATATCACACAAATTATAATTGGCCATGCTAACCGTTCCTTTTGGCAAATGGTATTTAGAGGTTCTCCAGTAACAAAAATTTTACGTCATGCTAAAGATATAGAAATACACGTAATTCCTGATAACCGCAGCTTTTAATTAAGTTGATATTTAGATGTCATTACCACAACTATCATTTAATTATACAAAAAAGAATGTAGCTAAATTTGTTTACACAAATCTAGCTACATTCCCATTTTTGTTAACTCTCAATTCTGAACTAATGAAGCTTACTTTCAACTTCAATATTAAGTTTCAATATGTTAACTCTTTTATTGCCAAACACACCAAGTTGCCTATCCTGCGTATTATGCTTAACCATTTGTTCTAAATCACTTTTAGCAATACCTGTAGCTTTTGAAATAGCTGGTATTTGTATCTTTGCAGCTTCCGGACTTATATGAGGATCAAGACCTGAGCCTGAACTTGTTAAAAAATCTGCTGGGATAGCTTCTTTTTTCACTTCAGGATTGGCCTTTAAAAATTCATTCATATCCTTTTGTATTCTCTCTGTTAACGCCTTATTAGAAGGCGCAAGATTTGCAGACCCAGAAGATAATGAAATCTTATCTCCCTCCTTGCACGTATTATAATTTACAGCTGAAATTCTTCCATGAAAGTAACGAGGATCCGTAAAGTTTTGACCTATGAGCTCTGAACCTACTTCACGTCCATTCACAGTTATCATACTTCCATTAGCCTTATTATTGAAAAACAACTTACCTACCCCCGTCATTACAGTAGGAAATACAAACCCACATATAAACATCAACGTCAAACTAACTAATATTGATTTTTTTAATACTTTCATTGTTATCCTCCTCAATTATTACGTTAAGTACTTATGCCACGTTAAGTACTTTGAGTAGCGGGAATATTATCATATCTATTATTTTAATTCCACCGAACGGAACCAGAATTCCACCTAAACCATAAATTAATATATTTCTCAAAAGAAGGGTTTCAGCCTTTGATGGTTTATATTTTACCCCTCTCATAGCTATTGGAATTAATAGAGGTATTATTATTGCATTAAAGACTAATGCTGATAATATAGCACTTGAAGGCGTAGCAAGCTTCATTACATTTAATACATTCATTGTGGGAATAGCTACAGTAAATATTGCTGGTATTATAGCAAAGTATTTTGCAACATCATTTGCTATACTAAATGTAGTTAGTGCTCCCCTTGTTATAAGTAACTGCTTACCTATTTCTACTACTTCAATTATCTTAGTAGGATCAGAATCTAAATCCACCATATTAGCAGCTTCTTTTGCGGCAACAGTACCACTATTCATTGCAAGCCCAACATCCGCTTGTGCAAGTGCCGGAGCATCATTAGTACCATCACCCGTCATAGCAACAAGTTTTCCTTCTGCTTGTTCTCTTTTTATAATATCAATTTTACCCTCTGGGGTACACTCTGCAATAAATTCATCCACCCCTGCTTCTTTTGCTATTGTAGCCGCTGTAAGTGGATTATCCCCTGTACACATAATGGTTTTTATACCCATCTGTCTTAGTCTTTCAAATCTTTGCGTAAGTCCTGGTTTCACAGTATCCTTTAAATAAATAACTCCAAGTATTTCACTATTTAAACAAACTACTAAGGGTGTTCCTCCAAGCATTGAGATTTTTGTTGTAACTACTTCTAAATCTTTTGAAACCTTACCACCAAGTCCCTGCACCATTTTTATAATACTACTAATAGCACCTTTTCTTATAATAGTTCCATCCTGTAAATTTAATCCACTCATTTTAGTTTGAGCAGTAAACTCTATAAATTCTGCTTCTTTATAATCCTCTACATCTAAAGATACTCCAAGTTTACTCGCAAGTTCAACTACAGACCTGCCTTCAGGAGTTTCATCCTTTAGGGAAGATATTAATGCATATTTTATTAATTTATTTTGATCACACCCAGATACAGCCGTAAATTCTGCTGCAAGTCTATTACCGTAAGTTATTGTACCAGTCTTATCCAAAATCATAACATCTACGTCTCCGCAAGCTTCAACTGCTTTACCTGACATAGCAATTACATTAAATCTTGTAACTCTATCCATGCCTGCAATTCCTATAGCTGATAATAAACCACCTATTGTAGTTGGTATTAAGCATACAAGCAATGCTATAAGTGTAGATGCAGGAATCTTAACACCCGAATAAGATCCTAATGGGTGTAGCGTAACAACAACCATAAGAAAAATCATTGTTAAAACTGTTAATAAAATATTTAATGCCATCTCATTAGGAGTTTTTTGTCTTGAAGCTCCTTCAACTAAACTTATCATTTTATCAAGGAAAGACTCTCCTGGACTAGCTGTAATTTTGATTTTAAGCCAATCACTCACGACTTTAGTTCCCCCAGTAACTGAGCTAAAGTCTCCACCAGACTCTTTCATAACAGGCGCTGATTCTCCTGTTATAGCGGATTCATCTACAGCTGCAAGGCCCGAAACAATTTCACCGTCATTTGGTATTATATCCCCATTCTCAACAAGAACAATATCTCCCTTTTTAATCTGTGACGCATTGGTAACTGTTATTTTACCATTTTTGTCTAAAAGTTTAGCCATTGTATCTTTTTTTGTTTTCTTCAAACTTTCAGCTTGAGCTTTACCGCGCCCCTCCGCCACTGCTTCTGCAAAGTTAGCAAATAGAACTGTAATGAAAAGAATCAAAGCAACTAATCCATTATATACTCTTAAATTCGTACCTGTATCACCAAAGGCCGTAGGAACAAAAGTAAGAAATAAAGTTATAAAAAATCCAACTTCAACAATGAACATAACAGGGTTTTTTATCATTAATTTAGGGTTTAACTTTTTAAAAGAATCTTTAAGTGCATCATTAAAAATCTTTTTACTTATAAACTTCTTTTTACTATCTTTATTACTCATATATATTACTCCTTACATTATTAAATATTTTATTGCATTAGGTGTTCAGCTATCGGTCCTAATACTATAGCTGGCATAAATGTTAACGCTCCTATTATTAAAACTATAAATACTAATATTATAGTAAATGTAGTGTTGTCTGTCCTAAATGTAGAATTTGATTCTGCTACAGACTTCTTAGCTGCTAGCGAACCAGCTACAGCTAAAAGAATAACCATGGCGAAAAATCTTCCTGCATACATAACAAGCCCTGTACTTACATTCCAAAACATAGTATTATCTGCCAATCCCTCAAAACCTGAACCATTATTAGCAGCAGAGGAAGTAAATTCATAAAGTACTTGGGTTAACCCATGGAATCCTGAATTAGTTATACCCGCGAGCCCCTGCTTCGTAAGTACAGCTATACTTGAAGGTACAAGAATTATAAAAGGATGTATTAATATAGCCAAAGATATTAGCTTAATTTCCTTTGCCTCAATTTTTTTACCCAAAAATTCCGGTGTCCTTCCCACCATTAGCCCACATAGGAATACTGTTAGTATCGCGTACATTATCATATTCATAAAGCCTACACCTTCACCACCAAATACTACATTAAGCATCATCTGCCATAGTGGAACCATTCCACCAAGAGGTGTTAATGAATCGTGCATATTATTTACACTACCTGTAGTAAATGCTGTTGTAACTGTTGTAAATAGCGCTGAACCTGGAAGTCCAAACCTTATTTCTTTACCTTCCATATTACCCATAGCTTGGCTTAAATTAAGATTAGCAATTGCAGGATTCCCAGCTTTTTCAGCATTAAAGCAAACTACTAAAGACAATACAAACAATATAGACATTGCCGCAAATATAGCCCATCCTTGCTTTTTCTTTTTTACCATTAGGCCAAAACAATAAACTATAGCTCCGGGTATTAACATCATAGATAACATTTCTATTAAATTTGAAATCGGAGTAGGATTTTCAAATGGGTGTGATGAGTTTGAACCAAAGAAACCACCACCATTAGTACCTAAATGTTTAATAGCTTCAAAGGAAGCTACAGGTCCCAGGCCAATAACCTGTTTAGTTCCTTCTAACGTCGTAATAACTTTATTTGGCGAAAAAGTCTGTGGAACTCCTTGTCCCATTAAAAGGATTGTTACTATTATTGAAAAAGGAATTAAAACCCTTGTAGTAACTCTTACTAAATCAACAAAGAAATTACCTATCATTTTAGTCTTTCCAGTAATACCTCTTATAAAAGCAGCTGCAACGGCAACTCCTGATGCTCCAGACGTAAACATAAAGAAAGTTATAACTATCATTTGACTTAAATACGATAATCCCCATTCTCCACCATAGTGTTGAAGGTTTGTATTAGTCATAAAACTAAAAATAGTGTTAAAAATAAGTGAAGCATCCATAGCTTTGTTACCATTAGGGTTTAAGAAATGAACGCCTTGAATCCTAAGCACTAGGTAAGCCATTAAAGTCATAACCATATTAGATACTATAAAAGCAACGGCATATTGCTTCCAAGTCATCTCTTCTTTTGTTATCCCTGTAATTTTATATATTAAGTTATCTACCTTGTCCATAACTGGATCTACAAAAGATCTCTTATTGTTTATAACTTTATATATATATTTTCCAGTTGGAATTATAAGCAATACAAAAATTATAAGTGTTAATACAATTTGAAAAATGTCCATAAATAACTACCCTCCATCTATTTCTTTTAAAATTTTTCGGGATTAAACAACGCATACCCTAAATACAAAAACAATAAAATTGCAATTACAATTAAACCTTTCATAAAATCCTCCATTTAATTATCACTTTAAGTGATATATTGATTTTTATTTATTAATTTGTGCTTCACACCAATTAATAAAGGGTAGTACTAGCAAAAAACAAAATGCTGTCCCGATTATGAATATTACATCCATCATGAATTTACGTCGCCTCCTTCTGATCACCTTATGCATTCATTCTAACAAATGCAAAATAAAGATAGTGTAAAGATGCTAACTTCTGCATAAATTTTATGTTAAGAAATACTACCATTATTCTCCATAAAAAAAGATGAAGCCAAAAGCTTCATCTTTTAAAAATTATTCATCTACTAAACGATATCCTACTCCAACTTCCGTTATGATATACTGTGGCTGGGCAGGATCTTTTTCTATTTTCCTTCTTATATTAGCCATAAATACCCTAAGAGATTGCGTCTCATTTTCAAAATAACTTCCCCAAATCTCATCAATTATATACTTATGAGTTAAGACACGTCCTGCATATCTTGACATTAACTCAATTAATTTGTACTCCATTGGTGTTAAATGTATTTCTTCATGCAAAATTGTAACTCTGCGTTTTTCAAAATCAATTTTTAAATCCTTAACCTGGAATACTGATTGCGCAATATTTTGTGAATTGCTATCCCCATTAAAATGTCTTAGTGCCACCCTGATTCTTGCTAAAAGCTCAGCTACGCTAAAAGGCTTAGTCAAATAATCATCCGCACCGCTATCTAAGGCTTCGACCTTTTCACTTTCATGTCCACGAGCTGAAACAACTATAATCCTAGCTTTTGTGGACTCTCTTACTTTTTCAATAACATTAAGACCATCAATATCTGGAAGGCCTAAGTCTAAAATTATTATATCTGGATTGTTGGAAAAAATCAGTGCTATAGCTGTATTCCCAAATTCAGTTTCAATACACTTATATCCCTGCGCCTCAAGCGAAACTTTCATAAATTTTTTAATAGGTTTATCATCTTCAACTATTAAAATCAAAGGCTTTATATCCATTTTCATCGCTCCTTATTCCAGGTAAACTAAATCTAAATGTAGCCCCACCAGAAGAGTTATTTAAAGCTTCCATACATCCACCATGTGCTTCTATAATAGACTTACAAATAGCAAGTCCTAGTCCTATGCCTCGTTTTTCTAGGCAATCGCCCTTAGTCTTTGTATAGAATCTATCAAATATAGACGTTATATCTTCTTCTGGTATCCCTTTCCCATTATCTGATATATCAAAAACCACATTATCTTCCTTTACTGTAACTTTAACCGTTATGATGGAATCATCCTGCGTATACTTTATAGCATTATCAATCAAATTAATAAGCACTTGTTCTATTAATAACCCATCTACAAATAATATAACCATATCTTGGGGTAAATCAGTCACGATATTATGACTTCCCGAAAACCTTTTAACTCTCGATATGGATTCAGCAACAATTTCTTCAACGACCTCTGCATCCTTCTTAATTTCAAGTTTACCTTCATCTATTCTTGTCATGCTCAATATATTTTCAACTGAATGTATAAGCCAACTTGTATCTTCATAAATTATATCAAGAAGCTCTTTTTTTATATCATTATCAAGTATATCATAATTGTCAGTAATTGTAGAAACAGATCCTAATATTCCTGTTAGCGGAGTTCTTAAATCATGTGAAATTGATCTTAAAAGATTACCCCTAACTCTCTCTCTTTCGGCCTCTAAATTTATATTTTTTTTCTTTTGATATAAGTCTTCCCTTTCAATAGCTAAAGCAATTTGTGTAGAAACTGACTCCAAAAGAATTTTTTCATTTTTTGATAAGGTATCTTCTTCTAAACATACTATACCAATAATTCCAAGAATTTTATTTTGCCCTTTAATGGGATGATAATATCCAACACTATTTATGGAGATATCAGCTTCAACACCTACTGATTGGCCTGTTTTAAAGCATTTCTCAATTGCCAAAACCTCTACATCTGACTTGAAAATATTCCTACCATATTCTCCATTAACCATATAATCACTTGGCTTTTGCAAATTATTTTTATCATCTAGTATAGCTATCATAATAGTTCTATTAAACATATCAACTAAATTGTCACCACAAAACTCCACTACTTGTTTTTTATTTCTTGCTGTAAGCAATGATTTGTTAATTTTATATAAAATTTTCATTCTATTTTCACGTATAAAAGATATTCTAACTTGCGTTTTAACTCTTGAAGTCAAAGTACTTGTAATAATTGCGGCTATAAGCATTATAATAAAAGTTACTGGATAGTCGGCTCTATAAGCTAAAAAACTATAATATGGTACCGTAAAGAAAAAATTAAATGATAGTACTCCAATTATCGAAGCCATTGTACCATAAATATATCCATCAGTACTTATTGATACAAATAATACTCCTAAAATATATACTATTATAACATTTGACTCATGAATCCCAATTTTTCTAAATATCAGAGTTATTATAGTTGATAAACTCATAATTGCTATAATTTTAAACACATTGGCAATTATCATTTGTTTAGGTTTGATTTCGCTATAGTCATTATATTCATACTCATTAAAAATTTTTAGAAACCACTCATTTAATTTGCTTTTTTTCAAACGCACCACCACCTCCTAATATATTTAAATACCCCTTAATTTCCAAAAAAAAGCATTTCATTTTGAAATGCTTTTAGTAAATTTTTTATATGAAAAAATTAAAGTAAGTGTAATAAGTGTTAGTATTGTTGCTATAATTTTTTTATTGTTACTTATAGGGATTATTACTTTTTCACCAACCTCTATAATTTCAACCGAGCTTGCATGGATATCCATATCACCACCATGTTCCACGCAGGCTCTATTAAAAGTACCATTTATTTTCAATAGATCTCCCTTATAGCCATACTTACCAAAGTTTTTTATACTTTTGACTTGTTCATTCTTAATCCATATCCCCATAGCATTGCTTCCATCACTTATATTTACCCAGGAATATTTACCTCTATTCATACTTTCCCCAATAGCTTCACCTTTTAGTGTAATTTTAGCATTATCAATCTTTTTTCCATTTTCGATTAATTCAGTAAAGTTGCTATATTCCTTTGCCATGCATGCTATGGGAAAAGAAAAAACTAAAATACATATTAATATTATTGTTTTAAAAGTCTTAACCATAATTTCTTAATGCCTCCAAATGTAACTCCTATTAGCGCAAACACAGATATAAATTCTAATCTTCCTAAATACATTGCAATTATATAATATATCTTAAGTAAAGTTGGCATTGATGGAGCCGTAATTCCAATGGATAATCCTACATTTCCTGTAACTGATGCAGCCTCAAAAGCTGCACTAAGCACTGGGTATCCATAATAGGTTCCTAGTGCAGTACCTACAAAAAATAAAATTATATAACATATTATTATAAGATAAGCAGATTTCACCATTGCATCCTCTAACACAATTTCTTTTATATGATGAAACTTAGCTACCCTTATCTTTCTGTCAGAATTTATCAATTTTTTCACTTCTACACCTATACTTTTAAAAACCAATCCTACCCTAAGCCCCTTAAAACCACCCGCCGTAGAACAGGCTGATCCACCTATAAGCATGGCTATTATCATCATAACTACAGGAAAATCTCCCCACTCAGTTGCAAACTGCCTTGCATATAGATTACCAAACCCTGTAGTTGTATGAGCTGATAATATATTATAAACACCTTTTCTGAAAACTGATATAGCGTTACTATATACTCCCGAATTTGTTAGTTTTAATGCTGCAAAAAAAGAAATAAGTAGAGCTGTAATAAAAAAACTCTGTGTTTCAATATTCTTCAATATTTCTTTCTTCTTTCCTTGCCATACTGCATAATGTAATGCAAAATTTAAAGAACCAATAACGAAGAAAATCATTGTCAATAACTCATAGGAAAGACTATGATAATACAGCATATTTTGAGACATCGGCGCAAATCCACCTGTGCTCCAAGCAGACATAAAAATAAATAATCCATGAAAAAGAGCAGTTACAGGTCGCATGCCTATAAGTATTCCATTGATCCAAAGCATAATAGTGCCTACTACTAAATATATAATGCTTATTTTCCATATTATTCTTGCCGTATTTTTTACATTAGGTACGAGTTCTGCATCCTTACCTTCACCAACATACATTTTGTAAGCACCTAAAGTATGGTCTACCATAAAACTTAAAGCGAGTACTACCATACCTTGTCCCCCAACAAAGGTAATAATATGTCTCCACATATTGAGTCCCAGTGAAAGATGGTCAATATTTTGGATAAGTAAAACTCCTGAGGTTGTAAACCCACTCATAACATCAAAACATGCATCTAAGAAAGATTGAGTATTTCCACTAAGATGATATGGCACCGCACATAACAAAGTTAGTATAAGCCAGGAGCTAGATGCAATAATTAATCCATGTTTCCATTGCACTTTTACTTTATCAATCTTACTCTTACCTGTAGCCATAAGCAATATACCTAAACTAATAGCTATACTTATACTAATAGTAAAATCTAAAAGTGCACTCCATTCCTTAAATATTAATGAAGTAAGCATTGGTATCAGCATTAAACTTGCGGTTCCTATGATTACATATCCTACATAAAAATTTATTATTTTAAAATCATCAAAGTTTTTTATTATTTTTTTCATATAATCACCTTGCCAAAATCATATTAATGCCATATAACACAAATAAAAACATTAGTGTATATCCTATCTCTGTAATTACTCCACCTATAATCTTTTTGCTTGTCATAATATTTACCCTCCAATTATAGATTTCTCTACATCTTTCTTTCTATCTGTATTTGTTATGATAAGTACTTTATCGCCCTCTTTTATGTCTTCGCCGCCTCTTGGAAAAATCACTTTCTCACTTCTTATTATTGATATTATTAGACATTCCTTAGGTAATTTTAACTTTTCTATAGATTTATCTTTCCATGCACTGTCCTTATCTATTTTCGCTTCTACTAATATCATTTCCCCTCTATTTATGCTTTCTATTACTTTTAGAGGTTCGCTATTAAATTCTCCTTCTATTAAATTACAAATTACTTGTGTGCTACATACAGTCTTATCTACTCCTAATGCCTTGAATATTGCTGTATTTTTAGGATTATTGATTCTGGCTATTGTCTCATTAATATTAAAGTTCACTTTAGCCATCTGACATATTACCAAATTTTCCTCATCTTTACCCGTTACTGCAGCTACTACTTCCGCTTCCTCAATACCCGCATCTTTTAGTACTTCAACATCCGACCCATCCCCGCATATTACGTCTACCTGAATTTCTTCAGCAATCTTTTGGCAAATATCTATGTCTTTTTCTATTAATACTACTTGATGTTTTTTTTCTTTTAATGCTTTAACAAGATAGTACCCTACCTTTCCACCACCAACTATTACTGCTCTCATATAAGTTTCTCCCTCATTATCGCCTTTACCAACTTTTCTTTATTCTCTTTATTTATGCTACAAACTATTTTATTACCCTTTTTAAATAGTTCATTTTTATTTGGAATCATAAATTCACCATTTTTACAAACTGCACATATGCTACAATTAAACTTATCTTCTATTTCTAAAACATTTTTAAACTTAAGTTTGTTTATTGTAATCTCTTCTATAGATATATCATTGTTTAACGTAAATAGTGTATCTGAATTTTTATCTATTATTTTGTTTTTAATTATATTTATACCTAATTCAGTTGGACTTATAGTTTGTAATCCTAGTTTTCTATAAATAAATTCTCTGGATGGGTCAAAGATTCTAGCTATTACTTTAGGTACCTTAAATATATTCTTCGCAATTTGACTAGCCATAATATTTATATTATCTGCAGGGGTCATGGCCAAAAATATATCTGCTTTATCTATTCCAGCTTCCATCAATGTATCATTATCTATCTCCACACCTTTAATTTTAATTCCATTAAAACCACTTCTAAGGCGCTGCAAATTGGCTGCATATTTGTCCACTATTACCACATCATGACCATCATTAGAAAGTTCCATGGCAAGTCCACTGCCTAATCTACCACAACCTATTATTATAATATACATAGTTTGTTCTCCTTACTTGAATTTCTTTATTGAAAAATAATAATTTCTTATTAAATTTGAATATTATATGTATATGTTAAGCGATTTTAGGGCATATCGCAACTTTGTCTAACTCATTTTAAAATCATTATCCTAATTGTTGTATGTGATTTAAGAGATTTATCACTGCTATTCTTTGTTTATATTCGTTATCCTTCATTTTTCTTATAGTATTAAATCAATAATTGAATATATGAGTTTTATTAAAGAAATATATTGTATTTATACTCCTTATACGCCTATAACTTACATCTACCATATACTTTATCTGTTAATTTGTAGTTGCATATAATCAATAAAAGTCTTATACTTATATGTAAACTTAAAAATACAAGTGATATTTATGCTGAAAATATAGTTCTATATAATTAATTATATTATTAATTATTGGGGAAAGAAGGGCAATTATGAAGAAAGTTTTAGTTGTAGATGATACAAAAAATATTCGTACACTGCTCGGAATTTATCTTAAACTAAAGGGATTTGAAGTTTTGATGGCTACTAACGGTCATGAAGCGCTATCCTTAATTGATACAGAACCTGTAGATCTAATATTTTTAGATATTAAAATGCCTGAAATAAGTGGCACAGAGGTCCTAAAAAGAATTAGAGCTAAAGGTTTAACTGCTCCTGTAGTAATTATGACAGCTTTCGCTACGGTTAAAAATGCAGTGGATTGTACAAAACTTGGCGCCATTACTTATTTACAGAAACCTTTTACTACAGATAAAATTAAGACTATTATTGATGAAATGATAACAAAGGAAGAGGCTCCAAATGCAAAAAATATTGAATATCAAATAATGATTATAAAACAATTAATATCTGAGAATAACCTAAAAAAAGCATTGGATGCACTAAAAGTAGTTTTATCTACTGATCCAAATACTCCTGAAGTTTATGAATTAATATCTATGGTATACAGAAAACAAGGTGACTTAAGAAAGGCTGAAATATTTCATAATATGGCTGCCCAATGGGAATAAAAAAAAGCACTTCATAAAGAAGTGCTTTTTTTGGTGGCTTACCGGGGAATCGAACCCCGGACACCATGATTAAAAGTCATGTGCTCTACCAACTGAGCTAGTAAACCATGTTACCTGGCGACGACCTACTCTCCCACAAAGTTACCCCTGCAGTACCATTGGCGCATTGAAGCTTAACCGACCTGTTCGGTATGGGAAGGGGTGTTACCTTCATGCCATAATCACCAGATTGAGAAA
>NZ_BHYK01000030.1 GCF_003865095.1 Clostridium tagluense | reverse complement strand
TTTCTCAATCTGGTGATTATGGCATGAAGGTAACACCCCTTCCCATACCGAACAGGTCGGTTAAGCTTCAATGCGCCAATGGTACTGCAGGGGTAACTTTGTGGGAGAGTAGGTCGTCGCCAGGTAAACAAAAAACCACTAAGTCTAACTTAGTGGTTTTTATTTTGCGTAAATACAATTAGTTTAAATGGCAAGCTACAAAGTGGTTTGTACATATTTTTTTATATTCTGGAACTTATTCACGGTATAGGCTTAGCATAGGAATATCTTGTACAAAACCTACAGCCACTTATAGGCTATTTCAGCTTGGATTGTAACATCTAAAGCAGTGGTGGGTTATCTTGTAACTGAACACACTAGGGTTACAAGATAAGGCATAGCTATCATTATACGTTGTCTCATACCGCTACTCAGCTCATGGGCTCTTGGTATATCATTTCTTCTTATTTTAGTTCTTATTTTATAATTAAATCACAAAAAGTGGCTATGAAATTTCATAACCACTTTTCGTGATTTAATTATTTGATTATTTTATTAATGGTTGAATACTATCGAATAAATCTTTACTAGCTTCTATTGCTTTTGTATTACCAAAAGTTGTAATTTTATTTTCCTTTAATCCATCTTCAAACATTTGAGCATAGGATTTTAGATCGTCAGTAGTTGTATTTAGAATTTTATTTATACAATTTTGACGGTAATCATCGTTTACTCCACTAAAGTATAAATCATCAGACTGAGAAGCTTTTTCATATATTGATTTTGGTGTGTAGTAACCTTTTAAAGCATCTAATTTATATTGATTTAATTGCATTGGTGATATCTTATCAGCATTTCTCAAAAATTCAGATATCATTTTTATATCTTGGAAAGATTCTTTAACTCTCGGGTCTCTATAAGTAAATATAGACATTTCTCCAGTCTCATCAGCTGATAGATAAGCACCATATGCACCACCTTTAACTCTCAAAGTATCCCATAAGAATGAGTTTACAAGAGGAGTCAATACTTGAAGGCTTCCTTTAGCATTGTATCCTAAATCTTTGTAGTTAAAAGATTGAATGTTATAGTTAATAGGAGATTCAATTGTATATGCTTCTTTTTTGCTATTAAATTTAAATTTATAATTCTGAGTAGTTAATTTATCAGAAGGAAGATTAGCAATAATGTTTGCTAAGTTATTATGGAACTTGTTAAATTCATTATCGTCAGAAGTTAAACTTAAAGTTAAATTGTTTTTATTGAAAATAGTTTTTGAAACCTCTTCAAGATTTTTAACTATTCCATCATAGTTTATATCGAAATTTTTACTTAATTCACTAATGAAATTATAGTATTCCACACCCTCTAAACTATTCATATATGCAGAATATGCACTGTTATTACTTGAATTCTTATTGAGTGCTAATTTTACGGCATTATTTGCAATTGAAGAATCTAAGTTTGTTTTAATGTTATTTATTGTTTGTTTTAATTTTTCTTTGTCATTTATTTTAGTATCCTTAATGACATCTAACATTAGGTTTATTGTATTTGGTGCATTTTCGTTTAAAGAAGTTGCACTTACTTCCATGGTTGGAGCATAAGTGTTTTTATGATTAATTGAAGAATAAGCTTGTGCCGAAATACTAAGACCATTTGAGTATTTTGCACTTAATTTTGTTAATTCATCTTGATTGTGAGTTTTTGTATCCATATTACCAAGTATGGAAGATAATAATTTTATATAAGGAATTTGAACTTGCTTAACTGATGTTGTATCAAAGTATAATGATAAATTGT
Organism: Clostridium tagluense; assembly: GCF_003865095.1. Classification (GTDB taxonomy): domain Bacteria; phylum Bacillota; class Clostridia; order Clostridiales; family Clostridiaceae; genus Clostridium_AD; species Clostridium_AD tagluense. The sequence continues at coordinate 48,877 of NZ_BHYK01000030.1, read as the reverse complement.
TTGTGCCATTTGTATACATTGGATGATAAAGCACTTTAACTCCATCTACACTTTTTAGCTCAAGCGGTGTTTTAGTGATTTTAGGAGTTAGAGAATCAACATTAATCGTTGGAAGCTTTGATAATACTTCAGGTGATTCAGGCGTTGATTGCCACTGCTTTAATTCAAGGTTTGATTTAATTAATGCATTTAAATTTTCTTTACTTAAAGATGTTTTATAGTCTGCTAATTTTTTTACTTCTGCTTCTTTTTCTTTATCATTTAAACCAGGTACAGCTTTAAATGTTACTAAAGAGGTAAATTTATTGTTTACAAATTTATCATCAATGATATTTTCAAAATAACGAGTTTTAGAAGCGTTTTTTAAAGTTTCCATGATTGTATCATTAGATTTAAAAGGTGATAACATATTTGTATCATAAGCAAAACCCATGCTAGCAAGACCGTATAATGTTTGTCCAGTTGCTTTTGTATAGGATTTACCAAGCTTATCAGATAATTCAAAGCTACTTAAGGTAGAAGCTAATAATTCTTTATCTATACCTTGTTTTGAGATTTCTTTTAATGAATTCATAACTGTTTTTTCGAATAAATCTTTTTGTTTTCTATCTGTGTTAGATGCCAAAATTGTTGTGACACATTGTGCTTGTCCAGGATTTGAAAATGCACTTACATTTTTAAAACCAGCAGCTCTTAAGTCTTTGTGTAAAATTGAGTTTTCATTATTTAAAACTAAAGATGTAAATAATTGAGTACCTACTAATTGTTCTAAATTAGAAGCATCACCAGTAACAAAGTTTAACGTAAGATAGTCTTTATTATCTGCTGGTTGTTCTTTTGGAATTCCGTACTCTGCTTCATAGTATTTTCTTTCAGTAAATGGTGTTTGTTTAACTATTTTTGAGTCAACAGTGCTTTTGGTAATTTTGCTTAAAAAGCTCTCATCAATATGTTTTAATTTATCATCTAAAGGTGTATCACCATATATGAATATAAAACTATTTGATGGATTATAATATTTTTTATAAAAATCAACAAGTTCTTTATATGATAATTTAGTTATATTCTTTGGGTCCCCACCAGATACAAAATTGTAGGTTGTATTAGGAAGTAAACTTCTATTAATTGCAACTATTAGTTGTTGCTCAGGTGAACTCATTGCACCTTTCATTTCATTAAGTACAACACCTGTATCTTCAATTGGATTGTTCTCATCAGTTATTTCATGATGCCAAGCTTCTTCTCTAAAAATATTTTCTGAGGATTGAACTCTTGCATTATAAACTATATCAAGATATACATCCATTAGGTTATTAAATTCTTGCTCATTTACTGTAGCAAATGGATAGAAGGTTCTATCAGCTTGTGTATATCCATTCATTTCGTTGGAAAGAGAACCATTTAAAAAGTATGTAAGTAGTTGTTTAACAGGATATTTATTAGAGCCACCCATTAATAGTGAATGTTCTAATATGTGTGGTTTACCAGTATTATCGTCAGTAGGTGTTCTGAAAGTTACTGCGAAGTATTTATTTTCGTCAGCATTTTTAAACTGAACAAGTCTAGCACCACTTTTTACATGCTCAAATATTCTACCTACAGCATTATAGTCTTTTAACTTACCATCTTCAATAAGCTTAAAGCCATGATAAACTTGACCAACCTTATAGTTTTCCAAAAGTTCTTTAGCAACAGTTTTAACTGGTGCTACTTTTGTAGTAGTTGTTTTTGCACTTACAGAAACAATAGGATTTGCTAGTGTTCCCATAAAGAACATAATAGTAAGAGCGCTACAAAAAATTCTTAATTTTTTCATTTTTTTCCCCCTGGTATATTTAAATTTTACCATATTAAATTTAAAGCGTATTATTTTATACAGTATTATATATAATACTCCTTATTTTGGCAAATTTCAACTCAATAATCTTAAAAATGGGCGGAGATGGTCTCTAAGCTACAGACTAACTAAATTAGTTCTGAAATTTGCTTTATAATTTGAGCTGTATTATTGAGCTCAGCTATACTACTATTAATTTCTTCAATACTTGCAGCTTGTGTTTCAAAAAGTTTGTTATTCTCATATAAGTTATTTGTAATACTTTCAATTGAACTCTTAAGCTTATTTAAAACAGTGTTAATCTCTTTTATAGACTGACTACTAGAACTTGATAGATTTCTTATTTCATTAGCAACAACACCAAAGCCTTTACCTAGTTCTCCAGCTCTGGCTGATTCTATTGCAGCATTTAGACCTAATAAATTTGTTTGTTTTGATATGTTTTGAACAAAACCTATAATTTCATCGGTCTTTTTCATATACTCATTGGTTTCATTTACTTCATCTAATATATTATTACTAGATATAGCTACATCTTGTATTGCAGATGACACACCGCCAATAACATTTGAAATTTCATTAAAAGAACTTATAAAAGTTTCAGCATGAGCGTTTATATCATCGCCCCAAGCTCTTTTACCTATAGCTATACTGCCTATTATTTTCCCAGATCTATTTTTTATAGGTGTTGCTACAGCTTTTATAGCTACACCAAAGTATTCTTTAGGCAAAATTTTCACTATTGTTTTATTTTCTTGCATACATTCATAAGCAGGAATATCCTTTGGTAATATATCTCCTTCTCCATAATTTCCACCTGGAGCAGATTCATTTTTTGAGATTTTAATTATTTTTTCCGTGTCAGAAAGTAATAAACTTAAATCATTATTAAATAGTGCACTAATAGAAGGTAGTAAAAAACCTATGTTTAGAAGTATGTCCTCATCTTCAAAAATATTCATATACAAAAACTCCTTTTTTATTTAATATTTTCATTATAAAGTAATTTATAATAAAAAACAAACAAAAAACGAATAAAAAAATATCAGTGTCTGTTCTATGATATTACTCATAATCCTACCCTTTCAATTTTGATATATATAGGTGAATAATACTTTATTTCAATGACATAATAATGGCTAATGCTCTTTTAAATATTAGAATTAATTAAGTTGATATTTAATGATATAATTGTATAGAAAAGTAGTTTTAAAATAAATATAAAGGTGTGTTGAAATGAAAGAACTAATTAATGCAATCCATAAAATTATGCAGCAGGAGATTATAAAATTAGTTATAAGCAATAAAATGAATGTGGATGTTACCTACAATAAAATAACATTTGTATTAAAGGAAAATGATGCGAAGCAATATTATCAAATAGAAAAATCCACTGACAAGCAAGTTTTTCATGAAAATATTGATATGGATATTTTAGAAGAAAAACTTTTAGAATATGTATCATCTAATTATAAACAAGTTGATGCTTGGTCAAATGTAGCTACATTTGAATTGAAAATATCTAAAAAAGGCAAAGTTCATTTGGGCATGAAAAAAAGTGATAATGTAAAACTGGTTAATAAGGAACATAACAAAGAAAAAAATTATATTCTTAAAGAGGGAATGATAATAGAGCCTCTTATAGATTTAGGTATTTTTACAAAAGAAGGCAGAGTTGTTAATTCAAAATATGATAAGTATAAGCAAATAAATAGGTTTGTTGAAATTATCGATGATGAGATTAAGAATAATGATTTTAAGGAACTTACTATATTAGATTTTGGTTGTGGGAAGTCTTATTTAACCTTTGTACTATATTACTATTTTGTACAAATTAAAAAGATTAATGTAAAAATGATTGGACTTGATCTTAAGGAAGATGTAATTGAAAAATGTAATGATATAGCTAAAAAATATAATTATGAAAACTTACATTTTGAGCTAGGGGATATAAATGGGTTCAAATATAATAATAAGGTTGATATGGTTATTACATTGCATGCATGTGATACAGCTACTGATTATGCACTATATAATGCAATAAAGTGGGATAGCAAGATGATTTTCTCTGTTCCTTGCTGTCAACATGAAATTAATAGTCAAATTAAAACAGAGTCATTATCAATATTAACAAAGTATGGAATAGTTCAAGAAAGGATTTCAGCACTTATGACAGATTCAGTAAGAGCCAATCTTTTAGAATGCGTTGGATACAAAACTCAGCTTCTAGAATTTATAGATATATCGCATTCTCCTAAAAACATATTAATTAGAGCTTCAAAAGTTAATATATCTGTGGATAAAAGAGAAAAAGCACTAGCAGAAGTTAATGCTTTAATAAATCAATTTAATCTAAATCCAACCTTATTCAATTTATTAAAAAAGGATAATTTAATTTGATTTTTATAATTAATAGTATATTATAAGAAGAAAAAATACAAAAGAAAGTAGAGGGGATGCAAAAATGTTAACAATATATGCAGTATCGGATTCAATAGGAGAAACAGCGGAACTTGTAGCTAAATCAGTAGCAAGTCAGTTTCCAGATAGTGTAATAGTAAAAAAGATACCTCATATCAGAACGGCTGAGGATGTTAATAATTTTATTAGTAAAATAGATGCTAATTCCAAAGCAATGGTTATTTCAACTATAATTATGGTAGATGTAAAAGAGTTTTTAGTTCAAAGATGCGTAGAAAAAGGGATATTTGTATCGAATGTTTTAGGACCAGGAATAGGGCTGGCTTCTAAGCTATTGAATAAGCAGCCAGAATATATTCCAGGGGCAATATGGAACATGGATGAGGAGTATTATAAAAGAATAGAAGCTATGGAGTTTGCTATACATTATGATGATAGTCGTGATTATAATGGAATAAAACATGCGGACGTAATTCTTATAGGAGTATCAAGAACTTCAAAAACCCCATTATGTATGTATTTAGCTAACAAGGGTATTAAAGCAATAAACATACCTTTAATGCCAGAAATTCCTGTTCCAGAGGAGTTATACAGCATTCCTGGAAAGAAGATAATAGGGCTTAAAATAGATCCTTTTGTGCTTATTGAAATAAGAAAACATAGAATGGATAAATTTAATGGACTTAATTCTAGCTTCCAATATGCTAATGATGCAAGAATACTGGATGAGTTAGATTATGCAGAAAAAATAATGAAAAAAACAAGATGCCTAACAATTGATGTTACTAAAAGAGCTATAGAGGATACAGCTTTGATTATTATGAAGAGCATAGGCCATAATCAATAAGAAATGAAACTTGAGAACCTCCTTGATAAGATATTAAAATAGTTACTTTTGTAAAAATAAAAAGAAGGTTTCCTTTTTACTAAAGGGAAACCTTCTTAAATATATTGCTTATATAATTATCAATTATGCTTTGTTCGCACGCATTACTTTGTCGAAAAGTGGGCTAAGGAAGCAAAGCAATACGCCGGAAGCAATTGTTACTACCGTTACGAAACCAAATACCTGAAGTCCGCCCCAAGTTTTAACAAAGGCAGCAGCCATACCTGCAATATAGTTACCCATACCTGTGGCAAATAACCATACTCCCATCATAAGAGCTGCAATTTGCTTTGGTGCAAGTTTACTAACCATTGAAAGTCCAACTGGAGATAAGAACATTTCTCCAACGGTGTGCAATGTATATGCACCTATAAGCCAAAGGATATTCGCTTTAATTGCTGCATTAGTTGAATTACCTCTTTCCATTGCTGCACCAACCATAAGTGCAAAACCAATACCCAGTAGAATTAAGCCATACCCCATTTTAGTTGCAGTGGGTATGTCTCCTTTTGGCCTTTTTGCAAGTCGTACAAAGAGCATTGCAAAAAGAGGGCCAAGAACAACACACAAGAAGGGATTTATAGATTGGAACCAACTTGTAGGTACTTTAAAACCACCTACGTTTCTGTTTATAAAATCATTTGTGTAAATTGTTAAGCTTGAACCAGCTTGTTCAAATCCTGCCCAGAAAATAATTACAAAGAAAGAAAGAATGAAAATTGCAATAACGCTTTTCTTTTCATCTTTTGTTAAAGCGCCTTTCTTAGCCTGAGTGGAAGCTTTTTTAGCTTGTGCTTTTTTAACAGCAACTTCCTTATTAAATGCTCCAACATCACCAAGAGCTTTTTTGGCAAATAAAATATAAAGAAGTGTTCCTATAAGCATCCCTATTCCTGCTGCAAGGAAACCATATTTATAACCATAGCTTATCACTTCTGTTCCCTTTGTAACTGCAAAAGTTTTTTCTGCAAGAGTACCACATATAAGTGGCGCAAAGAAAGCACCAATATTGATAAATGTGTAGAAAATCGAGTAGGCTCCGTCTTTTCTAGGATCGTTGTTTCCATAAAAGTCTCCTACTATAGATGTAATATTCGGTTTCCAAAATCCATTACCAATGATCATAAGTCCAAGTGCCACAAGAACCATTGTTTTTCCGTGTGCAGCAAAGAGTGCGAACATTCCACCTGCTATAAATAGTGATCCGATAAAGAAGGTTTTTCTTTTCCCCCAAAAATTGTCTGCTACATAACCTCCTGCCAGTGGGGCAAAATAAACAAACATAGTGAAACTAGCATACAGTGAAGATGCAGTTGCTGTGTCAAGGCCTAATCCGCCTTTAACCGCTGATGTCGCAAGATATAGTATTAAAAGTCCTCTCATACCATAGTAGCTGAATCTCTCAAAAATTTGTAACAATGAGATGAACCAGAATCCAATAGGATAACTTTGTCTGTTATTTAATGATTGCTGTTGGGTGTTTGTAGCAGTAGCCATGATAAATCCCCCTTAATTTTTCGGATACTTATTCAACATAGAAAAATTATTATTATAATATACTGATAAATGCAATATTATGAATATTCTATGCAAACGTATCCAAATTTTTTTATGTTTTCCAAAAATTATTTTAACATACGTAATATACAAAATGCAACATTAAATACTAAAATATTTTTTCTGAAATTGGAGAAAGGAAATTAAAAATAAGGATCTAGATATTACAATAACTTGTTAATAATGCCTGCAGATATCTAAGGTTAGTTAAGTTTATTAATGAAAACAATATATTGACATTATTATATATAAATTGTAGTATAAGGTTATAATACAATTTGTATATAATGGAGTAATATTATAGAAAATAGTAACCCCACAATTTCAGAAGTTGAAATGGAAATCAAATATGGAGTTAACTCTTACTTGTAGGGTTGTGAAAAAAAGGAATATTAAAAATAGATAAAAGAGGCAAAACTAATTACTACACTGAGGTTATATCAGCGAGAAGTGGAAAGGAGAGAGTGAGAATGATTAAAAAGCCTAAAAGATTGGTAAATTTAATAGCTTTAACAACAGCAGTAGTTGTAATAGTTACAGGAGCGTTTGTAGGTACTGCGCTAGGTAAAACAAAAGAAAATAAAAATTCCAATGATTTTGCAGTAATGGTTAAGGATAAGAGTTTATGGGCAGTGAATTTATCCAAATCAGACAAGGAAGTATTAGTAGATAAGGATGGAGTATTTAAAAATCCTACTATTTCGCCGGATGGGGTAAATGTTGCTTATACAAAAGATGAAAATCTTTATATAGCTGAAATTGACTTAATAAAAGGACAGAAAAAACCTATTAAAGTTGCGGACAAGGTGGTAAGTTATGCCTGGGGAAAGAATACTGATTTAGTATACGCAGCAGAAAAGGGTGGACTTAGTGGGTTTAATTTAAAAACCCAAAAATCTTCTATTTATATTAAAAGTGAAGAATATTATGAAGATATGGTAAGTGATAAAAAGGGAAATATATATGCAGAAGTATATAGACATTACACAAAGGATGATGGTCAATATATTGAACCAAAAGGACTTATAAGATATGAGTTAGATTTAGCTAAGGAAAGTTTAATAGTAAAATCTAAGCCTTGGAATGATGAAACAGGAGATATGGGTTTAGCACCTAGGGCTGCCGGAGTTTCAAAGGATGGAGCTTATGTTTATATATGGTGCAGAGTTCGCTCTGGATCAACAAACGCTGATGGAGTTCCTTTTGGAGTGTATGATGTGAAAAATAATAAGTTTACACCTTTTAATAGTGAACAAGTATATGCGTTAGCTTATAAAGATAATTTAGCTATAAATCCTATAGATGGAAAGAGGCCTGTGGTTAATAATGGTGGCGTAAGAGATATGAATGTTAACAAAACTATAGGAACGGTAGATGTAACAAATGGAATATTCAATCCTATTTTACCAGAGAAAATGATATCTACTACTAATGACCCATACAATATTATGGCTAAAGGTATGGTTACAATGACCCCATCTTTCTCACCAGATGGAAAAAAAGTTATATACTCAGCTTCTCCTGCCAGTAGTGATGCTGAGCAGTGGTTAAAGGCACCACATAATATATATACTGTAGATTTAAAAACTAAAAATGTAGAAAAAATAACCAAAGGGAATAATTTTGATTTTGCGCCTAATTATATTTCTAAGGGATCAGGCATTGTATTCGCTAGAAAGACTGGTGAAAATATGATTTCTCTATTTAGACTAAAAGGAAATAAAGAGGAATGTATAGCAAAAGCTATTAAATTAGATGAGTATAGTTGGTATTATGGGCATTGCAAGCTAGAAGAAAGTTTGGATATTTATACATTTAATTAGATATAATGAGCCTCAATAATTATTGAGGCTCATTTAACTTACATAGCTTTTATTTATAATTTAATTATTCCAATTGAATTAAAAAAAACAATAATAAGAAGGCATGGGGATATAAATTTAATAAATATATATATAATATTTAGAACGAGGTCATTATTTAAGGTTCCTTGATTTGATAGCTCTAGTTTAAAATCTTCTTTTTTAACAAAGTATCCAACGTAAATTGCTATCAAAAGTCCTCCTATTGGGAGTAATATATTAGAAGATATAAAATCGAAGGAATCGAAAAATCCTCTTTGCCCTAGTATATGAATATTACCAAGGACACTTGTGGGATGAGCCGATAATGTTGCAAGTATTCCAACCACCATCATTATGCTGGTTGTAAGTAATACTGCGTTCTTTCTACCAATACCCTTTTCTTCCGTAAAATACGCAACTGGAACTTCAATCATAGAAATCATTGCTGTTGTAGCTGCAATAGCAGTTAAAAAGAAAAATGCTACCAATAATACACTACCAAAAGGTATTTTTGAAAATACAAGTGGTATGGTCTTAAATAGAAGGCCAGGACCTTCACTGGGTGTCAAACCAAAGGAGAATACAGCGGGGAATATTGCAATCCCTGCCAGTATGGAAATTAAAGAGTCAGATAGTGCAACTTTTGCTGAAGTTGCTATCATATTATTACTTTGTGTAAAATAACTTCCATAAGTAAGCATTGTTCCCATTCCTAATGATAATTTGAAAAATGCTAAACCAAGAGCAGCGAGTATTACAGGTCCAGTTAACTGCGTAAAATCAACATGGAATAAAAATTTTAAGCCTTGAGATGCGCCTGGAAGTGTTAATGCTCTTACATCGCAGATAAGAATTAATATAAATAATACCGGCATAAGCGTTTTTGTTATTCTTTCAATTCCATTTTTAACTCCTGCAATTAGAATTATCGAAACCACGCAGAGAACTATAAACTGCCATACAATTGGAGATAGTGGTCCAACTAAAGTGGACATGAATTTTGTGTTGGCTGTAACCAAAGTAACTCCAGCAAAATCACCCTTTATTGCTTTGAAAACATAGGAATAAACCCACCCAGCAACAGAGCTGTAAAAAAATGCGATTAGAAATGCTGAAGCTACTCCCATAAATCCAATAGTTTTCCAGCCTTTAGAAGCATTTAACTTTTTAAAAGCTCCCACTGCATTTTTTCTAGACTTCCTACCAATGTAAAATTCACATGACATAATTGGAATACCAACTAACACAACACATAAAAGGTACACTAAGAGAAACGCTCCTCCGCCATTTGTCCCAATTAAATAAGGGAATTTCCATATGTTACCTAGACCTACTGCTGAACCCAATGTTGCAAAAAAAACTGCAAACCCTGTTGAAAATGTTTCTCTTTTATTCTTCTCCTCCATTACATATCACTCCTTTTTATATTTAATTAAACAGTTGTCGGTAAAAACTATTTGAAGGGATCAAATTTATATTTGGTACAATAGTCTAAAATAATATAAAAAAACAGACATGTCTTTTCACTATGACGCGAAAAGATGTCCGCGATACTATTTAAATTTATAACTCTAATTTTGATAGAATAATCCTAAAAAATTATACTGGATTTTAACTTTCAACTTTAAGGCTATTCTCTATAAACAATAGCTTTTCCAGCATTTTTAATACTATACCATGTATATATTATTAAATCAACAGAAAAATGAAATGTTAAAAACTGTTTCCTTCAATTTTCTCACATTTAACTATAGTTATACCATTTTTTTGATTGAATATCTTATTTTCAAATTCTTAAACATATCAAATGTAGTAGATATTAAATAATCCTACCATTTGGGAGGATTATTTTTATTTAAGATAAACTTAAGAAATTTATAACTTTAGTTAATAGATTATAATAGTATTTAACAGAATTCACATAAAAAGCTGATAATAAAATGATCACCTTTTTTTCTTCCATTGGTTGTTTTTTTATGTAAATTTTGATATAATAATAATTGCTAAAAATAAAAAGGCATAAATGTTTTTTTTAGACAATAAACTTGTTTTTCTAAGAGATTTGGTGAGAATTTTATAGAGAAATTTGCATAATAAAGGGAATGTGTATTATTTTTTCAATTACATATAATGCTCTTAATTTTAATTGAATATTTATCTAGGAGAATATATAAGTAAAAACTAATAATATTTACATAAATTAGGAGGGAATAGCTTTGGATATTATATCACTTATAGGTATGGTTTTAGCAGTGGGGTTTATTTTATTTGGAATATTGACAAGTGGATCTATTTTAACTTTTGTTGACATACCATCTATACTTATAGTTATAGGAGGTACGGCGGGGGCATTATTATTAAGTGCCAGAAAGAAAAATGCAATGCAATTTGTAAAATGTTTTGGAATTGTATTTAAAGAAAAGGGAAAAAATGAAGTTGAGATTATAAACGGTTTGGTTGAATGGTCTACTAAAGCTAGAAAAGGAGGTCTTTTGGCTTTAGAAGAAGAAATACCTAAAATTGAGGACAAGTTTATTAAAACAGGTTTAATGATGATTATAGATGGTTCAGAGCCTGAAACTATAAAGAGGGTTCTTTCTATAAAGCTGAAAGGAACAGTTGAAAGGCATAGTAGTAACAGGGGATTAATGGACACGGGAGCATCACTAGCGCCAGCATTTGGTATGGTAGGGACTCTTATAGGGCTTGTAAACATGTTGAAAAGTTTATCAGATCCTTCCACAATTGGACCACAAATGTCTGTTGCCTTAATTACCACATTCTATGGTTCTTTAATAGCAAATGTAGTTTTTCTACCTATGTCAAAAAAGCTAAAGTCTAAAACAACAGCCGAAATATACCAAAAGGAAATGATAATTGAAGGACTTATGAGTATTCAAGCAGGTGAAAATCCTAATACTATAAAAACAAAGTTAATGGCATTCTATAACGACAAAGAAAATGAAGCAATTGATGCAAAAGTTAATAGTCAAGAATAGTATGTAAGGAGGCCCAGTATGGACGAAGAAAATAACTTTGACACAGAAGATGAGGGTATAAATAATGAGTGGCTTGCAACTTATGGAGATTTAGTTACACTTTTAATGTGCTTTTTTGTACTATTATATTCCATGGCTGTTATTGATCAAAGTAAGGCAAAGCAAGCTATAGCTTCTTTGAATAATATGGGCGCTTTTTCTCAACAATCAGGTGCTAAGCCATCCGTAGGTAACGGCATATTGGATAAAAATGCTGCAATTGTAGGCTCAGCAGAACAACAAATGGATAATATTTATAAGGAAGTAAAAAAAATTGTAGACAAGAAAAATTTACAATCTTCTATTGAAGTTGAAAATCAACCAAAAGGCGTTTTAATTAGATTTAAAGATGATATGATTTTTGACACAGCAAGTGCAGAATTAAAACCAGGAGCTAAGGCTATTTTGACACAAATGTCAGATGTATTAAAAAAATATAATAAGAATATAAGAGTAGAAGGGCATAGTGATAATATACCAATAAAAACTGGCAAATATGAAAGCAATTGGGAACTTTCATCAGCTAGAGCAATAAGTGTAGTAAAGTTTTTAACTAGTGAAATTCCACCAGATAAACGAATAAAAGAACAAAGCTTCGAAGTGGCTGGATATGGAGCATTTAGACCTATAGTATCAAATGATACAGAAAAAAATAGAGAAAAAAACAGAAGGATAGAACTAATCATAATTAAGTAATAGTATGATTTAATTATCTAACTACGGCTTTATAAGTAGAGTGAAATTCCTTGTAAAGTTTTTTATTATATATAAAACAGCTTGCGTAAAATAACAGGCCAGATACTTTATAAATTTTAGTATGTGGTCTGTTTTTGTATTTTAGTTAAAAAGATTATTTAAGTAGGAGATTTGCCAGTGCTATAGTAAAAGAAATACTAAGATTTAAGAAAATGCTATCAATGAATGCATAGGGGGACAATATGTATAAATTAATTTTAGTAGATGATGAAGAAGAAGTAAGAAGAGGTATAATACAAAAAATAAAGTGGCAGGAATATGGGTTTGAACTAGTAGCAGAAGCTGAAAATGGTAGAGAAGCCTTAGAAATGGCAGAGAAATTTACTCCAGATGTAGTTGTAACTGATATTAAGATGCCCTTTATGGATGGGCTTCAACTCTCAGAAGAATTAAGAAAACGATTTCCTGCCATTAAAATAATAATATTAACGGGTTTTGATAAATTTGAATATGCACAAAAGGCTGTAAATTTAAATATCGCGTTGTATGCGCTAAAACCTGTTTGTTCAAAAGAATTCATTGAGGTACTTTTAAGGGTAAAATCACAAATTGATGAGGAAATGTTGAAAAAAAAGGATATGGAAGCGTTAAAAGAACATTATGTGAAAAGCTTGCCTATTTTAAAAGAGAAATTTCTTATTTATCTAATTACAAGTAAGGCAAGTAAAGAGGAAATTGAGGAAAAATGTAAAAATTATAATATTAATTTAAATGGAAATCGCTTTGCTGTGGCAGCTATGAATATTGATAATAAAGTTGAATATAAAGACAAGAAAAATGATAATGGTAATGAAGTAGATTTGAATAAATTTGCAACTCTTAATATAGTAGAAGAAATCCTTTCCAAAAACAATAGAGGAATAGCATTTATACACAATGAATTGATTGTATTAATTAGTCCACATTTGGAAGAGGAGAGAGGTTTTATTTTTAATACTCTTCAATCTACCCTTGAGGAAATAAGACACAATATTGAAAAATATTTAAAGTTTACCATTACCATTGGCCTTGGAACAATTATATGTGATGTTTCACATATATCTGATTCTTATAAGAATGCTATTCTTGCCTTAGACTACAGATTTATCATGGGCAACAATCGAACCATTTGGATAGAAGATATAGAGCCAAGCAGTAGTAAAAAAATAGTTTTTGATGAAATTATGGAGCATGACCTGAGAAGTTCTATAAAAGTAGGAACAGAGATTGAAATTATTAAAACAATAGATGGTTTGTTCTATGAGCTTATAAATGCAAAGGCCACCTTTAAGCATTTTCAAATATATTTATTAGAAATACTTACAACTATAATTAAAACAGCGGAAAGTTTAGACGTGGATTTAACCTATATTTTCGGTGAAAATTACAATTTATTCGTGGAGCTATACGAATTTAATGATTTAAATGAAGTTAATAATTGGTTCCAATATATATCTATTAAAATAAGGAACTACATTACAAAAGATAGGCAAGATAATTGCACGCTTTTAGTTGAAAAGACAAAGGCTTATATTAATAAATATTATAGTGACAGTAGTATAACAATTAATAGTCTTTGTAATTATCTATATATAAGTCCAACCTATTTTAGCTTTATTTTTAAAAAAGAAACAAAAATGACTTTTATAAATTATTTAACTCAAATTAGATTGGATGCTTCAAAGGAGTTAATTAAGACCTCAAAGTTGAAGTCTTTTGAAATCGCTTACAAAGTTGGATATTCAGAAGCCAATTATTTTAGTTACTGTTTTAAAAAACATTTTGGAATTTCACCATCTGAGTATAGAAATAATTAATTGAACATCCTTCATACCTAAGAGGAGATGAAATTTTGAAAAGCAAGATTAAGAAATTTTTTAAAAACCCATATAACGTTGCAGTAAGTAGCTTTAAAGTAAGAGGAATACAATTTATTATTACTATATCCTTTACTCTTATTTCGATTTTGGCTATGTTATTTGTTGGAATTGTGATTTATAATAAGTTTTCTATTTCATTAGAAGATAATGCTACTCTAAGTACGAAGCAATTAGTGAATCAGGTGAATTCTAATATTGAGTACTATTTAAAGGGCACCAAGGAAGTATCAAATTTGTTAGAAAAAAATATCTATCTAAATCAAAAAATTCCAAATAGTAAGCTGAAAGATCAAATGAATATAATACAGAATATTAGAGGGGATATTGCAAGTCTAGCTGTTTTTTCAGACAAGGGAGAACTTATAATTGAATCTTCTACTTCAGTCTTAAAGGATAATGTAAATGTAGTTAATCAAGATTGGTTTAAATCAGCACTAAATAAATCAGATAACCTTAGGTTTTCATTACCTCATGTTCAAAATCTTTTTAATGGAAAGCATGATTGGGTTGTTTCGCTTAGTAGAGTTATATATTTTTATAAGGGTAACGAAAGGGTACGGGGAGTGCTTTTAGTTGATATGAATTATAGCACTATAGGTCAGATTTGCCAAAATATATCTATAGGAAAAAGAGGTTATATTTATATTGTTGATTCTGATAATAATATTATATATCATCCAGAACAACAGCTTATTAACATAGGTTTAAAATCTGAAGACAGTGAGGATTATTTAGGTAGCTATTTAGAAAATTCTGATGAAGGCAAGCAGCTTATTACAATAAAAACAGTAGATTATACTAATTGGAAGGTTGTAGCAGTTGCATATATGTCAGAAATATTGGATTTTAAAAAAACTAGTACTAACTTCATAGGATGGATTTTATTTGTTTGTATCATATTAATTATTTTTATATTCGGATTTATATCAGCTAAGATATCACATCCAATAAAGCAGTTAGAGGAGTCTATGAAGATGGTAGAAGCAGGAGATTTTAATATATATATTGATGTTAAAGGGGAAGATGAGGTGGAGAGATTATCTACGGCCTTTAATTTGATGATTTCTAAAGTTAGGTATCTTATGGCACAAATAGTGATAGAGCAAGAAGCAAAAAGAAAAAGTGAATTAAATGCACTACAAGCGCAAATCAATCCACACTTTCTATACAATACTTTAGACTCAATAGTTTGGATGGCAGAAAATGAGAAAAATGATGGTGTAATAACAATGGTAACCGCTCTTGCTAAGCTATTTAGAATAAGTATAAGCAGGGGTAAAAATATCATTACAGTTAGGGAAGAAATGGAGCATGCAAAAAATTATTTGATAATTCAAAAGATTAGATACAAAAATAAGTTTGTATTTGAAATTATAAATCAAAAGGAAGTTTTAGAATATAAAACCTTAAAGCTAATATTGCAGCCACTTATAGAAAATTCAATTTACCATGGTATCGAGTATATGGTAGACGAAGGTTTTATAAAGATATCAGTTTCCGTTACTAATGGTAAATTATTATATGAAATATGTGACAATGGACTGGGAATTGAACCAGAAGTATTAAAGCACATACTTGAGTACAGGGAAAAAGATAATACTAGCTCCGGAGTTGGAGTGAAAAATGTACATGAGAGAATTCAGCTAAGCTATGGCACGGAATTCGGACTTGAAATACAAAGTGAAATTGAAGAGGGGACTACAATTAAAATTTGGCTACCTCTTATAAAAGAATAGAGCTGGGGTGATTTATATGTTTAAAAAGAATATGTTAATAATTTTCTTGTTTATTATTCTCCTTATATCACCATTTTTATTCGGGATCGTAAATTTAAGTACTAAGGGAGAAGAAGAGTCTAAAAAAATATCATTAATATTAAAAAATCAAAATGGTGACTATTTTAAAAATGTTAGAATGGGCGCTACGGTGGCTGCTAAAGAATTTAATGTAAAGGTAGAGTTTAATTCGCCTATCTATGAAACTGATATTGATGGGCAAATAGCCTTAGTAAATGCAGCTATTGAAAGAAAAGTGGATGCCCTAATATTGGCACCATGTGATTATGATAAACTTGCAAAGGTAACTGAAAAAGCTATAGGTGAGAAAATACCAGTGCTCGTCATAGACAGTAAATTAAACACTAATAAAATTAGTAGTTACATAACTACAGATAATGTTAAAGCTGGAAAAATGGCAGGTCAAAAGCTTGTTTCACTATGTGATTTAAACTCACGAATTGCTGTTATTAATTTTGTTGAAGGAGCAAGGAACAATAAAGAGAGAGAAGAAGGCTTTTGGTCCATAATATCAAAATACCCCAAATTAAAGTTGGTATATAAGGAGTATGTGGCAGCAGATTCAAAGAGCGCCTCAGTGCTTACAAAAAAACTTGTCTTAGGTGATGATAAAGTTAATACAATAATAGCATTAAACTATATAAGCTCTATAGGGGTAGCAGAGGCAATTGCGGAAATAGGCCTGGCAGGCAAAGTGAATGTCATCACTTTTGACAATACTCCAGAACAAATAGAATTCTTAGAAAGTG
Source organism: Clostridium tagluense (assembly GCF_003865095.1). Taxonomy (GTDB): domain Bacteria; phylum Bacillota; class Clostridia; order Clostridiales; family Clostridiaceae; genus Clostridium_AD; species Clostridium_AD tagluense. The sequence continues at coordinate 32,134 of NZ_BHYK01000030.1, read as the reverse complement.
GGGTAATACAAGCTACCCTTACTCAAAGTCCCTTTGGTATGGGATATTTAGCAGTTAAATATGCAGCTCTAAAGCTGCAAAACAAGAAAATTCCAAAGTATGTCGACACTGGCGTAGTTGTCATAGATAGGGATAATATGTATAAACCAGAAAATCAAAAAATATTATTTCCTTTTAAACAATGAATATATATAAAAATTTACAGGGAGAATTATAATGAATAATATGAAAAAAATTATAATAGTTTTGGCAATGGCGTTTATTATAGTAGCTATTTTTAAAGTGTGTGTAAGCAGAGATACTTATTCAAAGACTGGATATAAGGGGAAATTACCAAAAGTAGGTGCAGCTATTTACAAATATGATGATGAATTTATGTCTTATATATGTAATTCAATGGAAAATGATGCATATGGAAGAATAGCATTGAATATGAATGATTCTCAAAATGATCAAAATATACAGTTACAACAAGTTGATGAAATGATTTTAAAGGGGTCGCGCGCTCTCGTCATAAATTTAGTCCAGCCTAAAGCGGCAAAGGCTGTAATTAACAAAGCAAGAGTGGCTAACCTGCCAGTTATATTTTTTAACAAGGAACCAGATGCATCAGTACTAAACAGCTATGATAAAGCCTGGTTCGTAGGTACAGATTCAAAGGAATCTGGAATTTTGCAAGGTAAAATGATAGTTGATCTTTGGAATGAAAATAAAAGTAAATGGGATAAAAATCAAGATGGAAAGCTTTCATACGTATTACTTAAGGGTGAGCCAGGGCATCCTGATGCGGAGGCCCGTAGCAAATATGCACTAGATGAGATTAAGAAGGCAGGTATTTCCGTAGAAGAGTTAGCACAGGCTACAGCCATGTGGGACGACGCAAAAGCAAAGGAAAAAATGGATGGATGGATATCGAAGTTCAATGATAGAATAGAATTTGTAATTTCTAATAATGATGTTATGGCACTTGGGGCATTAGATTCACTAGAAAAAGCGGGCTACTTATCTGAAAAAAAATTTATTCCTGTAGTTGGAATAGATGCAATTCCAAATGCTATTAAAAAGATAAAAGAAGGTACTATGGTTGGTACAATATTAAATGATGCCAGTAGTCAGGGCAGGGCAATAATCGATTTAGTTACAAATGCAGCAAATGGTAAAAATATTCTTAATAGTACTTCTTGGAAAATAACCAACAATAAGTATGTGCGTATTCCTTATGTGACTATAATAAAAGATAATATAGATGTAGCGGAGCAGGCTTACAAATAATTATGGATTAATTATTAAAATACCATAGGATTTTAATATATAACAGTAGGATTTTGTATTAATAATAAACCTTTTTGATGTTATCATTAGCACAAGTTAACGTTTACATTAAAATTCAGAGGGGGAAAATTCATGAAAAAGGCAATTACAATGATTTTAGTAACAGCAATGGCAACCAGCTTATTAGCAGGTTGCTCAAGTAAAACTAAAACACCAACTACTGATACCAAAAAGGTATCTATAGGATGCACAATTTACAAATTTGATGATACCTTCATGACAGGCGTTCGTAATGCAATATCTGCAGCCGCAACTGATGCTAAATCAAGTGTAGAAATTGTTGATAGTCAAAACTCATCAGCAACGCAAAACGACAAAATAGATTTGTTTATAACTAAGAAAGTAAATGCACTACAAATAAACCCTGTTGATCAAGCAGCATCAGATGCAATTATAACTAAGGCAAAGAATGCTAATATACCGATTGTATTCTTTAATCGTATGCCTTCAGCTGCTGACCTTAGTAAATGGGATAAACTTTATTATGTAGGAGCAAAACCTGAACAGTCAGGAGTAATGCAAGGCAAGATTTTAGCTGAGTATTGGAAAGCTCACCCAGAAGCAGATAAAAACAAAGATGGAATTATGGATTACGTTATGCTAACTGGTGAACCAGGACATCCTGATGCTATTGCTAGAACTAAATCTTCCATCGATGAAATAGTAAAGCAAGGAATAAAAGTTAATGTTATTGCTAGTGATACTGGTATGTGGGATCGTGTTAAAGCTCAAGATAAACTACAATCAATTATAGCTGCAAAAGGTGATAAAATTGAAGCAGTACTTGCTAATAATGATGACATGGCTCTTGGTGCTATATCAGCATTAAAAGCTGCTGGATACTTTAAAGATAGTAAGTTTATGCCTGTTGTTGGTGTTGATGCTACAGCTCCTGGTATTGCTGCCCTTGCTGATGGTACTTTACTTGGAACAGTACTTAACGATGCTAAAAATCAAGGAATTGCTACATTCAAGCTTTCACAATTACTTGCAGAAGGTAAGGTTCCAACTACTGAGAATGTTGGATACACTCTTACAGATAGTAAATATGTATGGATAGATTATAAGCCAATAACTAAAGCTAATATGGCTGATGCTAAATAAATCACTATTTTTATAGTTTATTAAATGTTTTAAAATTAACTAAAGTACAATAGGGTTTCTATTGTACTTTGGTTTGTTAATGAATTTATAAAAAATAATCATCATTAAGGTATACAGGAGGCATTACAATGAAGGAAGATAATTATTTGCTGGAGTTAAATAATATATCCAAAACCTTTCCTGGTGTAAAAGCATTAGACGATGTAACTCTTAAAGTGCGTGCTGGTAAGGTACATGCCCTAATGGGTGAAAATGGTGCGGGTAAATCTACACTTATGAAATGCCTTTTCGGTATATACTCGCAGGATTCAGGAGAAATATTTTTAAATGGTGAAAAGGTAGTAACAAACAATTCAAAAGAAGCTCTAAATCTAGGAATTGCAATGATTCATCAGGAAATTCACCCTGTTAAATTTCGTAATGTAATGGAAAATATGTGGCTTGGACGGTTGCCAATGTATGGTATTGGACCTTTTAAATTAGTTGATGAGAAAAAAATGTATAAGGATACCCAGGAACTTTTTAAAAATCTTGGAATTGATGTTAAGCCAGATACAATAGTTGGGAACTTATCTGTTTCTATAGTACAACAGATGGAAATAGCAAAGGCAGTTTCCTACGATGCAAAAGTAATAATTATGGATGAGCCTACGTCATCTCTTTCTGAGACCGAAGTAGAACATTTGTTTAGAATAATTCGGGATTTACAAAAAAAAGGAGTCGCAATAATTTATATATCCCATAAGATGGAGGAAATCCTCAAAATCTCCGATGAAGTATCTATAATGCGAGATGGGAAGATGATGGGCACTTGGGACGCTAGTGAACTTACAACTGATATGATAATTAAAAAAATGGTAGGACGTGATTTGACTAATAGATTTCCTGAGAGATGCAATGTGCCTGGGGACGAAATCCTTAGGATCGAAGGATTTACATCTCCCTATCCAAGATCTTTCAAAGGTGTTTCTTTTAATCTAAGAAAGGGAGAAATACTTGGTGTAGGAGGTCTTGTTGGTGCTCAAAGAACAGAGATTATGGAAGCAATTTTTGGTCTTAGGAGCTTGCAATCCGGGAAGCTTTTTATAAATGATAAGCAAGTTAGTATTAAGTCACCAATTGATGCAAAAAAATATAATATGGCACTAATTACAGAGGAACGTAGGGCGACAGGCATATTTCCAGTTTTATCAGTTATGGAAAATATGGTGGTGGCAAACCAGTCAAAATATCTGAATAAAATGGGAATTTTAGACGATAAAATGAGAAAAAATGATTCGATTAAGAGTATGAAACAGTTAAACGTAAAAACACCTTCATTTAAAGAACTTATACAAAATTTGTCTGGTGGTAATCAGCAGAAGGTATTACTAGCTAGGTGGCTTCTTACAGAGCCAGATATACTAATTCTTGATGAGCCAACACGTGGTATCGACGTAGGTGCGAAATTCGAGATTTATACAATTATTACGGAACTTGCAAATCAAGGTAAAAGTATTATAATGATATCTTCTGAAATGCCTGAACTTTTGGGTATGTCTGACAGAATAATGGTAATGTGTGAGGGGCATCTTTCTGGTATTATTGATGGGAAAACAGCTACAGAGGAAGAGGTAATGCTACTTGCTAGCAAGTATATGGAATAGTGAGGGGGAGAGGTAAATGGAAAGGTTAAAAAGTAAAAACATACAGGCTTTTTTAAAGCAAAATGCTATTTATGTGGTACTTATAGTATTAATAATAGGTATTGCAATAAAGGATCCACGTTTTATTTCATGGGGTAGTTTTGCTAATGTTTTGACTCAAAGTTCAACAAGAATAATTATAGCACTGGGAGCTTGTTTTGCGATTTTAACTGCTGGAGCTGATCTTTCTGCAGGACGTGTGGTAGGTCTTTCAGCAGTTATATCCGCTTCAATGATTCAAGCTACTGAGTATACAAGCAAGTTTTATCCGAATTTAGGTCATTTAAATATAATGATTCCTATTTTAGCAGGGGTTATAGCAGGCGGTATAGTTGGACTTTTAAATGGTTTCATAGTATCAAGGTTTGATGTACCACCATTTATAGCAACCCTGGGTACAATGGTTATTGTTTATGGAGCAAACTCAATTTATTTTGATATGGCGCCTAATAGGTCACAGCCTATAGGTAGTTTAAGGAGTGATTTTGCTACACTTGGAACAGGATCATTTTTAGGAATTCCATATATAGTAATTATAGCAGCCCTGGTTACTGTAATAATATATGTGGTTTTAAATAAGACAAAGCTTGGTAAAGATGTATATGCTATAGGTGGAAATAGGGAAGCTGCTACTGTTTCAGGTATTAATGTACGAAATTCACTATTAAAAATATATGTAATTGCAGGTCTGCTTTATGGTCTAGCTGGTGTTCTTGAAGCAGCAAGAACTGGTGGGGCAACAAATAATTATGGTAATGGTTATGAATTGGATGCGATTGCAGCCTGCGTTGTGGGTGGGTGGTCGGTATCTGGAGGTGTGGGTACTGTACCAGGAATTGTAGTAGGTGTACTTATATTTAGTGTAATCAATTACGGATTAACGTTTATAGGGATTAATCCATATTGGCAACAGATAATAAAAGGTGTAATTATAGTATCAGCAGTTGCAGTGGATATAAGAAAATACCTTCGTAAAAGATAAAAATAGTATAACTATATTTAAATTCCTAAGTAATATCGCTGGATATATATTATTCCAGCGATATTACTCTGTAATGTATTAATGCTATTGTTAAGTTAGGTTTTTTTTGTTAAAATAGAATTGGTAAGGTATTTTAAAAATCTGTCCCAGTGGGATGAATTAGTTCCCAAGGGTGTTAAGGCACAGTAAATTACCATCTACATATGGAAGGAGATAATATTATGATTTATTCAACAGAAGTTTCAGAAATGATGTGTGTTGCAAAAGGACCTAATCATGGATCAGCACCAATTCCTGAAGAAGGAAAATGGGTACAAAGTAAAGAAATTAAAGATATCTCAGGTTTAACACACGGAATTGGCTGGTGTGCTCCGCAGCAAGGTGCCTGTAAGCTTACTTTAAATGTAAAAGAAGGCATAATACAAGAAGCATTAGTTGAGGTAATAGGATGTTCAGGTATGACTCACTCAGCTGCAATGGCATCAGAAATACTTCCAGGAAAAACTATTTTGGAAGCATTAAACACAGATTTAGTATGCGATGCAATAAATACAGCTATGAGAGAGTTATTCCTTCAAATTGTTTACGGAAGAACTCAAACTGCATTTTCTGAAGGTGGACTACCAATAGGCGCTGGACTTGAAGACTTAGGTAAGGGTCTTAGAAGTCAAGTTGGTACAATGTATGGAACACTTGCTAAGGGTCCAAGATATTTAGAAATGGCTGAAGGTTATGTTACTAACATTGCATTAGATGAAAATAGTGAGATAATAGGTTATAAATTTGTTCAACTTGGAAAAATGATGGACATGATTAAAAAAGGTATGGATGCAAATGAGGCTATGGAAAAAGCTACTGGAAGTTATGGTAGATTTGATGAAGCTGCAAAAGTAATCGACCCAAGACAACAATAATATAAGAAGGAGGAATAATTAAATGGCTTTATTTGAAAGTTTTGAAAGAAGAATAAATCAGATATTACCTGTATTAAATAAATATGGTATAAATTCGCTAGAAGAAGCAAGAACAATTTGTGAAGAAAAAGGTATAGATGCTTTTGATATAGTAAAAGGAATTCAGCCTATAGCTTTTGATAATGCTTGCTGGGCATATACAGTAGGGGCAGCTATAGCAATTAAAAAAGGTTGTACAAAAGCGGCAGATGCGGCAGTATATATAGGAGAAGGACTTCAATGTTTCTGTATACCAGGTTCTGTTGCTGATGATAGAAAAGTTGGAATTGGACATGGTAATTTAGCAGCTATGCTTCTTCGCGAAGAAACTAAATGCTTTGCATTTTTAGCTGGACATGAATCCTTTGCAGCTGCTGAAGGAGCAATTGGCCTTGCAAGAGCTGCCAATAAAGTAAGAAAACAACCACTAAAAGTAATACTTAATGGTCTTGGAAAAGATGCAGCTTATATAATTTCAAGGATTAATGGGTTTACATATGTTCAAACAAAATTTGATTACTATACTAGCAAATTAGATATAGTTAAAGAAATAGCTTTTTCAAAAGGTGAAAAATCTAAGGTTAGATGCTACGGATCAGATGATGTACGTGAAGGTGTTTCAATAATGCATTTTGAGGGAGTAGACGTTTCAATTACAGGAAACTCAACAAACCCAACAAGATTCCAACACCCAGTTGCTGGAACTTATAAAAAAGAATGCCAAGAACAAGGTAAGAAATTCTTCTCAGTTGCATCAGGTGGTGGTACTGGAAGAACTCTTCATCCAGACAATATGGCAGCAGGTCCTGCTTCATACGGAATGACTGATACTATGGGAAGAATGCATTCAGATGCACAATTCGCAGGTTCTTCATCAGTACCCGCTCACGTGGAAATGATGGGACTTATAGGTATGGGAAATAACCCTATGGTTGGAGCTTCAGTTGCAGTTGCGGTTGCAGTTGAAGAGGCAATGGGTAAATAAAAGTTTATTTAAATCAATTATTAAGCCCCTTATTTAGACCTAATGGACTAAATAAGGGGCTTTTATTATCTAATTAATATTGGAATTGTTTAAAGTGATTTTCAAAAAAATACAGTCTATTTTCCTATATTTGTGTCTTTTTTTCTAAGTTTAACCCAGGAGATAAGTAACAATATCAATACTATTGTAAAAATACCTGATAATATGAAACAAACTCTAGCTCCGTATTTCTCAGCTACAAATCCTGAAAATAAACTTCCAATAGGCGTGAATCCAGCAAACACAAGGGAATATACACTCATTACTCTTCCTCTGTATTCATCTTTAGAATTTAGCTGCAGCATAGAATTGGCAGTGGTGGAAAAAAACATATTAAATATGCCCGTTATAGCTAAACTTAGTGCAGTAAGATAATATAAATTGCTCATACCCGTGGCAATTAACATTATGCCAATTGCAATAGAGCTACCTATCATAAGAATTCTATTTGGACCACCTTTACTTTTTAAGGAAACAAGAACTGCTCCAATAAGCGAACCTGCACCAAGGGCAGACAATAAAATCCCATAGGTTTTTGCATCCATATGTAGTACATTTTTCGTGAATACAGGTATTAAAACACTATAGTTAAAAACAAATATCCCCATAATACTAACTAATATCAAGGTTTCTAATAAAATGGGATTCTTTTTTATATATTTAAGACCATTCACTATTTCCCTTAATATGCCTTCTTGTGAACTTTTCATTCTTACATAAGCCACTGCTTCAATGTGAACTAGCCCATAGATTACTGCCATAAAGCTAAAACCATTTAACAAAAAACACCATCCCGCGCCAAGGTATCCCATAAGCATAGCTCCAATAGCTGGTCCAATAATTCTTGCTAAATTAAAAGTAGCAGAATTTAAAGCAATGGCATTCATTAAATCTTCTTTTCCTACAATTTCCATATTAAAAGCCTGCCTAGTTGGCATATCTAGTGTATTGCAAAATCCAAGACATAGCGCTAAAACTAGTATGTATTCGTACTTCACAGTATGTGTAAATACTAATCCAGACAATATAAAAGCTAGTAGCATAGATATTGTCTGAGTGAAAATCAGTATTTTTTTCTTTGGAAACTTATCTGTTATTACCCCAGCAAATAATGAGAAAAAAGTTACGGGTAAAAACTGCAGGGTTCCAACAAGACCAAGCAAAAATGCAGAATCTGTTATGGAAAGCACTAGCCAAGATTGCCCTATGTTTTGTGTCCAAGTACCTATTAAGGAAACACATTGTCCAAGCCAAAAATATCTATAATTCTTATGTGTAAGAGCATGAAAGTTATTGTTAATAAATCTCTTAGTAGAAGCGACTATATGCATTATTATCATCTCCTAATGTGCTGCATCATTTGTGGTGGTGGCATTTTTACCCATTCTTTCTAATAGTACTAAGGCAGTTTCCTTTTCCTCTTCACTAAATCCCAAGAATAAAATATCTGTCCAAGCCATCATGGCTTTTCTTACCGTAGGTTTTATTTTTAACGCTTTATCAGTAAGGTAAACATTATATGCTCTCTTATCTTTTTTATCTACTATTCTAATGATATATTCATCATCCTCTAACTTTTTAATAGCCTTTGCTGTGGTACCTTTATCAATCTTAAGGTAATCCGATAATTCTTCCTGCCTTATTCCATCTTTCTTATATAATGCATTTAAAAAAATATATTGACCTTTATTAATATTATATTTCTTAAGTTGCCTTCCCACATATTCATGGCCATGCCTGTGCAAAAGAGAAATCCATCTTGCCACAGAGTTTCTATTTTCATTCATTTATTTATACCTCCAGAATTAGTTGCATTCCCTACTAATTTAATGATATAGCATTATAGTTTCCAATGCAACTATAATTTTAGGATAAAATTATTTTATGTGGATAAATTCCCACAAAAAAACAGAGTCCAACTTGTGGGCTCTGTTTTTGTTTATATATTATTTATGTGTTTTTATTTCATTTTCAGTTAAAAAATCTACGTAGGAAGTTAAAATTTCATCTTCAGCGGAGCAACTTTGTTTATAATACCAGTCTTTAACAGTTTTATCGATTTCAGCATCTGTACCCTGGGGTTTGAATGGGTATACAACGATAAGTTTTTTTGTTCCTTTATCTCTTAATCCGATTTTTTCAACACTTGCGAAATTTTTCATAACAATTTGCCTCCTTTTTGATCAGTCAACAGAGACTGTCTATATCTGATTATTTATTTTTGATTACAATAGCATTGTAAATATTAATTATAGCACTAATGTTATACAAAAACTCCTCAAATTGCAAATATTTAAATTGAATCAATGGGAAGATACTCAAAAAATAGTTTTATATAAAGGTTATTAATATAATTTGTAGAATAAAATATATATACAAAAGCAAAAGGAACATTATTACCTTATGATAGGTAGAAGTTATAGAGAACTTTAAAATGGATTGCTATTGTATTCTAATTATAAATATATGAAAACTTAGGAGGAAAAATAGGATGTTTGAAAAAAATTATAAAAAAACAGATGAGGCAGTTTGGCAGGGAAGAACTGATAGTGAAACCAATTATGATGCCTTTAGATGGCATCAATGTGTAAATATAATAGATTTAAAAAGCCTTGATTTAGTTGCATACACAGGAAAACTTGGGTTTGCTTTTATTGGTTTTTGCTGTGATGAAGGGGTAAGGCTTAACAGGGGAAGAATAGGTGCAGCAAAGGGTCCCCAAAGTATAAGAAATGAATTAGCCAAGCTTCCATGTAATTTTTTACAAGAGGTAAAACTTTTTGATGCAGGAGATATATTTTGCGAAGATTGCACGCTTTTGGAAAGCCAAGATATTTTATCTAAAGCAATAGAAAGGGTTTTAAGCTTAAATCTGTTTCCTATTGTTTTGGGAGGCGGACATGAAGTTGCTTTTGGAAATTATATGGGTATATTAAATTATTTATCACAAAAAAGTAAAAAGCCCAATATAGGTATAGTAAATTTTGATGCTCATTTTGATTTGAGACCTTATACACAAGGAGGAAGTTCCGGAACAATGTTTAGACAAATAGCAGATATTTGTAGCTACAGAGAGCTTAAATACTCTTATATGTGTATTGGTGTTCAAAAGCACAGTAACACTATAGATCTTTTTAAAACGGCTGATAGACTAGGAGCTAAATACATGCTTGCAAAGGATATTATAGATGGAGATGATTGTGAAGTTATAAATAAAATTGACGATTTCATAAAATTAAAAGATTATATATATATAACTATATGTTCAGACGTATTTTCTACAGCTTTTGCTCCAGGGGTAAGTGCATCTCAGCCACTTGGACTAGATCCAGAACGGGTACTAAAATTTGTTAAATACATTTTAAAATCAAATAAAGTGGTAAGCTTTGACATTGCAGAAGTTTCACCAAGATTTGATCAAGATGATATTACAGCAAACTTAGCAGCTATATTAATTTTTTCTGTTGTTAATACACTTTGCGAAATAAATGGTTTATCTATCTAATGGGGATATGCAGGGCACTCATTTGAGCGACACATTAAAAAGCAAGAACCTGAGTGAAATGAATACTCAGGTTCTTGCTTTATTGTTTTTTAGTGACTGGATATTTATCTTAAGTGTCTATATTTTTGTCCATATAAATTATCTCCCAAAGATGACCATCCAGATCCTGAAAACTCCATCCATACATAAAACCTTGATCATTGGGTTTATTGGAAGTCTTTCCACCAGCGGCCAGAGCTTTATTTACAATTTTATCAACTTTCTCCTTGCTATCAACAGATAATGCCACAATGACTTCTGTGTTTTTTTTGGCATCAGATATTTCTTTATTTGTAAATGTTTTAAAAAATCTTTCAATTAATAACATTATGAATATGTTATCGCCAACATTCATGCATGTGGCATTTTTATTAGTGAATTGAGGATTAAATGTAAAACCAAGTTTAGTAAAAAAATCCATGGATTTAGTAAGATTTTTAACTGGTAAGTTAACAAATATTTTTGTATTGTTATTCATAAAATCATCGCCTTTCTTTTTTACTTTTAAATAAAAACTAAAAGTTGTAAGAAAACAGTTCTATTTCATTTAGATAAAATAATAAAATATTTAAGGAATTGGCAAATAACAATTATTATTGAGTTATTATAGCATATTGAGCGTTGGTTTAAAAGATATAAATCTGAAAAACTCCGTAAATTTTATTGACAATTTTGAAGATTCACACTAAAATAGTATAAAGTAAATAAATCGATGAGTAAGAAGAGTAAATTTGTTTGAGAATTACAGCGAGACAGGGATAGTGTGAGCCTGATATTTTAGAACACTTTGAATGGACTTACGAGAGGGAACCGAAATAATAGTAGGGGACACGGCTTCCACCGTTATATGGATATGATATCGGATTTATTTCCTGTATCTGAGAGATACCTTTGTTTTTGAGAAGGTAATTTGAGGTGGTACCGCGAGAATGTTCGCCCTCTATGTGTTTATAGCACATAGGGGGCTTTTTTGCGTTTAAAACAAGGCAAATTTAAAATTAAGAGGAGGATTTATTATGGAAAAGAATACTGGCTATTTTGGGAAATTTGGAGGAGCATTTGTTCCAGAAATATTAAAAGTGGTTTTAAAAGTTGTTGAAGAGGAGTTTTACAAATGTATACTTGATGAGGAGTTTTTGAAAGAACTTGCCTATTATCAAAAACAATATGTAGGAAGAGAAAATCCATTATATTATGCGGAAAAATTAAGTGAAAAACTTGGCGGAGCAAAAATATATCTTAAAAGAGAAGATTTAAATCATACTGGGTCCCATAAAATAAATAATGCTATAGGTCAAGCACTGCTAGCAAAGAAAATGGGTAAAAACCGTATAATAGCAGAGACAGGAGCAGGTCAGCACGGTGTTGCAACAGCTACAGTTTGTGCATTGTTTGGAATGGATTGCACCATATATATGGGAGAGGTTGATACAAAAAGGCAAGCTCTTAATGTTTTTAGAATGGAGCTTTTAGGGGCAAAGGTTGTAACCGTAACAACAGGTACTGCAACATTAAAGGATGCCGTAGATGTTGCCCTAAATGATTTTGTAGAAAATGAAAAGGATACTTACTATCTTTTAGGATCTGCAGTAGGTCCTCATCCATACCCTACTATGGTTAGAGAGTTTCAAAGTATAATAGGCATTGAAGCAAGAAGACAAATTATACAAGCTGAGGGTAGACTTCCAGATTATTTAGTTGCATGTGTAGGTGGAGGTAGCAATGCCATTGGGTTATTCCACCCATTCTTTAATGATAAAGATGTAAAAATGATTGGCGTTGAACCAGCAGGTAAGGGTCTTGATACCCAGGAGCACGCAGCTTCACTTACAAAAGGTAGTGTAGGTATTATTCATGGATTCAAATGCTATAACATTCAAGATGAAAAGGGAGAGCCACTTCCTGTTTACTCAGTAGCGGCAGGTCTTGACTATCCTGGTGTAGGACCAGAGCACTGTTATTATAAAGATACAGGACGAGCAAAATATGTATCCGTAACAGATAAAGAGTCAATTACAGCACTACTTGAGCTTTCAAGAGTTGAAGGGATAATTCCTGCTATTGAAAGTGCACATGCAATTGCATATGGTATAAATCTAGCAGCCTCACTTACAAAAGATAAAGTTATAATAATAAATCTTTCAGGAAGAGGAGATAAGGACGCTGCGCATGTAAAAGAAATGCTTGAGGAGGGTATATTAGCATAGAGAAAGTAGTATAAATAAGAATCGTTAAGAAGCTCTGAGAATATCTCAGGGTTTTTTATTTTTCGAATAATTTGTGAAGGATAATTATTGAATTATATAAATATAATAAAATTAAATGGTATAGTTATAAAGCCAGGACAAATTTTTTCCTATTGGAAGCGATAACTTAGCTGGAAAAATAGATTAATGTTTGAGTTTAAGATACTTATAAAAAACATCAAAGGAGAAAAATATATGAAAAGTTTCGATGAAAGAGATACAATGTTTGCAAGAATGAATTACATTGAAGGAAGCGAAAATTATAATGATTATTATAGTAAAAAACCAGATTTAAAGGAAGTGGATGATTCATTGAGAAGTTTACCATCCATGGGAGGGCAAGGTTCTGTGATGTTTAATAGAATAAATTCGCCTATGGTAGACGCCTCCTTTAAATATTTATACGATATAAGAAAATTTAGCGAAGGCGAAATAGCACAAAATAAAGCTGACATTGACCCAGTTGCTATAACAGAAAAAATCAAAGGATTAGCTAAGTTTTATAATGCAAAATTAGTTGGCATAACAGAAATGAAAGAGTATCATTACTATTCTCACAGGGGAAGACATGAAGAAAATTATGGTGAAGAAATTAATAGAAAACATAAGTATGGAATTGTTTTTGCAGTAGCTATGGATAAAGAAATGATTATGAGAGCACCAAAGCTTCCAGAATCCATAGCGGTTACAAAAGGATATGTGGAATCAGCCACTATTGGAATGATACTTTCATATTATATTAGGGAACTAGGGTATGATGCTAGAAATCATATGGATGGGAACTATTTAGTTATAGCGCAACTTGTAGCAAGAGATGCAGGCCTCGGCGAGTTTGGAAGAAATGGTCTACTTATAACTAAAGAAGATGGAGCTTGTGTTAGACTGGGAGTAGTAACCACAGATATACCTATTGTACCAGATGCACCAGAAGATTTTGGCGTTAAAGAATTTTGCTTGGATTGTGGAAGATGTGCAAAGACATGCCCAGGGAAATCGATATCTAAGACTGAAATGGCAGAAGAGCAAGGCGTATTAAGGTGGAAGATAAATCCTGAGGAGTGTTACAGAAGATGGAGGAGTTTAGGAACAGATTGTGGGATATGTATAGCTAATTGCCCATTTACCTATGGTATATCAAAGGATTTAATTTCTAATATTAAATCATCCTCAGAAACTAGGAAAAATATTTTAAAAGACTTTGATGAAAAGTATGGTATAAGACCGATTATAAGAGAAGAACCTGAATGGTTGAAATAGGATTAAGTGAAAAATTAAGGATGCAATTAGTAGAATAGACATTCCCGTTAGAGAATGCCCACCTAGTAATATAAATTTTGTAGAATTATTTAAAAAATAATTATTTTAACTTATTTCATTTCAAAGCCTTGTCCATTTAAAAAATCTTTCATATGTGGTCGTTGAGGTTTGTCCATTAGATCAGATACTTGGTTTGTCCAGGTGTCTGATCTTTTTCCATTAGTTCTTTTTTTATAATACGCACTAACCTGTGCATCGTATTCTTCTACTTTTTTAGCATCACCATCTATATTATACTCATCCGTTTTAAATATAACGTCTAGTGGTAACCTTGCTTTTATATCTGGTGAATCATCTGGATAACCCAGGCACATTCCAAATACGGGGTATACTCCAGAAGGTGTATTTAAAATTTTACATATTTCTGTGGGGTTATTTCTTATACCACCTATATAAACTCCACCTAGTCCTAGTGATTCAGCAGCAATTAAAGCATTTTGAGCAGCAAGAGTAGCATCCACAGTAGCTAAAATAAAAGTTTCTGTGTATCCCTCTGCCATAGTTTTATGGTTGATTTCACAGGATGTTTTGGTACGATTCAAATCAGCGCAGAAAACTAAAAATAATGGACACTCTTCTACATAACTTTGATCTCCTGAAAGATGCGCTATATTTTTCCGTTTAGACTTATCCACAACACTTATGATTGTATAAGCTTGAATAAAACTAGAAGTTGAGGCACTTTGTGCACATTCTATAATGGTTTTTATTTTTTCATTTTCTTATGGATTTGTGAGCTTTTAATAAATTTATAGTTTCATTCATATATTCAACCACCTTAATTTATATTTACATCATTTACTTATATCAATAATATACCACAAAATAATGAAAACAAGGTTAAATTATTCTTTAAAATTAATGTTTTTTTTAGAATCTTCAAACAAATTAACCTTTTTATGATATACTTAATTATAGAATTTGATACTAAATTAACCATGTTTACCAAAACATAAAAGGAGACTTGAAATGATATCTAATAAGATGAAAAAATTAGTTGCTAATAGTTCTATAATAAGAGCTATGTTTGAGGAAGGCAAAAGATTATCTGCGATTCATGGAGAAGAAAACGTTTTCGACTATAGCTTGGGTAATCCAAATGTTGAACCACCTGAAAGTATTAAAAATGAAATTAATAAAATATTAAATGAAACGACATCTAAACTTGTACATGGCTATATGAATAATTCTGGATATGAAGATGTTAGATCTAAAATAGCACAATTTATAAATAAAGAACATAATATAGATATTAATTCCAGTAATATAGTTATGACCTGTGGAGCAGCTGGAGGATTAAATATTTTGCTTAAAACATTACTTAACCCTGAGGATGAAGTAATTGTGTTTGCACCATTTTTTGGTGAATACAGAAACTATGTAAATAATTTTGATGGTAAACTTGTAGTAGTTTCTACGGATATTAATACTTTTGAACCTGATATGAAAGTATTAAAAGATAAAATAAATAACAAAACAAAGGCAATTATTATGAACTCTCCAAATAACCCCACAGGTACTGTATATTCAGAAAAAGTTATACAAGACTTAGCAAAATTACTTTGTGAAAAGGAGGAAGAACTAGGTACAAGCATATATCTAATATCTGATGAACCATATAGAGAAATAGTTTATGACAATGCTTTTGTTCCATATATTTTAAAATACTATAAAAATTCATTTATTGGATATTCATATAGTAAATCATTATCACTTCCAGGGGAGAGAATAGGGTATGTGGTTGCTAATACTAAGATGGATTCCTTTGAAGATATAATGGCATCCTTAAATGTGGCCAATAGAATTTTAGGCTTTGTAAATGCACCATCGCTATTCCAGAGGGTTATTGCAAATTGCCTGGAGACTAAAGTTGATGTCAATATATATAAGTCCAATAGAGATGTTTTATACAATCATCTTACAAAAATAGGTTTTAAATGTGTAAAACCACAAGGGGCCTTTTATTTATTTATTAAAACACCAATAGCAGATGATAAAAAATTCTGTGAGGAGGCAAAACAATTTAATTTATTAATAGTACCAGGGTCAGCATTTGAATGCCCAGGACATGCAAGGCTCGCTTACTGTATATCTTATGAAAAAATACAAAATTCACTACCAGCTTTTGATAAATTAGCTGAGTTATACGGAATTAAATAATACTTTAAACAAATTAGATTAAAAAATTAAAGGAAGCCACTTAGGGCTTCCTTTAATTTTTATTGTTATATATATTAACTACATTTGATTTACGTTAAAAGTTCCCACCGTAGATGTCTTAGGATTAAATACATGTTCTACTCTAGGTAATGATATTCCTAAAGTCTCTCGAAGTACATCCTCTACAGTTTCTACTGTCTTAATAGTTAATTGATTTTTAATTTCTTGGGGCACATCCTTTAGGTCAATTAAATTATCCTTTGGAATTAATATATTTGTTATTCCAGCTCTTTGAGCTCCTATTAATTTTTCTTTAAGTCCTCCAATTGGAAGTACTGCGCCTCTTAAAGTTATTTCTCCTGTCATTGCAAGCTTTGGATTCACCTTTATGCCTGTAACAAGGGATGCAAGTGCAGTGAATAGTGTAATTCCAGCTGAGGGGCCATCTTTAGGAGTAGATCCTGATGGAACATGAATATGAAGATCTCTTTCCTTAAAGTTTATAGTGTTAATTGGTAACCTTGATTTAAGGAGACTTAAGGAAATCTTTGCGGATTCTTTCATAACATCTCCTAGTTGCCCAGTTAAGGTAACTTGTCCAGTCCCTAGCATGTCAGTAGCTTCAATGAAAAGTATTTCTCCTCCTACAGATGTAAAGGCTAGACCTGTTACAACTCCTGGTGGATTATCCATTTGAGCTTTATCATGGCTTGAAACTTTTCTTCCAAGTAAGTCATCTAGTGCATCTACTGTAACTTTAAATGGTAAATCTACCGTATTTGACACGATTTTCTCTGAAGTAACTCTAGCTAAGGTAGCTATTTGCTTTTTAAGTCCGCGAACTCCAGCTTCTAAAGTGTACTCACTAATTATTTTTTCTAGTGCTTCATCTTCAATAACTAACTGGTCATTATTTAATCCATGTTCTTCAAGTACTGAAGGTATTAAATGATTTTTACCTATATGAAATTTTTCATTCATAGTGTAACTAGATATTGGGATTATCTCCATTCTATCCAGTAGAGGCCTAGGAATATTGTCTAGTGAGTTAGCTGTTGCTATAAAGAATACCTCAGACAAATCATAAGGTAAATCCAAATAATGGTCAGTAAAACTATTGTTTTGCTCTGGATCTAGTACCTCAAGTAGTGCACTGGCTGGGTCTCCATTATAACCTGACATTAGCTTGTCCACTTCATCTAAAACCATAACTGGGTTTATTTCTCCTGATTTTTTAATACTTTGAAGAATTCTTCCAGGCATTGCACCTATATAAGTTCTTCTATGGCCTCGAATTTCAGCTTCATCACGTATGCCACCTAAACTAAGCCTTATATATTTCCTATCAAGAGCCGCTGCAATACTTTTTCCTAAACTTGTCTTACCAGTACCAGGAGGTCCAACTAGTAATAAAATGGAACCCTTTTTATCGTTTTTAAGCTTCATAACTGCTAAATGTTGAATTATTCTATCTTTAACCTTTTCAAGTCCGTAATGCTGCTCATCTAAGATACGTCTTGCTTGTCCTAGATTAATAGCTTTAGGCTCAGTTTTTTTCCAAGGAAGTTTTACTAATAGATCCAAATAGTTACGTATAATATTATATTCAGAACTATTTTCGCTTTGACTTTCTAACTTTTCAAGTTCATCTAAGGCCGCATTTTTTATTTCAACTGGCATTTGAGCCTCTTCAATCCTATTTGCATAATTTTTATCTTTTTTAGAACCTTGACTTTTTCCTTCATTCAATTCATTTTGTATAGCTTTTAATTGTTCTCTTAGTACTGACTCTCTATAATTTTTGTTGGCTTTTTGCGTGAATTTTTCTGCCATCTCAAATTGCAATTTTAGAGATTCTTTCTGCTTTAAAAGATAATCCATAAATTTAAGGCTTCTCTCTTTTAAAGATTGAGTTTCAAGTAACGCATACTTTTCTTCATTGGAAAGTGGCATAAATTGAGTAAGATGACCTATGAGTTTATTTAAATCCTTTTGCTCATCTACTATCTTCATGAATTGGTCTGAGCCCTTGAAATTTTCACTAACTTCACGAGTAACCTTTTTCACATAAGTAAGCATTTCTTCTTGACTCGTTTCTGTAAGATCAATAACATCAGGTGCAAGTTCAAATTCTACACGAGTAAACCCAGTTCCTATAGTAAGTTCTTTAACTTCTACCCTATCCAACACTTTAATTTTTAATTGGTATCCACTTTCTGTTTTTTCAACTTCATTCACATCAAAGGAAACTCCAACTTTATGAAAATCCTCTTGCGTTAACTGACTTTGGTTAAAGTTTTGTTTTAAAGGTAATGCAATACTAAATTGTTCTTTCTTAGCTAAATTTTCAAGTTCCTCTTCACTAATCTTATTTAACTTCAAAGTATAAGCCATTCCTGGTAATAAAACTATGTCCGATACAGGTATTACCATCCCATCTTTATTTTTCGCATCTATGTTCATCATTATAATCATCCTTTCTTTAATAATATTTATAAGTGAATGTTCGTTTAATTATTTATTGATTAATAGCGAGATATTCTGCAATTAATAGTTTTACAAAATTTTCTCGCTTTTATAATTATATAAGCAGGGCATCTTGAATTATTGTAATCATTTCCTCAAGGAGCTGCACCTGTTCAACTTCTCCAATACATTGTTTAATAGCAATAGATTTTATTGGATAAAAAATTATAGCTATTAAATTATCATTTTTAAAATTTTTAATTACTCTCTTCTCTTTCATATTTTCCAGCAGTACGTTGAAATTATTTATGCCTTTTAGGGATGAGCATTGACTAGACAGGGCTGGGCAGTTTGAAAATTGATCTACAAAGTGAAATATTTCTCCATGTTCTTGTATATAGGTATAATACCCTCGGGTAAGTATTTCAATAAGTTGATGTCCATCCATGTCATCACTAAGCCTGCTAAGTAAATAATCAAAGATTTCTTCAGAGTACTCAATATATATATCTTGAAGCATTACCTCTTTATTTTCATAATAAACATAAACGGTAGCTGGGGAGACCCCTGCTTCTTTGGCAATCTTTGAAATAGAAGTACCATGAAAACCTTGCTGAAGTATTAGCTTAATTACTGCTTCTTTTATGCTCTTTTCTTTTCCGTCATCTTTTCTTCTCATTGGATCACCTCTAATAATTATATAATAAACGACCATTCGTTTATTGTCAATGGGGAAATTTTATTATTTTTATAAGAAGTATAAGTTTGTAACAGTTTTGAATATAAATGAGTGCTAATGCATTACAATTATCTATTGGACTTGCTGTAATATTGTATATATAGTGTTATATGGATTACTTTATTAAAAAGGAGGCAATTAAATGAAAAATGAAGTTAGTATTAAAAAGATCAGAAGAGATGCAGAAGAGTCATTCAGAAAAGGTGATTATTTTTGCTCGGAGGCTATTGTTAGCTCAATAAAAAGCAATTTTGAAATTCCAATGCCAGATGAGATGATTGCAATGGCTTCAGGATTTCCTATTGGAATAGGAAAATCAAAGTGCGTCTGTGGTGCTGTATCAGGTGGAGTAATGTGCTTAGGTTATTTCTTTGGTAGAACAACTGGTGGAGGCTCTAAAGTTCAAAATACTCTTAAACTTGCTAATGAATTACAAGAAAGTTTTAAAAATAATCACAAAGTCTTATGTTGTAAAGTCCTTACTCATGGAATGGACATGGCGTCTGGAGAACATAAAGCACAATGCATTTCATTTACTGGAGAAATAGCCCAAAAAGCTGCACAAATTATAGTTAGAGAACTGGGACTTGTAAATATTGATGAGTAAGGTGGTGGAAAATGGAAAGTTTAATTAAAAAAACACCAGTACCAATTGCAGGGCTTATGTTAGCAATAGCTGCAACTGGCAATCTATTATTATCTTATGGTGCTATATATAGGAACATCTTTGGGATTCTATCTGCATTAATATTATTGCTACTTATATTTAAAATAGCTTTTGATACAAAAGCAGTAGTAGACTCTTTTAAAAACCCGGTTGTTGCAAGCGTAATACCTACTTTTACTATGGGGTTAATGATTTTGGCAACCTATATAAAGCCCTATACTCCTTCAATATCCTTTGGCGTTTGGGTTTTTGGCTTATTAATGCATTGTTTCCTAATAATTTATTTTACAATAAAGTTTATTTTCAACTTTGACATAAAAAAAGTTTTCCCTAGCTATTTTGTAGTTTATGTTGGTATTGTGGTAGCAAGTATGACTGCACCTACCTATAATCTCATTAGCCTTGGAAAAGGTATTTTTTGGTTTGGGTTTATATTATATTTATGCTTGCTACCTATTGTGATTTACAGGACATTCTTTATTAAGGAGATCCAAGAGCCAGCACTACCAACTATTGCGATATTTACGGCTCCAGCTAGTTTATGTTTAGCTGGATATTTAGCATGTTTTCCAGTGAAAAATAATTTTTTAGTAGGTTTTTTAGGAGGGTTAGCCTTTATAATGTTTCTAGGGGTGATTTCTTATTTACCAAAGTTGCTGAAAATTAAATTTTACCCAAGTTATTCTGCTTTCACTTTTCCAATGGTGATAAGCGCAGTCGCTATGAAACAACTTAATGGGTATCTAGTTAAAATTAAACAACCAATATATATGTTGAAATATTTGGTTAAATTCCAAGAGGTACTAGCTGTTTTAATTGTTATTTATGTTTTATCAAGATACTTTAAATTTCTTTTTCTTGAAAGTAAAAATCCCAAGAACGCTCAAATACACAAAAGTATATGAACATGCAATAAAAAAGACTGTAATTAGATTTGATTTATAAATCTAATTACAGTCTTTTTTATTTAACGACAGAACCTATGTTCTAATATTAAAAAATTAGTTTAGTAAAGAGCATAAAAAACATGTATTACGAAGGGAGAGTTTAATTGGAAAATGAGTAAAATTAAAGAAAATAAATGAAATTTGAGAACTAAGGGTAAAATACAAATAATGTTTATTTTAGTATATATTATATTAAAAAAATGTTGTAATAATGTGTTAATCGTATTACAATAATAATAATTATAGCAAAAAAGGTAAAATATTATAAATATAGTTGGCATATAGAAATATTTCAAATGTACTAAATAGAAAGAGTATTTTTTTATAAAGGAGCATAACTAATGAAGATTGTAGCAAAAAAAAGATTGGGAGATTTATTAGTAGAATCTAGAAAGATAGCTCCAGAACAACTTAAAAAAGTGTTAATGCAGCAGCAAGGCTCAGGTAAAAGGCTAGGAGAAATTCTTATTGAAGATGGTATTTTAAGTGAAGAGGATATATTAGAAGTTCTAGAACAACAATTATGTATAAATAGAGTATATCTAGATATGGAACACATTGAGCAAAAAATTGCTCAATGTGTTCCAGAAAGTATTTCAAAAAAATACAACTTAGTTGCTTTTGGCATGGAAGACAATAAACTAAAGATTGCCATGTCTGATCCACTAAATATATTTGCAATAGACGATGTTAAAATATCTTCAGGTTTTGACGTTAAAATATATATTGCATCAACAAAAGATATTAAAAATACAATTGATATATATTATGCTAGTCAAAATGCCAAGAAAGCTGCCGCGGATTTATCAAAAGCTCAAGGAACAAATGAAGGTAAGGAAGAAAATAAAGCGCAATTAGATGATATAAAAAGCGCTCCAGCAGTTAGACTTGTTGATTCTATAATAAGTGATGCAATAAAGCTAAAAGCTAGTGATATTCATATAGAACCTTTTGAAAATAACATAAAAATAAGATTTAGAATAGACGGAACTTTAAAAGAGATATCTAAATACAATAAAGATATATATAACGCTTTTATAACTCGTATAAAAATACTTGCAGAATTAAATATTGCAGAGAAGAGAATTCCGCAGGACGGTAGAATTTTAACAGTTGTAGATAATAAGAAGGTAGATCTGCGGGTATCTACTTTGCCAACAATTAACGGTGAAAAGATTGTTATCCGGGTGCTAGATAGAGAAAACTTCCTAGTAGGCAAGGAAAAACTAGGTATGAACGAAGACGACTTAGAAAAAGCAGAAAGAATACTTAAAAACCCATACGGAATAATTTTGGTTACAGGACCTACGGGTAGTGGAAAATCCACTACACTATATACATTATTAAGTGAACTCAATGATAACAGTAAAAATATTATAACAGTAGAAGACCCTGTAGAGTACGTAGTAGATGGTATAAACCAAGTAAACGTAAATGCAAAAGCAGGACTAACTTTTGCATCAGGTTTAAGGTCAATTTTAAGACAAGACCCTGATGTTGTTATGATAGGTGAGATAAGGGACAATGAGACAGCAGAAATTGCTGTAAGAGCAGCTATAACAGGGCATATAGTACTTAGTACCATACACACTAGCGATGCACCTTCAGCAATTGTAAGGCTTATAGATATGGATATACAACCTTACCTAGTAGCTAGTGCTATAGCAGGAATTATATCACAAAGACTTGTGAAAAAAATATGTCCAATGTGCAGTGAAAATTTCGTAGCCACTGATTTTGATAAAGAAGTTTTAGGTATTCACTCAGCAGAAGAATTATTGCTTTACAAAGGCAAAGGCTGTGGACACTGCAATAGCAGCGGATACTCAGGAAGAATAGGTGTATACGAAATAATGGAAGTAACTCGTAAACACAGAGAGTACATTATGCGTAACGCTAGTATAGATGAAATAAAAGATATAAGCATAGAAAATGGGATGAAAACCCTAAAAACATCCTGCATCGATTTAGTGCTAAAGGGGATGACAACTATAGAGGAATTGGTTAAGATAGCATTTTTGAAGGAATAGGGGGGTGAGCACGTGATTACATTTAAGTATAAAGTTATGAATCAAAAAGGTGAGAAAATAGAAGGAACCTTTAAGGCTAATAGTAAAAATGAAGTGTTAGCCATGATAGAGGATAATAGTTACTATCCTATAGAAATCAAAGAAGTATTAGAACGTGAGCAGCAGGATTTATTTGAATCTTTTTCAAAAGTCAAAACAAAGGACTTATACATTTTCTGTAGACAGTTTCACACCATGATAAATGCAGGTGCTAATATTTCTAATGCATTAAATGTTTTAAGAAACCAAACTGCAAATAAAAAATTAAAGAAATGCTTAAATGAAGCATATGATGATGTCCAGAAGGGTATCTCTCTTTCAGAGGCACTTGGAAAGCATAATGATGTGTTTCCCGATTTACTTGTAAATATGATTAACACAGGCGAAGTCAGTGGTAATCTGGATATAATAATGAGCAGAATGGCATCTCATTTTGAAAAAGAGAATAAAATAAACAATCAGCTTAAGAGCGCTATGGTTTATCCAATGGTGCTTGCAGGGTTATCCGTGGTAGTAGTAGTTTTCCTCTTAACATTTATAATGCCCACCTTCGTAGGAATGTTTGAAGGTTCAGGGGTAGAACTGCCAGTACCCACCAGGATAGTTATGGGGTTAAGTAAATTTATACGAACTAAATGGTACATTTTACTTGTAGTTATAGGTGGAGGAATTTATGGTATGAAAACCTATGCTAAAACCCCAGTAGGTAGATTATCACTAGATGGATTGAAATTAAAATTACCAATAATTAAAGATACTACAGAAAAAGTAATAGTTTCTAGATTTACCAGAACACTAGCTACAGTACTTGCCAGTGGCGTATCTTTGGTACAAGCCCTAGATGTAGTACAAAAAGTAGTTGGAAATAAAGTAGCAGAAAAAAACTTAGGACAAGTTAAAGAAAAAGTGCTTAAAGGCGTATCTTTAGGTGAAGCCTTAGGAGAAACAACAATATTTCCTGTAATGTTACACTCCATGATAAAAATAGGCGAGGAGTCAGGGTCACTAGATGACATATTGGACAAGACTGCAAATTTTTATGATGAAGAATTAGAAGCAGCACTGAAAAGAATGACTACAATGATAGAGCCACTTATGATAATAATTATGGGGGTTTTAATTGGATTTATAGTTATTGCTATGATGTTGCCGATGTTTGATATGACTAAGACTGTTCAGTAATAGTTAAATCATAACCTTCGGTGCTTCATGTTAAGGATTTCAAAAGGGGTAATTAAACCCACACTGAAATTTTGTTAGTATATGATTTGATTTATTTTACAGTTAAATCATTATTATATATTTTAATAAGTTAAAGGGGGATTTATTAATGAAAATGGATTTAATGAAGAAAAAAAAGAAAAAGGGGTTTACGTTGATTGAGCTTATAGTTGTTATTGCAATCATTGGTATTTTAGCTGCGATTGCTGTTCCAAGATTGACAGGTTTTCAAGAAAATGCAAGGCAAACAGCAGATGAAGCAAAGGCGAAAACAGTAGCAAATGCAGCTGCAACTGTTATTGCAAGAGCAAATTCTACCTTAGATGATAAAGCAAAAACAGCACTTATTCAACCAGCAGCTACTGGGATGGCAGCTTTGTTACCTGCTACCTTTAGTGCAGTCAATACATCGGTTAAATATGCTGGCAGTATGACAGTCGTTTATGCTGCAAATGTTATTGTCGTTACACTCCCTGGTACTAATAAAGAAGATTTCGTGATTACACAGTAGCTAGGATATGACTTCCAGTCATATCCTAGCACCTCAGAGAAAGAGCAAAAATTTACCACGTGGAAAATAACGAATAACAACTTCTAGTTCTTGTTACCACCTCAGGGCACATAACAAGAACTGGAAGTCTATATTAAACATTTCGACTAAATAAACTAAAAAAGAGGTGACCACCAATGTTCAACTCAAAAGTTTTATCTCTAGACATAGGTTCAAAAAACACAAAAATAGTTCTAGGATCTCAAAGTAAAAAAAATGTTATCATAGAAAAAGCTATCACTATGCCCACTCCAGCAGGATGCTATAATGATGGAAATATTTTAGATATTACTAAATTTAAAAGTGAAATTTTAGATGTTTTACAAAAAGAAAATATAAAATGTAAGAACATTATTATCACGTCAAAAAGTACCACAGTTATAACTAGAGACATTGATATTCCAGTAGCTAAAAAGGAAGATATGGACGCTATAATTAAGTTTCAGATGGAAAGATATTTACCAATTATGTTTGATGATTATATAATGCAATATAAAATATTAGAAGAATTTGAAGACGAGGGTGTAAAACAGGCAAAAATTACAGTAGTTGTGTATCCTAAAATCATGGCAGAGGGATATTACAATTTAGTAAAGGAATTAAAGGGTAATGCAGTAGCATTAGATATTAGTTCAAATAGCATTAATAAATTATTTACTTACGATATAAAAGTTAACGATGAAAATTACAGTTTAGAAGATACTGTTGCAGTTATAGATTTAGGTTATGATTTTATAAATGTAAATATTATTTCAGCTGGAAATGTGCAGTTTACTAGAATAATTAATTATGGGGGTTCTCATATAGATATAGATATTGCTAAGCAACTATCTATTTCAGAGGAAGAGGCAGAGCTGCAAAAGATTGAAGGTTGTAATTTAGAAAGAGAATCTTCGGGGGATATGCAAAATTCCACTGTAAACGATATTGTAAAGGCACAAGTAAGAAATTGGATTCAAGAAATAGAAAGAATGCTTAATTATTATAAAACTAAAGAACAAGGAAATAAAGTAGACAAAATATATATTTATGGAGGAAGTTCAAATATTAAAGGTGTAGAAACATTTATAAAAGATGTATTGAACTTACCTGTTACTAAAATAAAGAGCTTAAGCAATGTAAACTGTTCTAAAATAGTAGACAAATCTAAAGCAGATCCATTTAAAGTAGATTCATCTAATGTAGATGGGGAGTTAAGCAAATACTTAAACGCTATGGGAGCGATAATAAGATTGAGGTAGGTGAAACTTATGAAGGATTTCAACTTTTTTGCTCCTTATACAGGGCATAAAAGAGATTATAAAAAAGAATATTATTATGTTGCTATTTTATCTATAGGTTTAGTCTTATTCATTACTTTTACTTATGCCTTTAATTACTTTAAGATAAGCAAGCTAAATTCAGAAATAGTGGATATACAGAAAAATTTAAGGTTAAAAGATAATCTTGTTAAGCTAAAAGAAATAGAAAATGAAGAAAAAAAATTAGCTATAATGAACCAGTACTATGGCATAGTATCTAATATTAGTGATGGCATAAATAATAGTGATTTTGTAGGTAGTAAGTTAATAAATAAAATAAATTCTTGCGTTCCAGAAGGGGTGTATTATAAAGTCATGGCTTTGGATGTCAGCGGAGTGCAACTTCAAGCTGAAGGAAAAGATAGAGAAACTATAGCAGTATTTGAGCGTACTTTAAGAAATTTAGATGTGGTAAAAGACGTTCATATTGCTAGCATAAATGCATCATCTAAGGAAAATAAAAAATTAACTTTTAGTGTAAATTGTACTTTAAAGGATGTTGATAATAATGAAGGTAACTAGAAGGGAGCAAATGCTACTAGGAGTTTTATTAATAATGTTGTTAGGTTATGGTTTTTATAAATTTGTTTATACAAATCAAAATGGAAAGATAACTGAGTTGAAAATTAGTAGAGATACATATTCACAAAAATGGGAACAGGTTAAAGCAAAAATTGCATCAAAAGATAAAAAAAATGAAGAATATAAAATTTTAAATGCTAAAATCTTCAGTAAAACAGATATGCTGTTTCCATCCATAGAGCAGGAAAAAATCATAATGGTTTTAGATAAAATGATTAAAGACAGTAATCTTCAAGCAGATGTATTAGGTTTCTCAGAAGTTAATAGTGAGGACACAGCCAAAAGTACGAGCAAAATTGAAGGTTCTAGTACAAAAGCTGGAGATAAAAACAAAAAGGCTGCTAATGAATTGGATAAGTTGGTAAGCGACTTTAATGGTACTAATAAAAAAGATGATAATAGTGAAAAAACAAAGGATAGTAAGGTGCAAGCAAGTACCACAAATACAGAAAAATCTACTGCGAAAGCTGATAATTCAAAGTATATTGGTGTATATAAAATGCAAGTTACACTTAATTTTAAAGGCACCTATGATGAACTTATAAGTTTTATAGAGCAAGTAGAGAAATATGAAAAAAAGATAATAGTAAGTAACATAAACCTAGCGGCAGGTGAGGGCAGTGGTCTATCAGGAAATCTTATATTAGAGTTTTATGGTGTTCCTAAAATTAATAGTAATGATAATTTTAAGTGGGATTATAAAGAACCTAGTGGGAAGGGGAATCCTTTTGTTGGGGTAAGTATTGGAGCAGTAAATAGTGAAACGGCTTCAATTATAAAGGCAGCTGGAAAAAGTATATCTTCCTTTGACTTTGAGATGACAGCAAAACCGAGTAGTTCAGATTTACCTACGGTAATTCTTGGTAAGGTTAAGGATACAAATAGAAGCACTTATGTTTATGGAGATAATGACGGAATTGAAGAGGTTAAAATTAACCTTGTAGAAAATTCAGGAAAGTACTACTTCAAATATAATACGTCAAGCAATGTTTATCCTACAAGTAATAATATTGGAGAAGAATTTTCACCTATAGGAGATAGCATAAATTTAATTATTTACTCAAATAAAAGAAATTCAAAAGAGGATTTGTCAGGAGTGAATTTAAAGATTTCTAATGGAACAAGCAAAAAGGTATTTGTTAAAATATTAGGTGATGATAAAGAAAGACCAAGAGTTAACGTTATACCAGAAAAAGGTGAAGTTAACCAAGAAAGATAAGTATAGGCCTTTTAGGTGTTATGCTTATTTGACTATACAAATCTTTTGATGAAGGAAAACTCTCACCTTTCAATTATCAACTAAAAGAAGGTGGTGATAATTCATGAAATTTAAAAAAAATAAAGGAATAACTCTTATAGAAGTTATAATCAGCTTAGCAATTTTAGGAATTATTATTACTCCCATACTATCTATGACTTTAACTACGGTGAAAATAAGTAAAAGTAGTGAGGATAAAGTATTTGCTACTAGTTTGGCACAACAGTGTACGGAATATATAAAAAGTGAAGATATAAAATTATTGGATTTTTTAAAAATTGGTTTGGTAGAAAATAATGATAATGAGTTAAAAAAACTAATGAAAAATGATAATGGGGATATAACTCCATTTAAATTGTATACACTATCAGAAAAACCTCAGAATAAAAATATTGTTACAAAAATAAAATATGATATTACTACAACTAATAATAATTCTATAAATGATAGTAAAACGGAACCAGAAATAAATATAGTTATAGACGAGAATAATAAGGTTTTAATTAAAGACAATATTAAAAAAATACTTTATGAAGGTAAAACCATTAATATAGAAGGGGTTAATCCAATTATTAAAATTAATAAAAAAGTTGACGAAAATATGACTCGGATAGAATGTAATGTTAAACAAGGTGAAGAAACTATATGTGAAGGTATAGTGAACAAACCTATTGATACAGCTAATTCACATGATATACAAAAAAAAATAGATATAACATTTAAAAGTAGTAGTAAAGTAAAAGTAGATGTTTATGTTGAAAATGAAAATAAAGATGAAAGTTTAAGGGTTAAGCTCACAAAAAATCCAAATTCTAATTTCACTTATAATGTTATAGAAAATGAGGGGATTGATGCAAAGGACATTATAATAGAAAATGAAATTTTATCAACAAGTAATCAATATGTAAATCCTATCCTAAGCAAATGTAATATTAATATTGAAATATGGAATTATGATAGCAAAAAAAATACAAAGGTATTATTACAAGAGGTAAAAACTTCTAAAGTTTTATAAATAAGATTAAACTTAATAAATAAGAAAGGCGGAAGGCTTGAAGCTACACAGATAATATAATCGTGTAGGTAATCTTGCACTAATACAATTATGAAATTAAAAAGTAGTAAAAAAGGTTCATCAATGGTATTAATATTGATAGTAATGTCTATATTGATGATTTTAGGCACAGCAATGATTTCCTTAGCGTTTAGTAGTTATAAGTTCAGAACGGTGGAACAAAATAGAAAAACGAGTTTATATGCTTCAGAAGCAGGACTTGATGTGGCATATGAGAGTATGTGGCAATTTGCTCAAAAAGGTATTGAGCAAGGAAATTTTGCATTGAAGAAATATGACGAAAATTTTGAAGATTTAATAAAAAGTGAAATTGAAAAAATAAGAAAAAGTGAAGAAACTAAAGATAATCCTAAATATTCAAGTCCTTATTTTAAAAAAGATGGAAGCATAAATGATACTAGGGTAAATTCAGATAGAGAGGAAGTATTTAAAGAGGGTTATAAAGCGAAAAATCGCATATATACTGTTGAAATCATAGATAAAAATGAATACGTTAAAGGATATAAAGCCTTTGTTTTGGATGGAATAGAACCAATAGCAGAGACAAACGATGAAGATGTTGATATAAGTAAGGGTAGTATAGTAAGACTGAGAAATAAATTAAAAAAATATAAAATATTAGATAAAAAACTTAATGAAAATCTAGATGAAATTAATTTAACTGCTGAAATTAAGAATACTTTAGCGGCTGATTTTACTTATGATAAACCATTAGAGATAAGTATTACTTCTTTATACAAACATAATTCCATTGAAAGGAAAATTAATGCTACTTATCAATTGATAATACCACATTATAATGTTCAATATAGTTTGCCAACTGAAATAGTAAAAATACCTAAAAATCCTGCATGGTCTAAAGCATTAATGGTTAATGGAGATATGAAAATTAATGGTGGAAAGGTGAATATCGTAGATGGAGATATTTATGTTAAAGGAAAAGATGGTAACAGTGAAACTTCAGGAATAGATTTAACTAATAAAGATTCAAAATTATATTCTAACAAAAATATTGTAACAAATAAGAATTTAGTGTTGTCTTATACCGAAGAGAATAAAAGTAAAAATGTGGTTATAGACCAAAATGTTTTTTGTAGAAATCTTTTAATTAATGAAACAGCAAAGGGAGTAAACTTAAATATTAAAAAATCTCTATATACATTAGATGATTTGGAAATTAACGCTCCTAACTCTCATGTAGAAATAGAAGATTCATATTATGGGGTGTCAGATGGATCAGAGGGAGAAAGAAATAATCCCGATAATTCCAGCTCTATAATTATTAATACAGAAGATATAGGTAATAGAGTAGATGAAAATAATAAAAAATTAATTAATAACTCTACTTTAACTATAGGTAAAAACTTGTTTATTGCAGGTACATCTTATATTGATTTACCAAATAATATAAAATATCAAACAGGAGAATCTATATCTATAAAAGGTAATTATAGAGCTTATACTGAGGCACTAAGCAGTTCAAATTCAAAGTTTAAAGAAGGTAATGTTATATTTGATTATTTAGACCCACTAACATTAGTTACTAAATATAATAAGTCTAATATAGCTAATGATGATTTGGTTCAAGCTACAATAGAAAATAAAAGATATATCACTGTATATTTAACACCAAAAGGACAATTGGCTTATAATAATGCTACTAAATTTAGTATATTATACAACGGCAAAGAAAGTAAAAAACTCAATATTGCTAAACAAGGACAGAGTATTTATAATGAAAAAATTGATACATTAAAGCTATATAATAAAGAGTATATTGAAAATATAACAATTTTATTATATGATTCAACATCGCCGTCTAATAAAATTGCGACAATTGAAAAGGTGCCATTAATCTCTAACACTGAATTAAATGCTTTTGATAAAAGTGAATATTTTAAAGCGTATTATAATCAATTTACAAAGGATAGCGGATTAAACTTGGGAGAGGGAATAACAATAAATAAAGATGCCCAAGTAATTCACTCAGGAAGCATATTTAAAACTGGAAATAATGACAATCCAATAAGCGAAGGTTCATGGAATGGTGAAAAAGATAATGAAATAAAAGCTAAAAGTATACAGCTTAAAAATCAATTATTTTATATGGGAAGAATGATAGATTATGAAGATTTAAATAGTGTTAGTATTGACGAACTTACAGGTGCGAATATTTTAGTTAACGATAAATTTTATGATTTGGACCTAGAAACTGAGCCAGTAGTAACGATAGATACAAATGTTAAATTTGAACAATTAACTTCTACAGAAAAAGCAAGCAATGGTCAATTGATTTTGTTAGATAAAGATGTAAATACTTATCTTATACAAGGTAAAGGAATGACAGAGGAGGAAATTAAAACTATAAAGGATAAAAATCAAAATTCTAAAATAGTTGATATATCAAAGGATACATCAACTAGTGGAGTAATAATAGCAAAAGGTAATATTATAATTGCTGGAGAAGTTAATTTTACAGGGACAATTATATGTGATGGCAATATAACTTTTGAAGGCACTGGAGATAAAAATATAACTTATAATAAAGCTTATTTAGAAAATTTTGCAATAAACAACCATGAATTATTTAAATCAGCTTTTGAGGATGTTGGAAAGAATGCTCAAAATGACGAAAGTAATTATCTGTTTGCAAAAGTATATAATAATATTAAAAATTCTGGCAGCTCAGAACCTAATAAACAATTAATAAAACGTACAAAATGGAAACTTGTTAAGTAACCTGGTATCTGGTGCTTTTCAAGAATTTTGTCGAAATATATTTACTAGAGTACTCACGGAAACTAATAAATAAAACTTGAATTTGTATTGAGTTGTATAGAACTATAAAATTTATGATATTAGAGCGGTTTGTAATAAAAACAGGCATAGCAAACAAGCCTGCACGGTGCAAG
>NZ_BHYK01000029.1 GCF_003865095.1 Clostridium tagluense | reverse complement strand
AAAACATATTATGCGGTATTAATCTCCCTTTCGGGAGGCTATTCCCCTCTTTGAGGCAGGTTACCCACGTGTTACTCACCCGTCCGCCGCTAATCCACCCCGAAGGGTTTCATCGCTCGACTTGCATGTGTTAGGCACGCCGCCAGCGTTCGTCCTGAGCCAGGATCAAACTCTCAATTTAAAAGTTTACACTTTTTATTTGAAATGAATAATCTGCGACAACTGTTAAGTCGTTTAATCAACATTACGTTGATTCGCAAGCTCATTACATACTTTTTAGTCTTACGACTAAAATTACTTTTTTATCTAAAGTAATTAACTGGTCTAGCAAAATGTTATTTCGCTATTTTACCTATTTCTCTGTTTAATTTTCAAAGACCAACTTGCTTTGTCATCATGTGACGACAAGGAGTATTGTATCATATAAATAAGTTCATAAATATACCCAATGGGTCTTCTAACTGGATTATCTTCATATACCTACATATAAGTATAAATATTTCTACATTCCGCATTCCGATACGCAAGGCTAATTATTATAAAAATAAGAATACCAATTTGGTATCCTTATTTTTTGGTTCTCCTATAACGTTGTATATAGCTACTGTTAAATTAGATATCCCTTAATCTATTGCGTCTTTTCTATCTTAAGTTTCTTTAACTGCTTTAATACATCGAAATATTCTCTATCCAGTTTCTCAGGATCATCCTTTCTAGACGGTATAGAAAGCTTACTGATAATCCCTGACAAGCGATTTTCGAGAACAAATATTTGGTTCTCCAAAGCTTCTGCTCTTACATCTGTTTTATTACTGCTTTTCTCCATAAATTCTTCATAACTGCCACGAACAGTGATCAATTTGTGTTTTTCAATGGATAATATACTATTTGCAACTGTACTTATAAATCTTCTGTCGTGTGATACAAACAGAAGGGTTCTCTCGTATTCCTTTAATGCCGCTTCCACAACATCTAAGGAATATATATCCAGATAATTTGTTGGTTCATCCAAAACAAGCAAGTTAATATCGCTCAAAAATACCTTTACAAAAGAAGCCTTTACTCTTTCCCCTCCACTTAGTACTTTAACCTTCTTATAAACCTCTTCTTTTTTAAATAGAAGTCTGCTTAATAGGATTCGTGCAAAAGTTTCATCATAAACACTATTTTCCATTACATTTTTCAGAATGCTAAGCTCCTCATTAAGAATATTCATGTCCTGGCTGAAGTAACCTATTTTTGCACCTTTAGCTATTTTAATTGATATGTCTCCTTCTAAAATCATCTTAATAAGAGTACTCTTTCCACTACCATTAGGCCCTATAAGCGCAGTTCTTGAGCAATTATAAATATCAAACCCTGTATCATTAAATATAATTTTATCTCCAAAAGACTTACTTATATTCTTTCCTGAAATAACTATCTTGCTATAAAGCTCACCATTATCTAATGCATCTAGCTTTATACTTTGAATTTTTTTAGGTTTTTCTTTTACCTCAAGATGATCCATTCTAGCTTTCATATTCCTTGCAGCTCTGTCTAGATTGGCCTTTGCCTTCTGGTTGCCCATTTTACTATGAAGTCTTGCTTCTGAATTCCCCATTCTTGATGGAGCCTTTCTCATAGCCCCAACCTTTTGTTTTGTCTCATCCATGGCATCTTCAAGCTTTTTTTTATCTTTCCCATACTTATTGAATTCAAATAAACTTCTTTCTATGTCTAAATCCTTTTGAAGTTTAAAGTCTGTATAATTACCCTTATATTCCTTGAGTTTTCCCTCATCTATCTCTACTATCTTATTGCATAACTTATCTAGAAACTCCCGGTCGTGAGATATGATTAGCAGGGCGCCCCTATATTCCTTAAACTTATTATTAAGAAGCTCTATACCCTCCACATCCAAATTACTGGTTGGCTCATCCGCGAATATTATATTATTACCTTTATCAAAGCATTTAGCCATTTTAAATCTTGTTTTCTCACCGCCACTTAAATTATTGTTCCATTCATGCTGAGTAACAAATTGATTAGCTACTTTTTTGTCTATGTCTTCATATTCTTTGGAACCAAGTTGATCTGCCACACTATGGGTTCCGTATCTTCTAACCCAGCCTTCATCAGGTTCAGATTCGCCACAAAGTATATTAATAAGTGTAGTCTTACCCGAACCATTAAGTCCCACCAGACCTATCCGTTCTTCTGAGTATATTTTAAAATCTTCTATATTAAGTATAAGTCTGTCTCCATAATATTTTTTTATATTTATAGCTTCAATTAATAACATAAAAAAACCCCTCCTTTAATTTGGAGAGGATAATAGTTTGCTTTAGTTTAATAATTATCATAAAAATACCCTAAAGTATTTTAAATAATACTCTTAGGAATAACATTTAAGGCAATATTCACATCAACAAGTTAATATCCACTCACAATTTCAATAAAATGTACAACAAAAAAATCCTCAATGGGGAATTTCTCATCGTTTTATTAAAAAAATTCTTTAAGTGAATTATATTCTCATATCTCCAAATACCTTACCTTTCATAGATTATACCTAATTATAGAATCAAGAATAAATATTGTCAATGATAGTTTTTCCTCAAAGGCTACTGACTTAAAACTTTATTGCCACTTACAATCGATAGCTATTGCCAATTTTATTAAGGAAATATTTTTTACTCATTATGAAAATGTTTATCCATGGAATGAATTAAAGAAAAAGAGGTGTCCTGTATTGACTTATCTCACATTGACTAAAGAGTTTACTTTAAATATAATATATATAACGCCAATGGAAAGGAGATATAATGTATGCACCAAACTACAAAAGAATCTTTAGCAGAATCCTTGAAAAAACTAATGAATACCACACCTTTAGCAAAAATTACAATTAATGATATTGTTTCGGACTGTGGAGTTAATCGCCGTACATTCTACTATCACTTTCAAGATATCTATGCACTTTTAGAATGGATTTTCAGAACTGAAGTTACCAATGCCATGGAAGAAAATACAACCTATCAAACATGGCAGCAGGGATTTTTGAAGATATTAATCTATTTGGATCAAAATCGTAAAATGGTGTTAAATACCTATAACTCCATTGGGCGTGAACACTTAGAGACCCATTTATACAGCGCAGTGTATAACCTTGTGGTTAACGTTGTAGATGAAATCGCGGTGGACATGAAAGTTTCACAGGAAAAGAAAGAATTCGTGGTTAATTTTTACAAATTTGCTTTTGTAGGATTATTACTTGAATGGATAAGAACCAATATGATTAATGATTCTGATCAGATTATTGATAATCTAGCTAATATAATTAGTGGGGATATCCATAGAGCATTATTAAAATGTGAAATGCAGTAATAGCAATTGCTTATACTAATCTATGGCCACTACTTCTACTATAAAAATATATAACAAAAAAGCAAGAAAGCATATACTCTCTTGCTTTTTTTGTTATATATTTAAATTAAACCTTCAAGCGTTGTATTTTTCAAAAGCTTGCGCACAATAGTCTCTCCTGGGAGAGGTCGTCCACTATATAATGCCTTTGCAGCTGCTGCAACCACACGAATATCATATTTAGTAGGATATACTTCTGGCACCTTTTTATCAAGGTTAAGTAATGTGTAAACCGCCATCATAGCTGAACGAATAGAATATTCAACTGTGAATACGCAATCATCTGCAACTTCTGCAAATTGTCCTAAAAAGGCAAGATTGGTACTCCCTTGTGGAATAACATCAGGACGATCACCCTTAACACGAGGCATAAATTGACTTGTGGTATAAGGCATCATGCAAGGGATAACATTAACGTTTTTAAGAATTTCTGATATCTCATCCTTCTTACCCATATGGTATAAAAGCTCTGTCATCATTTCTTCACCAGTACAATCGCTCATTCTCTTTTTCACAAAATCACCAATATTGTCAGGGAAAAGACCATAAGCCCATATTACTAAAACATCCTTAGGTTGGTCAATAAAATGAGGTTGTCTATTGCAAGTTACACTCAAAAGCCAATTTGAATCCTTAATAGTTATAATGCCTCCAGTAACTGTTTTACCAGAGTATGGATCTCTGCCGGTGAGTTCCTTAAGCAGGTCTGCCATTCTAGCATCTTTGCTAGTTATAGTAAAAGATTCCCATTTGCTTTTGTCGATGTCACTACAGAATACTTCTGGTTTTCCAAAGGAAGAATCTTTCTTTGCAATGTTTTTCCATAAATCCCAGCATCCAGAAGCCCCACGATTAGTTATTGCAGGTTCATGCATACTTCCAGTAGTAGAGTTTTCTGTCATAGATCCATTAGTAACAAATACCAAATCATTCTTTGTTGTATGAATTACTTCATCTTTACCATTGTGCACCAAGTGAATGGCAGTAACTGTTTTCTTATCTGCCTCTATGTCAATATCTAAATCTGTAACCTGTGAATCTAGGTCAATGACTACATTTTTAGATTGCAACCATTTTTCAAGTGGAAGAATCATAGATTCATACTGGTTGTACTTTGAAAACATAATGTTTTTCATACGGCTCATTCCAGGAAGCAAATGCATAAAACGTTGCATATAGCGTTTCATTTCCACAACGCTATGCCAATTTTCAAATGCAAACATAGAACGCCAGAAACACCACATATCAGTTTCTAAAAAGGATTGTTCAAAATACTGCTCAACAGTTGCAGCTCCTAAATCTTCTTCGGTTGCAAGGAAAAGCATAGTAAGTTGCTTAATGTGATTATCCTTAAGTCCTAGAGAAGAAAAATCTGCTTTTTCACCACAATTCTGAAGCAATCTACAAGTTGACTCATTAGGGTCAGCATCATTTAACTCGCGGAATTCATCTAAAACAGTTCGATTAGGAGCAGTTAGAGATGGAATCTTGCCATATAAATCCCAGCAACACTCATAGTGTTCTTCCATCTCTCTTCCACCTCGAACAATATAACCGTCCTTTGCATTTCCGCATCCATCCATACTACCACCGATAATATGTGATTGTTCTAAAATAGTTATGTTTTTACCATCCATATGACCATCTCGTATTAAATATGCGGCAGCCGCAAGAGAGGCTATACCCCCTCCAACCAAATACGCTCTTTTGTTTTCAATGCCTTCTGGTTTTAAAGTATTAATGTTTTGATAATTTCCCATAAATATTCACCTTCCTAAATGTTGATTACTATATACTTCCACTATAGGATAATATAATTATAGGAAGAATGAAATCATCAATCTTCATCAAATGTGCAACTTTTTAATAAAATTATAGGTTTGCTAGTAGCATTCTGGATATTGCTCTGGCGATTGCCCTTTTGATTCAATAACCTCAGGCTGCATAGGCAATGTTGCATTTTTATCAATATCAGTTACTATTATATTAAATTCCCATTGATAACCAAAATCAAAAATGTATTTAATCTTCTGTCCTTTATAAATACTAGCTTCCCCTATAGTAATATCAATTTCTAAGTTATTAAACGATAAAGTTACATTAATAATTCTAAGTTTTTAATTAATTCACCAATGGAGTCAACATATTTATTGGCTATTCTCTCTGCAATTTCATTAGCTAACTTTTCGTTATAAATATGTGATGTAGAATTTCTATCTTCTAATAAATTAATCCATACCAATTCATCTGATATAATATTGTTAACATATGCCTTTTTAAATATTGTACGTGGAAATGAGTTCTCGAGGGTTACTCCTTGGAAATTCATAAACTCTTTAAGTGTTTTATGAGTGAGCTCATAGGTAAATTCAAACCTTTGAATTAAGCTATCTCTTATTATTTCATTTTTACCGTCGTATAAATCACTAACTTCTTTAAGTCTATCGTATGCCCTTTTCAAATTCATATACTTAAAATCAAGGTTTCTCATAAATAATTACCCCTTCTTTTTCAACTTGTTCTATAAAAAACTTATCTTCAATATTATTCATATGTGAAAAATCAAACTCTAATAAAGTACTAACTTTCTCCTCAATTTCATCTTTGAATTCTGCAATAGAATTATCAGAATACACACCTAAATCAATATCACTTTTTAATAAATTATCACCACGCGCTCGTGACCCGAAGATAACAATTTTATCAATATATTTATGTTTCTTTGATATATCAACTATTTTATTAACTATTCTATTTTCTAAATTCAATATACTCGCTCCCCTATTGTACTTAATTTTTTATCCACGCGGTAAACAAATAATTCAAATTATTTAATATGCCATTTTTTTATAATCATACTTGATGAATAAAACTTTGATTTAACTTCATTCTATCTTTCATAATTTTATTTTATAATAAAATTTTTACTTATTATAATATAACTCTAACCCTATTTCATTTGAAAAGTAAGGGTGTTTTTCAAATTACATTACTGTCCTTTTGCCTATTCTTTTAAAATAATAACAATTTAACTTGTAACATTGACTAATTCATTATAATGCTATTAAAACATATTTTCAACATCAATAAGGGATTACTGAATGTACTATTAGTGAACTACTCGCCACCCAAGAGGTTGGAGCTTCTTGGTCAAATCTGCGAAGCTAGAACTGTCTATGTTGCTCTATCTTAATCATAGATTTTAATTTAGGTACTTTGATATGTTTATTTTCTTCATAGGACTTTATTCTTTCAGCCAACATTCGATTATATACAAACCTAGTTCATCCAAATAAATATATCTATTATGTATCTCTGCAGATTTAATATGTAGAGATAAGTAAAAGACTTACCTTTTAGAGTAAGTCTTTTATTTATATCTACATTTAACTGTAATATCATTCATATTTTTTATCCCCAACATTAAGCGGATTCCTGTCCCTTGGTGCTAGTCCCTACTTTAAAAAGTAACTTTTTTTCGTTTTTTCAATCTATTACTTTTAAATCTCTGAATGTGTATAGCTAAATATGCAGTTTCCTCTTCAACAACTTTTAGCTCAAACTCTCCTTCAACAAATTTCGAAATTTTTTGTGCCAGCTTGAAGCAAGGATCATATTTACGTTTTATAGTATTTACTAATTTATTTTTAACAGGAATATTACCTAAAATCCTTTGAATAGCAAATCGAATATGAGTAATAAATCTAGCATAATCAAGCGACTTTCTATCTATTTTAACATTTAATTCATCTTCAATCATTTTTATAATGGTATTTGATACAAATGCATATTTTATTGTATTAGCTAATCCTCTCTCATTCCTTGCAGAATATATATGCAGAGTTATAAATCCAATTTCATCATCTGGAATGTGAATCTTTGTTTTATCCTCAATTATAGTTGCCGCTTTTTGGGCTAGTTCAAATTCTATTGGAAAAAGTGTCTCAATTTCATCTAAAAATGGATTTTCTATATTATCACCGTTTTTAAGTCGCTTTAAAGTAAACGCTATATGATCAATTAGTGATATATGAACTTTTTCATGTAAATCTTCATTTAGTTCTTTGGAGATCATATATATTATTTCCTCACAAAGCCCAATCACTTCTGCGTCAAGACTATTTACCAGTTCATGAAAATTAACTTTATTAATTTTGTTTTTAATAAAAAATGTTTTTTCAATTAATGCATTCCTAGATATACTATCGCCTGAATGCTTTCCAAGTCCTATTCCTTTTTCACAAAGAATTTTTTCTACACTTGCTTGATAAACTAACACAATATTGTTATTAAACACTTTAATCACATTAAAATCAGAAGTTGCAATTTTCATTAGCTTTACCCCCCATGTTTTTATGGAAAATTCGTATATACAACATAGAATTAGAAAACTGTGTAATTTCTAAAATTCAACTCTATACCATTATACCACCATATTTAGGTTCAATGCTTTTAGGGGGCAGAAGTATTTCATAAATTGAAAATGAAATGAAGTAACTACCTTATATCTAAAATATTTTACTATTAGAATCCAATCCTTCAAATTGCATATTATAGTAATATGCATACATACCTTCATTTTTAAGAAGCTCGTTATGATTGCCTCTTTCTTGTATGCCTTCATTATTAATAACTATTATCTCATCTGATTTCTTTATTGTACTTAACCTGTGGGCTATAACTATAGTAGTTCTATCCTTTGAAAGTTTCTCAATGGAACTTTGTATATATCTCTCGCTTTCATTGTCTAATGCTGAAGTCGCTTCATCTAAAATTAAAATGGGAGGATTTTTTAAAAATACTCTTGCTATGGAAAGCCTCTGTTTTTGTCCACCAGAAAGTTTTACTCCACGCTCACCAACATAGGTATCATATCCTTCATCAAGATCCATTATATAGTCATGAATATTGGCATTTTTAGCTGCCTCCATAATTTCTTCATCAGAAGCATTAATTTTACCATATCCAATGTTTTCTTTTATGCTACCTGCAAACATATATACATCTTGTTGTACAACACCTATGGAATTTCTAAGGGATTCAAGTGTCAGATCTCTTATATCATTTCCATCTATTGTAATGCTTCCAGATGTTATGTCATAGAATCTTGGAAGAAGTGAACAGATTGTAGTTTTTCCACCACCAGACGGACCAACAAATGCTATGTTTCTCCCGGCCTTTATCTTTATGCTTATATCATTTAAAACATTATGATCATCACCATAACTGAAGGTTACATTTTTATATTCTATATTTCCCTTCACGTTGGTAAGAGTTACAGCATCTTCTTTATCCACTATAACAGGCACTGTTTCTATAACTTCCCTAAACCTCTGAAACCCTGCATATCCCTTTTGAAATAGCTCTGTAAAATTAATTAATATATCTATAGGGTTTATAAATATATTTATATAAAGAGCATAGACTACAAGATCTGAGACTTTTAAAGAACCGTCAATAATAAATAATGATCCAGCTACTATTATTGCAACATATAAAATTCCTTCAAAAAAAGTATTTCCAGCAATAAACTTACCCATTGCAGTATAGCTTTGTACCTTAGAATTTAAATACTCTTTGTTTCTTTTATTAAACTTTTTCTTTTCTATTTCTTCATTTGCAAATGACTTTACAACTCTAATTCCTGATAAACTATCCTGCACTGCAGAGTTTATATTTGCTGTTTTTTTCCTATTATCCAAGAATATTTTACGCATTTTCAAATTTTGATAAGTTGAAAAGACTACCATGATTACTGTAACTACTAGCAAAATGAGTGTCATTTTCACATTTATGAACAATAGTATTGTAAAGGAGCCTAAGATTTTTAAAGCTGAGATAAGTACATTCTCCGGACCATGATGTGCAAGTTCTGAAATATCAAACAAATCTGATATTAGCTTAGACATCATCTCTCCAGTATTATTTTCATCATAATATGAAAATGGTAAACTTTGAAGATGACTAAATAAATCTCTTCTCATATTATTTTCCATTCTAGCCCCCATAATATGTCCCCAAGTAGCTATAAAATATTGACAGAAATATTTTATTATATACATACACACCAATGCTATGCCAATATAGCCAATGTTATGAAGAATAACTTGTTTATCTTTTGTAAAGAAGTTTTTCGAAAGATAACTAAGAATTACTGGAAAAGATATATCCACTGCAGAAACTACTAGTGCACAAAACATGTCTGCAAAAAAAAGAAGCTTGTAAGGCTTATAATAATTAATAAATTTTTTAAAAATGTCCATGATTTCACCCTTTCTGTTCGTCTGAAAAATAAAGTAATTTAATCTATATTTTTCTATTCATTATATTATACCAATAGTATTTAACTAAACACAATGAAAAGAATGTTTATAATATTCACTCTCATCACTATATGGAAACAATTCCTATAATACCACCTCCAAATAATTTAATATAAAAAACCGCCTGGATAAATTCATCTTACCCAGGCGGTGGATATTTTCCTTTAATTATGCTCCCTATGGTTCTAATGCACCATATTACGCTTTATTTCAAGTAATCTTTCTACTGTAAGCTCAGTTATTTCAACTATATCATCCATTGAAAGCCCTTTTATTATCATTTTTTCGGCTACCTTTATTGCTTTC
Organism: Clostridium tagluense; assembly: GCF_003865095.1. Taxonomy (GTDB): domain Bacteria; phylum Bacillota; class Clostridia; order Clostridiales; family Clostridiaceae; genus Clostridium_AD; species Clostridium_AD tagluense. Next base: position 42,952 of record NZ_BHYK01000029.1, on the reverse strand, counting down.
TCATTTGCGCCTTTTTCTATTCCTTTTTCTATTCCTTTTTCTATTCCTTTTTCCTCTGCTGATTTTATCCTAGTAAGCTGGTCACTAATTTCTGCCTGCCTAGCCTCATATAACATTCTAGCCTTTTCATCCTTGCTTATTATTTGCAATAAGTTATAGGCTTTCTTTATATCCTTATTCTTTTCTGCCAGCATCTCCATCTCTCCCTTCGATTTTGCATCTAAGAATTCCATCCACTGAACTATTGGATCATTTTCATCTCTCTCAATATCTTTATCAAATAATTTTGGTATCTCCAGGAAATGTACCTCTATTATATCCGTTAATCTAAAACCTGTTTTATCTTCTGTTAAGTGATAACTAGAATATAACCTCTTTAGCGGTGTACACTTGAAGTCTACTATGTTTATAGTTACACATTTCTTTAGCTTGTCGTAAGTATCACCTGGCTTTATCTGACTTGTATACATCTTGCTCCAATAAAAAATGGTGCGTTCTGCCATATAATCTGTGGGTAGTATTTGTATCTCAACATCTATTTGCTTTCCTACCTTTGTTTTCACTCGTACATCAAGTATCCCTTTTTTGTCTTCCTTAAAGTCCTTTAGTAGTTCACTATTGATTATTTCTATTCCTTCAAATTCTTCTTCTGGAACACCTAATACATCACTTAACAGTGCAATTAGTAGGTCCTTATGTTTTTCGTTTCCAAATATATACTTAAATACAAAATCATATTTTGGCGACATTATGAAATTGTCATCTATTGATTTTATTTTTTTCTTAGTCACTTTATCACATCCTCAATATTTACCTTTGACTATTATTCGTTGTTTTATTCATTCTTACTTATCTTTATTTTATCAGAAAATTACGTTTTATTCTACACTATTATAAATAGAAATTGCTTTATGGTCATTTCTTGAGCACCAGATCTTAATTCAACCATAATGCTGACGTCAGACTTGAAAGTCAGCTCCTTTATACTAATTACCGTCCCCTAACAATATATTTCACTTTATTACCACATCTTGTAATTCACACAACCCCTTAATATATCTACATTAGAACATAAATATACATGTATATTACAAAAAAACAAAAACACCATATTAATATAAGTATAAAAATTGCCTATATAAGTGAAAATTGAACTTTAAAAAATATTAATACAGTGCATCCCCCCTGATAAATTTGTAATGCAATATGTGAATTAATGATAACCCCTTATATATCAATGAACTAAGCTAATTACATATCTCATATTTAGTTACAAGATTACTATAATTAAAAATTCTTCGTAATAATTTAACAAAATTACTGCAAAACTCCGCGCAAGGGCATATATGTTTATTGAAAATGTAATTCAAAGCAATGCTTGTTATTTCCCAGGAATTTATCTTAGATATAATGCTTAGTGGACCTAAGCCGTACAAAAGTAATTAGTGGGTCGGAAATTTATAAGAGGTAAAATTACAGAAAGATGTATAAATGAAATACAGGATCATTTAAGAGATTATGTAATGGAACAGCTAATCTAACCCAGGTAGCATTAACTGCTCATGCTCATTTTTTTCCTCAAATTTATGAAGATAATTGAAGCATTCATCAATATCGCACAATATACCATGGGATTTACAGGTTGTTTTAAAAATATTCATCAACCTGTCGTTAATAGGACTTGGTAACTGATATGCATAGTTATATCCTTCTATATATCGAGCCTTCATTCCTGGAAAATGCTCATCCAGCATTTTATAGAAATATTCCCTGTTTCCTTCTCTTAAGGTTAATCCCATGCCAAAACAAATAATGCCATGTACCTTTGCTTCTATACAGTAATCCAGAATTCCCCGAATATTTTCCTCTGTATCATTAATAAATGGTAAAATAGGACTGAGCCAAACTACCGTGGGAATTCCGTTATCACGCATTATCCTTAACACATCAAACCGTTCTCTTGTGGTGCTGACATTGGGTTCTATAATTTTACACAGTGCTTCATCAAAAGTCGTAAGGGTCATCTGAACAACACACTTTGTCTTCTCATTAATTTTTTTCAGTAAATCCAGATCCCTTAAAATTCTTGCGGACTTGGTCTGTATGGCCAGTCCAAATCCATAGGAATGAATAAGTTCAATACATTTTCTAGTATTACCCAGTTTTTCCTCCAGGTGAATGTATGGATCACTCATTGCCCCAGTGCCTATCATACATTTCTTTCTTTTTCTTCGGAGGCCATCCTCTAAAATCTTCGGTGCATTAAGCTTTACCTCTATATCTTCAAAATCATGATGCATCTGATAGCATTTGCTTCTTGAATCGCAATAAATACAGCCATGAGTACATCCACGATATATATTTATTCCATTTTGAGCCGATAAGATACCTTTTACCTCTGTTTCATGCATAATCTTCTCCTTGTTGTTGAAATACTTTTTGTTGCTTAATAATAATGTGCTTTGTTTTAGAGTCCTATTTTTACATTTTTTAGGGATTTATAATACCAAGTCCATTTTTACTTTCCATAATAACCTGGATAAAGGAATCAACGATATCTTTATCGAACTGAGTACCACTGCATCTCTTAATCTCATCAACAGCTTCTTGATAAGTTTTTCTTTTATTGTAAGGTCTGCTAGACGTCATAGCATCAAAACTGTCCACTACTGTTAAGATCCTCACAAGATAAGGTATATTATCTCCATATAAATTATCAGGATATCCTTTGCCATCATATCTTTCATGATGATGTAATATTAGAGGAGCAATTTCCTTTAGTGATTCAACCGATTTTATAATCTCTACTCCATTTACTGAATGTTGTTTCATTATTTCCCATTCTTCCGTGGTTAATGGCATATTTTTATTTAATATTTCCTTTGGAATATTTATTTTTCCAATGTCATGCATATAAGCACCATATATTAATTCTTTTTTATTTTTCTCATTTAATTCAAGTTTATCCGCTAGTAGCCGGCTATAAATAACTACCCTCTCAACATGACCATATGTGTATTTATCCTTAGCATTAATAACGCTTATGAGAGTTTTTATTGATGTAATAATATCTATATGTTCATCTTCTGTATCAATTTTTAATTCATCTAATATAGAATTATAACTTTCTACCCTATTTTTATCAAAAAACTTTGCTCTATAAAGTGCATCATCCGCACTTTTAAAAAGTTCAATAGAATTTTTAGCTTTTTCTGGATAAATTGATATTCCTATGGAGACAGTCACTTTACCATTTGGCTGGTTTTCTTCGCCAATAAAATAAGTTTTTTCTATCTTACTTCTTAATTCTTCTGCAAGCTTTATAGCTTCTGCCTCAGATGTATTTGGAAGAATTATTGCAAATTCTTCTCCACCATATCTTGACACTACATCGCCTTTTCTAAAACTATTCTTTAGTATAAACCCAATTGTTCTAAGAACTTCATCACCCATTTGATGTCCATTAAGATCGTTGTAAATTTTAAAATAATCTATATCTAATAACATCATCGAAACTAAACTATTTTCTTTTGAGCTTATTTCCATTATTTCCCCTAAAGCATCATAAAAAAACCTATGATTATAAAGTCCTGTGAGTCCATCTTCATTTGCTAGCCCCTCAAGTTTTCTTATATACTCATTTTCAAGCTTTACATAAAATCCCAATGGCCATGCAGTGAGAATGAAAACTCCAGCTAAAATTAAATCATTTTCAAAGTACTTATTAACTTGTACATTAGGTACACCCATAATAAGGTCTAATGCTAATATAAAAGCTGAAGAAATAAATGCAACTATCATTCCTTGCTTCATACCTTGTTGCAAGGTTGAGGTTATTATAATAAATAAAAATAAAAATTTACAATCACTTGTATTTTTACCCGAATAAAATATAACAATAATAAAAAATACAATAAATGCAATATTTTCGATTAATTGTACAATGTTAATATATTTATAACTTATTTTTTCAACATTTGAAAATGACCATATAAAATATATTGACAATAATATTAATATTACTACCAAAAATGAAATAAAACTATAACTAGTAACTTCTTCTATGCTAGTACCATTGAAGAAATGTCGCAGAAATGCTATTCCTGAAAATAATAATGAAACTAATTTTACTATTGATACTATTTCGCCAATTTTTCTCTGCTTGTCATCTTTTAAATTACCCATATTATCCCTACCTCATTAAATTAAATATAACAAATAAAAAAGGTCAGTTAACTGACCTCATCTACTTATTATTTTTCTCTTAGGCATTTTGGTTCTTCAGGCTGATAAGAAGCCCAAAAACATGCTGAAGAAGCTACAGAAGTTGCTACAAGAGTTGTTACTACTGCAATTAAAGTAAATAAATGTTTTTTTACAAATTTCATACTATTTTACCCCCATTTCTTAATATATATGATTTAAAAAGGTATCTACTTTGCCTACTAATAAGTGGCCTAAGGTCGTAAGTGTAAATCCTTGCCATAATATACCAGAATATAAGCATAAAGCATAAAAAATAAGTTTACTTTCACCACTACCCAAATACAACAGGATAAAAACTAATGCTATAATTAAATATATACTTAAAAGTATTATAGATCCTCTCTTCATCCGCTTTCTTTTTTCTTCTTTTACTATAGGTTTTGAAGCGCTATCCACTGGTGCTAATTTATAAATTATGTAGTAGGCCCATATAAAAGTCATAACTCCCAGTATTATGATTAATTTCAAATTAACCACCGAGCTTATTAAAAACGATATTAATAGTGCTTGTCCTACACATACAATTGTGCCTATGTAAGTACAATTTCCTGGCGAACTTGCATGAACCCCTCCAGAATACTTTCTGAGAAAAGCCGCTGTAAAAGAGATTATTAGAGCTTCAAAAGCTACATGAAACAACAATCCAAATAGAAATACAAAAATTGTAGAAACAAACATCTGCATTAAAGCAAAAGTTCCATAGGCAATTACCTCTCTATTATCCTGATCAAGAGATAACTCTAATGCTACTTTATTAGCAATATTATTAGATAGTTTCTCCATTTATTACCTCATTCAACTTTTTTCTTCTAGCTAAATAGAAGTAATATGTAAATACTGTAGCTGCAAAAATAACCAATGATGGAATGCCATATAATATTTTTTCTGACGTATTAGATAACATATTAATCACATTTACTTTAAATATATATTTAATTATAATCATATTAATTCCTTCACAAATAAATAATAGAATCAATGCCATAATGCTTGATCGTATGGATTTAATTATAACAATTTTATTTAAAAAAGCAGTTAATACAATAATTATTATAATATTAAGAATAGTATGTACCCCATATTGAATTGGTAATGACCTTATTAAATAAACCGAAATACCATAAAGTATACTTGATATTATATATCTTTTTACATTAATAACAGTCTTAGAAAACGCATAAACTGCGAAAATAACTAAAAACGATTCTGGCAGAGCTCTTAAATACACTTCTAATAACGACAATTTCAACATCTTTTATTCCTCTCCTAACAATCCTATGAATATCTTTCCATTTATCATTGATGTTACAAAATAGGGTATATTCATTAATATAATTAAATCAATTTAGATACTGTTCATGTAAGGTTTCATCCTATTATCTTTGTTTTATTAATGACTTTTATTGTATTAAATATAATGATAAATGAAAAAACTCTTATACATATATCTCCAATGCTCATAACACAGTATCCCACATCAATTATATCTGTTAAAAATTTAAGTTTAGTTACTGAACTTCCTAAAATGTGTATATCTTTAACCTTCATAAAAGAATCTGGCTTTGCATAACCAGTTAAGTAGGATAAGGTTGGGAATACTGGCATTTTCCCATTATTAGCTGCTATTGCTATATTATTTAAAGCACTTCCAATAATAATAAATATTGACCCTATAATTGCGCTAATATTAAGCTTATATTTGATAATCAAAATCAAAAATGTTAAAAGATAAAGATAATGAAAAATACTGGTATACTTTATAAATGTATAATTGTTATTAAATATCATAACCTCTAAAATTAAATATATTAGTATAAATATAAATACTGGGTATATTGCCCATACTTTAAAAAGTGGTCTTACTTTGTACCCTTTTATTTTCGCAAAAAAAAGTGCTAGGAGCATTGGTTCCATCATACATGTTCCTCACATTCAAAATTTTAATATTAAACTATTTCTATTTAGATATTTTCAACGCTATCCCAACTACCTTCAGAAAATGAGTATCAGCAGTAATATAATTATCGTAATAATTTCATAAAACTTAAGGGTAAGACAATTATTTCTGTTTTGGACTTGTCGGTTTAGCTGGTATTGTTAATTTTAATAAACCACCTTTAATCAAAGTGTTTAAAATGTTCTTTCTGAAATTCTCTCTATCGCTAAGTTTCATGAATTCTTGCATTTCACTTCTGCTTCTAGCTGTTTTACAAAACTTCAATTTTTTTTGGTACTATCCTCAGCTTGTTCACCAGCTTAAGGTATCAATGGAATCATCCTTCTAAAAACATCGTCTTCCATAAATTGAGATGATGCTCCTAAGTATATTTTATTGTATTTATATATATTTCTAACACCAGAACCAAGTTTATCTCTCAAATATCTTCTGTCAAATTAAAGCTAGAATACAATTTCTTTAGTGGCGTACACTTAAAATCTACTACATTTAAAGTTACACATTTTTTTAACTTGTCATAAGTATCACCTTGCTTTATCTGGATTATATGGTTACACCTATTTTTTATCATTTATAACACAACAAATCAATAAATTCATAGCAAACACAAAATATAGCATAACTAATATTGATGTTCGTAAAGGCTTATTTTTAAATCTTCGTTATAGCCCTTTATCAAGTTTAATACACCTAATGACTATCTAGTGAAGTATAAAATCACAAAAACCTTACATCTTTTATTGATGTAAGGTTTTAATGAATATACTATTATTAAATTCATGAAATTTCTAATGTATTTTCATACCTCTTGTCATTCGATTATGTGTTGATGTAGAAATTTGCATTTTCCTGAATAGTGAGGTTCTACTACTAATGCCATCGGTATAACCTTAATGGCCGGATTTACACCAATTCATCCTCAATCTCCCCAGCCTCACCTATCCTCCCATCAACTCTAACTTCCCCATGCCCAAGCATCTCAATAACTCTCCCATCTAAAACATAGCAGTCCGTTTTTCTCAGAAGTTTCAATCCCTTTTCCTTTGATATTTTCTTCAAAATTTTATAAAGTTCAATTTCATCCCTATTTTTAAGTTTAAGCTCATGTATATTCCCTGCATTTTCAAGTAAATAAAGTGTGGTATATGTAATGAGCTGCGTTCCATATTCCACAGGTTTAATATTATTAATTTTAGTTAGTTCTTCTAATTCAAACCTTAAATATTCTTCATCTTCATTACCTCTTTTAATTGGAATCTCGCTACACATATAACGTTTATATCTTTTAACTTCTTTTAATTTGCCATAAAAATTTATGCCGCTACCTTCACTAAAGGATTTTTTAGATTCATAAAAAGCTAAATACGCAACACCTAGCCTAAGATTAGATAATCTACTTGCGGGTATATGGTAAAATTTATTTTTAACATAAGCTTTCAAATGCTCTTCATCTTTCACATTAACCAACATAACATTTTCAAGCTTCCATTCTATGCATAAATAAAAACAACTTGGCTTTGAAATATTCAAATACCTTTTGCCCAGAATCTTTCATCTTAGGATGTATCACTGAATCGTACCCAGTCTTGCCTTCAGTTGCTATATACATTTGACCCACATAATTCTCTAAATCAAACTTTATAGATTCTATAGTATTTATTTTTCTCATACCCTTCTTCATAGAAATTATTATACTTAAATATGAAATATTTTACAATTAATATGCTATTATTATAACATATACTTTTACTAAGTAATAAGGCCAAGGAGTAATCATATAATGGAATTTAAAACCGAAAAAGATTTATTAAAGTATACTAAAAATATCATTGGAAAACATTCAAAGAACTTGATACACTCAACCTTTTATCTAAAGGAATTAAGGATAAGGGCGTTTTAGGTAAGGTTGTTGAAACTAGTTTTTATAAGCATCCTCTTAATAATAATAATAATAATAATGCAAAAGCAGATTTTCCTAATCAATTCAGAAAAGAGATTTACTTTTGTTACCATTTCCAAATTCTTTTCAAAATCAGGTTTTAGAAATAGCTCCTAAATGCTGCAAAAACGCTAATGCTTATAATACTTTTTTTGATAATGATACTACAAAAACTTGTTTTATGCTTTCCAAAGATTTTCTATTTTCAAAGCTACATAAATAATTTCTAAGCATGTAACTAATTAAAATCTATAGGTTTTTATTTTTTATTTTACAATTTGATCTTCACATAATGTTATAAGTGTAGTATAATTTATAAGTCTAACAAAGGAGGTCATAATGTGAATAAAACTATATGTGAATTATTTGCTGGTGTAGGTGGCTTTAGAGTGGGTTTTGAAAAATCCTGCGAAGACTGGATTACTGTGTGGGCAAATCAATGGGAACCAAATAAAAAAACTCAACATGCCTTTGAATGTTATAAAACTCATTTTGAAGAACATAGTGGAATTAACGAGTATAGTAATACCGATATTTCTAAGGTACCAACAGATATGATTCCAGAACATTCTGTACTGGTTGGTGGCTTTCCCTGTCAGGATTACTCAGTCGCTTCTACTGGCGCTTTAGGTATACATGGTAAAAAAGGTATCCTATGGTGGGAAATTGAAAGAATACTAAAAGAGAAAACACCTCCATTTGTTTTACTTGAAAATGTTGATAGACTTTTAAAATCACCAACTTCTCAACGTGGTCGTGATTTTGGTATAATACTCGCTTGTTTAAATAATTTAGGATATTATGTTGAATGGAGAGTAATAAATGCTGCTGAATACGGATTCCAACAACGTAGAAGACGCACATTCATATTTGCAGCTCATAAAAGCACTAATTATTATATTACAGGAGAAAAAGATGTTAAATCTATATTGCAGTCTGAGGGCTTCTTTAGCTCAACATTTAATGTTAGTGATTTTACCGAAGAAGAAATTTCTCATAAAGAGATGAATTGTTTATATCCTTCAGATATATTAGATATTTTAGATATATCTAATAATTTTGAGTTTGAGTTTAGTAACTCAGGTGTTTGCTTTGATGGTAGAATATCTACAGTTAAAACTACACCAAATAATTTAATAAAAAATCCACCATTAACATTATTTAATTTACTTGAAAAATCAGTTGATGAAAGATACTACCTTTCAGAAGAAGATTTCGAAAAATGGCACTTCATGAAGGGTGGAAAAGCAATAGAACGAACTTCTAAAACGGGACATAAATATACTTTTAGAGAGGGCGCTTTATCATTCCCTGATTCTATTGATAAACCTGCAAGAACTATGCTTACTAGCGAAGCAAGCAAAAATCGTAGTACCCATGTTGTAGCAGATTTAACTACTAAGAAATTACGTCTGTTAACGCCTATTGAGTGCGAAAAAATCAATGGATTCCCCGCTGATTGGACCAATACAGGCATGCCTCATTCATTTAGATATTTCTGTATGGGTAACGCTTTAGTTGTGGATATAGTCACATTACTGGCTAAAACCCTACATAATATTATAGAAAAAGAAGACTAGATTTTAATTTCTAGCCTTCTTTTTCTATTTGCTCTTTTATATAACTTGCATTTAGCCAAAAGCATTTTTTTCTTTCATAACTCCCTTGAGGCGTTAACATAACATCATTACTATCTTTTCCTTTAGGTCTTATATGTGCAATTTGCTTGTCACTTATTTTAATAAAGCTGTTATACTCTCCACCTAATATTTTATCCACAGTATTTTCCCATACATAGTGCATACTACCTTCTAAATCTGCTATTGGCATATTCCAAAACATAATATTATCTACTAACATTTCATCTAAACTTAATTCTGACTGTTTCTCAAAGTTTTTTGTGGCTTTAAATATAATCCATAGATGCTTTTTATTCTCGAATTTATCCCTAATAGATGATTCTTCCCATATTTCAGTATTAATATCACAATAATCTATTTGTTCAAATGACATAGACTCCTTCGGCATTCCACTAGGTTTAAGAAGTATTGTTTTAACTTCAATATTAGCCTTTTTAAATTCTTCTAAATTATCTAATTTATCACCAAAAGTTTTTTTACAAATGTCATCTACAATTAGTCTATTAAAATTTTTAGCTTTTCTCTCTCTTATAATATCATATTTGCTGATAATTTTTGCTAGCGAAGATCCTTGTAAATCTTTAAATAAATTAAGTATAACTTCATCAAAAGATATATCTTTAAATGTAGCACTGATAGCTTTTGCATTTTCTTTTGTAAAATATACTTCTCTTTGTAAAAGCTCTTCTATTATAGAATCAACATATGATCTTTTTAATGAAAATGCTCTTTGCGGTGCTAATATTTCTGAAAATGGCTGAGATCTTTTACTTTTTGCTGCTGTACTTCCCTTAGTGCATGCACCTAAGTACATTGTATCTCCCTCTGAAATTTCATGAGCCTTTCCAGCATTAATTTTATTAATAATTATTTCCCAATCTTTTTTAATTACTAGAAAATCTTCTTCTGAAGGACTCCAAACATTAATTATCTTAAATATTAATTCTTCAATAGGTTTATCCTTTTCATTAAGGTAAAACATCAGTAATAGTTGTCCACATTTATCAAATAAGGAATTACTACTCCATTGTTCTTTATGAATTTCCATAAAATTTATTATTGATAAAACAACTCTCTCCTTAGCTGAAATACCTTGTTTTTCTCTTAAGGAATCAGAATTTTCTTTAGGTTTTATTTCCTTTAATGGCGCAACTTTAAGTTCTATTCCAGCTCCTTTAAAATCAGCTTCCTTTCTGGAATTAACTTTATATCCAAAATACTCTTCTTCTATAACTTGTCCTAATCTACCTTTTGAATCTTTATTATTGAATCTATGAATAAAATCAAGACCTAAAACACTAGATAAGTTTTTATCTAATAATAGTCTTGCATAGTCCTCAATTGATTCTTTATTACTTGGATTGTAATCCATTGTCACACCTCTAACTTATATTTTTCCAATATGTAAATACAGCTCTCTTAAAAATAACTTAATAGCCTCTAATACTTTAATGTTGCCTTGCTTTAAATAAAGCTAAATATTCTATGATTTAAATTCAACAAATTATTCTAGTTAATTCTAGTTAATTCTAGTTAATTCTAGTTAATTCTACTAATGTCTAATTTATTTATAATGTTTTAAATTTTTATTAATAACTATACAAATCCCTACATAGCAAGTAACACCACTATTGAATTAAATGACTATGCTGTATTTTATAACTGAAAACTCCCCCATATTATAATCGAAAATTTCCCCCACCCTTATATCAATTGATAGCACATGTGGATTGCCATTGACATTGAGCCTCTGTGCATATGGTTATAGGCCATTAACCAACCCATTGCAAACAATTGCTTAGCAATAGCTATAGGCTACCACATGCACTCTCAATGTAAATGGTACGCTTCGCCAACCCACACTAAAATTCTCAATTGCAAATTAGGTGGGGGAATAATTCAACTATAAAGTGGGGGAGTTTTCAACTAGTATATACAAATGTTAAGTTTTGAGCCACCATACTCACATGGGTACTCAATTTCCCCCTATTTTGGGAACGCTTTCTAGGTATTTCTATTTATGTTTGCATAGACCTTCTACAGTATCACAGTATTTTTTATAAACTTCCATCCAATCCATTTCATCAATTGACAAGTCAAACTGATTTAAAATATTGTTTTTGAATTCTATAACTCTTTTTGTATTATCCATTGTAAATCCTATCTTTCTAGGGTCTATTGCCCCTCCAGAAAATTTAGTGTTACTAAATTGAAAACCCGGTATTCCAATTATCGTATACTGATTTTGAACAATCCACGCTGCTCCCATTTCATTTAAACAAGCAACACTGTCATAATAATTATCAGATAACAAGTAAAGAATATAGACACCATTTGTAATTTGTTTTTTTAAATATTCAAAAATATTATCATCCAAAGGTATACCATAATCATCATCGCTGGTAAATACAATTTGATCTCTTTTTAATCCTAATCCTCGTAAGAGTTGAACAATTGCTTTGCCGAAATGGCTGTCTTCCGAAGAATGACTTATAAAAATCTTATTTGCTTTTCTAACTTGTTGAATATTTTCTCCCATATTATTTCCTCCTACTTCTTGTTCACTTTCGTCTAGCCCGAAATCTTTAATTTCCTCTATGCATGTTTCGATTAAACCCATTGCATCTTCTAATCCCCTCATATATACACGTTGAAAACTTTCCTCTGGAGTACTTAATGAAAACACACTCAAGCTATATCTAATTCCATCAAATTCTTTTAAATGCAAACTTCCATTACTAAATACCTTTTCGATTATTAATCTTGTCCTTCTTTTCCATTTATCAAATTGAGGACTTCTTCTCTTATCTGGAAGATTAACAATTGCTTCCTTTTGCTCCAGCAAAAATTTAATACTTTCTTCGCTATTCATATTGTTATTTCCCCCTATAGTATCTATATGGTGAGTTATTACCATCTAATCTTTCTCTTTTTATTAAATTCTCTTTTTCCACTTTTTCAGCAAACTTCGCTACTTTAATTTTATTACAGCCTACTATTTCTGAAACATCCCTAGCTAATATAGCATCATTTACTGTTCTACTTCTAATCGTACCTATAATCTTTCTTTCCATTTCCGTAAATGTCTGATTTCCCTCATCTATTCCATCAATCTTTACTAACATATGTCTATCTCTAAGGCAAAACTCTAAATAAGTATTTAATTGAGGTAAAAAAAGTTGTTCTTGAGTATATTCCGTATCACATTGTGGACATCTATACTCCTTCCTAGTATTTGTAAAATACACATCATATTTTTTCATAATATCGTTATAAACAAATCTCTGTTGCCTATAAACATCTCTGTCTAAGCCAAACCCAATATTATATTTATTTATGAATGCAAGATCTATCATATATAAGCTTAAATTTGTTTCACCTTTTACAGATGTTTCATCTTTCTTCAATAAATGAATCAGATAGTTTTCAGTTAAATACTTAAAATGACTATCTCTAAATCCACCTACCAGAAACATACTAGCAAACTTTTTAGAATTTACTTTTCTTTCTTGTCTCGCTCTAGTTAATATTTCTTCAAATATATCATCATAAAGCTTAGGAATTACTGGTCCTACATTTCCTGAAAAAAATCCATAATAACTATCCCCTGCACTTTTTATTCCAAACATTAAGTCATCATTAGATATTTTGATTCTCTTTTTAGCTTGTGCCTGTGCCCAAGCCTCTTTAAGGATAATTCCTATAGTCCTTGGGATTCCTATCGAAGCTCTTGTTAATAGACTAATAGATTGTGAATAATCGTTAAAAATACTACTTATATCTGTTTCGCATCCAAATACATTTAATCTTTCCTGTACGATATTACTTGTGAACTTTTCCAACCTATTAAACGCATCATTTAATCCGTTTGATCTCTCAATAAATTTATATAGGTCTAGAGATATTTCATAGAAATCTCTTTGTAATCTAATTTCCCCTAAATCATAATTATCTGTTATTGCACATACTTTAAAATATATGCCCCGTCTCGTTCCTCTTAGTCTTTTTAATAGATTGCCTAATATTTTTTGATTTGTACTGCTTAATTCTGAATACTCATCAACAAAAATATATATAGCTGTTGCATTGGATAATTCTTTTATCAAAGCAATTTTATCTAAAAATTCACCTAATGTATACTTCCACTTTTTTGTATAGGTAACATCTTTTTTTATAAGTTCATCTAATTGATCCATATACTCTCTGATGTTAAAAAGCTTTGACTTATCTTCATCTTCTTCAACCGATGATATAATATAAGGCCATAATAAGTTAATATATTTTCTAAACGCTCTTACTAACTCATATGTAAAATACTCCTCAAAAATTATATCTTCATCTATTTTTTGGGTTAATATTTCACATTTACTTAAGTCAATGAATATAGGTAATATGTTTTTCTTATATATTTTCTTACCTTTGTCCCAACTATTAATGCACTCTGCAAATGCCCTATAAATAAGCGTACTCTTTCCTGTCCCTCTTCTTCCTATAATAAAGTTATCTTCTTCTTGCATTATATTGTTAACGTAGTTAAATGGATCAATATAATATTTTTCTAATCTTTTTATATCTTCATTACTTTCAAGCGATATACTATCTGTTGTCTTCATTGAAGAAAATGCATCCATAACTTTTTCACTTAAAAACTTCACCATGTTAAGTCTCCTTTAATTACAAACATATACATTTTATATAGTTACATGCATTGTTTAATATATTATATACAAGGGTACGTTTTTAGTAAAAATAAAACTTACTTTGTACTTATACGTTCCACACAATACTTCCCAATACTTCCTAACATACCAATATTCTAGAAAAAAACTTAAATTCCTTCATTAAAAAGTTTTTTATTATCTAAATTGATATATTTCATCCTCTATGTTTCTCAAGTCTAACAGTTTTATATCCTTCACACTTCATTTTTAGCAACAAAAATTGAAAATCCATTTCCAATGTTTAATCTTGTTTTGCCAGATGCTTCACACCCACTGTACCTGCAACTACGTGGATAATATGCATATAAACATTATCTTTATGTACTCTATCTTCATATTCGCATCTACTACAAACTATTAATTCAGGCACTAATTCTAAGATTTTATCTGCATAAGATAAAATCTCATCTCCATTGTTATTAAGAAGTATATTAGTAAGTTCGTCTCTATCAACCATATAAACCATATGAATTTCCCCTTTTTCCATACTGAAATTGTATTTTTATAATATTACCTTCTCATATTTTACAGTTTCTAAATTTACAACCCAACCTCTTGTTGTAATTTTATCACAAGCAACGCTTACAACAAATGTATTATGTAATTTTTTAAAACCAAAAGCATCATGCACATGTCCACAGAAAAAATATGCAGGCTTTTTTTCCTTTATCATATCTCTAATAGTTCCGCTGCCATAATAAACTCCATTATTAGCTTTGTCTAAACATTTATATGGTGGGATATGTGATATAATAATGCTTTTATTGTCTATATTAAGCTTAGATATCCTGTGCATCATATCTTGTTCATTTCCTTCACGCTTTGTTCCATACATAGGGAAATTAATATACTCTATAGATACGAAATCATTAAAAGCTTCTGTATTACAATAAGGTAAGTAATTTGTATCCGTCTTATCAACATTAAAAACATCATGGTTACTCAAAATAAATAAAACCTCTTTATTTAATTGTTGCAACATCTCAATATTTTTTTTATAATCGTAGTATTGCATATCTTCAAGCTCATTAAAAGAAGTAACTACATAATCTGCTGTTATATCTCCACATAAAATTACGCAATCTATTATGTCACGACCTCGATGGACGTAACAATAACTAGCAGTTATTGTTTGCTATTTCTTATATTACATAACTTTTCAGTAATTTCTCCTAGAATTTATTATTAAGGTTCCACTCACATTGCAAGTGGCTAATTTAAAAACCTATTAACTATTTTCGAATTCCATTTTCTAACTAACATCAGAAGCAACAAAAATTGAAAATTCATTTCCAATTTTTAAAAGGTGACAGTCACCTTTCAGATATTGGTAGTGAAGCGTACACTATCTCTTCTGAATCATCCCAACTTTTTCAAAAATATATTCATTAAAATAATAAATTTAACCGATTTAATCCCTAACCGTATATCCTTTGTTTTGTTGCTTATATCACATATTTTTTCCGTTTCAAAATACAATTTTTCTCTATGAACTAATAGCAAGGCTGCCCGTTGGTCCCCCAATGACCCCTAGGGATAAGCTAAATATGTCGAATAGAAAGATGGTCCCCTCTAACACCTCCGAGGTCCAGAAAATTACCAATTCAAATATTCCATTACAAAAAACTAAAAAAGGTGTTTTAAATGAAGCTGTCTGTTATTTTTCGATAAACCTACATTTAGGAAAATTGCTGCATCCTTTAAATTGACCATACTTTCCATTTCTTAATACCAATAGTCCTCCACATTTAGGGCAGATACCACTATTTATTTTGATACGCTTTTCAGCTAAAGTATTTTCAGCTAAAGTATTATGAATTGCTTTTACATGTGTTTTTCTAGTTTCTTTACTATCAACATTTAACGAAAGAAGCTTTGTATATATTTCTTCTTTGACTAAATCACTAATATTCTCTACATTATATTTCTTTATTGTCTTCGGTAATTTAATAGTGTACACGACATCTGTTTTAGCGGTTACTTTTAACTCCGCCTTTGTTGTAAAAGCTACTATTGAAATGTAATTTATATCTTGATATTCCTTTAAAATCTCTTTCAAAGCTTGTATATGTCCATAATTCTGTTTTATTGGATTATGTAGTTTTTCTTTACGCTTATAAATTACCTGCTTCCAATTTTCATCAAATTCATTCCCAATAACCCAACCTTTATAATTCTTAGTTTCTATAACAAAAATACCATAGTTAGATACTATTACATGATCTATCTGTGTTGTTTTATTTTCTATTTGCAACATTATATTATTAATTAATTTGTACTTTGTTTTATCAAGACCAGATAAGATAAAAGCAACAGATTTCTCACCAGTAAAGCCTTTGATTCTAGGCATGAAAACTTCTAATACACCTAATGCAATAACTATTACCCATAGAAACCAAAGCTTTGTTATCATTTCATATAATATTTCCATATACTCTCCTTTTTTCATTCTTTCTTATATAATCTTTTAAGCTCCCACAAACTATATTTCTACATTAATTTCCAATTTCCTCTATATAGAGTAACATTTTTGTCAACAAATTCTAATTAATTATTTTAATCAACTAGCGAAAGCCTACCCCCTAGATTCCTCTATGAAATAAACTTTAACATTTATATATATTTTATTTTTAGTAACAAACTAATCCGTGCAGAAATACAGAATCCCTTTGTATATTGTAAATAAGGAAGAAGATCATAAAATTGGAGGATTATAATCAATTGAAGAATATTGAAACTTATACCACCCGGCCAACTAAAGAGGATATTAAAAACTTAGAGAAAGATTTTAAATACGTACATTAAGCACAAAAATAAAACAGAGAGGTGATCTTATGTATACATGCAATCATTGTAAAGTTAAATTTAAAAATGAGCCTTATATATGTTCTAATAATAAAAAATATTGCAGCTTTAAGTGCGTTCCAGAATCCGCAATTGATTAGCAAATATAAACTTCCAGTTTATGTCATGACATTGGGGGACGTAACAATAACTTGAAGTTATTGTTTGCTACTATCTTGTTTTGATTTTTTTACAGTATATTTTATTTTGTATTCTTTGTAATTAAGCTTCTTTAAGAAATAATTGAGATAGGTGGGGTAATGAGGAAACTTGAAGTGTGTTAGAAGATTAATGATATAGTTCAATTGCCTATTTACAGCATAAAAGAGTTTTTATAAGAGAATCTATGGGACAGTGTGGACAGTATCTTTTAGGTTGTCCCGCACCTTGTCCCAGCACACAAAGCCCTATAAAATAAGGGTTTGGAGCTCCTTTGGGACAAGTGGGACAAGAATTCTCTATAGAAGTATGTAAATTAGGTAGAATAACAAGGGTAGGTGTGCCTAATACGTATATCCGCGTAAGACATTCTTGTCCACCTTGTCCCTAATATGTATTAAAACCTAGTAAACAAGCCATTTATATGCTGGACAAGTGGACAAGTTAAAAGTATTGATAAGCTTTAGCTTTATCTAAATATCCTATTATCCAGTTCATCTATTCTATTTCAACCTCAATATCATCAAGGTCACTTTTCCATTAAGTACAGTAAAAACATTTTTTATATCCTTCTTTAATGTTCTAACTGCAAAATAAAAAAGCACCTATGCATGAAGACAACGGGTTCGTTTTTGAAGTGCATATGTAGTAATTAGCACATCAAACAGCACGTATCTTAACAATAGAATAAGCAGAAGGCTATGTTAAGCTCTTAACTGAACTTAATTAGAATTTAATAAAATCTAATATCAAATTAACTAACAACTTTATTCTTTAAATCTACTTTATATCTTTAGTGCGTTACTTTTTATCTTGCGCGGGTTAACGTAAATTTAGTTTTAATTCCATACTCTTTTGCCATTATCTTTTCTAATGTGCATGAGATACGCTCAAAAACTTTCGTCTCTTCTTCCCGTGTAATATTAGGTCTAACTATTGTCACTGTTGCTGGCATATTATCACCTCTATATTTTGTATGAACGTTTGTATTTTTTCTTTTCCATTGAAAATTCTAATTTCATATGTCAGTAATGTATTCACTTTTCTCTCCTTTCTTTTTTATAATGCGATAATTTTAGATGTAATATTTAATAAGGCTGCTCTTATATCTTCATAAGTTGCCAGTTTCTGCTTAAGTATTTCAATTTCTCTTTCAGATTTTTTCTTTAGCTTATTAAAAAGTATAACCAAATTTGTATTTTCATAATTTTGTGATGAGTCTTTGAATCATCTTAGCTTGGTGTACATTACAATAACTAGAAGTTATTGTTTGCTATCTAACCATATCTCTATATATTCAAGTTACCGAAAGTCCTCATTATTTGTAAGATATGTTAGTTTGAGAATTTCTTAATAAGCCACTCAGCAAATTTTTCTTTTTCTTCAAATTGTGGATAATGCGCTGATTCCCAATATAGTATAAATTCTTTTTCAGGTGATGTAATAGAATCAAAATAATTCTTTGCGGCTTTTGATGAAGCCTTATAATCATACTGTCCCATATGGAAGTAACATGGTATCTCAAGTTTTTTAACAAGACTTGGCAAAGGATTCTGAAGTAAGTCACCAATCATAACCTCACTTTTTTTCACGCCTAAATTAAGACGAACTCTGTCAAGTAAATTGTATTCCCGATTTGTAAGATAGCCTTTGGTATAAAGGCCATCCTCATCAATAAGGCGTGAACCACCACCATATTTTCCTATGTAATTACGTGGAACGAAAATATCTCCCTTTTCAACTTGGCTTCTTATTTTTTCAAGGTTTGCAATATCGTCTTTATTTGCTGCTTTGTTTGCCTCTTCAATGCAATAATTTAAAGAATCTGTTTCACTTTCATTAAAATTTGATACTTGTCCAATTCCGATGTAGGCAATATAATTTTCTGGTGCTTTTGCAGCAGCCACCATTCCAATATAAGATCCAAAGGAATGACCAGCTAACAGCACCTTATCCTTTCCAAATCTTTTACGAATATATCTAGTTAGTGCTATTAAGTCATCTGCGAGTAATTCTGGAGATAAATTTGAGTAGTCCTCAAAAAAATGATATGATTTGCCAGTTCCACGTTGGTCGTAGTGAACTATGGTGAATTTCTGCTCCAAAATATCTTGATACTTTCTTACATATGGAATTTCCGAACACCCTGGCCCACCATGTACAAAAACTAAAATAGGGTTATTCTTATCTACACCTCGTATCATAAGTTGATGTTTAGCGCCGTTTATTGAAACTTGCTCATATACCCTAACACTATTTTTGCCCTTAATAGTAGGTGTCCAAGTTGGGAAAAGTGCCCCTGTCAATATTAAGCCAAGTATTAGTATTACTAAGATAAAGTAAATTTCCATCTGATAACCTCCCTAAAATATAATCCTGAAGCGGTAGTTTTCAATACATACAATTCAAGTGCAAAAGCTTATATTGCGCTCCCAAATAATGAAACAAGCTTTGCGCAGGAAAAAATCAACAAAATAGATAATTCTTTTTTATTAATTGAATCTTTAGAAAATATCTTAAACATAGAAAACACCCCCTATCTATATTTTAGATAAGGGGCTTTACACCACGTCAATAGCTTAATTTACTTAATTTTTCATTTTTTTAAATAAAACATGGTGTAAAGGCTACCTTTTTGCATATACAATATATGAAGAAATTCCTTCATTGCACTTAAAATAATTTTCATATTTACCGCCCTTAGATATTGATTTAGATGTTTTTTCATCGATTATATTGTATTGTAAATTTAAAATATTATTTTTTATACTTTTTAAAATAAAATTTTTCCTTACTTTTTCTATAATGCTGCTGTCAATGCTAAAATTATTGAATGTAATGTATGCAGCAATCATAATCAACTTTCTTTTTAAAGACTTATCAATTAAATTTAGCAAAAACTCTTCATGTTCGAATGAGTAATTACTTGTACCATTAAAATCTATCAAAACATCAACTAAATTATCTTTTAATGGCATTTTCAAAAAATCGCAACATAAAAATATCACTCTTTTGTTGTACTCAGATTTTTGAAGCATTGACTTTAAAAATTTATGCCTATTCAAATCATTATCTACTGCAATATATAAGGAATCATCCGGTAAATCAGTATATATACTCCTTAGAAAGAAACCTGCACCAGAACCTATCTCCAATATAATTTTATTATTTAATTTCTCAAATTGTATTTTTTTATTCATATACTCAAGCCCAGAGTAAACATTATCTAGGTATTCTGAATCAGTTGAATTAACATAATCTACTATATCTAAATTAGTTTCAGATTGTACGCTTCCAACTAGTAAAATTCCATCTTCAATTTTATAATCTTCACCACAAGTACATTTAAGTTTGCCTTCCATCACCTGATTATTTGTAATAATTCCATCAGAAAGTATCAACTCTTTTCCACATTTCAGGCAGCTGAATAGTTTTAAAGCTTCAATATCTATACCAATTTTAAAATTATCCATACATTTTATTTTAGATAGATCCTCTATCGTTTCTTCTAATTTATCTCTAAACCTTTCCAATTCTTTAATTTTACTAGAAAGTTCAATTTTCTTGTTACAATAAATGTCCCTATAATATTCATTCTCTTGATATGTGGTAAGCTTACCAATCCTCTTAAGTACAAATATTGCTTTAATTTCATTTAGGGTAAACCCTTGACCTTTAAGTTTAATTGTTTTTTCAAGATCACTCTTGCATCTTTCATCAAAGTCATACTGTCCTCCACTTTTTTCAGGTATTATTAGCCCCAATTCTATGTAGTATCTCACTGCATCAATAGTTATATTATTTTGCATAGTGAATTTACCTATTTTCATTTTCTCCTCCTTTGATAAGTTAAAATTTTATAAAAGCTATAAGAAATATTAAAAATTAGGTAGCGCCAGCAAAAATTTATATAAAAAATCTTTATATTTACCAATTTATAACAAGCAACCCCATACAACATAATTATAAACTATATTGAGCCAAAAGAAATAGCCATCTTAGCCCTAGACGGTTATTTCAATATTATTTTGCTTTTTAAAGTCTTAATTTAAACATATATCCGTTCGTCTGCGGTATGAACTATGTGACCCACTAAGGTAACTGTGACTTGGAAAAAATATCAATTCCAATTAAGTTCTGTGGTATGTAGAAATCAGTAGCAAATTTGTTTCGCTAACGATAATTGAATTATTTCTTATATTACATAACTTTTCAGTAATTTCGCCTAGAATTTATTATTAATGTATACTTCTTTAAGCTTATCTAATTTGGGAATTATTAGAAAGTAAAAACTTTCAGTTTTTACTTTGACCTCGGGGAACGTTACAATAACTAGAAATTATTGTTTGCTATCGCTATAGATATAACTTTCTATTTTAAGACAGATTCCTATTGACCATACCTAGTTAATTTTACAAAATCTAATATTTCTTTAATAGAACCTCCATCTTTTTTCAATACTAATCATTTAAGGCGTTCTAATGTAAATTTTTTAAATGGTTCCATCTTATTAATATCAATTTTTTTATGAATCATTATTTCTTCACTTTCCTGTACTATTGTAGGACAGTATAAGTCATATTTCTTATAATCATCTTTTAATCCTACGTATGTATCGATTAACAAGCTCTAGCCTACGTCCTTCGCAAATGACCCAGAGGTGTAAAATTTTTAATTTCCAATGTTTAAATACTTCCAAATGTTTCTCTTGCTAACTGCTATTTTTTAGAAATATATTATCCTTTTAATATAATTTTATTTTCATCCACATCAATAATAACAGCTGCGCCTTTAAGAAAGTCAAGTCCTAAAAGCCCATTTACCCTATCACTCGGATCAATCTCACCAAAATTAACCTTAAACTTATTAATAGTAATATCCCCGCAAGTAACCTTATCTATCTTCTTTCTTAATGAGCTGAGCAACAAAAATTGAAAACTCATTTCCAATTTTTCAAAGGTGACAGGCACCTTTCAGATATTGGCAGTGAAGTGAATGGCAAACAATAACTTCCAGTTATTGTAATTTAATTCGAGGTCATAGTAAAAACTGGAAGTTTTTACTTTCTTCTGTGCAGAATTGAAAAAAGCCTTTGTATATTGTTAACACTGGTGTAATTCTAAAAACTCTAAAATAAATAACCATAGGAGGAATACAATGAGCGAAGTTATAAGTTTAAAATCTGGTAAGAAATTAGGTGGAAATAATTATAAGCAAAATGATGAAATAGCTAATACAAAAGGAGAATATATAGGAATGCTTCCTTTAACAGTTGCTAAGGAACTTAGGGAACTTCAAGATAATCTTAATATAGAAGAAATACAAATTAATCAACTTATTGAGGAATTTGAAGGACACTACAAACAGTATCTATACGAAATAGGAACAACCCTAAAGAAATATAACTATATAATCAACTCCTATAATCCTGAAACAAAACAATTACTAATTGGTGAAGATGGCCATATGTGGGTAGTTAATGATAGTGATTTAAATGTAAAATAATTATGGTAAGGAGGAAAAATATGAGCGATAACAATCAGGAACTATCAGAAGAAACTTTAAAAAGACTTGAGAAAATTAAACATGAAATAATTGAAAAAATGGTAAGAAGAGGCTGGGACAGAAAGAAAGCAGAGGCTCAGGCAGAAGCTTTTTCATAAGATATAGCAAGTGGCAACTGCGTTCTCACTAGGGTGACAGGGAAAGCTCCGAAAATCATAGCAAGCGGACCACTTCGTGAACCGCTTATGCTTTTTTATTTAGGCTATGTTTAATAAAGATGTTGAAAATGGATATATATTGAATAATATGGTATAATAAGACTATATGAAGGATTACGGAGGTCTTATTATGCCAAGTGTAGAGTCAGTAAAAAAAGATTTAGAGGCGTTAGGAACAACTGGACAGGAAGAAATTTTAGCCTACCTTGAAGAAGTTATTGTATTAGGTTCGTTTGCTACTGAAGTTACAAATGAAGTTAAAGAGAATAGGTTTTCCAAGGGAAAGGTCTGCCCTTGTTGTGGACACGATGAAGTATCGAGATATGGCAAGTTTAATAATAAACAAAGATATATTTGTAAGTCCTGCCGAAAGACCTTCACTGATTTTACACGTTCACCAAGATATAACAGCAAAAAAGATATTAAAAAATGGATACTATATTCTAAATGTATGATAAATGGTTATTCCATAAGAAAATGTGCTGAGGTAGTCGAAATTAGTGTACCGACCTCTTTTTACTGGAGGCATAAGTTTTTAGACGCTATCAGAGTGTATATGGGTAT
Organism: Clostridium tagluense; assembly: GCF_003865095.1. Taxonomy (GTDB): domain Bacteria; phylum Bacillota; class Clostridia; order Clostridiales; family Clostridiaceae; genus Clostridium_AD; species Clostridium_AD tagluense. Next base: position 19,139 of record NZ_BHYK01000029.1, on the reverse strand, counting down.
TGGTCATGTTGGTGGAGTTATAGAAGTTGACGAGGCATTTTTCAGGGAGTCCTTTAAATGAAATCATAAGAAAAGCACCACTTTTACAATGCCACGAGAACCTCATAGACGTGGAGTTAAGGGCAGTATGAGTAGTCCGCTTGAAAAAAGAAAAAGAGGTATATCAAAACAGCAAGTCTGTGTACTATGTGCGATTGATAGGGTAGGAAACATTGTGACAGAGTTAATCTGTAAAGGTAGAATGAAGCATACAGATTTAGAAAGACTCTTTACAGGTAGGATAGAAGATAATTCAACCCTCTGTACTGACTCACACAAGAGTTATATTAAGTTTGCCAAAAATTTGGATGTAGAACTACAACAGATTAAGCGTGATAAGCATAAGGAAGGCATATACCATATACAACACATAAATGCTTTCCATAGCAAACTAAAAGAATGGATGTATGGATTTCATAGTGTTTGCACAAAATACCTTGCTAACTATATGTATTGGTTTAAATGGTTACAGTTATTTAGCACACAGAAGGATACTGTAAAAAGCAAATATTTATTAGTTCAATCACACACATCTCATTCTGATACAAAATTAAAGGATTTTAAAATTAGAGAAGCAATTTATATATAGTTATGTTAAAAAATTGAATATTTACATTAATATACTGTATAATGAAACAAGGACATATTTATATAATATAACAAATTTAAAGAGGGGGATATTATAGGTAATTTAAAGAGAAATTTTATAATAATTTTTATCCTTTGTATAAGTGGTTTCTTTATTGGTTGTGCTAAACAAACTGTAAGTTATGAACCAACAATTAAAGATATTGCTTTGAAAACAGATTCTACGAATGTAGAAGTCATTTCTAAACAGATTATGATAAAACTTTTTAGTGAATACAAGAAAGACTCGGTAATAAAAGAATTAAAGATTACAGATTATACAATTAACAAGATAAATGATTTACAGGGTAATAGTGATAAATTTACATTTTACATTGAATACTCTTTAAAACCAGTGGATATAAACTCATATGTATTAGCGGGTAATGGAGAAATAAAAGATTCATGGATTGTAAATAAGTCTGCTTTTTTAGAAGTCCAAAAGGTTAGCGGGGAATATAAGATTAATAGCATGGGTACAAGTAAATAATTAATATTATTCATAAAATGTGTAATAAGAGACGCAATTTGGCGTCTCTTATTAATTGCTATATTATCAACATTATTCTTAAACATAGCCTTTATTTAAAGCATAGGATTTTTTAGTGCTCGTAATTGACTTACAATTAACATTTTATAATAATAAAACAACTACACTAAAATGCCTATATAATATACAAAACTTTTTTATTCTTAAATATTTCTTCTATCTCTTTTGTGAAGAATTCTTTTATTTCACTTATACTTTCCTTTTGATATACATACTTACCATATCCAAATTGTCCATATTTGAATTTACGTTCTTCATCATTCATAGGTAATTCACTTTCAGGGAATACCTCAAGTATTCTATTTTTAGCTATTGTTGTATACCTATGAGATATTACTTCAAAGGTTACTGGGAATTTTAAGTTATTTGGAAGCTTACTACTTAGTTCTAATAATAAGTCATGATACTCTTCTTTCCAACTAGGGTAAATAAATATTGGAGCAATTAAAAAACCAGTAGGATACCCTGACTCAGCTACCTTTATAGCTGCTTCTATTCTTTTGTCACGAGAAGCAGTAAAATGTTCATATTTATCTATTACAAAAGAAGTATTAATACTAAATCTTATCTCTGTATGACCATTGTGTTCTAAGTTAAGCAATGATTCTATATCATTATATTTTGTTACAAATCTAAATCTAGCGTTTAGGTTTTTCCCAAAAAAATCTATGGATTTCTGCAATGAATGTGTATAAGGTTCCACAGGTATAGGGTCAGATGTAGCCGCTCCTTCAAATATAGTTATCTCTGGTAATCTTTCATTAATATATTTCTGAGCTTGATTAAGAATATCATCTATATTAGTATGTACTTTTACAAAAGGCTTATCTCCTAACTTAGTATTTAAATAGCAGTACTCACATTGTCCCATACACCCTGATACTAAGGGAAGCTGATAGTGGGCGGATGGTTTGCATGATTGAAACTTTAAAGTCTTTTTAGTTCCAACTACTAAAGTCCTCTTACCTTCTCTATATTGAGTGAATAAATCATTACCTGGAATATGTTGTTTTAGTTTATTAGAGGTCAAATTTATTATCTCAACATTATCATTATCTTTAAACTTAGAAAAAATACTCTTACCCATTTCATAATCTAACGAATCTTTTTCAAATATAATTCTTTTAGGTATAAACATATTTTCTAATAAATAAATCACTATATATAAAGTGATTTATTATCTCCTTTCTCTGGTTTTATTTGTAATGTATGTGTTAAATTTTTACTTTTTTAAATCTAATATTATTAATAGTAAGTTTAATGATCAAATCTATCTACTTTAAATAGGTTCATATCTTTATCTACTTCTCCAGAATATAATTTACTTAACATCATTCCACCTAGCATAGCAAATAATATTCCATTTGCCCCATAACCTAAGCAATACCATAATTTAGAATTAGTCGGATCTTTCCCTATAAAACCCAAATTATCTTGCGTAGATGCAAACGCTCCACAATATCTATATTCTATCTCTATATTTAAATTTGGAAATAAACTTTTTAGCCTTTGTTCTAATGTTTCATAACTTTTACTACATAATTGCTCATTATATATATCTGGTATAAAGTTTATATCCTCCCCTCCAATTATGAGCCTGTTATCTCTAGTTGTTCTAAAGTAATTATAAGGAACTCTGTTATCTCTAGTAACTACGTTTTTATAAATATCCTCAATGTTATCTATTGGACTAGTTGCAATATTAAATGTAGTAGTCTTAGTTCCAAAAGTCCTTTTAGTGAAAAGTTCTGTATTATATCCTGTAGCTACAATAACAATTTTCCCTTTAACTTTATGACCGTACACAGTTTCTACGGTAACACCATCATCGCAATATTTAACATCTATAACCTCTGTGTTTTCATATGCTCTTAATCCCTTTTCACAACTCACCTCAATTAGGTGATGAGTAAATTTATAGGGATCAAATACAGCTCCTCCACCTTTACCTAATACACCACCCTTTACATCAAATAAAAATGGATTATTATCTTCATCAATAAATTCTACAGGTAATCCAGCCTCTTTTCTAATATCATATTCTTCTTCCATCCCCTTCTTTTCTAATTTCTTAGCTGTATATAAAAAACTATCTACTCTTTTAAAATCACACCTATTCCCATATTTATCTATAAACTCTTGAATTTCATCTAATGCCTTTATCCCCAACTTATATGATTTTATTATATTCTCCATACTTGTATATGACTTTAACTCCATAGCATTACTATCAAGCTCATATTGAAGTAATGAGGTTGTTATACTAGTACTGCCGTGACCTATTCTTGCTTTCTCTAAAATAACACAATTAATATTATTTTTACTGAAATAGTATCCTAAAATTGCCCCAGTGACTCCTCCACCTATTATCATTACTTCTGTCTCTATATCCTCTGTTAAATACTCATATTGTTTTATCGTTTTGTTGATTCTTGCAAATATACAATCTCCTTTTACATATTGTGTATCCATAATAACCACCTATCCTCTTACATATAATTTCAATTGGAATCTTTTCAATTCACTCCTCATGATTTGCTAATGATTTCATCTCTATTTGCCGAGTTAAATAAAAGTAAAAAGCCATAAATCCAATTATAACTTTTAATCTTCTATTAACTTTTAAATCTATATTTACTCTTTTAGATTACCGATATTTTACGGTTCTTTCATATATATCTCTTTCCTTTTAAATACTTTACCAATTTCTTTTATAATTTTTGCACATTTATATCTAAGTGTGCTTGAATGCATCCTCATTTATATGGTTAATATATCCCATTACTTGTAAAATATTGCCGTAATTAAAAAATCTGTACCATATTCTTCATTTTCAATTATTCCCTTATCTCCCCATTTCCCAAAGCCTGCTTCTGCAGCTAATGGTCTTAAATCTCCGTATAAAGAGAAAATGCCTTTTGTCCATACTTTCTTGTAGCCGGCTGACTTCACAATCTTTTTTATTTCTTTTAAATTCTTATTGGCAACTCTATTTACATTAAAAATATCTTTAGACACTCTGAAAAAATCCTTGTAAAATACGTTACTCTTACAATAATGAGCAAACAATATGCAGTTAACATCTCTTGAGATTTTTATATTTCCCTTTAAAATTACATTATATCTATCACTAATTTCATAAGCTTTTCTTACTAAATCATCCTTATCCATAATTACTCTCCTGCATGATTTTAATATTTATTAGTGTTTACTGTTTAGATTAATTTATCCATGGTCACCAATATTCATAGCTTTTATTTATTAGTAGCAATCTCAGTCGTTCCTCCTTCCCAACCACCCCAGACTGTCCAAAAAACATATTATGGAAACAATATGAAAATGACCTTAAACCCCTGGTATTGTTAGGAGCAAGCGGGCCACTCTAGCTCTCCGAGGTCCAGAAAATTAATAACTTCCAGTTATTATTACTTCCCCCGAGCTTGATTTGGCTTCTTTCTATGTATCAAAGATTGTGTTTGCTCAACCGCAAAGCACGTGGAATAGATTATGAATTTAATAAAGAGGCTACACCGGTAATTTTATTTTAAGGATGTGTTCTTAATGGAAGTAGTCTATAAGAATTGTTGTGGACTTGATGTTCACAAAAGGGTTATCGTAGCTTGTATCTTAAATGGGCGAAAGAAGGAAATAAAATCTTTTGGTGCTATGACTTCTGATATTCTTGACCTCGTTGACTGGGTAGCAAGTAAAATCTGTCCACATACGCTTCCATATTTTACAATGGGGTCAAACCGACAACCTAATAAATGCAAAGAAAATATGCTTCACAATAAACATTTCTACTCAACTTATTTTCATTTGAATCTTAATCAAACAGGTCATTCTAGCCATGTCTCTGCTTTATTACCTTTTTTTAGATGGCTGTCCAGACCCCATAGAAGAAACTGGGAACAGTTTGTTCTTGCTACTAGGCTGCCTGTACATTTTTTTGCTCCTTCAAATATTCAATTAGATTATTACACCTTCAAAATGATCCATTTCATGTTGAATTATTTGTGCTGCAAATCCATTAAACACTTTCTTTTGCTTATTAAAATTTCTATCAAGATACTCCACCTCTATCATTTCATATCTCTTTGTTTTTCTAAAGCCAATTAAAGATAAACAACTCTCTTCTGTTTCATAAAGCTTTTCTTTCTTTAATATAACTGGATTTATCATAGGCATAATAAGGTTGCCTACATTAAATACCAATATACGCTTTTTTGCTCCAATCATATTACCAGCCAATCCAACACAATGCTCTAAGTTTGCACTTAATGTATCTATTAAATCATCAATTACTACTATATCATTTTTAGTTGCCTCTTCTGATTTTTGTCCTAAAAACAATATATCTTTTACAATTGGTTTTATCATAATTTATACCTCTTTTTCAGTTATATTTTTCATAAAAAATAAGATATGATTTTAAAATATATCTTATAACCTAAGCATATTAAATAAATTTGCTTAGGTTAGATCCTTCTATTGAAGAAGGTGTGGTATTTTAAATATCCCTATGTTCCAAAGTTTTTATTTTCGCTCCTCTAGGTAGAGCCCTCATAACCACCTTTTCCCATGGGGTTCCTATTACTTGGTCCATGACAGCTATTGCTCCACGGTCATCCTTTGTTCTAATTAATCTGCCACAACCTTGTTTTAACTTCAATCCCATTTCAGGGTAATCAACGGTTATAAGTGGGTTCATCCCCTCTTCTTCTGCTTCTTTCCGCCTCATTTCAATCAAAGGGTCTAGGGACGGAAAGGGAAGTTGCCAAACTACAACGAGAGATAAAGACTCCCCGGGCACATCAATTCCCTCCCAAAAGGTAGAACCTACTAATACAGATGTAACTTCCCCACGAAACTTTTGGACAAGGTATCCTCGCTCACCTTTATCCTCCCATAAAACTTCAAAAGGTAGCGCGTATCCACTAATTTCTTTTCTTATTTTCCTGACTTCCTTCAAAGAGCTCGCAAGTATCAGCGCTCTTCCTCCATTTTCTTTCAGCAAACATAGTAATTGTTTAATTTTGCGTGAAAACTTGGCACTGTCAGTTTCCTCAAAGGATGGCTGTTGTAAATAAACCACCACCTGCTGCTCAATATCAAATGGACTTCCAACCGTTGATATTGCTGGATTTTTTAAACCAAGAGTCCTCATAAGGTAACCAAAATCCCCCTCATCACTTAAAGTTCCTGAAGTAAACACCACAGGCAATTTTTTTAAAAATAAATGTTTATCTAGCATACTGCTCAAATTCCGAGGAACTACCCAAAAGCTGCCGTCTGCCCTATCTACCCAAGTAATAACCTCTCTACCTTTATTCCTACCAAACCTATCTAAGGCTGTAATTGATAGTTCTATTTGAATTTCAAAGGTATGTAACGTGCTTTCCGGTAGCGCGTCTATGTATAGCTCTTCCTCAATTTGTATCTCTAAGAGCAACCGATCTAGTGCCTTATGAAAAGTATCAGCTGCTTTCAGAAGTATATCATCGATGCGAACCGCCAGACGCTCTGATTGCTCATCATCTATTACGTTTTGATTAAGTTTTTCGAAAAAGTTAGAAGTGGCCTGTTCCAAAGCAATTACACTTACACCCAGTGAAGTTCTTGCTCCCTGGATTTCCTCTATGCAAAGGATAATATTATCAATATCCTCTTTATGAATTTGTCTTCCAGCACCCATAGCTGCCGGCAGTATGACTTTATGCCCTTCATCAAAAATCACCAGCGAGTAATCTGGAAGCATAGGCATTTTACCGTCTGCAATTCTTTCATCCCTTGTCCACAGGTCCTGAAAAAAGATACTATGATCTGCGATAATTAAATCCTTGGAAGATCTGTAATGTTCCCTTACCTTAACAAGCTTACAAAAGCCTCTTCTGGGACAGGCATCACAGGGCATAGTCTCATCCCACCCAATCTGTCTCCATACACTATCGGATATATGCGGCATTTCTGAGCGTTCACCTTTTGTAGTCCTTACTAACCATTGATTAATCTCATCAGAGGCTGTCGCATCGCCAAACACTCCCCCCATTCCACTAACTCTCTCATCACAAACATACTGACGAGGATCCTTTGCCATTGGCGCATCTATTTCTAATCCCAGTATTCGTGAAAGTGTTTGAATATCTCCCTTTGGCCCTGCCAGCTGTTCCTGAAGTGCTGTCGAGGCACATGCAATTACTACAGGTTTTCCGCTAAAACCAGCATAGGCAATTGCAGTGAGTAAGTAGGCGAAAGTCTTTCCGGTACCTACCTCAGCCTCCGCCAGATGAACTTTTTTATTACAAACTGCATCAGCAAGCTGAAAAGCAGTATATATTTGCTCATCACGTATCTCATATCCGTGTTTCGGAAGAATATCGTAAAAAACATCGCCAATCCAATCCATCAACTTACTTGGAAACTCTTTTTTTGTTTTATAATCAAAAGGGAGCCCTATTTTCTTATGCAAAATTTTATCCTCCTGTTAACCTATGGAATACCATAGAAAATATTATTTGAAAAAATACTGTAAGTTATGTACATGCACATAGTTTTTCTTTATATACTAAGCATAAACACCCTTACATTCTAAACTTTTTCAATAAGTATTATAACATTAACAATGGAGAAAAAAATTACATCTTTTAATAAGGTAACTGTGACTTGGTAAAAACAGTAATTATATTCTATGATTATAAGTATAAGTAATTTCTGTTTATTTTCAATCAATTAGAGAAAGCTTACCTCATAAATTTCTCTATGGAGTAAGCTTTTGAGAGCTTTATTTAATATTCTTTACATCTATTCTATTAATAAGCTATTGCTAAAGAGATTAATATAACCATACCCACTAAATTAAACAATAAAAATATTTTAATTGGTTTTATAATAATCCTAATAAGCTTGTAGCTTAATGTGGTACCCTTTGTTCTATAAAGAAAAATCTTTTAAGGATGGTATTGAGTAATAAAAGCAAAAAGATTAAAGCATTAATGCCTTAATCCTTTTCTTTTTCTTTACGAGTATTTGTGTGCCCTATATTAATAGTTAATATCTTTATTTATCACTTAAAGCTTTTTTAAGGGCTTTAATTTCATCTTGGTGTATTTGCTTACTTTTGCTATCTCTTTTCTTATCATCTATAACTAATTGAGCCTGTAAGGTTTTAATTTGTCGCTTTATTTCGTCTTTATCTTTTGGAATTTCTAATTTTGACATATTTTTGACCTCCTTTAAATAGTCTTATATATATCTATTCTGTATTGGAAAGTTATTTCCTTGTAAATAGTTAATTTTTATTAGATAAATATAATAAGTATTGTAAGCGTCAAATAGCCCCCATCTTAAATTAAGATGAAGGGAATATGCTTAGCAAACATAAACTTCCAGTTTATGTAATAACCTCCGAGGTCGTAGTAAAAACTGTAATTTTTTACTTCCATTGGTGATACATGTAGATTATAAACCTAGGGCCTTTATTAAAAACCTTGTGCAGTGCCTATCTTCTGAAACTTTCAATGAATTTTAGTATGAATAAAAAAAAGAGCCTACTGGCTCTTTCATGTTGATGAAATAGTTTCCTATCTAATTCTTTTTTTTGAAATCATATCTACTATGAACACTATAACAGCTATTACAAGTAACAAATGTATCATTCCGCCGCCAATACTAAATATAAGTCCTAAAACCCAGAAAAATACAACTATTGCACCTATCCAACTTAATAAACCCATATTATCACTTCCTTTCAAGCTTATTAACTTACATAAAAGTTATATTACCTGTTAAATAAAATGTTACATTATATCATATATATTAGAAAGTATAATTATCTGAAAATATTGAAACTCTATTATCTGAAACTCCCAAGCCTAAAGGCATGGGGTTCTTAGGTACTAAATAACTTTCTTTGATATCACAAATGATATTAACACTTATTATTTTCCCTAAGAATTTCACTACCAAGCAATCCATTGACAACCTTTGCGGTAGTATAACGCCCGTTTCAAGACGTTTTTTTTAAATCTAAATCCCTATACTATTCAAATTATCTAATCCTTGCAATCTTTCAATTTCTTTATTATGAAGTTCTAAAAACTTATTAAAACCCTTACTACAATTATCAAGATGTATGCTGCATAAATCATCATTTACATTTTTAATTAAGTATGCCGAATATATATCCCTCTGGACTTTAAGTTGTTGTCCATTATACTCAAAATAATTCCACCTTTGAGATAACTTCTTTTTATTATATTGTTGATTTAGGTGGTTGTATTGCGAAGCTTTCACTTGCCTTGTATTAATTTCAAAGTATTTCCCACCTTTAGCTCTTAACTTATTATCTAATATTTCCAAAAACTTACTAGGTGCTTTATTGGCTAAGGATTTACCAAATCTCTTTTTCTTGTTGATCTTCCTAGTTTTCTCATTAATAGTTGTATTTTTGGAACGCTTTTGAAGACCTTTAAAATTCATTTCTTCAACATAGATTACACTGCAATTTCTCACTATTTCATTGGTCATTATATTATGGTCTTGCATTCTTATATCCTTTTGTTTCCTATATAGGTCCTTAAGTTTATTCTTAGCTTTGGCATATTTCTTTGAATATTCCCATTCCAATTTAACACCTTTTTTAATCATTCCAATTTCACTAAAATTATTAGGATTAGTAGCTCGTTTGCTTCTATCCATGTACCTTTGAATTCTACGTTTTTCATTTTCAATATTTTGTACATGTGGAGCCAATTCGTATAGCTTAACATCATAATCAGAAATAAAAGCAACTGTTTGCGTACCTATGTCAATTCCGCAAGTTCCACTTCCTATATTATTTTTAATTTCTCCTGTCTCCTTGTTAAACTTAACAGGAGCTACCCCATCTAAAACTATTTGAAGCATATATTTATATTGCCCACGTACAAATTTTCTTTTAACTCTACAGAAACTTATTTTATTCCTCAAAGCATCTATCTCATATTGATTATTTATATTAAGCATTGTTTCAAGATTTAAACCTATCCATTTAAAAGTATTCGTTTCAATGTCATACCTTATTCCAGTCTTATTAGACTTACCTTCTAATGAATTTAGCGGGTTATTTCTGCCTTTAAAATGAACCTCCGCGCCTTTACCAAATATATTAGTTTCTAAAGCTTCCCATACTCTTGATGCAATCTTCTGAGCCGTGAAACTATCTATATTTTCTTTGAATGCATGTTGAACTAATTTTACATCTTGATGGAGTGAATATTCAGCTAGCCTAAATTCTTTAAGCATTTCATTTTTAATATGAAAATATGGAGCGCAAAGCTTATTTAATTCTTTCTTATCGCATTTGCTTTTATAAACATTTGACAATTCAGATTGATTGTTTCTCCATTTTCTACTCTTAATCATTTCATTGTACCTATTTAAGGCTTTACCTAAAACTGAATTATAAATCTTTCTGCCTATTTCAAATCTCTTATCCAATATGTCTTCTTCAAAGTTTTCAGTTTTAAGCTTTAGATTCAAAACAAATCTTTGCTTAGGTTCTTTTTTTGCCACTGAATATTCACCTCGCTTTCCGTCGCTAGTTTGTTTTTGGTCTTACATATCTTTTAATAATTTCACTAATACAATAGGTATTAATAATATTTTTCTCATATACCTTGGACAATATACAAAATATTAGTCATTATAGTCTTATTTTTGTATGCTATAGATGTTTTTATACACTTAGTACTATTTATAATACTTGCGTTGATTGTCTGCAAGTGCTATCCATCCCACACCTGAAGGAGTGGGCTTTTCGCACAAATTTGTAATTTTAGTAGAGACCTGATTAGGCGTCAGGTTTCATCGCAGCTCTCAATGCTTATTGGTAGAAAAGATTTCAATTAACCTTACTACTCCATATGCAATAAGCGCATAAACTATCATTGCAATAATAGTGGTAGGCTCCAAAACTGACTTGGTTTCTATCCCTTTATTTACAGCAGATCTAAAAATACCACTGAAGGTTGCAATAAAAGTTTTTGAAATAGTATAGATAAGTGATACAAATGTATTCCCAGGATTCGCCCCAAGAAGCTTAAATATAAGTCTAAATGCAAGAATTACCTCAATTATGCCCATAATATAATACACTATCTTTCTGAGTTTAAAATTGATATCTTTAGACCTATAAATCTCATTTGTTTTCCTCCAATTTAGGTTATTTATAATCTATAAGGATTATTTAAAATGATTTGTTGCTTTAGCAACGGAATCCTTAAGCTCATTCCAAGCATTTTCAGTTCCTTCTTTCATATCTTTCCAGGAACTTTCGCTAGCTTTACTAAGTTGTTCATATTTTTTCTTCAAACCATCCCTCTTACCCTCGAGCATCTCCACTTGTTTAAGATATTCCAATTTCATATCAACATTGACCTCAGTGGCTTTGCCATGCATCCCCGCTATTTTAGCACTATATTGTTCTAACTGAGCCTTAATTTTTTGTATATATAAATCACGTTTTTCCATTTTAATACCTCTTCCTAATTTTTTTTAATCTCCTAAACTTTCTAACGTCTTCGTCTTCCACCAACAAAATCAAAAATAAATATAATTACGGCTATGACAAGCAACGTGTGTATCATGCCCCCACCAATATTAAGTACAAATCCTAATAACCATAAAATTATCATTATTCCTACTATCCAGCGCAAAAATCCCATATGTATCCACTCATTTCATATATCATTATTTACCTGTCTTTTTCTTAATAAATTTAGGAACTATTCTCATAAAAGTATGGCAGTCAAAACAATACATATTCCTGTAACATTAGTACCCAACAATATATATCTAATACCTTTTATGTCGCACTCATGATTTTTAAGAATCTTAATTCCTATAACCCAAAAGACTAATGCTATTATTGCTACTAAAGTATTTATTACGAACAAAATTTTGAGCATATCAACCTCCAAAACTATGACTTATCTTATAGTAAGCAAGCTAGTTATCCGTACTGCATAGGTTGTCCCTATACCTCTAAACCTCATAGCGAAGTACAAGAACCAAATTGCTATACAATTTGTATTGCCTTCTTTCTGGCCTAACTGACTCTAATTTAGATTCTTTCGTAACTTTCCCATTAGCCCATCTAACACTCAATGATATTTATTTAAGTTCGTTAACTGCGTGTTTATCAAATCGGGTATTAGTAATCTCAATAATATGTACTCCACATACTGGACAAACCCAATCATCTGGAACATCCTCAAACTTAGTACCTGGTGCTATTCCGCCATTTGAATCTCCTATTGCTTGATCGAACTCGTAATTACATACTAAACAAATATATCTATACATAGAAACACCCCCTGCTTTTATACATATTAAAAAATATGTAAGATTTTAAGTATTATACTAATAACAATAATTCGTCCAATTAATCATAGTATATCCTAGCATCCTCTCTAACAAAATATGTAATTAAACACATCCCGTTGTAGAAACAGCGTATCATGCCATTAAAATATACCAAGAAATTTAAGTATTATAATTATGACAACAATTCCACCAATTAAAGCTAGCATGCATTTCACACTCCTTTCTATTCTGGATTATAATTTATTTTGTAGAATTTATTTATGCCACAAGACTTACCTAAAAGTTTCTCTTCAACAAACATTTTATTAGAACCAGAGTTATTTTAATTAGAAATTGTGATAGCTATTCCATCTCGTTTTGTCTGCTACTTAAAAATTAGAAAATTATCTACAAAATCACTTTAATCTATATTTGTCTTTCTAGAGCCATATATTCTTCTATAAGTTCATCTAACTGGTGCTTTAGCGTTACTCTTTCTACACTCAAATCTCTCAATTTATTAATGCAGGTTTTAAGATTGTATTCATCTAAATCTCTAACTATTTTTCCCATTATGAGCTCCCTCCCAAATTAATTCACAAATAAATATAAATAGTAATAAGCTAACAGCTAATAATTAACATTGTATTAACTTTTATTATATGACTTATATGAATTAAAGGTATATGCTGTAAGCCTATATAAATAGTTTGCTAATGTAATATTGCTTTTATTTCAAATATGTGACTCCTTGTGTATTACATTTTTTAATATTTATTTATTAATTATGATATTAAAATAATTTATTATAATCCTGAGTTGTGTCTTATTGAATGTGGATGATACCGATACATAACAGCCACTTTATTGGTAACTTGAGATACTACAAAGAAACCCTAGAAGCATTTCAACTTCTAGGGTTTCTTAAAGTGTGTTACCAAATTTTTGCTTAGCATATTTTAAAATAATATCAGCACATTCATCGATGCCAAATTTTGCATGTATCTATACAAATAATAAACTGTGCTGATGATTATTAAAAATGAGGGTCACCATCCTAATAATATTACACGCAATATTAGCGCCTTAGTTCAGTATTTTTATTTTCATTTGAACTGCTCTTTACTATATTTTTTTATTAACTTATAATTTGACATAACTATACACTTATTACTGCTAACTAACAATCCCATATAAATCTATGTAATTTTTTTTGTAAAGGGCATTGCGAAAGTGTTTTAATGAGAATTTAATCATCTCCAATATTTCCACCTTTACCATCTTTTAATTTATCCATGAATTTTGCTAATTCATTTTTATTTATTCTCCAATGACCGCCAATTTTAAAAGCTGGTATTTCCCCATTTTCTACTAATTTAAAAGCAGTATCTTCACTTACTTTAAAATATGCTGCAACTTCTCCCACAGTCATAATTTCATCATCTTTGATGTCTACAATCTTATCTACCTTTTCCATACCTTCATCTTTATTAATTTTTTTCACCTCCCTTTCAGTAATTTTAGTAACCATATAAACACACCCTCTAGATTTATTTAAGAACCCAATTATTAGTCACTTGCTCATTTCCTTAAATTCTTAGTACAGTATTCTTCCTCTAATCTCTCTTATTTCTTCTTTTTCATTGCATTCTCGAATCTAGTCACAGCTTTATTTCTTTCTATACTCATTTCATAATATACCTTTTGTGCTTCTGCGTTAACTTAATCATGCGCTATGTTTTTTCTTTCTTTATAAGTATTTCTCGTTTAATTTCTTTAAAATTGTCCTAGGATAACTGTACTATAATCTTAAATTTATTTTACATTAGAATTGAAAAATTAAGAATGTGCTAGTAGCCTATAAATATAGTTAGTCTAATAATTATATCTATATAGTAAATTTACTCATTTTTTTTATAAATATTCCTTTATAGAACGAAGCCTTATGGTGTTTTGTATTGTATTTTAATTAAATAAAGGATTTTCCTGGTAAAACTCTTTTGGGGGTAGTTTATAAATCTAGAAGGTAATGTTTGGATGTCTGCCATCTACTTTTAAAATGAAAATAGGATAAATATTATAAGAAGTGTCGGTATGGCGTGGACCGAGGTTGGATGCTACATATATGAATTATTATAGATCTTGCGGTATTATCCCTATAATATTTACCTAAGAACATGCTTAATCCATATTTGGCAAACACTTTTCTGTCTATTGGTTCATTTTGTACTTTCATTCTTAGAATTAACCACTTCACAGCACCACTCCTATTACTTTCACTTTCCCATGTACCATTATCAACCATAAGTTCCCCCGAGGCGCTAGGAGGTGACTGGAAGTTACCTTCTTGCTACAGAATTTATACCTCCAAGAGCTGAAGAGCTAGAATGTATTTTAAAAAATGAATTACCTCAATTTAAATCAATTGTCGAAAAAGGTTGAAACATGTCGGAATTAGTGATACACTATAACCATAATATTCTAAGTTTTCCGCAAATTTAAATTTGTTTAGTATTAGACGTAAAATTTAGGTATTAACACCTTTTTTAAAAAAATAATTTATAAAGGAGTGATATCTGTATGGGATTCTTACGTTGGATAGCAGGAATATTAATAATTTTCTGGTTATTGGGGCTGGTGCTTAATATTGGTGGTGGCCTGATACACGCATTAATTGTCATAGCTGTTATATTATTCGTTTTTGATGTTATTGGTAGAAGAGGACGATAATAAAAAGTGTTATTTTAAATATAACACAGAGCCATTTTACGAAAAAATAAAATATGAAAGGGATGTTATTATGTTAAACAAAGCCAAAACACTAAAGAATTACAAATTGAGCTGTATAGACGGAGAAATAGGTAAGGTCAAAGAATTTTATTTTGATGACCACTTTTGGGCAATTCGCTATTTGATTGTAAACACAGGAAATTGGTTAACTGGTAGACAAGTAATAATCTCACCGTATGCGTTGGCCGGGGTTAATAAAGAAGAACAATCCATCACCATTAATCTCACCAAGAATCAGATTGAAAACAGTCCGTCTTTGTATAATGATGAACCTATATCACGACAATATGAAGAAGATTACTATAAATATTATGAATGGCCAACATATTGGGGTGCATCAACCATGTGGGGAACAAATGGACTTTATCCTAGCATAGAGAGTAGTCAAGACCAAGAAAAATTAATGGGATCACCTCAAGTTAACGAACAGTGGGAAAACCGTTTACACATGGCTAGCGATGTAATTGGGTATGACATCCAAGCTACAGATGGCACGATTGGACATGTTGATGATTTTATCATTGATGATAAAACATTGGCGATTCGTTACCTAATCATTGATACAAAGAATTGGTTGCCGGGGAAAAAGGTTCTTATTTCACCAAAATGGATAGAACGTGTTAGTTGGGATGAATCTAAAGTATTCATCACTCTTCTTCGTGATGACATAAAGCAGTCACCGGAATACACAGATGAAGTTCTATTAACCCGAGATTACGAGGATGGACTGTATCAACATTATAATCAACAGGGATACTGGATCGATGAAGATAATTTCAATGAACATTTACGCTAAAACCAGTGAGCGAGAATCTATATTTTTTTAATATAACTATATGTCGGTGTAAATGTGTATGTTAATAAAGAACTAATTAATTAAACGGCAATGGTATAAATTGTATTTATCATTGCCGTTTTTGTTTCATTGCTACAGATACCCCTAACATGTTGTTATTAAACTTAATTGGTTATGGTGTAATATTCTATACATTAATTATAATTGTTTTCTTTTTTGTTACAGAAAAACTAATAGATAGAGAAAAAAAGGAGTGTGAATTATATGTTAGCAATAATTGGTGGAGTGGTTGTAATAATTGTAATACTTAAAATTCTCCATATTTTTTAGTTGTTATTTTATATATAATAACAAAAATAGATTCAATAGCTGTGCTGGTTACTGCCTCTTTGAAACTATTACTTAGTAGATGGTATACTTCTCACATGCAACGATTAAACTAATATGCTATTTCTTGACATATAAATTACCTTCTTCATATTTTAAAATAATTTTCATTTATAATTGAATACAGAGACCTAAATATAGCTGAAATAGTATGGTATTAAAATGAGTAAGGTACAAAGCAAAGCCGTGAAATGCTCATTTCGCGGCATTTGTTGTTTGCAGACTTATTATGTTGTATGGCACTTAATTCTTTTACCCTTAACTATATAATTACTTGTACTACTATGGTAAAGTTTATGAAAATTTGATCAATAAAAACCAAGACATGGATATATTCTTGAAAAGGGGGAACAAATTAGAATGTATAAATTAAAAGACGCTAGAGCAATGCACAATAATGATACAGGAATAAAAAACATTTTATTTGATGGAATAATAATAGGCAACATATTTTTTGTGATTAATGAAAATAGCATGCATGTAAATGATATAAACATAGACGTTAAATATACACATAAGAAGCATGCAACAAATTTATTAATACAATTAGTAAAAGAATTTAACATTGATATTATTGATGGTACTGGAACATATGATGAAGGAGAATACTTCTGGGAAATGTTAGGAGCCAAAATGTCAGAGTATATATATACTAAAAATATTGTAGACGTCCAAGGAAACACTCCACACTGTTGTTGTTTAGGTAGGAATTTCAAATTAACAAGGGAACAGTTGATAAAATATAGTAAATTAAAATAGTAGATTTCGTGAATTAAGGATAAAAAGGAGTGTGAATTATATGCTAGGAATAATTGGTGGCGTGGTTGTTATAATTGTAATACTTAAAATACTCGGCGTTATGTAGTAAGATTAAAGGTAATTCATAAAAACTACATTTATACATATGTTCAATTAAGATTGAGTATATCATTTAGTCTGGTGTATCAGTTAAAAATATTAAATGTGTATTTATAATGTAAAGGAGGTATTAAAAAAATGAAAACAACACAAAAGCTAAAGAAGTTCCTTAGAATTTTAGGCCCGGGTTTTATATCAGGAGCATCAGATGATGACCCTTCTGGCATAGCAACATACTCTCAGACTGGAACACAGTTTGGTTTCGGTCAATTATGGGTTGCTCTGTTTTCATTCCCTTTTATGGTGGTTATTCAGGAGATGTGTGGTCGCATTGGTATGGTAAGCGCGAAAGGACTCTCCGGTGTAATAAAAGAGCATTACTCAAAAAAAATATTATATTTTGCTGTGACATTACTAGCAATTGCTAATGTAATTAATATTGGAGCTGATTTAGGAGCTATGGCTTCTGCTGGTCAACTTATCATTGGAATACCATTTATTTTTTGGCTGGTAGGTATAGCCATATTAATAGTTATTTTAGAAATAGCTGTTACATATAAAGTATATGCTAAGTTTTTAAAATATATGGCATTAACGTTATTTGCTTATATTATAACCACTTTCATCATCAAAGTAGATTGGTCGAAAGTTCTTTATTCAACACTTGTGCCGAGTTTTTCTACAAGTAAAGACTATCTTCTAAATATTGTGGCTATACTCGGAACAACTATCTCGCCTTACCTATTCTTTTGGCAGACTAATCAGGAGGTTGAGGAGGGACATGAAAAAAATAAATTAGGTTTAAAAGCTGTAGGTACAGCAAAAGGTATACCGGATGTAAAAAAAGTGGATGTACGGGATATGAAAATTGATACCAATGTAGGCATGCTATTTTCTAATATTGTTATGTTCTTCATTATTGTAACTACTGCATCTACTTTAAAAACAAATGGGATAACCCATATAGACACTGCCACCCAAGCAGCTCAAGCATTAAAACCACTTGCTGGAAATTTTGCATCTTTGTTATTTGCTATGGGCATCATAGGGACCGGCCTACTTGCAGTACCTGTTTTGGCTGGTTCTGCTGCGTATGCTATATCCGAAGTCTTTCACTGGAAAGAGGGCCTAAATAAAAAAATCAAAAGAGCGCCTGAGTTTTATGGCGTAATTATAGTAGCTGTGATAATTGGAATTATCATAAACTTTCTTCCAATTAAACCCTTTCAGATGTTATATTATACCGCCATTATTAACGGTATTGCTGCGCCACCACTAATGGTTTTAGTTATGTTAATATCAAACAATAAAAAAATCATGGGTAAGTACTCAAATTCTACTTTTTCTAACATTATGGGGTGGATAATAACAGTTATTATGGCAATGGCTTCTATTGGACTTTTGGTTAGCCTCTTTTTTTAGGGCTTCTGTATCTGCACTGATATTATCATAAATCGGGAGGAAATATTGAAATCCAATTTACTGTTATTACTATAACATTCACTGAAAAAACAAAAATATAATAAACACAAAAGGGTTCATTGAATCAATAAATGCAATATTGAAACAACTTAAATCAATTTGTCGAAAAAGCTTGAAATATATCGAAATTAGTGATACAATATAACCATAATATTCTAAGTTTTCCGCAAATTTAAATTTGTTTAGTATTAGACGTAAAATTTAGGTATTAACACCTTTTTTAAAAAAATAATTTATAAAGGAGTGATATCTGTATGGGATTCTTAC
>NZ_BHYK01000028.1 GCF_003865095.1 Clostridium tagluense | reverse complement strand
GGAGATACTTACATGTCCATTACTATGTGCTATAGAAGTTTCCTTGATTTGAAATAGCCCTAGCTCCATCGACCTTTGAGTTGGCATGTTGTAGTCAGTTCCTTTTCTGCATATCAAATATCCCATTATTCTTAACTTTTCAAACAGCCTATTTGCTCCTATATCAAAGCCATTTTGTTTTAGTATTTTTGCTAGGTCACCAACTAAAATTGAAGTGTATGAAGCTGTTACCGCATCTGCAAATATTACTTTTGGTTGTTGCAATGTTAGTTGCTTGTCCTTATCTGCAATAGCTTTATCTTTAAGTTCTATCTTTCTAGTTGCTATTAGTAAGGCCTTTGCCATTATGTCCTCGTCACTGTCATTTTCATTTGATGGAATATAGCCACCGGTTTGTCTTATTTGCGGAAGGACTTCATCGAATATCCAACTTTCAAACTTTTCTGCTCCTGGTAGTTCTGATTTTGCTGTTAACCTGTATATGTCACCTTCTGAAATAATATTCATTTGCTGTTCTCCGCTATTTGTAGGGACTGCGTGTTTCACGTACCCCTTGCAATGTCTTGCAATTGCATCATTTGGATTTTTATATCCTAATGATTTTGCAACATCAATTCCAACTGCATAATCTTTTTCATTTACTTTTATCCATCTTATTTCTCCAAACTGTTCATTTTTAAATATCTGTAATTTATTCATTGCTTGTCCTCCTTAAAGCTTCTCTATTTCCTTAACCTTGGCTTCATATCTTTTTATATTCCTTTTGGCATCCATTGTTGCGCTGTGTTCTACACCATTACTAAATATAAACAGCTCCTTAAGCCTTTTCTTTTCTCTTTCCAAATTTTCTTTCCAAAATGGTAAATCATTGTTCATGCTTGTCCTCCTTATTTTTTTACCCTCTACTAAGGCTTGTACACCTTGGGTGGTGCGGGTTGGATTAGAATTGTTTAGATGTGCTTACTACTTTATATCTTTAGTGCGTTGCTTTTTATCCTGTTAGCGCCTAGCTGCTTAATCTTTTTAGTGTAAATTTCACTTTAACACCATATTCTTTAGTTATTATTTTTTCTATTACATGTGAAATGCGTTCCAATACTTTTATTTCTTCTTCCGGTGTGTTATTAGGTCTAACTATCGTCACTGTTGCTGGCATATTATCACCTCTATATTTTGTATGAAATTGTCAGCTTGTACTATTCTTGTTTAACCTTTTTATTTTTAACGCTTTTATTAAACAGTAATTCAATTTCATTAAGAAGCTGCGCTTGCCTTTTTAGTATCTCGGTTTGTCTCATTTTTACCCTCCTCGTACATTTTTTTAATTGTATCAACACTTACGTTATAAAATTGGGAAAGTTTAGTTGCAACATTATCAGTCAAATTAACTCTTCCTGCCTCAACATCATTAAGATGTTTTCCGCAGATACCGATATTAGCAACTACAAATTTTCTTTGCGACCCTCTGCTATCTCTAAATTCTTTTAAATTCATTGTCGTGTTCACCTCCTACAACTATATTCTCACATATTGAAAGAAAAGCCAAATTGAATATTCTGCTATTTAAAGAAAATAAACCATTCATACTTTGATTTGCTACATTTTTCTACATTTCTCACAATTTGAAAGAATAATTTGTCGTGCTAATTCTCTTGAAATGTGAGAAAAAATACTATACTATAAATAGGAGGTGTTTAATTATGAATAAGTTATTTTCTGAAAAGTTAAAAAAATATAGAAAAGAGTTAGAAGTGAAACGAAATGAAAAGGTAGGTCAAGTCCGTCTTGCCGAGGAACTAGGCATAAGTAAAGGTGCTATCGGAAATCTAGAAAATGGAGAAAGAGTTCCTTCTAAAAAAATATTAGTTAAACTAGCTGAACATAGCAAGAAGTCTTTAAGCTATTGGATGGATGGTGTTGAAGAATATGAAGCCCCAAACAGTGTAGATCTAGTTTTAGATAAGATGATAGAAAAAGGATTAATAACGGATACTGATATAAGTGATGAAGCTTGGGAAATAATAAAGAAGGCTGTCCTGTTAGAAATAGAAAGGAAGATAAGATAAAATGAAAATAGCTATGTATTTAAGAAAATCTAGAGCGGATGAAGAACTTGAAAAAACTTTAGGGCAAGGCGAAACTCTATCTAAGCATAGAAGGGCCTTATTAAAATTTGCAAAAGAAAGAAAATTAAATATTGTAGAAATAAAAGAAGAAATAGTTAGTGGTGAAAGTTTATTTTTTAGACCTAAGATGCTGGAGCTCTTAAAAGAAATCGAAGATAAGCAGTATAGTGGTGTCCTAGTAATGGATATACAGCGTCTAGGACGTGGAGACATGCAAGAACAAGGCATTATACTAAAAACTTTTAAAGACAGTGGCACCAAGATAATAACCCCGCAAAAGACATATGACCTTAACAACGATTTCGATGAAGAATATAGTGAATTTGAAGCGTTCATGAGCAGAAAAGAATTGAAGATGATTAATCGCAGAATGCAAGGTGGAAGAGTTAGAAGTATAGAAGATGGTAATTACATATCTCCTAATCCTCCTCTGGGATATGATATAGCGTTTATAAATAAAAGCAGGACCTTACAACCCAATCCAAATGAAAGCGAAGTAGTGAGATTGATATTTAAAATGTATGTTGATGGTTCTGGAGCTGGAACAATTGCGAAATATTTAAACGGCTTAGGATATAAATCAAAGCTTGGAAACAACTTTGAATCTAGCGGTATCCTATTTACTTTAAAAAATCTTATCTATATTGGTAAAGTTACGTGGAAAAAGAAAGATATAAGGAAATCAAAAGACCCTAACAAGATTAAGGATACTAGAACCAGGGACATATCCGAATGGATTATTTCAGAGGGTAAGCATGAGGCTATTATCGAAGAAGATGTTTTTGATAAAGCTCAAGAAATTTTAAAAGGTAAATACCATATACCATATAAAACCGCAAATGGAGCTGCTAATCCCCTTGCCGGGCTAGTCATTTGTGAGACTTGTGGTAGCAAAATGGTTATGAGAAAATATGGAGATAAGGATCCGCACATAATATGCAATAATAATAAGTGCGATAACAGAAGTGCTAAATTTAAATACATCGAACATGAAATTATTTTAGCCCTTGAACAATACCTAGCAGTTCTAGGTGGTGAATCTGAAAATATAACTTCTACAGTTGATGTAGACATATACGAAAAACAAATAGCAATGTTAAGTAAAGAACTTGGTACATTAAGCACTCAAAAACTTAATTTATTCGATTTATTGGAGCGACACGTTTATGATGACGAAACTTTTATCGAGCGTTCGAATAATCTTTCTCAACGTTCCGATGCGATTGCAAATGAGATTGAAAATATAAAAGTTGTAATTAAAAAACAAAGTAAAAAGACAAATAATGATGTTCAATCTAAAATAAAAAATGTCATTGATAGTTATAAAATATCAGATGACATCGCACTCAAAAATGAATTATTAAAAAGCGTATTGTATAAAGTTGAATATAAAAAGAGTACGAGCCAGAGAAATGACAACTTTGAAATTAACCTATTCCCAAGGCTTTAGGCATATACGTCTATCATGCAGAGTGCTATTCATTTCCCTCTTTATCAATTCCAATAGGATCCTGCAAATACACCTCACCTTTTGTTTTTTTATTATTGCGAATAAGCATTAGTATTTCGTTTTCTATGCACCTAGCAGCATAGGTCGCAAGCCTTGTTCCTTTGCTTGTATCAAAGGAGTCAATAGCTTTAATTAATCCTACAGTTCCAATGGATATTAGGTCATCTACATCCTTTCCTGGGTAGGAATATTTTTTTACTATATGTGCAACTAATCTTAGATTTCGTTCAACTAATATACTTTTAGCTAGTAAATCACCTTGTTTTAACTTTGTTAAATAAAATCTTTCTTCTTCTTCACTTAATGGTTGAGGAAATGAACTACTACCAGTAATGTAAGCTGTTAAAAATGTAACATTTCCAATCATATCTAATAAACAATTCATGAAAAACACGGAGGTTCCTCCTAATAGTGCTTATTAATATAATATGATTTATATTATTAATATTGCCTGTACATAAAAAATATTTATTTAATTTATTTTTTAAGTGCATTTACTACTTCTTTAAATATTGGAGCAGCCGTGCCGCCACCTTCTTCATCTGCTATACCATTTACATTCATCCCGATATTATTTACAAATACAACCATAGAATAATTCTTCCCCTTCCAATGAAAAAAACCAACAAACCATCCATCTGATTTAGTTTTTTCCTTATCCTTATAGGAAGTAGTGCCAGTTTTTCCACCTATGTTCATGTCTTTAATATAAGCCTGTTTTCCTGTACCAGTTTTCACTACATCCATCATATGGAGTTTAATTGTCTCCGCAGTTTCACTTTTTAATGCACGAGAAGTTTTAGAAGTGATTTTCTCTAAAATTTCTTTATCACCCTTTAGGAAGGAGTCTATTATTGTTGGCTGTACATATACCCCATTGTTTATGATAGTATTAGGAATACTAATAGCTTGTAGTGGTGTTATTCTAGCAGTCTGACCAATAGATGTAAAGCTTGTATCTTCAATTTTAGGACTCGATAGATCTACCTCTAATTTACCACTTTGCTCCTGCTCAAAATTTAAAACTTTATTAAATAATCCTTGTTTTCTTGCATAATCATACATATTTTCAATACCTATCTTCCAACCTAATTGAGCGAATATATCATTAGAAGAATCAGATAGTGCCTCTGAAAGTGTATATTCATATCCAATTTTATGCTTATCCGCTTTTTTAAATATATTGCCTTTTACTGCAATTGTTTTATCCTTGTCTATTAAATTTAAATCTATCCCAGCTTCCTCCACAATAACTTTAAAAATAGATCCTGCAAAAAAACCATTACATAAATTTGCATTTGAGGTACTATCATTTTTTTGTGCCATTGCTCTTATTTTACCAGTGCTACTCTCCATTAGTACAACACCAATTTGGTCATATTTTTTGTATTTATCCTCATGAAGAATGCCTTCAACCCTATCCTGAACTTCTTTATCTAAGGTAAGTTTTACATTAATATTGTTTTCAGGTTCAATAATTTTGCCCTCAGATATTTCACCATCAACGCCTTTGAGAAATCTAATTTTTGTAAATTCATTATTTTTGGTTTTGTTATATATTTGCATTTCTAGAGAATTAGGACTTTTGAAAATGGGGTCTTTAACCCCCTCTTTATAATATTTTGGATTTGACAATAAATTTTCAATTTTCCATATTTTATCTCCAGTAAGCTCATTGGCTGCATAAGCATAAAACCCTTTTACTCCTTTAATATCCTTGAGTTTATCATAAGTCTCTTCATCAATTTTATATTTTATTTTTTGTCCATTACCTCTACCATTTATCTTATATAAATCATAGTTGCTATTATAATTTCTTAATATAAAGGTTAATGCTTGCATGTCATATTTGCTAGTATATTCATTAAATCTAAAATAATCCAGTGGGTCAATAATTGCGTAATAGTTTATATTATAATCCAAAAGGGGATTATCTTTACAATCAGTTAAACTATATTGCAAGCCATATTTTTCATCTATTGTATATTGTGCATCTGCCATTGCTTTTCTGTCTGGTCCTTTAATATACATATTATATACACATTTCCAAAGGAGGAAAGCGAACATTAGAATTACTATTACCATTACCGTCCAATTTCTTTTTCGAGCTTCTCTCCTGTGATTTGAAGAACTAAATATATTATTTCTACTATACATAAAAACACCTCACTTAGCCTAATTCTAGCCTTAAATGAGATGTTTTATACTTTATAATTATTCCTTTTATGTTTCTTACTTTTGTAATGATTGCCTTATATTTGAAGTAATTATATCTATAGCTACCTTGTTATGTCCACCTTCAGGTATAATAATGTCCGCATGCCTTTTAGTCGGTTCTGTAAATTGTTCATGCATTGGTTTAACAACATTTAAATATTGATTTATAACAGAATCGGTTGTTCTCCCTCGCTCATTAATATCTCTCACAAGTCTTCTTATAAACCTAACGTCTGCATCCGTATCTACATATATTTTAATATCCAACATATCTCGAAGAACTTTTTCTTGGAGTACAAGAATTCCTTCAACTATAATAATTTCCTTTGGCTGCACAGAAACTGTTTCTTCCATTCTATTATGTATTTCAAAATTATATATAGGCTTTTCAATAGCCTGTCCTTCTAAAAGAAGAGTAAGGTGCTGAACTAAAAGTGAAGTATCAAAAGCATCTGGATGATCGTAGTTTGTTTTTATCCTTTCTTCAAAAGAAAGATCACTTTGATCCTTATAATATGAATCTTGTTCAAGCATTGCAATACATGTGTCATCAAACTGTTTATAGATTTCTCTTGCAATGGTACTTTTTCCTGATCCCGTTCCTCCAGTTATCCCTATTGAAATCGGACGATGCATTATTTTTCCTCCTTGCATTTTATGAGTATATCATTCTCATGAAGTTTTTCCATAATATTTACAGTAAATAACATCTGAGCATTTGGAGCAGAAGCTATACTCTCTCCCTTAGAATTTCTCATATCATTAAGCACAATTATTACATTATCGCCTACAGGTCTTAATACTTCAACAGTATCACCTTGGAATACCTTATTTCTTTGCTCTATTGATGCAATATTAGTTTCTTCATTATATTCCCGTACAACTCCAACAATATCATAATCTCTAATATATGAAGAGGATTCATATATCTGTTTGTTTGGATCTCCAAAATAAAATCCAGTATAATATTGTCTATGGCTAGGTTTTAGAAGATTATCCATCCATTTTTGCTGGAATTTATAATTTACTGGATCTTCTATATAAGCATCCACAGCTTCTCTATAGGATTTACATACAGAAGCAACATAATATGAGCTTTTCATTCTTCCTTCTATTTTAAAGGACATTATACCGGTTTCCATAAGCTCTGGCACATGTTCTATCATGCATAAGTCCTTTGAATTCATTATGTAAGTACCTTTATCATCTTCAATTACAGGAAAATATTCTCCATCTCTTTTTTCTTCCACTAAAAAATATTTATATCTACATGGCTGAGCGCATTGCCCCCTGTTAGCATCTCTACCGGTCATATAATTTGACAAGAGACATCTTCCAGAATAGGACATACACATAGAACCATGAACGAATGCTTCTAGTTCACATGTATCCGGTAATTTTTCTCTAATTTCTTTAATTTCTTCTAGGGATAATTCTCTTGCAAGAACAATTCTTTTTACCCCTTGTTTATGCCAAAAAATAGCTGATTTATAATTTACATTGTTAGATTGAGTGCTTAAATGAATTTCCAAATTTGGTACAACTTCCCTAGCCGTCATAATAATTCCTGGATCAGATACAATTATAGCATCCGCCCCTAGTTCATATACTTCTCTTAGATAATCTTCCAGACCTTGTAAATCATCATTATGAGGAATTACATTTAAAGTAACATATACCTTTTTATCTCTTGAATGGGCAAAATCTATACCTTCTTTTAATTGTTCATTAGTAAAATTATTTGCAAAAGCTCTTAAATTTAATTTACTTCCACCTAAATAAACTGCATCTGCACCAAAATTTATAGCTGCTTTTAATTTTTCTAAATTACCTGCTGGTGCTAGTATTTCTGGTTTCATTGGTTTTATTCCTCCTCGCTACTCTCTTTGCATTTTCTTACTGTAACTGAGATTCCATCTCCCATAGGTATTACAGAAGTTATAAGTTCATCATTATTAGATACTAATTCTAAATAGCTCTTCATACGTTTTATTATAGTTACTTTTCTACGTGTTGCAAGCTCTTTTGATGCAACCATTCCTCTAAAAAGAACATTATCAGCAATAAGAACTCCCTGTTTTTTTAGAAGCCTAAGGCAGTGCGGAAGAAAATGATTATAGTGTCCTTTACCAGCATCCATAAAAATCATATCATATTCACCCGTAAGATTTTCTAAAATTTCTAGGCAATCCCCTTGTAGAATAGTGATTTTATTTTGCAATCCGTATTTTTTTATATTAGCCTTTGCAAGCTCTATCATTTTTTCATCTCTTTCGATAGTGGTAATCTCACTTAGTCCTCCAAGCGTTAGATTCATTAAAATAGCAGAATATCCTATGGCTGTACCCAGTTCTAATATTTTTTTAGGCCTATTCATAGTTATCATTAATTCTAAAAATTTAGCAGTTTCTTTTTGAACTATAGGAACTCTATTTTCTAGCGCAAATTTTTCTAAATCTTCTAAAATGCCAGTATTACTAGGAATCAATTCTCTTAAATATTGTTCCATATAATCATGTGTTATGCCACTCATTTAATTTCCTCCAAAAATTGATTAAGGCACATGAAAATAAATAACAAGTCAAAGCTGTTAGTCTATTTATTTTCATGTGCCTAACACAGTTAACTAAAATCCTTGTGTTACAGCTTTAACTTTTAAGAACTCATTATAGTCATCTGTAAAAAAATGTTTCCCATCATTATCTAAAACAAAGTATAAATACTTTGTTTTAGCAGGAGACAGAACTGCTTTAATAGATGCTTTTCCTGGGTTACAAATTGGTCCTACAGGAAGGCCTTCTACTTTGTATGTATTATAAGGTGATTTAACTTTTAAATCACTATTATATAGTTTTTCTTTATGTTTACCTAATGAATATAAAACAGTTGCACAAGATTGTAGCTTAATATCTTTATCTAATCTATTATAAAAAACTGATGCTACCTTAGTTCGTTCATTTGCATCACTAGTTTCTCTTTCAACAATTGATGCCAATATTATTATATCATCCAATTTTTTCATATCTATAGGCTTTTCTTTATTCAGTTCATTTATAGTGCTGTAAAATTTATCCACCATAGACTTTATTATGACCTTACCACTCATACCAGCTTTAAACTCATAGGTAGCAGGAAAAAGAAACCCTTCCAAATTAAACTTTCGATTTGCATCTTCATGTATATAAGTTGGTAGCTTATAAGTTTTACAACTCTCTATAAATTTTTCACTCTTTATTATACCTTTTTCTTGTAGTACTTTTGCAATTTCATTTATATCAAAGCCCTCGGGCACCGTTACTTTAATAACATCTTCCTCATTTCCTACAGTTGTTAAAATAGTTATAATCTTATTAACTGTAGCATCTTTCGGTATAAAGAACTTCCCTGTATGTATATTGGATTTGACTCCATTTTTTTTGATATAAAATTTTATAATACTTAAGTTTTTTATAGCCCCATTTTGGTTTAAATCATCTAATATACTATATAAAGTGTCTCCATTTTTAACATTAACATGGAGGTCTTTGGTAGTCACAATAGGATGTTGTATTATTTTCTTATACTGAAAAATACCAGCTAACACACAAACTATTAAAACCCCCATTAATAGCCCTATCTTCTTCATTAAACCACCCCATATTTAAAACTATTTGTTTGATTTACTTGATGCTCTTTTTCTTTCTCCTGAATCTAATATTCTTTTTCTCATTCTAATATTTAGAGGAGTAATTTCAACTAACTCATCTATAGATACAAATTCTAAACACTGCTCTAATGACATAGGTCTTAGAGGAGTTAGTTTTAGTGCATCATCCGCTCCTGAAGATCTAGTGTTTGTTAACTGTTTCTTTCTACATACATTTACTTCTATGTCTCCAGCTCTTGCACATTCCCCTGCAACCATTCCTGCATATACAGGCACTCCTGCTGGTATGAAAAGAGTTCCTCTTTCTTGAGCATTGTATAATCCGTAAGTTACTGATTCTCCGCCTTCAAATACAATTAGAGAACCACGACTTCTATCTGGAATTTCTCCCCTATACTTATCGTAACCATCTAGAACGTGATTCATTATACCATTACCTTTAGTATCAGTCATAAGTTCACTTCTAAACCCAATTAATCCTCTTGAAGGTACTTTGAACTCTAATCTAGTATATCCATTTATAGCAGAAGTCATATTAACCATCTCTGCTTTTCTAGGTCCCATTTTTTCCATTACTACGCCCATAAATTCTTCTGGTACGTCAATTGTAAGGTGCTCAATTGGCTCTGTTTTGTGGCCATTTTCCTCTTTGTATATAACATTTGCTTTTGACACTTGGAATTCATATCCTTCACGTCTCATAGTTTCAATTAGAACTGAAAGATGAAGTTCTCCTCTTCCACTTACTTCAAAACCATCTGAGTCTTCAGTTTCTTCTACTCTTAAACTAACATTAGTTTCAAGTTCTTTCATAAGTCTATCTCTTATGTGTCTTGATGTAACATAAGTTCCTTCTTGACCTGCAAAAGGAGAATTATTAACCATGAAATTCATAGTTAGTGTAGGCTCATCAATTTCAACGAATGGAAGAGCTTCTGGTTCATTAATATCAGCTATTGTTTCTCCAATGTTAATATCTGGAATACCAGAAACTGCTACGATATCACCAAGCATTGCTTCTTCAGTTTCTTCTCTTTTAAGACCATTGTAAACGAAAAGGCTTGAAACTTTAACATTGCTTATTGTTCCATCTTTTCTTATAAGTGCTATTGGTTGATTTTTTTTGATTGTTCCTCTTTCGATTTTTCCTATTCCAATTTTTCCAACATATTCATTATAATCAATAGTTGAAATAAGCATTTGAAGTGGCATATCTAAATATCCTTCTGGTGCTTTTACATTCTTTATTATAGAATCAAATAATGGTTCCATGTTGTCACTTACATCTTCAACATTGAACTTAGCAAACCCTTCTCTAGCAGAAGCATATACCACTGAAAAGTCTAATTGTTCATCATCTGCTCCAAGTTCAACAAATAGGTCAAAGACTTCATCAAGTACATCTGTAGGACGAGCATCTTTTCTATCAATTTTGTTTATAACAACGATAGGTTTAAGATTTAATTCTAATGCTTTTTTCAAAACAAATTTAGTTTGTGGCATAGGGCCTTCATATGCATCAACTACAAGAAGTACACTATCAACCATCTTAAGTACTCGTTCAACCTCTCCACCAAAGTCAGCGTGGCCTGGAGTATCAACTATATTTATTTTAATTCCATTATGCATTACTGCAGTATTCTTAGAAAGAATTGTTATTCCTCTTTCTTTTTCTATATCGTTAGAATCCATTACTCTCTCTTGTACTTTTTCATTTTCTCTGAAAACATGGCTTTGTTTAAGTAAACAATCCACCAGTGTTGTCTTGCCGTGATCTACGTGCGCAATTATTGCTATATTTCTAACATCATTTCTTGTAAATAAATTCATATTAATCCTCCAATTTTTTTTTCGTAAGTTTCCACATTTTGCACAAACAAAAATTGGATACGCCTTGAAGTATCCAATTTTCGCATTTACTATACTTATTCTAATATTATCTTGCAAAAAAGTCAACTAGTTCTATTATACATTATTACCAAAAGATAAGTCTACCCCAATTGTATCATTTAAAATATTAAACAAATAGTATTTTATAATTCATTTAGTTCCTTTAATCAAAAACTAAAATTGCCTATACTATTTATCTAAGCATTTATCACAAACACCATAGAATTTTAAACTATGATCTTCAACCTTAAAATTGTATTTTTTTTCAACAATTGCTTCTAGCTCATCAAGCAAATCTCCCTGTACCTCTAATACTTTACCACAGCGATTGCATATTAAGTGATGGTGTTGATGATTCTCATCTTCATGGATAAGTTCATATCTACTGCACCCATCATCTAAATCTAGCTTTCGAATTACATTCATTTCTTCTAAAAGTTGAATTGTCCTATACACTGTAGCAAGACCTATTTCTGGGCAGTCGGATTTAACCAAGTCATATAGTTCTTCCGCAGTAAGATGGCTACCTTCGCTCTTAATTATTCCATTTAAAATAGCTCTCCTCTGCGGAGTAAGCTTATATCCCTCTTGTTTTAAGGTTTCCTTTAAACTCTCAATTGTTTCTGGAGATAAATTCGACATATATGCACTCCTCTTCCATAAATATCATTCGGCTTAAAAAAATAAATTATATTTACTATAGTATTATTTTAATACCTTATTGTGATATTGTCAATTGATAATCATTTAGTTTCAACAAAACAGGTTAACTGGTATAAATATCCATTGAAAAACGATTAATCTTCCTCAGAAAAAATTGTTTCGTAAGCTTCTGAAATCATTTCAAACTCTTCATCGTCTTCTATTGTTACTAGGATATCATTACCCTCTGCATCCTTATCAATTCTTAATGCTATTGCATCAATGTCTTCTTCCCCAGTTGGTGCAACTATAAGATATTCCTTATCTTCAATGTCTAATTTAGTTAGCACATCAAATTCTGTTTCCTTACCCTCTTCATCGTTTAATAATATAGTTTCAACATTGTTTTCCATTTTATTATCTCCCTTCAATTATATAATTATTACTATTTAAACTTCAGTTACATATTTTGTAAATGAAATAGACTATAGACGTGTACCTAAGCTATCTAAATATCCTTGCAAAATGAATGTAGCTGCAATTTTATCTACAATTTTTTTTCGTTTTGATCTAGACAAATCACCTTCCAGCATTACTCTATTAGCAGCTACTGTAGTCAATCTTTCATCCCACATTTTTATTTCTAAACCCAAGGTTTCTTTGAGCGCATCACAAAAACGTTGAACCTTTTCTCCTTGTGGTCCTATAGTTCCATTCATGTTTTTAGGAAGCCCTGAAACAATGGTTTCTACATCATAGTCTTTGCATATTTTAGCGAGTTCTTCAATATCTAAAACTATACTTTTCCTTTTAATTGTTGTGATTCCTTGTGCTGTTAATCCTAGTGGATCACATACAGCTACTCCTATTGTTCTATCTCCAATATCTAAACCTAATACTCTCATTCACATACTCCTTTAATAATAGCTTAATTAATCTATGACACTTGTCATCATCTTCAATGCTACTTGTCATCATCTTCGATGCTGAAATGTCGTTAATTTAAAAAACAAAATGCCCCTATGGGCATTTTATTTTTTAATGTCTAGATAAGATTTCAAAACTTCTTCTAAGATTTCATCCCTCTCTAGCTTTCTTACTAACGCTCTTGCTCCATTGTAATTCGTTATATATGTGGGATCTCCTGAAATCAAATAACCTACCATTTGATTTACAGGGTTATACCCCTTTTTTATAAGTGAATTATACACGTCAGTCAAAATAGTTTTTGTTAAATCTTTTTTATCTTTTACAAAATCAAATTGGACTGTATTTTGATTAGTATCCATTGTATTCACCCCTTTCCTTATTATAAGCTAAACATTGTAAATATATCGCCACACAACTTTCTAATATATTACAGTTTATTAGTTACAATAAGTTCCATAATTACATACTAACGATAATTAATTTACTTATTAATAATTATATTATAAAACATCTGTTGCAAAAAGTATACTATTTTACAAATGTTTCAATTATAGAAGGTACATTAGCTATTGCCTGCTCTAATTTTTCAGGAAGCTTTCCACCTGCTTGAGCCATATCCGGTCTTCCACCGCCACCGCCACCAGCAATTTTGGCAACTTCTTTAATTATTTTTCCACAGTGGACTCCACTATCTATAGCAGACTTAGATGCCATTGCAACAAATTCAACTTTATCATTTGCGGCACTTCCGAGCACCACTATGCCATCACCAAGTTTATCGCGAAGTTTATCAGCTAAATCTCTTAGCGCATCACCATCTATGCCCTTTACAACTCCACAAATAACTTTAACACCCTTAACTTCTTTAACATCATCTAAAATTTCATCTATTGAAGAGGCAGCTAACTTTCCTTTTAAGGATAGTATTTCCTTTTCTTTATCTTTTAATTCTGCCAATTGAATTTGTAATTTATTTGTTATGTCTTTTTCTGAGCATTTTAATGTACTAGCAATTTCTTTTATTAAATTATTTTTTTCTTCTAAATATTTTATAGAGTTACTACCAGTTATGGCTTCAATTCTTCTAACTCCAGCAGCTACTCCAGCTTCAGATAAAATTTTAAACATTCCAATTTCTCCTGAGTTTCTTACATGAGTACCACCACAAAGTTCCTTACTATATCCTCCCACAGACACAACTCTAACATCCTCTTGATATTTTTCATCAAATAATGCTATAGCTCCACTTTCCTTAGCTTTATCAATAGTCATAATATTAGTTTCTACCTTATATGATTGCATAATATTGTTATTTACAAGCTCTTCAACTTTAATAATTTCTTCTTGCGTTAGTGCAGAAAAATGGGTAAAATCGAATCTTAACCTTTCCTCATCTACATAAGAGCCTGATTGATGAACATGATCACCTAAAACTCTTTTTAATGCTTCTTGAAGCATATGAGTTGCAGTATGATTCCTACCAATTTCAGTTCGTCTTTTCTTCTCAACCCTCAGGGTTACGAATTCATCTGTTTTTAATGTTCCTTCTAGCATCAAAGCAAAGTGCACAATTTTACCAGAAGCATTCTTTTGACAATCATAAACCTCAGCCTTGAAATTATCATTAAAGATTATTCCTTTGTCAAAAATTTGTCCTCCCATTTCAGCATAGAAAGGAGTAACTTCTGTTACAATAATACCTTTTGAACCCTTTGCTAGCTCAGACGCAACCTCTTCACCACTAATTAAAACTTTAACTACCGATTGTAACTCCGTTTTATCATATCCATTAAATTTAGTTTCTATATTTTTAGGAATTAAATTTAGTTCATTTTCTCCATTACCCATATAATTTGAATGTCCTCTAGCAGATCTTGCTCTTTGTCTTTGACTTTGCATTTCACTATTAAAACCTTCTAAATCAATTCCTATGCCTGCGTCTTCTAGTATTTCCTCTGTAAGCTCATATGGAAAACCAAAGGTGTCGTATAATTTAAAAGCTTTATCTCCACTTAAAATTTTATTGTTATTGCTTTTAAGCTCTTCGATATAAGTTTTCAAAATATCCATACCAGAATCTAACGTTTCTGAAAATCTTTCCTCTTCAAGTTTTATAACCTTTTTAATATAACCTGCTTTTTCTTTTAATTCAGGATATGCTTTAAAGGAATTTTCAATAACAATGTTACAAAGTTTATTTAAAAAAGCATTTTTAATTCCAAGTAATTTACCATGTCTTGCTGCCCGCCTAATTAGTCTCCTAAGAACATATCCTCTGCCCTCATTAGATGGAAGTACCCCATCGCTTATCATGAAAATTGTACTTCTAACATGGTCTGTTATAATTCGGAGTGATATATCCTCGGTGCGAGTTTCTCCATACTTTACTTTTGATACCCTTGAAACTTCGTCTAAAATATTTTTTATAGTATCTACTTCAAAGATACTGTTGGTTCCTTGCATTATAGTAGCTATTCTCTCAAGCCCCATACCTGTATCTATATTGGGATTCTTTAATTTGTTGTAGTTTCCCTGCTCATCTTTGTCAAATTGAGTGAATACTAAATTCCAAAATTCTATTACTCTATCTTCATTTCCTGCTTTAACAAACTCTTCTGCAGTTTTTATTTGACCGAGTTCTACATTTCTATCAAAGTGTATTTCCGAACTTGGTCCACAAGGTCCCTGACCTATTTCCCAGAAATTTTCTTCTTTTCCTAATCTAAAAATACGGGTCGGATCAACGTCTGTATTTTTACTCCATATATCAAAAGCCTCATCATCTTCTAAATATATAGTTACATATAAACTTTCTTTTGGTATATTTAAAACCACTGTTATATATTCCCAAGCCCATGGTATAATCTCTTTCTTGAAATAATCTCCAAAAGAAAAATTTCCAAGCATCTCAAAGAAAGTACCATGTCTAGAGGTCTTTCCTACATTCTCAATATCTCCTGTTCTAATACATTTTTGACAATTAGTTATTCTGGTGCTAGGTGGTGTTTGTATTCCTGTAAAATATGGTTTAAGTGGTTGCATACCTGCATTTACAAGTAATAGACTAGCATCATTCTTAGGTACTAGAGGAAAACTCTCCAGTCTAAGATGCTCTTTACCTTCAAAAAATTTTAGAAAGGATTCTCTAATTTCATTTAATCCTAATTTTTCCATAATATCTCCTCCGTTTATTAATCATATTTTGTTGTAGAATTTAAAAGCTTATAATTTTTTATAATAAAAAAAAACTTTACTCCCCTAAACCAAGGGACGAAAGTTTTCCGCGTTACCACCCTAATTATATCGCTATATAATTAATAAAAATTAATTACGCTGCAATATCTCTCAAGAAAAACGGTTCAAAGATAGCTTCAATATATCTAGCAAGAAGTTTTCACCATCCACTTCCTCTCTAAATGCAAAAATATATTTACTGGTTCTTATCATTACCAAGTATTAAATTATACTTGTATTATTATAGCATATTTTGCCTTAACACATCAATACATAGAATATATAAAAAATATATTTATAATTCTTAAAATAAATAATAGTTTAAGTCCTCGTATATAACTTTAATCACAACCCCTAGTGGTACAGCAAGTATCATACCTAAAATACCGCCAACTTTCCCACCTAAGATTAATAGTAATATTACTGTTAAGGGATGCATACTTATGCTTTCTCCAATTATTTTTGGAGACAATATATTTCCTTCAATTTGCTGAAGTGCAAATAGCCACAAGGCTGTATATAAAGCTATTTTAGGTGAAGCAAGTAGCCCTATTAGAATTGCAGGTATTACACCAAATATAGGCCCAAAATAGGGTATTATATTGAAAATTCCATTTATCAAAGAAAGTATAAGTGGAAAATCAACTTTCATAAACATTAAAATAAAAAAAGTAGCAATGCTTATAATTCCACATAAAATAAGTTGACTTATAATATATCGTCCCAATACTTTATCAATATCATCTATTATTTTTTTTATTATGTTTCTGCTCTCAGGAGGAAATACTATCAATGTCTTATTTATCATATTCTCACTATCGCATAAAAAATAATAAATTATTAGAGGCGAAACCATATAAGTGATTATATTCTCACCAAGTCCCATAATAGAGTCAAATATATTATCGAATATTACAAGTATTTGAGCATTTAATTTGTGGTATATAGTATTCATAATACTACTCATGAACTTGTTCGTGGTTAATATTTTAAATTTCATATTTACATGGGTTAAATAATTTTCTAAATCATAAATTGCCTTACTAATGTTTAACCCTTCCCTAAATATTGACGGAATTAGCACCACAAATGTTAATAATATCAAGCCTATTAGTCCCACTATTATCAGTGAAGAGGCTGCTTTTTTATTTACACCTTTTCCAATCAAAAGCATATATAGTGGTTTTAGTATATATGCTACAATAAATGAAATGAACGCTAAATTTAGTAATTGTTTAATAATAGGTATCCTTATTGCTATAAGGACAACTACCATAAAAAAAACAATACTTATAATTGTAATAATTAATTTCTTTTTACTAATTTTCTTCATGAGCTTTGCCCTCCACGAAGAAGTTATGTGGCATACTCTTTAAAAAAGGATTATGGCAATTGGGAAGATATAAAAGATTTTCTTCTCCCAGTATTAATTCATTTATTAAAATTATTCTCTTCCCTCTAAGCAAATTTGTAATAAATCCAGAAGACACTATAATCCCTTTAATTTCAAAGGTATCATATGTAAAAGTAATATCTTCAACCATACCAAATACATTTCTACATTTGTCTATAACATCCATATTAACAAAGCTATGCAAAGGTAGATATTTATTTTTCTCAATTTTTTTCACTACCATATGTTTATTAAAATATATAATGTCTTCTTTTAATACACTTACATTTTTATGAAAAAATTTATAAGGAGATACTTCAAATCCAATTACTCTTCCTCTATTAAAATCGATTAAAAGATCTTTGATAAATCCTATTTTTTTACCTTCTACAGTGACAACATCCATAAATATAAAATCTTTGCTTTTAAACATAATATCTCCTACATGAAAACAACTTAATTATTTTATAGTTATGTTTTCCAATTAGTCTAGGAATTATTACATAAATAAATATAATTGTTGAAAATAAACTATTTTTTCTTAGAGGATGCTAACAAAAGTGAACGCATTCCTAGCGATATATACTTTTCGTTATAGCATCCTCTAAGAAAAAATTTTAGTCTTATTAAAGATATTTATTTTAAATCATCTTTCCAAAGCTCAAGATTTTGTAACCCTCTATAATTATTTATTGCATTATGTATAGTTTGTTCTGCTAGCACTGAGCAATGCACTTTTGAAGACGGTAATCCTTCCAGCGCTTCAATAACTGATTTGTTGGTAAGTTTCCATGCCTCCTCTGTGGTTTTGCCCTTTACAAGTTCTGTAGCTATGCTAGAAGAGGCTATGGCAGACCCACAACCAAAAGCTTTAAACTTAACGCTCTTTATTATATTATCTTCAACTTTTATATAAATTTTCATTATATCTCCGCAATTAGGGTCTCCCGCCTCTCCAATGCCGTTAGCATCACCTAATATTCCAACATTTCTTGGACTATAAAAATGCTCCATAACTTTATCACTATACATCATAATTATTCTCCTTTTCTCCTTATAAATACAGAGGGATACCTAGTCTTTTAACTAGATACCCCTCTGCTTAAATTATCCACCAAAGTAGCTTTATATATAAAGCACATTTAAATAAATAACAAGTCAGTAGCTAGTATATTTACTTGTTGTTTATTTGAATGTGCTATGTATTTATAAAACTTCTTCTATTATACCTCCACCCACTACTAGGTTTTCCGAATAAAAAACTACTGATTGTCCTTTGGTTATAGCTCTTTGCTTATCATCAAAAACAACTTTTACCCTATTGTTTTCTAATGGAATCAAAGTAGCAAGTTGTGGCTGTGCAGAATATCTAATCTTAGCTGTAACTCTCAAATTAGCCTTAAGTTTATCAAATAGAATGAAATTTAACTCTTTTGCGATAAGCTCAGTTTTAAAAATATCCTCTTCGCCACCTAAAACAACTTGGTTAGTTAATGGGTTAATATCAGTAACAAAAACAGGTCTTCCTAGTGCTATACCTAGTCCTTTTCGCTGACCTATAGTATAGTAGACTATTCCTTTATGTGTTCCTAAAACTTTTCCCTTTTTATCAACAAAGCTACCTGATTTTATTTCCCTACCACTATACTTTTTAATATAAGCTCCATGGTCGTTGTCAGGTATAAAACAAATTTCTTGACTATCTTTTTTTCTAAAAACTTCTAGTCCAATTTTCTCTGCAATATTGCGTATTTCTGGCTTT
The DNA here is from genome assembly GCF_003865095.1 of Clostridium tagluense. GTDB lineage: Bacteria > Bacillota > Clostridia > Clostridiales > Clostridiaceae > Clostridium_AD > Clostridium_AD tagluense. The sequence goes on along the minus strand of NZ_BHYK01000028.1, from coordinate 33,942 downwards.
GAATAGTCTCCACAAGGCATTAAAGTATGACTTAATTGATATTGAGTTAAACTATACAAAGCATAAGTTTGGTCTTTTTTATTATCATCTGCTTTTTTAAGCACATATCTATCTTCTTGTTTTTCAATTTTAGCATAGTGACCTGTAGCTATATAATCAGCTCCAAGGGCTTCTGCTTTCCTTAAAAACTCTTTGAATTTAATATCTTTATTACACACAATACATGGGTTAGGCGTTCTACCTTCCATATATTCATCAATAAAGTTATCAATAACATTTGTTTTAAAAGCATCCTTAAAATTCATAACGTAAAAGGGAATATCCAGTACATCTGCAACGCGCCTTGCGTCATTTGCAGCAGAAATAGAACAACATCCACCTTCATTTTCTTCATAATCAGGATTATTCTCAGAGAGCTTCATCATAATTCCTATAACTTCATAGCCTTGCTCTTTCAAAAGATATGCAGCTACAGAGCTATCTACTCCTCCACTCATTCCAATAACTACTTTTTTTTTCATCTAATATCCCCTATTCTCCGTGCACCTCGGCATGTATATCATCGTGTTCTGTGTAATCCCATACTTCAAGCCCTGCTTTGCTTCTATAATCATTAATTGCTTTGTGTATAGCTTCTTCAGCAAGGACCGAGCAATGCATTTTTATTGGTGGAAGTCCATCTAAGGCTTCAGCCACAGCTTGATTTGTTAAAGTCCATGCATCATCTACAGATTTACCTTTAATAAGTTCTGTCGCCATACTTGAAGATGCTATAGCAGATCCACAACCAAAAGTTTTAAACTTTGCATCTATCACTATATTATTTTCTACTTTTAAATACACCTTCATAATGTCTCCACATTTAGCGTTACCAACTTCACCAATTCCATCAGCATTTATAATTTCCCCTACATTTCTTGGGTTTGTAAAATGGTCCATAACTTTTTCGCTGTATATCATATTATTTTTCCCCTTTCTTTAAGTAGTCATCGTATAATGGTGACATATCTCTTAATCTTTGAATAATCCCTGGAACTGTTTTTAATACAAAGTCTACTTCTTCTTCAGTAGTTTCATCACCTAAAGATAATCTTAGAGATCCATGAGCTATTTCATGCTCTAGTCCTATTGCTAGTAAAACGTGAGATGGATCTAAAGATCCAGATGTACATGCACTTCCGCTAGAACCTGCTATACCATTCGCGTCTAACATAAGTAGTATAGATTCGCCTTCTATAAACCTAAAGCATATATTTGAATTACCAGGAAGTCTATTTTCTCCTCTTGGTCCATTTAATCTTGTATGTGGTATTTCTAATAATCCATTCATAAGTTTATCTCTTAAATAAACTAGCTTTTTATTGTTTTCTTCCATGTTTTTAGTTGCTAGTTCAATAGCTTTACCAAAACCCACTATGCCAGCCACATTTTCAGTACCAGCTCTTCTATTTCTTTCTTGTCCACCACCATGTATTAAATTATCTATTTTAATACCTTTTTTTACATATAATGCTCCAACGCCCTTAGGACCATAAAATTTATGAGCAGCTATTGATAATAAATCTATATTCATTTCTTTTACATCTACTGGAATGTGACCTACAGCTTGAACTGCATCTGTATGAAAAAGTATTTTCTTACTTCTGCATAATGCTCCTATTTCTTTTATTGGCTCTATTGTTCCAATTTCATTATTGGCAAACATTATTGATACTAATATAGTTTTATCGGTAATAGCATTTTCTAAATCTTTAATATTTATAAGACCATATTCGTCTACTGGTAAATATGTAATTTCATATCCATTTTTAGCTAAATATTCACAAGTATGTAATACGGCATGATGTTCAATTGTTGTTGTTATTATATGATTTCCCTTTTGCTTATACGCAGAAGCTATTCCTTTTATTGCCCAATTATCTGCTTCTGAACCTCCACCTGTAAAGAAAATTTCATTTTCATTGGCATTTATAGCTTTTGCAATCTTATCTCTTGCAACATCAATGGCTTTTTTAGTTTCTCTTGCTAGAGTATAAATTGATGATGGATTTCCAAAGTATGTTGTGAAATAAGGAATCATCTCTTCTAAAACTTCTGGTTTAGTATAAGTTGTTGCAGCATGGTCCATGTAAATTGATTTATTCATTATCTTTCACTCCTTTATTTAATGTTATTTCATTATAATCATCAACAATATCTTTTAAGGTTATTGAGGATGTTACACTATCTATACTGTTTTTAATTTTTTTCCATAATAATCTGGTAGCACAACAATCAATTTTATTGCAAGAGCCTTCTTCAAGACAATCTGAGATTTCAATTGGTCCTTCAAGCACATTAATAACATCATATATAGTTATTTCCTCTGGTGCTCTATTTAGTATATAACCGCCTTGAGCTCCTCTTACACTTTTAATAAGTTTAGCCTTCCTAAGAGAAGAAAATAATTGTTCTAAATAATATTCAGAAATACTTTGTCTTTCAGATATACTTTTTATAGATATAGGTTGTTCTCCATAATTTATAGCTAAATCTACCATGGCTTTAACACCATATCTTCCCTTAGTAGATAATTTCATATAATCACTCCTTCAAAGTAGAGTGTTTTACTATACTTTATATAAATTATAATATCAAACCCTAGTAAAGTTGTCAACTATAAATATGCGTATTTTTCAATATTATTTACATTAATAAGCTAAATTATTGAATTATTCATTAATAATCCATCTGTACATCCATAATGCTCAAAATTATGGATTATAATTATATATATATCCCCTTTTATATTTTAAAAAAAGATTGACGCATAAAGAAGTTTTTAGTAATTGTTGAAGGAATTAAATATGTATAGTATAATTTAAAAAATGATTCTGAGGGATATCTTCCACGTATTTACATCACTTACCTAGGGTTTTTTATATTTTTTAAGGAGGTATTAAAAATGAAAATCGACATGGTAAAACCATCTATTTTGCCTGGCTTTATGGAGTTACTGCCAGGGGATCAAATTCAGTTCAACAAATTAGCAGATACAATAAGGAAGACTTATGAAAGCTTTGGATTTATGGCCATAGATACACCAATAATAGAGAAATCTGAAATTCTACTGGCAAAAGGAGGAGGAGAAACTGAAAAGCAAATTTATAGATTTTTAAAGGGTAGTACTGATTTATCTCTTAGATTTGATTTAACTGTGCCCCTAGCCAGGTATGTGGCTCAAAATTATAGTTCTTTGACTTTCCCTTTTAGAAGATACCAAATTGGCAAAGTATATAGAGGAGAGAGAAACCCAAAAGGACGCTTTCGTGAATTTTACCAATGTGACATTGATATTGTTGGTAATGGCAATTTAAATATTTTGAATGATGCTGAAATACCTAGTATTATTTATTCAGTATTCAATAACCTAGGATTCCAGGATTTCACTATAAAAATAAACAATAGAAAGCTATTAAATGGATTTTTTGAAGCACTGCAAATTCAAGATAATTCAGAGGTTTTAAGAGTTATTGATAAGATTGATAAAATTGGGACATCAAATGCCACCCAGGAGCTATTATGTTGTGGCTTAAGTTTCGAAATCGTAGAAAAAATCTTTGAATTTATTAATATAAGTGGAAGCAATCAGGATATTTTATTATTATTAAACAATTTAAATATTTCTAATGCAAACTTCAAAGATGGTGTATGCGAGCTTTCAGCTGTTACTAAATATGTAAAATTGTTTGGTGTTCCAGATGATAATTTTAAAATAGATTTAAAAATAACCAGAGGTCTTGATTATTACACAGGAACAGTTTATGAAACATTTTTAAATGAATACCCGTCTATTGGTTCTGTGTGTTCAGGTGGACGCTATGACAATTTAGCAGCGTACTATACAAAACAAAAACTACCGGGAGTAGGCATATCAATCGGCCTTACTAGATTATTTTATCAATTAAATGAAGCAGGCTTCTTTAAAAAAGAAGTTAATAAATCTATAACAAAAGTTCTAGTAATACCTCTTGATAATAATATTGATTATGGAATTTCTCTTGCAAATTTTTTAAGGGATAAGGGCATAATTACAGAAATATATCTTGAAGAGGCTAAACTAGTAAAGAAACTTGGCTATGCAGATAAATTAGGTATTCCTTTTGTAATTTTAATTGGTGAAAAAGAAGTAGAAAATAAAACGGCCACTATAAAAAATATGTTTACTGGTGATCAAATAACTGTTGATTTTAATGCTTCTTATGAAATAGTTAATGCATAAATAAAGGTCTAACAAAAAAATATTATTGCCTCACAAATACATTATCTTTTGTGGCATAATAATAATAATAGGTAAAAACCTAAACAAAGGAGATTAACCTATGGATTCAAATAGAAATACAAGATGGTTAGAGGATATCAATTTCTTATGTCGTGAACTTTCTCTAAAACATAAAAATTTATTTTTCCAAAAAAATAAAGAAGATTTTTTTAAGGAAATAGAAAGTTTAAAAACGGATATTGAATCCCTAAGTAACTATGAAATAAAGCTGGAAATTGCTAAAATTGTTGCCTCCATGGGAGATGCTCACACCTATGTACCTTTAAACGTTAATCTCTTGCTTCCCTTAGAATTGTATTGGTTTGCTGATGGAATCTATGTAATAGTAGCCCCACAGCAGTACAAGGAAATACTGTATCGCAAAATAATAAAAATAAACAACATCGATATAGAAGAGGTTATTAATATTTTAAGCTCAATCATTTCCTATGAAAATGAAACCTATCTTAAATCACAACTACCTAAATACTTACCTGCTATTGAATTACTATACGATTTGGGACTTGTTAATGATATTGACATCTTAGAATTAACATTTGAAGATGAAAACAAGAAAGAAAGAACTTTAGAAATAGAATCTATGCCCCTTGGCGAATGGAAAGAATTGTACAATTTAATTAATAATGATTTAATGTATAGCACCAATTTACCTCTTTATAGAAGAAATAGTCACAAAAATTACTGGTTCGAATACATAGATGCTTCTAGTATTGTGTACTTTAAATACGATGCTTGCAAGGATATGCCCCCTAAAGATGTGGTTACCTTTTGCAGTGAACTCATAAGTTTTATTGAAGCACATATCGTAGAAAAACTCATAATTGATTTGCGAAATAACTTTGGTGGTAATTCTTCATTATTAAATCCATTTATTGAGTATATAATAAATTGTGATAAAATCAATAAAACTGGTAATCTTTTTATAATAATAGGACGAGAGACTTTTTCGTCGGCCCTGTTAAATTCCTTTTTCTTAAAAGAAAACACCTCAGCAATATTCTTAGGTGAACCCACTGGTGGAAAACCAAACTGCTATGGTGAAGTGCAACGATTTATTTTAAAAAATTCTGGACTTACGGTTTGTTATTCTACTGAATACTACAAAATTATTGAAGATGATACCCTACTATCACTTTTACCGGATGTTAATATAGATTTCACCATACAAAATTATATTAATAATGAGGATCCGTGTTTTGAATACATTAACAAGAAAGACTCATAAAGTATTTGCTCTCCATATTTATGACTTTTTTTATCACCTTTTCCTCCTAGAACTAATACTATATACTGTGAATAATTTTACGAGGAGGAGTATTATGTCCTATAGAGATGATAGTACAAGCTACAGAGATTTAATCCTTGGCATAAACAAAAAGGTACCTCTTATATCTGGGAAAAGTGTTACTGCAATTAATTTTGATAATGCAGCAACTACACCCCCTTTTAAGTCTGTTATGGAAGATGTTGTGAGATTTACTCCTTGGTATTCCTCCATTCATCGTGGTGAAGGATTTAAGTCTCAACTTACTACTAGATTATATGAGGAGTCTAGAGATATTGTCAGCAAATTTGTTAAAGCTGATTGTAATAATACAGTTATTTATGTTAAAAATTCCACTGAAGCTTTTAACACTCTTTCAAATTTATTATATGAGTCTTCTAATAAAAATGTCATTTTGACAACAGACATGGAGCATCACTCTAATGACCTACCTTGGAGAGATAAATTTATTGTAGACTATATATCTATAGATGCATCTGGAAGGCTATCTTTAGAGGATTTAGAAGCTAAGTTAAATAAATATAATAATTATATAAAGCTAGTTACAATTACAGGTGCTTCAAATGTAACAGGATATAAAAATCCTATCTACAATATAGCCAAATTAGTTCATAGATTTGGCTCAAAATTACTTGTGGATGGTGCACAATTAATACCCCATGCTCCTTTTATTATGAATAATGAGAACTCAGAATATAATATAGATTTTTTAATCTTCTCTGCCCATAAAATGTATGCTCCCTTTGGCATCGGAGTATTAATTGGACCAAAAGATATTTTAGATAACTGTGACCCTGATTTGGTAGGTGGTGGAACCGTAGATATTGTAACTCATGATTTTATAAAATGGGCTGAATCGCCGCAGAGGCATGAGGCTGGATCTCCAAATGTTATAGGCACCATAGCTCTGGCATCTGCTATTAAAACTTTGAGCAAGATTGGTATGGCTAATGTAGAGCATATTGAAAAAAAATTGACTGCTTATGCCATTTCTCAAATGAAAAACATTCCAAATCTTAAAATATATTGTGACACTTCTAAAAAAATTGACAGAGTTAGTATAATTCCCTTTAATATTGATGGAATTCACCATGCCACAGTTGCAAAAATTCTTTCCTATGAATGGGGTATTTCAGTAAGAAGTGGATGTTTTTGTGCTCAGCCCTACATGGCTTCACTTCTAAATATTTCCAGTGAATTTTCAAGTAATCTCATAGCAAATCCTGACTTAGATCGTCCCGGAATGGTTAGAATAAGCTTTGGACTATATAATAGCTACTCAGAAATTGATATATTATCTTATGCCCTTAATAAAATTTCATCAAAAAGAGATTATTATATTTTGAAATATCAAAATATGAAAAAAACTCTTTTTGATAAATAATTCCTATAACTATTTGAAAATAAAAATAGTACACAGGTAAACTCTGTGTACTATTTTTAACTTACCACTTAAATGGATAGTAAAATTAATTGAATTATTTATAAAAATAATATTACTATAGGTATAGTTATTACAGAAACCATTGTAGTTATAAATACGCACTGTGAGGCAAGTAAACTATCCCCACCATGTTTTTCAGCAATTATTGCAGTTATTACTGCTGCAGGCATTGCTTGCAGTATAACACATATATTTAGTAATAATTCATCTACTTTTAAGAATTTTAAAACTACATAAATAAGCATTGGAACTATTAAAAGTCTTACCACTGTAGCATAGTAAATAGAAATGTCAGAAAAAATATCCTTAAATTTCATTTCCGCCAGCATTGAACCAACAATTATCATAGATATTGGTGTTGTAGTAGATCCCACTAATTTTAACGAATTTTCAATAGGTAGAGGTAATCTTATTGAAAATACGAATAAAATTATGCCAATAAATACTGCTATAATCGCTGGGTTTGCTATTGCTTTTCTCATGGATTTAAAATCTTTTTCTCCTGTGTAGAGCATTACACCTACTGTCCACACTAAAAGATTGAAAGGAATATTGAATATTGCTGCATAGAAAACACCTACTCCTCCATAAATACTTTCAAGCACTGGATAACCCATAAACCCAACATTGCAAAAAATTGTTACAAACCTAAATACCTGTTGCTTGTTACTCGGAAACTTAAAAAAGAGTATCTTACTAATAAATATTAAACCTATGTGTATTAAAAAAGAATAAATTAAAATTTTTTGAGCATTATTGACCATGGTCGCTTCATATTTAATATTAAATGATGTAACTATCATAAAAGGCAAGGTTATATTTAATAGCAATTCTGATAGACCTTTATCAACGATAATATTAAAAAATTTTTTTTTCTTGGCATAAAAGCCTACCATCATAACAATGAATAATACCATAACTTGATTAACTAACTGGCTATTTCCCATTTTTATTCTCCTTAATTCAAAACATTCTAGTAACTTATATTAACATTAATTTAGGTGGGTTAACAACTATTTAAAATTAATTAAAAGTAATAGATCAAGTGATTATTAACCGTACCCCACAATCATATACTTTATAAAGAATTAATTAATTGAAGTTATTGTTAATGAAAAGGGGGAATCAAAAATGTATATTAATATGGACCAATATATGTATGAAGTTTATAAACAGGCCGAATATTGCAAATACAATATGATGTATACTAATACCTTTGATGATGAAATTTTTTATAAAAATTCACTTAATAAAAAGCTCTATGAAATAAGTGATTTACTAGAAGATGATTTTAATTTTTCAATTAATCAGACCTTAGAAAATAAAGGTATTAGGCAAGAGGACTAAGTTAGCTAAATATAATGGTAATCTAGCCTATGTTGCAATAAATGGAGCAGTTTATGCCCTGCCATGGAGATTCCAAATTGATCAATAGCTTACCAAAGATTGGAATCTTGAAAATTTAATTAAATAAGGCACCTTCAAATAAATTAGAGTTAAATGCTTGTATAATTATTTGAAGGTGCCTAAAATACATTTTATAACAAGGGCATATACTCTATTTTTCTATTCTTAAAATAAACAGGTTTCAAATTACATATCTCGCATATCCTATTAGCTAATATAAAATTGTTACCAATATCCTCTGCATTATGTGCATCGGAACCTATAGTTACATATTTTCCACCTATTTGTTTGTAGGCACTATATACATGGATTAAATTATTATATGCTTCCACACTGCCCAGTCTTCTAGTATTAATTTCCATTACTTTTTCATTATGTACTATAGCTTTTAGCACTTCATCTATATATTCCTTAAATTCATGGTAGTGTATTTCATTATCTTGATAAGTAGCATATCTAGATATATAGTCGATATGTCCTAAACTATCAATAAAATCATACTGGTTTACGCAATCTACCATACTTGAAAAATATTGTTCAAATACTTCTTTTTTAGTTTTACCTACATAAGTTTTCGGATTGAAAATATCTGCTCCATTAGCTGCATGTATAGATCCTATTATATAGTCAAAAGGATATTTGTTTATTATTTTTCTATTTTCCTCTAAACAAATCTCTTGCATTCCAATTTCAATTCCAAGCATAAAATTACTACCCTTGTATTTTTCATAATCATTAAAATATTTATCTATATCAAAAGTAAAATCTGTTCCTGTTGGAAACTTTAAATCTAGATGCTCTGTAATCGTCATTCCTAAACCAATCTTTCTCGCATGGTCCAGAGCATTTTGAAGTTTCATTTCAGAGTCTGAAGAAAACTCTGTGTGTATATGTGAATCAATCATAAGTCATCCTCCTTTTTTATTCAATTTTAATTGTAACACACTCCACTTAAATAACAAAAACCACATTTGTTTGCAAATATTTTTGCAAACAAATGTGATTTTTATAAATTAATATTGAAGCACTGTGTGGTTTATATTAAGTATATCTCCGCCCCCAGAGATTGTGGCAGAATATGTTCCAGGAGCAGTATCATTGCCAACAATCCAATTAAAGGTAGCTACCCCTGTTTTATCTGTACTGCGCCATTGAATAACCCTAACTGTTTTATTTCCTACTTTATATGAAGTCTTTATATTATATTGTGTATTGGGTCTTCCTTGTATTGTTATAACACCAGTTCCTCCATGATTAACAGCAGATACAGCATTTATAATTTTTAAGTTGCCCTGGGCTATTATAAATTGTTGCTCTGGCATATTCACGGCCTTTACCATAGATATAGCTCCCGTGGTACTAGGGCACACAATGATGCACATGCTTAAAAATAAAATCCACACTACCTTGATTTTCATAAGATCACCTCTTCTTATATATTCTACCCATGTTAATAAATAATATTAGTTGCCACGCATATGGTAGCTTCAAATAATATAAAAATTTGGTTGAACTAGTTAAAAAGTATATCTTCATTAATATTTTATGGTGATTATGACATATTACAGGATGGATTAAATCCCTCCATTATCATAGCTTAATTGCCACATAACTCCAAAATGTTTCTTGAATGTCCATGCCTACAGTTCCGCCACTCCTTACTTGTAAATAATTCATAAATTGTTTATTTGAATATTATATTATTTTACTGCAAGTCTGCTGGAAAAACCAAACCTATTTGTTTTCTTGCTTCATCCATCGTCTCCATTACCCACTTAGAAGTTTGTAATAATTTAGAGCTACCCTTTATGTCACCATTTTTAATCATAGTTATAAAGGTCTCTATTTCATAGCACATATCATGTTCATTATGAAATTGTGTTAACTCTTCTTCTTTTCCATCCCTAAAAACTATTTTTACCTTTTCAAATTTATTAATATTTTCAATTATTATATTCCCATCTTCTCCTTGAATCTCCGAATGCAATTTTGAATTTGTTATTTTTGAATACATAGCTATAGCATCCATTTCATCATACTTAAATATTATACTTCCTTCACCATCAACACCAGACTCCAAAATTAAAGCATTTGCTTTTATTTCCTTTGGTTTACCAAATAAATTTATCATGGGATGAATACAATAAACACCAATGTCCATTAACCCACCATTAGATAGGTTTTGGTTAAATGCATTTAATACTATTCCTTCTCTATATTTATCATATCTAGAAGAGTATTGACAATAGCTCCCAAAATATTTTCTTACCTTACCTATTCTATGTAGATTATCTTTAATGATTTTAAAATTAGGTAGCTGTGTTGTTTTCATTGCCTCCATTAAAATAACATGGTTGATTTTTGCAGCATTAATCATGCTAATTACTTGTGATGCATTTGATGCTAAAGCTTTTTCACATAATACATGTTTTTTATGGTTTAAAAATACTATAGCTTGCTCTGCATGAATTGCATTTGGCGATGCAATATACACCGCATCAATTAAATCACTTTTTGCCATTTCAAATAAATCAGTAAAAATATGTTCTACATTATATTTTTCTGCAAAGGCTTTTCCTTTTTCTTCACTTCTTGAATATACTGCTGTTAAAATAAAATCTTTTACCTGAGCCGCACCATTTAGGAACCAATCTGTAATATTATTTGTTCCTATAACTCCAAATCTTATAACTTCCTTATTCATTAAGTCCATCTCCTTGTACATAACAAAATTTTATTTGATTTTATCTTTAGTATCATCTTCACCTTGAACTTCCATATCAATTCCAAACATATCAAATATATCTGTTTCTTCGATAACCCTACGACCTTTAGCTTTAGATTTTTCAAGCAAGTTCTGTGTTTTTTTGTTGATAGCTTCTGAAATAAGGTCATTTATATTTACCTGTCTTAAAATAAAAAACAGTTCTGGTTCATCATCAAGTTTTGCGCCAACACCATATAAAACTGCTGCTACATGCTTGCACATATTTGCCCAGTCAGGGCAGTTACACTTTAAATCTATTTCACTTGGCGCTGGAAATAGTCCATTACCTTTTGATGTAAACAAATCAGCCAGTGCTTTGGGAAATTTCCCTTGAATTAGTTCCTCAATAGATTCTATTTTTCCTAAGCATTGATTTATAATGTCTTCCCAAATATTTTTTGGTAGTGCTTTTATATTAATATCCAGCTTATATGGTTTTGAGCCACTTCCTTGCACCAGAGCATTTATATTTCCCTTTGTTATTTTAAGATCTAATACTGCTCCATTTTTCACATAACTACGTCCGCGAGCTATGCGATTAGCATAATCTGCATAACTTTCCAAGTTCTTGTTCCATGATTTCCCCCACCAAGTTTTTGCTATAGTTTTACCTGTTATAACTACCGGAGAAATATCTGGGTTTTTCTTTTTTAATTTTTTGACACTTTCTTCTGCGCGCTCTTTTCTCTCGGCTACTGGTACATAGGCAGGAAAGCCTCCGTAATAAGACATATATTACCCTCCAAAAATTATATTTGTAATTTAAATAAGTCCATAATTTCATTATTGGTCATCTCAGTAATAAAACTTTCTTGAATATCCGGAACAATTTCGCGAGAAAGTTTAATTTTATCTTCAATCATCATATCAATTTTTTCTTCAATAGTGCCTTTAGTTATAAATTTATGAACTATAACATTTTTCTTTTGCCCTATTCTAAATGCTCTATCTGTTGCTTGATTTTCAACGGCTGGATTCCACCATCTATCAAAATGAATAACGTGATTAGCTGCTGTAAGGTTTAATCCTACACCCCCAGCTTTTATTGAAAGTACCATAAAAGGTACGTACTCCTCACCTTGGAATTTATCTACAAGTTCTTTTCTTTTTTTAATTGCTGTTCCTCCATGCAATATAAGCCCTTTATGTTCAAATACAGTTTCTAGAAAATCACTAAGTGGTTTTGTTATTTCTTTAAATTGTGTAAATATAATAACTCTTTCTCTTTTTTCGTAAATAGTTTCACATATTTCACGAAGTCTTGCATATTTACCACTTTCATTTTCCAGGTAAGAATCTTGACCTAAATACTGAGAGGGATGATTACATATTTGTTTGAATTTCATAAGTGATGAAATTACTATTCCCTTACGCTCTATCCCCTCTTCTTTAGATTCAAGTTTTTGTTTTAAGTCAATTACCAACTTATTGTAAAGCATAACTTGTTTTTTAGTAAGAGTTGCATATGTTTTCATTTCTATTTTTTCTGGCAAATCATTAATGACTGCTTTGTCTGTTTTTAATCTTCTAAGGATAAATGGACTCACAACCTTTTTAAGTTTTGAATAGTCCATCTGACTTTCCTTAAGTTTCTTTATAAAACCCGAAAATTCCTTTGCACTTCCTAAAAGCCCCTTATTTAAAAAGTCAAATAATGACCACAAATCTGAAAGCCTATTTTCTATTGGTGTACCCGTCATTGCTATTCTATATCTAGCTTTTAATTGTTTTACTGTTTTAGTTTGTATGCTTCCTGGATTTTTTATAGCTTGAGCCTCATCTAAAATCACTGAATCCCAAGTTATGTTTTTTATCCATTCAAACTTTGAAATCATAGCATATGTAGTTATAAAAAGGTCATAATTCTCCATATACTTACTATCATCTTCCCCTAATTTTTTATTTTCAGAAGGATGTATAACATAATACCTTAGCGAAGGTGCAAATTTTTGAATTTCACTCATCCAGTTACCAATAAGTGATGCTGGAATAATTAACAATGTTTTTTCTTGTTTATTTGTCCTAATATAATTTAAAAGCGCAATAACTTGCACCGTTTTCCCAAGTCCCATATCATCTGCAAGACATGCTCCAAGCCCAAGTGCTTTCATAAAATGAAGCCAGCTTATACCACGCTCTTGATAAACACGTAAGTTAGCATTAAAGTCATCTCCACAATTAATTTCTTCTATTTTTTCTGGATTACATAACTTATCAACAACTGAATTGAGCCACTGTCCATTTGTAACTTCAAGATCAAAGGTATCTTTAGAAACATTTAATACTTTTTGAGCATTTAACTGAAACCGCATTGCTTCAACCATATTTATGTCTTTACTTTCCATAAGCTTCTGTGCCTTTTCAAAAGCCTTTAGCATTTGTTTTAGCTTTTCATGATTAACTTCTACCCATTTTCCCTTTATAAAAGCTAATCCCTCTGCTTCTGACAGGAGCTTTTTTATTTCATCAGCGGTAATTGTTTCTTCTCCTAGAAATAGTTTTGCATCAAAATCCACTAATGCTTCAAGGTTTACTCTTGAGGGTGTAGAATTTCCTACACTTACAGACATCCTTAAGGATTCTGATTTATTCTTCCACCATTTTGGAATACGACATAATATCCCTGATTCTTCATAAAGAGGTATTTCTTTTAAAAATGTAAAAGCTTCCGCCGCACTTAAACCTAAGGGATGAAATATTTCACCTGTATCAACAAGTTCTGAAATTAGCTCACTTTTTTCTGATGCCTTGTTTACTGTTGAAAGCAAATTTAAAAGTTTTTTGTTGTTTTCTCCATATTCAATAAGTGCATTTTTTAATGGAAGATGCTTTGATGTACCACTTTTTGCATCATTTACTGAGTAAGTTGCTAAAAATGCAAAAGGATAATTGTCCTTTTTACTCTCAACTAAGTGGAAAAATACACGCCCAACTAAGTTAATATTAGTGCTGAAAGAAGAAAAAAACTCGGAAACGCTTCCTTCATACTCCCCTATCATTTCACTAAAAGAGATATTTAACTTCTGCCATAGTTTTTCAATCCACTCATAATTCAAGTATTCCAAGCCAGTCAAATAAGGTGCGTTATCTAGTAAGTCTTTAATTTCATCTTTTTCTATGTATACTATGGTTTTTTCACGTAAAAGTTCAATGTCTAAATTCATGGATATTTTTTTTATAAATGTAGCTATAATAAGTCTTAAATATGTAACAGAATCTGTTAAAACTTCTGTGTTTTCTAAAAATCCAAGAAAAAGCATACCTTGATTTTCATTTTGTGCAAAATGATTATTTATTTCTTGTTGAATTGCAATTTGCTCTTCATTTAATTTTTCTTTTGTTACTTGAAAGTCAAGTTCAAAAATACCATCTTGTTTAAATATTACAATTAATTCTTTGTGCTCATTATCTATTGATTTCTCTTTATTATTTATTGTCATTTAGCTTATCCTTCCTGGAAAATCTATTGTTATTTTTAATTATAACCATGGTTCTATATGCATAATCAATTATATATTAACTCTATTCTAAGGCATATAAAAAAAGATAACAAGTAAATATACTAATATATTGCACTTGTTACCTTTTTCATATTTCTAATATATTATAAAATAAACAGAGTATAAACCACGACTTTGCCTATCCTTCATCATTAACCTTAGGATCTAATGCCACCCTTAATACATCTCCTAATATATTAAAGCTTAGTACAGTTAATAATATTATTATACCTGGAAATAGAGATAAATATGGAATATCAAGTATATTTTCCTGCGCCTTTTGTAGCATACTTCCCCAGGATGCCATAGGTTCTTGAACGCCTAACCCTAAGAAGCTTAAGGCTGATTCTGAAAGTATTGCACCTGCTATGCTTATACTAGATATAACAATAATAGAGGAAATTAAGTTAGGAATTATATGTTTTTTTATTATGTGTTTATTGCTAGCGCCTAGAGACTTTGATGCCATAACATATTCCCGCTCTTTAAAGGATAATGTCTCTGAACGGACAATTCTCGCGGTACCCATCCAACCAAATATACCAATGATAACTATTATATTTATAATACTTGAACCTAAGTAAGCATTAGCTATAAGAATTAAAAAAAAGGTTGGTATGCACATAAAAACATCTATTATCCTCATATTTATGCTATCAACTATTCCACCTACATATCCGCTAATAACCCCTACTAGCGTACCAATGATAACTGATACAAACATGGAAGCAAACCCTACTGTTAAAGATACCCTTCCACCATAAAGCACCCTAGTAAAATAATCTCTTCCCAACTCATCTGTTCCAAAAAAATGATTCAAATTAGGTGATAAAAATTTTTCTGATAAATTAATCTTATTAGGGTCATAAGGTGATAAAAAAGCTAACAAGGAGCTCACTATAATTATAATTAGAATTACTAATGAAACTAGCGCAAACTTATTCTTTTTAAATTGAAGCTTTAGGTTAATCATGGCCCTATTTTTAATATTATTTTCATTTTCAACGATATCTGTATTTTCAAGGATATTTATTTTTCTCCACTTTTCCTCGCTATTCATCTCTTTGCTATTACTCATGTTTATCCACCACCTTTATTCTAGGGTCAAGAGTTGCATATAGTATATCTGATATTAGATTCCCTAAAATAAGTAATATTGAAGTAATCATAGTAATTGCCATTATAGCAGGATAATCCCTATTAAATACTGAAGTTACTCCAAATCTTCCCATGCCTGGCCACCCAAAAATACTCTCTGTGATAAAAGAACCTGAAATAAGCTCTGGTAAACTCATTCCTAATATTGTTACAAAAGGTATCATTGAGTTTTTTAAAACATGTGAAAATAATATCCTGTTTCGAGATGCGCCTTTACTTATAGCCGTTATTACATAATCTTCTTTTAACTGACTTATAGCACTGGACCTAACATATCTAGTTAATACAGCTATGTTAGAAAAACTAAGTACCATACACGGCATAATGCTGTGCTTAATTAAATCTATATTTGTTTCTATCCCTATAGCTCTCATACCTATAGATGGCAATATTGAAAGTTTTACAGAAAAAAGAACTATAAGCATCATTGCAAACCAAAATCCTGGGATTGATATTCCAACATAGCATACAGCTGTAACAACGTTATCAAATGACTTGTTTCTCTTAAAGGCACAAATCATACCTAAAGGAATAGAAATTATAATTGATATAAGCATGGTAATACCCATTAGCCCCAACGTAACTGGCACTCTAGCTCCTATCTCCTCCGAGACTGGTTGATGGCTTATAAATGAATACCCAAAATCTCCTTTTATAACAGTTTTAATCCACTTCCCATATCTAACTGTTATAGGTTTATTAAATCCTAATCTTTCTCTTGTTTCTGCCACCTGAATTTTATTCATTCTAGGTGTTACAAACGCATTTGATGGGTCTCCTGGTGCTAAATTCATAATCAAAAATGAAACAATTGAAATCGCTAAAAGCATTGGGATTGCTTGAAGAACTCTCTTAAATACATACCTTTTCATTTAAACTTCTCCTATCTCTATTTAACTGAAAAGAAATATGCAAGCTCATTATTTTGAGCTTATATATCTAGCTTCTCAATATTTAACCCTTACCAATTAATCCTATGATAATGTTCTTTAATCTTTATAATTGCTTGTAATAAGAACTATGACCCTATTGAAATTTACTAATTAAATTTCATAGGGTCAAGCTCTTTGGAAAAACTTTGCAAGTTGTTTACTCCAACTATTTTTCTATTATATATAATAGCAATAAGTCCTAAACTCATTGTAGCAACTAATGCTAAACATAAAATTTTTGATTTTTTCATTGTTTTCCCCCTTGGATTGCAATTTCCTTTTGTTCCACAACCAATTGCATAGACAAATTTAAACAAATTCAAGGTATTTTTTACATTATTTCAATTTTGTATAAACAATGCTTTAACTATAGGAAATATAAATTGTAGGATTGTTTTGTAATTTGAATTGCAAATAATCAATAATATCATTTATAGAATATTTTTAGTAAACTACATGATAATATAAATTTCTAATTATAGGTATTTTTCATTTATAAATATAGCTGATTTATTCAGCTTTAAATAATTTCAATTTATTGAAAATTATGATATACTATTCTCAGATAATAATTATTTTATAAAAATTATTATTATGAACTGCATTTGGAAAATAATATGAATGGGGTGTTATTTTGAGTAATAAAAAAATTCTAACCGGCAATGAAGCAATAAGTAGAGGTTTTTGGGAAGGTGGTGGAATGATTGCTTCTAGTTATCCTGGTTCACCTACTGTACAAATTTTAGATTCGCTAAAACAATATGAAGAAATTTATAGTGACTGGGGAACTAACGAAAAGGTAGCTATGGAGATTGCAATGGGCGGAAGTATTGCAGGTGCAAGATCTATGGTTTCTATGAAACACGTAGGAGTAAACATTGCAAGTGATCCCTTTATGACTTTTACACAAACAAAAACAAAGGGTGGTCTATTACTGGTTGTAGGTGATGATCCAGGCCTTTCAAGTTCACAAAATGAGCAAGATAGCAGATTTTGGGGTAAATTTGCAAATATTCCTATCTTAGATCCTCGGAATCCTCAAGAAGCTAAAGATTTTACAATAGAAGGCTTAAAACTTAGTGAAAAATTTCATACACCAGTGCTTATAAGAATGATGAGTAGATTATGTCATTGTAGATCAGCGGTAGAATTAGGTGACCGAGAAGAATTTGCCCCTGAGGGATTTGTACCAGAACAAGGACGATACAGCATGCTTCCCCCCTACTCTAATGCGCAACAATATTTTATGAAAGAAAGAATGGAAAAGCTTCAAAACTTCAATGAAGATTATGAATATAATTATTTAGAAGAAGGCACTAGCAAGGATTTTTTAATCATTACTTCTGGTCTTATATATGAATCTTTAAAGGAATTACAATTGGAAAACATAAATATACTAAAACTAGGTATGATTTGGCCTCTTCCTATAGAAAAAATTAAAAAATTGAGTGAAAAATATACCAATGTAATCGTTCTCGAAGAAATGTTACCATTTATTGAAGATCAACTTAAAATCAATGGTATTGCAGCAAAAGGCAAGGAGTACTTTTCTTTTACAGGAGAGCTTACTATTAAAGATATAAAAATAGGTTTAAAAAAAGCAGGAGTTTTGATAAACGGTGTAGAATTAGAAATCCCACAAAAAGAAGAAATCATTACAAGAACACCTATGCTATGCGCAGGATGCCCTCATAGACCTATTTTCCATATTTTAAAAGCTAATAATGCAACGGTTATAGGGGATATAGGGTGTTATTCTCTAGGAATACAGGAGCCTTTCGAAGTACATAAAACTAATATAAGCATGGGAGCTTCCCTTGGAATGGCTCTTGGAGTTGCCACTGTTCATTCAAAAATAAATAAACAAAAACCAATTGTAGCTACAATTGGAGATGGAACATTTTTTCATTCTGGAATGACAGGATTTATACAACTTGCAAAAACTACAGAAAATATAACAGTTATTATAATGGATAATAGGACTACTGCCATGACTGGTGGCCAAAACACACCAACTACAGGAGATTATTTTAAAGAAGAACCTGGATATCATGTCAGCATACCTGATATTTTAAAATCTTTTGGAATAGTGGATATTACAGTAGCAGATCAATTTAAGTACAAGGAAACAAAAGAAATCATTAATACTGCAATGAAAAGATCAGGACTTTCTGTAGTAATAACAACTCGTCCTTGTGCACTGAATTTCAAAATTAAAAGTCCTCATTTTTATGTAGATGAAGATATTTGCATAAGTTGTAGAAGTTGTTTGCGTTCCAACTGCCCACCGATTTCTATGAAAATGTATCCTGGAAAGGAAAAGAAAAATTCTTATATAAATCCAGATATGTGTGTAGGTTGTTCCGTCTGTTCTCAAGTTTGCCCTGTTGGTGCAATAAAATGTAGTAGTGAAAACATGCAGAAGGGAGTGAAATAAGATGGGAGTTACAAATATTTATATGGCTGGTGTTGGTGGACAAGGGTTAGTGCTTACCACCGAAATAGTAGTAGAAGTTGCTTTCTTAGAAGGCTATGAGGTAAAAAGTAATGATGTAATTGGACTATCACAAAGAGGTGGAAAAGTTTGGGGAAGCGTAAGGTTTGGTGAAAAAGTATATTCTGCTTTAATTCCTGAAGGAGAAGGCGATCTACTCCTTGCAATGGAAGAACTAGAAGGTTTAAGATTATCCTCTGCTTTAAAAAAAGGTGCAAAAATTATATTCAATGAAGAAATCATTTTCCCAAATAGAGTGCTTATTGAGAAGGATGAATATCCAGAAAATATAGAAGAAAAATTAGTAAAAAAAGGATATGAGGTTATTTCTTTAAATGCACAAGAACTAGCTAAGGACCTTGGAAATATTAAAACAGCCAATATCGTACTTTTGGGCAAGCTGTCTAAATATTTGCCTTTTAAAGAAGAAACCTGGTTAAAAGTTATAGAAAATAAAGTCCCAGCAAAAACTGTACAAGTAAATTTTTCTGCGTTTAAAGCTGGCAGACAAGCATAAAAAAAACAAGGAATTCTAAATTAGAATTCCTTGTTTTTTTTGATATTCATTATAATTCATTCAACACTTTTTACAACTGCAATAATCCATGCACATTGTAATATATTTTTTTATAGATTAATAATATTTAACCCGTTGTTTAAATATATATATTTTATACTTAATATTTAATATTTAATAAATTGGAGGAATAACAATGTTATCTATAAAACAATTAGCCGAATCTATAGCTCTGAAAGAGGGCCTACATTATGTGGAAAAAAATCCTATGGAGAATTTCCCTAAACTATTAAAATGGGGTGAAAAATTTGCATCCCGTGAAGACCACAAGATGGAAATCAATGACGTAGCGAAAAACATGAAAGATCATACTACTGTCACTTATAAATTTATTGAAAGAGTTTTAACAGAACTAAACCAAGAAGTAAGGAAAAAGTTCTTAGTTAATTTCATTATAAATTCTGGACTAGTTGGTATTCCAGAAAGCACTAAAATTCAAGAAAAAGAAAAATGTAATATTCCCTGGGCTATACTCTTAGATCCTACTGCATCATGCAACTTAAAATGCATAGGATGCTGGGCAGCAGAATATAACAAAGGTGATTCTCTTTCCTATGAAACTATTGATAGAATAATAACAGAAGGAAAAGATCTTGGAATTCATATGTATATATTCTCTGGTGGCGAACCATTGGTTAGAAAAGAGGATATTTTGAAAATCATTAAAAACCACAGTGATTGCATGTTCCTTTCCTTTACCAATGCTACATTAATAGACGAAAAATTTGCAGATGAAGTAGCAAAATCAGGGAACTTGACGTTTGCTATTAGTGTAGAAGGCTTTGAAAAAGAAACCGACATGAGGCGGGGTGCTAACACATATCAAAGAGTTCTTCTGGCCATGGACATACTTAAAAATCATGGTATTGGCTTCGGATTCTCTTCTTGCTATACCAGTAAAAACTACCTTTCCATAGGTTCTGAAGAATATATAGATTTTATGATAAAAAAAGGCTGTCTTTTTGGTTGGTTGTTCACTTATATGCCTCTTGGGAAAGATGCTGTACCTGAACTAATGGTTACCCCTGAACAGAGAAAGTTTATGTATGAACGTGTACATGCTTACAGAAAAGAAAAACCTATTTTCCTTATGGATTTTTGGAATGATGGTGAATATGTTAATGGGTGTATAGCTGGCGGTAGACGCTATCTTCACATAAACGCAAGTGGTGATGTAGAGCCCTGTGCTTTCATTCACTATGCCAACGTTAATATAAATGATACAAGCCTTTTAGAGGCACTAAAATCTCCTATTTTCAAGCAATATAATAAAAATCAACCATTTAATGATAACCACTTAAGGCCATGTCCCCTCCTTGATAATCCTGAAAAATTAAGAGAAATGGTGCATGCTTCAAATGCACATTCAACCCAACCAGAAGATGAAGAAAACGTGGATGATTTAACTGCAAAATGCCAAGGAAAATCAGCTGAATGGACAATCATAGCAGATGAACTTTGGTCAAAATCACACTAACAAGCAGAAAGCCAGCACTTCTATTTTAACTGCTGGCTTTCTAAATTTTAAATATATTATCCAGTAAGTAAGATCTTATTTTTAAAAAACATGATTTTAAAATTTCTTTCAACCTTAGCTAACGATATAGTTTTGGGAATTGAGTTATAGTATACATCCAAACTTTCCATTGACCATTTTCTTTTAAAAGTTCTACAGCTCCTTTTGATACATCTGCTTGTTCGTTCTTCCCATCAGAAGAGATAAACTTCAATTTAACTTCATAATGATATCTTACTTTATCTTCATTCTCTCCATATACGTTTTCACCTAAAGTAAAGTCTGTAATCTGAGCGGTATAATTACCCCTTTATTTTATATAGTTAATATAATATTACCGCTATATCCTTATTCAATTATATTACATATTAATAGAATTATTCAAATATTTAACATAGCTATATATACCCCTCTTTTATGAGCTTCTCGTGGCATTATAAAAGTAGTGTTTTCCTTATGAATAATTGGAAGTATACCTATGCCTGTGCTCCAAAAATAGCTACCTGTTGGCTATCCAAAACAAACATATTATCTTTCCACTTTAGAGTATTCAAAACATATCCTAAGGAGTCTGCATTGTATCTTCCTGCTATTTTTTGATATGCCAATAGCTCGTATACTTTATTTGAATCAAAATCCACAGGATATAATCCGCTTAGAGGATTTACAAATCCTATGATTGCATTCTTTAGCTTTCCATTGTCGTAGTATATTTCATTTAAATAATCAGCATCCTTATTAGATATATCTATAATGTATTTTTCATTGTTTTTCTTGCTAACAACTTCCACCTTGTAGCTGTCTTTATAAATAACATCGTATTGGTATTGCTCATTATACAAATTAAAATCAAACAATAATTGTGCTGTATTGTTA
Organism: Clostridium tagluense; assembly: GCF_003865095.1. Classification (GTDB taxonomy): domain Bacteria; phylum Bacillota; class Clostridia; order Clostridiales; family Clostridiaceae; genus Clostridium_AD; species Clostridium_AD tagluense. Next base: position 11,665 of record NZ_BHYK01000028.1, on the reverse strand, counting down.
ATAAAGGAATAGATGTAGTCGTAGGTTATTCCACCACTACCACCGGTGGTAATGCCTATTAAGATATCCTTCACACCGTCTCCTGTAAAATCCCCTAAAAACAATGTAGGGTTGTATCCTGCATTGTCACTGAGTGGCACACTAGTAAATCCACCTGTCATTATGTCTTGTATTACAAGGGTAATATTTCGAGTAAATTGACTATCTGACGTCTTTATACCAGTTAAATACACATTATCAGGTATACCATCTCCATTTACATCTCCTCTTGCATAAGAAACAATTTCGGGATGCATCATATTAGCTCTAAAATAACAATTATACATAGTATCTCCTTTTCAATATTAGCATTGTATAATAGCTTACTATAGATTCCAATAATATGTTACAGATATAAAAAAAACTAAAATTTTACCAAGTATAATTTACAATAAATTAAGCAAAATAATATTTATAGTTAATATAAATTTACTTTCTCTGAATAGGAGGATTTTATTATGCAAAGAGGTGTATCAGGATTTTTAGGCGGTGTACTAGGAGGGTTTATTATGTTAGTAATAAACTTTGGAGAAACAGGAACAAGCTCTGTTTCAAGTTGGATTATGCATATATTGATTACTGGTTTTGTTGGTTGGATAATATCGAAAATATTATCCAAAAAATCCACAATTAACTTTGTTTATTCAGGAACAATTACAGGTATAGTTTTATGCTTATTAATAAACGTTGTGTATATGCTTTCAGGAAGAATTGCTCCCACATGGTCAATGGGATTAAGTACATTTATAGTAAGCTTTTTTTCATACATTATACTTGGAATAGTAATAACAACTACTATTTCTAAATCACAAGTGAAAGTGACTAAATAGCCACTTTATTGAATTTTACTGGTTTTTACGTCATACTTCAAATATATATAGTCTTAAAAATAGAAAAATCACGCTATTTTTAGCGTGATTTTTTACTATTTAATATTCTATTATTTATGAGAATTCTACTTATTGATTTTTTAACACTTTAAGAACCTCTTCACCATGCTCCTCTGGCTTAACTTTCTGATAGGTCTTAATTATAGTTCCATTTTCATCAATAATAAATGTGGAACGTACAATTCCCATATATGTTTTACCAAACATTTTTTTCTCCTGCCATGCTCCATAAGATTCAATAACACTATGGTCAGCATCGGTTAACAAATAAAAAGGTAATGTATGTTTATCCTTAAATTTTTGATGTGAAGTAGAGTTATCTGCACTAATTCCTATGACAACCGCTCCAGCATCCAGTATGTCATCATATACGTCTCTAAAACTGCATGCTTCCTTCGTGCAACCAGGAGTATCATCCTTTGGATAAAAATAAATAACCACCTTTTTACCATTAAAATTGCTTAACATTATATCCTGATTTTCCTCGTTCTTTAACGTAAACCCAGGTGCTTTATCTCCCTCTTTTAACATAATTATGACTCCTTTCATGAATTCAATTTTTTATTTCGAAATTTACTAAGTAAATTAAGTTTTATAATATTAAACATTATAATTATATAAGATTATTGTTTTATTTTACAACGAGATACTCTTAAATGCAATAATAACTTTTAGTATATAATAATAACTTTAAGCATCTAATGATAAAGTATTTAAATATTGATTTAAATCACATATTCATAAAAGTATAGAAGATATAATAATCCCATAGTAAAGATCGCATACAATTCCCTAGAGGACGATAAGGAGGCCATTTTATGAGTAATAAATTTAAAACAGAAGATGCCATAGGACAAATAGTTGCAGCGTTTCCAGGTGCAAGTGAGATATTTTATAAATATAATATAGATTTTTGTTGTGGAGGAGATAGGCCATTAATTCTAGCAATACGTACACAAGGCCTTGAGGAAAAAACAATAATTGAGGAATTAAATACTAAATACCAGAGTTTTGAAGAAAACAATGAAAAGTTTACAGACTGGGCAAAGGAAAGCCCAAGCAAATTAATAGAATATGTGGTAAATAATCACCATGCATATCTAAACATAGAGTTACCAAAAATATCAAAGTTAATTCTAAAGATATTAGGCGTACATGGTAAAAAACATGAAGAATTATTTAAGGTGCACAGACTATTTAATAATTTAAGAACAGAATTAGAGGAACATCTAGTTAAAGAGGAAGAATTTTTATTTCCACTTATAATTCAGTATGAAAAAGGGAAAGATGAAAAAGTAAGAAGTGCTACATTAAAACTTATTGATGAATTGGAACAAGAGCATACGGGGGCAGGAGATATTATAAAAGAACTAAGAGAAATTACAGACCACTATAATACACCTAAAGATGGATGTGGAACCTTTGAACTTACCTATAAAAAATTGCTGGAGCTTGAAGTAGATCTATTCCAGCATATACACTTGGAAAATAATATATTATTTAATAATTTTTAAGGAGGCGTAATAATTATGGATAAATATCTTTGTATAGTATGTCAATATATTTATGACCCAGAGCTTGGTGATCCTGATGGAGGAATTGCACCAGGCACTAAATTTGAGGATATACCTGAAGATTGGGTTTGCCCTTTATGTGGAGTTGGTAAATCAGATTTTGAAAAGGTAGAATAGTAATATTAAATCAGCACAAAGACAATAGTCTTCATGCTGATTTATTTTTTAATAGCTTGTAGTGTCAGTTTACTTAAAACCCTAATATTTTAATTATAGCCTGGAATAATAACACTGTAGTTAATGCTATTAAAATAACTATAGTAACCCAACCAACCCAGTTTTTGAATTTATTGTTTGTATATTCACCCATCAGGTCTTTTTTATTTACCATAAGCATCATACAAATTAAAACTACGGGTAGAAGCATTCCATTAATTACTTGAGAGCCAAGAGAAATCTGAAGTAATGGTGAACCTGGAATGAGAATAATTATGGCACCTATAATTATTATTGCTGTAAATAATCCGTAAAATTCAGGAGCCTCCTTCATTGTTTTACCTATACCAGCTTCAAAACCAAAGGCTTCACAGATGTAAAATGCAGTTGCCAGTGGAAGAATTGTAGCTGAAAATACGGACGCAACCAAGAGCCCAAAGGCAAATATACTTGATGCTAAATCTCCAGCTAAGGGCTTTAATGCCATTGCAGCATCCTTAGCTTCATATATAGTAATACCCTGTTTATTTAAAGTTGCTGCGCAAGCTACAATAATAAAGAAGGCTACTACAACCGTTACGCTACATCCAAGGATAACATCCATAAGCTCATATTTATACTCAGATATTTTAATTCCTTTTTCTATTACAGAGGACTGCATATAAAATTGCATCCACGGAGCAATCGTAGTACCAATTAAACCAATTACCGTACTAATCCACGCTGCGTCTATACCTTCTCCATGAGCACCATTAAATGAGGGTATAGGATTGATTAGTGAAGTTCCAATTTGGTGCCAATCGGGACGCGCAAGAAGCGCAGAAAAAACATAGGAAAGTAAAAATACACTAAATACTAAGAATATCTTCTCAACGGATTTATAGGTTCCTTTTACAACCAGTAGCCAGACTAAAATTACTGCAATTGGAACTGATACATATTTTGAAAGATTGAATACCTGCAAACTTCCTGCAATGCCTGCAAACTCAGTAGCAGTATTACCTATATCTGCTACTAATAGACCTAGAAATATAAAGAATGTTACCTTTACACCAAAATTTTCGCGAATTAAATCAGCTAAACCTTTTTGAGTGACAATACCCATTCTTGCATTCATTTCTTGTACTACAAGTAATGCAATAAAACAAGGAATCAATGTCCAAAGTAAAAGATAACCATAGTGAGCTCCGGCTACAGAGTAAGCTGAAATACCACCGGCATCATTATCTACACTTCCAGTTATTAAGCCAGGGCCAAGCACTGATAGAAACACCATAAAGCTTACAAGCCAAGGCTTTTTATTTGAATTCGTTTTTTCGCTCATAACATGCCTCCTTAACTAACCTTCCTCTTGTTTTTAAGCAATTCATAAATAATATCATTTATTATAACATTGCCGAGTAACTTCATTTCATGATTAGTAACAGGAATAGCTACAAGATTGTATTTTGAAACATTTTTTATCAAATCTTTAATACTATCTGTATCAAACATTGATTTGAATTTTTTGTTCATAATAGCACTTATTTTGCTAGTTGGCTCAGAAATAATTAAATCTCGAAGGGAAAGGGTTCCTATTAATTTATCATTTTCATCTACTACATAAAGGCTGAACAATTCATCTTCTTCAGGTTTTAATATCCTTAGATCTTCAATTGCTTGATTTATAGTTTCATTGTTACTAAAAGATACAAAATCCGTGCTCATAAGACTGCCAACTGCTTTAGAATCATACCCTAACAATTCTCTAATTTCGCCTGCAGCTTCTTTTTCCATGCTATTTAGTAGCTCTTCTACTTTTTCTTCACTCATACCATCAAGAATATCCGCAGCTTCATCCGCAGGCATATTTTCTAAAACATCTGCAGCTTTATCTGGAGATAGACTTTCAATGAAACTAACTTGTGCCTCTTCTTCCATTTCTTCTAAAACATCCGCAGCTTTTGCGTTATCAAGTGAGGAAAAAATGGTAAGACCTGTTTTAGCATCAAAGTCTTCAATAATATCAGCGAGGTCTGAGGGATGAAGAATGGATAGTGAATCATAGGTTTTTGATAGAACAATATTTTCATTAGAAGTTATAATAGCCTCTACATCATTCCATAGCATTAGCTTAGTCGAAATTTTAAGACCTAACATCTTAAGTGGTTTAGCAATTCCAATTCTTCTTAGAAGACCATCTATGCCGATGTCTACTGCAACTATAGACGCTCCTTTCTCTAAATATGATAGTGAAACATCATTTACACGAACTACTTTTCTTCCATTAACATCTATAATCTGTTGATCTAAAATATGCTTTCTCAAAAACAATGTATTGGGAGGGGTATATTCCTCTATTTTGTTACATATTAAAATATATTGTCCTTTTTGTTTTGTAATAGAAAAATTTTTAAAGTCGTAATCTTTAATTCCACTATTAGTTTTTACTTTTGCAGTAGTGACATGAGGGCTTTTTAATTCATTTACAACACCAAGATCACTTAATCTTCCAATAACTTTCATATCTGGTGTATATATTTTATTCCCTAAAATTCTGCTTAGATAGAAGTTGTTTTTCATATTACATCCTCCTTTTAGGAAGGGATGCAATACCACCTATAAAATAGTTTAATAGAGTGATATCCCTTCCAATATATTAAATTTTTCACATGCTGGGGACCACTGTCCATTAAATAATCACACTCCTAAAATTAAAATTAAAAAATCTCTCCACAACAAAGTGAAGAGATTAAAATGCGTAAAAAATAAAGGCGTAAAAAAATTAGCTCATCCCCACTCGTTGAGTTTTAGCACTGTACAGCTTAGAGATTTGATACTCAGCTACATTAAGTAAAACCTTAATCCGGTAATACCTGCTGACCCGTTGGCGTCTCTCGACATTTCTGGGCAGTAGCGTGTGTCTTATACAGTAACCTCACCTAACAAAAATATTAAATTGCAATTTTCAGTTAATATTATTCTTATAATATTATACTATGCATCAATCCTAATATTGTCAATGATTTTTATATTTTATTCACCTAAATAGCATGTTGGTACATATAATATAATATAATATTTTTTAGAGGGGATTTAATGTATAATTTGAAACCGGAAATTTTTGATTTTAAAAGTGTCAAAGGCATTTCTATGAAGCAGCTAGATGAGCACTACAAATTGTATTCAGGGTATGTAAGTAAATTAAATGAAATTTGGAACACTCCTTATGTACCTGATAATTATACTGATAGCAATGCCACTTATTCCAAAATGCGAAGTTTAAAACTAGGTGAAACATATTCACTGAACGGTGTAAAACTTCATAATCTTTATTTTGAAAACATAGTTGGCGGAAATAACCTTCCTTATGGACCCATTTTTAATGCTATAAAAAATCAATTTTCATCTTATGATGATTTTATATCTTACCTTACAAATGTAGGTTTATCCATGAGAGGTTGGGTAGTCCTTTCCTTTGATCTGCTTGATAACAGGCTACACATAATAGGAAGCGATTCACACGATACTGGCGCGGTTTGGCTTTCTTGTCCAGTATTGATCATGGATGTTTATGAACATGCATATTTTATGGATTTTGGAACAGATAAAAGAAAATATATTTCTACATTTATTGAAAATATAAATTGGGAGGTTTTAAATGCTAGATTTCAAAAATACGTTTCAATGATACAGTTTATGGAGATGAACCAACATAGATATAGTCCATATATATTTTTTTAATGGACTATTTTCTAATTCTAAGTTAGATATAGAGTGTAGTAAAATCTACACTCTTTATAATTTGTATCAGCACCTATTATATTATTATCAATGGCATATCATCAACTAAAGAAGACCTAGTAAAAAAGAAAATTTCAATACACTTTGCTCCTTATTCAATGGGTGAAAGGATCATATCAATTGAACACTTGAATAACTCTCCACTATTTACATCAACACAGTATGCAACATCTTCTAATGTATATTCCTCTGTGTTTAGGGTATATAGATAGTAGATTTTTTCCTTAATATTCCTTTGTGAATCATAAAGAACCTTTAAATTAGGCTCAATTTTAACCTTCGATGTTACTATTTCCAAGCCTGTTTCTTTAGATACCTTATAATTAGATATTTCACCACTATTACTATTTACTTTATTAACATTGAATGCAGATACAGCCCTTGGTATCGATACAACTGTAGCAATTATAACTACTGATATAACAAGTCCAATGGTAGGTATCCTCTTTTGATTTTTAGTAATTAATGCAATAATGATCCAAATCAAAAATATAAAAAATCCGAATAAGCCAAGTAAGGTAAAAAACATAACCATAGACCCATCCCCCTATTATTCCTAGCATTAGTTAAGTCTATGTTAGATAAAGCACAGGTTAGAACATATATCGGAATTTCATTGGATAATATAGTATTATTAAATATTTTAAAGAAAAACAAAACACTATATACGATTGTACATAGTGTTTTAAAATTTAAGTTTCAAAGCTCATCTTATTGCCAAGAGCTTCACAATGCTTATGAAGTTTTCTTAACGAATAGATCCATATATAACAAAATCATTTTCAATAACTCCAATTGCAATTAATTTTTCTTCTTTTATTAAATATACTAATGGTTCTTTATTACTATCAGTATTCTTTTTATATAATACCCAACCATTATTTTTTAATAATGAATAATAGTCCTTAACGAAATTGTCTGGCAACAGTAAGACTGAATAAAAATAAAATATATGTGTGCCATCAGGCGATAATGAAGTTTTGTAATAACTTGCATTTGTTGGCATCGGTACATCAGATAATAAGGGGAAATACTTATATTTATTTTCGGGAATAGGTTTGGAAGTCATTTTATTTTTAATTTCCATTAGTGTCTTTTCATTACTACTATTTAATAATGGATTAACTTCATTAATAGGTATTACAAATCCTATATCCCCTGCTAAATCATATCCTGCATAAGTTATTCCTATTATATCACCATATACATTAAATAATGCTCCACCACTTGAGCCATGAGAAATACTTGCAGTAGTTTGAAAATCATTTCCTCTATCACTTTTTCTATTAATTCCACTTATTATACCTGTACTTAAAGAATTTTCATATCCTTCTGGGCTACCTATTGCAACAACATTGTCTCCTATTTCCATCGTATTACTGTCACCTAATTTAACTATATTTAGATTAGTTGAATTTGATAATTGTAAAATTGCTATATCTTGCTTTTGATTATAATTTAAAACACTTTTAACCTCATACTTTGTTCCATTTTGTAATGTTACATTTGCATAGGAACAATCTTTAATTACATGAAAATTAGTTACTACAATACCATTGGAATTAACTATAAATCCACTACCATTTGCAATTAATTTATGATTTTCATCACTTACTTCAACGGAGACAACTGCATCACCATATTTTCCAAAAATTTGTTTAGCAGTTAATTCATTTGTTACCGTTACTTTACATGTTGCTGTTTTGTTTCCATCTGAACTTATAACAGTTATTATTGCAGTTCCTGCACTTATCGCTGTTATCTTTCCAGTATTGTCTACTTTTGCTATTTCAGGACTTGAAGATGTCCATCTTATATCTTTGCTAGGCTCATCCATTGCTATTAAATTATCTGTTCCGCCTACTATTAGCGAACTTGCAATTTTGTTTAAATTCAAAGAGGCAACTTTAATTGTTGTATTATTAATAGTAATTACTTTTAATTTAAAGCCATCATATTTATTCTGTGACTCATTATTCTTAGCCCATATGTCTGCTATATAAGTACCCTCAGGAATATTTTTTAAATTATAATTTACATTCATATTATAATCAGTTAAATTAGTTAACCATTTGCTGTTTTTAACATCAAATAAGTGTAATTTATAATCCACTTCTAATGGCGTATTTTCCACACCATTTATAGTTAATATATCCTCTTGACTTAATTGTGTCTTGCCAATTTCCATACTGCCATTTAATTCAATTTTTGCATTTTTGACCACCTCAAAATGTAAGGGATAAGCATCATCATAATCACCATACTTATTTTTATTTAGGCCTTTTACACCCACACGTCTAACTCTAATAGAAAATCTATATTTATCTGCTTTTAAATTTAAATTTTTAATATCTACAATCATTGGAGCTTGTGCATCTATAGGGTTTGTCCAACCATTAACCATATCAACATTATTAATTAACTTCCAGTCTTTCATAACACTTTCTTGTATATAAAATAATTGATATTGGACCTGTCCAGTATAATTTTTAGCGGAAATATAGAACTCATTCTTATCCCCATTTATAAATGGGGAATGTTCCAATGATACTATAGATACTTTAGGTGTTGTTTGTGCAAAAACCTGGATTTTAAATGTACTTAATAATAATACAGTTAGTAAAATCATAAAAAATCCACTTGTTAAATTTCTTCTCTTCATTTTAATCCCCCTCCAATATATTTGTAACAATACTATTTAATAATACATTTAATGACAAGATATAACAATAGTTTTATAAATATATTATCCTATAGTTTTAGTGGAGTTAGTATATTTGGTCTGATTAATGACGAAGAAAACTCTGTAAAATTAATTCTTGATCGAAGTATTTTGGAAAATACTTTCAATAATTATTTATTCAAATAAAAGCCCTCTATAACAGATTATAAACTGCCATAGAGAGCCTTAATAATTATAAAAAACAAAAACGTAATTTAGTTTCTATTTAGGGATAACGATTTTCTTGCCTTCTTTACGCCACTTAGCAAATTCAGCGGTTGCTGTGAAAAGTACGTCTGTAGATGAGTTAAGAGCCGTTTCGCAAGAGTCTTGTAGCACACCTACGATAAAGCCTACACCAACTACCTTCATAGCAATGTCATTTGGGATGCCGAATAAGCTACAGGCTAAAGGAATCAGTAATAGTGAACCTCCAGCTACGCCTGAAGCACCGCAAGCACATACAGCAGAAAGTACGCTAAGGATTAATGCTGTAGGCATATCCACTTTAATACCAAGCGTGGCAACTGCTGCAAGGGTCATAACAGAAATGGTAACAGCTGCACCAGCCATATTGATTGTAGATCCTAATGGAATAGATACAGAATAAGTATCCTTATCTAAACCTAGTTTTTCACACAAGGTCATATTTACAGGAATATTCGCAGCTGAGCTACGTGTAAAGAATGCTGTAATACCACTTTCCCTTAAGCACTTAAATACAAGTGGGTATGGGTTTTGACGAATATTTATAAACACAATGATTGGATTGACAACAAGTGCCACAAAGACCATGCAACCAAGCATAACTGCAAGTAAATGTCCATAGCTCCCTAAGGCTTTAAGTCCCTTTCCAGCAAAAGCCTCAAATACAAGACCCATGATACCTAATGGTGCAAAGTTTATGACCCATTTAACCATTTGAGTTAATGCATCTGAAAAATTAGTAATCATGACTTTTGTAGTATCAGGTGCATTTTTTAAAGCAAATCCAAGAACTACCGCCCAAGATAATATGCCTATATAATTGGCATTAAAAAGTGCTTTCACTGGGTTATCAACAATATTTAGAAGTAATGCTTTAAGAACCTCTACCACACCTCCAGGAGGCGTAACATTCTGAGCTCCCGTTGTAAGTGTCAATGTTACCGGAAAAATAAAGCTTACAACAACCGCTACAAATCCGGCTAAAAATGTTCCTAAAAGATAAAGAACGATAATGGACTTCATATTTGTTTGATGACCAGTCCTATGTTGAGATATAGCCGACATTACTAAGAAGAATACCAATATTGGTGCAATCGCTTTCAAAGCACCTACAAATAAAGAACCAAATATGATGACTGGTTTTGCTTGTTCTGGAAAAAAGGAAGCTAATAAAACACCAATAACTAATCCTATAATTATTCGTATTACTAAGCTCATTTTATTCCAATTCGTCATTAGTTTTTTCATAATATTTTCCTCCTATAGTTAAGATTGAAATCAAACTGTGCACAGCCACTTTAAATAGCTTTCATTCGACTTATTATTCTCACAACTCTGTGATAAAAATAAGTCTACCACAAATTTTAACTCATGGGAAGAAAAATTTTAGTGGTTAAATCTTTGCTAATTACCACTCTAAACCTAGTTATACCATAACTTTGGCTATAATGTAAAAATTTATAATTATACTTATAAGAACTTTGATATTAGTTTTATATAAATCTAATGCTAAAAATTAAAAAATGAAAACCAACAAAAAAAATACATTAAATTGTATAATTTTCAGTTATTATAATTTTTCTTGTTTTTAAATAACTATATTAAACAACCCTAGCTCTTACGGTACTAAACCATATCTATAAGTGATGTTAACTTTTATTGACGGCCCCTTCTCAAATTGTTCTTGATACATGAAGTATATAACTTTAATTTTTGGCTATATTAAAGAGAGTTATTAAAGTTTATAGATATAATATTTAAGAAGATTCCATATAATATTATCCAAGGAAAATAATAGGAGGAAAAAATGTTTAATAAAAAGGATAAAAGCCAAAATAATAAATTTAAAACTATAGATGACTATTTTTATGCCTTAGCCGTAACTAGTAAAATAATTGTAGATAAAGGAACAATAACAAACTATTTGATTAATATTAAAGATTATGCTGGAGCAATCACTGTATTACTAGATAAAGATGGAAATACTATGTTTTCACAGGTAAAGTTATAATATTTTTATACTAAAGTATAAAATAGCGCTCATTGGTAATTTATAAACCCTAAAATGGGTAATCGAATAGAGGCTAACAATTAAAATGTTTCGCCCCTTTCACAACACCGTACGTACCGTTCGGTATACGGCGTTTCATTAGTTTACGGTTTAACGTGGCTATAATAATCCGAAAAGAATATGTAGTTACGTCTCTTTAAAGTATCATTTGTTAATGAGCGAGTCATAATTGGGCTGTTGGAAATTCTCCAATAGCCTTTTCTTGTGTTTGCGAATTCCAATG
>NZ_BHYK01000027.1 GCF_003865095.1 Clostridium tagluense | reverse complement strand
ACACAGCCTTCTTTATTTGCTTTAAGCGTATCAAGCAAATCCTGTATCACCTGAGCATCTGCTTTTGTAGCAAGTTCTGATTTTTGATTTAGAAAGAATATGTCTTTCATAATTGATCTAACCATATGTTATACCCCTTTAATATTTGTCTTTTTTATTATGTTCCGTTCTATACTAGAATCCACCATTCTTCACCTTCATTAAATAACTCAATTTCTTTTTCGTCAATATTGCATTTATATCTAACTGCATTATTAAAAAGCTTCATACTTCTAATTGGATCTTTTATTTCAAACTCTTCATCGTTATAAGTCAATTCAAAAGGGATATCCCATCCATGAAATCTACACCATATTCCTTGCACCCTTAGCACTCTTATTTCCAGCCACGTGACAAGTGGCATTTTATTATATTATACTAATATATTATAAAAATTAATATAACACATCATAAAAAGCCATAACTATACTCTCATGTATTAGTCATGGCTTACTGTTATATTTTTTTGCAAATTCTAAAGATGCTTTTACTATCGTAAAGAACCACTAACTCACGCCTGAAGTCACAAGTGTGCGAGGTTCAACTCAATTGTTAATTTTATGCCAATAGTTTTCCTTCTAAATAAGAATACTTTAAGTATTCTGGATTACTATAATATACTGATGAATTAAAATCTGAAATCTCATCACTAATAAATGATTGAAATACTGCATATAGTACCTCTACTATATTATCTTGTTCTGAACTTACATCTATTATTAACCTTTGATATTCTTTGCCTATTGCTTGGAAACTTGGTACATTATATTTACATAACCCTACTGAATCAAAATGACCTTCTTGAATATTAAAATACTCTATTATCTCATCTGATACTTGTTCAAATGATAAAGAATGATTAACATCAGCAAGTTCTAATTGCCTATCTAACTCCTTCTTACCAAGTATTTTTACAATAGTTGCTCTTCTATTACTCGTCTTTCTTCCTATAAACTCTATGAGTGAACAAACATAAAATAAATTATTTTTTTGAGTATCATTCATTTATAACTTCACCCCTCTCAAACTTAAGGCAGTCTAATCCTTTCAATGTATGGAAACTTATTTGATGAGTAGGATATTTAAACTTTGCTAACTCCCAAAAAATATTTCTAGTAATCTCTCCTGCTAAAAAATCATTTACATAATTCCAAACAGTATCATCTGCCATTGGTCCTTCTACTATGTCATAATCATGTACTAATCCCTGTCTACAAACTGAAATAAAATCTAACCATTCATCAGTCATATTTTCAAATTTTAATATTTTTAACTCTTTATTCTCTGTGTAAGTATAATAATTAACTGTACCATACATTCTATTTCTTTTAGCCCATTTTTTAGCTTGTTCAAAATCATTGGTACAGTAAAATCCCCATGAAAAATCTTTTGTGTATTTACTTTTTCTTATCTCCGGAAATTCAACAACTTCTCCAGAAGCATGATACAACATAAAATACTCACCTCTCTCGTACATGTTTACTTCTTTGCTATAATAAAATTATATATTTTAACTTTAATTACATACTGATATGATTATTTACTAGCTTCTTTTTATTATATCACTTTTATAATTTCTCTTCTATTAATTATAACCATTTAAATAAATACTAACCTTAACACCACTCCTCCTAAACGAGAACCCACAAAGGTAACTGCGACTTGGTAAAAACAGTAAATAATTCTAGTCTAATGGACATAAAAAAAATAGCAACGTTCAAGACAAAGAAATGAAGCTCATGTTACAGAAAAATGTACATATTAATGATTATTACCTACGCCCTTATGTAGCATGTCCGGAAGCTGCAAGAATTCTTTTATTAAAAGAAGAAGGAATTGAATTTACGGAAAGTTACGAGCCTTTATGAAAAAATATATTATCAAGTGATATTGAAACTACATCTACAGAATATACTAAGCAAATTATGAGTGGAAATTAGGGAGTGCAAGAATTGCTGTAATTCAACCTTTAGCAGCTATCTACCTTTTTTCTATATGACTATCCCATCACAATGGTCTACTTCATGTTGAATAATTTGAGCAATCCATCCTGAGTATTTCCCCCTTCGCTTCTTAAATCCCGAATCAAAATACTCTACTTCTATCTCTTTGAATCTATTAGTTTTTCTAACACCTATAAGTGAAAGACATCCTTCTTCTGTTTCATATTGACCCCTTTTATTCACTATCATAGGATTAATCATCGGAACGTCCATATCGCCCATACTGATCACAATAATTCTTTTTTTGACACCAATCATATTAGCTGCCATTCCTACACAGCCTTCTTTATTTGCTTTAAGCGTATCAAGCAAATCCTGTATCACCTGAGCATCTGCTTTTGTAGCAAGTTCTGATTTTTGATTTAGAAAGAATATGTCTTTCATAATTGATCTAACCATATTTTATACCCCTTTAATATTTGTCTTTTTTATTATGTTCCGTTCTATAACTGCCGACATATTAATACGTGGTCGTAATAAAATCTATAAGTTTTTACTTTCTACTGTATAATAAAAATTGCCTCCGGATAAAATAGTTAATAAATTTGTTTTAAATTAAATTATCTATACCATTAACCGTAGTTTGTTCATTGTCATTAATAGGAATAACTATGCATTTTTGGCCATTAATTATTTGAGATTTTATTTGAGATACTTTTTCGGGTTTTACTTGTAGTATAACATCATAATGAGTGGTAACATTATTATCTTCTGAATGTGCATCTGGAACTTTCTCTAAATTAGTTTCTAAAGTTTCTTCTAAATCAGTTGTAGAGGCTTCTTCTAAAACCACATTATCATCCTTAACTTCTGTAGACAGGTGAGTTTCATTATCTATAGTATTCTCTTGTTTAACTTGATCAAGTCTTGCCGTAAGTATTTCCACTTGTTTGTGAAGGCGTTCCTCCTTTTTTCTTTGCACATTTGCCTTAAGAGCCTTTGCGTCAATTAAATTCTTAGCTAAAGTGATATCATCACCAAAGTTCTCTACATAGGAGTTTTCAATCTTAGTAGTAATTTCTCGTGGAACTTCACTTTCTATTAAAAGGTTTTGTATATCCTTCTTTGTTAAGCTTATAGGTTCACAATCTGCATCATCATTTAGAGCATTGTATTCTTCTATCATAGTGCTTAGGTTTTCTTGTATATCCATAAAAATTTTATCAGCTTTATTTTCGTCTAAGCTAAAAGAATCTTTAATAATTGATTGGAATGTTTCCTTTTGCACCGTAGCCGTTTGTTTTGAATGACAACCTAGCACATTTTCCATTAATTCAGTATGTGTGTCCTTTACGTTTTTTGTATAGTACATAATAGAGTTAACATCTGAGCTACGATCAATAAAAGCAGGAAACACAAAGCCATTAGTTGGGGACTCCACTACCCAATCTCTAATACGTGCTTTTATTTCGTTTTGCTGTTCAAAGTATCTAAGACCAGGCTCTGAAAGTGAAACTGGACATATTGCACATAACACATATTCATATACTTCTTCAGATTCATCTATCCGCATATTATCTTTGGTTTTGCTAATAACATCATAAGCATCATGAAAAAAGAGTATTAAAAAATTACCAGTGTAATCATAATTAGCTATAATTAAATCATAAAGGTTGCCTACAAGAGCATCATCTTTTAATTGACTGTTTTTAAGCTGCATAAGCGAAATCTGTCTTTCATTTGTAAAATCTTCATTAGCTTCAAAGTTAAGTTCTAAAATATTATTCCCAATAGTTCCAGACAGTACTTTTTTAGCGATTTCTAAATATTTAAAGTATTCAGCCTCATCTAAATTTAGAAAGCTTTCTCTAAATTTTAAAATAGTATGTTTTTCTCCATTAACATAGCAGCCACACATTTTAGTGAAGGTGCATTGTTCTTTTTTAAAACGTCTTTTTAACTCAAGTATATCTTTTCTTCTCATGTATAAACTCCTCAATTTATAGACAAACCTTACGTGAATTTATAGTTGAAATGGTTTGTCTTTAGTATTTTTTATTTGTAGCTATAATTAATATATTATCGTTATTAATTATAGTATTTTTTTTACAAAAAATAAAGGATATATATTAATCAATTTTTTAAATGGTTCCTATTGAGAATAGCACAAGATAACTATCACCTCATTGTTTTGCGCAAGCTGTTTCCTATATAATAAAAAAAGCGCCTGGATAAATTCATCTTACCCAGGCGGTGGATATTTTCCTTTAATTATCCTCTATGGTTCGCTAAAAGCTAACCGACTGAAAGTCTGTGGTTTTAACCTTACTCATAGAAAATAAATTTATTTGACTATTTGAACATCAATTTTAATTTAATAGTTACTACAGTTGACCACCAGATAAAAGCGCCTTATCTGGAGTTACAAGTATTTTTACATGTTTCTTCTTTTCTGCTCCGGTTAATGTTCCAAAACCTTCTTCTACTATATCATCAAGCGCTATTTTTTTAGTAATATATCCTTCTGCCTTAATCCTTCCATCACTCATTAATGCAATTGTTGCTGGAAATTCATGCCTATAAGCTAAGGTTCCTACTATTTTCTTTTCAGTAAATACTAGAACATTTGGGTTAAAGTTAATGTCACCTTCCCAAATACTTGTTATAACCATGGTTCCTGCGTATTTTAAACTATCAATCCCTATATCAAAACCTATTTTTGCTCCAGTAGTTTCAAAAGCTACATCTACGCCTACTCCACCTGTAAGTTTTTTAACTTCCGTAGCTATATCAACTTCATTTGGATCAAGAACAACATTTGCCCCTGCTCTCTTAGCATATTCTTGTCTTATTGATTTTCTTTGTAATACTACAATAAGTCCTGCTCCTGCAGCTTTCAAACATTCAATTGTTGCAAGTCCTATTGGGCCTGAACCAAGTACAATTGCAGTATCTCCTGCATTAAAATTAGCCATTCTAATAGAGTGAAGAGCAACTGCTATTGGCTCTATTAATGCTGCTTGTTCATAAGACATGTTATCAGGTATTTTATGTACATATTCTTCTGGGAATACAGTATATTCAGCAAGTCCACCGCCGCTTCCACAAAGTCCGTGAAATCCTAATGATGAACAAAGATTATATTTTCCTTCTTTGCAAGCTGGACATTTACCACAAGCTAAAATAGGTTCTACTGTAACTCTATCACCAATTTTAACATTAGTTACGCCTTCTCCAGTTTCTACAACTTCACCAGAAAATTCATGACCTAAAACAACTGGTGCAACGTTACCACTTAGAGGATGAGGTTGTCCAACCGGTATGAAAATCGGTCCTGCTAAATATTCGTGTAAATCTGATCCACATATTCCACACCATTTCACTCTAATTTTAACATTTCCACTAGTAACCTTTGGTTCATCTATTTCCTCAACTCTAACATCGTTTTTATCGTACCATAATGCTGCTTTCATAATAAAATCTACCCCTTTATAATAAAATTATATATTTTGATTGTTAATTCTCTCACATATTTATTTAGCAATTAATATGCCAAAATATTAATTTCTGAAAACATTACTTAAAAAACATTTTTATCACTGCTTAAGATCTCTTAAATCATTGATGTAAAGTAAGTATCACTTGGTTTATCCTAGTAAAATACGCTTATAGAACATTAGTAACCCTTAGTTATAATGTAAAATCAATTATTTTTATATTTCTTCTAAAAAAATTCTATAAAATTAAAAAAGCATCTTCAATGTCAAAATGACACACTAGTTAGTGTGTCATTTTGACATTTTACAAATATTTACTGTCTTTTTGATACATTATATAGCTAATTACTCCCGATTTAAAAGTAAAATATAGTATATTTTCTTAAACATTGTTAATATTATATTTTTTAATTTTTCTATACATAGTAGATCTGCTTATTTTTAACATTTGAGCAGCTTTAACTAGGTTTCCATCACAAAATTTAATAGCATTTACTATACTTTCAATCTCTAAAACACCTATAGGAATAATGCTGCTTCCTTTATTTTCTTCTACATATTCACTTATTTCTCCTGTATTTAAGTATTCTACTCCAGTTATACTATCTTCACTTGAATAATAATCTCTTTCTATAACATTTCTAAGCTCTCTCACATTACCTGGCCATTCATATTTCTTAAGATTTCTAATATAAGATTTATTCATGACTTTGATTTTATCATTATTTTTTATATTTAGTATATCTACAAAATGTTTTGTTAGTACTTCTATGTCCTCTTTTCTTTCTACCAGTGGAATAGTTTTTATGTTCATTACATTTAACCTATAATAAAGGTCTTCTCTAAAGGTTTTCTTTTTAACTTCTTCCTTTAGCCTTTTGTTGGTTGCACATATAATCCTAACATTTAATTTTTTCTCATAGGTTCCGCCCACTCTAACTATTTTATTGTTATCTAATACCCTTAATAGTTTTGATTGAATATCTAGAGGAAGTTCTCCTAATTCATCTAAAAAAATAGTTCCTCCATTTGCAAGCTCAAATTTTCCAGGGTGGCCCTCTTTAATAGCTCCCGTAAAGGCACCCTTATCATATCCAAATAGTTCACTTTCAACCAATTCTCTTGGTATAGAGGCGCAATTTATAGCTACAAAAGGACCCTGTGCCCTTTTACTATAATTATGTATTGATTGAGCTATTATCTCTTTACCTGTACCACTTGCGCCTTCAATTAGTATATTACAATCACTTTTTGCAGCTTTCTTTGAAAATTCTATCAAATTTTTCATCTTTTGATTATTACTTATAATATCTTCAAATTTATAGGTAGCCTTATAGCCCACTACTTTATTAACCAATTTATGTACATATTCTGCTTCCCTAAAAGTTATAACCACACCTGAAAACTTATTATTACCCTTCATAGCAACTACATTTATTATACATTTTATCCTCTTATTTTTTATGTGAAAATCACATTCTATATTATTATAAGCTTGTAGAGAATTTGACAGCATATAATTAAAATTTACATCTTTTAGTGTTTCTATTATATTCATTTTAAATATTTCACTTTGTGTTATGCCTAAAATATTTTTAGCCTTATCATTTATCCTTTTTACATGAAAATTCTCATCAATTACTATCATACCTTCCACAATTGAATCAAATGTTATATTTAATAAATTATAAGAACTAATAAGCGCTACCTGCTTTTTTATGGACTCCGCCGCCGCTGTAACAATTCCCAAGGTATGCAAGTGTGCATCATAATAAATTCCCGACATATTTATACACCCTATTATATTTCCCTCTTCATCATGAATAGGTGCTGAGGAACACGTCCAAGAATGTTGATTTTTTCCATAATGTTCAGCTCCTATAGTCTGCATAGGTTTATCTAAATAAAGTGCTGTTCCTATAGCATTAGTTCCCACCGCTTTTTCTGTCCAAAGAGCTCCTTTTACAAAATTTAGCTCATTTGCCTTTTGCATAATATTACTATCTCCAATAACCTCAAGTATATATCCATCTCTATCTGAAAGAAACAGTGCAAATCCAGAACCCGCTATAATATTATATATATCTTCCATTATAGAGCGGGATATGGAAACAAATTCTGCATTATCTTTGATTTTAGCTTCTAAGGGTACAAGGTAGTCATCATTGCCACGCCCATCCATGAAATCTACACCATATTCCTTGCATCTTTTCCAGGAATCTGCTATTTCTAATTTTACCTCATTATTCATATATCCTTGTTCCACAAACTCTTTCCAAGCCTTTGAAATAAACTCCATATAACCTACCATAATCTTCATCTCCTTGCACCCTTATTTCCACCCACGTGACAAGTGGCATTTTATTATATTATACTATTTTATTATAAAAATTAATATAACACATCATAAAAAGCCATACCTATACTCTTATGTATTAGTCATGGCTTACTGTTATATTTTTTTGCAAATTCTAAAGATGCTTTTACGTAATTACGCTAGGATAAAACATTACCACTGCTTCGTTTAGTGACAATGGCATTTATTAATATAAATTTTAAAGGGTTCAACTGTTGACACCGTTTACTAAGATATAGTAAAATGAAAACAAACGAAATCAATCGAAACAAAAACAAACATAAACAAACATAAATAAAAGTTGGTGAAAAGATGCTTTTGTGTTTCTACAAATTTATGTTTTGTATTCTCACATCGAATAAATAGGTTGCACATTAATCAACTATAAAATATAAAGAAAGGGATGAAAATATGACTAAAAAAATAAATCTAATTAAAAGACTAATTATATTTTTTGTAGGAATGAGTATTATACAGATTGGAGTAGCTTTGTTTTTAAAAACTAATATTGGTTCCGATCCATTTACTTTATTCACTCAAGGATTATCATTTTTATTAAATAAAACACCAGGAAATGCTAATATGATTATTTTATTTGTATTGTTTTGCATAATACTTGTAGTTGAAAGACATCGTATAAAGATAGGAACAATTATATGCGTTGTTGGAGTAGGACCAATTATTGACCTTGGAGTAAAGGCTGTTTCATTTTTCCCAATTGCATCTTTAAATATTGGTATAAAAATACTTTTAGTTATAATCGGTTGTGCTTTAATTGCAATTGGATTTTCTATACTTAAAGCAAGTGATTTAGGTGTTGCACCAAATGATATTATTCCATTTATTATTAAAGATAAAACTAATTTAGAATATCGTTGGATTCGTATGGCATTAGATATTAGTTTTTTAATAATGGGATTTGCCCTTGGCGGAATATTAGGAATAGGTACAATAATATCTGCATTGTTAATAGGTCCATTCATACAATTTTGTCTTCCCTATGGAGAAAAGTTCGTAAATATTATTGTTAAAAATCAAACTGAAGATGAAGTTGAAAATGAAAATGAAAATGAAAAAAGGATATCTTTAAGGGCTTAAATTTAAAAGGTAATTTATAATAATTGGAATTAGGAGGCGTATTTTTGAATAAAATACTATGTATTGGTGAATTGTTAATTGATTTTATTTGTTCAGATATTAATAGTGGTTTAACTAAAGGAGAAAATTTTATAAAAAAAGCAGGAGGTGCACCAGCTAACGTATCAGCAGCTATATCAAAGTTAGGAGGACAAGCATATTTTGCAGGAAAAGTTGGTAATGATAACTTTGGTATGTTTTTGAAGGAAACATTAGAGGAAGCCGGAGTAGATACTTCTATGCTTATTTTCGATGAAAATTCTAAAACTACTTTAGCATTTGTTTCGTTAAATAAAGATGGAGAAAGAGATTTTATTTTTAATAGAGGTGCAGATGAATTATTAACTTTAGATGAGCTAGATAGCGATAAACTAAAATCTTTTAAGATAATACATTTTGGTTCTGCAACAGCACTTTTAGGTGGACCTTCAAAGGAAACTTATTTAAAAGCTATGGAACTTGCTTTTGAAAATGAAGCTTTTATTTCTTTTGATCCTAATTATAGAATAGATTTGTGGAAAAATAGATTGAGTGACTTTGTAGAAATATCAAAACAATGTCTTAAATATTCAGATTTTGTTAAAGTAAGTGATGACGAAATAAAAATAATTTCAGGTAAAGAAAATATAGATGAAGGTGTTAAGTTTTTTCATAGCTTAGGTGCAAAAGTCGTAGCCGTTACTCTTGGAAATGCAGGTACATTAATTTCTACCAATGAAGGAAGTAGCGTAATCAATAGTATAAAAATTAAATGCATTGATTCAACCGGAGCTGGTGATGCATTTGTAGGTGCATTTCTTTATAAACTTTCACAGTTAAAGAATCCAAAATTATTCATGAATAATCCTGATACTATTAAAGACATAATACTTTTTAGTAATAAAGTTGGGGCTATTACCTGTACAAAGCTCGGAGCTATAGCCTCTCTACCAACACTTGAAGAAATACACATGTTAAAATAGTTTAAAGAACAAATTTAACATATTTTAAGGGTGTGTAAATCAATTCCAATTAAGTTATGTGTTATATACAAATCAGTAGCAAATTGATATAGCTTTAGGTTTACTCTTAAAAGATGATGACTATAATTTCAAATAGATATATTGAGTATATCAATAAGTATTAGTAAATAGGGCTACTGAAATATATTTTAGTAGTTTTTTAATTGTAAAAAAATAATCTATAATAATGGGGCTGAAAATAATGATTTTACAAGATAGAATTAAAGTTTTAAACAACAAAAAAATAATTGATAATCCCTATGTGGTTTACTGGATGCAATGCTCTCAAAGAACAGAATATAATCATGCCCTAGAGTATGCCATAATGCAGGCCAATGAGCTTAATAAGCCATTAGTTGTGTACTTTGGATTAACTGATAATTTCCCAGAGGCAAATGAAAGACACTATTATTTTATGCTAGAGGGATTAAAAGAAGTAAAAACAGAATTAGCTATAAGAAATATTAAAATGATTATTAGAAAAATATCTCCTGAAAATGGAGCTTTAGAAATATCATCTTTTGCAGCATTAATGGTAGTAGATAGAGGATATTTAAGGATAGAAAGAAAGTGGAGAACGCTTTTAGCCCAAAATGCGAAATGCTCTGTGGTACAGGTAGAAACTAATGTCATTGTACCTGTAGAAGTAGCTTCTATAAAAGAAGAATATTCTGCATATACCCTTAGAAATAAGATAAACAAAAGATTAGAGGAGTTTACATTGCCTCTTAAGGAGAGAGAATGTGATAAAGATTCTACTGATTTGGAGCTTCCATTTGATGAATATGATGTAGACGATATTGATAAAGCTATTTCACAACTTAAAATTGATAAAACAGTTAAGAAAGTACTATACTATAAGGGTGGTACTAATAATGCTAAGCTATTACTAGAAGAATTTATTTCCAATAAATTATCACATTATAGTGAACTTAAAAATGAACCCTCAAAGGCTTATTCTTCTAATTTAAGTCCATATCTGCATTTTGGTCAGATTTCTCCCTTGTACATATATATTAAATTAATGGATGTGTATATAGAAGATAAAAAAGCCTTTTTAGAAGAATTAATAATTAGAAGAGAATTAAGTATGAACTTTGTCTTTTATAATGATAAATATGATTGTTATGAATCACTTCCATCTTGGGCTGTGAATACTCTCGAAAAACATTTGGTAGACCCACGAGAGTTTATTTATTCCCTGCAAGAACTAGAAACAGCCCAAACCCATGACGATTATTGGAATGCTGCGCAAAAGGAAATGCTTATTACAGGCAAAATGCATGGCTATATGAGGATGTATTGGGGAAAGAAAATATTAGAATGGAGTAAAACTCCAGAAGAAGCTTATAATACTGCTATTTATTTAAATAACAAGTACCTCTTAGATGGTAGGGACGCAAATGGATTTGCGGGGATAGCTTGGTGCTTTGGAAAGCATGATAGACCTTGGGGTGAGAGGGCTATCTTTGGATTAGTTAGATTTATGAATGATAAAGGATTAAAAAGAAAATTCGATATGGAAAGATATTTGCATAAGATTGAATCAATGGCTTACAATTCTGTGATTATAAGTGATAATGAGAAAACTGAACAACTATCCTTATTTTAAATACATTTTATGCTCCCACAAACTCTAAGTTTGTGGTTTTTTTTATATAAATAGGGTGATAAATCGATAAAGATGGTTAACCGTAATCAGTAGATCAAGTTAACCCATGTGATTATGATGTAATTTACTATACTGGTGGCCATGGTGTTATCTGGGACTTCCCAAATGACTCTAAGATGCAAGAAGTTTCTAGAAAAATATATGAAAATGGTGGTATAGTTTCAGCTGTTTGTCATGGTTTAGCTGGTTTATTAAATATCAAATTATCAGATGGTAAAAACTTAGTTGATGGAATTAAAGTTACAGGTTTCTCAAATAGTGAAGAAGAAGCTGCAGGACTTGATAAACTAGTTCCATACTTAACTGAAACTGAACTTGTAAATAGAGGTGCAAAATACGTTAAAGGTTCTGATTGGTCAGAATTCGCAGTATCAGATAACAGAATTATTACGAGACAAAACCCTACTTCAGGAGCTGCTGTAGCTAAAGAAGTTCTTAAAATTTTACAATAATAAAAAAAGTTGTGAGCTTTTAATTTTAAAGCTTACAACTTTTTTTAGTTTCTCTTAAGAAGATTTCAATTAGCCATCTATGCTTATAGTGATTTAGAAGTTCTTCAGTTGTAATAGTTGTATCTAGACTTATGAATCTCTTAAACAACCAGGCTTGAAAAGAGCCTCCTTAGGCCACCAATATAGGCGTAGCCTGACTCTTTGGAAACAGCAAACAATGTTTTATTGCTATACCAACTATCACATAAAACATAACCTTTACTTACTGGTTGGGGTAAGGATTTTGTAATACAAATCCTCTAAGTAATCTTTCATCCAAGATTATTCATAAAATTAAATAAATTTATCTATTAATAACAAACAACTGGAGTACCTGTCTCTATATTATCAAATACTGTTTTTGCTACATCGTATGGTGAATTTATACAACCATGGGATCCGCCTGTCTTATACAGCACTCCCCCAAACTTATCTCGCCAGCCTGCATCATGAATTCCTATTCCTCCATTAAAAGGTAGCCAATAATTCACAGGAGAAGCGTAGCCTTCACCTTTAAGCGTTGCATTTCTTTCTTTATAATTGATCATATAAATGCCGCTGGGTGTTCTAGTCTTATCAGATCCATCATTACCTGTAACAACATCCCCTTGTGTTATCAGCACTCCGTTTTTATAAAACCATAAGTGTTGCCCTGAAAGATCTATTTCTACATATGTTTTTCCAATATCATCCTTGCCATGATACAATGCGGTTTGATAATATGCAGGTTCTTTTTCTATAGATTTCCCTTCCTTTATGATGGAAATTAAATCTTGGATTTCTTTAACCTTATTAATGGCCCATCCATAACTACCCCCACCAATATTAATTACCTTTCCTGATGATGAAACAAAATTTCTCGTCTTTGCAACTGTGTTATATTCACTAGCAAGTACGTCCATATAGATTTCAACTTCTTTTTCATTAAATGTTACTTCACTATTTTCATCAACTGTAACCCACTTATTTATTTTAGAACCATCTAAAATTTCTTTATCTTTCCCAAAAGTATAGGTAATCTTTGAAGATACATATTTGTTAAGCATGTCCCTTGTAGCAACGACCTTTGGGGATTTTGAAGTATATTGTGGCTTAACGTAGTAATTACTTGCGTCCAAATCTATTGTTGTTTCACCTGTACTAACTGCATCTATAACATCCTTATATAAAATGTCTTTATTGCCCTTGTTTCCATTGACTTCATCCACAATCACATAACTATTATTTATATACTTATATCCTGCATTTTTAGGTTCAATTACCTTACTACTATCAAAACAAGAAAGCTTATCGAATTGTTCTTTTAATAAATCTTTATCATATTTAACTCCTACTATCATTTTAGAATCTTTTGTATTAAAAACTCCTGAAACCCATTTATAAGGGTTCTGTTTGTCTTTAAAGTCCTTAAACTCCACATTCATATCATACTTTAAGCCAATTTCTTTCCCGCTAATTTGTTCATTTGTACCACCTCGTTCTTTTATGTTTAACTTATATTTTTGAATCTCAGATGCCATTTGTTCATTTACAGCCTCTACACTTTTACCTGAAACACTAATTTTATTTATTGTAGAACCAAAATAAAAATGATTCATAAAATATATTGCCATCCCAAAGTATATTATAAGTAAAGTACAAATAGAAATTATAATACCTAAAACAATTTTCTTACGCTTTTTTATTGACCTTATTGTTGACTTTTCTACCTCAGTTTCCATAATTGCACCCCCTCTTTTATTAAGATAGTGTTAACACTATCCTTGTTTTATTTATTTAAATCCTTGCTATTGCAAGGGTTTGTACTGTTTTAAACGTAAAAAAGCAATGACCCCCTCTTTTCTAATATAATTGTTGTATCTAACTCAACAAAAATCACAAAAGGAAGGTGTCATTGTATTTCCATTAGGTTTTTTCGTAAGTCAGTTAACACTATCTTTATTAATCAATTATACCTCAAAACACGCCTTTAAGTAACATCTATTAACTAAATATATAGTAAGTTGGTGTACCTTTAACATTTTTATTGACACTACTACAATAGTGTATCAGTCTATATATGCCTATTTAGTGGTGAAGACTTGTGCAAACCAAGCTTATTACAACTAAGCACTAGGATAGGAGTAATGAAAGATATAACTTTATCGCCACAAGCTTTAGACCAACGCCTTAATAAATAATAATTTATCCTTATTTATAGTTATTTTTCGGTCCTTTATCCATAACTATCTCTATGTTACCGTCAGCACCCTCCACTAACTTTGGTCTATTTTCCGAACCTTGCGTACTGTACATTTCAATAGGTTTTATTATTACCCCCTCTGGTGTGTTTAATAACATGCCTGGTACGCAGGTGTATATTCCATTATTATTATTTGCATTTTCTGCGGAAATCGTAACTTCTGTACCTGCGTTGTTATCTATACACATAGATACTTTATACTTATGGAAAGAACCAGAGCCATTTGACTGTGCAGAGTAAGCTACAGGAACTACTGCAATAATGTCCTCATTAAAACGTATTTTAATTGTCTCTGTTTTGCTGGCTTCTTTTTTTGCCTTACCCCACCCTAGTTTTTTACCTCTTCCTACATCTCCCATATGCTCTACAGTACCGTTATCAAAATTTTGCAATACTGGTACACCTTTAGCACCGAACATAGCTACATCAATTTGTTTACCATACTTAGTGTATACTAGTGCATAAATATCATAGTCTGTACCAGAATCCCAAGAAACTGATGCTGTTATTTGAGTAGTTTTTTCAATTAGAATAGGCTTCTCGCCTTTAGATAAATTTACTTTACCACTGGTCTTCTTAAGGTTAACAACTGACTTAACAGGTTGAACAGGTTGTTTTTCTTCTGCTTCCACTTCTACTCCATAATTTAAACATAATCCATCTAGACCTGCTGCAAATCCCTTCCATACTGCCTTAGCTTTTGCACTTCCGCTTCTTAGATACAATTCCGTGACAACTATACCATTTTCAGTTGTGAAACTTGAGGGTATTAGCTGAATAACGTCACTGCCTACCTGTATTTCAGCTTTTAAGTTTTTCACACTTGCAAATCCAGTGTTGTTTCCCTCTGTCAAAGTTACAGCTATTTTAGTTATACCTCCTGATGACTTACTTAAATCAAAATCAATTTTATGTGTTTTTGTACTTCCACTGTCTACAGAAGGAATAAATGTAGCTATGCCATTTGGTCCTTCCATCTGGTTGTAGAATACTATTCCACTATCGCCTAAAACTTTTCCTGCGTCTGTCACAAGAAAAGCTGTTAAAGATACATCTATGTTTTTGTCTATATCATGTGTTACAATAACAGAGCCTTTTGAAGAACTAAGAGATGTGTTACCCCCTGTTTTTAACTCTTGAATCATATATATCCACCTTTCTTTTGATAAGTCTTGATAATTGAAACTTATAATAATGCCTTATATTACATTCTACTATGAACTGTTGCCGCCAAACAAGTAGTAAAGCCTTGTAAACAGAGATTTAAATTGAGTGTGTTAAAATCATACATAGACAAAGATAAGAAAGTTAGAATAATAAATTTAAGCAAGGGGATTAATAAACTGGATCTTATAACTGTTTATTAGATGTTTTTCATGCTTTTTTAACTAGAAAGTATAAACTCCCAGTTTTTACTATGACCTCAGAGATCATAACAGAAACTGGGAGTTTATGTTCAATTTTTATATTTTAATTTGTATTACAAGATTAATTATATATTTAAAATATGGTGTAATTATTGAATACTCATGTTAAATTATATGAAATAATTATTAATCTTTAGCCTCCAATAGAACATTCGAGTCCAAATTCCTCTACTATTTTTTTAAATTTGTTCATAGTAGCCTCATCTGGTGTTTTAATTTCCTGTCCCATTATATAATCTAGTCCTAGATTCTCATACTTATTTGCCCCAAGCTTATGATATGGCAATAAATCTATGTGCTGTACTCCATTTAAACTCTTTGCAAACTTAGCAATATCAGATATGCTCTTTTCATCGCAATTAAATCCCGGAATAACAGGTACTCTTATAATAAGCTCTGCGCCTAAAGCGGATATTTTTTTAGCATTTTTAACTATTCTTTCATTACTTACATGAACATATTTTTTATGTTTTTCATCATCTAAATGTTTTATATCTAATAGTACTAAATCAACCAAAGGAATTAACTTATCTATTACCGCCTCACTGGTATAGCCTGTAGTTTCTATTGCAGTATGCCATCCCCTTGCCTTGCAAGCTTTTAAAAGCTCAATTGCAAATTCTGGTTGCATAAGCAATTCTCCTCCAGATAATGTAACTCCACCTCCAGAACGTCTGAACTGAATACTTTCTTTTTTCAGTTCATTTATTACCTTCTCTACAGTAGTTTCTTCTCCAGATTTCACAAGACCTCCTGGATAACAATTTTCAGCGCATTCACCACAACCTGTGCACTTTTCTCTATCTATTCTTCCAGGCCTTAACATATCAATTGCACCTACTGGACATTTTTTTTCGCATTTTTTACACCCATTACAATTTTTTTCATTAAACATAATTTGAACTAATGGATCTTGTGATTCTGGATTACTACACCAATCACATTTTAAAGGACATCCTTTAAAAAATACTATTGTCCTAATCCCAGGTCCATCATGTATAGAAAAGCGTTGCATATTAAAAATTATGCCCTTTTGCTCGTAATTGATTTTTTTTATCAGCATATGCTTTTCCTCCTTTTAAGAATACTTAAAGATTCATTAGAAATTTTGTTCAGTTCTCTTTATAATATCATCTTGAATTGCTTTATCTAATGTTATAAATTGAGCACTATAACCAGCAACACGTACTACTAAATCTCTAAATTTATTCGGATTCATTTGTGCTTCCACAAGAGTTTCCTTATCAATTATATTGAATTGTACATGCATACCCTTTTGATCGAAAAAGCTTCTAACAAGTGATGCTAAATTGTTTAATCCAGTACTTCCCTTAATTGAGCCAGGATGGAATTTTTGATTTAATAAAGTACCATTAGATGCAATAAAATGATCTAATTTAGCTACTGAATTTATAGCAGCAGTTGGTCCATTACTATCAGCTCCTCTAACTGGAGATACACCATCAGCCAATGCTTCATGTGCTTTTCTACCATCTGGAGTTGCTCCAATAAGATCACCAAATAAAATGTTGATTGCTGCTGGATATAATCCTGCATGAAAATTTCCGCCTCTTGGATTTCTATGTTTTTCAACTTCTTTGCAGTAAATATATGCACCTTGTCTTGCTAGTTCATCAACTTCATCAATATCATTACCAAATTTAGGTGCTCTATGAATTAACATTTGTCTTATATCTTCCATGTCTAACTTTGCAGATGAATTTTCTTTACTTTGGGCGCTACCTTCAATAACTTGTCCTTCACCAAAATTAGTATCTAGAGCTTCTTTTAATTGTTTCAAAGTTATCATATTGGTATCAAATACAAGCTTTTTAATGGCTGCAAAAGAATCTCCTACATTTGCAACACCAACACCTTGTGGCCCTGTAAAGTTATAATGTGCTCCACCTTCTTGAAGTGATTTACCAACTGAGATACAATCATCAACCATACAAGATAAGAATGGTAATGGTGCTCTTTCTGCATGAGCAATATCAATAGCATTGTCCGCCACTGTTAATTGATAAACAAAGTATTCCATTTGCTTTTCATAAGCTTCAACAACTTCTTCAATAGACTTAAACTGCGTAAATTCTCCAGTCTTAGGTCCTATTTGTTTTCCATTACTCATACCATTATTTATAGTGACTTCTAATAATCTTGCTAGATTAAAGAAACCTGAATCATGCCATCCTTCTGTTTTACCTGGTTTTTGTGGTTCAACACAACCTATAATTCCATATTCTCTAGCATCTTGAATTGTTAATCCATTACTAACTAATGCTGGGATGATAACTTCATCGCTATAAAATGCTGGCATACCAAGGCCTAATCTGCTTAACTCACAACTTCTTAATAAGAATTCATCTGGAGTTTTGTTCCATATTCTTACTGAAAATGAAGGTGCTGCCAATCTTACATGAGCTGTAGCATCTATGCACATGTACGATAAATCATTTGTAGCATCTTTACCTTCTCTAGTTTGTCCACCTACACATAGGTTTTGAAACATTGGATATCCACCGAATGCTCTTGTTGATACTGCATCACGAACTTTGTTAATATCATTTAATTTAATCCATACACAATCAATAAGTTCTTGAATTTTATTTATATCAAAGCTTCCTGAATTTAATTCTATTTCATAATATGGATACATATATTGATCAAATCTTGTTGGAGAAATAGAATGTCCATTTGATTCTATATTTATAACTGCATGTACAAACCAAAATGATTGGCAAGCTTCATAAAAATTAGTTGCCCCATTTTCAGGTACTGTTTCACAGTTTTTAGCTATTTGTAATAATTCACTCGCACGCACAGCATTAGATTCTTTTGAAGCCATTTCTCTAGCAAGCTTTGCATATCTATGTGCATAATTTATTATGGCTTTACAAGAAACTAAGATAGATTCCCAAAATAGTTTTTGCTTAAGATATTCAGGATTTTCTTTATCAGCAGCCACAATTGCAGATTCAACTTCTTTAATAACCCCTTTATATCCTTTAGCTAAAATCTTAGCGTAATCTACAGATACATGTCCTACTCCATTAAGATAATAGTTGGCAACTGTAAATACGTTTTCATTCATTGCCTCAATAGTTTCTGGATACATATATGAAGTAGCAAGTTCATTAGTAGTTTTACCTTCCCAGTAATCAAATACCTCTGTAAGTTGCTCTTTTGCCTCTTCTGTAATTTGGAATGAATCACCTTTTCTCTTTCCTATGGTTTCAAACTCATCTTTAATCCACGTATTTGAAAATTCAGGGAAAATTTGAGATGATCTTGCTTCCTTCGTCAAACTTCCAACTACTAGTTCTTCATCTCTTATAGTGATAGGAATTTTATTTAATATATTTTCAAGTGCTTTAGCTCTACGAACTACCATTGGTTGTCCTTCTGTTTCTTTAAATGATTCTGTTATTAATAGTGCTCTATCCACCTCAATACATGGAACTGCTAACAATATTTGTTCCTTTAATGTATCTATCCTCTTCGTAGGTTTACTAAATCCTTCTTCTAAAACATACATATTATAACTTCCTTCCTGAAAATAATTTTTTATTAAATAATCTCTGTTTACAATTCTTTAAAACTCATATTTTATCTTTCTCTTAAATATAAGAGTTTGTTAAATTTATAACTACTAAGGATATAAATAACAATGCCTCACTTACATACAAGTATTAATAGAAGCAATAAATCTTATTATCTGTTCTCGATGCAAGCATCGAGAACATTATTTCAGTTTCAACTTATATTTCTGTTGCTATTAATCATCACCTGCAGTGCTGCAAGGATTAAAATGCTGATTTAAATAATGCAACAATATCCTTCTTGTTTCCTTTTCTTGGATTACTGAATGAATTACCATCTTTTAATGCCCAGTCAGCCATGTATTCGAAGTCTTCTGCTTTAATTCCTTGTGAACTTAAGTTAGCTGGAATTCCAACATCCTTTGCTAGTCTGAACATAGCATCTATAGATTTTTCAGCTGCATCCAATACTGAAAGCCCTACAATATTTTCACCCATGAATTCTGCTATATCAGCAAATTTCTGTGGATTTGAAATAACATTCCACTTCTCAACGAATGGAAGTAATATCGCATTAGCTATTCCATGAGGCATATCATAAAGTCCACCTAATTGGTGAGCCATTGCATGTACATAGCCTAAGTTAGCATTATTGAATGCCATACCAGCAAGTAGTGAAGCATAACACATATTTTCTCTAGCTACTAAGTTTTCACCTAGTGCAACAGCTTGACGTAAGTTGTTTGCTATTAATTTAATAGCTTGTATAGCAGCCGCATCTGTAACAGGATTAGCATCCTTTGAAACGTATGCTTCTATAGCATGAGTCAAAGCATCCATACCAGTTGCAGCTGTAAGCCCTGTAGGCATTCCAACCATTGTTAATGGATCATTGATTGAAACTGATGGTAAGTTTCTAAAGCTAACTATTACAAATTTAATATTAGTTTCAGTATTTGTTATAACACAGTGACGAGTAACTTCACTACCTGTTCCAGCTGTTGTATTAACAGCAATAATTGGAGGAAGTGGATTTGCAAGAGTCTCTATACCTGCATAGTCAAACAAATCTCCTGGATGAGTTGCCATTATACCGATACCTTTACCACAGTCATGTGAGCTTCCGCCACCAACTGTAATAATCATGTCACATTTTTCATCATTAAATATTTTCACGCCTTCAATTGCATTTTTATCCTTAGGATTTGGCTCAACATTATCATAGAATACATAGCTAATTCCTACCTGCTTTAATGAAACTTCAACTTGTTCTACTGCACCGCCCGGAAGGTTTCTAAGAAACTTATCAGTTACTATTAGTGCTTTTTTACCACCTAGAATTTTAGCTCTTTCTCCTACTACCTTTACAGCGCCTGCCCCCATAAAATTAACAGCTGGTGCTAAATAATCATACATTCTCATATATTATTCCTCCTTAGTTTTTTCTAAACATTATAACTTATTGAATCGTAGCATTAATATTTTGCAATGAGGGTTAGTGGATCCAACAGTGATATCAAAATTTTCTTTATTATTAATCAATTGCTTGTTAATTTATTAACTGACTAAAGTATAAGCTTGTTTCATTCAAATTTCATCGAAGTATATTGCATTCTTGTGGAAAAACATTGCTTACCTTGTGTAATTTTCTACAGTAATTTCTAGCACTTAGAGTTTTACATAAAAAAAAATAGCACTAGTTTTAACCTAGTACTATTTTCTTACATTATATTCATTCCTATAAACCGCTGGGGTTACCCCTTCTATTTTTTTGAATACTTTTATAAAATAACCACAATCCTCAAACCCCAAATCCAAGGCTAAATTGATTATTGGTACATCTGACGCCTCAAGCAACTCTTTAGCTTTTTTAATTCTCACTTTATTTATATAATTCGAGAAATTATCCTCAATACTTTTTTTGAAAAGCTTACTAAAATAACTAGGACTAATGTTACACAAGGATGCCATACCATCAAGACTAATTGCGCAACTATAGTTATTTTGTATATACTCTAATGCTGGTTTTAAAATAATATTACATTTATCACCACACATTATATCATTTCCATCTTCACTAGAATATAAGTTAACAATATCCTTTAAATTTTCTTCCATTATTTCCACTTTATCAACGTTTTCTAATTCTAAATTTGTGGCCTTAAATGAACCCACAGTTAAAATTTCATCATTACGATTATTTGAATTTATTTTAAGTAAAGCTTCTTCTACAATATAGTTACTAATATGAAGAAGCATACTAGCAATAGCTTTAGCTCTTTCTAAAGTAATAATAGGTAACTTTTCATATAAAACTTTAAGTTCATCTTCTTTTTCTAATTCCATCTTAAAAGCTCTATTGCTAACTATTTGTTCTAAATGTTCCTTTTCTTTATCTTTAACAATAACTTGCCCCGCCATTACCGCACCAAAATATTGTCCATCTGCTATTATAGGAATGGCAAGATCTAAAATACCCCTATGACATAAATATAAATATGGTTGTTGTAATCTAGCAGCCTCGAGTCCACCTCTCGAGTCACATTTTTCACAAAGCTGGCTTAAGTCTGAATTTAATCTTATAAGCTTACAAAATTCACTACAATTACTATGCGCAGTAATTTTTTTTCCCTTATAATCGACCATAACAACAGCAATACCTGTTACCTCCGCTATATTATCCTGAATTTTCTGAAATTTACCCACATTAATAATATTATCTAGATGCAACAAACCATTCTGCAAAATACTTCCTCCATTCATTTATAAAGGTATTTTAATTAAATTCATATATAAGTAATATTAACATCAAAAACATAAAAATAGAAGTTAATTTTCATTAATATATCCTGATAATTTGACAGCCGGAGGACGTGAACAAATTGTAAGCACAATTTTGTTTTGCTAACGGTTATAACTTATAAAGCTCCTGAGCCTCTGGTTGAAAAAGGACTTTTTTTACCTCAATCTGCACTGTTCCGTCTGGCACTTTCCATTCTATGATACTACCTTCACAATAACCGAGAATAGCTGTCCCAATAGGGGATAATACAGAAATCTTATTTTTTGAAATATCAGCTTCACTTGGGTATACGAGATTAATTTCTTCTTCAGTATCTCCAACTAATAAGATAACCTTTGTATTCATCGTGATAACATCGCTAGGCAGTTGTTCTGGACTAGTAACGTCAGCTCTATTTATTTCTGCTTCAAGGTCTTTTAGATTTTGTTTGTTTTTTGAATCTTCATATTTATTAATTATTTCCAATAATTTATGCTTGTCTGATTTAGTTATAAATATTTTTCGAGACATTTGTAAGTGCTCCTCTCACGTAGAATTATTTAATTATACCGTATTGATTTAATTTTATAGAGACATTCATCTTCATCTTGGTTAAGTTTAGTTTTGATAATATCTCCAGGTTTGTTAAGCATTAAGGATTTACCTAACGCTGATAAACAAGATAAGTTGTCTTTTGAATTGGAAGTATGGTAAGGGTTAACAATCTTAAAAAAATAGTTGTTAAGGTTATTTATATTCTCCAGGTGAACTGTACTTCCAATAATCACATAGGGTAAATAGTTTAGGGACTTTAATTTTTCATGACTTGGTTTATCAACAATTTTCACCATTTTTATCAGTTCCTCAAGCTTTTTTAAATAGTTATCTATGAAGCAGTCAAAATCGTCATGCAAAGTTGAAAAATCACTAAAAATTTCATTTGCTATTTCATTTTTTCTTTCCTCCATATCAACCAAATGACTTAAAATAGCTCTAAAAGCATATGATGTTAGCTCATTACTTGAATGCATAATAATTATATCTCCTTTATAATACATTAAATGAAATTCTATTAAATAACACAAAAGACACTTCCCACAAATGCATGAGGGAGATGCCTAAAATATATAATAATAGCATAGCTCACTTTACAATCGTTGTCAATAATGGTAGCATATCTCTAGAAGTAAAGCATGTTTTTTTTCAACCGATAATTTGGCTTAAAATTATGAATCACTATTATCGAACATATAATTAAAACTCCTAATAATCTATCAATTTTCACGATAACACGCTTTCTCCATTCCTAAATAAGTATTGTTAGTACAAATATATAATGTTCTAACCGCAAAAATAAAAAAGCATCTATCCAGGAAAATTAGTGGTTTTTACTTGCTATACACTATAAGCAATATGTATGTTTTTAAGACAGTTTATCAAAATTGATTGTACACATTCCTTTTGTTTAGATTTATATTATACCTATAGCAAGTAATTGCAAGTGATTAACTTGGTAAATAAAAAATTGACCTAGGCTCATAGCTTATAGCAAAAGCTTACAACTTATGGCATATTTTCAAATGGAGGAATTAATAATGAGATTTAATTTTGATCAAACTATTGATGTTGAGAAAACAAATGCTTATTTAGTTGGTGCTGGACTTGGTTCACTTTCTGCTGCAATATTTTTAATTAGAGATGGGCATGTTCCAGGAAAAAATATTCATATATTTGAGGAATTAAACGTTACAGGCGGAAGTATGGATGGAGCCGGTGATGCGCAGCATGGTTATGTACTTCGTGGCGGAAGAATGTTTGATGAAGAGGCATATGCTTGTACTTTTAATGCAATGCGAGATATTCCATCATTAACTGACCCTAAAGTTACAATATTGGATGAATTTAATGCTTTCAATAAAAAAATCTATATTTCCGGAAAGGCTAGATTAATAGATAATGAAGGTAATATACTAGATACATCATCTTTAGGCTTTAGCCGCGCCGATAGACTAGCTTTAATGGATATTATGGTTAAACCTGAGGATTCACTTGGAACTAAGACTATTAAAGATTGTTTCCCTAAATCATTCTTCCAGACGAATTTTTGGTTTATGTGGACTACAACATTTGCATTTGAGCCTTGGCACAGTGCTATAGAATTTAAGAGATACCTTCATAGATTTATTCATGAATTACCTAGACTTAATGATTTGTCAGGAGTACGTCGTACACCATACAATCAATATGATTCTATGTTATTACCTATGACTAAATGGTTAGAATCACAAGGGGTCTCTTTTGAAATGAATTGCAGAGTTACTGACTTAGAATTTAAACCATCTGAAACTGAAACGACTGTTACAGGAATTAAATGTGTTAAAGATGGAAAAGAAAAGAAAATAGAAGTTGGGGAGGGAGACCTTGTATTTGCTACTATTGGTTCTTTAACAGCAGGCGCTAGTGTTGGTTCTATGACTTCCGCGCCAAAGATTAACGATAAACATGTAGGAGGAGACTGGAATCTTTGGGAAACCATAGCTAAAGGACGTCCTGAATTTGGTAAGCCACAAGTTTTTAATGAACGTGTAAATGAATCATTGTGGCAATCTTTTACAGTTACTCTTAAAGATCCAACAATGGTAAAGAGAATAGTAGAATTTACAGGAAATGAGCCTGGAACTGGAACTCTTATGACCTTTAAGGAATCTGGATGGTTTATGTCAATGGTTTTAGTTAATCAACCGCATTTTATAAATCAACCTGATGATGTTCAAGTTTTATGGGGTTATTGTTTATTCCCATTTAATGAAGGAGATTTTGTTAAGAAGAGAATGGTTGATTGTACCGGTGAGGAAGTCTTAACTGAATTATTACATCACTTAAAGTTTGATTCTGATATAGATAAAATTCTTAAAACATCAATCTGTATACCATGCATACTACCTTTTACAACAGCACAATTTTTAACTAGAGCAAAAGGTGATAGACCAGCAACTATACCAGAAGGTTCAACTAACTTAGCATTACTTGGACAATTCTGTGAAATAGCAGATGATGTAGTATTTACAATGGATTATTCAGTAAGAGGTGCACAAACTGCTGTTTATAAATTCCTAAAGCTTAATAAAAAGGTTACCCCTATTTATAAAGGACAGCATGATGCCCGTGTACTAATTAATTCTGCTGTTTCAATGCTAAAGGATGATAACCTACGTGAAGAAATAGGCGCACTTAAAGCTATGCTATTGAAATAATTTAATTTGGTGGTGTTTTGTGTCTTTGAAGACATAAAAAGTACCTATAGTATAATGGTACCTATAGGATGGACACTTGAAAAAAAGTGTTTGGACTATAGGTAATTTTTTTGTATAATTTATATAAAGATAGGAGATGGCAAATGAGTAAGATTCTATTTACCAAAGAAGATATTAAAAAGCTTAAAAATAATAAAAATGTCCTAAATGTTAGTGAATATGCAATTACATATAATTATGAATTTAAAATATTATTTATCGATGAATATATAGCTGGAAAACTACCAAGGCAAATTTTTGAGGAAAATGGATTTGATATAAATATAATAGGATTAAAAAGAATCGAACAATCAGCATATAGGTGGAAAGTAGCATACAAAAAAGATGGAATAATAGGCTTAGAAGATACTAGGAAAACGGCAAGTGGTAGGCCACGCTCTACCGAGCTTTCTAAGGAAGAAATAATAGAAAGGCAAGAAGCTAAAATAAAATTACTTGAATCACAGGTAGACCTATTAAAAAAATTAGACACGAAAGAAAGGCAGGCGATTCAAAAAAATAACAAATTTAAATGTAGCGATGTTTTTAAAATAATTAAAGAAGTTATTGAAGAGTATAGCTTTAAGAATGTAACCGCTTACTTGTGTGAATTGTCGGGAGTATCTAGGTCTGGATATTACAATTACCTTACCTCAGAAGACATAAGAATTAAATGCGAGCAGCATGATTTACTAGATAGAGATTTGATACTGAAGGTGTTTAATCGAAGGGGCTATAAGAAAGGCTCTAGGTCTATTAAAATGACTTTGGAGAATGAATTTAACATTGTATATAGCTTAAAACGTATCCGTAGGATTATGAATAAGTACAATATAGTGTGTCCTCACAGAAAAGCAAACCCATATAAAAGAATTGCTAAGGCAACAAAGGAACATCGTGTAGTAAAAAATATTTTAAATCGCGAATTTAAGCAGGCTACACCAGGAAAGGTTCTACTTACTGATATAACATATTTACCTTACGGCAATGGTAAAATGGCATATTTATCAACAATTAAAGATTCTTCAACAAATGAGATATTATCTTATAAAGTTTCAGAGAGAATAACACTGGATATAGCATTAGATACAATAACGGGATTAGTTAAGACTAAACGTGTAACATTAACACAAGATGCCTTTATTCACTCAGATCAAGGTAGCCATTATACAAGCCCTACATTTCAGAAATTACTAAAGAAGCATAAATTAGGTCAGTCAATGTCACGTAGAGGTAACTGCTGGGATAATGCTCCACAGGAATCATTTTTTGGCCATATGAAAGATGAGATAGACCTAAAATCCTGTACTGCATTTGAATCTGTGAAGAAAATGATAAATAGCTATATTACGTACTATAATAATTATAGATACCAATGGAACTTAAAAAAGATGACTCCTGTACAATACAGAAATCATCTCTTAGCTTCTTAACACTCTTTTTTATATTGTCCTTGACATGGGTACCAGTTTATAGTACAAACACTTTTTTCAAAGTGACTAGTCTATAGGTACCAATTCCTAATACTTAGGCATTTTTTACTAGTTATTTTATTTCAGATGCATCAATTACTTAACGCCTTTTATTACATCCATAGATGGACTTCCACCTTCAAACATATTTTTTACTCTCAGACCTATAAGCGGATTTAACTCTGCATGTGTTAAGATATAAAATTTTTCTTCTTCAATTGCCTTGAATATAGTTGCTCCAATTGTATCAATTGGCATACCGCCTTTGATAACCTTATGTTTCTTTTGCTCCTCTTCTTTATACAAATCACTTTGATAATAAGACTGACTCATGTCATTTTTATAAATATCTGGTCTATGCCTTTCACAATTATCAAGATCTGTTTGAATAAACCCTGGACAGAATACTGACATTTTTATTTTGTCCGTTTCACACTGAAGATCTAAATAAGTAGATTCAGAAAGACCAACCGCTGCAAATTTAGAAGTATGGTAAGCTGACATTCCATTCAAATGCAAAAGCCCAGCTACAGAAGAAGTATTAACAATATGACAATCAGTATCCTGCTTTAACATTATTGGAATGAACACTTTTTCGCCATGAACAATACCCCCTACATTAGCTCTCATAACCCATTCCCAATCATTTAAGGATAGTAACCAAGCTGGCCCTGCAATTACAACCCCAGCATTATTAAACAATAAATCTATATGTTTAAATCTTTCAAGAGCAATCTTCGCTAGCATCTCCATGTCTTCAAATTTCATGACATCCATTTCAACAGCTAGTACTTCAGCTCCATCTGCCTTAAGTTGTTCTTCTGCTCTCTTTAAGTCCTTTGCATCAATATCTGCTATTACTATCTTAATCTCTCTTCTTGCACATTCCTTAGCTATTGCAAAGCCTATTCCATTTGCGGCTCCTGTAATAACTGCTACCTTGCCTTTAAACTCTTTCATAATATAAATCCTCCTCGTACAACTGAACTTTTACCTATGAAGTCAAATAAATCACTCATACTAAAAATATCCTGTTTTTTTACTGTTTTATAGAATACCTTCCCACCAATCATATTTTGAATTGGCATAAGGTAAATACGCCACTGGATCTACTTCTGCCAAAACTTTACCCCTTAAAAGTACTGAAGTTCCTATAGTGTAAGTGCAACCTAACATCTTTACAACTTCTAATTCTGCCCAAGGATCATGTGGTGAATCCTTAAGATTCATATCAAATTCTCCTGTTTCAAACACTTTATTATCCATGATTGCACCTTGCTCTATAAGTAGTGGATTTAAATCGAATCCGCTGCCATCTGGTGACTTAGAATATTTGAAATTGAATATAGGTAACCCCTTTCCATAATTATCTGCAATTATTTTCTGTCCGTCTTTATCATTACATTTTCCATTAAGATTTGCTTTTCCATTAAGATTTGCTTTTACACTAAAGAAATTTATTCCATTTCGAGATACACTTCCAGAAACAGTGTCTCCATCTTTCTTAAGTTCAATTTCTGCCATCTTCTTTGGAAAACCATAAACTTCTCTGCCAAGCGCCATAGCCATGCCATCATTTATAGGCATTGAAATACAATACATTCCAATTTCTCCATTAAATTCTGATGGTATAAATAAAGCTGCTTCCTTGTATGCTGGGCAAAAATTTGTTCTAGGATAATCAGCTACAAAAGCATGTACCAAAGGTGTTTTAAGAGGTTTTAAAGGTGGTGGGAGTATCCGTGCAATAATCTCAGGCTTTGTTTCCCAATATACTGTGAGTGTCTCCGCATCGTAAAAAGTCGTAGGTTTACTTGTATATTTTTTAATATCACTTGGATTTTTTATAAAACTATTCATTAATGATACCTCCCTATATTTTATATTCTTTTACAAGAATTCTATATTTACAATATAACTCTAATAAAAAATGTGTTAAACAATCATTTTCACTAATTTGTCTAAAAACCATACACCTTACTCAAAGTGTATGGTTTTCAGCAAAAATAAATTGTCAATTACGTTTCCACTTTATGCAATGGAGTTAACCACTCTTTACAATAAAAAATAGAGCCAGCAAATAAATCTACTGACTCCCTTTTACTAAGCTACTTCACCAGTACTAGCAGATGATCAGCTTATACTACATAAAGTAAATAACCTCAAAACAAGGAGGTTATATCGAATTACTAATTTATTATACAATTACTTGTCTATCAGTTCCATCCTTATTTATCCTACATAAAATATCTTCATCTTTTTTAAAGCTTAAATAGTAGATAAAATCATCAATTGAATGTATATTGCTGGCAAAACAATCCTCTAATACTTTTATTTCAAAATTTTCTATATTAACTTTATACAAAGCACAATTCTTATTGTTATCAATAAAATAAATATGCTGTTTATCATTATCTATATATCAAACATTGTGATCAAATATTTCACAAGTAGTACCTGTTTTGTTATCCAACATATATAAATGGCCTTCATTTTTATCTGAAGCATAATAAAAATCATCATTTATGATATTTATATACCACGCATTATCATCAATAATATTTATTTTTTCTGAACCATCAAACTTCATCTTATAAATACAGGTGTAAATACTGTCCTCATTTCCATCAACCTCAAACAAATTTCCAGCTGCATAAACAACAGTTGGAAAAACACTCATACTCATAGCAAAAATTAAAAACACTATTAACGATTTAAATATATTCTTTTTCATTTATCAACCATCCTAATATCACTCTGCCCCACATCACCTTACCATATTTTAGTGTATAATTGTGCTAAATATACCATTTTACTACAAATTTCACCAAGTATTGCGCATTAGTGCAGTAGCAAATTGGCTACATTCATATAAACAATCATTCCTTTATGTATGTTTTTCAGACAGTTTTGCAAATTTGACTATATACAATCCTTTTATTTGGGATTATATTGTGCTTATAGCAAGTGTTTAACTTGGTAAATACAAAATTCACCTAGGCTTATAGCTTATGGCATAATTTTTCGGATGGAGGTTTCTAAAATGAGATTTAATTTTAATCAAACTATTGATATAGAAAAAACAAATGCTTACATTGTTGGTGCTGGACTTGCATCACTTTCCACTGCAGTATTTCTAATTAGGGATGGTCATGTTCCAGGAAAAAATATTCATATTTATGAAGAACTAAACATAACAGGTGGTAGCATGGATGGAAATGGTGATCCTGAACACGGGTATTTAATGCGTGGTGGGAGGATGTTTGATGAGGAAGTGTATGCTTGTACTTTTGGAGTAATGGAAAGTATTCCGTCATTAACTGATCCTAAAGTTTCAATACTTGATGAATTTAATGCTTTTAATAAAAAGATGCATACTTTTGCAAAAGCTAGATTAATAGATAATGAAGCTAACATACTGGATGCATCATGTTTAGGATTTGAACGTGCTGATAGAATGGCTTTATCAGATATAATGATTAAACCTGAAGATTGTTTAGGATCAAAAACTATTAAAGAATGTTTCCCAGAATCATTTTTCAAAACAAATTTTTGGTTCATGTGGACTACAACCTTTGCATTTGAGCCTTGGCATAGCGCTGTAGAGTTCAAAAGATATCTTCATAGATTTATCCATGAACTACCACATCTAAATGATATGTCTGGAGTACGTCGTACACCATACAATCAATATGATTCAATGTTATTACCTATGACTAAATGGTTAGAATCACAAGGTGTTAATTTTGAACTTAGTTGCAGAGTAACTGATTTAGAATTTAAGCCATCAGATAATGAAACCACAGTTACAGCATTTAAATGTGTTAAAAACGGAAAAGAAACTAGAATAGAGCTTGCCCAGGGAGACCTTGCCTTTGTTACTATAGGTTCAATAACAGCTGGTACCAGCCTTGGCTCAATGACTACAGTGCCAAAGATTAATGATAAACATGTAGGCGGAACATGGGCCCTTTGGGAGAAAATCGCAAGCGGTCGTCCTGAATTTGGTAATCCTCGAGTTTTCGATGAACGCGTTGAAGAATCACTGTGGGAGTCTTTCACAGTTACTCTTAAAGACCCAACTATGGCAAGGAAAATAGTAGAATATTCAAGCAACGAGCCAGGAACTGGTTGTATGATGACATTTAAAGAATCTGGGTGGTTTATGACAATAGTTCTACACAATCAACCACATTTTATTAATCAACCTGAAAATGTAGAAGTTTTATGGGGGTATTGTTTGTCCCCTTATGAAAAAGGTGATTTTATAAAGAAGAGAATGGTTGATTGTACAGGTGAGGAAATATTAACTGAGCTATTATATCACCTAAACTTCAAAGAGGATATGAAAAAGATTATTAAAACATCTATTTGTATACCATGTATATTACCTTTTACAACAGCACAATTTTTAACTAGAGCAAAGGGAGATAGACCAGAAATTATTCCAGAAGGTTCAACTAATTTAGCATTACTTGGCCAGTTCTGTGAAATAGCAGATGACATAGTATTTACTATGGATTATTCTGTAAGAGGTGCACAAACTGCTGTTTATAAATTGCTAAATTTAAATAAAAAAGTTACCCCTATTTATAAAGGACAGCATGATGTTCGTGTATTAATTAATTCTGCCCTTAAAATGATGAAGGATGATAACCTAGGTCAATCATTAGCTGGAATAAAATCTTTACTAAAATAATTCAAATAATAAAAAAAGTTGTAAGCT
This sequence comes from Clostridium tagluense, assembly GCF_003865095.1. Classification (GTDB taxonomy): domain Bacteria; phylum Bacillota; class Clostridia; order Clostridiales; family Clostridiaceae; genus Clostridium_AD; species Clostridium_AD tagluense. The sequence goes on along the minus strand of NZ_BHYK01000027.1, from coordinate 23,084 downwards.
TTTAATTTTAAGGCTTACAACTTTTTTTAGTTTAAGTAGATAATGGTATACAAATTGAAAGTATTTTAATGAATTTCAAATTTAATATACTGCATATTCTATATTGCTTTTATAAATTGTATATGTTATAAATTTCTCAATATTATCGCTTTTTTGTTTTAACACATAGACTTTATTTGAATTTTCACTATCATTCAACCAAGAAATTAACTTTCTGCTTTCATTATTATCAAGCAAAAATGTAACATCTTTTCCACTAACAAAAATTATATTAACTGTTTTCAATATAATCACATCCTCTTGTATATATACACTCTCTGTATAAAAAGATGTCAAATAAAATCTGAATTCTAATTAAATCTTTTTCTATTTCAAGCATAATTTAAACACCTACCTTTGCTTAAGCCATTGAGCGAAGGTTAGTTTCGACCATTCACCTACAGGCTCAGAGGCATACCCAGGATTAAATGGAACCTCATGAATAATTGGTACAACTGACAGAAATGGGGGCCCAATATCAAGTGGTGCCTTTATGATTTCTAGACCGCCCACCACAGGTCCGCTAATACTCCAAGCCACAATCCCCCCATTTCTATCTAAAAGATTAGTACCTCTTAATCCACCAATCCATATTCTAGTTTTTTTTGCCCAAACATAATTGCTATTTATATATGCTACCCATTTTAAATGATTATTAAATACATTACTATGCTCTATTAACCACCCAACAAAGTTAGATTTTTTATCATATAATGGATCCATCATATATGGCATTAACTTAAGCCCCTACTGGTTTATTCTCTATTTATAACAGGTATTAGCAAATCCTCAAATACACTTGAACCTACAAATTTACAAGTTTCAATAAGGTAATTCTCCACTTTCTCAATGCCACGTCCTAAAACAAAAGCAGAAACTGTTTTATCTCTTTCTATGTTAAAAAAAGCATACTTTTATAGTATGCTTTCCCATTAAATCTTAAACTGTTGAACTATTTCATTTAATTTTTGAGCAAGTTCTGCTTGGCTTTGTGCTGTTAATGCCACTTGCTCTATAGCCTGCGACGCTTCATTCATACTTTCTTTTATTGTAAGTGCTTCTCCACTTGAGCTTTGTGAAGACTCAGCCATATTTTGAACTGCATGACTTACTTGTCCAACTGTTGCTGTAATTTCTTCAGACATAGCTGCTATTTCTTCAGACATTTTACTTACAAAATCTGAATCATTATAATACTGATTTCCCGTCTCTGCGTATGCATTAAATTGTTCTTGAACATGTGTATTTATAAATTCTAATATATCACTACCTGTATCAATACTGCTTTTGAATGCTCCTTGTACCTTCACAATAGTCTCTTGAATTTTTATTACTGCTTGTGCTGACTGCTCTGCAAGTTTTCTTACCTCATCAGCAACCACTGCAAATCCTCTCCCTTGTTCCCCAGCTCTTGCTGCTTCTATTGCTGCATTTAAAGCAAGTAGATTTGTTTGCGTTGCTATACTTCCGATAGTATCTGCCATAACTTTTATGCTATCTACTACTTTTCCATCTTCAATGGCTTTCTCCATGTTCTTTTGTTTTTCATTATATAGTTTTTGAGTTACGTTAATAGCCTTTTGACTATTACTTTTTACCTCAGTAGCTCTTTCTTTAAATTGATATGAATTGTTACTTCCTTCCATAGCCTTTGAAGATAATACGTTAATGCTTGAATCTACTTCTTCAACAGATGCACTTATTTCCTCTGAGGCAGCACTTGACTCTTGCATACCCGCAGCGATAGAAACTACTGCTTCATCTATAATTATAACTTTGGAAGATAATTCTTGAACTGTGGCTGAAAGTTCTTCAGAAGATGCACTTATCTCTTGTGCATTTTCCATAATTACCTTTACTAAACTATTTACATTTTCTTGTGCGATATTTAAAGCCACAGCTGTTTGTCCAAATTCGTCTTTCCCTGTAATATTAATTGGAGCTGAGAAATCGTAGGAAGATAACCTATTCGCTAATTCTTTTATCCTATTTAATGGAACCATTATATTTTTACTTAATATATATGCCATAAAAATTATAATAAAAAATGCTATTACTGTATAAATTAATATTGTGTATCTAACCTTATTAAAATGAGCTATATTATCTGAATTTGCTTGTGTAGCTGATTTCTGATTTATTTCGATACATTTTCCTAATTTTTCAAACATAGTAATTCTTGTTTTAGCCATTTCAGAATTAAAAAGCTTAACTGCTTCCCCATAGCTATTAGATTTTGCAAGTTCTATTATCTTAACCTTTCCTTCTCTATATTTTACTAATTCATTCTTAAACTCATTATAAGTTTTATCCTCTTCTATTGATGCTGAAGGTATACTTTCATATTCTTTTTGAATTTTTATATCTTCATTGGTTAAATTGTTCATATTCTTTATTTGATCATCTAATTTCGTTCTATCTCTTTCAAAAATAATTGTAAGCATATTACCTCTCATTTCATTGATATTTCCTTTAATTTCTTCCAAATCCTTAATAGGTATCAAACCATTACTATATATAGACTTAGAACCCTCATTTATCTTTGATGAACTTATTATACCTTGTACTCCTATTAAAATCATAAAAATACAAACCACTGAAAATACTGATATAAGCTTTGTTTTTACCTTTAAGTTTATAAAAAATTTCATACTAATGCTTCCCCCTCTTTTTTCATAATATATTCTTCGAAATTCTTAGTAGAAAGTGGTTTGCTATAATAAAATCCTTGAATTATATCACACCCATATTCTTTTAGTGTTCTTATCTGATGCTCTTGTTCAACCCCTTATGCCGCATTACTTCTGGGAGCATATAAGCTATATAGTTTTTATTTCTTAACCCCGTTGTCAAATCAATATAAGCTTTATCGCATACTATATTGTCCATTAAATTACTGTTTTGTGTATACATAGACCTCCTCCCATTTACATTTATTACCTCATTTCACATTTTAATAAAGTTATCATAAATCGAAGTATCAATTGCTATAATACCACTAAGAGTAAAATTCTGTAGACGTTTTTATTTCATTTTGTGTTGTGAATGTATTGTACTACTCAATTTGTCAATTTGTCATTTTGCAACATAATTTGCCTAAAGTTACATTATTAAAGTACTTTATTAAAGCAAAAATCTGTTGAATTTTAGACTATTTTGTGTCAATGTATAATTGAGAGGTGAGTGATTACCATTAGTAGATTTTATAATAGACTAAAAAATCTTCGCGTAGAAAACAATTTGCACCAGAAGGATTTAGCAGAAATGCTTGGCTTGGCTCAATCAACTATAGCCAATTATGAGCAGGGTAAGCGCTTCCCTAATGAAGAAACACTGCTAAAAATAGCGGACTTTTTTAACGTTTCTTTGGATTACCTACTTGGAAGATCAGAAATACACAGTTGTGATGAAGATTTTACACTGAGAGATTCAATACAATTATCTAAGTCTTTCATAGACCCTGCAATACTTGCATTAAAGAGTTCATATTTTAATGCTTTAATTAGCGGTAATTTGCAAATAGCTAGTGAGATGATTTTAAATGCAGTTGCTAGTGACATGATTGGTATAAAGAGACTATATTCTGATGTGTTAGAAAGGTCTCTTATAGAAATCGGGCAGCAGTGGGATATGAATATTATAGATATTTATCAAGAACATTATTTTTCAAATTCTACACAATTGATAATGTCACAACTTTTTCCTTATTTCCATACTTCTGAAAAAAATGGGCATTCTCTTATATCTTTAAGTACTTCTGGCGATTCACATAATATTGGCATTCGTATGGTTACAGATCTTTTTGAAATTGATGGATGGGATACCTATTTCCTTGGATCTGACGTTCCAACACAGAGTGTGATAAAAGCAATAAAAGATCGTAAATCTGATATTGTAGCAATTTCTTGTACAATGCCTTACTATCTTGCTTCGGTGAAGTTTCTAATTACATCTATAAGGAGTTTGAAAGAATTGAACAATGTTAAAATAATAGTGGGTGGCAGACTATTCAATACATATAGAAGTTTATGGAAATCCGTTGGAGCCGATGGTTATTCATCTAATGCAGATGGGGCTGTAAAGGTAGCTAATGAATTTATGATGAATAGAATTTTGGAATAACTTCAAAGTATACCTGCGTTGAATTTATTGAGGCATTTTTTACAGAGCTTTATGATGACTTTATAATATTGATAATCTGCATTGTTGCTTTCTTTGTTTTTCTACTTCATGTATTTCTGAATTGCTGAATGCCATGTCTAGGACAGGTGATACAGCAATAATATCTACTGGAGGTGAGATATGAATGCTAAGAATTATTAGCCCCAATCCCAGTGCTAGTCCCAAAAGACCAATAATACTAATATTTCACTCTCCGAACTTTTTAAGAAGACGCGGTAATAACACAGCTCGCGAGATAATATCGCAGGCCCACAAGAGAAAATGTCTTTTAAGAAGATGCTAAAATTGAATTGCTAGGTTCCGGGTCCCACATAGAAGAATCCTCCGACGATGATAATCGCCCTGGCCTCTTTCACCTTAAATCCCTGCCACGCACTCAACATGTGTTGTGATAGAAAGGTGATACCGGTAGGTGAAATTACTGATTTTGCGCAAAGATATACCCCCTTAAAATAAGGGGGTATATCTTTTCCTCGTTTGTTTTTTAAATATTTTAAGCTACATTTTTAACATCGACAAGAGACTCTAAAAAATCAACTCTCCTGCTTTATAGCCATCAGCTGAAACTCCCACACATAAATGAATGGGGTTCTTGAATAGTAATTTCACATTTTTTTCCCTGCTTTTTCAATTCTTCCAATGCTGCATAAGCCATCTCGTCTATTTTCTCATAGTTTTTGTCAATCTTAATGTTAAAACCTTTCCGATTATCATAATTTTTTCTAATGAAATCTTCCAAAAATAATACTAGAAGTATAGTTACTATTATTAATAAGGCTGTTAAACTTACAGGTGCTCTAACTCTCATGTATACTAACTCCATTCATTGTTAATTAATATGCATTATTCTACAAATAATTAACTATTGCAGATTTGTCATTGATGAACATTTTAAGAATAGTGTGGATAAATTTTTAATTTTTTAACTTAACATATTCTTTACTCAAACCATCAAGTATAAATTCCAGTGTTCCAAGTATTCCAACACCTAAAAAATAAAAATTATGACTCAAATATAACCCAAATATGCCTAGACTAATACAACATACTACACTTAATAAATATTTAATGTTTTGTAGTTTTAAAAGTTTTTTTCATTAACTATTTCATATTTGTTTTTATCGTACAAAAGTAAATTAATATCTGTTTTATTTCTATTCTTATACCACTTTGAAATAAATGACAATGCTGATAATAAAAATAGTATTGGTATAACCAAATCTATCATGTTATTCATTATGTATATACAAATACATATAATTGCCATTGAGAATGAACGTAAAAACGATACAAGACTATCATATTTTAGTTCTAAAGTTTATCCCCCTATTTTTTGTGCCCTTACCTTGGTAATACGCATAATGTTTATCTGTTGTATTTTTATATCCTGAATAAAATCTTTTTGCGATTATATTAATCAAGGGATCGGACATCCCATTTAAAAATGCATAATTAACATTATCTTCAATATGGTGTGTTCCATGATGACGTTTCCCAAGCAATAAACCACTTCTCCTAAAAAAATCTACTAATCTTTCGTTTCATACATGACAAAGATAGTGCGAAACCTCCGCTAACGACGATAATAAACTAAAATATAATATGATATATGAAATTACCGTATTAATATGAAATATGCCAATTACTATTGAAGTAATTATTAGAAACCCCCAAAGCCAAATCTTTGAACCTGATTCATTAAAATAGACCAACAAAATATTTTTTTTCGTGTAGAGCGGTGTTTTATGATGCAAATGAAAACTTGCTATTAGTGGTCCCGCTATGGATTTATAATCATCTTGATTATAAATCCATATGCATATGTACTAGTCCATTTATAAAGTCAGCAAGAAAATATGCAACAATAAATGAAAATATTTTCCACCAAGCATCTATATTAATAGGTATAACCATATACGCTATAATGATTTGAAGTGAAATATTTATAGTCGAAATAAATTTTCCAAAGAGTTGATAAATTCTTTTATTTTCATAAAGCTCCATAGCAGCTATGAAGAATATGAAAACCTACGCTCACATCATAAGTAACCAAATATGTGGTCTTAATTATATTGGAATATGAGAGAAGTATTTTTATAATAAAATATATAAGTAAGGAATGATGAATATTACTGGTTCATAATTTTTCCTCCTTCAGAGTGAGTTTGGTCTTCCACTGTTTTTTTGATTTCTTCAATTTAATATTGGGTACTGACCTATTCTACAAGTTCTACATATCTTTTAAGAAAAAAATACCATATTTACAAAAGTAAAACTCCCAGTTTTTACTATGAGCTCAAAACTCATAACAAAAACTGGGAGTTTATATTCAACTTTTATAATTGAATTTTTGTACTTATTAATATTATTTTTGCTTATTATCTCGCTCAAATATAACTTTCCCTGCACAAACCTTAGACTGGCCAAACCACATACATTTTGCACAATTCAAGCATTTTCCAGTATCTTTGCCTTCTCTGGCATCATTTGCCCAATTAGGATTTATAAGAAATCCTTTAGCAATATCTACAATGTCTACATTTGTTTGATTTAATATTTCTTCTGCCATCTCCGCGGAATTAATTCCGTTAACTGCAAATACTGGAATTGAAACTTGTTCTTTAATTTTTTGCGCTGCATAAACAGCATTAGAGTATTTATACTCTTCATTTACATGCATTTCCTGTTCACTCATAAATCCATAAGAAATATCAAGGAAATCTATTCCATTTTTTTCTAATACTTTAGCATAATGTATTCCATCTTCTATTGTTGGTTCAAATCCTCCCAAACGGATTCCAACAATGAATTCTTTTGGTGTTACTTTTCTAATCCCATCTATTATTTCTACAACAAATTTTTCAGGATTTTTGCCATATTCATCAGTTCTCTTATTTACTTTTTTGTTTAAAAACTGGCTTATTAAATATGCGTGGCATCCATGAAGTTCAACCCCATCATAACCTGATTCATAAGCTCTTCTTGCAGCTTCAATATAATCATTTTGTATAGATTTTATATCTTCCCTAGTCATTTCATGTCCAACAACACTTCCAGCATAATTTTTATATTCATAGGGACTTGGACATATTGGATCTTCTGATATTCCAACAACTCCTGCATGATGAATTTGAATAAATATTGGACAACCTTCTTCATGAACTGCATCGACTATACTTTTTAATCCTTCAATTTGATCATCTTTCCATATTCCAAGCTGCTTTTCCATTAGTTTACCATCACAATTAACGCAGGTAGCTTCTTGAATTATGAGTCCTGCTCCACCTTTAGCTAATTCTTTATAACGTTCTACATTTTCAAATGCTACATATCCATCATCTCTAAATCCAATAACCATCGGAGGAACACAAATACGATTCTTCATTTTTACATTTTTAATACTAAACTCTGTAAATAATTTTTTCAAAATTCCACACTCCTATTTCACTATTTGATTTGTTATTGACCAATAGTATTATTCTAAGTTTAATATGAACTTAATGCAAGTACGCACTTTTTTTATTCATAGTTTCCAAAATGATACTAATAGAATGAGGAGTTCCTAAAAGATTATAGACTATTGAAAAAAATATTTTTTCCTGTAATAATAATTATAAGTGATATTATAATAAGAGATTAGGTCAGAAATTCAACCTAATATAGAGGGGAATGCATATATATGGAATTAGTTAATATTTTAGGTACTGGAAATGCTATGGTTACAAAATGTTATAACACATGTTTTACGATTTCAAAGGGTAAAGAACATTTATTGGTGGACACCGGTGGTGGAAATACTATACTTTCAAACCTAGAAAAATTAGATATAGGTATAAGTGGAATCCATCATGTTTTTATATCCCATAGACATAATGATCATATTTCTGGCATTGTTTGGATTATTAGGGCTGTAGCTCAGCAAATTATTAATGGAAAGTATGAAGGTGATCTAATTATTTATTGTCATAAGGATAATATTGACGCAATAAATACATTAACCAGCATACTTTTAGATGAAAAATTTACAAAGCACATTGGAAATAGAATACTATTTAATGAAATTCATAATAACTGTACGTGTACTATATTAGATTGGAATGTAGAGTTTTTTGATATTAAAAGCACTAAACAACTTCAGTTTGGCTTTACCACAATCCTTAAAAACGGAAAAGACAAACAGCCTGCTGATTATGCAAGCAGGCTGTTTGTTTCTGTATTTTTATATTTATTTAAAAATGCATAAGCAAGAAAAATCGAATTTTTCATTGTTTAAAGTCCCCTGTTATTTTTACCAACTAAACCTCCACCATTACCTGCTGATGCGCTTTGTGTTCCATTGACTGCTCCTCTCTTATTATTTTTTTGCGTGGAAGATTTCGCTTTTTTTTCTTCAATAATTTTTTTCATTAATTCCATGTTTTTATTTATATCATTTTTCATATTTTTACCCTCTTTTTTTTTATTTTTTACAGCTTTAAAAAAACTTCAAAACTGATACCTTCTAAATTAATATTCACAATAAATATTTTTAATGTAGGCCTTGTTATTTTACTAATTTATTATACCCTACAAACGCCCCTTTGAGTAGCACCTACAACTAATATATACTTTACACAAAAGACAACTAGTTGCTTTAAGTGAAAAAAAAAGGGTTAAGAGATTTCTCCCTTAACCTAAATATTCTTTTTCAAAGGCATAGATTGCTTTTAATTTCCCTTTTACAGACACATATATTTATCATCCTTCACAAATTATATTACATCTGCTTTAATGTGCGCTTTAAGAACTCCTTGGTACGTTCCTCCCTTGGATTATTGAAAATTTGCGCTGGACTTCCTTCTTCTGCTATGATCCCTTTGTCCATAAACACTACACGGTCAGATACTTCTTTTGCAAATTCCATTTCATGAGTTACTATTAACATAGTAAGACCAGACTGCGCAAGTTCCTTCATAACTTTAAGAACTTCTCCTACCATCTCAGGATCAAGGGCTGATGTTGGTTCATCAAAGAGCATCACATCTGGTTCCATAGAGAGTGCTCTTGCAATAGCCACACGTTGTTTTTGGCCACCTGATAATTGTTTTGGTTTTGCATTAACATATTGCTCCATTCCAACCACTTTCAAATATTTCATAGCTACTTTTTCTGCTTCCTCTTTGGAACGCTTTAACACTTTCATTTGTCCAACCACGCAGTTGCTTAAAACATTATGATTATTAAATAAGTTGAATTGTTGAAACACCATACCAAGCTTTGTACGGTAGGCGTAGATATCATGTTTATCATCTAAAATGTTTTCTCCTTTATAGATGATTTCACCACCACTTGGTTTTTCTAAAAGGTTAACGCACCGAAGAAGAGTAGATTTACCAGATCCAGAAGAACCTATGACGCAGACTACTTCTCCACTATTTACTGAAAAATCAATGTCTTTTAACACTTCATGATTTCCAAATGATTTGCTTAAATGCTGTATATTAATTATTTTTTCCATACTTCCTACTCCTTCGCCTAATATTTATTCTCGTCACTATTTCTTGTTCTACGACACATATCTTCCGGAGTTTCTACCTGCATTTGATTAGCATACATAATATAATTGTCCGGACCATCTAATTTCCTTTCAATGTAGCGCAAAATTCTTGTTATTGTGAAGGTCATTATAAAATACAAAATACATGCAACAAAAAATGTTTCAAAATATCTAAAATTATTTCCTGAAATTGATTTTGTTTGGAAATATAATTCTGTTACCGAAATTACATTAAGTACTGATGTATCTTTTATATTGATTACAAATTCATTACCCGTTGCTGGTAAGATATTACGAATTACTTGTGGTATTACTACACTCGTCATAGTTTGAATATGATTCATACCTATAGCATGAGCTGCTTCAAATTGTCCTTTATCGATAGAAACAATACCACCACGGATAATTTCTGACATGTAAGCCCCTGTATTAATTGAAACGATAAAAATTGCTGCATATAACCTATTCATATTTATACCAAATGCTAAAGCAGATCCGTAATAAATTACCATTGCTTGTACAATCATAGGCGTTCCACGGAATATCTCTATATAAACAAAAAGAATAGCATTAACAGCTTTAAGCATGACTCTTTTTATTCCTCGCTGTGGCATTGGAATAGTACGTACAATCCCTATTAATAAACCGATTATGGAACCTATAATAGTACCCACCATGGAAATTAAGAGTGTCGTACCTGCTCCACGTATGAACATTGGCCAGTTATTTGAAATGATTTTTACTACCCATTCAAAGCTCATCTTTCTCCTCCTTATATCATAAATAAATACTATTTAGCTGATGGTTGATTCTTTATTGCAGCATCCATAATGTTTTTACGATCTGCTTTTGATATGCCAGCTAATGTTTTATTGATTTTCACAGTTAAATCACTACCTTTTGCAATCCCTACAGCAATTGACGTATCCGCGTCTGTTGTAGTAAATCCACTTTTAAATTCTACCATTTTAAAGCTTTTATTTGCACCCTCCGAACTAACGCCTTCAGGACGTTCTGATACGTAACCATCAATCATTCCTGATTCAAGAGCAACTCTCATAGCAGGAAAGTTGTCCATAGCTGGTTCCTTGTTTACGCCTTGAATTTGATCTATTACTGAATAGTGGAATGTATTTAATTGGGCAGTTATTTTTGCTCCCTTAAAATCCTTAATAGAAGTAGCTGCATCATATTTCCCACCCTTTTTAACAAGCATAACTAAATCTGATTTATAGTAGTTGTCCGAGAAATCAATCACCTCTCTACGTTTTGCTGTGGGTGACATACCTGCAATAATTGCATCGACTTTGCCCGAAGCTAATGCTGGTACAAGACCATCCCATTCAGTTTTAGTAATAACCAATTCTTTTCCTAAATCTTTAGCAATCTTTTTAGCGATTTCTACATCATATCCACCTGCATATTCTGAGCCGCCTTCAATTTTAACACCACCATTAGAAGCATCCATTTGAGTCCAGTTAAATGGCGCATATCCAGCTTCAAGACCTACTTTAAATGTTCCACTCGCCTCTTCTGCTTTTGCCTCTTTTGAAGTACTGCTTGACCCACATCCTGTTAAAAGCATAACTACTGATAGAGATGCTACTATTAATAATGATAATTTCTTTTTCATAACTACTTCTCTCCTTCTTTTGTACTAGATTCATATAATATATTTAAATTAAAAATGCCACCCTTAGATTAGGTAGCACTATTTAATCCTCTTAGGAATTTCCCCAAACAAAAAAAGACCTGAGATAAACTCAGGTCTCAACATGCATAGTTGTCCCTAAACCTCTTCTTTTCCCAAATGAGATAGCACAACTCAATAAACCGGGAAGTTTATTGAGACAGTCCTGCAGCTCTTAACTGCAGACCCAGCAAATAATATTGAGATTTTATTTGCTTCGGCGACCTTTCCTTCTCTCTAGTATCAATGCTTCTCAAGCTCCACTAAAGACTGTTAAATGTCGCGCCTCTACCCCACATATAAAAGTGAGGTCTTATAAAATTATATTGTTTAGTGTATAACAATATATTAAATTTGTCAACCTGCTTAACCTCTTTTTATTGATCGTTATTTTTCTACTCAATTGCAATATTTGCAAATAGTTATGAAAATTATGCTCTCTATTATTTCATTAACTCTTAATCCTGAATTTTAATTCCAGTTAATTTAAAGAAATTATCTTCTAATACTTTTAATAATCTCTCAGTGGAAATTGCTTTTCTCTTTGAAACGCTTTTTATAACATTAATTATTACTCTAGGATAGCCATAATCACCATTTACCCATTCTAAAGCTCTTGGTCCATCAGTCTCCACAAGTAATCTATCTATTGGAATCCTAGCTAATATTTCTTCTGTTAATTTAGAGTAGTCTATATCAACACTTATAGTGAAATAGCAACCTAGCTCTATATATTTATCTAAGGTTTTAATATCACCACTATACCAATGAATAATTATTTTACTATAGCTATAATGCTTAAGAATATTATATATTTCTTCCTCTGCACCTTTTGTATGTATACATATAACTTTATCTCTTTTAATACTTTCCTCTAATATAAAATTAAAAATCCTTCTTTGTGCCTCATAGGTACCGTTATCCTCCACCCAAAAGAAATCTAAGCCTATTTCCCCTATAATCTTGCTTTCTTCAATATAAGGGATTAAATCTTCAAGCTTCCCCTTATATTCCGCTGCCTTCCATGGATGTATTCCAAAGGTAGCTTTAATATATTGACTCCTTTTGCTATATTCCTTATTTTTTAAGTAACTCTCCATATCCATACCATTCGCAATAGTTAGGATTTTAAGGTTATTAATTTCATTAATAGCATACTCTATATTGTTATTAAAGAAGTCTAAATGAGTATGTGCATCAATATACATTACTTTCTCCACTTCCTTTAAATAATCTATTTTGAATGAAAAGTAGTAATGTTAGTTATCCAAATACTGATACATATCCATTGGAATCCTATCAATGACTTCTCTCTCAATAATATAATTTATAAAATTACCATCTCTCCTTTTACGAAGCACCCCCGATTCATACATAATTTTAATTGATATTATAAAACCTTAGCCTTCCCCTTTGGCTTTTGATTAACTATTTAGTTAATCAAATAACCATTTCCCTTAGGATAGGGGTAGTATAATCACACAGGAAGGTATTGTCAATAATCTTAAAATTGTAACCATTATAAAAAATTAATACACAAGCCATTAATTCTTATAACTAACTAGTTCCTCTTATAGTTATAAAATAAGTTAAATATTAAAGGCATTTAGCCAGTATATCGAACTACCGAAGTTTATTATTTCGGTAGTTTTTCATTGATAAATTTTCTGCCACTAAAGTAGTATTTATATCTTGGCCTTTCATTGCAATATTTGTAGAAAGTTCTATAGTAAGTTCACTATGTTACAAACATTATTAATGTTTTACAATTATCCCTTTATAAATAATAAATATACATGTAATTATTGATAATATTAATCCTACAATTCTAGATATCCTGATATTAGTTGGGAAACTGTATGCGAATGTAAATACAACTAAATATAATAAAGAAGCAGTAAATATCAAAACTATTATTAATATTATTAATGCTTTATGTTTGTTTATCCTTTTATTTCCAAAGTAAAAATATATTATTATAAAAATTACTAATGAAAATGCAGATGCACGTATACAATCCGAATCCATTATGGTCTCAACAATATTAGGATATCCATTTTCAATTTCTTTGTAAAAGAAAAACTCCAGTAGTTTTAAAACAAAGATAATAATATACACTTTCATTCCCTCCATTAAATTGCGCTTTATGATTTTTAATTGACTTTACAAATTTTGAGAGACGCCTTATACAGTTACATCATTAGTTCCCTTTTCTTCCCACTGCGCAATTTGTTTTAATCTATCAATTATAGGAAGGTGTTGGGTGCATTCTTCTTCACACTTGCCACACTTAACACATTCAGCAGCAAATTTCTTATTACTCATAGAGTAATTCCAATATTCTAAGCCATAAACAGACTGAATCATTTCTTCATCGCTTTTCTTAAACATTTGTTTTTCATTGAAAAACAACATGTATCCTGGTATATTAATTCCTTTTGGACAAACTTTGCAATATCCACAGCCTGTACAAATCTCATTCATATTTTCGCCTAATAAATTTCTTAGCTTATTAATATCTTCTTTTGTAAAAGGCTTTGATTCATCAGCTATCCTGCAAGCTTCATCAATATCGTGATTGTTTCCAAACCCAACTAAAGTTATAGTAATTTCAGGACTAGATATATTAAATCTCAAGGCTAATTGTGTGGCTGTTTCGACCTTTTTTGTTAAAAAAGCCAATTCTTTTTCATGACTGGGAATAGAACCTCCACTTAAGGGATTCATTGCCACAACACCATATTCATTTTTATAAGCATGAGTTACGCCCTTCCATCTATACGGGAAGTTGAGTAAATTAATTCCCATGGTAACTCCTTCAAACTTATTTTCATCTAGCACCTTTATTACTTCCTCACCTGGTTGATGGGAGGAAAAAACAATATGATCTATCAGCCCCTCCTCTTTACATTTAAGTAATCCCTCGTATTGCCCTCCTTTTTTCATGCACAATTCATAGTGCTCCATCTTTCTTATACACCAAACATGATAAAAATGAATTTTAGGAACTCCCAATCTCTTTAAAGAGGTCTTTACAGCATTAACTGCCTTTTCTGCGGTATCATACACCTTAGGTTTTCCTTTAGTAGAAACAATAAAATCTAATTTACCTTCTTTTATCATTTCTCTAAAAGCAACACCAAATATATCCTCGCTTCTATCATCACAATATCCGGGAGCAGTATCAAAATAGTTTATTCCTTTACTATAAGCATATTTAATTAATTCTGCATTTTCCTCATTACTTTTACTTAAGTCAAATCTTAAGCCTCCAAAGCCCACTACAGAAACTTTTTTCTCAGTTTTTCCATATTCAGTATAATTCATAGACTTATCTCCTTTTTAAATATAAAACATAATTGAGAACAATATTCATTATAAAATATTGCTCTCAATTTGTTTATTTCGATTATATATAGTAAATACATTATCTTCAATTTATTATAAACTATAAATTATAGAAAACGATTCCAATAATCTTCTAAAAAATAAAAACATCTATGAAATCTCCTGTTATAATTAAGTTATGACACAAAAAATAACTAAGGAAAAAACATAAATGTTTAACAACTAAATTATATCAAAACTCTCAACTATATACAAATTTAAATTGAGTTAAAGATAACTCTTTATGCTTCTAAATTAAGTACCGCAAAATGTTCGATAAGGACGGTTTGATATCGCAGGCAGTGTAGCGTAATCAATCTGCTCTGTGGAATGCGCATAGGGGTCTTTCAGAACATCTAGAAGACGCTCCATCACGCTGTAGTCTCCTTGTTTTACTGCTGCTTCTAGTGCCGCTTCTACCTGGTGGTTACGAGGTATTAGAGCTGGATTTGAACTCCGCATCAACTGATGGGAGGAGGCTTTCTGTTCTTTCTGCCTACCTAGTCTCTCCTGCCACAGCTCATACCAATGAGCAAATTCTGTGCTGCCAAATAGTGCAACATCCCACCGTGTATCAAAAGTTAATGAGAGGAAGGTATTGGTATAGTCCGAATGATACTTCTGCATCAAACTTAGGAGACCTTCAATAAGTTCTTCATCCTGTACCTCCTCGTTAAATATTCCCAGTTTCGCTCTCATTCCCGTGAGCCAGTTGTAGTGATACAACTTAGTAAAATCTGAAATCGCTTCCTGAGCTAGTTTGACAGCCTGATCCTGATTAACATGTAGCAGTGGCAATAGGGTTTCCGCAAATCGCGCGAGATTCCACTCGGCAATATGTGGCTGATTGCCATAGGCATAGCGACCATGAATGTCAATGGAACTGAATACCGTTTCTGGGTCATAGGTATCCATGAAGGCACAAGGACCATAATCAATGGTTTCTCCACTAATTGCCATATTGTCCGTGTTCATAACTCCGTGAATAAATCCAATCAGTTGCCATTTGGCAATCAGCGTGGCTTGACGCTTAATTACTTCCCGAAGTAGAAAAAGATATTGGTTCCCACCCGCATCAACCGCTGGAAAATGTCTTTGCAATGTATAATCAGCAAGGGCCCGAAGATCCATAGCTGTGCCCCATTTTGAAACGTATTGAAAGGTGCCAACTCTGAGATGACTTGCAGCCACGCGAGTCATAATTGCACCAAGTTGCTGGTTTTCACGGACTACAAACTCACCGGTTGTCACCACTGCAAGGCTCCGGGTGGTGCCAATACCAAGCGCATGCATTGCTTCGCTAATGATGTATTCGCGTAGCATCGGTCCAAGTGCTGCTCGACCATCACCCCCTCGGGAGTATGGCGTTTTACCTGAACCCTTGAGCTGAATATCAACTCTTTCCCCTGAAGGCATGACCTGTTCGCCAATAAGCATAGCCCTGCCATCCCCAAGCATCGTAAAATGCCCGAATTGATGCCCTGCATAAGCCTGCGCAAGAGGTAAAGTTCCTTTTGGAACCTGGTTGCCAGCAAGCACCGCTATGCCATCATTGCTTTGTAGCGCCTGGCCGTTAAGCCCAAGGGATGTTGCCAAGGAATAATTGAGAATGATTAACTTCGGTGAAGATACCGGGTTTGGTTTGATTATGTTGAAAAATGATTTTGGTAGACGAGCATAACTGTTTTCTAAGTTCCATCCTGTTTGTATTACTCTTTTTCTCTCTGTCATCCTATCTTTACTCCTTTCCTTCTTATATGTTTTTATTTTACATAAAGTAAAAATAATGCATTCTATTATATTTTTAGTTATCTACTTTCTATACCAACACAAGTCAGCCACTTTTAGTTTCTACCTCTGTCAATTTATTATACCCTTTTTACATTGCAATATATGATAACTCTTGTATTTATAATACTTACAAATCAAAAAAAGTCCTGAATTAAATTCAAGACTTTTATTTTTTTTGCAAGTATTCTATTTTATAGCTGTTAAAGCATTTAAAAGATTTAAAAGTCTAGTTCCTAAAGTAGTTAACTGTGTGTGTTTTTCTGTAGACTTTTGAAATACATTGTCTAATCTTTCATTTAATTTTTCTAGATAATTTTTCTCTACAGGTACTGCTGGTACTATAGGCTCAACTATGGGTACTACAGGTGCTACAACACTAACTGGTACAAGTGTTGGAACTACTGAATTTACACAAGTTTTCTTAGTAGTTACATCTTTTACAGCTAACAAAACTGAATCAGCTTCAGTTTTTACTACTGAATCTAATACTATCTTACTATCTTCAATTCTTTTTAATTCTACCTTGACTGCTTGTGCATTTTTAATAATTGTAGTTTTCAAAACCTTATTAGCGTCTTTAACTGTTGCTATTTTATCTGTTTTAACTTTTAAAGCGGCTTTATCTGCTACACTAATAACTGGCTTAATTTTGTCGTATTTATGTTCATTTGCCTTTTCGAAGTCTTTATGACATTTATTAAAATTTTTCTTATCTTCATGATTTTTAAGGAATTTTGCTTCCCATTGCTGAGTTTTCGCCTCTTTGGAGTCTATTTTTTGTGCTACAGAAGTTGGTTTTACACCCTTCGTAGTTTTATTTTGTTCACATGCATAAACCCCAGATGATACACCAATTGATAATGTTAAAGCGAGTACAAATAAACTTAATTTTGTGTTTTTCATGTTAATTCCTCCTCTTATGTATATAACAATTATTAACTGTTATCACATGTTTTATCATTTCACCTTTATATACGATACATGATATGATTTATTAGAGGGTTTTTTTCATTTTGCTTAAAGTTTATTTTTATCTTAAGATATTAATTATGTTTGCTTTCCCTCTTAAAATTGATAATATCTTCACTTAAATCATGAGTTATCTTTGTTGCAACATTTACTATTCCTGTTTTGGATTCCATTTGTACAGATATACCATATTTTATTATTTAAATAGTATTAGATACAAATAAGAATCCCAACTACCAACAAAAACATATTTATTATCAACGATTTCGATTGCATCAGTAATTGTATCTCCAATCTTTACACAATCCTTAATTTCACCTGTAATTATACTTGTTCTGTAAAAATCACCATTGTCAGTTCCAAATAAAATACAATCATATAATATTTCAAGATGCGAACCTATTGAAGAATTCACTTTAGTGCTCCAGATAATTTCCTTCTTATGCAAATCTATTGAATATAATACACCCTCCTTGCTTCCCACATATGCAACGTTCTCTATAAGTTTTACGCTAGATGTTAATAGCTCTTTAATTTGTATATTATATAAAATATCTCCATCATTGCAATTTATAAATATTAATTCCTCATTTCCAGTTCCTAATAAAATAATATTTTCAAAAATTATTGGATTATTAATAAATTTTCCTTTAAGGGCTTTGCGCCATATAACACTACCATTTGCAGCATCGATGCAATATAATATTCCATTTGTTTCACTTTCATCGAAAGTTCCAACATAAATTTTTTCATTATACAATAGTAAGTCAGAAGTTACGCTGTTTTCTACTTTGAAGTTCCAATTGATATTAGCATTAATTAGATTCAATGAATAAATCTCTCCTTTATAATTTCCAAATACAATATTATTATTGTAAATAGCAGGTTTGGAAACAATTTTTCCTTGAGTTTTAAATTCCCATTCTTTAGTACCATTATTAATATTTAAATTATAAAAAATCCCGTTATTGGCACCAAAAAATAAATTGTTTTCAATTAAAATTGGTGAGGAATTAATTGATGCTCCTACGCTGTATTGCCATTTGCATGTTCCTGTACTTATATCCACACAATAAAAATTTTCATCATAACTGCCAACAAAAATCAAATCATTTTTTGAAATTATCTTAGAATCCAAATGATCATTTGCTTTAAATTTCCATTTTATTTCATATCCCATATTACATATCTCCTAAAATTACTTTTTTATAATATTATCCTTTTGTTTGCTAAATTATAGATTATTTATATACTATATTATAGCTTAAATTTTAAGTATAATGGATGGATGCATTTACCTAAAATTTAGGTCTCTACCAAAGCGAATAGCCACCTTAATGGTGTTTTCATTAAGTTTGCTTAATATAATTTTTCATCAATACAAAAAGCATCCATAAATTAATATAGATGCTTTGCCTAAATGAATTTTTATTTAATTAACTCTACGTCCATATGTAAAATCGCTATTTAGTGCTTGAATTCTAATTACAGCACCTGAGTGAGGTGCATTTATCATGTCACCATTCCCAACATATATCCCTACATGATGAGCCGGAGTTCCGAAAAACACCAAATCGCCTGGTTGAAGATTATCTCTAGATATAAGTGTTCCTACATTTTGTTGGTCTTCTGAAACTCTTGGTATGTCTACTCCAAAATGTGCAAATACATATTGTGTAAAGCCTGAGCAATCAAAGCCTGAAGGGCTTGTCCCACCCCATACATAATTAACTCCAAGAAAATTTGAAGCATATGCTAAGAGTGAATTAGAAGAAAATGTAGATCCACCTCTTGAAGGTGTTACACTAGGAGCCGGATTTACTGCACTAAGAGCCGCATTTGCTATTTTATCTGCTGCAGCTTGTCTTGCTTCATTAGCTTGTCTTGCTTCCGCAGCTTGGTCTGTTGCCAGTTGTGCCTTATATTGATTTTCTTGAGCATTTAATTGTGCTACCAATACAGTTTGTTCTGATTTTTGTTTGGTTAAAGTATCCAATTTCTTTTTATTGTCAACTCTTAAAGCTATCAACTTTGTATTTTCTGTATCTAGCTCTACCTTCTTTAAATTAATCGCTACCTTTTTTGTTTCTAAATCACTAATAACATTTTGGTCAAAGGTTATTATCGTTTTGAGATCTTCTACTCTAGATATTAAATCCTCCACACCATTTGAGCTTAGTATAACGTCTATATAGCTTGACGTCCCATTCATATACATTGCCCTCATTCTTTTATCAAAAAGAATCTGTTCTGCTTTAATGTCAGCCTCTGCTTTTGCAATATTTATTTCAGTTTGTTTAATATGTTCTTGTATATTAGTTATATTATTTTCATTACTATTGATTTTAGACATGATTTTTTCAATCTGATTGTCCATCATCTGTACTTTACTTTCAAGGCTGTTCCTTTGAGCTTGAACCTGTTGAATTTTCGCCTTATCCGACGCAGTATCTGCGTATACACTAGTAAAACCAGCGCTCATAGTTACACCAAATACCATTATGGCTAAAATAAACTTTTTATTCAATTTTCCATCCTCCTATGTATAATTTAATCTTTCGACAAATTATTCAGCAAATACTTTTATTGCTTAAATCTAATTACTATAATACACAAAAACAAAAAAAATGTAAAGGAATTAATTATAAATGAAGGATATTTTTGGTATGACCAACTAGGTTACCATTAACCCCTGCGAAGTTTTATCACTATCACAAGCTATTTCTCCCAGAGACTGGTCTGAAAGAATATCCTTAATATAGCTAGAACCGATTGCAGCACTGCATAATACTTAGTTATATAAAAATCCCCTACATCTTTTACTTATGTAAGGGATTAATGAATATACTATTATTATTTTTATGCTATTTCTAATGGAGCATTTTCTTTTTTATTTCAATTATTTTTTCTATTAGTATGCCTGTTCCTTTGGCTACTATTTCTTCACTTATTCCAAGTTTAAGAAAATTAGTGGCATTTTCTATTGCTTTTCTGTTTTCACCTTTTTCTATTCCTTTTTCTATTCCTTTTTCTATTCCTCTTTCTTCTGCTGCTTTTATCCTAGTAAGCTGGTCACTGATTTCTGCCTGTCTGGCTTCATATAACATTCTAGCCTTCTCATCCTTGCTTATTATCTGAAGTAAGCCATAAGCTTTCTTTATATCCTTATTCTTTTCTGCCAGCATCTCCATCTCTCCCTTCGATTTTGCATCTAAGAATTCCATCCACTGAACTATTGGATCATTTTCATCTTTCTCTATATCTTCGTCAAATAATTTTGGGATTTCCAAGAAGTGTACCTCAATTATATCCGTCAATCTATAACCTGTTTTATCTTCTGTCAAATGATAACTAGAATAAAGTTTTTTTAGTGGTGTACATTTGAAATCTACTATATTTATAGTTACACATTTCTTTAACTTGTCGTAAGTATCTCCTGGTTTTATCTGACTTGTATACATCTTACTCCAGTAGAAAATTGTGCGTTCTGCCATGTAATCCGTTGGCAATATTTGTATTTCAACATCTATTTGCTTTCCTATTTTTGTTTTTACTCGTACATCAAGAATCCCTTTTTTGTCTTCCTTAAAGTCTTTTATTAGTTCACTATTTATTATTTCTATTCCCTCAAATTCTTCTTCTGGGACACCTAATACATCACTTAGTAGTGCTATTAGTAAATCTTTATGTTTTTCGTTTCCAAATATATACTTAAATACAAAATCATATTTTGGTGACATTATGAAATTGTCATCTATTGATTTTACTTTTTTCTTAGTCATTTTATCACATCCTCAATATTTACCTTTGACTATTATTCATTATTATATTCATTTCTGCTTATCTTTATTTTATCAGAAAATTATATTTTATTCCACACCATTTATTAACAAATTCGCCTTGCTCGTAAGACTTATGGAAACATTTATTTTTACCTCTAATTATTAAAACTTACCCACAATTCCATAGCTCCATCCATCGCTTTACTTAACTCCTCTTTCCTACAGTACAGCTTATTAAGCTCCTCATAATGTACCCTTGAGTCAGCCATAGCTAAATCAATCTCTCTTATTTCATTTTCAAGACTTGTAACCTTGGCTCGAGCTCTATCCTTTTCATATTCCATATTTTTTCTTTCATCAATGTTTCTCGATTTTTTAACTTTTCCACTCTTCACCACCGGCTCTTTAATGGCCTGTTGGGTCAGCTCATCTTTTACACTTTTATAATAATTATAATTACCAGGATAACTTTTAAAAGCATTGTCTTCAATAGCAATAACTCTTTCACCGATTTTATTTATAAAGTATCTATCGTGAGAAATGAAACATATAGTTCCCTTAAACTCTTCCATCGCTTCCTCAAAGGTTTCTATGGAATCAATATCTAGATGATTGGTGGGCTCATCTAGTATTAATAAATTTACATCTTCATATAACAGTTTGCTTAAGCTAAGCCTTATTTTCTCTCCTCCGGATAAGTGCTTTACTTTCTTAAAGACACTGCTCCCATAAAACATAAATTTGGATAGGTATTCCCGTGCTTTCCCCTCTGCCAGAAAAACATCTTCCCTGAAACAATCCAGCACAGTGAATTCATCGTTTTTAAACGTAATTTTTTGTGGCAAATATGCCACCATTACATTGGCACCTAATTCCACTACACCTGCATCTGGACACTCTTCACCTAAGAGCAGTTTTAAGAAGGTGGTTTTCCCGCTACCATTTGGTCCGATTAACGCCACTCTTTCACCGAAATTAATCATTAAATCTGCATCTTTTAAAATAACCTTATCTTCAAAAGATTTAGAAAGTCCTTCAGCCTTAATTGTCTCATTACCAGATCTTTCAGTTTCTTTAAAGTTAAGCTTCATATTCTTTCTTTCAAACTTCGGTTTTTCAGTTCTTATATATTGACCTCTGGATCGATAAGCCCTATTGCTTTCAGTGTCACTACTTTTCATTTTATCAAGTTTTTTTTGCAGGCTGACAGCTCTTTTAAAAAATTTATTATTATCTACCCTAGTTGCCCAATCCCTTAATTCCTTTACATTCTTCTGTATAGTCTTAATCTGCTTTTGCTGTTCCTTATAT
Source organism: Clostridium tagluense (assembly GCF_003865095.1). Taxonomy (GTDB): domain Bacteria; phylum Bacillota; class Clostridia; order Clostridiales; family Clostridiaceae; genus Clostridium_AD; species Clostridium_AD tagluense. Next base: position 397 of record NZ_BHYK01000027.1, on the reverse strand, counting down.
TGATGAAATTGTTCAAGCATATTTTCTTCCTTTTGATTAACATAAGAAGAATAGTTACCCTTGTAGGTTATAGATTCCATATCCTCTACTTCTACAATCTTTGTTACTACATTATCAAGAAAATATCTATCATGAGATACGATAATTACAATTCCCTTATAAGCCTTAAGATAGCCTTCAAGCCATTCAATTGAATCCATATCCAAATGATTTGTAGGTTCGTCCAGTACTGATACTCCCATGCCTAAAGGCAAGGGGTTCTTAGATAGATTAACTTCTCCTATACTCTCATTTATTTAAAAATCAAATAAATTACAACATATAAGAACTAATTAACTTCTCTAAAACTTTCACTATCAATCATTCCAATGAATGAATTAACGATAGCATATGGCTC
>NZ_BHYK01000026.1 GCF_003865095.1 Clostridium tagluense | reverse complement strand
AAAATAAAGCATTTAGTAGGGGTGTATTAAACTTACCCAAAATTATGGTTTTAGAAAAATAAAGCACCAACGGTTAGTTGGTGCTAATGTTTCACTTATTTTGGGACATTTTCAAAAATGCTTGACAAGCAATATTATTTAAATTATAAAATTAATGTTGTACTATAGTATCTTCTAAGCTATACTACTCCTTATTTTTCCACTGTTTTATATTCAACCTCAATATATTTATCTTCATCATAAAATTTTTCTGATTGCCCATAAATACGTATATTGGTTTGTACAGCACTTTCAGCAATATGTTTTGCAGTATTTATAGTTGCAATAACAGTTGTATCTGCTACAACCGCAGTTATTGCTGCTGCTATTTTTGCAGTTTTCCCCACCACACCACCAACTACTGTACTGCATTTTTTAGTGTTTAAAGCCAACTTCTGCTTACCTGAAAGCCCTACTATATTAGCTACAACATTACCCGTTAGCTCAATGCTATACTCAGCTGTATTCCCCACTAGTTTTCCAGCACCATATATTATTTTTCCAACCATTGTCATCATCATCACCATACCTATATCATACTTTACCTAAGAATCATGTGCCCTACTACTATTATACCATATTTTTGAAAAATCATTATATTGTATACCTATTTATAAAGAAGCACTGGAAGTATAACACTTACTAATTGTTTATCACTTTTAGAAATAGCTCTCTTTGCAATGACTTGCAATACGAAAGGCTTAAATCATCATCTGCCATGCTGCAATATTAAATTTCTTGTTTCAATCTCCTTTGAAAACCACAAAGGAGAATTTTCCTATCTCCCCTTTAGTATTGTGTATTTCTTACATTATTAAGTGCATGATATACACCTATAGCTAATTGTTCCATAGTTGTATTTTCCTTTGGCTTAAATTCATTGTTTTCTATTTGTATAAATCTGAAAGCCTCTGCAATAGCAACATACCCTACGTTATCCTTGCTTATATTGGCTGCATCTTTATAATTAATTTTAAACAACTCACTGTGCTGGGCTAATTTGCTATAATTAGTGTATTTAACTAATATCTTAGCGAGTTCTTCTCTAGTAACTAATTTATCTCCTATAAATTCACCATCTGAGTTTTCCATAATTCCATAGGATACAGCCAGTTGAAGGTATTTATAGTTTACATCAGATTTTACAATATTGGAGAATTTTAAATCTGCAGTCTTATCTGCCATATATGGTGTATAACCTCTTGCATTTACTAACATTTTAATTAAATCAATTTGAGTGATTTTTTTATCTAATTTAAAATCACCAGTTTCTATTAATCCTTTAGATGCTAAAATACTTAATTCTTTTTCGGCCTTACTGCCTTTGATTTTTTCTTTAAACAATTCTATATTTTGGTCGATATTTTCACCACCATAATTTAGAAACTTACCAGTAAGGGCATCAATATTTGTATAGTCGTACATCCCATTAGCATCGCTTAGTTTATAGGCAAGTTTTATTTCTAATTCTGGTTTTTCTGGATTATCACTTTTATTTATTTGTGTATAAACTAGTACTGGTTTATACTTACTAAACATTGTTTCACTTACATTTTTCTTACTTATAACATTTTTAATATCTGGGAATTTAATGTTTTTATCCCAATTACAATTTAAATTACTCATCTCGCCGGTTACGGCACTAAAAGCAACATTTATACTATTATCATTGAATTCTATGCCATTTTCTAGTCTTGAAAAGTTGAAATAATAAGTTCTTTCACCCATTTTATCGTAAGCATTATATTTATAACGAGGTTGCTCTGTTTTTATTTGTTTTACAATGCCCGGATAATACTTGGCTACTGCTTCTATTGCCTTAGTGTATGCCTCTTCCCAAGATAATTTAGCCTGGAACTTTGCAGTACCATTATAATCTTCATTTGAATTTCTATTAATGCTTAATATGTCTCCAGTTAAAGCATCTATTGATATATTTCCACCTTCATTGTATTTTGATGCATCTCCTTTATTGAAATATGCATTCCAAGTTTTATTACTTGAACTGCCAAGGTTTTCAGTATACTCTTGATATCCTAAGCCTTCTATGGCATAACCCTGGCCATAAACATTATTTATGAAATTTTTTATTATAGTTCTTGCTTCCTCTTCCTCTATTGCCTTTTCTCTAGTTGTTACCACTTTTGATTTATTATAAAAGTCTGCCTTTTCTTTATCATTTAAATTTTTTATTACAGGAATATTACCATTGCTAAATGGATCCATGAACTTACCATCTTTAGCATCCAAAACATTTCCTTTATTAAATTCTGGAACATATACTGGTTTTACAGTTCTTTTATTTTCATAATACATATACTCTTGTGTAAAAGCCATATATTTCAAAGTCATTTTAGCTTCTGTTTTAAAAGCTTCAACTGCAGTTTTAGAATCTATCATCCCCTTAACCTCTGGAAATTTGAAATCTTCATTCCAATTACTGTAGTAAGAAACTACCTTTCCGGATGCCCCATCAACTTCTATATTAATATTATTACCATCAAATTCTATGCCATTAACTTTATTTACATAGGTAAAATTATAATTAGGTGACCCATGATTCCCTAAATTATTATAATCTTTTTTATTAGATTCATTATATTTTTTAGGTTGGATTTTTGAAACAAAATCATCACTAATTTTTTGTGCTTCCTTAGCTGTCATTGTGGGAACTGCATTTTCTTCATTTATCTTACGCTGATAATTATTTACTTGAGTAACTTCACCAGTTTCTGCATTTAAGGTAACATTAATGTTAATAGTTTTTTCCATATTATTCATTTGCCAATTAATATTCCAGGAGCTAATCTGCTTACCATTGTAATTAGAAGTATTAAAGTTACTTGTTTGTGTGAATTTGCTCTCATCTATTTCCGTATTAAAATAAGTTTTCATAGTTCCCTTTGCAATCTCTTTTGCTTTTTCCTTTGATATTTTAACACTTTTTTCTGTTTCACTATTTTTTGTAATTGCAGCCCCTGTAGTCGTGTTTGTGCTTACAATTGGCGTAACTGGAATTTGAGGATTTGTCATGGTTTTTGCAAAAGTTGAAGTTGTACTAGTAACCGTTAATGCCGAGGCTAATAATACCGAAAATATTTTTTTTCTGTTCATGATAGTTCCCACCTTTCAATATAATGTTTTATTCTTTCATATGAAAATCTATCTTTTGTTGAAAAGTATACTCCCTATAATTCTATTATCATATATATACATTATAGACCCTTACGAATTCAAATTAGTTACATATAAATTACATTTTTTTCTAATTTTATAAATTGTTGTCTCATTTGAATTTGCAACTTTATAAATCTTTTCAGGTATTGTATAATGTATATGTTATAGAAAAAAAGGAATGGGAGTGAAAATATATGACAAAAACTATTTTTAAAGGCAGTGCAATGCTAAATCCTGTTCCCGTAGTATTAATTACCTCAAAAAATAAAGAGGGAAAAATTAATGTTTTTACAGTAGCTTGGATAGGCACAGCTTGTACTAAACCCCCAATGATAACTGTAGCCATAAGGCCTGAAAGGCTTTCCTATGAATATATAAAAGAAAGTGGTGACTTTGTAATAAATTTACCTAATTCTAGAATGGTTAGACAAGTGGATTATTGTGGTGTGCGCTCAGGAAGACAAATAGATAAAATTCACGAAATGAACTTTACTACTGAAGACAGCAAGGATATAGTGGCTCCTTTAATTTCTGAATGCCCCATATCTCTAGAATGCGTTGTTAAAAGCATTACCCCTTTAGGTACCCACGATTTGTTTTTAGCTGAAGTTGTTAATACTCATGTAGATAACCGCTTAATAGATTTAAACGGGAAAATTCATTTTGAAAATGCAGACCTTATTACTTATTCTCACGGTGAATATTTTAGTGTTAATTCTAACCCTCTAGGCAAATTTGGTTATTCAGTTCAGAAAAAAAGCAGCAAGGCACCTGTAAAAAATAACAAGTCAAAGCAAAAAAAGAAAGCCTGATTTCCAGACTTTCTTTTTTTTGCATTAGGCATATTTAAATAACAAGTCAGCTTGTTATTTATTTTCATGTGCACTATTTATTCATTTTTAACATTTCACCTATAGCTGCTATACTACCTAAACTTGACAATGTCTCATTTGGAAGTATAAGCTTATTAGCTGGATTCTTAGCCATTTCTTTAAGAGCTTCTATTTGTTTTAAAGCTATTACTGTTTCATTTGTACCTGACTCTATAATAGCTGTGTTTATTCTTCTTATTGCATCTGCCTCTGCTATTGCAATAGCCTGTATAGCTTTAGCCTTACCTTCTGCTTCAAGAAGTTGAGATTCTTTCATTCCTTCTGCACGTCTAATATTTGCTTCTTTTTCAGCTTCAGCATTTAATATTTGAGCTTGTTTAAATCCTTCTGCTTTTTCAATTTGACTTTGTTTTTCACCCTCTGCTGTAAGAATAAACGCTCTCTTATCTCTCTCTGCTCTCATTTGTTTTTCCATTGCCTGTTGAATTTCAGATGGTGGAATTATATTTTTGATTTCTACAGATAATATTTTTATTCCATAAGCATCTGTAATTTCATCAATTATTTCAAGAAGTCTTAAATTTATTCTATCTCTTCCTGATAATACTTCATCCAATGTCATATCTCCCACAATATTTCTCATATTAGTTATAGTGGAATACACAATACCTGATTTATAATCTTCAATATTGTACACTGCATCTCTTGAACTAATAACCTTATAAAATATAACATTATCAATTGATATATTTACATTATCTTTAGTTATAACATTTTGTGGTTGTATATCTAATATTTGTTGCTTGGTAGAAATTCTTCTGCGAACAAAATCTGCGAAAACAATTGTTAAATGCCAGCCTGGCTCTAGTATCCTATGGAACTGACCAAATCTTTCTACCAAACACACAGATCCAGTATTAACAATTTTAATGGATGATATAATCATGATAACTAATATTAACAATATAAACAAACCTACAAACGATCCTACTCCCATAATAAATGCCTCCTTAAATTTTAATAAAACTTATACCTTAGCTATTAATAACTTATTTCCTTCAATACCAATAATTTGAACAGAGTCACCGCTTTTTAATGGCTTTCCTACATTTTTTACAGTCCAATAAATTCCTTGAAACTTAATATTTGCTTTTATGTCAATATCTTTTGTTATTACAAATTCACTTCCAATATATCCTTCTTCCATAGTCAATGTTTTGGTTACAGTTTTCTTTATAGTTCTCTTAACTATAGGATATCCAACAGATGTACATACTGCACTAACCCCTATGAAAACAATAGCTTGAATAATTACCGGTGCATTAAATGCTATAGAAATTATAGCTGCAATTGCGCCTATAGCAAACCATATAAACATAAAACTACTTGTTATAATATCAATAGCTATTGCCCCTAATGCTACAACTACCCAAAATATCATTGGCTTCCATTCCATGTTGTCCCCCCCCTTTCGAATATCAATTAGCGTTATAACCTTTTAAAGCATTATGATATTACTAATCCTTATTTAAGTATATCTCTTTTTTGTGTTTTATAACACCATTTTGTTGTAATAATATTACAACAAAAATTTGATGTGTTGTTAATATATCATTATATAGTATTTTTTATACATAATAAAGTTTTGTTTTAGCACATTATATGTTATTCAATACTCTATTATGCCCTTGCATAGTTCTATCTTATGTTTGCTTTCATTATCTCATTAATTCACCTTTTTAAAATATAAAATAGTTTGGGGACGGTTAACAACTATTTGAACTATAAATGCCTAAATAGTGGGGGACAGTTAACAATTATTTAAACTAAGGTAAAATAATTGTTAACCGTCCCTACTAATGAATCTAAGATAATGATATAATTTTATTGAACACTGGTTATATAAAGTCAATTTTACAAATACTATATTTAAGAATTAAAGAAAGGTCGTGAATTAGTTTGGATACTTCTTTTATTAGAGTTTCTGCCGCTTGCCCAGTGGTAAATGTGGCAGATATAAAATTCAATTTAAATAACATAGAAAGCTGCATTGAAGAGGCTTTAAAAGAAAAATCAAAATTTATAGTTTTCCCAGAACTTTGCATAACAGCTTATACCTGTGCGGATTTATTTTTACAACAGGAATTACTTGAAAAATCTGAAAGTGCAATTGAATCCCTATGTGAATTTTCTAAAAACAAGGATATACTCATTGCTGTAGGAGCTCCACTACATTTTAATAATTGCCTATATAATTGTGCTTATATAATATTTAAGGGTAACATTTTAGGAATAGTACCAAAAAGCTATATTCCAAATTACTCTGAGTTTTATGAAAAAAGATGGTTTACTGAGGGGCTTGGCATACTAGGCAAAACTGTAAATCTTCCTTTTGCAAAGTCCATCCCTTTTGGAACCAATTTATTGTTCACCTGCAATAATATTAAAATTGGTTTTGAAATTTGTGAGGATCTTTGGGTAACCATCCCCCCTAGCAGCTATTTGGCCCTTCAGGGTGCAAATATAATTGCTAATTTATCTGCATCTAATGAACTCGTTAGCAAAGCTGATTACAGAAAATCCTTAGTTTCATCTCAGAGCGCAAGATGTATGTGTTCTTATTTATATGCATCCTCTGGTGTTTTTGAATCTTCCACAGATTTACTTTTCAGTGGTCATCTTTTAATTAGCGAAAATGGTTTATTATTAAAAGAAAACAATAGATTTCAAAGAGAAAATGAAATTATCACCTCCATTATTGATATAGATAAGTTAAATAGTGAAAGGTTAAAAAATATCAGTTTTAGAAATAGTCCTTCCATATGTCCTTTTGAGGTATGCGAAATTCCTTTTGAATTTTCAAATTTAGAACTTGGAGTTTTTGATAGATATATTGATAAGCATCCTTTTGTTCCTTCTAATGAATATAAGCGTGCGCTACGTTGCAAGGAAATATTTAATATTCAGTCCTCGGCTCTTGCTAAAAGATTCTCTTATACGGGGCTTAATAAAGCTATAGTTGGGATTTCTGGCGGACTTGATTCAACCCTTGCACTGCTCGTTATAGTTAAAACCTTTGATATGTTAAATTTGCCAAGAAAAAATATTATTACTATTACTATGCCTGGTTTTGGAACTACAGATAGAACCTATATGAATGCCGTAAACCTATGTAAACATTTAGGTACAGACTTTAGAGAAATTAATATAGTAGACGCCTGTCTGCAACATTTCAAAGACATAAACCATCCAATAGAAAAACATGATGTAACTTATGAAAATGTTCAGGCAAGAGAAAGAACTCAAATTCTTATGGATGTTGCTAATAAAGAAGGTGGACTATTAATAGGAACAGGAGATTTATCTGAACTGGCTTTAGGTTGGTGCACATATAATGGAGACCATATGTCCATGTATTCTGTAAACTGCTCAATTCCTAAGACTTTGGTGAAATATTTAGTTAAGTATGTATCAGATAAAGAAGCTTCAAAGGAAGCCTCCGAAATACTTTTAGATATCTTGGACACTCCTATAAGTCCAGAACTTCTGCCTAAAGATGTGAATGGTAAAATCGCTCAAAAAACTGAAGACATAGTAGGCCCTTACGAATTACATGACTTTTTCCTTTACTATTTCATGAAGCAAGGCGCCACCAAAAGTAAAATATTATTTTTAGCTAAAGAGGCTTTTAAAGCCGATTATGCCGAAGATGAAATTATTAAATGGTTAGATAAATTTATAAAAAGATTCTTTACTCAACAATTTAAACGTTCAGCCCTGCCAGATGGTCCAAAAGTAGGAACTATAAGTTTATCTCCAAGAGGAGATCTTAGAATGCCATCTGATGCTAGTTTTAATTCTTTCCTTTAAATCGTAATTTGCTATGCTACAATATTAAACCTGAATAAAGTACATGTATTATTTTGTGTAAAGTTAACTTCAAACTTTACGCAATATATGTACTTTTTTCATTTATAAACATCCACAATAAGTCCCGCAATTTCATCAATAGTGTTTGCTATGTCAAGATTTTCTTTTTCGCCACTCAATAACATTTGTGTAAGCTCCTCTAGTTTCAAGTCCACAGTCTCCACCGTTATAAAATATTGTGTTTGCCAAAAACTAATATCCTTCTTAACCTCATACATATGTTTTAAAACAGAATCTAAATATTCTCTAATTAAATTTTTATATGCTTTCACATCTGCAAAGCATTTTGTAATGCTCAATCTATTTCCTTTCTTTTTTATATCATCCATCATTTCCTTAAGTTGTTGTTCTGATTTTTGCTGCCTAGCAAAACTAAAATTTTGTGAAAAATCTTTTTTACTAGATACAGTTTTCTTATCTGATGTAACCGCTGCATTCCTTCTAGCTCTTGATATTTCCATGTTTTTCCACCTCCTGTTTTCAAAATTAATTATTAGAATGTTTTCATATCCTTATATACATTATATCGAATTTTCCGCAAAAAAATATACACAATAGAAAATTAATTCTTGTCACAATAGAAAATTAATTCTTGTCACAATAAAAAAATTAATTTACCCATATATTTAAGAATAATTTCAGCCAAAATCAAATATAAAATCTTTTACTTATAAATTTGCCAATTTTTTTTATATTAGTATAATAATATGGTAAATAATATACATTATAGATATAGGTTTTTGATTTACACTAGAACCAATATTTCTATCCATATAACTAAAAATTAAAATTCTTAGGGGTGGACAAATGAAAAAATTACTAAACATGTTTTGGACTTTCTTTAAAATAGGAGCTTTTACCTTTGGCGGAGGGTATGCCATGATACCTCTCATAGAAATTGAAGTTGTTAATAAAAAAAAGTGGCTTTCTAAAGAAGATTTTTTAGATGTAATTGTTATTTCTCAAACTTTTCCTGGAGCCTTAGCTGTTAATAGTAGCGTATTTATAGGCTATAGAACTTGCGGACTACTTGGAGCTATTATTGGGCTTCTAGGAGTTGTTTTACCCTCATTTTTTATAATATTGTTGGTTGCAGTTTTTTTTATGAAATTCAGGGATTACTATTATGTGGATTTGGTTTTCAAAGGTATTTCTGCTGCGGTACCAATGCTCATACTCATAGCCGTAGTAAGTTTATCCAAATCTTTAAAGAAAAACTATGCAAATCTTATTATAATTTTAATTTCCATGGGGAGTATATTATTCTTTAATGTACACCCTGTTATAGTTATACTTTTATCTGGTTTATACGGGGTAATATTTCTTGGAAAGAAGGTGAAGTAAATGTCAATTTTAATAAAAATTTATCTATCCTTCTTAAAAATAGGTGCCTTTAGCTTTGGTGGAGGATATGCTATGATTCCCCTTATCAAAAGGGAAATTGTAAATAACAATAATTGGATTACCTCCAAAGAGCTTATTGATATTATAGGTATATCCCAGATGACTCCAGGACCTATAGCCATTAATTCAGCAACTTTTGTAGGTTTTAAAGTTGCTGGTATATTAGGCAGTATTTCGGCAACTTTAGGCGTAATTTCCTTTTCATTTATCTTAGTTTCTATAGCTAATCACTATATTGTTAAATTCAAAGAATCCTACATAATGAAGGCAGCTCTCGCAGGTATGAGGCCTGCGCTAATTGGCCTTATAGTCTCTGTATTCTTATCCATGGGAAGTGACTCTTATAAAGACATTAAAAGTGTAGTAATTGGAATCATAATTTTAGGACTGCTGATTACAAATAAAATTCATCCAATTTTAATAATAATGATTTCAGGGCTATTGGGTATTCTTTTTTATGGTCTAATACCTATTTAATTGCTTCTCTTTATTTGCAACATATTTGTATTTTATATTTTGGCATAATATTTTTCTTCTTTTAAATAAATTAAGCTATAATAACAAATACTATAAGTTGAGGTGATGTTAATGTTTTTCAACAAAACTATTGAGCAAGTTTTAGAAGAATTTGGTTCTAATCCAATAACAGGACTTTCTCAAAATCAAAGCGAGGTAAAAAGAGAAAAATTTGGACTAAACCAATTAACAACTAAAAAACCAAAAACTCTAATAGCCATGTTTTTTGCCCAGCTAAATGATATTTTAATTTATATTTTAATTGCGGCTGCAGTGATTTCTGCCCTCCTTGGTGAAACCAGTGACGCAATAATAATTGCTATTGTAATTATTATTAATGCTACAGTTGGAATTATTCAAGAATCTAAAGCAGAAAAAGCACTTGATGCACTAAAAAAATTATCCACGCCTAAAGCTATAGTTAAAAGAGATGGGCAGTTAAACGAAATTCCATCAGAGGAAGTTGTACCTGGAGATATTATTATTATTGATGCAGGAAGATATGTACCCTGTGATTTGAGACTTATTGAAGCTGCAAATTTAAAAATAGAAGAATCCACACTTACGGGAGAATCTGTGCCTGTGGATAAAGACGCTTCTCTAGTTCTGCCGGGCGAGGATATACCCCTAGGTGATCAAAAAAACATGCTCTTCATGTCAACCCTTGCAACCTATGGTAGAGGTGTGGGCATAGCTGTATCTACTGGAATGGATACTCAAATAGGTAAAATTGCTAAAATGCTAGATGAAAAAGTAGACGATGAGACCCCACTTCAAAAGAAACTAGCGCAACTTGGCAAGTACCTGGGAATAGGTGCCCTATTCATATGTGCTCTTATGTTTATAGTGGGTGTTCTTCAAAAGAGAGATCTTTTTGAAATGCTGCTTGTTTCCATAAGTTTAGCTGTTGCAGCTATTCCTGAAGGTCTTCCTGCTATAGTAACTATAGTTCTTGCTATGGGAGTTCAAAAGATGATAAAGGAAAATGCTATTGTAAGAAAATTACCTGCTGTTGAAACTTTAGGTTCAGTAAATATTATTTGTTCAGATAAGACGGGCACTTTAACTCAAAATAAAATGACAGTAACAAAATTCTATGCTGATGGTAAGTTAGGAGCTATAGACAGTCTGAACATTAATCATACTGAGCATAAGCTCTTACTAGAAAATCTTATTTTATGCAATGATGCCACTTACTCGGAAAATTCAAAAACTGGCGACCCCACAGAGATTGCTCTATTACAAGCTGGGGTAGACTATAGCATATTTAAAGACGATTTAGAGAAAACTCATAAAAGAATTGATGAGATTCCTTTTGATTCAGATAGAAAATTGATGACTACTGTAAATAAATATGATAATGACTATTATGTAATGACAAAAGGTGCTATTGATAATCTATTAAATCTATGCACAAAGGCATATATTAAAGGCAATATAATAGAAATTACGCCAAATATAAAAAAAGACATATTAGCTGCCTCAAATAATATGTCTGACAATGCACTAAGAGTTCTAGGTGCCGCTTATAAAATTCTTCCTAGCTCTCATGTAGAGATTGATTCACTAGAGCGTGATTTAATACTCATTGGCCTAGTAGGTATGATAGATCCTCCTAGGCTAGAGGTTAAGGATTCTATTTCCCTATGCATGAAGTCTGGAATAAAAACTGTAATGATAACTGGTGACCACCAAAACACAGCTTTTGCTATAGCTAAAGATTTAAATATTACCAATGATTCTTCTGAGGTTATATCTGGCACCGAGCTTGATAAAATGTCTGATGTCGAACTAAATAATAGAATTGAGAGTATAAGGGTATTCGCAAGAGTGTCACCTGAACATAAAGTGAAGATTGTACGCGCTCTTAAATCAAAAGGAAACATTGTATCAATGACTGGCGACGGAGTAAATGATGCACCCTCTCTTAAAATGGCAGACATAGGAGTAGCCATGGGTATAACAGGTACTGATGTTGCTAAAGGTGCTGCTGATATGATACTTATAGATGATAATTTTTCAACTATTGTTGCTGCTATAAAAGAAGGACGAAACATCTTCACAAATATTAAGAAAACTATAATATTTCTTCTATCCTGTAATATAGGAGAAATTATAGCACTATTTCTTGCCATACTTTTAGGCTGGGCTACGCCCCTTCGCCCTATCCATATATTATGGGTTAACCTAATCACCGATACACTACCAGCATTGGCTTTAGGTGTAGATCCTGGTGACCCTGATGTAATGAAATATAAACCTAGAAACCCAAAAGATAGTTTATTTAAAGGTGAATCTTTAAATTTACTTCTTAACGGACTTCTAATAGGTATCTTAACCCTAGCTGCATTTGTAATAGGTGCAAAATATTATAGTGGAGACACTAACTTATTCCCACTATTCCCGGGAAATCTTTCAGAAGATGCACTAAAACATGCACAAACCATGGCCTTTGTAGTACTTAGTGTCTCTCAATTAGTACACTCTTTAAATATGAGAAATGAGAAGAAATCCATATTCCAAATAGGTTTATTTTCAAACAAATATTTAATTGGAGCTATAGTTTTTGGTATACTACTACAAGATTTTATAATAACTGTGCCATTTCTAGCAAATGTTTTTAGTGTTCATTCCTTAAGTTTAATGGATTGGAGTTTTGTTACTATTCTATCCCTTATGCCACTACTCCTTAATGAAATAGTAAAAATATTCAAGCGCAGTTCTTCCATAATATAAGAAAGTAGATAACAAATAAAAAAGTAAGAGCCTGATGATTAACTCATAAGGCTCTTACTTTTTTTTGTTAAATACGGAGGTTAAGAATTTATTTTAATCTAGTACCCTCTTCATTTTGAAGGATTAGGTCACTTTTCATAAGGCCACCTAATGCTCTTTTAAATGCATTTTTGCTAGTTTTAAAAACTTTTTTTATATCATCTGGAGAACTTTTATCATTGTATGGCATAGATCCATCGGAATTTTTAAGATATTCTAATATTTGCTCTTCAACTACATCTCTTTCCTCTAGTCTTGGTTTTCTTACTGTTAAATCCATTTTACCATCTTCATAATATTTTTTAACTCTTGCTTTTAATCTATCTCCAGGAGTTATATTCATATAATTCTCATTTCTTAGAATAACCCCTCTATAAATATCATCAATAGCTACCATTACAGTACCATTAGTCTGGATTCCGTATACTGTGCCTTCCACTTCATCATCAATATTATATGAATCTGTATCGTATAAATATTTATCCACAAAAGTAGTGGCTGCAATTCTTCCAGTCTTATCTAGATATATATAAAAAAGATATTTTCTGCCTGTTTCTAAACTGTAATTTTCCTCCTTAAAAGGAACCAATACATCTCTTTCTAGACCAATTTCTACAAAACTACCTATTGTAGTCATATCAACAACCTTAAGATAAGCTAAATCCCCCACCTTTGCAAGTGGTTTTTTTAAAGTTGAAATTAACCTATCACTTGAATCTCTGTACACAAAGGCTTCAACTTCATCATCAATATTAAGTGCCCTACCTAAAGTACTTTTCATTGGAAGTAGTACGTCATCACTAGTATTTCCTGTGCCAGCGTCTAAATAGTACCCAAATTCTGCTCGCCTTACTACTTTTAAATTATTTAAATCTCCTATGTTTATCATTTATTATCTCCTACCTTTTATTTTAAACTTTTGGCCAATCTATGTATTTGTTAAGTTTACAAACAAATTCAACTAAATATTTTTCTTCAAGCTCTGTAAACCTTCCTACTTCTGGACTATCTATATCCAAAACTCCATAAACTACATCGTCTTTTATTATAGGTATAACAATTTCTGAATTCGTTGCAGAGTCACAAGCAATATGTCCTGGAAATTCATTCACATTTTCTATACGCTGAAGTTTTTTTGTGGCAACTGCTGTTCCACATACGCCCTTACCTATTTGTATTCTGTTACAAGCGGGCATTCCTTGAAACATTCCCAGCACCAATGTATTTTCGCGTACAATGTAAAACCCTGCCCAATTTAATCTATTCATAACTGCTTTAATAATTGCAGCAGCATTTGATAAATTTGCTAGGTCATTTTTTTCTGAACTGAGCTGTCCTTCTAAAAGAATAAGCATATACTTATATTTCTGCTCATTTGTCATCTTTTCTATTCCATTTAATTTTATCATTTTTCCCACTCCTTAAAAAAACAATAATTCCCTACCTTCTATTGTAGTTAAAAAACGTCGAAAATAAAAGCTATTTTTAAAAATAAAAGACAGTTAACAACTCAATTGTTCAAATAGTTGTTAACCGTCCCCATTTACCTAGACTTTTATTTTATAATATATTTCATAGAAAGCTCTGCATAATTCTCCGCAGATTTTTTTAAGGCTTCTTTTTCTTCTATAGTCAGTTCTCGAATAACCCTTGCCGGCACTCCCATGCAAAGAACGCCGGTCGGTATTTTCTTCCCCTGCGTAACCAAGCTACCAGCACCAATTATAGTATACTCTCCTATTTCAGCTCCATTTAGTATAGTGCTTCCCATACCAATTAAAGTATTACTTGAAATTTTACAACCATGTATTATAGAATTATGTCCTATAGTTACATAATCCCCAATATATACTGGAAAATCCTCATCATTGTGCACAGTGCAATTGTCTTGAACATTTGTATAAGCACCTATAGATATATAATTCATATCCCCTCTTAATACAGCTCCAAACCAAATATTACTGTACTCTCCTATAGATACATTTCCTATAACGTCTGCACTAATAGCAATAAAAGATTGTTTGTGTACCTTAGGTATTTGTCCATCAAATTGATGTATCATAAGTTGCTAATCACCTCTTCCAAAAAATAAATACTAATCTATTATACAATATAATAATATTTATTACACTGCAATATTATATAAATTGTCCTATTATTCACAATATTATTACATAATAATCTGTATTGATTTTTATATAATTTCATTATATAATACCATATATAGTTATGAATTCCTTTGTGATTACTACATATAGTGTGTTATACTATTTTAGCATATGAGATTAAACTAAATAATTGTGAAAATTTTTAGTGTAGTAACATCAACACGCATAAATATAATTTTAGAATTAATTTATATATTAAGAAAATAATAGGAGGTGAATATACTAGCTTTTTTAGGCTAGTATACTTATGGCGGAGATAAAAAGTTTAATTAAAAGATTTTATACAAGTGCATTAGAAAAAGATAAAAATATTACTGTTTTTGATTTGTTTAATTGGAAAAAGGTAGATGTTTTTCTAAAGGACCATAAAACAAACAAAGTACTTTTAGATATGAAGGATTTAGAATTTCCGGAGCATTACTCTCAAAATTCTTGCGATATTATAGCTTCAAAATATTTCAGAAAATCCGGTGTTCCTACTAAGCAAGGCTACGAGAATAGTATGAAAATGGTAGCTCATAGGCTTGTTAATTTTTGGTGTGAATCCTTAACTGACGAAACAATTATTAAAACTGATGAGGAAAAAAGCATTGTTTATGATGAATTAGTATATGCATTTTTAAATCAAATGTTTGCTCCAAATTCTCCTCAATGGTTTAATACTGGGCTTAACCTCTCTTATGGTATAAAAGGTGGAACCCTAGATAATTTTTATTATGATGAAAGTAAAAAAATGATTGTTAAAAGCGAGGATGCTTATACAAGAACTCAGGCTTCTGCTTGTTTCATTCTCTCAATTGAAGATAAATTACTTGGCAAACACTCAATATCTGAGCAGTATGTAACAGAAACTAAATTATTCAAAGGCGGTTCAGGTACCGGAACAAACTTCTCTAGCATAAGAGGTCGTGGCGAAAGGTTATCTAGTGGTGGAGTTTCTTCAGGTCTAATGAGTTTTTTAAAAGGCCTTGATAGAAATGCAGGAGCAATAAAATCTGGCGGAACTACAAGACGTGCTGCTAAAATGCTATGTCTTGATATTGACCATCCGGAAATAATGGAATTTATGACTTGGAAAGCTAAAGAAGAAGATAAGGTACGCGCTCTTACTAAAATGGGTTATGATGGCAGCTTTGAAGGAGAAGCTTACGAGACCGTATCTGGCCAAAACGGAAACAATTCCATAAGATTTTCAGATGAATTCATGATGAAGGTGGATGACCTTTCAAAAAATCCTAAGCAGACTATTACTCTTAAAGGAAGAGCTGACAACTCAGTTAATAAAGATATCCCTGTTAAGAAGCTATGGGATACCTTTAATAAAGCTGCTTTTCTATGCGCAGATCCAGCTCCCCAGTTTGATGATACCTTTAATGCATGGCACACTTGCCCAGCTGGAGAAGATGGCGCAGTTAATGCAAAGCACAATAGAATTAATTCAACTAATCCTTGTGGAGAATATGCATTTTTAGATGATACTTCCTGTAATTTAGCCTCTATTAATATTTATAAATTCTATGACAGTAAAACTAAAAAATTAGATATAGATGGATATGTTCATTTAATAGGACTTACTCAATTAATCCTTGAAGCTTCCATACATTGGGGCCAATTTCCTACAGAAGATATAGCAAGAAAAACCCACTTATTTAGAAGCACAGGACTTGGAATTGCAAACCTCTCTTCACTACTTATGGTAATGGGGTACGCCTATGACTCAGAAGATGCTAGAAATTTAGCTTCCTCGCTAACTGGAATAATGACAGCTCAGTCTTATTATGTTTCATCACTTATGGCAAAAGAGTTAGCTCCTTTTGAAAAATATGAAATTAACAAAACATATATGCAACTAGTTATAAGAAATCATGCTAGAGCAGCTGGAGCTCTAAATACTGAATTTGAAAATTTAAACTATGAGCCTGTAAAAGTTAATCACAATCTTTTAAAGAGCAACTCTCTAGGTTATATAAGTGAAACCTTAAAAAATTGCTTCACAAAAGCATTAAATAGTGGTGAAAAATACGGTTTTAGAAATGCCCAGGTTACAGTTATAGCTCCTACTGGTACTATTTCCTTTGCTATGGATTGTGGCGCAACCTCTATAGAACCATATTTCAGCCATTTTATTTATAAAAAATTATCTGGTGGCGGTTATATGACCATGGTTAACCCAGTAATTAAAGCTTCCTTAACTAACCTGGGATATTCTCAAATCCAAACAAATGATATTTTAGATTATATTCTAAGAAAAGAAAAAGTTGATGAAAATGGATTCCAATACGAAAAAATTATTGATGGAAAAATAGAGGGCGCTCCACATTTAAAGTCTGAACATTTGGCTATATTCGACACAGCAAACAAATGCGGTAGTGGAAAAAGATACATTCCATTTATGGGACATGTTCTCATGATGGCAGCAATAACTCCGATGATATCAGGTTCTATATCAAAAACTGTAAATTTACCTAAAAATGCCACTATAGAAGATTTTAAAGAAGTAATACTTAATTCTTGGAAATTAGGTGTAAAAGGCATAGCCTTATATAGAGATGGTTCAAAGGCAAGTCAACCTTTAAACACCACCTTATCTCAAGATAAAGAACTATCCCTTGAAGATTTATCCTATGCGGATCTTTTAAAGAAAGCAAAGACGCAAGAGGAAATTTCCAATCATTCTACAAGAGAAAAACCAATTGGAATCCGTTATGGCACTACTCATCCTGCTCAAATTGATGATGTAAAAGTCTATACTACTGTAAATAGACGTTCAAATGGAGAGATTTCTGAAATATATATAACAACAGATAGAGAAGGTACTATTATTACTGGATTACTCAATTCTCTTTCAAAATCAATTTCAGTAATGCTTCAGTATCACGTACCTGCAGAAGATATATCTAAAATGCTTCGGGGACAAAAATTCGAACCTTATGGTTTTGTGCAAAAACATCCTTATATTAAATCTGTTTCTTCTATATCTGATTTAATTAGCAAGATAATCGATATAGAACTAGGAGACTATACAAGATGTCAAATTAAACCTGAAAATTACGGAAATACTGATATACCTAAAAACCCACTTATGCCAGATGAAAATGAAATTTCAGCTAGCATAGTAGAAAATGAAAATGTATCTACCTTCAAAAACATTGAAAAGCCTAAAGGAGAAAGATTATACTCTGAAACATGCTCTCATTGTTCAAGTACTAAACTTGTTAAAAGCGGTACTTGCAAGGTTTGTCTCGACTGCGGAACAACTACGGGATGTAGTTAACCACTGGGGACAGTTAAGAACTAATAGTTATATATCTACTCTAATAGTAGAAATACAACTTTGAACTTTGCTGATACAACTATGAGGTTTACTACAAAATGAATATTTATTCATAAGTAATCAATAAAACCTACTAAACTGATTTTTATCAATTTAGTAGGTTTTATTAAATTCTTTGGCCTTTCTGTATGAACAGAAAAATAGAACCGCCATCTAAATGACGATTCTCTCTTTGCTTATCTTTTTGAACTTCCATATTCACCCAGGGGTCTGACCCCTTTAATGTAATGCTTATTGTAGTTGTAAGCTAGGTGGATTGGTTTGCCCTTCTGCGCCATATGGTACTGCCTTTGATTTCTCACTTTCGCGTTTAGCCTTGGTTGTTACTGATATATATATACTTCCGCCTTCTGGTTTTGGAAGTGTAATACTTAATGTTGCTGTTGCTGTAGGTATTGCATCTTTTGCTAGTTTTGCACCTTTTGCTAGTTTGTCTGCTTTTGCTATTGCCGTTCCTATTGGTACTGCGCCTTTTTTACTTTCTTCGTATATTGTAACTACATCTCCTAATTTTAAATCTTTAACTGTTATTGTATCTAGTTCTAATGCATTATTGACAACTGTCACTATTGATGATGGCATATCCGTAACCTTTTCTGCTCCATAGTCTTTTGGTCCTATTTTATAACTTTCAAGCTTAGTTTTTTTTGTTACTGTTACATATATTTTTCTATTTGTATTTGCCTTGTTTCCCTCGTCCTCGTAAAGTTGTGGAATGCTTATTGTTGCTGTTGCTGTTTTTGTTGCTTTATCTACTTTTGCTGTTGCTGTTCCAATTGGTGCTTTAAGAAATGCCCCTTCAAAAATAGTTGTCGCTTCTGCAAGGTTACTTAGTACTGGTGATGCTTTTTCTACTGCCACTGTTGCTGCTGTGTCTAAATCTGCTACTGTTTTTGTTGGGGTATTTGATAAATTTTCGTAATAAGGAGATAATGCTACTTGTGCTGCTACGGTTGCTAAATTTGATTCTTTAATTGCTAGATCTGCTGCTATATTTGCTGCTTCGGATGTATCTCTTGCTACTTGTACTTTGTATGTTCCTGGTGTTGCTGCATCCCATGCTGCTTGTATTGCTGCATCCAATGCTGCTTGTGCTGCTACTTTTGCTGCTTGTGCTGCTACTTGTGCTGCGTCTGCTTTTACTTTTGCTGATGCTTTTGTTGCTTTATTTACTGCTATGTCTGCTTGTTTTACTAATTCGCCATTGGGATTATTGTTAGCTACATTTATAGCCTCTTGAAATTTCTTCCTTGCTTCCAGCTGGTATTCATTTTTTCCTTCCACTTCACACCTCTCTGCATAGTCGCATTTTGCCTGTGCTTCTTTTATCGCATTCGTAAGTTGCTCTCTTATTGTAACTAGAAATATATATGTTTGCGTTTTTGTTGTTGTTTGTGTTGCTACTTGTTCTCCACTTATTGATTCTGAGTATACTTTAACTATATCTCCTACTTCTAAACCCGCAACTGTTACCGTATCTGGCATTCCTGCATTATTTTCAACAGTAACATTTCCTATTGGATCAGTTCGCTGTTCTGGGTCATATGTTACCTTTTGTGCAATACTTTCAAGCAGCCCCTTTCTTTTTACTGTTACGTATATACATCCTCCAAGTGGCTTCTCAAATAAACCTCCCATTACCGGAAATTCTGTACTTACTATTGCTGATGCTGTTGGTATTGCACTTTTAGCGCCTTTTGTTGCTTTGTCTGCCTTTGCTATAGCATTTCCTATTTCTGTTACTATTATTTCTGTTACTGTTACTGTTCCATTCACATCTATTGAAGTTAACGGTGGTGTTGATAACTTAACTTGTTCTTGCATTTCTTTTGGTGTTTGAATGGTTTTAACTATTTTTCCATCTTTTGTTATTGATGATGATGATTGTACTATTGAATATACTTTAACTATATCTCCTACCACTAAACCTGTAACTGTTAATGTATCTGGCATTCCCGCATTGTTTTTAGCAGTTATTATGGTTCCTGTAACTTGACCCACAGTTTCTGCAAAAACTGTTCCTGTTGATGGTAAAATCATTGTTATAAATACTACTACACTTAGTGCTTTTGATAATATCTTCTTCATTAATTTTATCTCCCCTTACTTTTTTATTATTTAGTCATATAAAAATAAATAACAAGTTAAAGATGCTGGTATATTTTATGTCAAACAAAAAGCAATTTTCGTAGCTAGTATCACTATCCACGGGCTCTACTGACTCAAAATAGACTAGAATACTAACTTGTTATTTATTTTCACATTCCTTTACTACGATTGTTCTTTGTTTTAAAAAGATTTTAACTTGATTTATGAAAAAAATCATATGGATAGGAAAATCATATGTATATATATTATCGGGTAATTATACTTACACTTTATACTTATTAATTAAATAGTAAATTTAATATTTTTTCACAATAAAATTTTTAGAGTTGCTTTACGAATAATTGCCGCTATTCATACAATTATTCTTAGCACAGGTGTAATATATTCTAATGTACCTAAAACGAAAAAAGGAATATAAATTTCATATAGAAATTTATATTCCTTTTTTTTATTTTTTATTGTTTTTAACTCTATTTGGCTTAGCCTTAGGCCTCATTACTATGTCGTCTTTCTTATCTTTTTTTGAATTAGTATTTGTATAATTTGTTTTAGAAACACTTCTCTTTTTAATAAATCCCGACAAATCCATAAACCACAAAAATAAAATAACAAATATTCCTGGTATTATATTGTTAGCTACATATTTTGGCATATTGGGCCACATTATCGTAGGAAGCACAAATGATGCCATAGCTATTCCAAGTACTACCCACTTGTTAATCTTTATCTTATATAGTACATAAGTTTTTAAAACATTATATAACACAAGCGAAAGAAGTGAAACTGCCACAATGCTAAGTATTGTTATAAACATATTCATTTTATCCCTCTTTTCTATAGTTCACATTAAAATAAACCTATACTATACATTATCAAACATTTTTTAATATATATCAATAGCTTATGCATTAATTAATTTATATATTTATATTTGTATTAAGAAAAATATTATGCTAAAATATTTGTGGGTAGTATCGAACACGAACTGCACCTAATTGTTTAACATATTATTAATAGTGGTTTAATCCATTTTAATGGCTTAATCCATTAAAATTGCTTAATTTGTTTTTTTCTGCTCATATCTTTATGAATGAGACAGCTATACAGGAGTCTTCCACCCTCAGATGCTTGAGGTGCTTTTACTTTGTATTACATTGGAGGCGATATTATGGTTATCGGCTTTATTGGATGTGGAAAGGTAGGTTTTTCCCTTGGAAAGTATTTTTCATTAAAAGGAATAACGTTATCTGGCTACTATAGTAAATTTTATAAAGATGCTAAAGAAGCATCTAAGTTTACTAACTCAAAAGCTTATGAAAACATTAATGATTTGGCACGGGATAGTTCAATAATTTTTATTACTACTCCTGATGATTCCATTCATGAAGTTTTGCAGAGATTATCAAATTTTGACTTAACTAATAAAATAATATGTCATACTAGTGGTTCCTTAACCTCTAGCATTTTTTTAGATATAAACAATTCAGATGCATTCGCATATTCAATTCACCCTATTTTCCCATTTTCTGATAAATATAACTCCTATAAAACCTTACAAAATGCTAGTTTTTCTATTGAAGGACCCGAAGAGCATATACCTGTGCTTAAAGATTTTATTGGGTCTTTAGGTAACAAATCCTTTACTATTAACAAAGAGGATAAGGCACTTTATCACCTAGCTAGCGTCACAGTATCAAATTTAGTACTATCTTTAATTAATACTGGGTGCAGTTACCTAAGTCAATGTGGGATTAGTGAAAATGATGCGCTACAAGCATTACTACCCTTGATCCAAAATAATATTGATAATATAAAAACCAAAGGCTTTATAAGTTCTTTAACTGGTCCTATTGAAAGAAATGATTTGAATACAGTAAAACAACATATAGGGGCCGTGCCTACAGTAGATGTGAAAACATATAAAAATTTATCATTAAAGCTACTATCTTTATCACAGGAGAAGCATAGTAATAAAGACTATAGCAAACTTAAAGAATTTTTAAAAATGCAGGAGGATAACTAAGTGAAAAATTCTATTTCAACCTTTATATCCGCAAAACACAACCGTGAAAAATTAACAATGCTCACAGCTTATGATTACTCCATGGCAAAACTAATTGATGAATGTGGTGTTAATGGGATTTTAGTTGGAGATTCTTTGGGCATGGTCTGTCTTGGCTACAAGGACACCTTAAGCGTCACTATGGAAGACATGTTACATCATACTAAGGCTGTCTCTCGCGGTACCAAAAATGCTCTTGTAGTTTCTGATATGCCTTTTATGTCCTATCAAACTTCACTATATGATGCAGTTAAAAATGCAGGAAGATTTGTACAAGAAGCTGGAGCAGAGGCAATAAAACTGGAGGGCGGTGCTGTAGTTTGCCCACAAATTCAAGCTATAGTGAATGCTCAGATCCCTGTAATGGGTCATATAGGGCTAACTCCTCAATCTGTTAATATGTTTGGAGGCTTTAAAGTCCAAGGTAAAAATATTGTTGATGCAAAAAAACTTATTGAAGATGCAAAAAAAATAGAGGCATCAGGCGCATTTGCTATTGTACTTGAATGTATCCCCTCTAAACTTGCAGATATTATATCAAAGGAAATATCTATACCAACTATTGGCATAGGTGCTGGTGGTGGCTGTGACGGACAAATTTTAGTATATCAAGATATGCTTAATATGTTCTCAGATTTTAAACCCAAATTTGTGAAAACCTTTGCAAATATTGGAGACCTTATGCGCGATGGTTTTAAATCATATATTAAAGAGGTTTCCGAAGGAACTTTCCCAAACGATGAACACTGTTTTAAAATAGATGATGAAATTTTAAGCAAATTATACTAATCTTAATTTATTTTTATTTAGGAAGGAAGTGAAGCGGACATTAATAGTGCGTGTAAAATTACACCTTATTTTGTCCACCAAAAATGAAGACTGTAAAAACTATTTTGGAAGTTAGAAATCAAGTACAAGCTTGGAAAAAAGAAGGCTACAGCATTGCCTTAGTTCCTACTATGGGATATTTACATGAAGGTCATGCAAGTCTTATAAAACGTGCTGCAAGTGAAAATGAAAAAGTTGTAGTAAGCATATTTGTGAACCCTATTCAGTTTGGTCCAGGGGAAGATCTAGATTCTTATCCAAGGGATTTAGATAGAGATACAATTTTATGTGAAAATGCTGGAGCCAATTTAATTTTCACTCCAGAAGTTTCAGAAATGTATTATGTAGATGCTCTAACAACTGTCTCAGTAAATGGCCTTACAAATGGCTTATGTGGTGCTAAAAGGCCTGGCCATTTTGACGGCGTATGCACTGTAGTTTCAAAGCTATTTAATATAGTTTTACCTGATAAAGCTTATTTTGGAGAAAAGGATGCGCAGCAATTAGCTGTAATTAAACGAATGGCTCACGATTTAAATTTCCCTATAGAAATTATTGGCTGCCCTATTGTACGTGAAGAAGACGGTCTTGCAAAAAGTTCACGTAATAATTATTTATCCTCAAAAGAAAGACAGGCAGCTTTAATTTTACATAAAAGCTTAACTAAAGGTAAAGAGTTGTTATCTGCTGGTGAAAAATCTGCTAAACTTTTAAAACAAATCATAAAAAATGAACTTGAAAGCGAAGTTTTGGCTAAAATAGATTATATCGAAGTTGTAGATGCGCTGTCCCTCACTACTATAGATATCGTTGACAAACCTATTCTTGTCGCCATAGCAGTATATATTGGCAAAACAAGACTAATAGATAATTTTATATGGGAATCAAAATAAAAAAAGGGAGGGTCAACAATTGATAATAACTATGTTAAAATCTAAAATACACAGAGCCACTATTACAGAAGCTAAATTAAATTATGTGGGAAGTATAACTATAGATAAAACCCTAATGGACAATGCAAATATCCTAGAATATGAAAAAGTTCAAATAGTTGATATCGACAATGGAGAAAGATTTGAGACTTATGCCATCGCTGGAGAGCCTGGTAGTGGAGTTATTTGTATAAATGGTGCCGCTGCAAGATGTGTTCAGCCTGGAGATAAAATAATAATTATGACTTATTGCCTAATTAATGAAGAAAAAGCTAGGAAATTCAAACCTCTAGTAGTATTTATTGAAGGCACCAATGTGATAAAAGAAGTCACTCACTATGAAATACATGGCGAAATAAAATAATTTTTTTATAATGAAGTAATAATTTTTAAAAAATTGCAAACACTAGTACTGAAAACTATATTAAAAAGGAGATGTATACGTTGAAAGCATTAGATACTACTGCACTCGTATTAGTTATTATAGGAGCTGTAAATTGGGGACTAATTGGATTTTTCCGATTTGACCTAGTATCAAGCTTATTTGGTACTGGTACTGCATTCACTAGAATTATATTTGCTCTAGTAGGTATAGCTGGTCTTTATTCCCTATCCTTATTAGGAAGAGGCAGAGATACAGACAGAGACAGAACTGAAGTTAAATAAATGTCCTAAACATAATAAAAAAGAAGTTGAAGTTTAAAATTCAGCTTCTTTTTTATTAAAATAAATTTTACTTTAAAAACTTTCAAATAAACCTTAACTGAACTAAAGCAGTTTTATCCCTAACTCTTATTACAATTAAGCTATAGGAATCTTTTTTGTCTATCTCTTGTATAATTGTTAAAAATTTTTCATCTATCATCATTAATCTAATGCCTGTTTTACTTTGAAGTTCATAACCCTTTGAACCTTTTACTATAAATAGATTATCCCAAGGCTTAGGAATATAATCACTAAAATTTATCTCGAAAATTAACCCTTCTTTCTGAAGTAACCTTATTAGACTATTATATTCATCATGTAATACATCATTTGTACACTTTAATTTCTGCATTACAGAATTATTATGCGCCAGCAAATTATTTTGCTGCACTATTTCTAATTCGTATTGGGTCTTTTTAAGCTCTAGCTTTCTCGTCTTGTTTTTAATTGTTTCTAAATAATAATTATTGTCATTGTTATCCATTAACTTTACCTTGCCTTTCCTAGTATTCTTTAGGTAGAATATAATTGAGGTGATTATGTATGAATAAATTTATAGATTGGATTGTTTCCAATCTAAAATATATAGGTGAAAAAAATAAATTATTTCTAATACAATTTTATAATAAAATAAACTTTTTAATCAATAAAAATCTTACTCTAAACAAAATGTATCAACCAATTATTAAAGAACAAATGGATACAAACAAAAATTTACAGAAAACTTTAAAAATTCTAGAAAACAAAAATAATCAAGTTCAAAATAATATATTAAAACTAGAAAATCAAAATTCATTACTAGAATCTAAAATATCTATAATCCAAAATTTAATAACCAAGCGTCATGACTAATCATCACTTTGGTGCTGTAATCATCACTCTGACGCTGAGATAATCACATACATTGCCAATCAATAATATACTTATCTTTGGTAAATACTATAATGAGACGCAACCAAACCTAACAATTTTAAAGTGAGGTGTTTCATATTGTTCAATAGTATTGTCAAAGATAAAAATTATAAAAATTTATTTAATGGTGATTGGGTTACATCTAATAATACCATAGATATTATCTCTCCTGTAGATAACAGTTTAGTAGGTACAATACCTGCTATGAGCAAAGACGAAGCTAATATAGTTATTCAAAATTCAAAAGCTTCTCAAAAAAATTGGGCTAATATGGCCATTAGCTCCCGTGCGGAAGTTTTGCACAAAGCGGCTGCCTTACTGGATGAAAATGTTGATTACTTGTCCCAGCTCATGCAAGTGGAAATTGCTAAAGATAAGCACTCCTGCATTGCTGAGATAAAAAGAACTGCGGATTTTATTAGATTTACTGCTGATGCTGGCAAACACTTAGAAGGTGAAACTATAGGTGCAGATAATTTTCCTGGTTTTAAGAAAAACAAAATATCCTTTGTCACCAAAGTACCAGTAGGCGTTGTCCTTGCTATTTCGCCTTTTAACTATCCCATTAATCTTTCTGCATCTAAAATTGCGCCAGCCCTTATTGGTGGGAATAGCGTAATTTTAAAGCCTTCCACTCAAGGAGCTATTAGTGCACTCCATTTGGTTGCAATTTTTCATGAAGCCGGAGTTCCCCATGGAGTAATAAACACAATAACAGGTAGAGGCTGCGAAATAGGTGATTATTTAGTAACCCACAACGATATTGATTTTATCAACTTTACTGGAAGTACGCAGGTAGGAAAACATATAGCTGTAATTGCTGGTATGGTGCCTATGATTATGGAGCTTGGTGGCAAAGATGCAGCTATAGTACTTTGCGATGCCGATATCGAAAGTGCTGGCAGAGATATCGTTACTGGGGCCTTTAGCTATTCTGGTCAAAGATGCACCGCAGTTAAAAGGGTTTTAGTTATAAATGATGTTGCAGATAGCCTTATTTACGAATTAATGAAAAATATTAAATTGCTGAAAATTGGGAATCCAGAAGATGATTGTGATATAACTCCACTCATAGATAATAAAGCTGCAGACTACGTTCAAGAACTCATAGATGATGCCCTAGGTCATGGAGCTACGCTATTATGTGGAAATAAACGAAATGCTAATTTATTTTACCCAACCTTATTTGATAATGTAACTACAGATATGAGGCTGGCTTGGGAAGAACCCTTTGGCCCATTGCTACCAGTGATTAGAGTTAAAAATATTAAGGAAGCTATAGATATAGCTAACAGATCTGTTTATGGTCTTCAAACTTCTGTTTATACTAAAAATATAGATGATGCCTTTAATATTGCCAATAAACTCGAGGTAGGTACCGTTCAAATTAATAATAAACCTGAAAGAGGGCCTGACCATTTTCCTTTCTCAGGAACAAAATCCTCTGGTATGGGCACTCAAGGCATAAGATATAGCATTGAAGCTATGACTAGATTAAAATCTACAGTTTTACTCATAAATCCATAGCGAAATTTAAAGAAGCAGCTTTTATAAACTGCTTCTTTCTTTATTTTATTTTATTTTCCATATTTATATTTGTTTGAATTATATTTTTTACAACTTCTGATATCTCAGCTTTTTCTTCCTTTGACATTTTATCCATATATATAGGTTTATCAAATATAAGCTTAGCATTTGCCTTTTTAACTTTTCCATTATTACCTTCCATAGCTTTATGAGTATCATAAAAGGTTATAGGAACAATGGGAACCCCAGCTTTTATTGCCAGTCTCATACTACCTTTTTTAAATTCCCCTATATTATTACTTCTACTTCTAGTACCTTCTGGAAAAATAATCATAGAATATCCATTCTTTAGATTTTCAACACCTTCTGAAATTGATTTTAAAGCCTCTCTTGGATTTTCTCTATCCATAAATACAGAATGGATTTGCCTCATCCAATAACTCATTACTGGTATTTTTTCCATCTCTTTTTTAGCAACTGCACCAGTAAGGCTATTCATATTAGCTAATATCACTGGTATATCAAGATTACTTTGGTGATTTCCCACAAAAACACAAGGCTCCTTTGGTATGTTTTCTTTCCCTATAACGGTTAAATTTAAACCTGCAATCCTAATTACAAAATTAGACCAATCCCTAACTACCTTAGCTAAATAAGCATCCACCTCTTCTGTGGTTTTATGCTTTTTTATACTATTAAGTTGTATTTTCTTAAAAGCTTTCCCAATCAAATCAATAATAAAACATAAATAAAAATATACCGTTCTCATATCTCTCTGTTCCTTTCATTTTAAGATTAAATCATCATCTGAAATGTCGTTAAACTATAACTATAATTATACTATTTAATAGGCCTTATTTCAAATTTTTCCACTAGAGCATAAGTAAATTGCAATTTGGAGCATCTTTTTTCTTAGATTTTGATATTTTTTTATTTAAATGGATAAAATTATTTATGTAATGTACTTGAAATATAATATAGGAGATTAATCATATGCCAAAGAAACCCTGGTTAAAATACGCCTTAGTTTGCACTATACTAGTTTTTGTAAGTATAGCTGTGGCTGTAGTTTATAAATATAATTTAAAAACTAACATAAACCTTAAAAACAATATGGTCACTCATTTTATTGATGTAGGACAGGGTGATTGTATCCTTATTCAAGTAAATAATAAAAATTTATTAATTGATAGTGGTACCAGCGATTCGAGGAGAAAAGTAATTAGGTATCTAAAAAAAAATAAAATTACTAAACTAGACTATGTAATTGCAACTCATCCCCATGAAGATCATATAGGGGGTATGGCTAGTGTAATTAAAACTTTTAATGTGGATGAATTTTATGCCCCTAAAGTTGCATCTGACACACAAGCATTTATTGATATGATTAGAGCTTTAAAAAATAAAGGTCTTAAAATAAAAATAGCTAAACCTAATATAACTTTAGATTTAGGTCCGAGTGCCACCTGTCTTATGCTATCGCCTAACAAAACCACCTACGAAGATACTAATAATTACTCTTGCGCGGTAAAAATATCTTATAAAAATTCCACTTATTTATTTACCGGTGATATTGAAAAGCTAAGTGAAGATGAGATATTAGATAAAGGTTACGATTTAACTGCTGAAGTTCTCAAAGTAGCTCATCACGGTAGTAATTCCTCAACCACGCAAGAATTTTTAAATAGAGTTTCTCCAAAAATTGCAGTAATAAGTTGTGGTACATACAATAGTTATGGTCATCCAAATAGTGAAACCCTAGATAAACTTAAAAAGTTAAATTGTATTATCTATAGAACTGATTTAGAGCAAAATATTGTACTCATAAGCGATGGTATAACCACAAGTAGATTGGTTGTAAAGTGAGCCTATTTTAAAATAGTACCTTCCACTTTAGACTATATAAGCTAATAAACTCTTTTTAATTTTATGCATAAAAAAAATAACTAGCACAATAGCTAATTATTTTTTCAAAATTCCTTTTAATTTAATCCAAAAATAACAATGGTGGGTCTAAATGGACTCGAACCATCGACCTCACGCTTATCAGGCGTGCGCTCTAACCAGCTGAGCTATAGACCCATAATACCCTTATCAAACTGTGACTTTATAAGTATAATATCTATTTTTTACTTTGTCAACACCCTTCTATATTCTTATGATTCGTATATGATTCGTTTATGATAATGTCTTACTATACCACATTTGATTATGTCCCAAATATGAAAACATTGTATAATAAACCTCATAACTAGAAATGAGGTGCTGATAATAAGAAAGGTGAATTTAGCTATGGAAGAAATGGATTTTCATCCATTAGCTACGCTAATATACATACACATTTTCAAAAATGACCTTTAAGATTTAATATACACCCAATTATAAGCCTACGGCTAA
This sequence comes from Clostridium tagluense, assembly GCF_003865095.1. Taxonomy (GTDB): domain Bacteria; phylum Bacillota; class Clostridia; order Clostridiales; family Clostridiaceae; genus Clostridium_AD; species Clostridium_AD tagluense. The sequence goes on along the minus strand of NZ_BHYK01000026.1, from coordinate 31,192 downwards.
AAGATATTTAGTATTCTAGATATTATCTGTTGTTAACCATGTTGTAAGACTTTTTAAAAATTTGTGACGTTTCTGATATGTCATCTTAGTTTTGATACACTTAAAAGCTCACAGGCTGCCGCCTAAAAGAACTATGGAAAAGATATAATAAAATTCAAAATATAATTAAAAGCAAATGCAAGGGTTTTTAAATCTATTATGCGGAGTATGATTTCTAATTCAGGTATTTTTTCTTATATTATGCTAACAAAAGTATATATTGCGTAGAATGCTTTGAACAAGCCTTAGTAATTCTTAATTTACTTTAGTGAAAGCTACATTAAGAAAAATGCATACTTGAGCGTCATTACAAACTGCTCTAAGCAACTCAGGATTCTCTGTTAAAATAGCAAGTATGAAATTCCTCCGACGTGACTTGCAATAAAGAAACGACAAAACTATTGAAATTTCATTTAGAAATTCTTCTTTTGCGAATATAAAATTCACGTAAGCCTGCCAGGACGGCAGGCTAGCGAAACCGAGGCAGGACGCCGAGTTTGAGCGCTAGAGAATTTTATATTCGCAAAAGATTAGAATTTCTTAATGGAATTTCCAGTTTGGAGTTCTTTTTGCAAGGCACGCCGGAGCCCTTCATATCCTATTTCCAATCTTTATCTATAATATCCCACATCATCTTTCCAACCCTAGATATAGTAGTTATTCCATAAACATTGTTAGGTAAGTTGTTAGCCATTACTGTAAAAAGGAAATTTCCTTTTTCAATCATCATTAAAGTTGTATCATTTTCAACAGTTTCAAGGCTACCCCCTTTATTAGCAATATTCTCTTGGATCTGCTTTGGTGCATAGAAAGGTAATTTATTTGTAACCTGTTGTTTCTTTAATATTCTTATAAGCAAATCACTATTTTCTTCATTTAAGTATTGCTTTAGATATAATAGTTTAAAACACTTGCTTAAGTCAAAGCTACTAGTAGTATTCTCCAACTCGTCTTGTTCCAATTTAATGTCTGTTGTAATCCTTTTCAATTTTGTGTTTTTAAGTCCCATATCTTTAAATAATTCGTCTATTCGCTGCATGCCCAAAACTTCAATTATTTTATTTGCTGCAGTATTATCACTTTGTATAAGCATTGCTATTAATAAATCAACTATTGAATATTCTTTTCCTGAAAATTCATGTATAATTCCATTTGAGCCATGAATTTTATCCCCTGATTCTATTTTAATTTTAGATTGTAAATCTATTTTTCCATTTTGCACTTCTTTAAGCAAACTCATGGCTAGTGGTAACTTTATACATCCAGCTGATACCATTTCTTTATCCTCATTAAGACCATATAGATATCCACTATTTATTTCTTCAAAATAAAAACTATAATTACCTTCTCTTGTTTCTAAATATTTTTTTATTACTTTCATAATATCCTCCTGGTTTTTGTCTAGAGTATAGCAATAATCAATTGTTATCCTCAATATTTTAATTGCACTACTAAAAATCTCCAAATTAAATTCCAATACTTCTAGCTACTTTAACTAATTCACCGCTGTGACCTACATTTTTGGTATCCCCCATAATATTTTATTTCCTGTAAGACAATCCCTATTGCCAAATTTTGCACTGTTAACTAAATCCACAGCCATCAGTCAATATTCCTACTATTTTCATTTTTTGTACCATATACATTCCCCCAAACTCTATTTGACTTATTATACACCTTAAATCAGAAAATATAAATGATACCTAGCTATTAGTTAAATATTCTCAACTTTTCACAAATAGCATAGCTTAATAAGAAAAACATCATGTTATATGAATATTATAGGCTATAAAAGGCGATAATTTAAATATTACTAGAATATGGTGTAGCACATTAAATCTTTAATTATCATATTACTGTAATTACTGACTAAAGCTAAAGAAATTATCCATCAGCTTTAGTCCTTAAAATATTATTATTTATAATGAAATATTCGCAAATTTAATTATAAATAGCAATGTTATACCAACAATTATTCTATAGATGGCGAAAACCTTCATAGGTTTATTTTTTAAATAAGAAACAAATTTTTCAACCACAATTAATGCGACTAAAAAAGCAGTTACAAATCCAACACCCAAAGTAATAATTTCCCCATTACTAAAATTCATTCCACTTTTATATAGTGTTAATCCTGTGGCTCCTACCATAGTTGGTATGGCTAAAAAGAATGAAAACTCAGTTGCAGCAACTGTAGAAACACCACTAATCCACCCTCCCATTATAGTAGATGCAGACCTAGACATACCTGGCCATAGCGCAAAACATTGAAATAATCCTATTTTTATTGACTGTTTAATTGTTATTTGCTCTATACTTTTTGTTGTATCCTTTGATCTAAATTTCTTTTCTATAATAATCATTAGAATTCCACCAACCACTAAAGCCAAGGCTACAGTTGCTGGATTAAAAAGATATTCATCTATTTTATCATTTAGAAGAAACCCAAAGAATGCAGCGGGAATAAATGCAACTATTATATTAGTCCAAAACTTAATTCCTGAAGGTCTCCCCTTAAAAAACTCCAAAACCGAAGTCCATATTTTATTCCAATATAAAACTATAATTGCAAGAATAGCCCCCAATTGAATGACTACTTCAAATGAATTTGCAAATTCACCTTTGAAATTTATCATATTTCCCACAATGATCATATGACCCGTGGAAGAAATAGGTATAAACTCTGTTATTCCTTCTACTATAGCTATTATTATAGCTTTTAACACCAATATAATGTTTAAATCCATGTATTATCCGCTCCTTACAACAATAATTTATAAAATCTTTTTCATTATACTATATTCAAGCAGTTAATATAGTTAGAATTATATTTTATTGTTTAAATGTTTATTTCTCTATTATAATTTCTTTCTGCATCGTCTTACCATCTAGTGATAATTTAATAGAATTTATTCCTTTGACAATTTGTAAATCAAAAAAAGTATCTATCTTTATGTAATCACCGCCATTAATACTTATGAAATATTTTTTAAGCATATAACTATTGATAAAAGCTCCCAGAGTAAATTTTTGTCCTTCTTTTGTGTCGTTTTTCAAATCTCTCTTTGCAAGTATTAAAGTTGGAATTTTCTCCACACCTTTATTTACATATTGTATTTTCGGAGATATATTAAAAACTTTGGGGTTATTAACAAAGATAGTAGGTTGAATAAACCCTTCCTTTGTTTCTATCTCTGGAAGCTTACCTTGTTTCAAGAAAGTAAGTTTAGAATTGCTCTTCAGCTCCCCATATTTGTTATTATCCACAGATATAGTATAACTTTCATAGTAGCTGCCCATACTTTTAATATACTTCTTACTATCTTTTAAAAGATGGATTTTAACTTTTCCTATTCCCTTGCTTATTATTTCAATGGCACTTAGTGGAATCTCTTCATCTGTCATATACGTTCCATTGACACCATCTATCATTATCCATTTATTGTATTTATTACTCCATATTTCACATACATTAAAATATGATTTTCCACTAATTTTTTTATCAGTACTTCTTAATACTCCAGGACGTACATTAATTCCAATAGAAGCTAAGCACTCCTCATAAATAGTTGCATAATCACTGTCTGATATTTTATTTCCAGAAGTAGCTACCTCCATTATTTCTAAAGCACTTTTATCACTAGTCATGGAGTTACTTTGAGCTTTTACTTTTCCATTAATAAATTCCATAATTTTTATGGAGTTATCAAATTGGTCCTTCTTTCCATCTATAAGTTTATCTAGTCCATAGTTTTTCTTAAGTTTTAATAAATTTTCATTTTGGGGATTTAAGTAGTAAAAATGAATATTATCTCCAGTATAAAAATTTTCCCATTTAGTAACTCTTAACCCTTCTTCCTTATTATTTAAATCAGCTCTAGATTTAAAACTCAAAAAAATTATAGCCGCTGTTATGATAATAAAAAATAAAATTCTATAAAGAATGCTATTTTTTTTCATAATTCCTCCTTAAGTGTTCTTATTGTTAATAAGAATAATTTATAAATTGTTATCTACGCTACAGTAGATTCACATTTATTTAATGAGTATATCATATTTATAGCAAAATTTACATAAAAAATCCCAACGGATTTTAAAGCTTTTTAGCCGTTGGGGTTTTGTATTATATACTTATAGGACCAGCTTCTCTTATACTTTCTGGAACTCCTTTAAATTTACTGAAGTTAAGCGTAAATTTAGAAGCGAGCTCACTAGCTTTTAACTTATACTCCTTTTTATCTACCCATGTATTTTCTGGATTTAGTATTTCTGACGGAACATTTGGCACAGCAATGGGCACGGCTATTTTAAATATTGGATGCTGTGTATATTCTATTTCCTTAAGCTTGCCTTCAAGAGCCGCTTTTACCATGGCTCTTGTATAAGAAAGTTTCATTCTAGAGCCTACACCATATCCTCCACCACTCCAACCTGTGTTTATTAAAAATACCTCAGTATCATGTTTATCTATTCTCTCACCTAAAAGCTTTGCATAAACTGATGGTTTCATTAGCATAAACGGTTCTCCAAAGCAAGATGAAAAAGTGGCTTTTGGTTTTGTAATTCCTCGTTCTGTACCTGCAAGCTTACTTGTGTATCCTGAGATGAAATGATACATAGCAGCTTCTTTCGAAAGCTTTGAAATTGGTGGAATAACTCCAAACGCATCTGCTGTTAAAAATATTATGGTACTTGGATGTCCACCAATTCCACTTAATTCTGCATTTGGGATGTATTCAAGTGGATATGCCCCCCGAGTATTCTCTGTTAAGGTACCATCATCATAATTTGGCATCTTATCATCATCAAGTACAACATTTTCAAGCAAGGCACCAAATTTTAATGCGGAGTAAATTTCACTTTCTTTATCTTTATCTAGTTTTATAGTTTTAGCGTAGCATCCTCCTTCAAAATTAAAAACTCCACTATCACACCAACCATGTTCATCATCGCCAATAAGCTTTCTTTCTGGATCTGCTGACAATGTAGTTTTTCCTGTACCAGACAAGCCAAAAAATACTGCTGTCTCGCCATCTTTACCAATATTTGCAGAACAATGCATTGGGAATACACCTCTTAGTGGCAATAAAAAATTCATTATTGAAAAAATAGATTTTTTAATTTCTCCTGCATATTGTGTTCCACCAATTAACACAATTTTCTTATCAAAATTAACTATAATAAAAGCTTCTGAGTTTATTCCGTCAATTGCTCCTTTTGCCTTAAATCCAGGTGCTGCAATAACTGTGAATTCAGCCTTGTGATGCTCAAGCATTGCTTTATCTGGTCTTCTAAATAGTTGATTAGAGAGCAATGCCTCTGAGGCAAGCTCATTTACCACTCTAATAGGTAGTTTATATTCTTCCATAGCACCTACGTAACCATCAAACACAAATAATTCTTTATCGCTTAAATATTTACAAACCTGCTTATACAGCTCATCAAAAACGTTTTCTTCTATAGGTAAATTTACCTCTCCCCAATTTATTAATTTCACAACACTTTCTTGTGAAACTATAAATCTATCTTTAGGTGATCTTCCTGTATACTTTCCTGTTTTTACAGCTAATGCACCACTTTCTGTTAGAGTACCTTCTTCTCTTAGTAATGCAAACCTTACTAAGTCAGATACCGGCAAATTCCTATATATTTTTTTTGATGTTGCTATGTTTAAATAATCTAAGTTTTCTAAACAATCCACAATATTACCCCCCAGTTACTATATTTACACGCTTATTAATTTTAGTTATTATACTAATATATTACAACATTTTAATAAAAATGCAAGAAAAAAATTATAAAAATATTAATTTAGTGTTTTTATGAATATGTTCCTTCATTATGCTGAATTATTGCTATTATAGCATATTCTTTTTATGTTCTATGATGCACTAATATACATTCTAAATATAGTACCCTTATTGTGGCTATAAGCTACCTCCAAGTACATATAAAAATTTTAATTCCAAATATATCCACTTTCATTCTGCTGCTTCTAGGTTATTTTCTAGAGTAAATGCATTATTTAATCTTTATCAAAATGAATGATATTAGTTTTTAAAAATCACGCAATAAAAAAATATATATTAAATCAAATAAGTTTGATTTAATATATACTTCACCCTAGATGATATTTAATTCCACACCATAGTAAATTTTTTTCATAAATTATATGTTATAGTTTAATAAAATAGTGCAAACTCAGGAATCTTTAATTCTTGATTATCTTTGCCCTTAACATAACTTTCTTTAAGTTTGTGAGCCTTATCATAATTTTCAACAATGATTTTTTTAGTGTAATCATCATAAGAGTCATTTAAACCCTTATAGGCTTTGCTTATATTGTAAAAGCCTTTTTCTAAATCCTGCTGAAAAGTGATATAATAACATCCAGCATTATTTAAAGTCAAAATATCTTTTTCATCTCCTTGAGATGCACTATCAATTTCCGCTTTTGCTTCCACTGCCTTATTTTTAGTCATGTATATAGTTGCTAAGGTTCTATGATACTTAGGCACTACTTCATTTAATTTACTACATATTTTTAAGATTTTTATAGCATCCTCCAGTTTTCCTTCAGTCAGCTTTATTAGTGCCATATTGTATTTTATCTCTGCATCCTGTGGTTTTATAATTGATGCTAAATTAAAATATTCTAGGGCTTTTACACTATTACCAGTCTTGTACCAATAATAGTTTGCTAGATTAAGCATTATATTATAATTATAAGGCTCTTTAGTTAATGCGGTTCGAAAATAAGGCTCCACTGCGAGTTTTGCGGACTCTTCTTTCAATATTTCTGGCATTAAAAACCCATAGTTATCTGGGTATTCGCGATTAAGCTGAATAGATTTATTACAGTATTCTTTAGCCTTTTTGTAATCTTTCTTGTAAAGATAATAAAAGCCTGCACTATGATAGGCTCCGTAATCATCTGGATGCTTCGAAATTACATTTTGCATTAATTTATCAGACTTTTCTAGCTCATTCATATTTTTGTACACATTAGCTTTTATTAATTCGATTTGCATACTGCCTACATTTTTACTAGAGAGTTCACTAATTAATTTATTTGCTTCATCCACAGTATCTACGCTAAGGGAATATATCTTAGCTAACCACATTTTATATGATAGATCATTAGGGTACTTTTTTGAAAGAGCAGTTATATTTTGCAACAGAGAATCCTTATTATATAATGCTACTTGGGCTAAAACATCATATATCTTGCATTCCTCTTTATTTAATTTCCATGCATTTTTTAATTGAATATAGCCTTCTTCCCATTTCCCCAAAAGCATTAACATTCTAGAGTATTCTGCGGTATCGTAGGAAGACTTTGTATCCACAGGATATCTTGCCATAAGTTCATTTGCAATCTGGATCTTCTTATTTCCCATGTAAACAGTAAACATAGTTTTTATTAAATTTTTGTCTTTAGGGTATTTACTTAATGCAAGCTCCCCATCTTTTCGTGCCGCACCATATTCTCCATTTATAAATTCCGTAAAAATAATGGAATTATAGCTCTCACCATCAATTGATTTATATTTCTTTGAGATATCAATATATTTTAATGAGTTCTTAAAATCATTTTTAACAGAATAAATCTCAGCTATTTTAATATTCCATTTTGGTGACCTCACATCTTTTTTTGCAAGTTCAATATATTTCCCCCTAGCCAAATCATATTCCTGTTCGAAAAAATGGGTTTCGGCCTCTGTAACTAATTTACTTAACGCTAACCTTTTATGTGTTATAGTTATAAATATAATGCTTATAGCCGTAACACATAAAACAACTAAATAAAGAGCTATTTTTTTAACTCCTAACTCTTTTAGTTTACTGCTGCATAATAAAGACTTTAGTTTATCTATTTTCACCATAACTCCACCTCTTTATAAATTTGGCAGGATTTTAATATATTACTAAGATCCTTTATAATTAAATTTTCTTTAAATATACACTATAGTAATATTCTAACAAATGAATAAGTAAAAAGCTAGAGTATTTAATAAAAGGTTACATTAATAAGTTAGACAAATATACAATAATGTTATAAAATTATATTGACTTGAATGTAGACTTATTTATTGTAAAGCAGAGTGCACTTATATAAAATGGGGGTGTGTTTTTGAAAAAATCACGCAAGAGAAAATTAAACAAAAAAAAGGCAATAAGAAATATATCTTTATTACTATTTGTTTCTGTAATTTTAACCACAGTTGTGGTTAAAACTGTTTCTTTTTCTTTGAAGAAGTTTAATTGGAGCCATGCTACTTCTAAGGAGGAAAAAAACAAGCCTAGTGATAAAGATACTTCTAATAATGAAACTGCGAAAGCAACCACAGTAGAGAAAAATACTGAAGTACTCCTCTCTGCTGTTGGAGACTGTACTATAGGAACTGATAGTAAATTTGATTATGCTACTAGTCTTCCGGCTATGGTAACGAATTCCAACAAGGATTTTTCCTATTATTTTAAAAATGTACATAGTATTTTTAGTCGCGACGATGTTACCATTGCTAATTTAGAAACAACCTTTACAGACTCAAATGATAAAGAAGAAAAGCAATATAATTTCAAGGCCACCAGTGATTTTGCTAAAAGTTTAACTCTAGGTTCTATTGAAGGCGTGAATCTCTCTAACAACCATATTTATGATTATAAAGAAAAGGGATTTCAAGATACAAAACTTGCCCTTGAAAAAGAAAAGGTTAACTTTTTTGGAGAAAAAGCCAAATGGATAACCAAAATAAAAGAGCAGCCCTTTGGCTTTTTAGGTTACAGAGGTTGGTCCACAGACCAAAGTTTCCTTGATAAATTAAAGCAAGATATTCTTGAATTAAAAAAGACTAACTCAGTTATAGTTATAAACTTTCACTGGGGAAACGAAAAAGAGTATTATCCAATAGATGCACAAAAAACACTTGCTCGCTTTGCTATTGATAACGGAGCAGATATAATCCTGGGACATCACCCCCATGTAATTCAAGGCATTGAACAATATAAGAATAGAATTATTGCATATAGCTTGGGGAATTTTTGCTTTGGTGGCAACTCTAACCCTAGTGATAAGAGAACCTTTATTTTTCAAAGTAATTTAAAGTTCACGAGTAACAATTTAACAGCTATAGGTGTAAGGGTTATCCCTTGTAGTATATCTTCCGTGGATTATAAAAATGACTATTGCCCGACGCCACTTTCCGGTGATGCTAAACTAAACTTACTAAGTAACTTAAACAAACTCTCACCAAATTCTGGCTTTAAAATAAGTGATGAATTTTCCTATATTAATGTCAATAATAATAACTAATTCAGTAATCTATAATGGAATAATTACAAATAAATAACGCTTAAGTCAATAAGTACAATTAAAGGATGTGTTGGAAATTAAAATTCAGTCATTGGTCAGTATACTCGCTTCAAAATTTATTATGAAATTATCAAAGGTTTTATTTAAAGGTGGCACAAATTTCCCAGGAAAAATCGCCTTAAAGCTTGATCCTCATATTTTGAAAACCATAGCGGCGGATTATGAGGTTATTCTTGTAACGGGTACAAATGGAAAAACCACCACCACAAGCATGATTTACAGCATTATAAAAGATAGCAACAGACTAGTAATTACTAACAACACTGGTGCAAATATGTATACAGGAATAGTTGCTTGTTTTATCTCCAATTTCTCTTTTAAAAAATCTTCTGAGAAAAAAATTGCTGTTATAGAAGTAGATGAAGCCAATGTTAAATTTGTAACTGATTATATCTCTCCAAGTATCATTACTATTACAAATCTATTTAGAGATCAACTAGACAGATATGGGGAAGTCTATACAACTCTTAAGAAGATTCTGGAGGGCGTAGAAAAAACGACCAGTTCCACCCTTATTCTTAATGGAGATGAATCGCTACTTGGAAATTTAAACCTTAAAAATCCTATAGAATACTATGGTTTTGCTACTAAGGTTAATGAAAATAAAATTGTAGATATAAATGCAGACGCTAAGTTTTGCACAATCTGCAAGGCTCCTTATGAATATAACTTTATTACCTATAACCATCTAGGTGATTTCTATTGCAGCAAATGCGGATATAAAAGGCCAGCACTTACATATTCCATAAATAAAATTCTTGAACTTTCCACCAGTGGTTCTACTGTTCATATAAATAATAATGAATATTATATAAACCAGCCAGGTACTTATAATATTTATAATGCCCTATGTGCATATTCTGTAGCTAAGGTACTAGGCATTCCGGATAAAATTATAGAGCATTCTCTTAAAACTGTAGCCAGTAGCTTTGGTAGACAAGAAACATTAACGATTGAGGGGAAAGAAGTTAAAATAATATTGGTTAAAAATCCTGCAGGCTATGATGAAGCTGTAAATACTATTAATTTGGACACACGAAAAATAAATTTAGCTCTTTTACTAAATGACAATTATGCAGATGGAAAAGATGTTTCTTGGATTTGGGATGTTAATTTTGAACGTTTAACTTCACTTAATATTAACAAAATTATGATATCTGGAATACGCCTGTACGATATGGCAATTAGACTTAAAGTTGCAGGTTTTGAGGCAGACTCCTTCCTCTTATGCAACCATGATGAAGACCTGCTAAATCAAATTAAATCTTGTGATGGCGAAATAGTTTATATACTAGCTACCTATACCGCCATGATAGACCTAAGAAAATTTTTATACGCTAAAGGCTACATAGATAAAATTTGGTAATATATCAAAATTCAAAGATTTAAAAATTCAAATAGAAGGTGAATAATATGGAAATTAATATTTGTCACTTATATCCTGATTTATTAAATGTATATGGGGATGTAGGAAACATTTTAATATTGAAGCACAGAGCAGAAAAGAGAGCTATAAAAATAAATATTGTTAATATATCAATGGGCGATATTTTTAATGCAGAGGATTATGATATTGTATTTTTTGGCGGAGGACAAGATTATGAGCAAGCCATAGTTTCCCCAGACTTAATAGAATTTAAAAAATCTGCTATTGATGACTATATACAAAGTGGAAAAGTTTTTTTAGCCATTTGTGGAGGATATCAATTGCTTGGGAAATATTATACTACTCCAGACGGCGAAAAGCTTAATGGTCTTGGTATTTTAGATATTTATACCGAAGGCGGAGATAAGCGTTTTATAGGAAACACAGTTATTCATAATGAGGCTTTTGATGAAACCTATGTAGGTTTTGAAAATCATTCTGGAAGAACTTATATTAATGACTTAAAACCACTTGGCAAAGTTCTAGTAGGATATGGTAACAACGGAGAAGATGGTTATGAGGGCTGCGTTTATAAAAACACCTATTGTACTTATTTTCATGGCTCCCTTTTATCTAAAAATCCGGAACTTGCGGACAGGATACTTACACTAGCACTAAACAATAAGTATAATGAGGTAGCACTAACAACCCTTGACGATAGTTTAGAACTTAAAGCTAAAGAATTTATAATAAATAGGGAAACCTCAAATAAATAGAATTTTTTTCAGTAAATTTATACTGATATTTAAAATAAAAAAAGATGGGGACTTAAGAAAATCTTAAATCTACATCTTTTTTTCTAATTGCAAGGCTAAACTAAAATACTTTATAGACTCAGCTACACTATCAAGTTTATGGTACATACTTCCCATTTCTAAGTAGCGCATATATATCTCTTGCTTTCCACCAAATTTCAATAGGGAATCTAAAGATAAATTCATATACATCTCTGCACTAGATGACTGTCCTTGTCTATCAAGAATAATAGCTTTGTAATAATAAGCTTTTTCAATAAATTTAATATCATCTAAATTTATTGCATAATTTAGAACTTCATCAGAAATAGTCTTTGCTAGTTCCAATACATCATTTTCAATGAGCTCATTAACACAATCAAGCATAAAGCTAACAAGCCCTATCATATTATCCTTAGGATAGCAGGCGAGTCCCTTATTTACATATTCAATCCCTTTATCTTTCATATTACAGTCAAACATTGTAGAACCATAATTGTAAATAGCTGTTGCCCTACTAGAATCTTTATCTTTGTATAACTCATATGACTTCTTTTCATATTCCCCAAACTTACCATTTTTCATTCTTATAGATAACATAGCCAACATATGATATATTTCTGCTGCTTTAAATTCAGTATCAACATACTCTACCAAATCTAATAATTTTATTCCTACTTCATAAGCCTTTTCATAATTTTTCAACATAATATTACAAGCCGCTTCATTATAAGTGACTACAATTAATTTTTTATAATTAGGAATTTCACTATCGCTTAACCTTATCCTAACATTACAATAGTAGCTAGATGCTTGAAGGTATTCTTCTTTTATATATAAATGCCTTGCCATATCTATATAGTAAGTCAGCTGGTTATCCTCTATAGTTGTTTTTAAATATAAATCGTAATACTCTGAAGTAATTGCTTGAGTCTTCTCAAAGTCTCTTTTATCCAAGTAAAAATTAAACAACATGTGTACTAGTTCAATAGCTAATTCATAGTAATTATACTTATGCGCAAATTCCAAATTGTAGCATGCTTTAGTTTCAAACTCATCATTTTTAGAATCCTGTCCACTCTCTACCCATTCTCTCAATGCCTTAATATTTTCATCCACTTGTTCCCTTACATTTTCATTTAAATATGCAATATCTATGTCTAATTTTTTGCTAATCAATTCTAAAATCCAAGGTTCTGCCATAACCTTGTTGTTTTCTATACAACTCATTTTAGATACTGAAATTTTGTCATCGCACATCTCTCTTAATGTATACCCCTTATATATTCTAGTTCTTTTTATCTTTTCTCCCGTTGATAATATCTCCATCCTCATCACCTATCTACAGATTAAATAACTATTCTATGAAACAAAACATAAAATAGTTTCATTAAATTTATTTAATTATTCCTAATTTGTTAAATAATTGAACACCTTCATTTAGATATTTAGCTGCATCCTTATCTCTTCCACCATCAATATAGAACTTTCCAAGCATTATATATATCTCAGCCGCTTCCTTTACCTTCTCTTGCTCTCTTACAAAATTTAGTGCCAATAATAAAGTGTTTTCTGCTTCATTCATATTTCCTTCTAATAAATCAATTCTATATTTTAATAAATAATATTGTTGTAATGCTTTATAATTGCCCTCTTCTACATATTCTAAAATTTGCTCAAGTGCTACCTTGGCTTTATTTACATCCTTAAGCTTAATATAATTTTCACATATATTAGCTAATGTGTCTATTAACTTTGAGTCATTGCTTTTTTTTCTAATTTCTTTTGCTTTATTTAAGTGTATAAAAGATTGTTCCACGTTTTCAAACTCATAAAATAATCTGCCTAAATTATTCTCAATTTCAGAAATATATTTTAAATTATTAATTTCATAGAATACTTTTAAAGTAGCCTTTGAATATTTTATAGCATTTTTAATGTCGCTTTTTTCATTATATTCATTCGCAAGTAATAAAAGTGAATTAGCATATTCTTTCTTACTATCTATTTGCTTAAACTTTTCTTGAGCTAAATATGAATATTTTATAGCGCTGTCCACATTTTCTAATTTAAAATAAGTGTAACCTATATAGTAGTATATTTCACCGAGTAGAAAATCATTTCCCATTTCGTTGTCTGCAAAAACCTTTTCAGCTTGTTGGAAATAGCTTGAAGCAGACTGATACCCCTTAAGTTCAAGCGCTATTTTCCCAAGTTTTAGAAAAGTTTTAATTATCTCTTCATAAGAATTATTTTTGATGAAAATAACATTTGAGGAAAGAAAAACTTGTTGAGCTAATGCAATTTCTTGCCTAGCCATGTATATATCTCCTCTTAAGGATAAGTTTCTTGCTTTTCTATATTCCAATTTGTATTTTTCAGAATAATATAGTGATTTTTCAATGTTTTGCTCAGCTTGCACTAAATCGCTATTTAAAATAAGCGCTTCAGCGATATTTTCATAATACAAACATATTTTTTCGGCTTGAGTTTCTTCTGACTCCATTAGATATTCCACAGTTGTACTTAGTGCATTTGCTAAATATTCTAATAAATCCATGCTAGGATTAGATTTGCTAGACTCAACAAGACTAATTTGTCCTGGAGTTATTCGATCTCCTGCAAGGTCTTTTAATGTCATATTAAGATCTTTTCTTTTTCGCTTTATTTTTTCACCTAAAGACAATATTTCCATAATCACTCTTCCTTTACTGGATAGTAATCTACATACTATTAATATTTAAACCATTCTTAGACAATTTTAATTCAATTATAACATAGTTTCTATTTAAACTGCAAAATTTTTGAATAAAATATGGAATTTTTAACTACAAAATTAAAGACTCCAAACCACACATTTTTCAATATGGTTTGGAGTCCTTTAGTTATGTTTATAAAATATAATCCTTCACACTATCATACATATCTTCTGCCATGTTTTTTACCATTTTACCAGTTTTTCTAACTCTCCTTTTTGTACTTCTATCCATATTAGGAACAATCATTGCACTTGCAACTACACCAATTATAGCACCTGTTGTAATTGTTGATATAAGTTTACCACGCATAAGTAACACATCCTTTCTTTATTTATTATTTATAGCATGTGCATTTTTAAAATAATTAGTCTGTTTATTGCCCTCTAATAAAAAAATAATAAACTCTGATTTTTCTTTGCTAGTAAAATTATCTATTAAATTCTTAGCATATTCCGGGTTTGTATTATACACGCTGGCAATCTCATCATATCCATATATTTTAGTTTTATCAGTATTCTTTTCATCATAATTAGAATTTATAACATTTATATTTTTTTCTCCCATTGGAGCTATTTTCAAAATTTCGCTCTTTACCTCATCACATGCTACATTTATAATGTTTTTTGATAGCCATTTTTCTACAGTCTTGTCTGAATTTATCTCTAATTTTTCTTTACATTTTTCATCAACAAGTTCATTAAATAAATCTCCCGTGTGACTATCTACCTTTACAAATATGATTTCTAATCCACTGCTCATGAGTTCTTGCATTTTCTTATAATATTCCTTTGAAGATTCCTCGCGCCTTTCCCAAAGGCCTGTAGCATGGTAACATATGCCTACATAATCATGGAATATTACTACCTTGCTTTCACCTCTCTCCCGGGCATACTGAGCCCCTTTTATTGCTCCTTCTAGTTCCCCTGCTATTTGTCTTATATTTTTTTCTGAATCACTTTTCCCAGCTCCACTCTCTATATGTAAAACTACATCCTTTTGCACAGCCACCATTCCATAGGAATACTCCTGTGTTGAAGCATTATAGCTTCCATCCACATAAACATGAAGACAATCTTTTGGATAAGTGTTATCTGCTTTTGCACTTGAGTTTCCTGCATCACTTAAAAACTTTTTAGCTTCATTTACATCCTCAAAACTCTTATATTTAGCTCCTTTTACACCTTTTACATATTTTAAGCACTCTGCCCAAGTGTTAACTATTTTATTTTCTATTTTTTCATTGGTAATAGAATTAAAGCCTTCTTTTATTGCATAAACTTTCTTTCCCATTTTATCATTTCTCCTTATTTTAAATCTATCATAAATAAATTATACAACAAATCATCAATTTATCAATTGCAATTTTTACAATATTTACATTTCCAAATTCTATGAGTATCGTTGGACAAGTCTTTATAAAAATATTATAATAACCCTTATAGTCCACATGGATTTTTAGTACAGACTATATCACTTCAATATATTTTTGGTACAGTTTATAACATTCATAAACTAATATCAACAACAAATATAAAAGTATACCCAATAAATCAGTAAAAATAATGTAAGATATATTACGCGAAAGGATGGTGAATGAAGCGACGCAAAAGCTATATTAAAGCTATAGTGTTTTTCTCGCTTCGAGCTTATGAATAAAATTAAAAACAAGTATATTTTATTTCCTGTTATCACTGCAATTTTTTCCTTAGTATTTCTCGTTTTTGTGAGTAATACCTTTAAACTATCTAAAGATAAATTGTATGTGGATTTTCTTAAAGATACCACCTCAAATAATATATCCAGCGTATACGTAACTACATCTCCTAAAATTCAAGTTAAACTTAAAGATGGTACTATTTATCAAACTGATAATCCAAGAACAAATAATTTCAAAGAAAATTTATTAAAAAGTGGTATAAATGTTTCTGAGCAAACTCTAACTAATCCTGCTGAAATAGCTTCTATTGCAGTTTTTGTAATATCACTTATAGTTCTTGGAATTATGGCCTTCAAATCTTCAAAGATAAAAACAAAAAGTATGTTCTCAGCTACAAATCTTGATGTAGCCGCGGTAAAAGATATAGGTTTTAATTTTGAAAATGTAGCCGGCAACGAAGAAGCTAAAGATAGTGTACAGGATGTAGTAGATTTCCTTAAAAACCCTGAAAAATATTCTGCTTATGGCGCTAGAATGCCAAAAGGAATAATTTTATATGGCGATCCAGGAACCGGTAAAACCCTACTTGCAAAAGCTGTAGCTGGAGAAGCAAATGTACCTTTTTATGCGGTCTCGGGTTCTGATTTCATACAAGTATATGTAGGGGTAGGTGCTGGCAGAATTAGAAGCTTATTTAAGAAAGCAAGAGGTCACGGCCGCGCAGTTATATTTATTGATGAGATCGATGCTATTGGTAAGAAAAGAGATAATGGAAGTGGTGGTGGTTCTGACGAAAAAGATCAAACACTTAACGCTCTTTTAACAGAGATGTCTGGTTTTAATGAAACAGAAGGCATAGTTATAATTGCAGCAACTAATAGGCTTGATATGCTAGATCCCGCTCTACTGCGCCCTGGCCGTTTTGATAGGCATATTGAGGTTACCTTACCTGATGTATCTGCCAGAGAGAAAATTTTAAAACTTCATCTTGAAAATAAACCTATTAAGGATATAGATTATGGGCAGTGGGCACACAAAACTTCATATTTTTCAGGTGCAAAACTAGAGAACTTAACCAATGAAGCTGCTATTATTGCTTGCAAGGAGAATGCTTCATTTATTAAAAATGAACATTTAGATAAAGCTTATTCAATAATGCTAGCTGGTTATGAAAAAGTTGACAGGGGTTATATTAAAGCTGAAGATAGAAAAATTACTGCCTTCCATGAAGCAGGACATGCTTTAATTTCACTTAAAATGCTACCAAATGATAAAGTATCTAAAGTTACTATAATTCCGACTACCAAAGGTGCAGGCGGTTATACTTTAAGTATTCCTGAAGATAGATTATATCAGAACAAGGAACATTTAAAGAAAAAAATAATGGTACTTTTAGGTGGTAGAGCTGCTGAAGAGATTATTTTCGGACAGGACTGCGTAACCACAGGTGCTTGCAATGACCTTCAAAGAAGTACCCAGCTTATAACAAACATGGTAACAGAATATGGTATGGGTGAATCATTAGGACTCCTCACTATGGATAAACTAAGTGATTCAGGTCTTACAAATCAAGAAGCAGTATTTTCAGAATGTAAAAACTTAATCTCTGAATTATATGAAGAGGTTAAAAATATTCTAATGGATGGGAAAGAATCGTTAGAAGCTGTGACAGATTTATTAATCCAAAAAGAAACTATATATTACGAAGATCTAATTAATATTATTGGAGATAAAAGCCATAATGTTGCATAAAGCTATTCAGCCCCCCAAGATAAATCTCTGGGGGGCCTATTTATTATATTTTCAAATCATAATTAGAGGGTAAGCCCTCATTACTCTTCTGCTTTAAAACTAACTAAAAAGGCTATAAGCATTCCACCAATAAGTCCACCTATATGAGCAAAATTATCAATATTTGGTAGCGTCACTCCAATAAATATATTTATAAATATAACTGATAAAATACTTCTTATAAACCCTTTTCCAGTTTTACCTTTAGCCTTAATTGCAAAAACAAGTACTGCACCCAGGAGTCCAAAGATTGCACCGGAGGCTCCAATGGAAACACTTGTTGAAAAAATATAACTAAATATAGATGCGCATATGCCGGAAGTAAAATAAATAGCACTATACTTTGCCTTTCCATAAACCTTTTCAACCATCGGACCAATAGAATAAAGTGAATACATATTCACACCTAAATGCACAATACCACCATGTAAAAACATACAAGAAATAAATCTATAATACTGTCCCTTTGCGATTAGCTCATTAACTTTAGCACCAAGTAGAACTAAAACATTAATATCACTATTAAACATGCTCCCTTTTGCATAAACATAGCTCAAATAAGCTGTAACTAAGTACATTATAACATTTATAGCTATAATACCTATAGTAACCCAAGGTTTATCCGCTAAACTTATTTTTTCACTATTGCTTTGCAAATTGTTATTGCTCATTACGCTTGCCAGTTCCTGTACCACTTGCAAATTTACATTTTCGCAGTAGTTCACTTTTTTATCTTTTATCTCTACTCTAATCAATGGTTTTTCTAATAAATTATTTATTGAAAGAGCTTTTGTGTCACTTTCCATACTGAATTCATCCTCAGAGAATAATATATATATATTATTTTTATCCTCTGGAATATCATATTGTTTTAATCCATCTAAGCTTTGCGAACTAATAAATATTAATCGATAGGAATCCCCATTAATATCTTTGCTCACTGTCCATAGATCAGATTTATCATCCCTACTTCTAATATCCTCTAATAAATATCCATATTGCTGGGTAATTCCCTTTATAACAATTTTTATAGTCTTTTCATTCATATTTTACTCCTATAGGACGTCACCCACGTGGCAAGTGGATGGCACCCATATCATATTATTGACTTTACTACAATATTCTTGTTTTGTAGCAAATCTATTTCATAAAATTTAATAGGTTTCCTAGTCTCAGTTTCATAAAGCACCCTTATTACAGGCCTATCAGGAAAATTTTTATTTTGCCTAATTACATACCCTTCAACTCCGTTAGATAACCTTAAACAAATACCTAATGGAAATACTGAAAATGTTTCTTTGAATCTTCGCACTATTTCTTCATCAAAAGCATTTCCAGATCCTGCTAAAATTAACTCGTAAGCATCGCTAGGATTAAATTTTTCTCTATAAGTTCTATCATTACTTACAGCATCATAAACATCACAAACACAAATTATTTTTGCGAACTTAGAAATTTCATTGCTAATAAGTCCAAAGGGATATCCCTTTCCATCAACTCTTTCATGGTGATGTTCCACCGCTTTTAAAACTTCAGTAGATATGGACAAATTCTTTTCTAAAATATTCCTTCCATAAGTAGGATGCTTCTTAATTTCTTCAAACTCTTCAACTGTTAACTCGCCTGCTTTAGTTACTATCTCTTTAGGAACTTTAGTTTTACCTATGTCATGAAGGATTGCGCCTATGCTTAGTTCTTTTAATTCACTTTCCTTAAGATTCATTGACATTCCAAGAAAAATTGCCATAATTCCAGTATCTATAGAGTGGAGATAAGTGTAATTGTCATAAGTTTGAACATCGAACAAACTTTTATTTACATCACCCAACTGAATAATGTAATTAACTAAATCTTCCACTATTGCTAAGGATTCCTTAGTACCTTCCTTATCTCCCCCAGTTACATTTTTCATTATTTTAGACATATTTTTCATTGTTGTTGATTTTAAGTTACTTAATTTTTCATCTTCTATGGATATATCATCTAATCTAGCATCTTGCACATATACATAAAAAACACCTAATTGTTTAAGTTTTTGGATATATTGCTGCGTCAACTTAACTCCTGTTCGTAGTAGGATACTTCCGTCATTTGTAAGTATATTTCGCCCTAGAATTTCATCAACCTTTATACTATTAATAAATTCGAGTCTCATGGCCACTCCTATACATCTATTTGTATTCTTCCTCTTTTCCTTTGATCTTTTCAAAAACTTCTCTAAGTTCCTGCTTTATTAATTCACATATTTCAATTATAGCTTCATTAACAACCATATGTTCTTTTGAATACTCGAATCTAACTACCCATGTTGGATTATATTCATCATCCACAGCCTCAATAGAATATCCTTTATTTCTAAATGCTTCTTCATTAAAATAATCATAAATTGCTGTAAATTGCCACTCTTCCACATCATTATGAGTGTCAAAAAATAAATTTATTGATTCTCCATAATAATTTAATTTTGTAACAAATTCCGCACCTTCAGAAGCTTCATAGCTTCCAAGTTCCTTAACAAATTGATTAGTCTCTTTATCTATTTCCATTAAAACTAACGAAGAAAATTGCATAAAACTCATCCTCTCTTATTTATTACATTTATTACATTCTTTACATTCCCTACAAATTCCTTTTAAATAAACATGACTTTCTGTAAGCGTTATTCCTGTCTTTGCTTTTATTTGTTCTTCTATTTGAGGTATTGGGCAATCTATAACCATTTCCTTATGACATAAATCACATTGAATTATATGTTTGTGAGCATTTGTAATCAGGGTATAGTTATACATATTGTTTCCCAAATCAAATTTATTTAAAATCTTTTTACTTTCAAGCAAATCTAAAGTCCTATATACCGTGGACAAGTCTATTTTTATGTTGTCCTTTGTAAGTATAGAGTATATGAGATTTGCATTTATAGCCTCACTACTTGCAAGTATAATTTCCAATATGCTTTTTCTTGGTTTAGTAACCTTAATATTATTGTCTTTTAAATATGAAATTACATCCATCTACATCACCTTACTACATTATTATAACAATTATAATATACCTCAATCCGCTCACCAATACAAGCAGTGCTTTAAATATTGCATTAAATTTTATTTTTAATTATGGCCCCTATCTTACAAAAAGGCTCCTACAAAAGTAGAAGCCTTTCTAAATAAACTAAAATGTGTTTATCCACAATAATTGATTTTGATTATTTTACTTCCGCAAGTATTGCTACTAAAAAACTCCACATTCTATCTGTTGAAGAGATACTTAGGTGTTCTTTAGGAGTGTGTACATCGTATATATTAGGTCCGAAAGATATTTGATCAATCTTGCCTCCAAATTTTTCACTAATTAATCCACACTCAAGGCCTGCATGTATAGCTGCTATTTCAGGTTTGTTACCATTTATATCATTATATACTTTCTCTAGTATAGTTCTTATCTGTGATTTGGGATTATATTGCCATTCTGGGTAATCAGATTGAAATTCTATAGTTGCTCCTGTCATTTCTGCAAGTACTATAGTTTCATCACATATAGCTTTCTTTAATGTCCTTACGGAACTTCTTACTGCAGAATCAAACACTACCTCTTTACCAGAAGTTGTAAGAACTCCTATGTTGGTTGAACTTTGTACCAAGCCTTCAATTGCCATACTCATATTTTTAACTCCATTTGGAATAAGGAAAAGTATTTGAAGTGCTTTTGTTGCAGTGTCATCAGAAAAGGTTCTTTTTACTTTATTGTCCATTATTTCCATTGATAAATTAACTTCTGGGTCAGTTACAGTTAGTTCGTCTTTCAATATATCATTCCACTGTGCTATCTTTTCGTTAACTATTCCTTTATCATTTTCTCTAAACAATATAATAGCATCAGCTTCACGAGGAATTGCGTTATTTTTAGCTCCTCCATTTATGCTGTTTATTTTGAAGTCAATAGCTGATTTTAAATCCATTAAAAAACGTCCCATAAGCTTTATAGCATTTCCTCGCTCTTTATTGATTTCCATTCCAGAGTGTCCACCATTTAAACCTATTAATTTTACTTCACAGTTTATAAAGTTTTTATCTGCTTCTTCCCAAGTTATTGGAAGCACTATTTTTTCTCTTACTCCGCCTGCACAACTTACTAAAAGTTTGCCTTCTTCTTCTGAATCTATATTTATTAATATTCTTCCATCTAAATTTTTAGGGTCTATAGCCTGAGCTCCACCCATACCTGTTTCTTCTTCAGTAGTCACTAATAATTCTAGTGCTGGATGAGCAATATCAGTAGCTGCAAGTACTGCAAGACCAAATGCCACTGCAATACCATTATCTGCACCTAAAGTAGTTCCATTCGCTCTTAAAAAATCTTCTTCTACAATAAACTCAATAGGATCTTTTTCAAAATCATGCACTACTTCTGTGTTTTTTTCACAAACCATGTCCATATGACCTTGAATTATTATAATTGGAGCTTTCTCATAGCCTTTTGTAGCAGGTTTTTTAATTATTACATTTAATGCACTATCTTGTATTACATTTAAATTATGCTTTTTAGCAAAGCTTACTAACCAATCGCTTATTGCTTTCTCATTACCAGAACCTCTTGGAACCTCATTCATCTCTTTGAAATATTTAAATGCCTCATATGAATTTAAACCTTTTAATTTTTCTAACATTTTTATCATCCTTTCTTTTAAAAAAACATCATTTTTAGCCCGAAAATTATTAGGATCGTTCCCCCAATATAATCTGCATATTTGCCTACAACTTCTATCTTTTTTAAATACCTAGAAATTATAAAGGCTAGTGTAGACATTATAAGGGTTATTCCCCCAATAAACAATGTATCTTTAAATAATACAACCTTTGTTATATTATTTAATACCGTAAAGCCTACCACCATTGCATCTATACTTACAGACATTCCCAAAATAAGATACATCTTAGGTTTAAGTAGTGGACACTTGCCTTCATTTTTAAAACCTTCCACAATCATAAGTACTCCAACCAAAGATATAATCATACCGCCAATTATGATTGGCAAGGTTGCTACGTATGTGTTAAAAAGGAATCCAACATAAGCCCCTATATATGAAAATAAAAATTGAAATAACCCAAATGAAATAATAAAGCCTATCTTATTTACTGATTTAGTTTGGTTGTTTAAGCCTATACATAAAGCTACTCCAAAAGCATCTAAAGATAGTGCTAAAGCAATTGTAAATAATGGGTATAACTCCATAGTTTTCCCTCCCAAAGTAATCCTCTTCAATATATTTAGTCCAATTTCACTATTATTATTCCAATTTTCTGATTCATCATGTATAGCTTTTCATATATCATTATGGATTATTATGTCTTTCTTGTCAACTGTCATTTAACGACAGTCGACAAGGAAATTCACCCATTTATGCATTCTAATGCCATGTGTTTTAATTATTAGTTGTGCATACTGCCTCTTATGAACTATAATATAAAAGGACTTATACTAGGAGGTGCTAATATGCTTTCAATATATAGCAGTGCAGAAAATAGACAGTTAACTAAGCTTGAAAATATAGAGCCCGGTTGTTGGATTAATATGATAGATCCCTCAGATGAAGAATTAATATTCGTATCTAAAAAGACAAATGTGCCTATGGATTTTTTAAAGGCCGCCTTAGATGAGGAAGAAACCTCTCGTATTGACATAGAAGATTGCACATTAATTATACTGGATATCCCTTTTACAGATATGGATGATAATTCCTTAACCTATGATACTTATCCTTTAGCTATGATCCATACTGATAAAGTTATAATCACAGTATGTTTGAAAAATAGCAAAATATTATCAGATTTTACTGAAAGAAAGGTTGGCTCCTTCTTTACTTTTAAACGTTCAAGATTCATGCTACAAATTTTATATAGAATTGCTAATTATTATTTAATATACTTAAGACAAATTGATAAGAAAAGCTCTATAGTAGAAAAACAGTTACATAAATCTCTAAAGAATAAAGAGCTTCTTCAATTATTAGCCCTGGAAAAATCTCTTGTGTATTTTTCTACTTCTTTAAAAGGAAACGAACTCACCTTAGAAAAAATGCTTAAACTGGATATTCTTGAAAAATATGAAGACGATAGTGATGTATTAGAGGATGTTATTATTGAAAACAGACAGGCTATAGAGATGTGTACTATTTATAGTAATATTTTAAGTGGAACTATGGGTGCCTACGCTTCTGTTATATCAAATAATCTTAATATAGTAATGAAATTACTAGCTGCCATTACTATAGTTATGGCTGTACCCAATATGGTTTCTGGATTATATGGTATGAATGTAGTTGGGATACCCTTCGCTACAAACCCTTTAGGCTTTTGGTATGTGGTTGCGCTAATTGGAATTATTGGTGTTTTTGCTATTTATTACTTGAATAAAAAAGATATGTTTTAAAATAATTGAAACTAAATTGCTTTTTAAAGCGTAATATACTATGGTATGATTAACTTACATATGAACTCATATTATTCACAGATAATACATTTGTGAATTTAAAATTTATAAATGAAAAGGGGATATACTTATGAGAAGAAAAAAAATTCTATGTGCAACTCTTATTATAGCAGGACTTTCTACTATGTTTGCACTGAAAACTTATGCAGCTGAAGCTTCAATGCCAAACGGTACTGTAGTTATTGGGGCTAAAGCCTTTGATTTGGCCTATGCTAATGACCCTAAAAACCTAGATGAAATTAAAGCAGCATTAGTGGTTGGTGGCAGTGTATATGTTAAAGATTTTACTGCAGTTTGGATTGACAATACTAGCGCTAAAACTGTAAGCGCTACATCTATTCCTAGTGTAATTTATAAAGGACCAACTGGTACTTTAAGCAATTATGCAGTTGGAGATATATTAAACGATACTACAACTTCATTAGAAGTAATTAGTATAGAGTAATATCTTTATAAATAGAAGAGGAGAGATAGTTTTTAAAACTATCTCTCCTCTTCTATTTATAAAGATGATTTGTGACCTTGATTTTATTTCACATCAGTTCCCTTTTGCAGATTTAACTCTACTGAACCTACCTCTTTATCATCTGCTTTTATAAGCTTAATTTCTACTTTGTCCTTTTCTTTTCTAACTGGGAAAGCTGTGGTAGCTTTACCTATCACTTGTTTTTGTGTTATAGGTTTCTTGTCATAATAAACCTGATATTTTGTAGCACCCTTATACTGTTTTTTCCCTGCATCTGAAAGATTTACATTTACTATAGATCCAAAAGAAGCCTTTCCTACAGTAGCAGTAATAAGTCCACTAACATCAGTTTTAGCTTTTGCATCATTCGAGCTAGCCTGATGATTTTTATTTATGTAAACCATACCTACAACTGCTACCATAATTAATACAATAACCGATATAATAACAACTTTTTTATTCACGTTCTTTTTCATTTATTTCTTCACTCCTATATTTCTCATGTATACTATGATACATTGATTTACTTTATTATTTATCATTTAATATTATTTTTAATTCCTTAATAACTTTCTTGTTTTCACCCAATAGCTTTAGCACTACTTCATTTCCAGCCTTTTGCTCTGGAAAGATGGTTGTCTCATTTTTTGTAATACTTACAATATTTGATATTGGCTTATTTCCCAGGAAAAATTGATAGTATTTATAACTAGTATTATCATTAGTACTATCCATAAGAATTTCTGCTGTAGAGCCAAAGTTCCCAGCCTTTACAAAAACAGAAAATCCCTCTTTTTTATTGGTAACTTTTGTGGCTTTGTCCTTCTGTCCCTCTGTGGCTACTACTTTTTTTCCTTCTTTTGTATCCTTATTAGTTTCACTTGTAACCTTTTCTCCAGCTTTCTCTTCATTGGTTGTAGCCTTCCCTTTAGCTGCTTCTCCATCCTTCTTTTTTGACTCTTCAGTGTTTATAGCGCTTTTAGTGCTTTTTTCTTTGTTATCACTATTAACTTTATTATCTTTAGATTTGTTGAAAAAGAAAAATAAAATTATTACCAATATAATAACTACTAATGAAATTACTATTTTTTTATAATTTTTTTTATCAACTTTCATATTTTGTCCTCCTATACTATGCTTTAAAATATACTTTACAGTTACTTATATCGTAATCCTTGTTAACAATATACTCTTCTGTTATAGTAAAATCATAAATTTTCGCTTTATGAGGATTTACATTTATATTTTCAATATCAAATATTCCTTTAGCCACTACTTCCCCTTGTTCATCCACAATTAATATTGGAAGTCGCTCTAATTTTACAATTTTATCGTAACCATTAAGAATTAGAAAAACTACAGAAATAGAATTATCCATGCACCTTAAAGTTTTAAACACCTCAATATTAACATCTCCAGATCTTATTAAGGGTAATTTATTTAAGAACTTTATAAGGCTATTTTTCAAATCACGGTCCATATTTTTTGGCATCTCGTCAAGTTCAACCTTTACGGTTTTTATAGCACTAATAGATTTTTCAAATTGTATTTTCCAATCATCCATTGGAATTGTATCAACAAATACATTTATCTTATCAAAATAAACTTTATATGGTCTTGCAGAAAAAGGAGGCAATATTCCAAAATCATGCATGTCCATAATTTGTTTTGCGAGTACCTCACCCTTTTGGTTTATAATTACTAACGGAACTTTGTGAAAATTAATTTGATTTGCCAGTCCATTTCTTAAATAAACACTAACCTCAATTTTATCTCCCATATCAAAGGTATATACACCATTGATAGATACTTGTCCATCTTCCAGTGGTGGCATACCAGCTAATTCTTCACTTAAAAAGTCCTTTTGAAAATCAGACATAACCCCTTTATCATATTCATTAAGATGCAGATTTATATTTACTGCCTCTTTTTCTGATATTATTACAGTATCAGTGTTTTTCATACTAAATTCCTCCTAATAGGTTCAATCCTAATATTTATCGTCAAAGATTACAGTTCATTATATCATATACTTTTGAATTAAATAATAAACTTTCGTTTTACTTGCCCATTATAAACTACGTTAAAACTTGCAAATAGTTGCACTTAATTTTTAACGAGATGATATTTTACCCTTAGCGTCAATTTTATCTTATCAAGGAGTTTCAGTTTTTGCTCTTAAACTGTATTACATTAAATCATCACCTGCAGTGCTGCAATATCATTAACTCAATTAAAAATGCCAAGTGACATACACTTGGCATTTTTAATTTATTATTTTTTTCCATTGATATCAATAACTTTGCAGATTGTTTACTGTATTACTTTGGCATTGCTGATAATCCTGTACGATTGTCTATCCAATTACCTGTAAAATCTTTAATATAAATTGCACCACCACTCACTATTGCACTATTGATTTCTAAAGCATGTAATGGATTATTAGCATAATTTAAAGTAAATGCTTTAGTTCCTATTAATACAGTTCCATTAACCATTGCATCAAAATCAGTTTGAGAAAGATTCGTATTTTGAGTCACAAAATAATCACTACAATAATTTATTTTAATAGTAATATACCCATCAGAATCAATTGAACCTGTTGTAATTGTTTCATAGGTGTTCTTTTCTTCAAAGTATTTAAAAACAGTTGCAGATTTCCCTGCCCAGTCCTTGCTTATATAAATTTTCACAGTTGCAATACCTGGTAAATTACCATTATAATTAAAAGAAAATGGGATTAATAATTGATCCTTTCCTGTAACTTGATAAACCTTTGTAGCTTCCTTATTCCTTAAAACATCTGACACCGTCTTTAATGATAAATCTATATCATAATTTGCAACTGAAGTAATGTCTTTTCCATTAAATGTCCAGCTTATTCCATTTTTTTCAAAAGTAATATTTTTATCTTGACCTTTAATAGTATTAAATATACTTTTGCTTACCACTGAATTAAGTGTTAAGTCAAATTTAATGTTTGAACCAATTGCTGCAGAATTAATCCTATTGATTATTGAAGGGACAACTTTATTCTTATTACTACCCCCATTATGTTCTCTTTTCCGTTCAGAAATACCACCAGTTTTAACTACATCTGCTGCACTACCAACTGCTAATTGTAAGTCAGTGTTATATTTGGATACTACTGCTGTTATATCAGCGGTGTCATTTACTGCCAATCCAGCTACTACTGGCATTGCATATACATTTATACTTCCTGTAGAATCTTTTATCCTAGATGTCTTTACATTATCTATACTTGTGAATGTTACATTTTTAATTTTAACCAATTGTCCTTGTAAAGAGTCATTAATAGCACCTAGAGTAACTTCTTTAGGTGTAACTGCATTACCTGTACTTACTGTTACTACACCAGCCGCAGAAGTTGGCGTTACTTCTAATAAACCGTTATATATTGATAAGTTTCCTGTCACTGTAATTTTATCGCCTTTCTTAGCTGTAAAAGTAGTCCCCGCTTTGTTAAATACACAAATCCCGGCTATAGCATCTTGCATAAATACATTATTACCAGTTACTGCGGAAACTGTTCCTGTAAGTGTAACTGCTGTTTTAAGTGTGGTTCTAGCTTCTAATATAGTCATTACTACAGGGTTTTCAACTACCATTTGATTATCTATTCTATTATTCATTACAACTGTCATTTTGCCTTTTGCTCTAACATCAGCATTTAAAGCATCACGTACAGTCTCATGTGAATCTACTAAGCTAGCTACTATCTCTGGTGCTAAGAACCCTGTAAAAGTGTCTCCCCCAGTTGCAATAAAATCGGGTGCATTTACTTTTAGTATATCAGTATCCTTAACTATTGTACCGTTACTTTCTCTAATTATGCTTTTCACTCTTTGTCCCGGTACTTCTGGTTTATATGATGGTTTTGACGAATCATATATAAATTTAACTCCAGAAATTTGTATTCCTTTACCATTAGTTTGAACCGCTTGTTCAAAAATCAATTTTAGCTGTGCCCCTGTCATGGTTGTTGTACAAATTGTATTGTCAAAAGGCATAATATTAAATATTGTTCCAACAGTTATATCTCCTGCTGCAATTGGACTTAATCTAATTCCACCATTGTTCACCATCCCTACATCTGCTGGTGATTTGGGATAGTTCTTTACAACATCTGCCATCCAGTTTCCAAGTTGTGATTCACCATAAGGTGCCTCAACTTGGTCTTTATTTAAAGCAGTAGAATTTGTTCCAATTTTTTCATTAAATATTGGTAACAATGTGTTACTAGCATCATCAACAATTTTCTTACAATCAGGATCTATTGACGATGATATTTCGGTTGTAAGTACATTCCAGTTTGAACCTTTAGGTGAGAAACCTATTATTTTATTTGCTTGGTCTACAGTAATCTTTAAATTAATAAAACCTTTACCTGTAGAAGCTGCATTTACTGTAGGAACATCTTTACCGTCGGCATCCTTGTTTACAACATCACCGCTAGTATGTGTGTGTCCACCAAACACTGCATCTACTCCATGTAACTTATTAACTATAGTATTAAGTGATGAACCACCATCATGTATGTCTGCTAATACTATATCAGCCAAATGATTAGTTCTTAAATCTACAGCTACCTTATTAACTTCTGTGGCTACATCCTTAAAATCGTAAGGTGATGTCATAGCTGGCATAATTATAGATGGTGCTTCTTGAAGTATACCTCCAATAACTGCTATTTTCACTCCATCTTTAGTAATTATTTTGTATGGTGCATATGGCCTAGTATCTTTACCTTTGTTATACATGTTAGCACATACAATGCTGTAATTTGCATCTTTCATTGTCTCAGTATTAATTACATTAAGTCCCCAATCAAATTCATGATTTCCTAAAGCTGTAACTTCCATTCCTATCTTAGACAATACCTTTTGAACTGGAACCCCATGTAACACATTAGATATTGGTGTCCCTTGATATAAATCTCCTCCACCAATTATCAATGTTCTATTTGGATTTGCAACTTTTACATCCTTAACTACTTTTGCAAGTGCCGCTCCTACAGGTTTTGTATTAGTGGAATCTAAAAGTTGTCCATGAAAATCTGTAATTTCTATTATATTAAATACTTTGTTTTTGGGTGGTGCGTTTGCAGTAACTGTAACTACGCATAATGATGTCTTAGCTCCATCTCCTGTTGTTACTCTTATGGTTGCAGTGCCTTCAGTAACTCCTGTAACTACTCCATTAGCTACTGTTGCTACAGCTGAATTATTTGAAGACCAAGTAAGGTTTTTATTTGTAGCATTAGACGGTGCTATTGTAGCCACTAAAGGTGATGTTTTTCCAACACCTAATGATAATGTAGCTTTATCCAACGTCGCTGTGGTAACGCTTACATTTTCAACAGGATTTGCATCTTGTAGGATTTTAACATCGTCTATAGCCACATTTCCTACTACCTTATTAAGTGTAAATCTAACTTGCTTTATATTACTATCTAATTTATAAGTTTGTATTCCCTTTGTTTCTGCAGTTAACTGGATATCTTTTACAATACTCCAAGTAACACCATCACTTTGCTCAACTAATACCTTTGAAGTACAAACAGATGGTGTACCACCACCTTGACCTTTAATCCAAAAGGAGAGTGTTGCTTTTGCTGCTAAACTAAAACTAGAAGTTACAACTTGATCCCCTGTAACCTTTAGTGCTATAGAGGGTGCTTTCAGACCGAAGTCATTGGCATAATATGATGTAATACCTTTAAAAGTCCAATCTACTGGTACAGGAGTACCATTTGGGCTTACATTATCAAACCCTTCACTTAAAACAGTAATTACGTCTGCCTTTACAACTTGAGCTCCAATAAGCCCATTAAAATTAAATAACATTAACGTTAATGTCATTATCAAACTTAGTATCTTTTTCTGTTTCTTTTTAAACATCTAATTACCCCCAATTTGAGATTTTGATCCTTTTAAATTAGCCTCAAAATAATGATAATCTGATTCTATTCACACCTCCTCAAGCAGATTTCTAATATTTAATTTCGGCACTTAATTATAACTTATTTGTTAACTTTTTACAATGAAAGCATTAGAAAATATACTTTATTTAAATCGTTATTTATAATCATTTCCATCACTATTTCGCTCCTCATCATTAGCCTGCAAGATAGTTTATAGTAATTAATATTCTATAAATATTATTAAAAGAAATACAAAAAGATAAGGACAACTGTCCTTATCTTTTTATTCATTATTTTTCACTGCTATATCTTAAGCCTAAGTTTTTTTATCAAGAACCTCAAGGTTCAATATCCATATTTACCCAAGGGCCTGACCCCTTCTTAATGACATATTTACCCAGGGGCCTGACCCCTTCTTAATAAATGTCAACTATCTTACCATCGACACCTAAAACTAAGGTTTTAAAATCTTTAATATTAACATTAGTTAAAAAATTCTCTATACTGCCATCAT